>JBOGZU010000006.1:0-102074 GCA_050697455.1 Gaiellaceae bacterium | reverse complement strand
CGACGATGCCGATGACGCCTTCGTGCCAGTCGGTGCCGGCAACGGCGTAGGCGCGGCGGCCGCGCAGCTCGGCCGGCCACCCGTCGACCTGCGTGATGGCCTCGCGGAGGATGCGGGCCTCGACGGCCTGCCGTTCGCGGTTCAGGTCCTCGAGCGAAGCGGCGAGGCGGCGGGCTTCGGTCTCGTCCTCGGTCAGGAGCAACTCGAGCGCCGCGCGCGGGTGGCCGAGCCGCCCGGCGGCGTTGAGGCGGGGCGCGAGCCGGAAGCCGACGGCGCCGGCGTCGACCGCGGCGGGGTCGACTCCTGCGGCCTGCATGAGCGCGCGTAGGCCGGGCTTGGTGGTGCGCGAGAGCGCGCGGAGGCCGGCGATCGCGAACGAGCGGTTCTCGTCGACGAGCGGCACGACGTCGGCGATCGTCGCCAGCGCGACGAGGTCGAGGTGGCGCTTCGGGATCTCGGAGTCGACGCCGAACAGCGCCTGGCCGAGCTTGTAGACGACCCCCGTTCCGCAGAGCTCGGGGAAGGGGTAGTCGGACGGTCGCGTCGCGACGATCGGGCACTGCGGCAGCTGCTCGGCAGGACGGTGGTGATCGGTGACGATCACCTCGAGCCCGCGCGCCGTCGCTTCCGCCACCTCGGCGTCGGCGGTGATGCCGCAGTCGACGGTGAGGACGAGCCCGCAGCCTTCGTCGGCGAGTCGTGCGAGGGTGTCGCTGCGGACGCCGTAGCCCTCGTCGAAGCGGCTCGGCAGATGCCAGTCGACGTCGGCGCCGAGCTCGCGCAGGAGCAGGACGGCAAGCGTTGTGGCGGCGATGCCGTCCACGTCGTAGTCACCGTGCACGCAGATCCGGCGTCCCTCCGCGACGGCAGCGCATAGCCGCGCGCACGCAGTCTCCATGTCGCCGAGCAGGAACGGGTCATGCGGCGGCTGCTCTCCCGCGAGGAAAAGGCTGGCCGCCGCGGGGTCGTCGTAGCCTCGGCGGACGAGAACGGCCGCTGTGAGATCGGAGACTCCGAGCGCGCGAACGAGCTCCGCCTGAGCGGCAGGCGGGCAGTCGGCGAGGGTCCAGGTGCCGTCGTGCATCGTGCAGCCACGCTACGGAGAGGTGCGGACGGAATCGGCCCGCAAACAGGCCACGAGCCCGATTGCCACGCCTTTGGCACAAAGTCGCGACCCGGGCGTCACCGGCGAAGCCGCAAGCTTCGTCGGTCCCTTTGGGTGGGTGGGGGCTCGGGATGGAGTAAAAAAGGCCAACCGTGACCGCGCCCGCCCCCAGCCCCGACGCGCTTCGGCGCGAGTTCCTGCTCGATCCCGAGGTCGCCTTTCTCAATCACGGCTCCTTCGGGGCGTGTCCGCGGCCGGTCTTCGAGCGTTACCAGGCCTACCAGCGCGAGCTCGAGCTCGAGCCCGTCGACTTCCTCGCGCGCCGCCTCCCCGAACTCCTCACCGCCGCGCGCACGGCATTAGCCGAATACCTCAACGCCGGTTCCGACGACCTCGCCTTCGTCACGAACGCGACGACCGGCGTCAACCTCGCGGCCCGCTCGCTTCCCCTCGGGCCCGGCGACGAGATCCTCGCCACCGATCTCGAGTACGGCGCCTGCGACATGGCCTGGGAGTGGATCGCCCGCCGCACCGGTGCGAGTTACGTCCGGGCGCCGATCCCGCTGCCGCTCGACAGGCCACAGACGCTTGTCGAGACCCTCTTCGCCCACGCGACCGAGCGCACGCGCGTTCTCTACGTCAGCCACGTCACCTCGTCGACCGCCATCGTGCTCCCGGTCGAGGAGATCGTCGCCCACGCCCGCGCGCTCGGCCTCACGACGATCGTCGACGGCGCCCACGCACCCGCCCATGTCCCCCTCGACCTCGCCGCGCTCGGCGCCGACTACTACAGCGGCAACGCGCACAAGTGGCTCGGTAGCCCCAAAGGCGCCGGTTTCCTCCACGTCCGCCCCGAGTTTCAGGAGCGCGTCGACGCGGCGATCGTCAGCTGGGGCTACGAGGGCGGCAACACGTTCCAAGAACGGATCGAGAAGCAGGGGACCCGCGACCCGGCTGCCTGGCTCGCCGTTCCGGACGCGATCGCCTTTCAGGAGGCGCGGGACTGGGACGCGGTCCGCGACCGCTGCCGCACCCTCACCCGGCAGGCTCGCGACGAGCTCTGCGACCTCGTCGGCAGCGAGCCGCTCGCGCCCGACGAGCTGCTCGGGCAGATGGCGAGCGTCCGCCTCCACCGGCCCGCACCCGATCTCAGCGACCGCCTCTTCGCCGGCCACCGCGTCGAGATCCCCGTCGCCGGGCCGAACGACGATCTCCTGCGCATCTCCGTCGCCGCATATACGACTCGCGAGGAGGTAGATCGCCTGCTAGCCGCCCTCGCGCGGGAGCTTGACGCCGAGGACGCTCAGGAGAACGAGTAGCGCGATCCCGATCACCCAGTACGCGAGCACGCGCCGCGGATGTTGCGACTCCCGCAGCTGGCCGAGCGCGACCTTCCCCCAGAGCAAGATCAACCCCACCACCGCCGCGCCGCCGATCACGATCACGGGCGCCAGGGTGACCGCCTTCGTGAACGGCCAGGACAACAGCCACGCCGTCAACGCGACGAGCCCGAGCACGACGACCAGAGCGACCGGATAGCGGAATGCCCGCACAGCAGGAGGGTACGCTCCGAGTGTGGAGGCAGCCGGCAACTACCACTCGGGCGACGACTACGTCGTCGAGTTCCTCGGCTACCGCTTCTCCTTCAGCAGCCTCGACTTCGAGGAGCGCGTCACCGCGGCGGCCGTCCGGCTGGGTCTCGTGCCTGCGCCGGAGCTCGACGAGGACGAGACCGCGGATCTCGTGGAGCTCGTCGAGCGAGACGCAATCGGGGAGCCGCGCAGCGCGCTCGGCGAGTACCTCGTGGAGCACTGGGACGCGCTCGCGCTCGTGCGCGGCGAATCACTCGTCTACTGGCTGAAGAAGCTCGTCTTCCGCAGCGCCTGGCTCGACCATCGCGTCAAGGAGGGACTGCTCGAGGTCGGCTGGGACGACCACGACCAGGACTTCACCTACGCCGACACGAACGGCGGCCGCGCCCTGCTCGAGCTCCTCCCCACCCCGAGCTGGCACGAGCTCCAATACCGGCCATGAACCTCCCTCGTTGGTACGCGGCGGCGCTGCCCGCGTATCTGGCGGCGCTCCTGGCGGTGGACACGCAGGTCGGTTACGACGCCCAGATCGGGCTCGGGCTCCTCACGATCGTGGTCCTCGGCACCGCGCTCCGCCCGCTCGCGCCTCTTGCCCGCGCGCAGGCGCTCGGTGTCGTGCTCTTCGCGACGGTCGGGGAGGTGACGGGCTCGCTCATCTGGGGCGCCTACCACTACCGCCTCCACAACCTGCCGCTCTTCATCCCGCCGGCGCACGGGCTCGTCTACCTGAGCGGCCTCGCGCTCGCGCGCACGCTGCCGAAACGGCTCGTCGTCTGGGCTGCCGCGGCCGGCGCAGCCGGCTGGGGGATCGCAGGACTGACCGTCCTGCCCCGTCTCGATGTCGCCGGCGCCTTCGGCGTGCCGCTGCTGCTCATCTTCCTCTGGCGCTCGCGCTGGCGCGCGACGTACGCAGGCGTCTTCCTCGTCGTCGCGGCGCTCGAGCTGTACGGGACGTCGATCGGGACATGGCGCTGGGCGACGACTCTGCCCGGGCTCGGGATTCCCGACGGCAACCCGCCGAGCGGCGTCGCGAGCGGCTACGTCTGGTTCGACGTGATGGCGCTGCTCGTCGCGCCGTGGCTCGTCTACGCGGCCGGTGGGACGGTGAAGCCGAAGCTCTCGCTCTTCTCCGGCGCAGTCCGCAGCTCGATCCGCCGCAGCGAGCCGATCGGGACGATGAGCGCGTCAGGCGCGTCGTCCCGTGTCTCCGCCACGTAGAGCGTCACCATGCCGAAGCCGGGCTCCGCCTCGATCCGCTCGAGCGTGAAGTGAGACGTGTCGGCGAGCTCGACCTCGACGAGCGGCTTCTCGACGCCGTTCGCCTGCGCGAAGGACTCGATCGCGCGGTGGAGCCGCTCGACGAACGCCTCGTGCGGCAGCTCGGCGACCGGCGTCCAGAACTCCGGCATCAGAACAGCGTCTCGTCGCTTACGACGTCAGCCGAAGCAGCGCCGACGTGGGCGCGGCCGAGCGCCGTGATCGTGCGCCCGCGCGGGGTGCGCGCGATGAAGCCGAGCTGCAGGAGGTATGGCTCGTAGACGTACTCGATCGTGTCGGGCTCCTCGCCGAGCGACGCTGCGAGCGTATTGACCCCGACGGGGCCTCCGTCGTACTTCTCGACGATGGCGCGCAGGAGATCGCGGTCGAGTCGCTCGAGCCCGGCCTCGTCCACCTCGAGCAGGTCGAGCGCCTCGCGCGCGATCGCCGTCGTGATCGCGCCCTCGTGGCGCACCTCGGCAACGTCGCGGACGCGCCGCAGGATCCGGTTCGCGACGCGGGGCGTGCCGCGCGCGCGGCCGGCGATCTCCTCCGCCGCTTCGGCGGCAATCTCGACGCCGAGGATCCGCGCCGAGCGGCTGACGATCGCGGCGAGCTGGCCGGCCTCGTAGTAGTCGAGCCGGAACGTCATCCCGAAGCGGTCGCGCAGCGGCGAGGTGAGCAGGCCGGTGCGCGTCGTCGCGCCGATCAGGGTGAACGGCGGCAGGTCGAGCGTCAGCGTGCGCGCCGCCGTCCCCTGTCCCATCACGATGTCGAGCCGGAAGTCCTCGAGCGCCGGATAGAGGATCTCCTCGGATGCCCGGCTGAGCCGGTGGATCTCGTCGACGAAGACGACGTCGCGCGCCTCGACCGCGGTGAGGATCGCTGCGATGTCCTTGCGCTCGAGCGCGGGCCCGGCGACAGCGCGGATGCCGACACCGAGCTCCTCGCGGACGATGTGCGCGAGGCTCGTCTTGCCGAGCCCAGGCGGGCCGACGAGGAGAACGTGGTCGAGCGCCTCGCCTCTCCCCTTCGCCGCCTCGAGCGCGATCGCGAGCTGCTCCTTGACACGCTCCTGGCCGACGAACTCGTCGAGCCGGCGCGGCCGGAGACTTTGCTCGAGCTCTTCCTCGTCCTCGCGGATCTCGGCCGTCAGGAATTGACTGCTCATTTCCCGCTCCGGCGCCGCGCCTGTCGGCGCCTCCGCTCATTTTTGAGCTCCGTCGAGCCTACGCTCATGCGGCCTTCTGCAACGCGAGCCGGACGCGTTCCTCCGGTGGCAGCTCGGTGTCGACCTCGGCGAGCGCGCGCTCGGCGTCGAGCAGCGACCAGCCGAGCTCGACGAGCGCGTCCCGCGCCACGATGTGCGCGTCGCCGGACTCCGAGGCCGGCGCGAGCGCCGGGTCGCCGAGCTTCTCCTTCAGCTCGAGGACGATCCGGTCGGCCGTCTTCTTGCCGACCCCGGGAATCGCCTGGAAGCGGGCGGCGTCCTCCCGTACGATCGCGCGCCGCAGCTCGGCCGCCGGCGAGCCGGAGACGATCGCGAGCGCGACCTTCGGCCCGACGCCGCTCACGCTGAGCAGCTGGACGAACAGCTCCCGCTCCTGGCGGTCGGCGAAGCCGTAGAGCTGCAGGGTGTCCTCGCGGACATGGAGGTACGTGTCGACGGTGATCTCGTCCGCGTCGGCGGCCTGCCGGACGGCGGTTGGCGTCGCCGCGACGAGGTAGCCGACGCCACCGACATCGAGAACGAGCCCCTCTGGCGTGTTCGCGACGGGCTTGCCGCGGAGACGCGCGATCATGCCGTGGCCATCCTGAGCAGCGGCGGTGACAGCGCGTGGCAGATCGCGACCGCGAGCGCGTCCGCTGCGTGGTTCGGGGTCGGGATGTCGGAGAGGCCGAGGATCATCTTCACCATCCGCTGCATCTGCGCCTTCTCGGCGCGGCCGTAGCCGCACACGGCCTGCTTGACGCGGGCGGGCGCATACTCGGTGCAGTCGACTCCCGCGTTGGCGGCCGCGACGAGCACGGCGCCGCGCGCCTGTCCGACGGAGAGCGCGATGCGGGCGTCGGCGCCGACGTACGACTCCTCGAGCGCCACCGCATCCGGCGTGTGCTCCGTGATGAGCCCGGCCACGCCGTCGTAGATCGTCTTCAAACGAAGCGCCACGTCCTCTCCGGCCGGCGTCGACCAGCACCCGTGGCCCATGCCCTTGAGGCGCCCTCCGCTTTCGTGGACGATCCCGAACCCGCACGCAGCCGTCCCTGGGTCGATGCCTATGACCTTCACGAGGAGAGGTTAGGGAGCGGGTCGGATGATCCTTCGCGGCGGAAATCCGATTTGCGCGGACGCACGTAGGACGGATCGTGATGCGAACCCTCCTACTCGGTCTGCTCGTCTTCGGCCTCGGGATCGGCGGCGCCGTGATCGTCGCCAAGCCTGCCGGGGCACGGACGACGATCGACGGGACGTTGACCGGCTCGGTCGCCACGTCAGGCTCGCCCACGAGCCACACCATGGCGTTGAGCCTGAACGGGGTCGCAGTGACGAATATCCCAGCGGGAACGTACGACTTTGACATCACCGACTGGGCGACGACCCACAACTTCCACCTCTGCGCCGGCTCATCGCACTGCAGCGCGAGCAGCAGTGCGATCTTCAAGACGACGCTGAGCGGTACCGGCGAGACGGTGTTCCCGAGCATCACGCTCACCGACGGGACGTACACGTACTCCTGCGATGCGCACTCGGACATGACGCATACGTTCACCGTCGGCACGGTCACGACGACCACAGCCACGACGTCGACGACGACCACCACGCCCACGACTACGTCGACGCCGACCACGACCACGACGCCGACGACGACAACCTCGCTGACCACCACAACGACGCCGACCACTACCACCACGCCGACGACGACAACCTCCTCCGGTGGCGGCAGCACCCCGCTGACGATCCGCATCGTCTCGGCGAAGGGGACGGCGCACTCCGTCGTCGCGAAGATCGCCTCAAGCACACACGGCACCGCCGTCGTCCAGCTCTTCAAGAAGACGAAGCGGCTCGCGAAGGCCTCCCACGCCGTGCCCGGCAAGGTCACGCTGAAGCCGGCACACGCGCTGAAGCCGGGCAGCTACACCGTCAAGGGAAAGGTCACCGCCGGTGGCAAGACGGCCACGGCGAAGAAGACCGTCAAGGTCTCCTAACTAGCCGGCGACAAGCTCGAGCACCCGCTCGGGGATGTCGAAGTTCGCGTAGACGTCCTGCACGTCGTCGTTGTCCTCGAGCTGGTCGATCAGACGCAGGATCTTCTTCGCCTCGCTCTCGTCCTCGACGGCGACCGTGGTCTTCGGGAGCATCGTCAGCTCGGCGGACTCGATCTCGAAGTCGGCGTCCGCTACGGCCTGGCGCACCGAGGCGAGCTGCTCCGCGGCGGTCAGCACCTCGAAGGAGGAGCCGTCGAGCGAGACGTCATCCGCCCCGCCCTCGGCCGCGGCGAGCATCAGCTCGTCCTCGTCCGCGCCGTCCGCCGGCACCAGCACCACGCCGCGCCGCTCGAACAGCCAGGCGACGGCACCCGCGCCGCCGAGGTTGCCGTCGTTCTTCGCGAACGTGTGGCGCACCTCGCCGGCGGTGCGGTTCTTGTTGTCGGTCAGCGCCTCGACGATCACCGCGACGCCGGCCGGGCCATAGCCCTCGTAGACGATCGTCTCGTAGGCCTCTCCGTCTGAGTCGGTGCCGGCGCCCTTCGCGATCGCCCGGTCGATGTTGTCCTTCGGCATCGAGTAAGAGCGCGCCTTCTCGATCGCGTTCTGGAGCGCGAGGTTCGCGGCCGGATCGGCGCCGCCCTCCTTCGCCGCGACGATGATCGCGCGCGTCAGCTTCGAGAAGAGCTTGCCGCGCTTCGCGTCGGCGGCGCCTTTCTTGTGCTTGATCGACGACCACTTGCTATGCCCGGACACGTTGCTCCTCCCGCACGATGTTGAGGAACCGCTCGTGGACGCGCGTGTCGTCGGTCAGCTCCGGGTGGAAGGCGGCAACGAGGAGACGGCCCTCGCGCGCCAGCACCGGATGGCCGTCGACCGCCGCGAGCACCTCGACGTCGGACCCGGCCTCTTCCAGCCACGGGGCCCGGATGAAGACCGCGCGGAACGACTCGTCTCCGTCGCCGATGTCGAGATCGGCCTCGAAGCTGTGCACCTGACGGCCGAACGCGTTGCGCTCTGTGCGGTAGTCGCCGAGGCCGAGATGGTCACGGTCGAGGACGATCATCCCTGCGCACGTCCCGAAGATCGGCCCCTCGAACTCGCGCACGGCGTCGTCGAGGTCGTAGAGCTTCATCAGCCGCCCGATCGCCGTCGACTCGCCGCCGGGGATGATCAGCCCGTCGAGCTCGGCGAGCTGCCCGGGGAGCCGCACCTCGACCGGCTCCGCGCCGAGCCGGCGCAGCACGGCCGCGTGCTCGCGGAAGTTCCCCTGCACGGCGAGAACGCCGATCCTGAGCGGCTGCTCCATTGAACCCGATGGTAATCGGAGCTATTCGGGCGCTGGAGCTGCTGGCGTCACAACGACAGCCGCCCGGCGGCGCCGCTTGCCGAGCATCCCGAGGAACACGAGCCAGAAACCGAGCAGGCCGAACGCGAGCGGGAACGACCAGCCGCTGATCTGCGGCCCGCTCGAGCCGCACATGGGCGGCGCCCCAGGCGGACCGGAGTGGCACAGCCCGCTGGAGCCGAGCCCAAAGGCTCCTTGCGCCAGGGAGGTCGGCGAGCCGATCAGGTAGTGGATGCTCGCGATGAAGAACCCGAGCGTTCCCCAGAACGCCCAGCTCGA
Organism: Gaiellaceae bacterium; assembly: GCA_050697455.1. Lineage (GTDB taxonomy): Bacteria > Actinomycetota > Thermoleophilia > Gaiellales > Gaiellaceae > Palsa-739. The sequence continues at coordinate 93,286 of JBOGZU010000006.1, read as the reverse complement.
CCGGCCTGTCCAGTACGCCCAGACGACGAACACGAGTGACACGAAGGAAACGACGGCATAGTCGAAGTCGGTGGTATGGCACCAATAGATGATCGCGCCGCCGATCAACCCGCCTCCGACCAGATGGAGCCAGAACGCCGAGGGCTTGTCCACGACGTTGCCGACGACGAGATAGGCGAGCCCGACGACCAGGGCCCAGAACGCCGACCAGTTCCCGCCGGCCGGCATGAGCTGGAGGACGAAGGCGAAGAACAGGAGCGCCGAGATCGCCCGGATGAACGGGAAGCGGAAACGACGCCTCGCATCCCACGCGGCGAAGAGGATGAGCAAGATCGCGGCAAGCGCCGACCATGACCACTGCGTCTCCGACGCATCGACGCCGTTCCATCCCCACCACTCGAAGGTGAGCACGACGAGGGCGGCCCACGCGATCACGCTGATGAACGCGAAAATCCCGGCCGCGATCGGGCGGTCGGCACGCCGCAGCGCGTAAGCGACGAGGAAGAGGGCGACGAAGATCAGCAGCGCCCAGGCCGCCTGCTGGCCGTGCCCGGGGAACTGCGTCGCGAGATAAGCCAGCGCGCCGAGCCCGCCGCCGAGCACGGTCAACCCGCCCGTGTAGACGAGGAACGTCGACGTGTTCCAGATCGGCTTCACCTCGCGCACGGCCACGGGCGGATCATCTCCCGCGGGCCGGACGGAGTAAAGGCGGGATCCTGCGGCTCCGGCGAGAGCCCTCGCGGAGGACGGCTCCGCCGGCCGGGAGCGAGGGCGGCCAGTGCCGCAGGGCTACCAGCCGCGGGTCTCGAGCAGCTCACTCGGATCGAGCGTCTGCGTCGAGATGCCGACCATCGGCTCGCCGAGGCCGGCGGAGACGCGAGCGAGGATCTCTGCGTCCTTGTAGTGCGTCGCCGCCTCGACGATCGCCTTCGCGCGCCGCTCCGGATCGCCCGACTTGAAGATGCCGGAGCCGACGAAGACACCGTCCGCGCCGAGCTGCATGCAGAGCGCCGCGTCGGCCGGCGTCGCGATGCCGCCCGCGGTGAACGTCACGACGGGAAGCTTCCCGTTCTCCGCCACCCACTTGACGAGCTCGTACGGGGCGCGCAGCTCCTTCGCCTCCGAGTAGAGCTCCTCCTCGCGGAGCGAGCCGAGCCGCCGGATGCCGCCGAAGACCGCGCGCATGTGCGTGACGGCGTTGACGATGTCGCCGGTGCCGGCCTCGCCCTTCGTCCGGATCATCGCCGCGCCCTCCGAGACGCGCCGCAGCGCCTCGCCGAGGTTCGTGCAGCCACAGACGAACGGGACGGTGAACTGCCACTTGTCGACGTGGTGCTCGAGGTCGGCGGGCGTCAGCACCTCCGACTCGTCGATGTAGTCGATCTCGAGCGCCTGGAGGATCTGCGCCTCGGCGAAGTGGCCGATGCGGCACTTCGCCATGACCGGGATGGTCACGGCCTCCTGGATCTCGGAGATCATCTCCGGATCGGACATCCGGGCCACGCCGCCGTCGCGGCGGATGTCGGCCGGGACGCGCTCGAGCGCCATCACCGCGACGGCTCCCGCCGCCTCGGCGATCTTCGCCTGCTCGGCGTCGACGACGTCCATGATCACGCCGCCCTTGAGCATCTCGGCGAGCCCGCTCTTGACGCGCATCGTCCCGTACTCGGCCATCGCGCTGAGTGTAGCCATGCGCCGCCGGGGCGCGTCCTGATAGAACCCGCGGCCCATGGAACCCTGGTCCCGCGACATGATCGGCCGGCTCGACGAGCTCGAGATCGAGAGTGAGTTGCTGCGCGGCAACCCGCTCGGCGACCCGCACGTCCGCCCGCTCTGGGTCTATCGCCCGCCCGCCTACGAGGCCGAGCCGGAGCGGAGCTTCCCCTCGATCTACCTGATCCAGGGAATGACAGGTCAGCTCGACATGTGGGGGAACCGCTCGGCGTTTCGCCCCAATGTGCCGGAGCTCGTCGACCGGCTGTTCGGCACGGAGGGCTGTCCGCCGGCGCTCGTCGTCTTCGTCGATGCGTGGACGTCCTACGGCGGCTCGCAGTTCGTCGACTCCCCCGGCACCGGCCGCTACATGAGCTACCTCTGCGACGAGATCGTGCCGTTCGTCGACGACCGCTATCGGACGCTCGCGGAGCCGGCGCACCGCGGCCTGACGGGGAAGTCGAGCGGAGGCTACGGCGCGATGGTCGTGCCGATGCTGCGGCCGGACGTCTTCGGCGGCCTCGCCACCCACGCCGGCGACGCGCTCTTCGAGCTCTGCTACCTCCGCGACTTCGCCGACGTGGCGCGCGGGCTGCGCGACAGCTACGACGGCTCGTTCGACAAGTTCTGGGAGGACTTCCGCTCACGTCCGGCGTTCACGAAGCCGTCCGACCACACGCTCCTCAACATCTACGCGATGGCCGCCTGCTACTCGGCGAACGAGGACGGCTCGATCGACCTTCCCTTCGACGTCGACACCGGCCTGCTGCGGGACGACGTCTGGGAGCGTTGGCTGGCGTGGGATCCCGTTCGGATGGCGCGGGAGCGGGCCGACGCGCTGCGCGGCATGCGCGCGATCTACATCGACGCCGGCAACAAGGACGAGTTCTTCCTCGACCTCGGCGCCGAGGCGTTCAGAAAGGAGCTCGAGGCGCTCGGGATCACGGACGTCTTCTTCGAGCTCTTCGACGGCGGCCACGGCGCGATCGAGTACCGCTATCCGCTTGCCATTCGCTATCTCGCTGAGCGGCTGAGCTAGCGGAAGAACAGGTACAGCACCAGCCCGCACATGACCAGCGAGACGAGCGCGAGCGCTCCCATCGCCAGGAAGAAGCGGTCGGCCCGGAGCAGGAGCGGCAGCCGCGGTGCGCCGCTCGAGACCTTCTCGCCACAGAGCGGGCACTTGCCGCTCGTGTAGAGCGGCCGGAACCAGAAACCGTCCTCGGGACAGACGGCGTAGCTGTCACCCCGCCCTCGCAGCGGCGCGAGCAGCCGTCCGGCGGCTCCCCGCGTGGATGCCACCGCGCTCACTACGCGCCTCCCAGACGCCAGCGCCACAGGCTCGCGCCCGTGCCGATCACCATCGCCTGCCAGACGAGATAGGCGATCAGCAGCCAGGCCGGCTTGCTCAAGAGCGATGTGAACGAGGTCGGAGCGGCTTGCGAGGCGGCGGTGCCGGTGGTGCCCGAGGTGGGAGACGAGCCCCCATAGGTCGACGACGCGGATCCACTCGTTCCGCTGGTGCCGAGACCCGAGCTGCCCGCAACGCCTGTCGTGCCGCCGCCGACGACGAAGCCCGAGAGCTTGAGCTTCGGGACCGGGCCCGCCGGAGCGGCGAGCGAGTCGACGAACACCTCGCCGAGGATGTGCTCGGCGTACTGAGCGGGGACGCCCGACTGGTCGACAGGCTGCGTGAACAGCACATGCACGCCGCTGGCGGTGACGGCCTCCTCGTTGGTGCTCTTCTTGACCTCGGGCACGACGGTGAACAGCTGGACCCCGGCCTGCTTGAGCGCGGAATTGAGCGCGTCGTCGGCCTGCTGGAAGGGAAGGTTCTGGCCTTGCCCCTGCACCTGCACGCCGTCCTGGTTGATCGTGACCGGGACGCCGCCGATCGAGGCATCGGCCACGTTGACGGCAATCTTGTCGGTCGGCTTACCGCTGTTCGTGACCGTCACGCTGACGTTGATGCCGTCGAGGACGATCTGGCCGCCGAGGTTCACGCTGCTCAGGCTGGACTGACCGCTCGTCACGATGGCGCCGCTCTTCGGATCGAGTTGCGCGACGCTCGACGACTCGAGCACTCCTCCGCCGCTCCCCGACGACGAGGAGCCCGAGCCGGACTTCGACTTGCTGCCGGGAGGCGTCACCTTCGGCGTGGTCACGGTCGGCGTCGTCACCTTCGGCGTGGTCACGCCCGGCGTGGTCACGGCCGGCGTGCTCACCGTCGCCGTCGGCACCGTCGGCAGGGTCAGCGAGATCGATACGCCCTTGATCTTCTTCAGGCCGAGCGGCGCCAGCCACCGCGCCTTCCATGCCGCGAGCGCGACGCGGAGGCGCTTCGCGAATCCCTTCGGCGCGACGATCTTGGTCGCGCTGCCCGATCCGCTCGAGCTGCTCGAGGCGCTGGAAGCCTCGGAGGACTCCGCCGTCGCCTTGTAGCTGACGGCGTTCGCGGCCGCAAACGGGCCGCCCTGATTGCCGAAGGTGGCCTTGCCGGAGTCCTTCCCCGGCCAGCGGGCGTCGGCGTACTGCGGCTGCGCGAAGTTGCCGGCCGCGGCCGTCTGGCCGAGCGGGCCGGTGTCGGCGGGGCTCGACGTCCCCTCCGCGAATGGAGAGTTGTCCACGTGCGAATGGGCCATCGTGTAGTAGTTGTCGATCGCCCCCGTCACGTAGTTCGGGAAGGCGGTGCTGCCGAGGATCTCGTGATCCGTCGCGGCGTTGACCGTCGCGTTGACCACGCCGTACTGGCTCCCGGCCGGCTGGGTCGCGGACGCAGGAGCGACGAACAGCGCCACCGTCGCGGCGAGCGAGCTCGCCCCGAGTGCGCAGAGCTTCACGATCGTCCGGTTCACGACGGACCCCCTCCGTTGCCATTCCCCTTGCCATTCGCGTGCCGCGCGGGGCTCTGGATTGCTTCCCGAATCAGACTGAGCGCAACCTCGGCGGCATTGCGCCCTTCCCGCTCCGCCCGCTCCTCGATCAGCTTGAGGAGATCGGGCGGAAGCGCCATCTCGTCGCCGGTCTCGACGGCGAAGTCGACCTCCGCCTCCGCGTCGGCAACGCCTTCGCCCAGATAGCTGCCCTTGACGAAGTCCTCGTCCTTGGCGAGCTTGGCGGCATCGCCGCTGAAGGCCACCTCGCCCTTCTCGAGCACGTAGGCCCGCGACGCCACCTCCAACGCGTGCGTGACGAACTGCTCGACGATCAGCACCGAGACGCCCTGCTCCGGCAGCGACCGGACGATCGCGAACAAGCTCTGCACCAGCGTCGGCGCCAGTCCTTGCGACATCTCGTCGATCAGGAGGACACGCGGCTGCATGACGAGCCCGCGGGCGATGGCGAGCATCTGCTGCTCACCGCCCGACAACGTCCCCGCGAGCTGCGTCCGGCGCTCGTTGAGGCGAGGGAACACCGCGTACATCTCGTCCACTCGGTTGTCGACCTTGCCGCGCGGCACCCTCGCCATCGCGCATGCGAGGCGCAGCGTCTCCTCCACCCTGAGGTTCGGGAAGATGCCGCGACCCTGCGGTACGTGGACGACGCCCGAGCGCGCGATCTTGTCCGGTGCAGTGCCTTTGAGCGACTGGCCGTCGAGCTTGACCTCGCCTCCCATGAGCGGCAGCAGCCCCGACAGGGCGCGCAGCGTCGTCGTCTTGCCGGCCCCGTTCGCGCCGAGGAGAGCGACGATCTCGCCCTCACGCACCTCGAGGTCGACGTCGAACACGACGGGGAGCCGGCCGTAGCCGGTGCGGAGGCCGCGGGTCTCGAGCAGCACGCTCATGCCGCCGCCGCCTTCTCGCCGAGATAGGCCCGCGCCACGTTGGGGTCGTCCCGGATCTCGGCCGGCTTCCCCTCGGCGATGATCTGCCCGTAGTCGAGCACGTAGATGCGGTTGCAAATCCGCATGATCAGGGCCATGTCGTGGTCGACGATCAGCATCGTGACGTTGAAGCGCGACCGCACCGACGCGAGCATGCGGCCCAGCTCGGCCGTCTCCCGGGCGTCGAGCCCGGCGGCCGGCTCGTCCAGCAGCAGGAGCTGAGGCTCGAGGCAGAGCGCACGACCGATCTCGAGCCGGCGCTGCAGCCCGACCGGCAGGTCGCCGGCCGGCGCGTCTGCGTACTTGCCGAGATTCATGAAGTGGAGGATCGACCGCGCCTTCTCCTGCGCTTTGCGCTCCTCGAAGCCGGTCATCGGCAGCCGCAGGAGATCGCCGATCACGCCGCGCGGCGAGAACGCATCGAGCGGAACCAGGAGGTTGTCGAGTGCGCTGAGCTCGTCGAACAGCTCGAGGTTCTGGAACGTGCGCGCGATCTTCAGCCGCGCCCGCGCATGCGGCTTGAGGTGCCGCAGATCCTTGGCGTCGTACAGGATCTGGCCCTTGTAGCCCGGCAGGACGCCGGTGATGCAGTTGAACATCGTCGTCTTGCCGGCGCCGTTCGGGCCGATCAGCCCGAGGATCTCGCCGCGATAGAGGTCGAACGACACGTCGGAGAGGGCTTTGACGCCGCCGAAGCTCATCGAGACGCTCTCTGCCTGCAGCAAGGCGGTCATACCTTTGCCACCTCAGGCTCAGGCTCGGAGATGGCGCCACCGAGCACGCCGGTCGGCGCTTCCGTCGAGTCGGGGAAACGCTGCGGCGGCGGAAACCGCTTCCGGAACCGTTCCTGCCAGTCGACGACGACTCCCTGCGGCGTGAGGAGAACCTGCAGGATCAGGATCCCGCCGACGATCAAGGGGAACCAGAGGTTGTTCGTCAGCGGCGTATGGCTCAACAGTTCCGGCCCGAAGATGAGGAAGAGCCCGCCGACCGCACCGGCGGCGACCGACCGCACGCCGACCAGGATGGCGATCGCTGCGACGGTCAACGACTGCTGGAAGGTGAAAGCGCCTGCGCTCACCGAGCCGATCAGGGGAGCGAGCAAGCCGCCGGCCAGACCGGCCAGGCCGGCCGAGACGGCGAACGCGGCGAGCTTCCAGGCAGTCACGTTCACGCCGCTCGTGGACGCGGCGATCTCCGAGTTTCGGATCGCGCGCAGCACGCGTCCCGTCTTCGATCGGCTCAGGTTCCAGACCCCAAGCGCACCCAAGAGAAACACCGCCAATGCGAAGAGATAGAAGGCATACCCGCCGTTGAGTGAGGCGCCGAGGAAGCTCGGGCGGCCCACCGTCCACGACGAGATGCCGCCGGAGAAGGAGTCCCACGTTCCCGGCGCGAGCAAGAATCTGTCGAAGAACAGCGCGACCGCGATCGTCAGGATCCCGAGGAAGAGGCCCGACAAGCGGAGCGCCGGGATCCCGACCAGGACGCCGACGCAGATCGAGGCGACGACGCCCACCGCCAGGGCCGGCCAGAAGTTCCAGGCCTGCCCTCCGACGAGCGACCCCACGGTGAAGGCGCCGATCGCGGCGAACGAGTACTGACAGAACGAGATCTGTCCGACGAGCCCCGTCAGGACGACGAGAGAGAGCACGATCAGCCCGACGATCACCGCGTCCGCGGCCAAGTACTGGTAGTAGCCCGAGAGGCCCAGGGGGATGAGGACGCCGAGCGCGATCGCGGCGGTCACGATCCCGCGACGCACCGGCGGGTGATCGGCGGCCGGGACGGGCAGGTACTCACGCCCGGCCGCGATGCGCTGCTTGAGGCGCGCGGCGGGGCGGAAGAGGATTGCCAGGGTCACCAGGACGAGCGCGAACGTCACGGCGTGGCTGACGCCGCCATTCGACGTGAAGATCCCTGGGTAGGTCTCGGCGAGCCCGAGGAAGATCGCGCCGACCACTGTCCACGGCAGGCTCGTCAGCCGGCCGATCAGAGCGGCCGTGAAGGCATCGATCACGACGATGGTGAGCGAGATCGGATCGAAGTTGATGCGCGGCGTGATCAGCACGCCGGCGATCGCGCCCATTGCCGAGCCGGCGATCCAGGAGACGGCCATGACCCGGTTGACGTTGATCCCCCACAGCTTGGCCGTGTCGGGATCGTCGGCGACCGCGCGCATCGAGGTGCCGAAGGTCGTCCAGCGCAGCACCGCGGCCGTCGCGAAGGCGAGACCCAGAGCAACTGCGACGGTCGTGAACTCGTCCCAGCCGACGTTCACCGTCGTGCCGGGGAACGTGAAGCCGTTGATCGGTGCGAGCTCGACCGGGCGGTGATACTGGGTCTGGCCCCAGATCAGGCCGGCCGCCGTCTGGAGGACGAGCAGCCAGCCGATCGTCACCACCACCTTGTTCAGCGCCGAGCGTCCGGCGAGCGGCCGGATCGTGAAGCGCTCGATGACGTAGCCGATCGCGCCGCCCGCGACGATCGCGGCGAGCAGGCCGACGAGCGCCGGAGCGCCCATCACGGTCGAGACCTGGTACGCGATGAAGGCGCTGAACATCGAGACCGCGCCCTGCGCGAAGTTCAGCACCCCCGAGACGCGGTAGATGAGGACGAGCCCGATCGCCGCCAGGGCGTAGATGCCCCCGAGCGTGACCCCGATCACGGTGTAGCCCGGTAGCAGACCCCAGTCGACCGACGCGAGCATCGCCATCCTCCTACGCGTCCACTAGAAGCAGTTCCAGCCGGACGTCGTCGACCACTTGCCGTTGGTGTTGTGGATCCACTGCAGGCAATGGAGCGGGTCGTGGTTTCCCGAGCCGTACGTGATCGGCTCGGTGAGGCCGCCGTCGTTGAAGTTCTTGAGGCCGTTGAGGGCGGTCGCCAGGCTCTGACGGGTCACCGCGCTGTTGCCGATGTCCTTGACTGCCTGCACGAACACCTCGGCGGCAAGCCACTGGTACGTGGAATAGACGTCGAGCGCCGGATACTGGCTGGGGTAGTACTTGTGCACGGTGGCGAGATAGTCCGAGACCGCCGGCGTGTTCTGGTGATCGAGGTACTCGAGCACCGGCGTCGCCGAGTAGGCGCCGAACACTGCGCAGCTCGACCCGCAACCGGAGGCGTACTGCTGGTTCGCCGACGCCTTGTCCAAGCCGCCGCCGAGAACGGGCGGATGGAAGTTCTGGCGCTCCATCGCCTGGAAGAGCCGGGCGTAGGAGAACGGATCAACGAACGCGGCGACCGACTGCGCTCCGTCGGCCTGGAACTTGAGGACGACGTCTGTGTAGTCCGCCTTCGTCGCGTCGACCGTCTCCACGTCGACCGGCGAGATGCCGCACTTCTTCATCGCATCGAGGAACGACTGCTCGACCGGAGCGATGAAGTTCGCGTTGAGGAAGACGACGCCCGGCTTCTGGAGCTTGAGCTGGCAGGCGCGGGTGCCGAGCGCGGTTCCGTCGGTGACGAGGCTCGGCGTCGTCGGGTAGGACAGCGGCGACGCGTACTCGTTGGGAACCCCGAGGCCGCCGATGATCGGCACGCCCTGGCCGGTCAGGTACTTGCTCTCGTTCTGCTCGCCCGAGAGCGACAGCCAGCCGACGATCGCGAGCACGCCCTCGCTGAGCAGCTTCTGGGCGCACTGATGCGCGGCCGAGGGGTCGTACTTCGAGTCGCAGTCGATCAGCTGAAGCTTGTAGCCGTTGACCCCGCCCTGCGAGTTGACGAGATCGAAGTAGGAGCGGACGGTGTCGCGCTCGACCGTCGCGTCGACCGGTCCGGTCTCGTCGTAGATGCCGCCGACCGTGATCACCCCGCGGTTCACGCCCTGCGCCGGGCTCGAGGTGGAGCTCGCCGCTGCGGTCGAGCCGGAGCTCTTCGCGGAGCTCGTGCCGCCGCCGGAGCTCGTGCTCCCGCTCGAGGGGGCTGAGCTCTTCGACGTGCTGCCGCCGCTCGTCGACGGAGCGACGCTGCTCGTCGCATTCTTGCCCGAGCCGGCTGTGGTGCCGGTCGTCGTGTAGGCCTGGCCTGCGACCGACGACGCGGGCGGCGCCGCCGTCGTGCTGCCGGGGTGGGCGAACTCGTACGCGATCGCTCCCCCGAGCGCGAGGGTCGCTACGACGTTCACCGTCATGAACACGATCGCAACCCGTTCCCTCATGGGACATCCCCCCGTGGGTTATTGCAACGCCTGTAGCGATGCTGGAACGCGTTTTCGTTACCCCGCAAACCCCGATCCGCAACCCGGCCTCACGGAACGTTTGCAATCCCCAGACGTACGGGGCGGGATTTTCGGCTCTGCGGCGCTATTTACGCCGTCTTGAGCCCGACCGGGCAGGCGACGCCGGTGCCGGCGATGCCGCAGTAGCCGTTCGGGTTCTTGGCGAGGTACTGCTGGTGGTAGTCCTCGGCGTAGTAGAACGGCCCGGCCGCCGCGGTCTCGGTCGAGATCTCGCCGTAGCCGGCGCGCGCCAGCTCGGCTGCGTACATCTGCTGCGACGCCTCGACCGCGCCGCGCTGCCCGTCGTCCGGCCAGTAGATCGCCGAGCGGTACTGCGTGCCCACGTCGTTCCCCTGCCGGTTGCCCTGGGTCGGGTCGTGGCTCTCCCAGAAGAGGCGCAGGACGCCGTCGAGCGGCAGCTTCGCCGGATCGAAGACGACGAGGACGACCTCGGCGTGGCCGGTGCGACCGGAGCAGACCTCCTCGTACGTCGCATTCGGCGTGTAGCCGCCCGCGTAGCCGACGGCCGTCGTGTAGACGCCGTCCGACTGCCAGAAGATCCGCTCGGCGCCCCAGAAGCAGCCCATCCCGACGACGAGCTGCTCCATTCCTTCCGGGAACGGCGAGACGAGCGGCGTGCCGAGTACCTCATGCTGCTCGGGCACGCGCATCGCTTCGTCGCGGCCGGGCAGCGCGTCCTGCGGCGCCACCAGCTTGGTCGTCTTCTCGAACAGGACCATCTGGTCACAGGGTACGTACTCATCTCAGGCTCACGCTTCCCCGTTACCGTGGCGCCGTGATCGAGGCCAGCAACCTGACGAAGGACTACGGCGACAAGCGGGCCGTCGACGGACTGAGCTTCACCGTCCAGCCCGGCGTCGTCACCGGCTTCCTCGGGCCGAACGGCTCCGGCAAGTCGACGACGATGCGTCTGATCCTCGGCCTCGACGCGCCGAACGGCGGCGACGTCACCGTCAACGGCCGCCACTACCGCGAGCACACGGCGCCGCTGCACGAGGTCGGCGCGCTGCTCGAGGCGCGCTCCGTCCACACCGGCCGCTCGGCGTACAACCACCTGCTCGCGCTCGCGCAGACGCACGGGGTTCCGAAGAGCCGCGTCAACGAGATGATCGATCTCGTCGGCCTGCACGAGGTGGCGCGCAAGCGCTCCGGCCAGTTCTCGCTCGGGATGGGACAGCGGCTCGGCATCGCCGCTGCGCTGATCGGCGACCCGAAGACGGTGCTCCTCGACGAGCCGGTGAACGGCCTCGACCCGGAGGGCATCCACTGGGTGCGCAACCTCCTCAAGGGGCTCGCTGCGGAAGGCCGGACGGTCTTCGTCTCCTCCCACTTGATGAGCGAGATGGCGCTCACCGCCGACCACCTGATCGTGATCGGCCGCGGCAAGCTGATCGCCGACACGAGCGTCGACGACTTCGTCGCGCGCGCCTCGCAGAAGGTCGTGCTCGTCCGCTCGCCCGACCTCGAGCGGCTGCGCGAAGCTCTCGCCGGCGACGGCGTCTCGTTCGAGGCGGCCGAGCGCGGCGCGCTCGAGGTGCACGGATTGACGGCGCAGCAGGTCGGCGACGTCGCCGCGGGAGCCGGAGTCGCGCTCCATGAGCTGACGCCGCAGCAGGCCTCGCTCGAAGAGGCGTTCATGCATCTGACGAAGGACGACCTCGAGTTCGCCGCCGAGCTGCAGGAGACCGCCGTATGAGCGCCGTCACCCCCCGCGTGCCACGTCTCGAAACGCCGGGTCGCATCACCTTCCCGCGCGTCCTCGTGTCGGAGTGGACGAAGTTCCGCAGCGTCCGCTCGACGGCGTGGTCGCTCGGCGCCGGGATCCTCCTGACGATCGCGTTTCCGATCATCTTCGCGGCCGTCACCTCGTCGCACTGGTCGCACATGTCGCCGCAGGATCAACACGATCGCCATCCGCTCGACATCGCGCTCGCCGGTGTCAACGTCGCGCAGCTTGCGATCGCCGTGCTCGGCGTGCTCGTGATCACGGCCGAGTACTCGACAGGCTCGATCCGCTCGACGCTGGCCGCGGTGCCGAAGCGGTTGCCGGTGCTCTGGGCGAAGCTCCTCGACTATGCCGTCGTCTCGTTCGTCGTGATGATTCCGGCGGTCCTGATCAGCTTCTTTGCGAGCCAGGCGATCGTCGGCCACATCGCCCAGCTCCACACCTCGCTGTCGGCGCCGGGCATCGCCCGCTGCGTGATCGGCGGCGCGGTCTACGTGATGCTGGTCGGGATCTTCGCGCTCGCGCTCGGCGCGATCGTGCGGAACACAGCGGGCGGGATCGCGCTCTTCGCCGGCATCTTCTTCGTCTTGCCGCCGCTGATGTTCACGCTGCCGCAGACCTGGAACAACGCGATCTCGCAGTACCTGCCGAGTGAGGCGGGACGGCAGATCTTCGCGCTCGACCACGCGACCCACACGCTGCGCCCGCTCACCGGCGGGCTCGTCTTCGCGGCCTACTGCGCTGCGGCGATCGTGATCGCGGCTTTTCTCCTCCGCCGCCGCGACGTCTGACTCCGACCCTCCTGCGACGATGCAGGGGTGACGGAGGAGAGCCGTACCAGCCGTGTCCTGATCGATGCCTACGCGCTCGGCTCGACTGCTGCGGGCCACGTCGCTCGCGGGCTGACGCGGGTACTCGGCGGCGAGGAGCGGGCACGCGTGATCGTTCTCCTCGCCTGTGTGCTCGGGCTCGCGGGCGCGGACGCGGCGACGGTCGGCGCCTCCGCGACCGAGCTCCGCCACGGCCTCCACATCACGAACACCGACATCGGCCTGCTCGTCACGGTCACCTCTCTCGTCGGCGCGATCGCGACGCTGCCGTTCGGCGTCCTCGCCGATCGTGTGCGTCGGACGACGACGCTCGGGCTCGTGGTCTTCCTCTGGGCTGCCGCGATGCTCTGGAGCGCCTCGGTGGCGAACTTCCACGAGCTCCTCCTCGCCCGCCTCCTGCTCGGCGCGGTCGTCGCCGCCGCCGGGCCGCTCGCCGCCTCGCTGATCGGCGACTGGTTCGCCGCCTCCGAGCGCGGCCGGATCTACGGCTTCGTCCTCGCCGGGGAGTTGCTCGGCGCGGGCTTCGGCTTCGCGGTGACCGGGGACATCGCCGCGCTCTCGTGGCGCGCCGCGTTCGTGATCCTCGCCCTCCCCGCGCTCGTGCTCGGCTGGCTCGTCCTGCGGCTGCGCGAGCCCGAGCGCGGCGGGCGGGGCGTGCTCATGGCTCCCGGCAAGGCACCGCCGGCGGTGGCCGACGACGAGCCGCGCGAGACCGATGCGCAGCTGCTCGCGCGCGAGCGCGGCATCCAACCCGACCCCGCGCTCGTCACCGGCCGCGACCTGCGCCGGGCGACGCTGCCGCAGGCGGCGCGCTACGTCCTGCGAGTGCGGACGAACCTCCTCCTGATCGCGGCGACGGCGTGCGGCTACTACTTCCTCGCCGGCATCCAGACGTTCGGCTCGGAGTTCGCGAAGGAGCAGTACGGCATCGACCAAGGTCTCGCCAACCTGCTGCTGCTCGGCGTCGGCGGTGGCGCGATCGCGGGTGTCATCTTCGGCGGAACGATCGGGGATGCGCTCCTGCGGCGCGGCCATCTGAGCGCGCGCATCTCGACGGCGGTGCTCGGCGCGGTGGGGACGGTCGTCCTCTTCATCCCGGCGCTTTTGACCCGCAGCGCGTTCTCGGCTCTCCCCTACCTCGTCGTCGCGGTGCTGTTCCTGACGCTCCAGAACCCGACGATCGCCGCGTCGCAGCTCGACATCATGCCGCCGGCGCTCTGGGGCCGGGCCGAGGCGGTGCGGACGATGCTCCGCTCGCTCGCGATGGCGCTCGCCCCGCTGCTCTTCGGCGCGGTCTCGGACAACATCTTCGGCGGCGGCCGCTCAGGCCTGCAGTGGACGTTCGTCGTGATGCTCGTCCCGCTCGCCGCTAGTGCGTGGTTCCTGATCAAGGCCCGCCGGACGTACCCACAGGATGTCGCCACTGCCGCCGCGGTCGCGCAGGCGGCTGGCTACTCTCGATTGCGTCGACCATGAGCACTGGCAACACCTTCCTCGTCCTTTCCGCCTTCCTCGCGAGCGCCGTCGAGATGGTCGAGGCGCTCACGATCGTCCTCGCCTCGGGCCTCGCGCGCGGCTGGAAGTCGTCGCTCGCCGGGCTCGGCGCGGCGACGGTCGCGCTCGCCGTGATCACCGCGGCGCTCGGACCGGCGCTGACGGTGATCCCGCTGCAGGCGCTGCGGCTCGCGGTCGGTGGGCTGCTGCTCGTCTTCGGCCTGCAGTGGCTGAGGAAGGCGATCCTGCGCGCGAGCGGCTACAAGGCGCTGCACGACGAGGACGCGATCTTCGCGCGCGAGCTCGCCGACGCGGAGGGCGCCGAGCGCCGCGAGCGCGCCGGGCTCGACTGGTACGGCTTCGTGTTGTCGTTCAAGGGAGTCCTGCTCGAAGGGCTCGAGGTCGTATTCATCGTCCTCACGTTCGGCAGCACGCAGGGCTCGATTCCGCTCGCAGCGGTGGGTGCGGCGGCCGCGCTCGTCCTCGTCGCCGGCGTCGGCGTCGCGGTGCGCGCGCCGCTCGCGCGGGTGCCCGAGAACCTCATGAAGTTCTCGGTCGGCGTGATGCTCACGACCTTTGGGATCTTCTGGTCGGCGGAGGGCGCCGGCGCGCACTGGCCCGGCGAGGACGCGTCTCTCCTCGGGGTGCTCGGCTTCGTCATCGTGGTTTCCCTCCTGCTCGTGCAGTTGTTGAAGCGGGAACGGCTGGAGGCGGTGACCGCGTGAGGTGGCTGGCCGGCTTCGGGCGCTTCTGGTGGGATTTCGTGATCGGAGACGACTGGCTCGCCGCAGTCCTGGTCGCGATCGCGATCGGGATCACGGCGGCGGTCGCACATTCCAACGTCACGGCGTGGTGGCTGATGCCGGTCGCCGTCCTGCTCGTGCTCTGGCTCTCGCTGCGCCGCGCGATTCGTTCTGCCTAGCCCAGCAAGTCGGCAGTTGTGCGATTCTCACGCCTTGGCTTACGAGTGGACCGCCATCTGCGACAACTGCGGGAAGCGCCAAACTTTCGAGGTCGAGGGCTTTCGCGACAAGTTTCCCCACCGGCCGCTTCCGGCCGGCTGGACCCACGTTCACGAAGGCGGACAGCCAGGAGTCATCACTCCCGAGATCGGGGTCGCGTGTTCGCGCGCTTGCCTCGCGAAGGCGCGACGGATTCTCCTCGCACGTCGCGCTCGATAGCGCGCGTCGGCTCCATCCTCTGGCACTCGCTGCACCGCGCGATACGTTCTTCGTAGTCCAGCGGGCCCGTAGCTCAGCTGGTTAGAGCAGCGGACTCATAATCCGTTGGTCCCTGGTTCGAATCCAGGCGGGCCCACTTTTCTCCACCTGCAAGATCCGCTGAGGGGTGATGGTTCCCCTTCCGCCGTGGGTATCCAATCCTTCAGAATGGCGACGGCCATGAAGGTCTTCCAGCACGAGACGCGCCTGCGCACCGCCGGCGGGCTCACCGTCACCGACATCACCGAGGACGTCCAGGCCTCCGTCCGCGAGAGTGGCGTCACCGACGGGATCGCGTGCATCTACTCGCCGCACACCACGTGCTGCGTGCGCGTCAACGAGATGGAGAACGGCTTCCTCGAGGACTTCACGAAGCTCCTCCGCGCGCTCGTCCCCCATGACTCGTACTACGCGCACGACGACTGGGATCGGCGCACCGAGAACATCTGCCCCGAGGACATGGATCAGGGCAACGGCCACTCGCACTGCATGGCGATGCTGCTCGGGACGGCCGGGGAGTCCGTACCGGTGCGCGAGGGCGAGCTGCAGCTCGGGACGTGGCAGCGCGTCCTCTTCATCGAGCTCGACCGCGAGCGCGACCGGCGCTGGCTCGTCCAGGTCGTCGGGACCTGAACGAGCCGCGCGCTAGTCGAGCTAGCTGCCGAGCCCGGCGTTGTTGATGTAGCTCGCCGCCTTCTGGGCGACGTTCTGGACGTCTGACGCTTGCACGGCGCTCTGGCTGCCGATGTCGATGAACTCCGCGAGCCGGCCGGATGAGAGGGCGACCTGCGCGAAGCCGCCGGTCGAGTCGTTCTCGATCAGTCCCTGCGCTCCGTCGCCGACACCGCTGAGGTCGAGCGGCGAGGCGCTGCTCACGAACAGCGTCGCTGCGGTGAAGTAGTCGGCGGTGAAACTTGCCTGGTTCGCAGTCGGATACCAGTCGACCACCTGCGTGAGGTCCCCGAACGGCCCGGCCGGGGACATGATGACCACGTAGTCGGAGAGCGCAGCCGGGTTGACGGCGTAGCCCTTGGCGCTGACGGTCGCCGTTCCGCTGAGGTCGGATGTCTGGAGCGCGAGCGTCGAGAGATCCGGACCGCCGGCCGGAGCGCCCGACTTCTGCTTCGCGGGAAGCTTGACCGGCGTCGCGCGCAATTTCCCGGCGAGCGCCTGGCGGAGCCGCGCGTCGAGCTTCTTCGCCACGGTCGGCGCGAGCTTCGTCGCTGCAGCGGCGGAACTGGCCCACACGGTGACGTCGAGCTCATAGCGACCGTCGGTGAATTGCTCGTCGACGTTCCAGACGGGAGTGATGTTGGCCGCGCTGTAGCTCGCGAGGTCGGCGAAGTGGGAGCTCCCCACCGCCGGCACCTTTCGCGTTTTGACCGCGATGACAAAACCACCCGCGCTGAGCTTGGCGAACTGAGGATCGTCCTTCTTCCAGAACGCGAGCCCCTTCTTCGCGTAGGCAGCCGTCTTGTACTGGTCGACGCTCGTCCAGACCTCGGTGACGCCTGAACCGCCGCTCGGCCCGACTCCGTAGTCGAGCCCGTAACCCGAGACGCGGCCGAGCTTCGTGAACGTGTTCGCCCGGCCCGAGAACGAGTTGTCGGTTGCGCTGGCGTTGCTGACGACGCCGGAGTCGCGATCCAACGCGAGCGGCTTCGCCGCCGAGCCGAGCGCCGACTTCGGCAGCGGCAGGACGGACAACTTGGCTTTCGCCGGCTTCGCCGACGCAGCCGGAACGAGAACGGCCGCGGCGAGCGCGGCGACCAAAAGACCCTTGAGCAGCAAACCCTTCAACGTCCCCCCGATCCGAGTGATGGGCGCCAGAGTAACCCGGATCAGTGGCGGCGGGCGGCCCCCCGAGAGTCGCCCGCCGCGTCCCCCATCGGTGGCTAGTGGCCGTTGATGGAGAAATGCATGTAGTCCTTGGTGGAGCCGTACCAGCTGCCACCCCAGCCCCAGCCGATCTTGCCGAAGGTCGCGCGGAAGATGCGCGGCGTGACCATGCCGGGGCGGACGTTCGAGCGCTTCAAGTAGGAGAGCGCGGTCTTGTCGCGGGTCATCCCGCAGCCGACGTACGGGTTCTCGCGCGGGTCGAGGTCGACGGCCTCGCCGAAGGCGTGCTCCGACCAGTGGTGCGTCGAGCTGCCGCCGGAGCACGGTGACGGGACGGCGTCGCGACACTCGAAGGAGGCGGTGACGTCGCCGCTTGCGCCGCGATGCGGTCCGTACTCCGAGAGGAACGCGCCGTCGCGGATCGGGAAGCGCATCGCGAGCAGCTTCCCGAACGCCTTGGCGACCGGGTGCGCGACCTTGGAGTTGACGACGATCTGGCCGAGGTCCATGGAGTGGTCGAAGCCGTAGTAGCGGTAGGTGACGACGCGCACCTGCGACATCCAGACGGGGCAGCCCTTGTGCCACTCGCCGGCGCGGATGATGTCCTGCTGCTGGGCGTGTGTGAGGCGCGCGATGCCGGGACGCAGCGTCGTCTGCCGGTTCGCTGCGGCATGGCTCGTCGCCGCGGTCGCGGACATCGCCGCAGCGAGGAAGAGTGTCGCGACCGCCTTCATCGGCCGGTCATGGTGCCAACTATTTTTCGAGTCCGCGGATGCGGCGCCACTGCGTCACGTGCCAGCCGCGCGGGAGCGGATCGGGCGGCTCCGGCGTCTGCGGCATGCGCTTCCACGGCGAGCGGAACTGGGCGCGGACAAGCGCGAAGGCAAGCGCGACGAGCTCACGCACGAGGAATCCCCGCTCCTCTCGCATCCGGCGGCTCCAGCGCGCTTGATCCTCGCAGGGCTTCTCGATGTAGCTGTTGCGGCGGAGAGCTGAGTTGAACTTGAAGACGGTCAGCGCGCCTGAAGGTGCGAAGCCTGCCCCGTGCCGGCGGGCGCGATCCACGAAATCGACATCGGGCGGCTCAATGATCTCGCGGTAGTCGCGCCACGGGCCGATCTCGTCGGTGAGGCCCGCGCGATGAACGAGCGAAGACGGCGGCGGAGGAGGATCGTCCGCGAAGACCCCGCGCAGTCCCCGGTAGCCGCTGCCGCGTGGCCCGACCTGCTCGGTGACCGCGTACCCGACATCCGCGCCGCTCGCGACGACGGCATTCAGCACGAGCGCGAGGTGGCTTGGCAACCAGACGTCGTCATGCCCGAGGTACGCGATGAACTCACCGCGCGCCAGCCCGATCCCGACGTTGTTCGGCATCGACTGGCTGCCGGAGTTCTCCGGCAGGTTGTGCCAGCGGACGCGCTCGTCTTGGAAGGAGGCGACGACCTGCTCGGAGTCGTCGGTGCAGCCGTCCCCGACGACCACGATCTCGAGCCTCGGGTACGTCTGCGCCAGCGCGGACGCGATCGCGTAGCGCAGGACGTTGCTCCAGTTGTACGTCGCGATCACGACCGAGACGAGCGGTGTGTGCTCGCCGTCGAACGTTGCCCGCAAGCGCGTCCGCAGCGCGAGACCGAGCAGGATCGACGGCCCGAGAGCCACGCGCCTCGCCTTCGCCGCAGGCGCGCGCAGGAGTGCGGCGACCGCGCGTCGCGCGCGCATCAGAACCGGTACGGAATCTCAGGCGTGTCGAGCGGCAACCGGTACTTGTCAGGATCGTCGTGCCGGTATGGCTGCGTCGGCAGGTTGACGAAGAGCGCGTCGCGCTCGCCGACGTTCTGCAGAGCGTGGTAGACGCCGGCCGGAATGCGCAGCAGCGCCCGGTTGGTCTCACCGAACGTGTGGACGTTGAACCGACCGAAGGTCAGCGACTCGGGTCGTGCGTCGTAGAGGACGACCTTCACATCGCCGCTCGAGAAGAAGAGACGGTCGTCCTGCTCGAGGTGGAGCACCCAGCCCTTGGTCTGGCCCGAGCGGATCGTCGTCTGATAGGCGAAGACGAGCGGTTCGTCGGTGAAATCCCAGGCCGGGTTGTAGATCTCGCAGATGCTGCCGCGTTCATCGAGCTGCGTCGTCGCGGCCCTGATGCGGACGCCGTCGATCAGCTCCTGGACGAGCTCGCCTGCAGGAGTGACGGTCTGGGCGTCGCGCGTCGCCGCCACCAGTCCGGCGACGGTCTCAGAAACCTCTTCCCCTGGCAGAAGACGCGGTGCCACAGCGATCACCACTTCACAGCTGACGCGTTCCAGTGTCAAGGACCGATCGGAATACGATTGAACAGGGTCCGTGCGTCGTCTAGGCGAGAACGCGCTCGAGCTCGGCCTTGTCCGTCGGCGCGCCGTGCGCCGGCAGGACGAGTTCCACCGGGAGGTCGAGCAGCGGCCGAAGCCGCTCGGCCACCTGCTCCGCCGTGAGGTGCTTTCGTCCGCCCATCTGGATGCTCAGCCCCTCGCCGAAGTCCGAGAGCGTGTCACTGCTGACGATCGCGTTCACCGCGGGAATCCAGAGGACGAGGTCGTTGTCCTCGCGCCCCGCGTAGGCGTAGATCCCGAACGGCCACTTGCCCGGCGAGTGGAACTGCCCCTCCCCTTCGCCGGCGCGCAGCCAGGCGAGATCCTCGCTCTCCATCCCGCGCACCTTCTCGGGGTCGATGCCGAACTTCTCGACCCAGTCCTGCCAGGTGTCGGCGGGCGGCGTGTGGATCGGGAGAGCGAGCCCGCGCGCGTCGCGCTCGTGATACGGCGCGGTCAGAACGACGGCGGTCGCTCGGTCGCGGATCTCGTCGGGAACGGCGATCGGGTCGAACAGCACGACGTCGTCACCGAGCGTGATCGCGTATGAGGAGACGATCTGCGGCCACCACTGCTCCGCGTCCCAATCGGGATGCGGAGCCGTCCAATGCCAGATGCCGGGGCGGAGCTCGTCCACCCCGGCATCCTAGGCAAGCGCTAGTGGGTGATCGTGAAGTGGGAAGCGGCGTACGCCTTCGTCACGTTGCCCAGGAGGAGACAGGCGCACATCCCGAAGGCAGCGCGCGCGATCAAGAGCAGCTCCGAGCTCCGAGCGCCTCGCGACGAAGAGATCTCTAGCCGTCGACGACCTGACCGCCAACCATCGCGCCAGGCACGACCTCAGTCGCGCCCGCACCGGCTACCTCGCCGGAGACGACTCCCTCAACTCGAGCGGTTCCCTCGTTCAGGAGGGAGCCCCCAACCGTGCCGCACACGTCGGCGCGGCCGCCGACGAGCACCCGAACGCTCCCGGTGATCGTCCCAAAGAGCTCGAGGACACCGCCGTCAACCACTGAGGCGTCGCCAACGATCGTTCCGTAGAGCCGAAGGGTGTCCGCGATCGTCTGGTCACCTTCCAACTTGTCGTGGCTGGCGCGCATCGTGGTCAGCACCCTAAGAGAATTGGCGTCCCGACCCGCTGAATTGTCAAGCGGTTTGTCGAGGAGCCCTAGTGGGCGGAACCGAACATTGCGCAAACCAGGCTCGCGTTAAGGCCGAGGCACTAAGTATCCGGTGTTAGGAGGCCTCCGCCGACCTCTCCTGATCTACAAACGGCCCCAGCGCCGGCTGCGCCTCCGCAACGAAGTGCGAAATGCTCGTGAAGAACCGAGGACGATGATGTCGGCCGTCGCCTGCCAGCCCACAGCGCGGAGGGGCGTCGACTCTGGCTCCGCCGCGAATGTGGGGAGCGGCGGCAGCTCTCGGAGCGGTACTCCGAGGGGTGCCCTTGGCGAGGCTCGCCGCGCCGCCCGCCCCTGCTGGTGCCGGGTAGAAATGCGGCCAGCTACGCCCGCGGGGAGGTGCCTGCCGTCCAGGCGTCCGCAATCGGGTGCGGTTACCGAACCTCGCCGGCCGTGCTCGCCCCACGCTCGGGACAGCCTTGACAGTAGGCCTCGGATGCCGTAGATTCGAGGCTCTGCGGTGCTAGCGGCAAGCTGATTCACTCGCGAAAGTGAGGAGAGTTTGATCGCCACCGCCCGCCGCTTTCTCCGCTCAATCAGCCGGGGTGGGGCTGTCGGTCGGACAGTGGTCGGAGCAGGTGCCCTCCTAGCCTTGGGTGGGCTCGCGGCCATCATCCTCTCATCAGGAGCTGTTGCAGGCACCCCGGCGCTCACGAGTTGCGGGCACGGTGTGCCGCTGGAGAAGTGCAACCCCTCGCTGGCGCCAGCCGTGACGACCACCGCCCCGCCGCAGCCGATCACGCCACCGGGGCCGTTCTGGCCGTCGCCCGCTCAGGTTCAGTGCGGCGCGACGTTCTTCTCGACGACGACGGAGCAGCAGCTCGCCGGTCGGTTTGGCTCAATCGAGTGCTTCCGGTTCGAGAACGGCAACACCTGGATCATTGTTGGTGACGGCATGTCTACCACCAGCCAGGCGAACGCCGGCACGCCCGGCGGCGCGATGGTGGCGGTCACGACCTGCGCCGCCGGCGACAGCACCTGTCTCGATCCGAACGCGAGCCATGACTTCTCTGCTTTTACGGTTTCCTACCCGCCCCAGCCTGATACTTGGCCGCTGAAGCTGGAGACGACCTTCGGGGGCCGCGTTCTCTATCTCGCGGACGCGAACTGTGGCTTGTTCAGCTTCGATACCGCCAGCCAGCGCTGGTTCGGGCATGCCCCCAGCGACATCAACGCGATTCTCTCCGGAAGCGGCACGCCGCAAGCCATCGCGGCGCCGGGTCGCGTCGCCGGAGCCGACGCGCCGACCCAGGGGCCGCCGCCGGCGGTGATAGCAAGTTGCGGCTAGCGCTGTCTCCGATGTGGCGTGGCGACAGGAGGAAGAAGCTCATGCCCAAGCAGTTGCGAGGAAGGTGGCGCGGCGCGCTCGCCGCTAGCTTTGTCGCCTGCGCCGCAGCCGTTGCTGTGACCGCAGGCATCGCGCGCGCGCAGTCGCCGACGCCCGCGTGGCCCATGGAGGACTCTACTCCCGGCCAGTCGTATCCCGCCGGTGCGAAAGCGGTGGTCGTGGAAGGGCTCGGATCACTCGGCTGCACGTACAGCCAAAGCAGTATCGAATCGTGGACAGTCCAATGGATACACGAGGACCAATCGGTCGTGACCGAGATCAGCCCACAGAGCTACTGCGGCTCGGTCAGTCAGTACGAAAGCCTGATCAACGGAATTAAGAACTACGTCGAGAACTACGCAAGCTACGCATACGAGTTCTGGGGCGGCTTCATGCTCGACGAAGAGCCCGGCTTCGACTT
Organism: Gaiellaceae bacterium; assembly: GCA_050697455.1. GTDB lineage: Bacteria > Actinomycetota > Thermoleophilia > Gaiellales > Gaiellaceae > Palsa-739. The sequence continues at coordinate 71,121 of JBOGZU010000006.1, read as the reverse complement.
CAGCGCCAGCCAGCTCGAGACGCTCAACAGCTACGTCTCGAACGACATGGAAGGCACGCCCGGGGTCTCCTGGTACTTCGAGGAAGATCAGCCGAACGGCTGGTCTCAGGGAACGTACTACGACATTCTTGGCGACTCATGGCAAGCGCCGCAGGCGTACTCGGACAGCATGGTTAGCGCGATCAACGGCGTGTGCTCCACCTACGGGGACGGGTACTGCGTGAACAACGTAACGATCGACACCCACTTCAGCTCGCCGTGGAACAGCCCGAGCTACGTGACCGGTCTTGTGCACGGGACGCCGTGGAGTAATTCCTACTGGGGCAACGGCTACTGGTACAACCTGTGGCGCTAAAGATGCCCAGCCTTCTGATGCGAAGGAGTCGCGGGACGAAGACGCTGCTTACGGCAGGCGCCGCGAGCCTGTTGACCGCACTGGTCATGCACGTTGGTGCTGGCTCGGCGTCGACCGCGAAGACCTTCACCCTACGCCTCGGCGACGACGCGACGATTCCTTCGCTGCACTGGACGTGCACGGTTTCGAGGTATCGCCCAATCAGCCGCTATCCCGTCCTCAACTGCAACAAGAACGTGCCGGTGAGCTCGACGATCGAGCCGAACCTGTGGGTTTCGAAGAAGGCTGTCTTGATTGAAGACACCGGGAGCCGACCAGTACGTCACGACAGCGGGTACGAATTTCGCTACTGACGAACAGTCTGGGCGCGTAGGCGTAGCCCAGCTTTGCCAGCCTGAGCTGTGAGCCGGAGCGGCACTCACGGGGACCGGTCTGATAGATAGGTCACACGGCCCGCAGCTTCCGTCAACCCCAGCGAGCCGGCTCAGCCGCAGCGGTCCGAGTGATGGCTATCCGTAGGAGTGACGAGCCGCTTGAGGAGACCCTCGCCGAGATCGATGCGATCGAGCGGCAGCTCCACGCGGCCGTTGAGAGGAGTCCGCTGGGCGCGGAACCCGACTACGAACGCGTCAACGCGTTCCTGATCGACAGCTAAGATCGACAGCTACCGCGCGAGCTGGGGCTGGAACTAAGCCTCGCTCGGTAGCGATCCAATCGCTGACACGGCACCGACAGGTCGCCGACACAGGCCCTGCAAGTGCTCGGGTTCTGTAAATCTTGCGCCACATCCTGTGAGTTTTCGGGGGTCAAAAGCGCCTGTCTATGTAGAGGGTCCGTCCTGCGCCTGTGACTTTCGCCGGTGCGAAAGGGCTTCTCTGTAGTAGGAGGGTTCGGCCGAGCCGGACCCGTCTGCTGCTCGTTCTTGCTCTTGGCTCCTCTGCCGGCCCGACGATGATTGGCGAAGAACAACTCGAGAGGTGAGATTCGGCTGTTGCCGCCGCGGCGCGTGCCGTTGTCGGCACAGCAGTACGAGGAGGCGGTGTCGCTGTTGGCGGAGCTGCTGCTCGAGGTGGCGGCGAAGCGCCGGGCGGTCGCTTCCGGCGGCGTTACGGGCGGCGCTTCCGACGGCGTTATCGGCAGCGTGACCCCGTTCCCGCAGAAGCGCCGTGAGGGGCGTGAGGCCGCGTGATCCGGCGCGAGGCGGAACTCCGACAAATAAGGACCAACCGCGATTCTGAGTCGATGGCTGCGCTGTCGCGCGCCCGGCGCGTGGGCGCCGAGCACGTGTTCGAGCTGGCGCGGCATCTGACCGAGCGCGACCGTAAGGTCGCACTCTGTCTGTACGACCAGCAGCTGTTGACGACCGATCAGCTGAGGCTGCTGTTCTTCTCCTCGAAGCGTCGAGCGCAGGATCGGCTGCTGTTCCTTTATCGGCAGCGCGTGCTCGATCGCTTCTATCCCGCCGTGATCCGTGGCGCCGGTAAGCCGCAGGCGCACTGGCTGCTCGATGAGGCCGGCGCCCACCTGGTGGCCGCCAGCCTCGACCTCGACCGCAAGCAGCTGCCCTGGCAGCGACGGGACGACTGGCGCTCGCATCCCCAGCTCGCCCACCGGCTCGAGGTCAACCGCTTCGTCACCGACCTGATCGCGGCGACCCTGCCCGACCGGACGCTCGGCATCGGCGCCTGGTTCGGCAGCCGGGAAGCGGCTGCGCGGATGGGCGAGCGGATGCGGGGCACGCTGCGTCCCGACGCCGAGCTCGTTCTCGTCTCGCCGGCGGGACCGGTCGACCTGCTGCTGGAGTGGGATCGCGGCACCGAGATCCTGGAGCGGCTGGAGGAGAAGCTGCGCCGTTACCGCACCGCCGAACGCAAGCTCTACGACTACCCCGGCCCGCGCAGCATCCTGTTCGTCGTTCCCGGCGCGCGGCGCCTGCGAGGGCTGCACGAGCTCGCCGCGAAGGTTGACCGGGACGGCTGGCCGATCCTCGCAACCACGGCAGCCGAGCTGCGTCGGGCGGGGCCGCTCGCCCCGATCTGGCAGCGCCTCGACACCGACCAACCGCCTTGCTCGCTGACCGCGCTGCCGCCGCGGCGCAACCTCGGCGGCAGCGTCCTCGACCCGGCGAACGCGCTCGGCCGCCGCTGGCGGCACGACAATCCCGGCTTCTGGGATCGGCTCTCCCCGCTCAGCCGCGCCGCAGCGGAACCTCGCGAAGTCGAGGAGGTCGATGAGAGGCACTCGGATTCCGCACAGCCATGCCGCGCCGATGTCGCACGTGGGGCAGGTCCAGCCACGGATACCAACCGGCCCGAAATGCGACATCCGGCCGGCGACGAGGGCTCCCTGGCGCGCAGACGGGCTGAGCTCGAGGAGGAACTGGGAGCCGACATCGCCGAGGCGCGCGCCCGCCGCGACGGCACTGCCGGGGCGGACTTGCGTCCCTCCGGGATCGATGGCTACATGGACGACCCAGAACCCGACGAGGAGCGGTCATGGCAATAACCAGGGTCTGCATCTACACGAGGATCTCGACCGACGAGGAGAACCAGCCGACCTCGTTGCACTCTCAGCGCGAGCGGCTGCAGGCGTTCTGCACCGCGCAGGAGGGCTGGCGGATCGTCGCCCACAAGCAGGACCAGGCAACCGGGACGAAGCTCGAACGCCCCGGCTTGCAAGCGGCGCTCGACCTCGCGCGCTCGGGTGCGATCGACATGCTGCTCGTCTACCGCGTCGATCGGCTCTCACGGAAAGTGCGCCAGCTCGCGCAACTGACCGAAGAGCTTGACGCGCTCGATGTCGTCTTGAAGTCGGCGACCGAGCCGTTTGACACCGGGGCAGCAGCGGGTCGGATGATGCTGCAGATGCTGGCCGTGTTCGCCGAGTTCGAGCACGCCACCATCGTCGACCGCATCAGCGCCGGCATCGAGCGCCGCGCGAAGGAGGGACGCTGGTTCGGCGGACGGCCACCCTTCGGCTACACCTTCTCAAGCGAAGACCGCATCCTCGTTCCCGATCCGGTGAAGGCGCCGGTCGTCCAACGCGTGTTCGACCTGTATGCGCGCAAGCGGCTCGGTACCCCTGCGATCGCGCAACAGCTGCGCGAGGAAGGCGCCCCGGCACCCTCGGCTGGATGGGGGCACCCGGCGGTGCATTGGATCATCAACAACCCCACCTACGTCGGAAAGATCCGCTGGCGCGACAAGGTCTTCGACGGCATCCACGAACCGCTCGTCGACGAGTTCACCTTCGCCAAAGCGCAGGCGATCATGCAAGAGCGCGGTGAGCACGCGAAGCGTCGCGGCAACGCTTCCGACTTCATCCTCTCCGGCCTTCTCCGCTGCGGGAAGTGCGGCAAGGCGTACATCGGCATGTCCGCCAACGGCAACGGTGGCCGCTACCACTACTACGCCTGCTCAGGACGCCAGAAGTACGGGCCAAAAGCGTGCGACGGCGAACGCCTCCCCCGCGAGAAGATCGAGCAAGCAGTCATCGACCAACTCGCCGCGCTCTACCGCGACGAGCAAGTCATCGGCGACGCGCTCACGCGCGCGAACGCTGACGCGGAGAAGCGTCGCCCGGCGTTCGAGCATCGACTCGCCTCCGTCGGCGCTGAGATCACGCGCGCCGAGCAGGCGCTGGAGCGCTACTACGAGGCCTTCGAGCAGGGCAAGCTCACCGCCGAACGCTGCGAAGATCGACTCGTCCGCCTGCAAGCGCGACTCGACGACCTCCGCGCCCAAGAAGCCGAACTCTCCCTCTCCGCGCCACACGAGGCGGCCCACGTGCCCACAGCCGCCGACCTCGCCGGCATCGCCGACGTGCTCGAAGCCGTCGCCACCGAAGGAGACCCCCAGAAGGCGAAAGCACTCCTACGCCTCCTCATCGAGGAACTGCGCGTCAACAGCCGAGCCGAGATCCTGCCCACCTACCGGCTCGTCACACCCGAGGTTTGCGCAATGTCCGAAAAAGTGGAGGCGGTGGGAATCGAACCCACGTCCGCAGCCGCACCGGCCGAGCGTCTACAAGCGTAGGTTGCACTTGGCTTTCGCTCGCCGGCCGGGGTGCAACCGCCCTACCGACTTGCTAGCCATCCTTTGAGTGTCGCGCTCCGGGCGATTGGCTCTCCCTCGGCGCCGAGCCCGTTGTTGGCGCCTCCCCCGGGCCACGGGCACTCCCGGAGGGGCGTCGCCGGCTAACCGAAGTTAGGCAGCGAGTGCGAGATCATGCTTCGCATTTGGTTTGTGCCGGTGGATTTACGAGGCCTACCGGCGACCTCGGCTTGCAGCTCATCCGGATGGATCGACCACGTCGAAACCAGGTCGCCCCCGTATGTCGTGTTGCTGTGGACATTGTAGCGGTGGCCCGCGACGCAGACTGAGACGCCGTCGGTAACGTCGCCGGTGAGATGGCCGACGACCCGAACCAGCACATCATCGAAGAGTTCCGCGAGAACGAGGGACGCGTCGGCGGTTTCTACGAGGGCCGCACGCTTCTCCTGCTCCATCACAAGGGCGCCAAGACCGGCACCGAGCGCATCAACCCGGTCGCCTACCAGCGCGTCTCCCCCGACGCGGTCGCGGTCTTCGGCTCGAAGGGCGGCGCGCCGACGAATCCCGACTGGTTCCACAACCTCGTTGCCAACCCCGACGCGACCGTCGAGATCGGCACGGACTCGTTCCCTGTGCGCGCGAGGGTGGCGGAGGGAGCGGAGCGCGACGAGATCTGGGAGCGGCAGAAGGCCGACTGGACCGGCTTCGCCGACTACGAGGAGAAGACGCGCGGGATCCGCGAGATCCCCGTCATCGTGCTCGACCGCGCCTAGTGGATCGCCTGTTTCGGCGGGCAGATCTGATCCGAGTACGAGCAGAACACGCAACAGTCGCCTGGCAACGGCGACAACGTCACGCCGCATGCCTCGCACCGGTAGAAGTGCTGACAGGCGTCGGCCGGCATCGTCTCAGTCTTTGCGTAGGCGCACTCGGGACAGGTGATGGTCGCCACGGCGGTCAGGCGGCCAGCGTATCCGTCAACCGGCCTGCCGATCCCTCCTAGCGCCGCGCGCTCTTCAGTTCCCGCTCCATCTGCCGCTTCGCGTCGCGGGCGGCGATGTCGCGGCGCTTGTCGCGCAGCTCCTTGCCCTTTGCGAGTGCGAGCTCGACCTTGATCCGCCCGTCCTTGAAGTAGAGCCGCGTCGGGACGACCGTTAGGCCCTTCTCCGCCACGCCCGCCGCGAGCCGCTCGATCTCCTTGCGGTGCAGGAGGAGCTTGCGCGGCCGGTCGGGATCGTGGTTGGCGCGGTTCCCTTCCGTGTACTCCGGCACGTGGAGGCCGACGAGCCACGCCTCGCCGTCGCGCACCTCGGCGTACGCCTGCTGCAGCGTCGCCTGCCCGCCGCGCAGCGACTTGACCTCCGTCCCCTGCAGGACGAGGCCCGCCTCGACGCGGTCGGAGAGGTGGTACTCGTGCCGCGCGCGCCGGTTCTCGACGATGAGTTTCTCTCCGGCCATGACGGCCAAGTGTAGGGTCGCGCCCGTGGAGGTCTCCCTCGAGCAACTGCAGGAAATCGGGTCGTCCGGCTTCCCCGGCTTGCTCGGGATCGAGTTCTCCGAGCCGGGTGACGGCGTCATGCGCGCGCGGCTCCCGCTCGACGCGAAGCACATGGCGCCGAACGGCTACCTCCACGCCGGCACGGTCGTCGGCTTCGCCGACTCGGCGTGCGGCTACGGCTGCATCCTCAACCTCCCCGAGGGCGCGACCGGCTTCACGACGATCGAGCTGAAGACGAACTTCCTCCGCAGCGCACGCGAGGGGACGATCGAATGCGAAGCGCGGCTGGTGCACGGCGGCCGGACGACGCAGCTATGGGACGCGACGGTGACCGATCCGGACGGTCGGCCGATGGCGCTCTTCCGCTGCACGCAGCTCGTGCTGCGGTAGCGCGTGTAGAGAACCGCTTTGGCGGCAACGCGAACTCCAATCGAGGATTGGAGGTCACCATGAGTTTGCGGTTCATCCCGACGAGCGTCCACAGCGCGATCGACCACGTCGTCGGGCCGGCGCTCGTCGCGGCGCCGACCATCCTGGGGCTCGGACGCACAAGCCCCGAGGGGATCGTGGCGCGCGCGGTCGGCGGCGCCGAGGCGATCTACTCGAACCTGACCGACTACGAGCTGAGCGCGAAGAACGTCGTGCCGATGCGCGTCCACCTCGCGCTCGACGCGGTCGGCGGCGCGACGCTCGCGCTCGTCCCCCAGCTCACCGGCGCACGCGCGCGCGGCAAGAAGCACTGGCTGCCACACCTCGCGATCGGCGCCCTCGAGGTCGGGCTCGCGGCGTTCACGCAGACCGAGCCGCCGAAGACGACGACGGGACGCGCGGCAAGGCTCGCCAAGCTCGTGGCGACGGCGAAGCTCGCGAAGGAGACGGCGCAGAGCGCGGTGAAGGCGGTCGTCTAGCGACAGCGCCAGGCAACGCTCCCACGAGTTTCAGCCGCCCGCCGGCTTCCCGGCGAGCAACGCCTCACAGCGAGCTTCGACGAGCCTCCGTTGCGCATCGGAGTCGAGGGTTGTGAGCACGGCTCGGAGCTGCTCGACGGTCTCCGAGGCGATCCGCTCGGCGGCGGCGCGCTCGTACGGCCAGGAGGCCGCCTCGGCCGCGATGTCGGCGATCGTCAACCGTTGAAGAGAGAAGTGGCCATTAACTGACAGCGCCGACTCGGCTGTGAGGTTCGCCCAGAGCAGTGTGGACGTGACGTCGTAGACCGGAGCGAGCCTGATCGTGGCTTCGGTGTCATGCAGAAGCGAGATGTTCTTCGCATGAGCGTCCGCGTTCCCAACGGCAATCGTGAACGAGAGCGCTGCGACCAGACGCCCGAGCTCTTCTCCTGCGTCCTGCGCATGGGCTTCGAGAAGCTGCGCCGCCTGGCGGAATCCGGGACCGCCGCCTCCTCGACGCTGGTACTTCGCGCGGCCGCGATTCCCGGCGCCGTCGATGCCCACCGCTTGGCAGAGATCCTCCTGATGAACCCGGCGAACTCCGCGCTCGGTCACGATGCGGTCGTACCGCTCGGTGATGAGGCACGGGATGCCTCCGGCCACCAAGAACTCCGTCTCGACGGGCGTCAGACCCAGCCGGCGCGCCAGGCTGAGGCAGCGGTACTCCGCCTCCACGATCCCCGGAAAGCGGCGATCTTCTGCTTTCAGGATGTGCGTCGACGGATAGCCATTTCGCGGTCTCGCCCAGCCCCGGTCGGTCTTGACGAGCAAGAGCTTGTTCTGCAAGCCGGCCAGCGACAGCTCGCTGTCGTCGTGAACGCCGAGCGGATTTTGGTCGAGGGCACCTACTTCCTCCCCCAGGCTCTCGTCGCTGTACGGCTCCAGGTCGAAGCGGCTCGCGTCGGGCGCCTCCGCGCCGATCACCAGTGCGCCGGCGACATCACGCCCGTAGCGCTCGAGCAAGCCGAACGTGTCCGCCACGGAAATCCCGGCGCGCGCCGCCATCACCGCGAGTGCGTCCCCTTCGGGAAGCAAGCCCCGAAGAAACGCGTTTGCGGCGGCCGGCCTGTTGCTGACAGGGAGCGAACATGAGACGAGCGGCGTGTTCAGGGGCCACCGCTCGAGTGCCTCGTCGGTGTGGCGAAGCCGCAGGCGGGCGTCGCTGCGCCGGGGGCGCTCGACGTCCGCGACGTGGGCTCCTTCGAGCCACACCTGCAACCGATCAGGCATCGTCGTCGCCGGTCGGAATCGAGACCGTGACCTCGGCGCCGAGCCGGCGCAGGAGTCGAAGCATTCGTTCCAACATCGTCACCGTCAAGCCACGCTCGAGGCGAGCCAGGTACTCCCGGGGGAGCCCACTTTGCGCCGCGAGATCGCTCTGGGTGATCCCACGGAGCGCGCGGAGGTCAGCGATCGTTCGCCCGAAGTCGCTTGACGACCGGATGATCCAGGTTTGGCGAGATGTGCGCATATCCGCACAATAGCAGGAAATGTCCTGTTGTGCTTAAATCCGCACAACCGCAAGAACCGGGTCGTTGTGCATATATCCGCACACCCGACACAGCCCTGAGACGCCGTCTAGCGGCGGCCGCGATTCCCGCCGCGCTGCATGTAGCAGCGGTCGCAGAGTGATGCCCAAGGCGCGGTGCGCGCGCCGCAGACGCGGCAGCGGCCGATCGTCGGATCCTCGATCTCCGCCCGCAGCTCGCGGACGACGCGCTCTGCGGCGGCTTCCTCCAGCGCCGCGGCGCGCTCGATCGTGACGCCCGCGACGCCCGGGTACTGGAGCGCGAACCAGCGGAGGATCGACGCCTGGCGCGCCGCTTGCTCCGCCTCCTCGAGCCCGGCCGCGTCGAGGCGGCGCGGGTCGAGGAGCCAGCCGACGACGGTGTGCTGCGGCTTGTCGCCGGCGAGCGCCGCGGCGAGCGTGCCGAGCAGCGGCCAGCCGTCCTCGTCGATCGGCGACTGCATCAGCTTCCAGACGTCGGCGAGCCCGAGCGTCCGGCGCGAATGGTGAAGCGCCTCGCGCACCGCGTCGAGCCGCGCGAGCAGCGGCTGGATCGACTCCACCTCGAGCCAGCCGCCGACGCTCCAGTAGCGCAGCGCCGCGTGCCGCCAGGCGTGGAGCGCCGGCTCGAGCTCGTCCACCTTCGTCACATTGAGATCGGAGAGCTGCGGACGGAGCCGGCCGCTGTCGACGATGCGATAGCCGAGCTGGCCCTGCTCGATCGGGACGTGCGGGACGAGCGCCGAGCGGACGAGCTCCGGGTCGGGATTCGCCCACGGCAGGCCGGTGAGGACGCCGACGTGACCGCGCTCGTGGAAGCCGAAGCGGCCCGCGCGCCCGGCGATCTGGGCGATCTCCCACGGCTCGAGGTCGCGCCGCTCCTTGCCGTCGAACTTCGTCGTCTCGGCGAAGAGCAGCGTTTTGCAGGGGAGATTGACGCCGTGGCCGAGGACGTCGGTCGACGCGCAGACCTCGGCCTGGCCGGCGATGAAGCGGTCGATCTCCTCTCGCCGCGACGCGAGCGGCATCGCGCCGTAGAGGCAGGCAACGCGGCCCGGGTGGAGCTGGTTGAGCTCGCCCGCGAGCCCGATCACCGCGCGCCGCGAGAAGGCGACCACGACCGTGCCCGGGCCGAGGCCATTGATGCCGCGGCGCCCGACCCAGTCGAGCGGCGCCTTGCGCTCGAAGAAACGGATCTCGGCCTGCGGGAAGGCATGACGGACGAGCGGCAGCGCCTCGACCGCGCCGAGCAAGAGGATGTGGCGGTACTCGCCGCCGAGCAGCAGCCGCGTCCACGCCGAGCCGCGCTCCTCGTCCTCCGCCCACTGGATCTCGTCCAAGACCAGGGTGTGTCCGCTCGATGGAGCCATCTCCGCGGTACAGCAGACGATCGGCGCGCCCGGGTTGACGCGCTCCTCACCGGTGATCAGGCCGACCTTCTCCTCCCCAATCTCACTGGAGAGCCGGCGGTGCGCCTCCTGCGCGAGCATCCGCAGCGGCGCCGCGTAGACGCCACTCCCGCTCTCGACGAGGAAACGAAGCGCGTCGTGCGTCTTGCCGGAGTTCGTCGGGCCGAGGTGCGCGATCACTGTCTCCGGCTCGGTGCGCCGCTCGGGCAGGCGAACCGTCAGCTCGGCGACAGGCTTGCGCGCGGGCGAATGGCGACGACGATGGCGTTCGCTGCGGCTGGGGCGCTTCTGCCGCCCCCGCTCCCTGGGCACCTAGACCTGGAGGAAGCGGCGGAGGGTGAGTCCGCTACCCGCCGCGCCGAGCAGCAGGCCGGCGCCGATTAACGCGATCGCGTTGAACGTGAACGACAGCGCGTGCACGCCGCCACTGCCGGTGCTCACGAAGTGCCCGAGGATTCCCGGGAGCAAGATCGCCTTCCCGAGCCCAAGGAGGATCACCGCGAGGACAGAACCTGCGAGTCCGCAACCGAGTCCCTCGAGCATGAACGGGCCCCGGATGAACCAGTTCGAGGCGCCGACGAGCTTCATCACCTCGATCTCCCGTCGCCGCGCGAAGATCGACAAGCGGATCGTGTTCGCAATCAGGAGCGTCGCGGCGATCACGAGCAGCACAACCGCGATCAGGAAAACGAGCGAAATCACTTTTGCGATCGTCAAGACCTTCTTTGTGACGGTGCTCCCCCAGTGGACACCGCCGAGGTCGCCGTAGTGCGCCGACCCTACCGGCGGGCAAGGCTCGACTCCCGCGTATTGCGCAACGCAGATCTGCTTGCCGAGCACCGGCGTCAGGCTCGCGGCCTTTGGCGTCACGATCCATGAATCGGGCAGCGGGTTCGCCGAGAGCAGGTCGTACGTGCCCGGCGGGAAGGTTGTGTCCTTCTTCATCTGCGCCAGGGCCTGTTCCTTCGAGACGAACTTCACCGATTTCACACCGGCCATGCTCCGGAGCTTCGCGCCGACAAGCTGCTCCTGCGCGGGCGTCGCGCCGGCCTGACAACCCCCCTCCGACACAACCGGGCTGCAGAAGTAGACGTGCACCTGCAACTCCTTCTGGACGTGGTTGCTCCAGGAGAGCACCCACGTCCCGAGCGCGATGAACAGGCCGAGCAGGCACATCCCGATTAGGACGGTCATCGTCGCCGCGACCGAGGTCGAGAGGTTCTGGCGGATCGACTGCCAGGACTCGGAGAAGAGCAGACGGACGCGACTCATTCGCTCGTGTAGCCGCCGCGGCGCTCGTCGCGGGCGAGCTTGCCGTCTTCGAGCGCGATGACGCGCTTGCGCATCTTGTCGACCATCTCGCGGTCGTGGGTCACCATCAGGATCGTCGTGCCGGCGCGGTTGATCCGGTAGAGGAGCTGCATGATCCCGACGCTCGTGTCGGGGTCGAGGTTGCCGGTCGGCTCGTCGCAGACGAGCAGCGGCGGGTGGTTGACGACGGCGCGCGCGATCGAGACGCGCTGCTGCTCGCCGCCGGAGAGCTCGTCGGGAAGCGAGTTCATCTTGTTGCCGAGGCCGACCATCGTCATGACCTCGGACACCTTGCGCCGGATCGAGGCACGGCTCTCGCCCCGCACCTTGAGCGCGTACGCGACGTTGTCCGCCGCCGTCCGGCTCGGCAGGAGCTTGAAGTCCTGGAAGACGCAGCCGATGTTGCGCCGCAGCATCGAGACCTTCGAGTGGCGCAGGCGCGCGACGTCGCGGCCGCCGACGATGATCTTGCCGCTCGTCGGCTCGAGCTCCTTGAGGAGGAGCCGCACGAGCGTCGTCTTCCCCGAGCCCGACGCGCCGACGACGAAGACGAACTCGCCCTTGTCGATCGCGAAGCTGACGTGGTCGAGCGCGTTGACGTCCGGCTCGTAGATCTTCGCGACGTCCTGGAAGAGGATCATCGAGCCGCTCGGCGCCGCGGGCTGCACGGTGCGATCGGCCAGCGAATCCATTACCAGGGGAGTTTCCAGCTGCAGGTCTGTCACGTCGTGAATCCGGCTGTGAGCGCCGGGTCAGAGTGGCGGAGGAACCCCCACTCTAGCGTGGATTTCGGCCGTTACCCGGCGTCTCCTGCCGTTTGCAGCAGATACGCGCGGATGAAGCCGTCGAGGTCGCCGTCGAGGACGCCCTGCGCGTTGCCGACCTCGAGGCCGGTGCGCGCGTCCTTGACCTGCGTGTACGGATGAAGGACGTAGCTGCGAATCGCGTTGCCGCCGAAGCCCATCGAGACGCCGCCGCGCTCGCGCGCGAGCTCGGCTTCGCGCTCCTCCTCCACCTTCTCGGCGAGACGCGAGCGGAGGATCTTCATCGCCGTGTCCTTGTTCGACGACTGGCTCCGCTCGTTCTGGACGGAGACGACGATCCCGCTCGGCATGTGGGTGATGCGGACGGCGGAGTCGGTCTTGTTGACGTGTTGGCCGCCGGCGCCCGACGCGCGGAACGTGTCGATGCGGATGTCGTCGTCGGCGATCTCGATGTCGGCCGACTCCTCGAGCAGCGGCGCGACGATCACCTGCGCGAAGCTCGTGTGGCGGCGGTGCGCCGAGTCGAACGGGCTGAGCCGGACGAGACGGTGCTTGCCGCGCTCTGCTTTCAGGATCCCGTACGCGTTCTCGCCCTTGACCGTGAGGGTCGCCGACTTGATCCCGTACTCCTCCCCCGGGCTCTGGTCGATCAGCTCGGTCTTGAAGCCGCGCTGCTCGGCCCAGCGGAGGTACATGCGCAGGATGATCTCCGCCCAGTCCTGCGCGTCGGTGCCGCCCGCGTCGGCCTGAATCGAGAGGACGGCGTCGCCGGCGTCGTACTCGCCGGAGAAGAGCGCGTCCTCCTGCAGGCGCGCGAGCTCGCCCTGCACCTCGCGGAGCACGGGCGCGAGCTCCTCGTCCGGGAACGTGCCGGAGCCCTCCCGCAGGAACTCGACGTTGGAGCAGAGCTCGTCGTAGCGCTGGAACTTCCGCTGCGCGCGCTGGTGCTCGGCGCTAAGACGCGCCGCGCGCTGCTGGTCGTTCCAGAAGTCGGGTTGCGCAAGCTCAGATTCGAGCTCGGCGACACGGGCCTTCAGCGAGGCGGGGTCAAAGGTAACCACGGACCCAGTCGAGCTGGGCCCCGATCTCCTCGAGCTGCTCCGAGAACGGGATCTGAGTCTCGTCGGCCATCGCGTCGGTCATCCTAGTGAGCGATACCGAAGGAACGGTCCAGCCATGGCCGAAGCATCTCCCCCGGCAGAGGGAGGTGCCTGACACCAGACGTGTCTCCTCAGGACGCAGCTCTTCGAGATAGGTGAGGGAACGCCTACTTCAGGCGCCGTGGCACTTCTTGAACTTCTTGCCGCTGCCGCACCAGCACGGATCGTTGCGGCCGAGCTTCTCGTGCTCGCTCGCCTGCACCTGCGTCGCCGCGGGAGCTGCCGCAAGCGCACCGCCCGTGGCCACTCCGCCGCCGAGCGCCGCGTCGATCACGTCGGCTCCAGCCGCCGTCTCGTGCTCGTAGTGGACGTTCCCGTTCGTCGTCTGCGACTGCGCGAGCTGCTGCTGCGCCTGCTCGGGCGCGAGCTCGGCGTGGAAGAGGTGGAGCACGACCTCGCCGCGGATGGCGCGGCCGAGATCGGTGAACATCCGCTCGCCCTCGCCGGTGTACTCCACGAGCGGATCCTTCTGCGCCATCTGGCGCAGGTGGACGCCCTCGCGCAGCGCCTCCATGTTCTCGAGGTGCTCGCGCCAGCGGACGTCGACGACCTGGAGGACGACGAAGCGCTCGAGCTCGCGCATCAGGTCGGCGCCGAACTCCTCCTCCTTCGCCACGTACTCGTCGGCCGCGTCGGACTGGAACTCCTCGATCAGCGCCTCGCGCGAGATCTCGCCGAGATCCTCGCGCAGCTCGGCCGCGGTGATCTCGGTCTGGTAGAGCGCGGCCATCGCGTTCGTGAGCGCCTCGAGATCCCAGTCCTTCGAGTACTCGTCCTCGGTGAAGACGTTGACGGTGTCCTCGATCACCTCGTCGATCCAGAGCTTGAGCTGCTCGGAGAGGTCCTGGCCCTCGAGCACCTCGCGACGCTGCTCGTAGATCCGCTGGCGATGCCGGTTGAGAACGTCGTCGTACTTGAGGACGTTCTTGCGCATGACGAAGTTCTGCTCCTCGACCTTCTTCTGCGCGCCCTCGATCTGGCGGGAGAGGATCTTCGCCTCCATGGGCTGGTCGTCGGGGATCTTGAAGCGATCCATGATCCCGCTGATCCGGTCGCCGGCGAAGAGGCGGACGAGGTCGTCCTCGCCCGAGAGGTAGAAGCGCGTCTCGCCGGGATCGCCCTGGCGGCCCGAGCGGCCGCGCAGCTGGTTGTCGATCCGGCGCGACTCGTGGCGCTCGGTGCCGAGGACGTAGAGACCGCCGAGGTCGGTCACGCCGTCGCCGAGCTTGATGTCGACGCCGCGGCCGGCCATGTTCGTCGCGATCGTCACGGCGCCGGGCTCGCCCGCGTCCGTGATGATCTCCGCCTCGCGCGCGTGCTCCTTCGCGTTGAGAACGTTGTGCTTGACCCCTTTCCGCGTCAGGAGCTGGGAGAGGTACTCGGACGTCTCGACCGCGATCGTGCCGACGAGCACGGGCTGGCCCTTCTCGGCGCGCTCCTCGATGTCGCGGACGACGGCGGCGAACTTCCCCTCCTTCGACTTGAAGACGAGGTCGTTCTCGTCTGCGCGCGCGACGTCGACGTTGGTCGGGATCTCGACGACGGTGAGGTCGTAGATCTCGACGAACTCCTTCTCCTCGGTCTTCGCGGTGCCGGTCATGCCGGCGAGCTTCTCGTAGAGGCGGAAGTAGTTCTGGAGGGTGATCGTCCCGAGCGTCTGGAACTCCTCCTGGATCTTGACGCCCTCCTTCGCCTCGACCGCCTGGTGGAGGCCCTCGCTCCAGCGGCGCCCTTCCATGATCCGGCCGGTGAACTCGTCGACGATCTTCACCTCGCCGTCCTGGATCACGTAGTCGACGTCGCGCTGGTAGAGCGACTCGGCCTTGAGCGCCTGGTTGAGGTGGTTGACGAGCTGCGTGTTCTGCGGCGCGTAGAGGTTGTCGATCCGCAGCGCGCGTTCCACCGTGGCGACGCCCTGCTGGGTGACTCCGACCGTCTTGAACTTCTCGTCGTACTCGTAGTCGACGCCGATCGCCTCCGCGTGTCCCTTCGGGTCGCCCGGCGACGAGCGATGGCCGTCGAGCTGCGCGGCGACGCGCGCGAAGTCGTAGTAGATCTGCGCCGCGGTCTCGGGCTCGCCGGAGATGATCAGCGGCGTCCGCGCCTCGTCGATGAGGATCGAGTCGACTTCGTCCACGATCGCGTAGACGTGGCCGCGCTGGACGCAGCCCTCGAGGGAGACGGACATGTTGTCGCGGAGGTAGTCGAAGCCGAACTCGGAGTTCGTCCCGTACGTGATGTCCGCCTCGTACGCCGCCTTCTTCGCGTCGAACGGCTGCATGTTCTCGAGCGACGCGACGGTCATTCCGAGCGACTCGAAGACGGGCCGGTTCCATTCGGCGTCGCGCTGCGCGAGGTAGTCGTTGACCGTGACGAGATGCGCGCCGAGGCCGGTGAGGCCGTTCAGATAGAGCGCGAGGGCCGCGACGAACGTCTTCCCCTCGCCGGTCTTCATCTCGGCGATGTCACCCTCGTGGAGGACGATCCCGCCCATCAGCTGGACGTCGAACATCCGCTGGTCGGAGGCGCGCTTGCGGGCCTCGCGGACGGCGGCGAACGCGTCGAAGACGAGCTCGTCGAGCGACTCGCCGTTCTCGAGCCGCTGGCGGAAGGCGGCGGTCAGGCCTTCGAGCTCGGCGGCCGAGAGCTTCTCGAACTGCGGCTCGAGCGACGTGATGTAGGCGGCCTGCTCCTGCAGGCGCTTGACGCGCCGGCCTTCGCCGACGCGCAGGACCTTCTCCATGCCTCCCAGCTGCTGGGCCATGCGGGCAGGGTAGCTGCCTAGAGCGCGCTCACCCGGACCTCCCAAACGTCATCGTCGAGGCGTTCCGCCTTGACGTAGAAGTCGCTGCCCTGGGCCTCGCCGAGCTGCCGGAGCTGCGGCGGAACGGTCGCGTCGGACGGGTCGCCGTCGACGCGGAAGTCCTCCCACGAGTCCTTGCGGGAGAGCTCGAGCGAGTCCGCGCCGGCGAAGTCGATGCGCGCGGTGGCGATCTTCTTGGCGGCGACGGCCCAGAGGTCGCCGTCCTGCCGCACCGCGAGAGCCTTGTAGGGCGGCTGGACGTCCTGCTCGAGCGCGTCCGCGAGCGGCGACAGATCGCCCGCCTCGTCTTCCCCGTCGACGAGCAGGTCGCCGCCGGCGAGCGACGTGAACTCGACGCGACTGCCGGTCAGGCCCGGCGCCCTCACCGTCGTCGTCGCGTCCCACTCGCGCGGCGAGAGGCTCGAGCCGTCCGGGATGCCGAGCCGAGCGAGGAGCGACGGCGGCGGCGCGAGATCCGGCGGCTTTGCCTGCTGGTAGTCGAGGAGCCCCGCCTCGCGGAGCATCCGCTCGTTGTACGACTCGTTCCGCTTGCTGAAGAGCCCCACTTAGGACTCAGTGATCTCCGGCTCGACAGGATCGGCGAGCTGCGGCTCCTCGACGTGCTTGCGGCCGTCGACGCGCTTGTCGTGGCGGTCGCGTACCTGGCGTGTGAGCTTGTCCGCGAGCGCGTCGATCGCGCCTTTCATGTCGCGGGCCGTCTCCTTCGCGCGCAGCGTCCGCCCCTTGACGTGGACGGTCGCCTCGGCGACCTGCGAGTCGGCGATTGATGGATTCTTCTCGACGGCGAGCTCGACCTCGACGCGCGTCGAGTCGTCGACGCGGCGCTCGAGCTTGCGGAGCTTTCGCTCGGCGTAGTCGCGGATGGACTCGTTCACCTCGAGGTTCTTGCCCTTGACGTGAAGCTGCATCGCCGCCTCCCCTGTCGATTGCACTGAGCCTAACGAGTGGTTATCTCCTGCGAAGCGTCCTGGCGAACGTGACGACCTCGACGCGGCGGGCGCCTGCGGCGCGGAGGGCGGTGGACGCTGCGGAGGCGGTGGCGCCGGTCGTGTAGACGTCGTCGACGAGCGCGACGCGACGAGGCGCGCCGGTGGTGGCTCGGAAGGCGCCGCGCAGGGAGAGCCGCTCGACCGCGGTTCGGCCGCGCTGCCGCTCGCCGCGCCGGCGCGCGAGGAGCGGCTCGCACGGGAGATCCCAGAGCAGCGCGAGCTCGCGGGCGAGCCGCTCCGCCGGGTTGTGGCCACGCTCGAGGCGCCGCGCCTGGTTGGCGGGGACGAAGCTCAGGACGTCTACCGCGGGCGGCGGCAGCCGCTCGGCGACGAGCTCCGCCGCTGCCGCCGCGAGCCGCCGCAGGCCGCGTTCCTTCCAGGCGTGGACGAGCCGGCGCGCCGCCTCGTCGTAGACGACGGCGGCACGAGCACTCGCGAAAGCGATCCTTCTGCCGGCGCATTCGCGGCAGCGATCGACGGGCCACGCGGTCGGCGCGCCGCAGCGCGCGCAGAGCGGCGGCTCGAGCCGGCGCAGCTCGTCGCGGCAAGCCGCGCAGAGCTGGCTCCCGCTCTGCTCGCAGACGACGCAGCGCTGCGGCAGCAGGAGATCGAGCATCCCCCCGACGCTAGGCGCACCGACGTGCCGAATCAGTGCCGGCTTCGTCGCAACTCAGTCGAGGCTGTACGACTCGCGCTCGGGCAGCCCGGCCTCGCGGCGCAGCCGATTGTCGGCTTCGAGCAGCTGTCCGAGATCTCCGATGTCGTACCAGTGCCCGTCGAAGCGGTAGCCGTAGACGGGCTCGCGCGCGGCGAGCCAGCCGAGAAAGCTGCCGGCGTTGTCGGGGCTCTCGCCCTCCTCGAGATATGTCGAGACGAGGCGGACGTGCTCGGCAGCGAGGAGGTAGATCAGCGTCGAGGCCAGCGTCGAGCGGGGCTCGCTCGGCTTCTCGGCGAAACCGGCGATTCGGCCGTCCATGCCCGTCTCGGCGATTCCGTACTGCTTCGCAAGCTCGAGGTCGCCGACGTCGTGGAGCGGGACGGCGCTCGCCGGCTGCGGCTTTGCCCGCCACCACGCCGCGTAGGCGGGAAGGGAGAACTCGAACAGGTTGTCGCCCGCGAGTACGAGCAGCTCCTCCCCGTCGAGACCGGCCCGGTCGATCACGAGCTTCAGGTCGCCGACCGCGCCGAGCCGGTCGTCGTTCGAGGTCGTGCCGTCGTCGTGGACGGTGACGTCGTTCGCCGCCGCCCACTCCGCGAAGCCCGGCGCGAAGCGGCTGTTCGTGGCGAGGTGGACCGCGTCGACGTCCTCCAGCTCGCGGACGCGGTCGAGCACCCAGTCCAGCATCGGCCGCCCGCCCACCGGCAGAAGATGCTTCGGCCGCTCGTCGGTGAGCGGCCGAAGCCGTGTCGCATAGCCCGCGGCGAGAAGGACCGCCTTCACGCCGTGTACGAGTCTCGGAGGCTCAGGTGCCCTCGTCCCACGAGGCGAGGTACTTCGCCTGCTCCTCCGTCAGCTGGTCGATCTCGACGCCCATCGTCTCGAGCTTGAGGCGCGCGATCTCGGCGTCGATCTCCGGCGGCACCGGATAGACCTTGCGGTCGAGCTCCGCCGCGTGGGCCGCCGCGTACTCCAGCGAGAGCGCCTGGTTCGCGAACGACATGTCCATCACGAGCGCGGGATGGCCCTCCGCCGCCGACAGGTTGACGAGCCGGCCGTCCGCGACGAGGTAGAGCCGCCGCCCGTCGGCGAGCGTGAACTCCTCGACGAACTCGCGCGCTCTCTTCGTCTCGACCGCCATCTCCCGCAGCGCCGGGATCTCGATCTCGACGTTGAAATGGCCCGTGTTGGCAAGAATCGCGCCGTCCTTCATCAGCTCCATGTGCGCCCGCGCGACCACGTGCTTGTCGCCGGTCGCGGTGCAGAACATGTCGCCGATCTCCGCCGCCCGCTCGAGCGAGAGCACCTCGAAGCCGTCCATCAACGCCTCGAGGGCGCGGAGCGGATCCACCTCGGTGACGATCACGTGCGCGCCCATCCCGCGGGCCCGCGACGCGACGCCGCGCCCGACCCAGCCGTAGCCGCAGATGACGAAGCGCTTGCCGGCGAGCAGGACGTTCGTCGCCCGGATGATCCCGTCGATCGTCGACTGCCCCGTGCCGTAGCGGTTGTCGAACATGTGCTTCGTCATCGCCTCGTTGACGGCGATGATCGGGAAGCCGAGCTTGCCCTCCGCCTCGAGCGCCTTGAGCCGGATCACGCCGGTGGTCGTCTCCTCGGTGCCGGCGATGATCTCGCCGAGCTGCTCGCGCCGGGCCGAATGGAGGACGCCGATCACGTCGGCGCCGTCGTCCATCGTGAAGTGCGGCTTGTGGTCGACGGCCGCCTCGATGTGCGCGTAGTAGGTGTCGTTGTCCTCGCCCTTGATCGCGAAGCACGAGACGTCGTACTCGGCGACGAGCGCCGCGGCGACGTCGTCCTGCGTCGAGAGCGGGTTGGACGCGCAGAGGACGACGTCGGCGCCGCCCGCCTTGAGTGTCCGCATGAGGTTCGCGGTCTCGGTCGTCACGTGGAGACAGGCCGAGATGCGATAGCCGGTGAGCGGCTGCTCCCGCTCGAACCGGTCCCGGATCGCCGCGAGCACCGGCATCTGCCGGTCGGCCCACTCGATCCGCCGCTTTCCCTCTTCGGCGAGGGCAAGATCCTTTACGTCGTAGCGTTGCGTCGCTGCCATGGAGTCCTTTCTCGTTCTGCGTTATGCGGCAAGAAGTCGTTCGTGCTTGCGCTGCTCCCACTCGACCCAAGAGCTGTCGTCGAGCCCCGCCAACCAACCGTCGATCGCGGCCCGGAGCTCGGGCTCGCGCCGCAGGCGCGCGGCGAAGGCGAGATCGCCGATGCCGAGGCCGAAACGGCTCCGCAGCTCGGCGAGCGAGCGAAGCTGATTGAGCTCGCGCAGACCGTACTGCCGGTAGCCGGCAGCGTTGCGGGACGGGAGGACGAGGCCGGCCTGCTCGAGGTAGCGGAGCATGCGCGCCGACCAGCCCGTGCGGGCGGCTGCCTCGGAGACGCGGTGACCGTTCACCCGCGCAACCTTACCACGAGCCTGTCAAGGTCTTCCTCCTTCGCGCCGCCGCTCAAGAGATAGGCACGAGGATCGACGTCGGCGAGCACCTCGGCCATCTTCTCGCCGGCGGGAGCCGTGACGCGGCGGCGGCGCTCGACCTCCCCCTCCTCGCCCGGAGCGGCGACCCAGCGCTCCGTGTGCGGCGCGAGGTTGGCGTCGCTGAGGCCGTGGTCGGTAGCGATTGCGTCGAGCGGCACGCCGGCGAGCCGGAGCATGAGACCGCAGGCGAGACCGGTGCGATCGCGGCCGCCAAAGCAGTGGATGACGACCGGCCCGTCCGCCCGGGCCACGGTGGTCACCGCGCCGGCGAACTCGGCGCCGAAACGACCGAGCAGGCCTCGGTACGCCTCCTCCATCGTCCGCCACTCGCGCACGGCCTCGACCTCGTCCCCGTTGACCGGGAAATGCCTCACCTCGATCGGCACGCCTTCGGGCGGATCCTCCGCAAGCTCGGGGTTGCCGCGCAGGTCGACTGCGAGCCGGACGCCATACTCGGCGACTGCGTCCCACCCGGCAGCGGTCAGTCCGCGGATCGTGTCCGCGCGAACGCACACGCCGAAGCGAGTCTCGCCGCCGCCCGTGAGCGGCAGCCCGCCGAGGTCACGGACGTTGACACAACCGTCCCAGCGGAGGATCCGGTCAGGCGCCGCTGGTGCCTTCGCGTCCGTAGCGGTCCTCAAGCCGCACGATGTCGTCGAGATGCGGCGTCGAGACCTCGAGGATCGTCGTGTCCTCGAGCGCGCTGATCCGGTGGACGGTGCCCGGCCGGTAGCGGAAGCACGAGCCGGCGGCGACGATCTCCTCGTCGAGCGCCTCCTGCCCCACCTCGCCCAGCTCGAGGCGCGCACGCCCGCTCTGGACGTACCAGCTCTCGTCCTTCTCGCGGTGGAACTGGAGGGAGAGCGACTCGCCCGCGCGGACGAACAGCACCTTGCCGACGTACGCGTCGGCGTCCGCCCAGATCAGCTCCCAGCCCCACGGCTTCTCGACGCGGCGCGCATCGAACGAGAAACGGTCGAGCGATCCGTAGTTCGGGGAGTCGATGCTCATGCCGGCTGCCGGTGGGGCTTCCAGTCGGGGTGCGCGTCCATGAACTCCGTCGCGCGGCGCAGGTCCTTCGGCGTGTTGACGGTCAGCCAGACGCCGGCGTGCCGATGGGCGCGCAGGCGACGCTCGCTCGCCAGCTGCGGGAAGGTGGACAGCTCGTGGTCGCCCTTCTCCGGCAGCAGCTCGAGCGCGTCGTCGCCGAGGACATAGACGCCGGAGTTGACCCAGTGCTCGAGCTTCGGCGCCTCGCGGAAGCCGCTCACCGTTCCGTCCTCCTCGACGTCGACGACACCGAACGGAGAGTTCACCTGCGCGACGACGATCGTCGCCGCGGCGCCACCTCGCTCGTGCTCCGCGAAGAGCTCGGCAAAGTCGACGTCGAGCAGCTCGTCGCCGTTGAGCGCGAGGACGGGACCTCGCTCGGCGCGGCGGGATGCCGCAAACCGGAGGCCGCCGCCGCGCCCGAGCGGCTGCTCCTCGCCCACCACCTCGATCTCGGCGCCGAACCCGGTGAGGGCATTGAGGAAGATCTCCTCGTCGCCCGCGCGGCAGGCGACGATCACGCGGGTCACGCCGGCCTCGACGAGCCGCGCGACCGTGTACTCCGCGAGCGGATAGCCGGCGACCGGCACGAGCGGCTTCGGCAGCCCCTGCGCCGCCTCGCCCAGCCGCTCCGCCTTGCCGCCCGCGAGGAGCAGGGCCTCCATCAGTCCTGCAGCTCCCGCTCGGGCGTCTCGGGCAGGACGTCGGCCGGCGAGATCGTCCGCCCCATCCCCTCGTAGGCGAAGCCGAGCGCGCGCACGGCGGCAGGATCGAGGTGGTTGCGGCCGTCGATGATCAGCGGATGCCGCATCGCCTGGCGCGTCTCCTCGCTCGGGAACTCGAGGAGCTGCGGCCACTCGGTGACGATCACCGCAGCGTCGGCGCCGGTCACTGCGTCGAGCGCCGAGTCGCAGAGCTCGACTCCCTGCAGCTCGGGCCGCGCGACCGGGTCCCAGCCGCGCACCTCGGCTCCTTCCGCGATCAGCCGCGAGGCGAGGACGAGGGACGGCGCCTCGCGCATGTCGTCGGTGTTCGGCTTGAACGCGAGACCGAGCAGCGCGATGCGCTTGCCGCGCAGCTTGCCGAGGTGGCGCTGCAGCTTGTTGAGCACCCGCCGCTTCTGCAGCTCGTTGACCTCGATCACCGCGTTGAGCAGCTGGAAGTGGTAGCCGGAGTTCGCCGCGAGCTGCTTGAGCGCGAGCGAGTCCTTCGGGAAGCACGAGCCGCCCCAGCCGAGCCCGGCGCGCAGGAAATGCGGCCCCAGCCGGTGATCGAGGCCGATCCCCTCGGCGACGCGCAGGACGTCGGCGCCGACGAGCTCGCAGACGTTGGCGATCTCGTTGATGAAGCTGATCCGCGTGACGAGGAACGCGTTGGCGGCGAGCTTGATCATCTCCGCCGAGTTGACGTCCGCGCGCACGACCGGCCCGTCGATGCCGGCGTGCAGCGCCTCGACCGCGTCGCCGTCCGCCTCGTCGAAAGCGCCGATCACGATCCGGTCGGGCTCGAGGAAATCGCGCACTGCGGTGCCCTCCGCCGTGAACTCCGGATTGGACACGTAGCCGACCGTCTCGAGGCCGCGCGCGTCGAGCGCGGCGCGCACCTTCTCGCCTGTCCCGACGGGCACGGTCGACTTCATCACGATCGTCGACGCCGAGTCGTCCGGCAGCTCGTCGATCACCGTCCAGACCGCGGAGAGGTCGGCGTCGCCCGCGTAGGTCGGGGGCGTCCCGACGGCGACGTAGAGGAAATCCGCTCCGGTGACGGCCTCCCGCACGTCGAGCGTGAACGAGATCCGCTCGCGATTCCGCGCGAGCAGGTCGTCGAGGCCGGGCTCATAGATCGGCACTTCGCCGGCCTGCAGCCGCGCGATCCGCTCGGGCTGGACGTCGCGCAGGACGACGTCGTGGCCGAGATCGGCGAAGCACGCGCCGGTGACGAGACCGACGTAGCCGGCCCCGAAGATTCCGATCCTCGCCACCGGCCTAGGGTAATCCGCTCAGCGGACCGGCGTGAGGCTTTCGGCGATGGCCATCATCGTCGAGTTCGAGAGCTCGTTGAGGATCGTGTTCACGACCCAGTAGGCCGCCTTGGGAGTCCGGACCGCGACCATCTGGATGGCGCCGCTCGACGTGTAGACGTAGAGCTTCTCGTGATGCCACGGGATCACGTCGGTCGAGCTCTGGAGGACCGGCGCCGAGACCCAGTTCGACTCCTCGATCTGCCAGTACTCGATGCCGCCGTTGAGGTTGAAGGTCAGCGCGAGCTCCTGTTTGCCGCGCAGCGGCCGGAAGAGGCGGACGCCCTCGTCCGTCGAGAGCGACGAGCCGAGCGCGACCTTCTTCGGAACCATGAGCTGGAAGTGCGCCGGCCCGTTCTGGGCGCGCACCGCGCTCAACGTCACCGGGAGACCGTCCTGAACCGAGGCCGGGATCTTCGACCCGTTCGTCGACGGCTTCGTCGAGTGCGGTAGAGCCAGCTTGCCGCTGAAGCCCGCCCCCAACGCGGTGACCGTAAGCGGGTTTTGCGCTTTCCGCGCCAAGGCCCCGATCGACGCGGGCATCGGCGCGACGATCGTGTGCGCGCCGAAGAGCGGCGCCAGCTCCTCCGCCGCCTGCTTCCCGGTCGACTGCTGCGGATTGAAGTAGACGAAGGTGTCGCGCGTGACCTTTGGAGCGTTCGCCGGCGTCGATGCGGGCAGCGTCGCGGTGGCGAAGCCCTGCTTCTTCAGCAGATACGACGTGTTCGAGGCGCGGCCGGCGACGTTGCTGCCGTTGAGGACGAGCACCGAGATGTCCTTGTGGGGCAGTTTCTTCACGTGCTTCGAGCCGCCGCCGCCGGCCTTCTTCTGCGCCGCCGGCACGTTCGGGTAGTCGAAGCCGTGCACCGCGGTCGCGACCGCCTGCGGTGATGCCGTCAGCTCGTCGGCGCCGCCCGGCGTGATGTAAGTGTGCAGCTCCGAGAGCGGGATCGAGTTCCGGAAGAGATGACCTGGCGGCAGGCCGTAGAGAAGGCCGAGATACTTCGTGAGCTCCCCGTTGGTCGGAGGGTTGCCGTCGGCCTTTGCAATCTCGAGATTGTGCTTCAGCGCGCCGATCACCTGGAAGACCTCGAGGATGTTGGTGAACGAGATGCTCGTCTTGAGTCGGGTCTTGAGCGCCGCCAGGAACAGCTGCTGTCGGCCGTTGCGGTAGATGTCCGAGTCGAGGTGCCGGAAGCGGACGTACGAGAGCGCCTCGCCGCCGTTGAGCTTCTGATAGCCGGGGTGCAGATTGATCACCGCATAGCCCGTGCCGTGCGGGTTGTAGTAGCGACGGTCGACGTTCATGTACACGCCGTGCATGCGGTTGACGATCTGCTTGAAGGCGCGGAAGTCGAGCGTGATCAGGTAGTTGATGTTCAGGCCGGTCAGGTGGTGGATCGTGTCGACGGCTGCCGACGGACCACCGTTGGCGCCGCAATCCGCCCACGCGGCATTGATCCGGTCGTTCGTCGAGGGGGTGTTGCCCTTGCAATAGATCGGCACGTTGAGGTCACGCGGGAACGAGAGCAGCGAGAGCGTGTCGTTCGTCGGGTCGGCCCGCAGGAGCATCAGCGTGTCGGAGTTGGAGCCCGCATACGCGTTCGTCCCGGTGCCTGCCCGGTGGTCATAGCCGGCAATGAGCGCGATCGCCGGCGCGTTCGGCTTCGGCAGGACGAGGTCCTTCTCGGCGCTCACCACCGGTTTGGTGTTCGCCGAGATCGCGCCAAGGCTCTCGTGGTCGTAGAGGTAGAGCCCGCCGCCGATCCCCGCGCCGACCACGACGAGCATGAGGACGAACCAGCCGAAGCCGCGCA
The DNA here is from genome assembly GCA_050697455.1 of Gaiellaceae bacterium. GTDB lineage: Bacteria > Actinomycetota > Thermoleophilia > Gaiellales > Gaiellaceae > Palsa-739. The sequence continues at coordinate 46,257 of JBOGZU010000006.1, read as the reverse complement.
GGATCAGCCGCGTCATGGACCGCTTCGGAGGCGGCGTCTGGGAATAGCGGTTGACCGGCGTGAAGAGAGGCGGCATGCCCGACTGGCCATTGCCATTGGGGCCGTCGGCCCGTCCGATTCCGCGCTTCAGCGTCGTCCGCATACGAGATCGGCGCCACCCCGGCGCCGTGATCGAGGATAGCTCAGGTTCCCGAAGAAACCGAGGGGACCTTCTGCGCGCTCTCCCCGCTCCCTGCCGGCTCGCCCCGCGGTTCGTACGCGAGGTTAGGCCGGAGCCAACGCTCTGCCTCCGCGAGCGGGACGCCCTTGCGCGTTGCGTAGTCCTCGACCTGGTCGCGCGCGAGCCGGCCGACGGAGAAATAACGGGCCTCGGGGTGCGCGAGGTAGATCCCGCTCACGCTCGCCGCCGGCATCATCGCGAACGTCTCGGTCAGCTCGATCCCGGCCTCCTCGGCCTCGAGCAGCTCGAACAGCTTCGTCTTCTCGCTGTGGTCCGGGCAGGCGGGATAGCCGAACGCGGGACGGATACCGCGGAAGCCCTCCGCAACCAGTTGGTCGCTCGACAGCTTCGGGCCGCTCTCGTACCAGGCACGGCGCGCGACCTCGTGGAGGTACTCGGCGAACGCCTCGGCGAGACGGTCGGCGAGCGCCTTGACCATGATCGCGGTGTAGTCGTCGTGCTCGGCGACGAACTGGGCGGCGAGCTCGTCGGCGCCGATACCTGCGGTCACCGCGAACGCGCCGAGGTGGTCCCCGCCGGGTGCGACGTAGTCGGCGAGCGACCGGTTCGGGCGCGAGTCGCCGTAGTCGGTCTGCTGGCGGAGGAAACAGAAGCGCGTGTCGCCGGCGACCACGTCGTCCCCGTCCGTGTGCGCCGGCCAGAAGCCGAAGACGCCGCGCGCGGAGAGAAGCTGCTCGTCGACGATCCGGTCGAGCAGGCGCTGCGCGTCGTCGTAGAGCTCACGCGCCGCGGGCTCCTCGAGGATCGCCGGGAACTTCCCTTTCAGCTCCCAGGCGTGGAAGAAGAACTGCCAGTCGATGTACTCGCGCAGCGTCGCGAGCTCCGGCTCGACGACGCGCCGCCCGGTGAATTCCGGCACCGCCAGGTCGTCGAACGCCACCTGCTGTGGGTTGGCGCGCGCCTCTTCCAAGGAGAGCAGCGGCTTCGACTCCTTCTCCGCATGGAGGTCGCGCAGCCGCTCCTGCTCGGCGCGGTTCTCGATGTCGAGCTGCTGGCGCCGCTCCGGCTCGAGCAGGCTGGAGACGACTCCTACGACGCGCGAGGCGTCGAGGACGTGGACGACGGGCTGCGAGTAGGCCGGCGCGATCCGCACGGCGGTGTGCTGGCGCGAGGTCGTGGCGCCGCCGATCAAGAGCGGCAGATCCATCCCCCGCCGCTCCATCTCCTTCGCGACGTCGACCATCTGGTCGAGCGACGGCGTGATCAGGCCGGAGAGCCCGACGACGTCGGCGCCCTCCTCGACAGCTGTGTCGAGGATCCGCTCCGCCGGCACCATCACGCCGAGGTCGACGATGTCGTAGTCGTTGCAGCCGAGGACGACGCCGACGATGTTCTTGCCGATGTCGTGGACGTCGCCCTTCACGGTCGCGAGCACCGCTTTGCCGCGCGCCCGCGCCCGCCCGCCAGCGGCCTGCTCGGCCTCCATATACGGCTCGAGATAGGCGACGGCGCGCTTCATCGCGCGCGCGCTCTTCACGACCTGCGGGAGGAACATCTTCCCCGCGCCGAAGAGGTCGCCGACGACCTGCATGCCCGCCATGAGCGGGCCTTCGATCACGTCGAGCGGCCGCTCGGCCCGCTGCCGCGCCTCCTCCGCGTCCTCCTCGATGAAGTCGACGACGCCGTGCACGAGCGCGTATTCGATGCGCTTCTCGACCGGCGCCTCGCGCCAGGAAAGGTCGAGCTCGCGCCGCGTTCCCTCGCCCCGCACGCGGGCGGCGTACTCGACGAGCCGCTCGGTCGCGTCCTCGCGCCGGTCGAAGATCACGTCCTCGACGAGTTCCAGCAGCTCGGGAGAGATGTCCTCGTAGACGACGAGCTGGCCGGCGTTGACGATGCCCATGTCGAGGCCCGCGCGGATCGCGTAGAAGAGGAAGGCCGAGTGCATCGCCTCGCGCACGGCGTCGTTGCCGCGGAAGGCGAAGCTGAGGTTGGAGATTCCGCCGCTCGTCTTCGCGCCCGGGCAGCGTTCCTTGATCAGCGGCAACGCCTCGAGGAACGCCTTCGCAAAGCCGCGGTGCTCCTCGATTCCGGTCGCTACGGCGAGGACGTTCGCGTCGAAGATGATGTCCTCCGGCGGGATGCCGACGTCCGCCACGAGCAGCGTGTAGGCGCGCTCGCAGATCTCGACCTTGCGCTCCACGGTGTCCGCCTGGCCGTGCTCGTCGAACGCCATCACGACGACGCCGGCGCCGTAGCGCCGCACGCGCCGCGCCTGCTCGAGGAACTCGTCCTCCCCTTCCTTGAGCGAGATCGAGTTGACGACGCCTTTGCCCTGGATGCACTTGAGCCCCGCCTCGAGCACCGACCAGCGGGAGCTGTCGACCATGATCGGCAGCCGCGCCACCTCCGGCTCGGCGGCGACGAGGTTGAGGAACGTCGTCATCGCGCGCTCGCCGTCGAGGAGGTCGGCGTCCATGTTGACGTCCAGCAGGTTGGCGCCGCCGCGCACCTGCTCGAGCGCGACGTCGACGGCCTCCTGGAACTTGCCGCCCTCGATCAGCCGGCGGAAACGGGCCGAGCCGGTGAGGTTCGTCCGCTCGCCGATGAGGGTGAAGTTGGACGAGGAATCCGTCCGCAGCTCGAAGGGCTCCATGCCGCTGAAGCGGGTCGCCGGCCGCGGCTCTGGAACCTTGCGCGGCGCTACTCCCTCGACCGCGGCGACGATCTGGCGGACGTGCTCCGGGGTCGTGCCGCAGCAGCCGCCGACGATGTTGACGAGACCGTCGCGGGCGAACTCGCCGAGGAAGCGGCTCGTGTCTTCCGGCTGCTCGTCGTGCTCCCCGAGCGCGTTCGGCAGCCCGGCGTTCGGATGGCAGGCGACCCACGTCGGCGCGATCTCGGCGAGGTCCTCGACGAACGGCCGCATCTCGGCGGCGCCGAGCGAGCAGTTGACGCCGACGACCAAGGGCTTCGCGTGCTCGACGGAGATCCAGAACGCTTCGACGGTCTGCGCGGAGAGGTTGCGGCCGCTGCGGTCGATCGCCGTGAAGGAGAGCCAGAGCGGCAGCTCGGGCGCTGCGTCCTGAGCGGCGAAGATCGCCGCCTTCGCGTTGAGCGTGTCGAAGACCGTCTCGATCAGGAGGAGGTCTACGCCGCCTTCGCGCAACGCGCGAATCTGCTCCGCGTACACCTCCACGACCTCGTCGAAGGTGGCCGAGCGAAAGGCGGGATCGTCGACCTTCGGCGACAGGGAGAGCGAGACGTTGAGCGGCCCGACCGAGCCGGCGACGAGAGCGTCGAACTCGTCCGCGACCTCGCGCGCGAGCCGCGCGCCCTCGTGCGACATCTCGGCCGCGAACTCCTGCAGCGCGTAGTCCGCCTGTCCGATCCGCGTCGCGGTGAACGTGTTCGTCGTGGCGATGTCCGCACCCGCCTCGAAGTAGGAGCGATGGATCTCACGCACGACGTCGGGGCGCGTCAGGTTGAGGAGATCGGGATCGCCCGCGACGTCACGCGGGTGGTCGCGGAACCGCTCGCCGCGGTAGGCCTCCTCCCCCTTCACCTGCCGCTGGATGAGCACGCCCCACGAGCCGTCGAGGACGGCGATGCGCTGCTTGAGGATCGATTCGAGGCGTTCCCGTGTGTCCTGCACGACTCTCCTTGACCTGCCCGGGAGCGGCGCTCTCGAGCGCTTTAGGCGTTTGTTGACCCGGTCGCCAAGCTGCCTGTCAAAGCTCTCCGGGTGGAGAAAGGCTACCTGGCGCGTCCGATTCGTGGCTGCAGTTAGGGTGCCCGCTCGTGGGGGAGGTACGCAACGGTGGGGCTCTCCGCGACGCGCTGCGCGCGGTCGCGGGCGACTTCTCCTTCACGTGGATCGGAGAGGCGCGAGCGCTCTTCGACGATCTCGACTCGCGCCGGTTCGCGGAGCTGCATTCCAACCCGACCGCGCTGCTCTCCGAGCTCACCGACGCCGATCTCGAGCGCGCGCTGACGCCGGAGTACCTCGAGCGCCTCGAGCATGTGCAAGGACGGATCGCTCGCGACCGCGGCGCCGAGACCTGGTGGACGGAGCAGGAGCGGCCGGAGGATCTCCTCGTCGCCTATTTCTCCGCGGAGTTCGGGCTGGACGAGAGCCTGCCGGTCTACTCCGGCGGGCTCGGGATTCTCGCCGGCGACCACTTGAAGGCGGCGTCCGAGCTCGGAGTCCCGCTCGTCGGCGTCGGTCTCTTCTACCGCCGCGGCTATTTCCGCCAGCGGCTCGACGAGCACGACCGGCAGATCGAGCGCTACCCGCGCAACGACACGAGCCGCCTGCCCCTGGAGCTCGTGCCGATGGCGCCGGTCGTCGAGCTCGCGGACTCCAGCGGCGAGCTCGTGCCGGTACGGCTCGGCGTCTGGCGGGCGCAGATCGGGCGCGTCTCCCTCTACCTCATCGACACGAAGGTCTCGGGAAACCCCGGCTGGGCGCGCGAGGTCACCGACATCCTGTACGGCGGCGGTCGCGAGAACCGGCTGCGCCAGGAGCTCGTCCTCGGCGTCGGCGGCGTGCGTGTCCTGCGGGCGCTCGGGCTCGCACCGACCGTCTTCCACATGAACGAGGGCCATTCGGCGTTCCTCCAGCTCGAGCGGCTGCGAGAGCTCGTCGAGCAGGACGGGCTCGACGCCGGCGATGCGCTCGAGCGGCTGCGCGCCTCGACCGTGTTCACCACGCACACACCGGTGCCGGCCGGCAACGAGGTGTTCGATGCGGAGCTCGTGCGGCGCAACGTCGAGGGGCTCGTCGAGCGGTGCGGGCTCGCGTGGGACGAGTTCGCGGCGCTCGGCAAGGTCTCGACGACGGACGATTCGTTCGGGATGACGCCGTTCTCGCTGCGGACGTCGCGCTACGCGAACGGAGTCTCCGAGCTGCACGGCGAGGTGTCACGGGAGATGTGGCACGGGCTCTGGCCCGAGCGGCCCGTCGACGAGGTGCCGATCACCTCCATCACGAACGGTGTCCACCAGAGGACGTGGCTCTCCCGCGAGCTCGAGGAGCTGCTCGGCGACACCGACCCACAGTTCGAGCGCGCCCGCGATGTGGCGGCGGAGCCTCTGTGGGCCGCGCACCGGGTCGCGAAGGAGCGCCTGCTCGAGTTCATCGCCACGACGCGCGGGGCGCGGGAGCTCGATCCCGACGTGCTGACGATCGGGTTCGCGCGGCGGTTCGCGACGTACAAGCGGGCAAGTCTCTTGTTCAGTCGTCCCGATCGGCTGGCGGCGCTGCTCGCAGACGTCGAGCGGCCGATCCAGGTTCTGGTGGCGGGGAAGGCGCATCCGGCGGACGAGGGCGGCAAGGACGTCATCCAGCAGGTCGTCGACTTCGCACGCGAGCCGGCGGCGGCGGGGCGCGTCGTCTTCCTCGAGGACTACGAGATGACCCTCGCGCGGCGGCTTGTGCAGGGCGTCGACGTGTGGCTGAACACGCCGCGGCGGCCGCTCGAGGCGTCGGGGACGTCGGGGATGAAGGCGGCGCTGAACGGCGTGCTCAACTGCTCGATCCTCGACGGCTGGTGGGCGGAGGCGTACTCGCCGGCATACGGATTCGCGATCGGCTCCGTCGTGGAGGGTGCAGCAGAGGCGGAGCAGGACGAGGCGGACGCGGAGTCGCTCTTCGCCGTGCTCGAGGAGCAGGTTCTACCGGCGTACTACGAGCGTGGCGCGGACGGGTTGCCGGAACGTTGGCTCGCGCTGATGCGCGAGTCGATCGCGGAGCTCGGCCCGCGCTTCGGGACGGCGCGGATGGTGGCGGAGTACGTCGAGCGCCTGTATCTGCCGGCGCACGACGGCGCCCTCCAGGCCGCGGGCCGGGCGGCGTAGCTACGAGCTAGGGCACGGAACCTCCGGGGACGGGTCGACGGTCGAGCCGTCGGCGAGGTGCGCCCGGATACAGAAGATCTCTGTCGCGTGCGAATCCGGTTCGGCGTAAACCCAGACGTTGTTCTTGACCGGAACCGCGAGCGGCTGGCCTCTCAAGGTGAAGGAGACGGAGGTGACGTCGTCCAACGCAACGCCCCCGGCACGCAGGCGGACTGGAAGTTCTGCGCCCACTGCAGAGCAGCTGAACCAGGTGCTGCCCGTCACGCCTTGAAGATGCCGCAGAACGGCGAAACGTGACAACTGGTCGGGAGGCGCGCCGCCCCGGGGGACAACGCGCCTCCTACTCCTGAACCTCAGGCCTTGGCGGCAGCAGCGCGCACCCGCTCGCGTGAGCCGAGCAGGACGAGCAGGCTCGTCCCGAGCGTGAACAGCGGCAAGCCGAAGATCACGCCGATCCAGCCGATCGGGCCGACGATGAGCACGATCGCGACGAGGCCGGTGAACGCCGCCCACCAGCGCGGCAGGACTCGAGTGCGCCACGCGACGATCGCGACCGCAGCGAGCGGCAGGATCGCGGCCATCTCGACACCCGTGAAGAAGATGTCGGTGGAGTGATGGAACGTTGCGGCCGTCGCCGGGTCGATGTCGTTCTTGTCGATGCCGCCGGCGAGCTCGACCGCGGCGGTGAGCATCCCGCAGACGGCCGCCATCGCGGCCCCCGCGAGCGCGAGCCCGGGCAGCTGGCTCGCCGACCCCGCAGCTTCGACGAGCCGCACGCGGAGACCGGCGACGAGCGTGACGAAGCCGAGGCAGCCGAGCATGAACAGCCAGGCCCCCATCACGATCGTGTCCGAGTCCGATTTGTACCAGGCGAGGATTTGGCTGCCGGTCGGGTGATCGGCGGGGCCGTTGTGGTGGAGCAGAATGATCCCGGCGATCCAGAGGACGACGGTCAGCGGGCCGACAAGGGCGAAGCGGCGGTTCTCGGAAGTGCTCATTGGGCGGTGCTCCTTTCGAAGGCGGGGGGCGGGCGGAGGGACGTGACGGAACGGATCAGAGAGATCAGAGCGCCGAGCCCGGCGAGCAGCAGCGTCGCGAGCACGAGCGCCCCGATCAGGAAGCGACGCCGCATCACGCGGCCGTCGGGACAGGTGCGCCGAACGGCACGGGCGCGGGGACGTACACGGGCTCGTAGCCGAGCACGCGGCCGAGCGGGCTGCCGAGCGCGAGCCCGATCCGCTGCACGAGCGCAGGCGGGAACGGCAGCCGGACGGTGTCGAAGTGGGCCTGCGCGATCACCGCGAGGTGGAGCGGGTTCGGCATCCCTTTCCGGTTCGTCCGCCCGTCGGCGGCGAGGGAGAACATCGTCTCGATCAGCGACTCGAACTGCAGCGCGGGCCGGATCTCGCAGACGAAGTGGGCGACGTCGTCGCCGGCGTTCCAGAACTTGTGCGGAGTCCCCGCCGGCACGGTCAGGCGCTTGCCGGGACCGGCGACGAGCTTCTTCCGGCCGACCCTGAAGCCGACCGTGCCGCGGAGCACCTCGAAGCGCTCCTCCTGGCTCGGATGGACGTGCGCTGCCGCGACGAAGCCATTCGGCTGCACGTACGTCTCGATCACCACGGCTGCGCCGTTCGTCTCGCGGCTCGTCTGCCGGAAGACGATGCGCTCGCCGGTGACGGGATTCTCGATTGCGTCTCCTGCGCGGATCATCGTTGCCTCCTTCTCGGTTTGGCCGCTTGTCGCGGCGACCTAGGCAGAGTCGGAGATGCCGCTTAAGATCCGCTTGGGGGTGACTTAGTGGGGGGCATGCACGCGCAGTTCCGCATCCTGGGGCCGGTCGAGGCCGTGCTCGACGGCCAGCCGGCGCCACTGGGCGCGCCGAAGCAGCGGGCGCTGCTGGCCTTGCTGCTCGTCGACCGGAGCCGCGTCGTGACGGCCGAGCAGCTCATCGACGGTCTTTGGGGTGAAGCGCCGCCGGCGTCCGCCCTCCAGTCGCTCCAGGTCTACGTGCACGGGCTGCGTCGCGCTCTGGGCGGCGAACGGATCGAGACCGCCGGCCGCGGCTATCGCGCGGTGGTCGGCGAGGACGAGCTCGATCTCAGCCGTTTCGAGCGCGCGCTCGAGCGTGGCCGGGCAGCGCTGGAAGCCGACCGGCCGGAGGACGCGGCGGACGAGCTGCGGGAGGCGCTGGCGCTCTGGCGAGGTACCGCGCTCGCCGGCCTGCCGGAAGAGGCGCGCCGCGCCGCCGAGGCCGACCGGCTCGAAGAGCAGCGACTCACCGCGCTCGAGCTCCGCTACGACGCCGAGCTCGCCTGCGGCCGTCACGACGCGGTCGTCGGCGAGCTCGAGGCTCTGACGGCCGAGCATCCCTACCGCGAGCGGTTCCTCTACCAGCGCGTGCTCACCCTCTATCGCTGCGATCGCCAGGCGGAGGCGCTCGAGGTCTACCGCGACGCCCGCCGTGTTCTCGCGGACGAGCTCGGGCTCGAACCCAGTCCGCCGCTGCAGGAGCTCGAGCGGGCGATTCTCCGCCAGGAGCCGAGCCTCGCCGCTCCCATCGCGCCGACGCGCTCGGCGCGGCCACTGCCCGTCGCTGCGACGCCGCTCGTCGGTCGCCGGCTCGAGCAGGCGGCGGTCGCGGCGCTCTTCCGCGACGAGGGCGCGCGGCTCGTCACGCTCACCGGCCCCGGTGGCACCGGCAAGACGCGCCTCGCGCTCGCCGTTGCCCACGCGCTCGAGCCCGAGCTCCGCGACGGCGCCGTGTTCGTGAGCCTCGCGCCGGTGTCGAGCCCGGAGCTGCTCGTGGACTCGATCGCCGAGGTTCTGGAGGTGCGCGAGGGCGGGGCGCGGCCACTTGTCGACGGCGTGACCGAGCATCTACGGGAACGGCGAATCCTGCTCGTCCTCGACAACTTCGAGCAGCTCCTCGAGGCAGCGCCGATCGTCGGCGATCTGCTCGCCGCGGCGCCGCGACTGTGGATCCTGGCCACCAGCCGCGCACCGCTGCGGCTCGCAGCCGAGCGGGAGTATCCGGTGCCGCCGTTCGACACGCCCGACGCCGACCTGCCGTTCGAAGAGCTTGTGAAATCCGACGTGCTGCGGCTCTACTCCGCGCGAGCGCAGGCCGTCGAGCCCGGCTTCGAGCTCGACACGGCGAATGCCTCCGAGGTGGCCCTCGTGTGCGCGCGCCTCGACGGGCTCCCGCTCGCGATCGAGCTTGCGGCGGCTCGCTCGAAGCTCCTTGCGCCGGCCGAGATCCTCGAGCGGCTCGAACGCGAGCCGCACGTGCTCCCGGCCGGCCCACGCGACGCGCCTGCGCGCCAGCGGACGCTCGCCGCCACGATCAGCTGGAGCTACGACCTGCTTGGTCCGGACGAGCAACTTGCCTTCGCGCGCCTCGGCGTCTTCGCGGGCGGCTGCACGCTCGACGCGGCCGAGCGCGTGTGCGTGACGACCTTGGAGACTCTTGCTGCACTCGTCGACAACAATCTTCTCCGGCGCCGCGACGGGCGGTTCACGATGCTCGAGACGGTGCGCCGCTACGCCGTCGAGCGCCTCGACGAGGCCGAGCCGGCCGAGGCTCGGCGGCGGCACGCGGAATGGCTGACCGAGCTCGCCGAGGCGGCGAAGTCGGCGAACCTCGCCGGGGAGAACCCCGTCCCCTGGCTCGACCAGGTCGAGGCCGAGCACAGCAACATCCGCGCCGCGCTCGGCTGGGCAGTCGGGGCCGACGTCGAGCTCGCGCTTCGGCTCGTGACGGCGTTGCGGCCGTTCTGGGAGGTGCGGGGCCACTGGGCCGAGGGGCTCCGGTGGGTTGAGCGGGCGTTGGCGACCGACCATGCCCCACCGCCGGATCTGCTGGCCGCGGCAGTCGCCTTCGCGGCCGGCGCAGCTATGCGCGTGGGCGAGCTCCAGCGGGCCGACGAGCTGTACCGCGACGCCCTCGAGCTCGCGCGCGAGCTGGGCGACGCGGAGAGCGAAGCACGAGCGCTGAGCGACCTCGGGACCGTGGCCGCCGTCCGGGGCGATCTCGCGAATTCGCGGGCGTTGCAAGAGGAGAGCATCGAGCGCTATCGCGAGCTCGATATACCGCGGGCACTCGCGATCGCCCTCTCGAACCTCGGAGACGCCGCGGCACAGCAGGGCCACTTCGCAGAGGCAATCGCCGTCACCTCCGAGGCACTCGCGATCCAGCGCGAGCTGGCCGACCGTGGCCGGCAGGCGATCTCGCTCTACAACCTCGGTTACTACCACCTCCAGGCCGGCGACGCCGACTCCGCACGCAGGTGGCTCGAGTGCGCCGTCGAGCTCACGTTCGAGCTCGGCTACAAGGAGGTGATGGCCTACACACTCGCCTCATTCGCGCGCATCTGCCTGCTCGACGGCAACGCCGCCCGCTCGGCCCACCTGGCCGGGATCGCGGACCGCCAGCTGGCGGACGCCGGCATCGAGCTGCAGCCGAGTGAGCGAGTGCTCTTCGAGGAGACGAAAGAGGCGGCGGAGCAGGAGCTCGGCGGCGAGTACGCCGCAATTCACGCAGCGGCGATCGCCGCACCGCTCGAGGAGGCGCTGCAAAAGGGCGACGTCCTCGAGGAGGCCCGAACCTCGTGAGCGACGAGGATCGGGGACGTTGAGCGGCCGGAGTGCTGCTAGGCTCATTTGACTACCTGAGCGAGTACCGGACGCGCACGGTGCGCTTCCTCTGCCCGTTCCTGAGTGCGCAGAGGAGGTGTTTCATCTATGGCAACCGGAACCGTGAAGTGGTTCAACGCCGACAAGGGGTATGGCTTCATCACTCCTGACGACGGCGGCAAGGATCTGTTCGTCCACCACAGCGCGATCGTCGGCGAGGGCTACAAGACTCTCGCTGAGAACGCGAAGGTGCAGTTCGAGCCCGAGCAGGGCGAGAAGGGGCCGCAGGCGACGAACGTCTCGTCCGTCTGAGTCCGGGTGGCGGCAGCTGCGGCGGTCGACGACCCCGCAGCTGCCACCCCGACCGCCGACCGGAGAGGAGAAGGCTGATGGCATCGAGGAACCAGCAGTCGCACGCCAAGCGAGCGCGTGAGCTCGCGGTGAAGGAAAAGCGCGAGCGCAAGCGCGCCAAGAAGGCAGCGCGGCTCGCCGGCGAGCCCTGGGGCGACGATGTCGTGACCGGCGAGGGCGAAGACTCCGCGACCGGCGAGGGCGAGGACGCAGAGACGACCGAGGACGCCGAGACGGCCGACGACAGCGAGACGACCGAGGACACCGAGACGGCCGACGACAGCGAGACGACCGAGGACACCGAGACGACCGAGGACGCAGAGTCCGACGGAGCCGCGTGACGCCCCCGCGGCGCGAGGAAGACGGCATCCCGCGCGCCCGGCGCGTCGTGACCGTGCCGCCAGGCGGCGCGGCGCGCGAAGAGGATTGGAGCGGCGCCAACGAGGCAATGGCCGAGAAGCTCCGCAGCAAGGATCTCGGCCGCCGCGCCCGCGAGCTGGGGATGGAGCTGCGCCATTCGGACTCCGGCTACGCCCTGATCGACGCGGCCCGCAAGCACGTCGACGATCGCAGCGATCTGAGCTTGAGCGAAGTCGAGTCGCGGCTCAAACGCAGCTGATTCGACCGTCCCTACACTCGGAGCGTGGACGACGCGTTCGAGCAGTTCGTAGGTGACGCACTCGACGCGCTTCCTGAAGACATCCGCGGGCTGATGTCCAACGTCGCGGTCACCGTCGAGGACGAGCCGCCGCCGGGCTCACGCCTGCTCGGCCTGTACCACGGTGTGCCGTGGGGAGGGCGCGGCCCCTATTACGCCGGCGTCTTGCCGGACAAGATCACGATCTACCGGGGCCCGATCGAGCGCATGTGCGGCGGCGATCCCGAGCGACTACGCCGGCAGGTGCGGCGCATCGTCTTCCACGAGATCGCCCACCACTTCGGAATCAGCGACGAGCGCCTCGTCGAGCTCGACCGCTACTAACTCGCGCCGGAGACGCTCAGTTGGTTCTCGGCGTGCCGGATCCGCTGCTCGAGCTGCCAGCGATCCGCAGTCGAGTCGCCGGCTTCGACCTTGGCCAGCTCCTCCTGCGCCTCCTCGAGTTGGCGCCGTGCGCGCGCCTCGTCGATCTCCTTCGCGGCGACCGCGTCGTCGACGAGGGCGATCGCTCGGTTCTCGAGCACCTGGAAGAAGCCCGGCCCAGTCGCGAACTCGCGCACCTGGCCGTCGCCGAGATGAACCCGCGTCGAGCCGGCCTTCAGCATCGCGACGAGCGGAGCGTGGCGCGCGAGGACGCCGATCTCGCCGGCTTGGCCCGGCACGATCAGCATCTCGGCCTCGCCCTCGAACGCCGCGCCCTCCGGCGTGACGACCGAGACGGGGAACAAGGGATGGTCAGCCATCAGGGAACGCTGTCTAGGCGGGGGCGCCGGCCGTCTCGGCCTTGCTGGCCTCGGCCTGCTCGTCAGCCTCGCGCTGCGCCGCGTCGTCGGGCTCCTCGCCGCCGAGCTGCTTGGCGCGCTCGACCGCCTGCTCGATCGTGCCGACCATGTAAAACGCCTGCTCGGGCAGCTCGTCGTGCTTGCCGTCGAGGATCTCGGTGAAGCCGCGGATCGTGTCGTCGAGCTTCACGTACTCGCCGGGCGTGCCCGTGAACTGCGCCGCCGTGAAGAACGGCTGTGACAGGAACCGCTCGATCTTACGGGCCCGCTGCACGACGATCTTGTCCTCGTCGGAGAGCTCGTCGATGCCGAGGATGGCGATGATGTCCTGCAGGTCGGCGTAGCGCTGGAGCAGCTCCTGCACCCGTGTCGCCGTCTGATAGTGCTCATCCGAGACGATCCCCGGCTGCAGCGCGCGCGACGTCGACTGCAGCGGATGGACCGCCGGATAGATCCCCTTCTCGACGATGGTCCGGTCGAGCACCGTGGTCGAGTCGAGGTGCGCGAACGTGTTCGCGGGCGCCGGGTCGGTGAGGTCGTCGGCCGGGACGTAGATCGCCTGCACCGAGGTGACCGAGCCCGCCTTGGTCGACGTGATCCGCTCCTGCAGCTGGCCCATCTCGGTCGCGAGCGTCGGCTGGTAGCCGACCGCGCTCGGCATCCGGCCGAGCAGCGCCGAGACCTCCGACCCCGCCTGCACGAAGCGGAAAATGTTGTCGATGAACAGGAGGACGTCCTGGCCCTGGTCGCGGAAGTACTCCGCCATCGTCAGGCCGGACAGGCCGACGCGGAGACGCGCGCCCGGCGGCTCGTTCATCTGGCCGTAACACATCGCGACCTTGTCCATGACGCCCGACTCCTGCATCTCGAGCATCAGGTCGTTGCCCTCGCGGGTGCGCTCGCCGACGCCGGAGAAGACCGAGACGCCGCCGTGCTGCAGCGCGACGTTGTGGATCAGCTCGGTGATCGTCACGGTCTTGCCGGTCCCGGCTCCGCCGAACAGGCCGACCTTGCCGCCGCGGACGAACGGCGCGATCAGATCGAGGACCTTGATGCCCGTCTCGAAGATCTCGATCGCCGCCGAGAGCTCGCCGAACGACGGCGGATCGCGGTGGATCGGCCAGCGCTCGCCCTTCGCGGGCTCCTTGCCGTCGACGGGATCGCCGATCACGTTCCAGATGCGGCCGAGCGTCTCGTCCCCGACAGGAACGGAGATCGACTCACCCGTGTCGACGATCTCGACGCCGCGCGCGAGGCCGTCGGTCGTCTCCATGGCAACCGCGCGGACGCGATCGTCGCCGAGATGCTGCTGCACCTCCGCGATCAGCTCGCGGGTGCCGCCGTCCTCCGGTACTTGGACACTGAGTGCGTGGTAGATCTCGGGAAGCTTGTCCGGGAAGACTGCATCGAGCACGACGCCCTTGATCTCGACGATCTTTCCCGTGTTCTTGCCGTTGGTCTTGTCGGCCACTGAGTCTCCCCTGTGAGGTCGGAACGCGGCTTCACGAGACGCATGCCGCAGGCAGCCGAACTCTAGCCGAGCGCCTCCGTCAGTCCTTCGAAGAAGCGACCTTCTCGACGTGCTCGTGCGCAGGCCACAGGCCGGCCGGCGCGTCGACGAGGCGGGCGAGCGCATCCACGATCGGCTCGTAGTCCGCGCGCCTCCGGCAGAACCGCTCCCAGGCGAGGTCATGGTCGTCGACGACCGGCACGCCGACCTCGTGGAGGTGGACGAGGACGCGCTCGAACTCGCCGCGGTCGACGGGCTCCACGTCGCGGTCCGCGATCCGGTAGACGAAGAAGGCGCGGAGGCGCCCGATGGCGCCAAGCCCGGCCCGGTAGAACATCCAGGCCGAGGCGTTCCCCGCTCCCGACGCCTGGATCGCAGAGAGCCGGAAGTTCGCCGCCTCGAGCAGCGTCGCGATCGCCGTCACCCAGGAATGCCACGGTTCCGATGAGCGGAAGAAGACGAGCATCGGATGCGTGTAGTGCGTCTCCCCCACGTCGACGATCCAGCGCTCCCACTCGGGCCAGAGCGCGTCGAGCGTCTCGATCCCGGCGAAGACGTGGTGGCGCTCGATCAGGGTCAGCGCGTCGGGCGGCGAGCCGGCGCGCGTGTCGAGCATCGCGACGACCGACTCGCGGCGCGAGAAGGCGGAGTTCAGGGTCGGGAGATATGTGATGACGAGCGCGAGGAGGCCGAGGCCGATCGTCGCGTCCACAAACGCGGCGACGGCTCCTCCCACTCCGTCCGGCCGCTCGAAGCCGACCGTGAAGAGCGCCGAGCCGCTGACGACGACCGCGCCGCCGAACCCACCGCCATCGATCGCCCAGAAGATCCCGGCGAAGCCGAGCAACGTCACGACGAGCCAGAGGAGCGGTAGGCCGAGCACGGCGATCGGGGCGCCGTAGACCATGATCGCGTCGACCGCCTCCCGCTCGACGGCGCCCCGTAGGCGCGTCACGAAGCGCAGCAGCCGGAAGACCAAGAAGAAGACGACGCGCGAGCGAAGCTGGACGCCGCGCGGGATCACGAAGGCGCGGATCGCCTCGAGCAGCACGAAGCCGACAGCGAGCCCGCCGGCCACGGCGGCGAGGATGCGCAGCGCCTCCACGGCGCGAGCCTATCCCGCGCCACCTCGCCCGCTTCGCGACCGGCGTCACCAACGGGCTGGGCGATCCGCCCGCGTGTGATCTCGACCCACGCCGGTAAACCGAACACCGTGGCCGGTTCCGCCTCATCCGATGATCGCGTGCGTCGCCACCTCGAGGCGGCGACGCGCCATGAAGAGGCGGCGCTGCGACACGAGGACGCGGCCCGTTATTGGCGCGGAAAGGGCGACGAGGACGTCGCTGAACTTGAACGCCGCTGCGCGAACCTCGACCGGGAAGGCGCCCAGATCGAACACGACCGCGCCGCCCTCATCCAACGCCGCGACCAAACCGCCGCCTAAGCCCTGACGTGGACTGAGCAGGCTGGCGTCTCGGCAACTGGACGAATTCGTCGGGTGGGGGCATAGTTTTCGCATGGGTTGGCTGTACTTCGTTGGGGGTTGGATGTTTGGCCTGGTCTGGAACGGCATCCTCAGCGCCCTCCACGATCCCGACGAGAGGTGGCAGTCGACGCTCAGCGGGTCGCGCTTCGACGGCGCGGAAAGCACGCCTCAACGACCGAGGACAAGGCGAGCCTGCTTCGTTCTCGGGGTCGCAGTCATGCTGGGAACGACCGCCGTGATCGTCGCGGCGAGTAACGGTCCGCCCGGGGCAGGGAGCCCTAACCCCAGTCGCGACTCAATCTGGATCTACTGCCTGGCCTGCGCAATCCCGGTCACCCTGCTCGCCTTCCGCTTCTCCCGCTCCGCGCTCGTCCGCCCGGTTCTCGGAGCAGTTGGGACCCTCCTCGCCATTCTCGTACTGGCAGCAGCTGGGGAGGTATTCCGGGCGCTCGGTCAGCCGCTCGACGGCGTCGCGGCGTACGCGCACGACCACCACGCGCTCGTGATCGCAGCCCTTCTCGTCCCGCTCTTGCTCATCACGCTCGCCTGCTTGCCGCTGCCAAGAACCGAGCGGTCCCGTTCTCGACTCACACCGCCCCCGGACACTCAGGCGACCTGACGCCGCCCTGGGCGAGTGCTCGGGAATGTCACTCGAGCAGTCCCGGTCGGCTGGGGTGGAAAATGAGCGCAGAATGCAACGCTTGCTGCTCGTTCTAGCGGCTGCTGGCAGCTCCGCCCTCGTGTTGGTGGGCTGCGGAGGCATCTCACCGTCGGAGGCCGCGTTTCGCTCGCATGTGACGCGGATCTGCCGGTACGTGAATGGCAATCTCACGGGCAGTCCTACTACGAGGTCAGGATTCGAGAGTCAGCCGCACAAGGCCGGAGTGGAGCTCAAAAAGCTCGATCACCTACACCCCGCGACGACCAGCGACCTGCAGAGTTATCGGGATCTCCTCGCGCATGTCGATCATGTCTACGCGTTCATCAACGCCAACGAGTCCGCTCTGATCGACCTGGATCGTCGGACAGCGCACCTGCACAACCTGCGTGCGGCAGTGAGGCGCGCTCAGCGAGTCCTCCGACCGATTGCGGGTGACCAGTCGGCCATCCTGAGTGACCTTTCAGCGCTCGGGCTGACCGAATGCCCCGGCCTGGTTGGGCTCTAACGCTCCGGCAGGCGTGGAAGCGACGTCGACTGGGCCAGTGCTCCTCTCGCGTGAATGCGCCGTCGGCGGCTACCGCACCCAACGAGCGACTGCGGGCCGGCGCGAAGCGCCCGCCCGCGAGCGTCCACTCGCGAGCTACCCGGTAAGGGCGTCCGCCCCCGCAACGACCTCCAGGATCTCCTGCGTGATCTCCGCTTGGCGGGCGCGGTTCAGGGAAAGCGTCAGTGAGTCGATCAGCTCGCCGGCGTTCTTGGACGCACTCCGCATCGCGTTCATCTGCGAGGCGAGGAATGCGGCGGCCGAGTCGAGCAGCGCGCGATAGATCTCCGTCTCGAGGTAGACGGGCAAGAGCCGCTGCAGGATCTCCTCGGGCTCCGGCTCGTAGATGAAGTCCGCGCTGGGGCCTTCCTTCTCCTCCCCACTCTCGTCGGCGGCGAGCACTTCCTCGCGGATCGGCAGCAGCTCGGTCGTCGTCACCCTCTGCACGAGCGCCGACTCGTAGCGGTTGTAGACGAGCAGGACGCGGTCGATGTCCTCGTTCTCGTACAGCTCGGCGAGCTTGTGCCCAATCGCCTGAGCGTCGTGGTAGGTCGGCTTGTCGGCAAAGCCGGCCCACTGGCCCTCCAGCTCGTAGCGGCGGAAGCGGAGCGACGAGGCGCCCTTCCGCCCGACGGCGAGCCACTTGACCTCCTGCCCGTCGGCCCGCGCCTCGCGCTCGAGCTGGAAGCCGCGGCGCAGCACCTGCCCGTTGAACGGACCGGCGAGACCGCGGTCGCCGGTGACGAGGACGATCCCCACGGTCTTCACCTCGTCGCGCTGCTGCAGCAGGGCGAGATTGCGGAAGGACGACGCCGCCTGGGCGGTGCCGACCATCAGCTCCTGCATCCGGTCGGCGTAGGGGCGCATCTCCTCGCTGCGCGCCTGGGCGCGACGCAGCCGCGCGCCGGCCACGAGCTCGAGCGCCTTCGTGATCTTGCGCGTGTTGCGGACGGAGGAGATCCGCCGCCGGAGATCCTGCAGCGAGGCCATCTACGACAGCGCGTCCTCGCCCTCGATGTTGAAGCCCTTCTTGAACTTCTCGATCTCGCCGTTCAGCTTCTCCGCGAGGTCGTCCGGCAGGTCGCCCGTCTCGCGGATCTGCTTGTAGATGGTCTCCTCGGCACGGAGGTGCTCGCGCAGCTCGTCCTGGAAGCGCGAGACCTGCGGCGTCGGGATCTCGTCGACGTAGCCGTGGATGCCGGCGTAGATCGCGGCGACCTGCTCCTCCATCGGCCATGGCGCGTACTGCGGCTGGTTGAGGGTCGCGACCATCTTCTCGCCGCGGGTCAGCGCCGACTGCGTCGCCTTGTCCAGCTCGGAGCCGAACTGCGCGAACGCCTCGAGCTCGCGGTACTGCGCCAGGTCGAGGCGGAGGCGGCCGGCGACCTTCTTCATCGCCTTCGTCTGGGCCTTCGCGCCGACGCGGGAGACCGAGATGCCGACGTTCACCGCCGGGCGGACGCCCGAGTAGAAGAGCTCCGACTGGAGGAAGATCTGCCCGTCGGTGATCGAGATGACGTTCGTCGGGATGTACGCCGACACGTCGCCTGCCTGCGTCTCGATGATCGGCAGCGCTGTGAGCGAGCCGCCGCCGAGCTCGTTGTTGAGCTTGCAGGCGCGCTCGAGCAGGCGCGAGTGGAGATAGAAGACGTCGCCGGGGAACGCCTCGCGGCCCGGCGGGCGCCGCAGCAGCAGGGAGAGCTGGCGGTACGCGTCGGCGTGCTTCGAAAGGTCGTCGTACATGACGAGCGCGTGCTTGCCGTTGAAGAGGAAGTGCTCCCCCATCGCGCAGCCGGCGAACGGCGCCATCCACTTGATCGGGGCGGCCTCGCTCGCCGAGGCGCTGACGATCGTCGTGTACTCCATCGCGCCCGCGTCCTGCAGCCGCTCGTAGATGCCGGCGACCGTGGACTCCTTCTGGCCGATCGCGACGTAGATGCAGTGCACGTCTGTGTCGCGCTGGTTGAGGATCGTGTCGATGAGGATCGCGGTCTTGCCGGTCGAGCGGTCGCCGATGATCAGCTCGCGCTGACCGCGGCCGACGTTCGTCATCGAGTCGATCGCCTTGATGCCGGTCATGAGCGGCTCCTCCACCGGCTGGCGCTCGACGACGCCCGGCGCCTTGAACTCGAGCGGGCGCGTCTCATTCGTGTCGATCGGCCCCTTGTCGTCGAGCGGGTTGCCGAGCGGATCGACGACGCGGCCGAGCAGCGCCTCACCGACCGGGACGCTCGCGACGCGGCCGGAGCGTCGGACGGACTCGCCCTCGCTCACCTTCGGCCACTCGCCGAACAGCGCAGCGCCGACCTGATCCTCCTCGAGGTTGAAGGCGAGGCCGACGACGTCATGCTCGAGCTCGAGCATCTCCATCGACACGGCGTTCTCGAGCCCGTAGATGCGGGCGATGCCGTCACCGATCTGGAGGACGGTGCCGACCTCGGCGAGATCGGTCTCGACGTCGTACTGCTCGATCCGCTCGCGCAGAATCGAGGTGATTTCTTCGGGGCGCAGCTTCATTTATCTCCTCACGAGTTCGGTTCTCAGTCGTTCCAATCTCCCGCGCACGCTCGCGTCGACGCGCAGCGAGCCCGCCTGGAGGACGATGCCGCCGACGAGGTCAGGGTCGACCTTTCGCGTCGCCTCGACCTTGCGGCCCGCCGCGTGCTCGATCTGCTTCAGGATCGTCTCCGCCTCGGAGTCGCTCAGCTCGCGCGCCGTCGTCAGCTCGACCGTGAGCCGCCTCTCCTCGAGGGCCATCAACCGCTCGAACTCCTTTGCGATCTCCTCGAGCTCACCGGCGCGGCCCTTCTCCGCCGTCACCTGGAGGAAGTTCGTGAACAGCGGCTCGGAGTCGCCGGCGAGGTCGGCGAGGATCGACGCCTTCGCGCTCGACTCGAGCTGCGGGCTGCGAAGGACGGAGCGTAGCTCCGGCGAGTCGGCCATCGCAGCCGCGAAGTCGGACAGCGCCTCGTGCACCGGCGCGAGCCGCCCGGCGTCCTTAGCCGCGCCGAAGAGAGCTTCGGCATAGATGCGGTGCGCGATCGCCACCTAAGCGGAGTCCTCCAGGCGGGAGAAGTCGAGGCCGGCGATGGCCTCGGAGATCAGCTCCTGGTCGCGCTTCGCGTCGAGCGTCTTGCCGACGACGCGGGAGGCAGCCTCCAGCGTGAGGTCGGCGACCTCGTTGCGGATCTGCGCGAGCGCGCGCGTCGTCTCGGCGGCGATCTCCTTGCGCGTCTCCTCGAGCCGCCGCTGCCGCTCGGTCTCGGTCTCTTCCTTCATCCGCCGCTCCATCGACTCGCGCGTCTTGCGGGCCTCGGCGAGGATCGACTCCGCCTCGCCGCGCGCCTCCCCGATCAGCTTCTTGTGCTCCTCGAGCAGCTTCTGCGCCTCGTTGCGCGCCTCGTCGGCCGACGCGATCGCACGCTCGATGTGCTCACGCCGCTGGTCGATCATGTTCTGGATCGCGCCGAAGGCGTACTTCCGCAGGACGAAGAAGACGATCAGGAAGAACACGATCGTCCAGATCATCAGCCCCGGGATGATCCGGGTGAGCGGGCTGGAGACGGCGACGAGCATCTACTTGACGAGCACGAAGCCGAGGAATCCGCCGACGAGTCCGTAGAACACGACGGCCTCGGTCAGGGCGAAGCCGAGCCACATGATCCCCTGCAGCTCGCCGCGCAGCTCCGGCTGGCGGGCGACCGACTGGATCATCGAGGCAAAGACCGTGCCGATGCCGATGCCGGCGCCGAGCGAGCCCAGGCCCATGCCCAGGCCGAAGCCGAGCGCCTGGGCGGCCTTGATGGTGTCTGACGTTGCGAGCAGGTGGAGCACCGTTTCCTCCTTAGTGGGCCGGCTCGATCGCCGAGCCGATGTAGATGGCGGTCAGGGCCGCGAAGATGAATGCCTGGATGGTGACGACGATGACGATCTCGAACAGGTAGAAGGCGATCCCGATCGGCAGCGACACAGCGGCGACGATCCAGAACGTGATGCCGCTGAGGATGAAGAGCAGGCCGATCGAGACGAGGATCAGCATGTGCCCGGCGAGCATGTTCGCGTAGAGCCGGACGCTGAGGCTGATGATCCGGAAGACATGCGAGATCGTCTCGAGCACGGCCATGGCCGGGACCATCGCCTTCGGCACGCCCGACGGCACGAAGCTCTTGAAGTAGGCGAGGCCGTTGTAGCGGACGCCCTCGATGTGCGTGAACACGACGCTGAGGATCGCGAGCACGAGCGTGACCGAGAGTTGCGACGTGACGGCGTAGATTCCCCAGGTCGGGATGCCGTGCCATTTGTCGCCGGTGAGGGGCAGCGGGATGAAGCCGACGAGGTTCATCGTGAAGATGAAGAGAAAGAGCGAGGCGACGTACGGGAACCAGCGGCCGATCGCCTTCTGCGGCAGTCCTTGCTCCGCGATCTGCGTCTGCGCGATCTCGTAGAGCGCCTCCCCGACCGTCTGCCGCTTGCCGGGCAGCAGCGCGAGCCGGCTGCGCATCGTGAAGATCCCCAGCAGGATCGTCAGGAGCGCCGAGATCGCGAGGTAGGCGACGGCCTTGTTGATCGACATGTCGAGCGGGCCGAGGTGGATCCCGACCCACTGCTTGAGCTCGAACTCGTTCGCCGGGTTGAACGTGGCGGCGAGGAGTCCGGTCATCCGAGCTTCTCCCCGCCGAAATACTCGAGCAGCGAGACGCCGAGCGAGAGCGAGTATGCGAGCGCGTAGACCGCGAGCGCCGCGAGACCGACGTGGCGGTCGCCGATCGTGACGGCGGCGAGCACGATGATCACGCCGATGCCGCGGAACGAGTGTGCGAGGGCGACGAGACCGGACATGCCAAGGTGGTCGGCTCCGATCGGCAGCCGTCCGAGCCACCACGCAAGCGCCTCTCCGGCCATCCAGAGCACCGCGGCGAGCGCCCAGCCGCCGAGCGGGAAGCCGGCGACGAGGAAAACCGGCAGCGCCAAGACGACGACAGCCCCGCCTGCGAGCGTGGGAATGCGGCGCCCGGGAACCGGGCGCGGCGTGGACAGCAGTCCCGACATCACGAGAAGTAGCCCTTGAACCTGCGATAGACGGCGAAGACGCCGGCGGGGATCCCGACCACTACCCCGGCGAGGGTGCCGTAACCGGCGCCGCCCGCGGCCCAGCCGACGAGCGCACCCGCGCCGCCGCAGGCACCGACGGTGCCGGCCAGCACGGCGCCGGCCTCGACGGGCTGGAAAGACGAGCCTTCATTCCCCTGCATCCGGGGCGAGAATAGCAGCGTCGCACCGTCGGTCATAGGGCTACTTTGTGACACCGAAACCCCGCATGACAAACCAACCTCGCCTCTTGCTCGTGCATGGCTCCGTCGTCAACGCGGAGCTGACCTGGAGCGCCCAGAAGCCGCTCACCGAGCACTTCGATCTCGTCCTCCCGAACCGGCGCGGCTTCCCGCCCGGCCCGAACGTCGAGGCGGTCGATTTCGAGGACGAGGCGCGCTGGCTCGAGCAGTTTCTTGAACCGGGCACGCATCTCGTCGGGCACTCCTACGGCGGCGTGATCGCGCTGCTCGCGGCTGCGAAGCACCCGGAGCTCGGCTCGCTGACGGTGATCGAGCCGCCGGCGTTCCGGGTCGCGGCGGGCGTTCCCGCGGTCGACGAATTCATCAACGCGGCGGCGGAGCACTGGCGGAACGGCCCACCCGACCCGGCCGTCTTCCTGCGTGGCTTCCTCGAGCTCGTCGGCACGCCGGTGCCGCCGGGAGAGCTCAACGCCGAGCTGCTGCAGGGCGCCCGAACGCTGATTGTCGAGCGGCTGCCCTCTGAGGCGGCGATCCCGTTCGACAAGCTCGCGGCGACGCCGTTCCCGAAGCTCGTCGTCTCAGGCGGGCACGCCGCCGCCTTCGAGGCGGTCTGCGACGTACTGGAGGAGAAGCTCGGAGCCGAGCGAGCCGTCCTCCCGGGCGCCGGTCACGCCGTGCAGCGGCTCGGCGAGCCGTTCAATGCCGTCCTGGCCGACTTCGTTACGCGGTCTTCTTGAGCGGATCGTCCGCACGGCGCCGCCGCTGGATGCGGTTGCCGAGCTTGACGATCTCGAGCACGTAGACGACATAGGCCGAGAAGAGGACGGCGACGAGGCCGATCGCCGCGGCGAGCAGCGTCCACCACGGATGCCAGACGCCGTGCGCGCGGAAGGGGACGAAACGCGTCGCGAACGCGGCGGCCGCGAGCGACGCGCACCAGGCCCAGATCGTGATCGCGGCGCGCCGCTGCGAGAAACCGCGCCGCAGGAAACGGTGATGAATGTGCGCCTGGTCGCCTTCGAAGACCTTCTCCCCGTGCCGAAGCCGGCGGAGGACGACGAACGTCGTGTCGACGATCGGCACCGCGAGCACGAGCAGCGGGAAGAGCAGGGCGACTGTTGCCGCAGTCTTGAGGAGGCCCTGCACCGCCACCGTCGCGAGCACGTAGCCGAGCAGCAACGCGCCCGAGTCGCCCATGAAGATCCGCGCCGGATAGAAGTTGTGGCGCAGGAAGCCGACGCAGGCTCCGAAGACGATCGCCGAGAGGATCGCGGCGTCCACCTTCCCGAGCGAGAGCGCGATCACGCAGAAGGTCAGGCCCGAGATCGCGGCGACTCCCGAGGCGAGGCCGTCGAGGCCGTCGAGGAAGTTGACCATGTTCATGATCGCCACGATCCAGACGATCGTGAGCGGGATCCCGGCCGCCTCGGGCAGGGCGTGGATGCCGACGAAGGGCAGCGTGAAGCGGTCGACCCAGATCCCGAAGCCGGTCGCGACGCCGGCGGCGGCGAGCTGGCCGCCGAGCTTCGCGAACCACGGCAGGCCGCGGAAGTCGTCGACGATCCCGACGGTGACGGCGACCGCGGCGCCGAGCAGGAAGCCGCGGTTCTGGTGCCCCGCGTGGAGGAAGGCGAGCGCCGGCACGAGCAGGCCGAGGAACAGCGCCAGGCCGCCGAGCCGGGGCACCGGCAGCTGGTTGACGCGCCTCCCGCCGGGGACGTCGACGACGCCGAGCCGCTGGGCCATCCCTCCCACCGCGGGCGTGAGAAGGATGACCAGCGCGAAGGCGATGAGCGCGCCCCACAGGACGGCGAGGTGGTCGGCGAGCTGGTCGAGAACGCTGAGATGCGGGCTGCTCAAGCCGAGAAGCACGGCGTCAGCGTACTTCGCCGTCGGGCCGCGTCAGCCTGCGCGCAGGCGGGCCTAGTGCGAGCGTCGCAGGATGTTCCGCGGCAGTGAGCCCGGCGACAGGTTCCGGGCGAGCCGACGCAGCTCCCGCGACACCGCTGCCGGAACCCTGTACCACGTCCCCACGGCGAACTGGCCCGTGTTGACGCCGAAGCTGAGGAACCTGTTGAAGCGCGCACCGGCGACGACCCCGGTGACGTAGCCGTCGGAATAAAGAAGGCGGAGATACGGCGAATGCGCGCGCGGCGCCGCGGCGCGGGCCGGCGTACGGCTCCCGTAGTAGAAGCCGGACAGCGAGTCGAGCGCCTTCTGGCCGGCGAGCGCGACGCAGCTGTGATGCGTTCCGCAGGCGCGAACGTCGCCGGGCCGGAAGTCCTTTGCACTCGCCGGACCGACCACGATGAGCGCGAGACAGGCGATCGCACCAACAGTGCAGAACGCGGACTTCATTGCCCTGACATTCTACTTCGTCCCGTAGAGCCGGTCGCCGGCGTCTCCCAGCCCCGGGACGATGAAGCCCGATGAGTTCAGCTCGCGGTCGACGGCGGCGCAGACGACGTGGACGTCCGGATGCTGCCGGTGCACCTCCTCGATGCCCGGCGGCGCCGCGACGATGCAGACGAGCGTCACCGACTGCGCACCCGCCTCCTTGACGATGTCGATTGCGGCGCAGCTCGAGTGGCCGGTGGCGAGCATCGGATCGAGAACGATCGCGTCGCGGTCGGCGAGGTCGACCGGCAGCTTGACGAAGTACTGCACGGCCTCGAGCGTCTCCTCATCTCGATACATGCCGATGAAGCCGACGCGGGCGCTCGAGACGAGCGAGAGAACGCCGTCGAGCATCCCCATCCCGGCGCGCAGGACCGGGCAGACCGCGACCTTCTTGCCGGAGATGCGCTGCGCCGTCATCCGCTCGAGCGGCGTGTCGATCTCCACCGCCTCGGTGGGCATGTCCTTCGTCGCCTCGTACGTGAGCAGCAGCGTGATCTCGTTGGCGAGCTTGCGGAAATGGACGGTCGGCGTGTCCTTCTCGCGGAGGTAGCTGAGCTTGTGCTGGACGAGCGGGTGGCTGACGACGGTGAGGCGGGGCTCGCTCAAGCCGCGTATGTGGTGTAGCCGCGGAACCCCTCGTAGAGCGGCCGCTTCGCGCAGAGCGCGGCGACCCGCGAGCGCAGCCCGTCGAGATCGGGCGGCTCGGCCAGCGCGTCGCAGATGATCGCGCCGACCTCGTGGAAGTCGTCCTCGTCGAAGCCGCGCATCGTCATCGCCGGCGTGCCGAGCCGGATCCCGGAGGTGACGAACGGCGAGCGCTCGTCGAACGGGATCGTGTTCCGGTTCACGGTCACGTCGATCTCGTGCAGCCGCTCCTCCGCGGCCTTCCCCGTCCACTCCCCATTGCGCAGGTCGACGAGGAGGAGATGCGTGTCGGTGCCGCCGGTGACGAGCGCCAGCCCGCCGGCCAGCAGCGCCTCGGCGAGGGTGTCGGCGTTGCGGCGGATCTGCGTCTGGTACTCGCGGAAGGCGTCGGTCATCGCGATCCGGAAGCACGTCGCCTTCGCCGCGATCGTGTGCTCGAGCGGCCCGCCCTGCATCCCCGGCATGACGGCCGAGTCGAGCGCCTTGGCGTGCTCGGAGCGACAGAGGATGAAGCCGGCGCGCGGGCCGGCGAGCGTCTTGTGCGTCGTCGAGGTGACGAAGTCGCAGTGCTCGACGGGATTCGGCTGGATCCCGGCGGCGACCAGGCCGGCGAAGTGCGCCATGTCGCAGAGGAGCAGGGCGCCCACCTCGTCGGCGATGGTGCGGAAACGCTCCGTCTCCACCGTGCGCGGATACGCAGAGCCGCCGCAGACGATCACCTTCGGCCGCGCCTCCTTCGCCTTGGCGAGCACGTCGTCGTAGTCCACGAGCAGCGTCTCGGGAGAGACGCCGTAGTGGACGACGGTGTAGAGGCGGCCCGAGAAGTTGACCTTGTGGCCGTGCGTGAGGTGGCCGCCCTGGTCGAGCCGCAGCGCCATCAGCGTGTCGCCCGGCTCCATCACGGACGCGTAGACCGCCATGTTCGTCTGCGCGCCCGCATGCGGTTGGACGTTCGCGTGCTCGGCGCCGAACAGCTCCTTGGCGCGATCGATCGCGAGCTGCTCGATCTCGTCGACCACCTCGCAGCCGCCGTAGTAGCGACGGCCGGGATAGCCCTCGGCGTACTTGTTCGTCGGCACGGAGCCGACCGCCTCGAGCACGGCGGGCCACGTGAAGTTCTCCGACGCGATCAGCTCGAGCTGGCCACGCTGGCGCTCGAGCTCTTTCGCGAGGAGGGCGGCGATGTCGGGATCGATCTCGTCGAGCCCGGCATGCTTGAGCTCCTCGAACGTCTCCTGCTTGGTGGCCACGAGTCGGATGCTACTCGGGGAGCTGGCCGGCGCCCGCTCGGAGGACGACGGGCCGCGGTCCGCTGAGGTCGAGGACGGTGGACGGCGTGCCCGGCAGCTCGCCGGCGTCGACGATCGCGCCGCACCTAGCGCGGATCTCCTTGGGCACGTCCTCGATGCGGCGCGGGTCGGAGCCGCCCGAGAGGTTCGCGCTCGTCGCGGCAACGACACCGACTGCGCGCACGACCTCGGCCGCCGCTGCGGGGAGATCGGGCACGCGGACGCCGACGTTCCCGAAGACGAGCGTGTACGCGCCCGGGAGATAGCGCTCGAGGACGGCGCGGTCGAGCTTCGGCAGCGCCCCGACCAGCGCGTCGACGTCGGCGGCGAGCAGCGCCACCGGCTTCGAGCGGTCGCGTCCCTTCAGCTCGTAGAGGACGTCCTCGTGCCCGGGCAACACGCAGAGGCCGTAGACGGTGTCGGTCGGGAGGATGATCGCCCGTCCTGCGCGCAGCGCCGCGACCGCCTCGTTCATCTCCTTCCCTCCACGACGCGCTCCGTTCCCGTCAGGTCTCGAGTGATGCGAACGTCCTGCCAACCGAGCGACGTGAGCGTTTCCGCCACGGCAGGCGCCTGGCCGTCGCCAACCTCCATGACGAGCCAGCGCGCGTTCGCTGCCCGGGCGAGCCGGTCGTGCTCGCCGTTGCCCAGCAGCGCGACCTCGGGCTCCGAGCGCAGCTCCGGCTGGAGGCCGTCGAGGTCCTCGAGGTACGGCGGATTGGCGACGACGAGATCCCAGCCCTCCGCCGCTGCGACAGCGCCGTCCCCGGGCCGCAGCTCGACCTCGAGCCCGAGCCGGTCGGCGTTCTCGCGCGCCAGGGAGAGCGCGTCCGCCGAGATGTCGACTCCCGTGACGCGACCGTCAGGGCGCTCGTCCTTCAGCGCCAACGCGATCGCGCCGGAGCCGACGCCCACGTCGAGGATCCGCGGCTGCTCGACCTCCGCTACGAGCGCGAGGGCGCGCTCGACGAGCGTCTCCGTCTCGGGCCGCGGCACAAGCGCACGCGCGTCCGTCCTCAACGTCAGCCGCCGGAACCCCCACTCGCCGAGGACGTACGCGAGCGGCTCGCGCGCCTCGCGCCGAGCGAGCAGCGGCTCCAGTCCCTCAACTTCCCCGGAGCATGCCGCCAGGCCCGAGCGGGTCGTGCCGAGGAGATGGGCGACGAGCCACTCGGCGTCGACGCGCGGCGACTCGACGCCCGCCGCGGCGAGCCTCTGCTCCGCCTCGGCCAGAGCTTCTCTCACGGTCATTCCCCGAGCGCGCGGCGCTGGTCGTCGGTCGTCAGCGCGTCGGTGAACTCGTCGAGCTCGCCCTGGAGGATCCGGTCGAGCTGATGGACGGTCAGCTTGACGCGGTGGTCGGTGAGCCGGTTCTCGGGGAAGTTGTAGGTGCGGATCTTCTCCGCCCGCTCGCCGCCGCCGATCTGCGAGCGCCGCTCGGCGTCGAGCTCGGCGCGCTGCCGCTCGCGTTCCCGCTCGTAGAGGCGCGCGCGCAGGACGCGCATCGCCTTCTCACGGTTCTGCAGCTGCGACTTCTCGTCCTGCATCGAGACCACGACGCCGGTCGGGAGGTGCGTGATCCGCACCGCCGAGTCGGTCGTGTTCACCGACTGGCCGCCCGGCCCGGTCGAGCGGTAGACGTCGATCTTGAGGTCGTTCTGGTCGATCTCGATCTCCACTTCCTCCGCCTCCGGCATCACCGCGACCGTCGCAGTGGAGGTGTGGATCCGCCCCTGGCTCTCGGTCTCGGGGACGCGCTGGACGCGGTGCGTGCCGCCCTCCCACTTGAACACGGAGTAGGCGCCGTCGCCCTTGACCGCGAAGGTGACCTCCTTGTAGCCGCCGCCGTCGTTCGGGCTCGCCTCGAGCTCTTCGACCTTGTAGCCGCGCCGCTCGGCGTAGCGCGCGAGCATCCGGTAGACGTCGCCCGCCCAGTGCGCCGCCTCGTCGCCGCCGACGCCCTGGCGGACCTCGACGATTACGTCCTTGCGGTCGGCGGGATCGGTCGGGACGAGCGCGACGCGCAGTTCCTCCTCGAGGCCCGCGATACGCTGCTCGAGCTCGGGGACGAGCTCCCGCAGGTCGCTGTCCTCGCGCGCCGCGGCGAGGTCGTCGCTGGCGGACTTCCAGGCTTGCGCGAGCTTGTACGGCTGCTCGAGCTCCTTGAGGCGCCGGCCGACGTCCGCCGCCTCGCGGTGGTCGTTGTAGACCGCCGGATCGGCCAAGCGGCTCTGCAGCTCCTCGTAGGAGCGCTCGAGATCCGCAACGAGATTGTCGAAGTCCGCCGCCATGGCGACGGTTACGTTAGCCGCGCCTCCAACGAGATCTCCGGCACGCCGGCGAGCGCCTTCGAGACCGGGCAGTTCTCCTTCGCGGCCTGCGCGGCGGCGACGAAGCCGTCCTCGTCGAGGCCGGGAGCGCGACCCTCGACTGCCAGCGCGATCCGCGTGATGCCTTCACCCGGCTGGAACGTGACCGTCGCCGACGTGCGCAGCTCCTCGGGCGGAGTGCCCGCTTTGGCGAGGCCACTGGAGAGCGCCATGGAGAAGCACGCGGCGTGCGCGGCCGCGATCAACTCCTCCGGGCTCGTGGACGACGGCGAGTCCTCCGCGCGGTTCGGCCAGCTGACCGCCTGCTCGCCGATCGCACCACTCGTCGTCGAGACGATCGTCCCGGAGCCATCCAGCAGGCTCCCCTCCCAGACCACTTCGGCGCGTCTGTCTGTCGCCATCGCTTCCTCCCAGCTCGCTCGCGTGTCCCCGGAGCGTATGCGGGCCGAGCCGAGCGGTGCCCCGGGTGACCGTCTCGGGGCACCGCTCTCAGCTTCTATGGCTCAGGCGGGCTCGACCAGAGAATTGCCCGACACGGCGACGGTGTTCGCGTAGAGCGTCGCCCCGGCGGCCAGCTTCAACGTCGAGCCGCCGCTGACCGTCACCGTCGCGTAGCAAACAGCTCCAGACACGGTCACCGTCTTGTGTCCACTCACGGTGAGGCTGCCCGAGCAGTTCGGCGGCGGGGGCGTCGTTCCGATCACCGTTCCGCCGACGGTGCTCTTCCCGGTCACCGAGAGATCGTGTTGCGCCGCGACCGTCACGATTCCGTCGACTTCGGACTGGCCCGAGACCGTCACGATGCCGTCACCGGCAACCGAGCCCCGCACAACCGAGCCACCGCTCACCGTCAGGCTCGACAAGCCCACGAGAGTGGACGGCGGGGCGACGACGAGGCGCACGAGCTGGACCGGCCGCCCTCCTCTTGTCCCTCTCGACCCTCAGAGGCCGCCGCGCGTAACAAACACCACAAGGCGCCCGGAGTCAAGGGCGACTGCTCTAGGCCATGACTTCGACGCGCTGGGCGTCGGCGGCACCAACGGCCTCGAGATCGAGTACGTCGCGCAACGCGCGGATCGAGACCTCGAGTTGATCGAGCGTCGGTTCCCGCGTCGTGAGCCGCTGCAGCCAGAGCCCCGGCGCCAGCAGCGTCATCAGCAAGCGGTTGCGGGTGTGCTTGCCGGCGAAGCGGATGAGCTCGTACGCGAGCCCTGCGATCAGCGGCAGCAGCAGAATCCGCGTCGCGATCAGCCAGTACCAGGCGGGCCTCCCGAAGAAGGCGAAGACGAAGACGGCGATCACCATGACCCAGAGCAGGAACGCCGTGCCGCAGCGCGGGTGGATGAGGGAGTAGCGCTGCACGATCTCCGGCTCGAGCGGCTCGCCGGCCTCGTAGGCGTTGATCGCCTTGTGCTCGGCGGCGTGGTACTGGAAGACGCGACGAAGATCCGGCAGCAGGGAGATGAGCGCGAGGTAGGCGATGAACATCGTCACCCGGATCAGCCCCTCGACGATCACGAACCAGCCGCCGCTCGAGATCGGCAGCGCGTCGGTGATCAGCGCCGGGCCGACCTTGAAGACCATCACCGCGAAGCCGATCGCGACGGCGAAGGCGAAGATCAGCGCGCCCCGTGAGAGCTCCGTCTCGACCTCGCCGTCCTCCCCTTCCACCTGAGCGGCGTACTGGGTCGAGATTGCGAGGGCGCGGAAGCCGATCGCGAGCGACTCGCCCAAGGCGATCACGCCGCGCACGATCGGGAGCCGGAAGACGAAATGCCTCGCCATCGGCGAGGAGATCGGGCGGGAGACCTGCGCGATGTCGCCGGACGGCGTGCGGACGGCGACGGCCCAGTTGCCGGGGCTGCGCATCATTACGCCCTCGAGGACCGCCTGACCTCCGACGCTCGACACGGCGGTGAAGCTAGCTCGCGCGCTTGGCGCGATCGGCGCGCTCGAGCCGGCGCTGGAACCGCTCCACCCTGCCGCCCGTGTCGACGAGCTTCTGCTTGCCCGTGTAGAACGGGTGGCACTGCGAGCAGATCTCGACGTGTAGCTCAGCCTTCGTGGAGCGCGTCTGGAAGGTGTTCCCGCACGAGCAGGTCACGGTGGCGACGACGTACTCGGGATGAATACCGGCCTTCATGCTTCTCCCAAGATAGCAGCGGCCATGCGGGCTTCCACGTTGCCGCCGGAGACGATCACGGCGACGCCGGGACCGGCTTCCACCTTGCCCGCGAGGATGGCTCCGAGCGCCGCGGCCCCCGCCGGCTCGCACGCGAGCTTGGCGCGCGCATAGAGAAAACGCATCCCCGCCGCGATCTCGTCTTCGGTGACGAGGACGCTCTCGATGCGGCCGGCGCAGATCTCGAGCGGCAGCGCACCGGCGAAGGGAGGCGCGAGGCCATCGGCGATCGTGTCCGTGCCGACGGGGACGCTCTCTCCCGCCGCAAGACCTGCGCTGAGGGCCGGCGAGTTCTCCGGCTCGACCGCGACGACGCGCGCGCGGCCGTCGAGCGCGCTGACGATGCCGGAGACGAGCCCGCCACCCCCGACGCCGACCACGACCGTCTCCAGCTCCGGCACGTCCTCGAGCAGCTCGAGCGCGAGCGTGCCGTGGCCCGCGACGACGAGCGGATCGCTGTGCGGATGGACGAAGACACGTTCCTCCTGCGCCACGATCTCGAGCGTGCGCTCGTAGGCAGCGGCGGGATCGGGCGAGGACGTGTCGACGGTCGCGCCGTAGCCGCGGGTCGCCTCGACCTTGAACGGGCTCGCGGTCTCCCACATCTCGACGAGGCAGTCGACGCCCTCCTCGGCGGCGGCCCAGGCCACCGCCTGCGCGTGGTTCCCGGCCGACCAGGTGACGACGCCGCGCCGCCTCTCCTCATCGCTCAGCGCCGCGAGCCGGTTGAGCGCGCCGCGCGCCTTGAAGGAGCCGGTCTTCTGGAAGAGCTCCGCCTTGAGCCAGACGCCGCCGGCCGCCGTCGAGCGCAGCGCCGGCGTGCGGTGGACACGATCGCCGAGCCGCTCGCGCGCCCGCTCGATTTCATTGCGATGCAGCTCCACGCGCGAGACCGGTTACTGAGCGAGTAGCTCTTGGCGCGCCACGACCGGCGCGCGCAGTCGCACGGTGAAGACGGTCAGCTCGCCGGGACGGCTCTCGACCTCGACGCTGCCGCCCATCGCGAGCGTCAGCTCCTTGACGATCGCCAGCCCGAGCCCCGTGCCGACGGGCCGCTCGCGGCCGTAGCGCTCGTGCAGGTAGAAGCGCTCGAAGGCGCGCTCGCGATCGGCTTCCGGCAGGCCCGGGCCCGTGTCCTCCACCCGCAGGGCGCCGGGCGTCGCGACGACGCGCACCTCGCCGCCGGGAGGGGTCAGCCGCAGCGCGTTCTCGACGAGGTTGGAGACAACCTGGAGAACGCGGTCGGCGTCGGCGTCGGCCGGTGCACGGCCGTCGGTCACCGCAGTGATCGAGACGCCGAAGGCCGCCGCCTGCTTCTGGTAGCGGCGAACGGCGTCCTCGACGACTTCGGCGAGGTCGATCTCGGCGTTGTGGACGCTGAAGTCGGTGCGGTTCATTCGCGCGAGGTCGAGGAGGTCGCGGACGAGGCGTTCCAGCCTGCGCGCCTCGGCGGTCACGATGGCCGCCGCCTCGCGCGGATCGACGGCGCCGTCCTCGACCGCCTCGGCATAGCCGCGGATCGCGGTGAGCGGCGTCTTCAGCTCGTGGCTGACCGAAAGGAGAAAGTTCCGCTCGGCTTCCTGCGCCCGCCGCAACTGGTCGACGAGCGCGTTGAAGGCGACGGCGAGGGTGGCGATCTCCGAGGCGCCTTCGACCGGGACGGGCTCGGGCTGGGTGCCGCGTGTGAGGCTGCGCGCCGCCGCGGCGATCCGGTCGACCGGACGCGAGATGCGACGCGCGAGCAGGAAGGCCGCGACTGCTGCGAGCAACCCGCCCGCGGCAGCTGCGATGAGCAATCCCCAGACGTACGAGGACAGGAGCGAGTTCGCGGCGCTCCGCGGCCGGAGCAGCACGAGGTAGCCGGGGTTCACGTAGCGCGCCGCGTAGTAGTAGTCGCCGTTGTAGGTGAGCGTCCCCTCTACCGCTTCGCCTCGCTCGAGCTTGTGACGGGCCGAAGCGGGCACGATCGACGCGCTCCGCACGATTCGCTCGTGCTGGAGGGTCAACGGCTTCGGGATCCGCACCTGCCCGACCGACTTGCTCTGGATGGCGGCGAGCAGGTCGGCCTGGTGCGCGACATCCTGCAGCGTCGCCTTCTCCACGGCGCGCCGCGTCAGGACGAGGCCAAGGCCGATCGTCAGCGCGACGCAGATGAGGACGACGATCCCGATCGCCTGGAAGAGCCTCGAGCGGAGGCCGCCGCGCATCAGGTCGCCGCGATGAGCTTGTAGCCGGCGCCGCGCACGGTGCGGATCCCCTCCGCGTCACCGAGCTTGCGCCGCAGCTGCGCGACGTGGACGTCGACCGTGCGCGTGCCGCCGGGATACGTCATGCCCCAGACGAGGTCGAGGAGGCGCTCACGCGACAGGACGATCCCGGGATGCTCGAGGAAGCAGGCGAGGAGATCGAACTCCTTGCTCGTCAGCTCGACGACCGCCCCGCCGTTCGTCACCTCGCGGGAGTCGCGCCGCAGCACGATCTCGCGCGCGGAGAGCACTTCGTCCTCCGACGTCCGCTCGGCGCGGCGCAGGATCGCCTTGATCCGGGCGGAGAGCTCGCGGGGCGAGAACGGCTTCGAGACGTAGTCGTCGGCGCCGAGCTCGAGGCCGGCGACGCGGTCGGGCTCCTCGTCGCGCGCCGTGAGCATCACGATCGGCACCTTCGAGCCGGCACGGATCCGGCGGCACACCTCGAAGCCGTCGACGCCGGGGAGGCCGATGTCGAGGACGACGAGCCGAACAGGATGACGGCGCAACTCGGCGAGCGCTTCCTCGCCCGAGCGCAGCCAGACGACGCGCCAGCCGTCCTGCTGCTCGAGGTACTGCTTGACGAGGCGCCCGATCGCATCGTCGTCTTCGACGAGCAGGAGAACGCCGCCGGTCGTGCTCGCGCTCACCTCTTCAGGATAAGCGGCGAGCTACCTGTGTGAGTGGCGGCCGCCCGAACCCCGATTGCCGCCGCCCACCTTGACGCGCTTCTCGAGCTTGATCAGGTCGGCGTTACCTGAGGCTGCAGGCCACGTGACGAGGACGCGCCAGCCGCGCGTGACCGCCGACTGGGGCACTGAGCCGGACGCTCCGATCACGTTTGTCCCGCTCGAGATCCCGATCGTCTGGATATGGCCGTCCGCCTCCGTCAGCGTCAGCTGCGAGGAGTTGACCTGAGTGACGACGCCGCGGTCGACACGCCAGTCCTGTCCATTCTTGAGCTTCACCTCGGCCCGCATGAGGTTCTTCCCGAACAGCTGCTGCACGAGGACCTGCCGCAGGGCAAGGCCCGCCGGCGCCAGCCAGAGCGCCGCGTTGAGCGCCACGAGAACCGCGGCGAGGAGAAGGAAGCGCCGATTGCGCATGTCCTGATTCTGCGCGATCCGGCGGCGGTCGAGGTAAATCCGCGGTAAATCAGGTCACGGTGTACTCGGGGCCGGAGCCGCCCTCGGGCGGCGTGAGGCGCCCACCCTTCGCCGTGATCGCGCCGCACTGAACGCAGTTCGACGGCGCGACCTCGACCGTGACGGTGCCGTCGCCGTCCTCCGCTCCGACCTCGTAGACCTGCGCCGGGCAGAGCCGCGCCCACATCTGCGCGACGTCGGCGGGAACGTGGCGCTCGATGCGGATGTGGTTCGGCTGGTCGTCGCGGGTCTTGTTGCCGGAGGCGAAGACGGAGGAGAGCTTGTCGAAGGTGAGCTTGCCGTCCGGCGCCGGGTAGCTCGCGGCGCGGTCCGTCGAGAGCAGCGGCTGCTCGGCGTCGGGCTCCGCGCGCATCTTCCCGAGCTCGACGCGCCCCTTCGAGATCGTCATCGCGCTCGCGAGCGCCCCGCCGATGAAGAAGCCGCGACCGAACACCTGGCGCATGTCCCGCACCTCTTTGAGGTCGTCCCAGATGAAGCTCTCGCGCACCGCGTCGTCGTAGGACGAGAGCGCGCTCGCCGGCGTCTCGCCGCGCTGCAGCGCGCGGAAAGCGGCCTCCGCCGCGAGCCGTCCCGACTCGATCGCGTAGTGGACGCCCTTGAGGCGCGGGATGTTGACCATGCCGGCGCCGTCGCCGCAAAGCAGCAGGCCGGGCGCGTGGAGCTTGCGCGGCAGCGAGTGGAAGCCGCCGCTCGGGATCGTCTTCGCGCCCCACTGCAGGCGCTCGCCGCCCTCGAGGATCTTCGCGATCTTCGGGTGCGTCTTCAGCTCTTGCAGGAGGTCGTGGACGGACAGCTCGGAGTCGCGGTAGTCGAGCCCAACGACGAGCCCGATCGTGACCATGTCGTCGCCCATCGGGTAGATGAAGGAGCCGCCGAACTCGCGGTAGCGGGCGCCGAGCCGCAGCGGCCAGCCCATCGTGTGGACGATGGACTTGAGCGGCTTCGCGACCTTCCAGACCTCTTTGACGCCGAGCTCCCAGACCTGCGGCTCGTCGCCGCGCAGATCGAAGCGGTCGAGCGCCACGCCGGTCAGGTGGCCCTGCGTCCCCTCGGCGAGCACCGTCACCTTCGCCACGAGATCGGAGCCGGGCTCGAAGTTCGGCAGCTCCTCGCCCTCGCGGCCGCGGCCCTTGTCACCGGTGCGGGCGCCGAAGATGCGGCCGTGCTGGACGAGCAGCTTCTGCGCCGCGGTTTCCGGGAGGATCATCGCGCCGCCCTGCTCTGCTTTCTCGGCCAGGAAGCGGCCGAGCTGCGACAGGGAGAAGATCCAGTTGCCGTGGTTGCGCATCGGCGGCGGCGGCGGGATGCGCAGCGCGGCGCGCTTCGTCAGGAGATAGACGGCCTCGCCGGGCACCTCGCCGAACGACGGGAGCTCCTCCATCCGCAGCTTGTCGCCGAAGAGACGGCGCAGCCCGCGCGGGTCGACGACAGCGCCGGAAAGCAGGTGCGATCCGGGCTGCTTCCCTTTGTCGAGCAGCGCCACCGGCACCTCGCCGAGCCGCTCCGCGACGTCGGGGTTCTCCTCGAGCAGCTGGCCGAGGCGAATCGCGCAAGCCAGCCCGGCGGGGCCGGCGCCGACGATGAGAACGCCGACCTCGATGCGCTCGTCCGCCGGGTCGCTCGGCTCCGCGACGAACTCCGCCGAGTCGAACGGCGGCGGGAAGTCGGAGGCGCGGCTCACGACTTGCGTGCGCTGATGAGCTCGGTCAGCTTCGGGACGATCTCGTGGACGTCGCCGACGACGCCGAGATCGCTGAACTCGAAGATCGGCGCGTTGGCGTCCTTGTTGATGGCGACGATCGTCCCCGAGCTCTGCATGCCGACCTTGTGCTGGATGGCGCCCGAGATGCCGAGCGCCACGTAGAGCTTCGGCGAGACGGTCTTGCCGGTCTGGCCGATCTGGGCGGCATACGGATACCAGCCGGCGTCCACGACCGCGCGCGTCGCACCGACGGCGCCGCCGAGAGCCTTCGCGAGCTCCTCGGCAAGCGTGAAGTTCTCGGGCGCGCCGAGACCGCGGCCGCCGGCGACGATCACGTCCGAATCCTCGATCGACGGGCCGCTCGATTCCGCCGCGTCCTGGCCGACGAGCTTGACGGACGTGGAGTGCTCGGCGTACGACGCGGAGACGTCCGCGACCTCGGGCTCCGCGCCGCCGGTCTCGGCGGCGTCGAAGGAGCCGGCGCGAAACAGCGCCAGGCGCGGCGTGCTCGTCCAGCCGACGTCTGCGTAGACGGTGTCCTGCAGTGCCGGACGCTTGCCGACGAGCTCGTCTCCTTGCAGCTCGATGTCGGCGAGGTCCCAGTTGAGACCGGCGTCGAGGCGCGCGGCCAGCCCGGCCGCAACGTCGGCGGCGAGGACGGAGTTCGCAAAGAGAACGGTGTCGTAGCCGCCGTCCTCGACGACCTTGGCGATCACGTCGACGCGCGGCTGCGGGAGAGGCTCGGCGACCTCCGCGTCCTCGCAGGCCCAGACCTTCGCGGCGCCGTACTTCCCGGCCTGCGCGGCGAGCCCCTTGGCGCCCTTCCCCGTGATGACCGCGTCGACGTCGCCCCCTTTTGACATCAGCGAAGCCGCCTTGGCGAGGACGCCGAGCGCGCCCTTCTGCAGCTCGTCGCCGTGGTGCTCGAGGAAGACGAGCGTCGCCACTAGATGAGCCTCTTCTCGGCGAGGAAGTCGACGATCGCCTGTGCGGCGTTGCCGTCGTCCTCGATCTTCTGCGCGTCGCCGCGCGCCGGCGGGCTGCCGAGCGCGAGCACCGTCGTGCGCGAGCCGGCCTCGCCCGCGTCGCCCGCATCGACACCGAGCTCGGAGAGGGAGAGAACCTCCTGCGGCTTCTTCTTCGCGCCCATGATCCCCTTCAGCGACGGGTAGCGCGGCTCGTTGATCGCGTCGCTGACGGCCACAACCGCGGGCAGAGGCGCCTCGAGCGTGTCGTAGCCGAACTCCGTCTGGCGCTTGACGCGGACCGCGCCGCCGTCGACCGTCAGCTCGGCCGCCTGCGAGACGACCGGACGACCGAGGCGCTCCGCCACGGCGGCCCAGAGGACGGCGCCGTCGGCATCGGAGGCTTGCTGGCCGAAGAGGACGAGGTCGGGCTCCTCCTTCGCCAGCGCTGCGGCGAGCAGACGGCTCGTCGCGACGAGATCGGAGCCGGCCGCCGCATCGTCGGAGACGAGCACCGCGCGGTCGGCGCCCATCGCGAGCGCCTTGCGGAGCGAGTCGAGCGCCTTCTGCGGGCCGAGCGAGACGGCGACGACCTCGCTGTCGGAGTCGCCCTTGAGCCGCAGTGCCTCCTCGACCGCGTTGGCGTCGAAGTGGTTGAGCGCGCCCTCGCCGGAACGGTCGAGGCGCTTCGTACCGGCGTCGATCCGGCTCGTTCCCTCGGGCACGTGCTTGACGCAGACTGCGATCTTCATCGGCCGGAGACTTTAGTGCCCGGCCGGAGCGCTTGGCTCACATCCTGTGCGAGAGCGCGATCACATCCGCGACGAAGGGCCGGCTGACCTTGTAGACGCCGTGCTGCCGAACCGCGCCTTCGCCCTGGTACCACGCCGCGAGCGCGAGCCTCTCGTTGCCGTGGAAGACATGCAGGAGGTGATGGATGAGCGCGACGCCGAGGCGGATGTTCCCGGCGGCGTCGTGACGGATGCGGCGGTGGATGAGCACGGTCTCGACGTAGCTCCATGTCGTCGGCAGGAGCTGCATGATCCCGTGCGCTCCCGCCGGCGAGACGAGCGAGTTGTTGTAGCCCGACTCCATCCACGCCAGCGCGCGGACGAGGTGCCGGTTGACGCCGTAGTGCGCCGCCCAATGGTCGAGGAGGTTGCGGACGGGCGTGATGCTGCCGGTGCGCTCGGCGGTGCGGACGATCTCGACCCGGTGACCCGCCGCCGGGATCCGGAGCTTCGTCCCGATCAGGAGGTAGTGGCGAGGGTCGAGATGGTTGAGGCGCGCGAGTTTCGCGAGGGTCGTGTGGTAGCGCC
Source organism: Gaiellaceae bacterium (assembly GCA_050697455.1). GTDB lineage: Bacteria > Actinomycetota > Thermoleophilia > Gaiellales > Gaiellaceae > Palsa-739. The sequence continues at coordinate 8,055 of JBOGZU010000006.1, read as the reverse complement.
GCGCCAGCCCGGAGAGCGTTTCGCCGCGGCGGACGACATGGACGCGCAGGCGGTGGCGGGTGTGCGAGCGACGGGCGACGAGGTGGGTCCGCGCGACCGGCACGGGCTCCCGCCGCACGATCGCGGTCAGCGTGTGCGCTCCGACGACGCCATCGGGACGGAGGTGCAGCCGCCGCTGCAGCCGGCGCACGCCGTGCCTCGTCGGCCCGTCGAAGTACGCGTTCACGGGCACGTCGATCCCCTGCCGCACGAGGACGAACTGGAGGACGGCCACGTCCCAGCCGAAGTCGCCGCGCCGTAGCGTGCGGTTGCCGAAGAGCGGGCGGCCGAGCGGGCCGAGCTGCCGGCGGGTGCGCGCGTCGGCGAGCCCCGTCACCGGGAGGTGGTGGATCCGCTGGAAGGCGCGGACCGCCGCGACCGTCTTCGGGCCGGCGATCGCGTCGATCGGGCCGCGATAGAGGCCTTGCGCGCGCAGGGCGACCTGGAGGCCCGCGGTCTGCGGGTTCGCGGCCGACGCGAGCGCAGCCGGAGCGAGCCAGGCGGCGGCGACGAGCAATGCGATGACGAGACGGACGCGCATCCGAGCGGGGACCTACGCGCCGCGCGCGAAGACTCCTCGCGCGCTTTACGAGGCTCTTACCGTCCGGTGAAGTGCGGCGGGCGCTTCTCGGCGAAGGCGGCGAGGCCCTCCTTCGCGTCCTCGCTCGCGAAGAGGTCGCCGAACTCCTCCGCCTCGCGCTCGAGCGCGCCGGGCGAGAGGTTGAGCAGCAGCTTCGCCACGCGCAAGGCCCCCGGGCTCTTCGCCGCGAGCCGGCCGGCGACCTCGAGCGCGTGGTCGAGAACGGGATCGGCGATCGCATTGACGAGCCCGATCCGCAACGCCTCCTCGGTGTCGACCATGCGACCGGTGAGGATCAGGTCCTTCGCGACGCCAAGACCGCAGACGCGAGCGAGCCGCTGGGTGCCGCCCCAGCCGGGGACGATGCCGAGGTCGATCTCGGGCTGGCCGAGCCGGGCGCGGCTCGACGCGAAGCGGAGGTCGCAGCCGAGCGCGAGCTCACAGCCGCCACCGAGGGCGAAGCCGTTGATCGCCGCGATCGTAGGCTTCGGCATCTCCTCGAGCAGCCGCGCCGCCTCGTGGCCGAGCGCACCCCAGCCCTTCGCCTCGTCCGCGCCGAGACCGCCCATGTACTTGATGTCGGCGCCGGCAACGAACGCCTTCTCCCCCGCGCCGGTGAGGACGACGGCGCGCGCAGCGGCGTCGTCGGCGAGCTCGCGGAGCCGGTCGCGCAGCTCGGTGAGGGTCTCGACGTTGAGCGCGTTGAGCGCGTCCTGCCGGTCGATCGTGACGACGGCAACGCCGCCGTCGCTTTCGACGAGGACGCTCACGCCGGAACGGCGCCGCGGATGAAGTCGACGATCTCGCCAGTCGTTGCGCCCGGCCCGAAGACGCCGGTGACGCCGAGCTTCCGCAGCTCCTCCGCATCGTCGTCCGGGATCGTCCCGCCGACCGTGACGACGACGTCGTCCGCGCCTTCCTCGCGCAGCAGCTCGATGATCCGCGGCACGAGCGTCATGTGCGCGCCGGAGAGAATCGAGATGCCGACCGCGTCCGCGTCCTCCTGGATCGCGGTCTCGACGATCTGCTCGGGCGTCTGGTGCAGGCCCGTGTAGATGACCTCCATGCCCGCGTCACGAAGCGCGCGGGCGATGATCTTGGCGCCACGGTCGTGCCCGTCGAGGCCCGGCTTTGCGACGACGACGCGAATCTTCCCTGCCATCGCGGCAGAGCGTATCCCACGACCGAATCACCCGAACGGGGGTGGCGGATTCGAAAACTCCGTCGAAAATGGCAAAAGGATCGGATATAGATAAGGCCACGTCGTAAAAAACCAGGATCGCAGAGAGAAGGACCTCCACCGCGACCGTCGAACGACCGCCCAGGAGACGCAGACGATGATCCGGACGAGCACATCGGCAATCGAATCAGCCCGCGCCGCGGCGCCTACGCACGCGCTCGCGCGCAGCCGCAGCCGCAAGCGGCGCTTCCTCGTCGTCGCCGTCGCCGCGCTCGCGTCGGTCGGCGTGATGATGGGCGTCTCCTTCCTCGACCAGAGCGGCTCGACAACCCTGAGCGTCCAGGCCGCGAGCGGCTCGAACCTCGTCTGGCCCGCGTCCGGCTCGAGCTTCAAGCTCCCGGTCGGCAACGGCACGAAGCCTCTCAACACGACGGAGTACGCGAGCGGCCCGGCCACCGTCGTCGGCAGCGGCACCTGCGACTCGTCGGCCGGCTCCCCCGCCTGCGACTCGAGCGACAAGGCGACCACGAGCACCCTCGCCTCGGGCCAGCTCCCGAGCTGGTCGCCGACGGCCAGCACGGCGGGCAACGTCACCCAGGCCGGCGACATCGCGGTGGTCGACGCGACGCAGGCCACGGGCAACGTCATCGTGAGCCTCTACATCACGAACCTCGCCGCTCTGTCCGACGACTACAGCTCCTTCGCCTTCCCGATCGACGTCTTCAAGTCGACCGGCAGCTCCAACCCCGCCCTCGCCTCCACGTGGACGCAGGACTCGAGCATCGTCCCGACGGGCACGTCGTTCTCCTCTTTCCTCACGGACACGAGCGGCGTGATCACGTTCGCGCTGCCGGCGGGCTACTACTACGACCTGACGATGGACAGCGCGACGCAGCAAACCACCGGTGGCGGCGGGAGCTACTACTGCATCTCGACGACCGCGAGCGGCGGCAACCTCTCTCCCGCGTTCTTCGTCACCGCGAACCCGACCGCGTAGGCGGCATGGAAGTCGGCGCCGGAAGCCTCGTGAGCAACGCCGCCCGGCGGCGCCGGCATCGCGCGATCCTTCTCGCGGCCCTCGCGATCGCGCTCGCCGGTTCGACGGGCGCGTGGCTCGCTACGAGCGGAACCGGCGGGCCGACGATCACCCCGCCGGCGGGCGCTACCGGCGGCGTGGTTGCGACGATCGACTCCACCGGCCTGAGCGGCTCGATCACCCAGTCGCGCGGCAACGCCCAGGTCGACGACGGCCTTCCGGTGACGAAGCTCCTCGTCGCGAACGGTTACGAGAATCAGCTCCGCGTCCACGTGACCTGGACGAACGGCGCAGAGGCAGGCGCCTTCCTCCACGGCCAGGATCAGATCTCGATCGGCCTCTACCACCCCGTCTCGGTCACGAGCGCGGGCGGCAGCTGCACTTCGGCGAACACGCTCAAGGTGCTGGACTCGACGACGACCGCCGGCGCCGTGTGCGTTGCGCTCGACCCGGCGAGCGCCGGGTCGTTCAGCTTCAACTCCGACACCGACACGATCATGCTCAGCCAGAGCACGCTCTCCGGCTACCTGCTTCCGAGCGACTCGGCCGGGTCGCCGTCCGGCAGCTGCCCGACGGATAGCGCAGCGCAGAGCGCCTGGTGCGATCCGGCTGGCACGACCGTCGACAACACGAGCGGCACGCCGGTGAACGATCAGCACGCTCTCTACGTCGTCGCCTCGGTCCTGAATCCGAACAACCACTCGCCTCACGGCCAGCAGCCTGCGAACGGCTCACTCGACTTCTTCGTCCAGGCCGACCGAACCCAGTCCTAGACTAAGAGCCATGACGGCAGCGGCACCGTCCCACACCGGCGAGGAGGCTGGCGGGGGTATCGGCACGCACCGGTCGAAGCTCGGCCGGATCATGTCCGCCCTCCTCTGGTACGCCCTGCCGGGCGCGATCCTCGTGCTCGTCCTCGCGTACATCGCGGCGGCGACGATCGGCCAGGTCAACCCGCCCGTCGTCCCGGTGGACGGCGTCTCGATGCGGCCGACGCTGCAGGCGGGCGAGCTCGTCTTCCTCAAGAGCGTCGACCCGAGGACGCTGCACAAGGGAGACATCGTCGCGGTGAACGTCCCGGCCTCCGACCGGAGCAAGTACCACCTGCCGGCGCACATCGTCCACCGCATCGTCTCCGTCGGGCATGACGCGCAGGGCATCGTCTTCACGACGAAGGGCGATGCGAACTCCGGGCCGGACGTCTTCGTCACGCACGCGAACGACGTCATCGGCGAGCTTCGATTCGCCGTTCCCGGCGTCGGCTATCCGCTCCTCTTCTTCCGCAGCCGGCAGGGAGAGATCTTCCTCGGCGTGGCGGCTCTGCTCGCGCTGCTCTATTTCGGGCTCGGCGTCGTCGAGGACCGCCGGATCGTCGTCGAGGGCACCGCCGTGACGATGCAGGCAGTGCTCGAAGAGACGCAGATCCTGCGCGAGGCGATCGCGGGCGCCGACCATCGCCACGACCCCGCGGCCGACAAGAGGATGGAGGAGCTCGTCGGGGCGATCGCCGAGTACGGCGAGCACCTTCGCAGCCACACCGCCGTCATGCAGGGACTGGCTGCGACGACGGTCGAGCTGCGCGACGCGGCGAGCGAGCTGCGCGGCGCGGTCGCTCCCGACGCCGCGGCGAAGACGCCGGCGCCGACGCACCGTCTGCACGAGCAGCGGCGGCGACTGGACGAGCGGCGCGGGCGGGTCGACGAGCTTCTCGCCGAGCTCGACCGGGCTCTCGGCCACGCGGACTGATGCCTTTCGACCCCGACGAGCTGCGCGCGCTCGAGCTGCCGCGCGCGTTCCGCGGCTACTCGCGCGAGGCGGTCGACCGGCTCGTAAGCGGGCTCGCCGACCTCGTCGAGGAGCTCGAGCAGCAGCGGCAGCAGCTCGGCGAGCGGGCGAGCTCCGCCGAGCAGGCGCTCGAGCGGGCGCTCGAGGAGCGGCGGCTCCTCTTCGCGGCGGTCGAGGAGCTGCGGACAGAGCGCGCCGAGTCGCAGGCGTACCTCGAGCAGCTCGAGGCCGAGGTCGCGCCGGAGAAACACGGGCGGCGGTCGGCGCTCGAGTCGGCGCTCGAGGCGCTCGCTTCGCTACGCGGGAACGCCCGCGCTTCCTAGAAGACCGGGGTCTCGCGCCAGGTGCCCCAGACCTCGCGCAGCGCGTCGCACATCTCGCCCATCGTCACGTAGGCGCGGGAGGCGGCCAAGATCGGTTCCATCAGGTTGCGGCCCTCGACCGAGGCGTCCTCCTTCAGCTTCGCGATCGCTGCCTCCGCCGCCGCCGAGTCACGCCGTGCCCGCACCGCCTGCACGCGCTCGATCTGCTTCTGCTCGAGCGCCGGGTCGATGCGGAGGATCTCGATCGGCTGCTCGTCCTCCTGCGTGTAGCGGTTGACCCCGACGACGACGCGCTCGCCGCGCTCGACCTCGGCCTGGTAGCGATAGCTCGCCTCGGCAATCTCCCGCTGCTGGAAGTTCTGCTCGATCGCGGCGATGACGCCGCCGAGCTCGTCGATGCGGGAGAAGTACTCGTACGCCTGGCGCTCGAGCTCGTTCGTCAGCTGCTCGAGGTAGTAGGAGCCGCCGAGCGGGTCGATCGTGTTGACGACGCCGGTCTCGTGCGCGATCACCTGCTGCGTCCGCAGCGCCAGTCGCACCGCGTGCTCGGTCGGCAGCGCGAGCGCCTCGTCGAACGAGTTCGTGTGGAGGGACTGCGTGCCACCGAGCACGGCCGCCAAAGCCTCGATCGCGGTCCGGATCAGGTTCACCTCGGGCTGCTGCGCGGTCAGCGAGACGCCGGCCGTCTGGGTGTGGAAGCGCATCAGCCACGAGCGCGGATCGCGCGCGCCGTACTTGTCCCGCATCTGCGTCGCCCAGATCCGCCGCGCTGCCCGGTACTTCGCGATCTCCTCGAAGAAGTCGAGGTGCGCGTTGAAGAAGAAGGAGAGACGCGGCGCAAACGAGTCGACGTCGAGCCCGCGCTCGAGGCAGGCCTCGACGAGAGCGAATCCGTTGGAGAGAGTGAACGCGAGCTCCTGCGCCGCGTTCGAGCCGGCCTCGCGGATGTGGTAGCCGGAGATCGAGACCGGATGCATGAGCGGCAGCCGCTCGGCGCACCATTCGACCATGTCCACGACGAGCCGCATCGACGGCGCGGGCGGGAAGATCCACTCCTTCTGCGCGATGTACTCCTTGAGGATGTCGGTCTGGACGGTGCCGCGCAGCTCCTCCAGCGGGACGCCCTGCTCCTCGCCGACCCCCGCGTAGAAGGCCAGCAGCATCGCGGCCGGCCCGTTGATCGTCATGGAGGTGGAGACCTCGCCGAGCGGGATCCCGTCGAAGAGCGTCTCCATGTCGGCGAGCGAGTCGATCGCCACGCCCTCGCGCCCGACCTCGCCGAGCGAGCGCGCGTGGTCGGAGTCGTAGCCCATCAGCGTCGGCATGTCGAAAGCGGTCGACAGCCCCGTCTGGCCGTGCTCGAGGAGATAGCGGAAGCGTGCGTTCGTCTCCTCCGCCGTGCCGAAGCCGGCGAACTGGCGCATCGTCCAGAGCCGGCCGCGGTACATGGACGGGTAGACGCCGCGCGTGAAGGGATACGCGCCGGGCCAGCCGAGCTCGCCCTCGTAGTCGATCTCGACGTTCTCGGGCGAGTAGAGCGGCTCGTTCTCGACGCCGGAGATCGTGGAGAACAGCTCGCCCTGGCGCTCCGGAGTCGCCTCGTAGCGCTCGCGCCAACCGTCGGCGCCGCCCTCGACCTTCTTGCCTTTGTCCGTAGTCGCCATTCGCCGCAGTCTAGAAAGGCCTACCGCCATTGGGGGTTCGGTCACAAATCCCCCTTACGAGGGAGTGGCGTTCCCGGCACTTTCAGCCACCCTTTGGATGCTCAGGAGAAGGAAGACGCACGAGTCCGACGAACCCGCCCGCACTGCGGCCATAAAGCGAGCGGTTCGGTCGCTGCTGCGTTGAGTTCTCTCTCGCAAGCGCCGTACGGCTAAGGAGCGAAAACATGTCACGGAAACACGTCAAGCAGTACCTCATGCTGCTGTTGGCGGTCGGTGTTATCGCGGTCTCCCTGTCGGGAGCCGGCACGTTTGCGACGTTCAACGCCGAAGTCGCAAACACGAACAACACCTTCGCCACCGGCACGCTGTACCTGCACCAAACGGCATCCGGCACGTGCACGTCGGAGTCGTCTAGCTCGAACTCGAACCTGAACACGTCGGGCGTTCACCTCGGTGATGCCTGCGACATCCTGTTCAGCGGCGTCTCGTCGAGCGGCTACCAGCAGATCGGTCTCGACATGAAGGACGCGGGCACGCTCGACGGCGACGGACTGCGCATCTCGCTCGGTAACACGAGCAACGGCTTCGCGCAGACCGGCTGCGTCAGCACGGTCGACTACGAGTCGGTCGGAGCGGTTGCGGCAAGCAACGGCTTCACGACCATCTCGCCTGGCGGCCTGCAGACCTCGGTCGCTCAGAACGACACGATCAGCTCGATCCACCTCGCCTCGGCGCTCGGCATCTCGCTCTACAGCGGAGCGCAGATCGAGCTCGAGAACGGCACGAGCCAGACTCAGATCTTCACGACGACCGCGATCGTCTCGCCGACCGCGACGACGATCCCGGTCACGAACCCGACGACGATCACCCCGTCGGGCGGCTTCACGGGCGGCGACACCGTCAAGTACTCGCCGCAGTTCTCGGGCGGCGGCGGCAACCTCTGCTCGGACCTCAAGCTCCAGATGGTCGAGGTCGGCGGCGCCGGCAACTACACCGACGTCACGTTCGCCTCGTCCACCGGCGTCTCGACGAGCGCGGATCCGGTCAGCACCTGCGTGTTCGGTACGCCGAGCGGCACGGGCTGCAGCGACGGCGTCACGCTGAACACACTCTCGAACTACCCGACGTTCACGAACGGCGCCCTCGCGCTGACCGACCTGTCGGCGTCGCAGGGCTCGCCGTGGGACGGCGGTAGCCCACGAGATCCGTCACCGAACGGGACGGGCATGGATGCGGGCACGCACCGCTACCTCGTGCTGATCCTGTACGTCGACCCGGCCGCGGACAACAGCGTCCAGGGCCTCCAGGCGACCTTCGACGTCGTCTGGCACATGAACCAGTTCACGAGCTAGGCGGAAGCTGAAGAGGCAGAGAGAGAACGGGCATGAGACCTGAGCCGGATCCGCTCCTTTCCGGTTCCGAGGACACAGGCGCCGCCGCCCTCGAGG
>JBOGZU010000005.1:0-107122 GCA_050697455.1 Gaiellaceae bacterium | reverse complement strand
GCGGCGGTGGGCGTGGCATGCGCCGGGTCGACGATCCGGCCGACCTCGGCGATCTCTATGACCGAGCCTCCGCCGAGGCGCTATCCGCTTTCGGCGACGGGACGCTCTACGTCGAGAAGGTGATCACGCCGGCGCGCCACGTCGAGATTCAGGTGCTCTGTGACGATCACGGCCACGTCCTCACGTGCGGCGAGCGCGAGTGCTCGATCCAGCGTCGCCACCAGAAGCTGATCGAGGAGTCACCGTCGCCCGCCCTCGACGCCGAGTTGCGAGAGGAGATGGAGGCCGCCGCCGCGCGCGCCTGCGAGCACATCGACTATCGCAACGCCGGCACGATCGAGTTCCTCGTCGGCCCCGACGGCTCGTTCTCTTTCATCGAGATGAACACGCGCCTGCAGGTGGAGCACCCGGTCACGGAGCTCGTCTCCTCCATCGACCTCGTGCGCGAGCAGGTGCGGATCGCCGCGGGTGAGGCGCTCGCACACGGCGGTCGCTCCGGCCCGCGCGCCGGGCACGCGATCGAGTTGCGGATCAACGCGGAGGATCCGTCCCGCGATTTCGCGCCGGCGCCGGGGAAGGTGACGCGCTTCCGGCCGTCGCTCGGGCCCGGGGTCCGCGTCGACACGTTTGTCGAGGAGGGATCGACGATCCCGCCCTACTACGACTCGCTGATCGCGAAGCTGATTGTCCACGACGCGAGTCGCAGGCTGGCGATCGAGCGCGCCCGGCGGGCGTTGCGCGAGTTCGAGATCGACGGCGTCCCGACCACGAAGGCCGTCCTCCTCGACATCCTCGACAGCGACGAGTTCCGCAGCGGCGAGTACTCGACCTCGTTCCTCGAGGAGGCGGGCGCGCGGCTGCCTGCGCTGGCGGGCACGCAGTGACGCGCGTCCTTGCGAAGGCGGCTGGCGGCTCGGTGTGTGTGAGCGAGGCAGCCGTCGCGCAGATCGTCGGCGGCGCGGTCTCTTCGGTCGAGGGAGCGCGGCTGCGCAAGGGACGGCGGCGGCTGGACCTCGAGCTCGCGAATGGCCACGCGCACGCCGCGCTCGAGCTCGCCGTCGCGTACGGGCTCTTCCTGCCGGACGTCGCGCGCTCGGTGCAGGAGCAGGTTGGGGACGCGCTCGCGCGCATGTTCGAGGTCGAGGTCGACGCGGTGGACGTCACCGTCGTGGAGCTCGTCCCGTGAACATGGTCAGTCGCCGCGAAGCCCGCCGCGCCGCGGTCTTCATCCTCTTCCAGTGGGACGTCACCGGCCGCCCGCTTGGCTCGCTCTACGAGGGCGAGGTGGACGCGTATACGGAGCGGCTCGCGCAGGCGGTCTCGGAGCGCAGTGACGAGCTCGACGCGCGGATCACCGAGGCGTCGGACGATTGGACGGCCGACCGGCTCGGCGCGGTCGAGCGGAACGTCCTCCGTGTCGCGCTCGAGGAGCTCGACGAGGGCGAGGTTCCCGTCGAGGTCGTCCTCGACGAGGCGGTGACGCTCTCGAAGCGGTATGCATCCGAGGACGCCGCCAGGCTGGTGAACGGCATCCTGGGTCGGGTCGTGCGAGAGGAGGAGGCAAGCTGAGCGCGGACGAGTCGTTGACGAGGGCGGAGGAACTGCTGGCGCGGCTGGAGGCCGCGCGCGCGGAGCTCGAGCAGCTCTCCCAGGACGAGCCCGGCTCGCCGGAGCGGGCGGTCGAGCTGCTGGGTGAGCTCGCGGAGCTCGCGAAGGCCGTCGAGGAGGAGCTCGAGCGGGCGCAGCGGGAGGCTGTGCAGGAAGCGCCGCCGGCGACGCCCAGCGAAAACCGTGGGAGCGATGCACAATCCTGAGGAGCTGAAGGCGCTCGCCGAGGAGGCGCTCGAGCGGCTCGAGCTCTGGCCCGAGCTGCACGGACAGGCGACGTCGGTCCGGTATTCGCTCGAGGTCGGCGGCAAGCGCGTCCGGCCGGTGATTGCGCTCGCGGTCGGCGAGGCGCTCGGCGCACCCGTCGAGCAGGTCATGCCGGCGGCGCTGGCGATCGAGCTCGTCCACACGTTCTCGCTCGTCCACGACGACCTGCCCGCGATGGACGACGACGACGAGCGGCGCGGCAACCCATCGACGTGGAAGAAGTTCGGCGAAGGCGTGGGAGTGCTGGCCGGGGACGCGCTCCACGCGGAGGCCTTCCGGCTCGCGGCGCGCTACGAGTCATCGGCGGTCGCGCGCGAGCTGGCCGAGGCGACGCTCGGGATGATCGGCGGCCAGTACCTCGACACGATGGTCGAGGGCTACGACCTCGCCGCAGTGCACCGCCTGAAGACGGGCCGCCTCTTCTACGCCTCGGTGACGATGGCGCTGTGGGCGGCGGAGCTGCCGGAGGCCGAGCAAGGCCCGTGGCGCGCGTTCGCAGAGGAGCTCGGGTTGCTGTTCCAGATCGTCGACGACATCCTCGACGCGGACGGCTACGTCCGCGAGCACGGGGCCGACGGCGCGCGCCGCTATGCCGACGAGGCCGCGGAAGTGACGCGGGAGCGACTGGCCGCAATCGCCGCTGACACATCGGTGCTGCGCGAGATCGTCGACGGCCTCGCCGTGCGCACAGCTTGACCGACCTCACCCTCGAGGTCAGACGTCCCAATCCGACCGCTCGTCGACCATGAAGTCCCGCCCGCGCGACCCGAACACGTACAGGCCGAGAACCTCCTCGCGCTTCCGCGCAACGTCCAGCAGGAACGGAGAGTTGGAGTCGTTGCTTCCGGGCAGCCGCAACGGGGTCGTGCGTGACGCGCTCGACGGGTACATCAACCAGACGTACCGCTCGCTGCGCTACGGGACGCGGCTCGACGCCGTGGAGGCGATCCCTCATGCGCTGCGGACGATCTTTGCGCTGGGCGATCGCGTCCGTCCGTACAACAAGTACCTCGAGTGGGAGCTAAGACACCATCCGCTCGAGGGCTGGACTGCCGACGACCTGCTACCCCTCCTCGATCGAGTCCTCACCGGCGAGCCGGAGGCGCAGCACGAGCTCTTCGATCAGATCGAGCCGTTGGCGCGCCGCGAGGGCTTGGGCGACGTCGTCGACGGGTGGGAGCCGGACGTCGCGTGGTTGCGAGGTGAAGCCGGCTACCGCGACGCGCGCGCGTGAAGAAGCGGTTGGACGTCCTGCTCGTCGAGCGCGGGCTTGCGGAGTCGCGGGCGCAGGCGCAGGCGTTCGTTCTCGCCGGTCTTGTCCCCGGCTACGACAAGCCGGGCCAGCAGGTGGACGAGGGCGCGGCGCTCGCCGTCGACCAGCCGCCGCCGTACGTCTCGCGCGGGGGCGAGAAGCTCGCGCACGGTCTCGACGCGCTCGCCGTCGATCCCGTCGGCCTCGACTGCGTCGACGTCGGCGCCTCGACCGGCGGCTTCACGGACGTCCTCCTCCAGCGCGGCGCGTCCCGCGTCATTGCGATCGACGTCGGTTACGGCCAGCTTCACCCGCGCCTTCGCGCCGACGAGCGCGTCGCCGTCCTCGAGCGGACGAACGCCCGCACGCTGACCGAGCTTCCCTTTCCACCGCAGCTCGCGGTCTGTGACGTCTCGTTCATCTCGGTGCGGGTCGCGCTGCCGCCGGTGCTGCGTCTCTGCGCGCCGGGCTGGCACGCGGTCGTTCTCGTCAAGCCGCAGTTCGAGGCGGGGCGCGCCGATGTGGGGAAGGGGGGCGTCGTGCGCGACGACGCAGTGCGGGGACGCGTGGTGCGTGAGGTAGCCCATGCGGCGCTCGGCTGGCAGGCGAGCGTCACGGGAGTCGTAGACTCGGGGCTGCCGGGCCCGAAGGGAAACCGCGAGATCTTCCTCCACCTCGTCCATTCCGAGCAGCCCAAGCTTCCCCATGACCTCGACGAGCGGATCGAGCACGCACTCGCCGGTTGAGACCGCGGCGGTCGTCGCGCACGGTCGCGTCGACGTCGGCGAAGCACTCGAGAGGGTGCGGGTGGTTGCGGCGAGCGCCGGCGTCGAGCTTGTCGACGAGCCCGAGCGCGCGCAGCTCGCGGTGGCGGTCGGCGGTGACGGGACGATCCTCCGCACGCTTGCGCGCCTGCTCGGCACGGGCGTCCCCGTGATCGGCGTCAACTTCGGCCGCGTCGGCTTCCTCGCCTCGATCGCGCCGGAGAAGCTCGAAGCCGATCTCGCGCGCGTCTTCGCCGGCGAGTACCGCACGATCGAGCATCCGACGCTCGAGGCCCGCCTCGGGGGCGAGTCGTTCGTTGCGGTCAACGACGTCGTCGCGACGAGCTCGACGCTGGGGCGGATGATCGAGCTGAGCTGGGCGATCGCCGGGGAGGAGCTCGGGGTCGTCTCCTGCGACGGGATGATCTGCTCGACGCCGTCCGGCTCGACCGCCTACAACCTCTCGAACGGTGGACCGGTTCTCGTGCGCGGGCTCGACGCGATGGCGATCACGTTCATCGCGCCGCACTCGCTCGAGGCGCGGCCGCTCGTCGTACCGCGGGGCGCCGAGCTGACAGTCCGCAACGCGACGCCCGACGTCGGCGCCGCGGTGCTGAGCGACGGCCATCGCACGGGCGACCTGCCGCCCGACGCGTCGCTCTCGATCGGGCTGGGGGAGCAGCGAAGCCTGCTCGCGACGTTGCCGGAGACGACCTTCTTCTCCCGCTACCGCGAAACGTTCACGGCCTAGTCCCAAAGCGCCAATGGTCGGCGTCGGGTGGCGGCTCTACGATCAGGGGCGTGCTGAGGCGTCTGCGCATCGAGAACCTCGTCCTGATCCGCGCAGCCGAGCTCGAGCTCGCGCCCGGTCTCAACGCGATCACGGGCGAAACGGGGGCGGGCAAGACGATCCTCGCGCAGGCGCTCGGGCTGTTGCTCGGCGCGAAGGGCGGCGACGCGTATGTCGGCGCCGCCGGCGAGGAGGCGTACGTCGAGGCGGAGCTTGATCTGCCGGACGAGCTCGAGGAGCTCAGCGAGCTGCGGCCCGAGGATGAGGAGGCGCTGCTCGTCTCGCGGCGGGTCTTCTCCGACGGCCGGACGCGCGCCTACGCGTGGGGCCGCGCTGCTGCGCGCGAAGACGTTGCCGCCGCGGTCGAGCGCGTCGTCGCGATGTCGGGGCAGTTCGAGCAGCGCCGGCTCGCGCGGCCGTCCTACCAGCTCGAGGTGCTGGACCGGTTCTGCGGCGAGGAGCAGCTCGCACGCCGCGCCGCGGCGCGGGCGGCCTGGCGTGACCTGCAGGGTGCGCGACGCCGGCACCAAGAGCTGACTGCGAACGCTGCCTTCGCCGGAGCTCGCCTCGCGGAGCTCCGCGCGCTCGTCGAGGACACCGAGGGGATGGAGCCGGGCGACGAGGAACGGCTGCGCGCCGAGCGCGAGCGGCTTCGTCATGTCGCAGAGCTTGCAGCCGGCGCGGCGGCGGCAGCCGAGGCGCTCGCGCCTGAGGAGGGCGAAGGAGCGAGCGGCCTCGTTGGCCTCGCCGAGCGCTCGATCGCGCCGCTCGAGAGCCTCGCGCCTGAGCTGCAACGCGCCGGCGACGAGCTTCGCGACGCAGAGCTTCGACTGCGCGAGACCGCGTCCGATCTGCACGCGTTCCTCGCCTCGCTGCAAGCGGAGCCGGGCAGGTTGGAGCAACTGGAAGCCGAGCTTGACCGGCTCGCCGAGACGAGGCGTCGTTTTCGCTGCGAGACTTACGAGGAGCTGGTCGCGCGCGCTGCCGAGGCGCGCGCCGAGCTCGCGGCGCTGGAGGATGGCGTCGACCCCGCCGCAGCCGCGGCCCGCGAGCTGGCGGCGGCGGAGGAGCGTGTCCATGCCGTGCACGGCGAGCTGCGGGCCGAGCGCAACGCGGCCGCGCCCGTCTTCGCCGACGCGGTTGCGGCGGAGCTGCGCGACGTCGGCATGGGCGACGGCGAGTTCGTCTGCGAGCTGCGGGAACGGGACGAGCCGGGAGCGACGGGCGCGGACAGCGCCGTTTTCCTCGTCCGCCCGAACGCGGGGCTGCCGTTCGCGCCGGTCGCGGAGACCGCGTCGGGCGGCGAGCTGTCGCGGATCGCGCTCGCGATCGCTGCGGTTGCGGGTGGCGACACGCTCGTCTTCGACGAGATCGATGCGGGCGTCGGCGGAGAGACGGCGCACGCGGTGGGGCGATTGCTGCAGCGGCTTGGAGAAAGAGCGCAGGTGGTGACGATCACCCACCTGCCGCAGATCGCCGCGCTCGCTGACCGGCACTTCCGCGTCGAGAAGACTCCGGGCGATCCGACGCATACGCGCATCGAGCAGCTGGGCGAAGCGGAGCGGAAAGCCGAGCTCGAGCGGATGCTCGGCGGGGAGGAGTTCCTTGCCGCGGTACGCAGCTAGGCGAACGCTGCCGGCGTCCGTGGAGGACGTGTGGGCCGTGCTGGCCGAGCCGGCACGCTGGACCGAATGGTGGCCGGGCTTGGAGATCGCCGAGTCGACCGTGCGGCGGGCTCTCGCGCCGGGCGCGCTTTGGCAGATCGAGGGATCGGCCCGGCCGAGCGCTTTCCGGCGGCCTCAAGTGACTGGCGGCGCGCTTCTCCTGCTCGAGGTCGCGCCGCTCGAGCGGCTCGTCTTCCAGCTGACGAGCGACCGGATCGACGTCGAGCTCGCGCTCGAGCCGGCGGAGGGCGACACCGAGACGGTTGCGCGGCTCACCGTCGACGCGCCGCGCCTGAGCGGCGTCCGGCGCACGGTCGCTTCGGACGCGCTCGCGAAGCTCGCCGCTCTCGTCCGTCCGCCGCGCGAGGAGGCGGGCTAGTGCTCAGCCGCACCTGCTGCTACCCTGAAATCCCGTGAGCGCGCGGGCCCCGAAGTACGTCTTTGTGACTGGGGGCGTCGTCTCGGCTCTGGGGAAGGGAATCGTCGCCGCATCGCTCGGCCGCCTCCTCAAGGCGCGCGGGCTGCGCGTCCAGCTTCAGAAGTTCGACCCGTACCTCAACGTCGACCCGGGGACGATGAGCCCGTTCCAGCACGGCGAGGTGTTCGTGACCGAGGACGGCGCCGAGACCGACCTCGACATCGGCCACTACGAGCGCTTCGTCGACGAGAACTTCCTGCGCAGCGCGAGCCACAGCGCGGGCGCGATCTGGGACACCGTCCTTCGCAAGGAGCGGAAGGGCGACTTCCTCGGCGCGACGGTGCAGGTCATCCCGCACATCACGAATGAGATCAAGGCGCGCATCAGCCGTTCGGCGGAGGCGACGCCGGCCGACGTCGTCATCTCCGAGATCGGCGGCACGGTGGGCGACATCGAGTCGCTGCCGTTCCTCGAGGCGATCCGCCAGTTTCGGCGCGAGGTCGGGGCGGAGAACGTCTGCTACGTCCATGTCACGCTTGTCCCGTTCATCGAGGCGGCGGGCGAGTTGAAGACGAAGCCGACGCAGCATTCGGTGAACGAGCTGCGCCGGATCGGCATCCATCCCGACGTCGTCGTCTGCCGCTCGCACGAGGAGCTCTCGCGCGACATCCGCGACAAGATCGCGCTCTTCGCCGATGTCGACCCCGGGGCTGTCGTTGCCAGCCCGGACGTCCCCGACGTGTACGAGGTGCCGCGCGTCCTCCACGCGGAGGGGCTCGACCGGCTCGTCGGCGAGCGGCTCGGGCTCGACCTCGCCGAGCCGGATCTCACGGAATGGGATGCGTTGCTCGAGCGCGTCCACAGCCGCCGCGAGGTCGTCGAGATCGCGCTGGTCGGCAAGTACGTGAAGCTGCAGGACGCCTATCTCTCCGTGCACGAGGCGCTCAAGCATGCGGGGCTCGAGCACGGCTGCGCGGTCCGGCTCCGCTGGGTCGACGCCGAGGACATGTCCTACGAGGAGGCGGCGGAGCTGCTCGAGGGGGTGGACGGCGTGCTCGTGCCCGGCGGCTTCGGCTCGCGCGGTTGGGAGGGGAAGATCCTCGCGTGCCGCGTCGCGCGCGAGCGGCAGATCCCGTACCTCGGCATCTGCCTGGGCATGCACGTCGCGGTCTCGGAGTTCGCGCGGCACGTCGTCGGGCTCGAAGGCGCGAACTCGACGGAGATGGATCCCGAGACGCCCTATCCGGTGATCGACCTTCTCCCCGAGCAGAAGGGGATCGAGGATCTTGGCGGCACGATGCGGCTCGGCGCGCAGGCGATCGAGGTGGCCGATGGCACGCGCACGCGGGAGCTGTACGGCGAGTCGACGGTGCACGAACGGCACCGGCACCGCTACGAGGTGAACAATGCGTACCGCGACCAGCTGGTGCAGGCCGGGTTGGTCGTGAGCGGGACGTTCCAGGGAGGGCGGCTCGTGGAGATCGTCGAGCTACCGGGTCATCCGTGGTTCGTTGCGAGCCAGTTTCATCCGGAGTTCAAGTCGCGGCCGACGCGCGCGACGCCGCTCTTCCGCGGCTTCGTCGGTGCGGCGCTCGACCGCGCTCGCTCGCGCGCCGGCGAGCGCGTCACCGTCTAGGGCTTCCTCCGTAGGATCGCAGCGTGTCCGAGGCAGTCGACCTTCTCCTCGAGCTGACCGCGCTGCCGACGCCACCGGGCGAGGAGCAGGCGGCCGCGGATCTCGTCGTGCGCTACCTCCGCGGGCTCGGTCTCGAGCCGGACGAGGACGCGTTCGGGAATGTCTACGCGCGAATCGAGCCGACAGCGGAGGGGACGCCGCTCTTCTTCTGCGCCCATCTCGACACGGTGCCGCCCGACGGCGAGCTGCGACCGGTGGTCGAGGAGGGGGTGATCAGGAACGCGGGCGGGACGATTCTCGGGGCCGACAACAAGGCGGCCGTGGTGCAGATGCTCGAGGGCATCCGGCGCGTTCTCGTCGGGAACATCCCGCAGGCCGGGGTCGAGCTCGTCTTCACGCGGCAGGAGGAGATCGGCTTGGTCGGCGCCGGGGCGTTCGACGAATCCCGGTTGCGCGCGAGGCTGGGCTTCGTTTACGACCAGGAGGGGCCGATCGGCGAGATCATCCTCGGCGCTCCGTTCGCACAAGGAATGGAGATCACGTTCCTCGGCCGGGCGGCGCATGCGGGCATGGCGCCGGAGGAGGGACGATCGGCGATCCAGGCGGCGGCGAAGGCGATTGCCGACCTGCGGCTCGGTCGCGTCGACGAGGAGACGACCGCGAATGTCGGGGTCATCTCGGGCGGGACGGCGGGCAACATCATCCCCGACCGCTGCTCGTTCGCGGCCGAAGCTCGCTGCCACGACAAGCGCAAGCTCGGCGAGCTGGTGCAAGAGATGCTCGACATCTGCGCCTTCGCGGCGAGCGAAGCGGAGTGCGAGATGCAGAGCGAGTCGCGGAAGTCGTATCGCGGCTACCGCTTCGCGAAGACCGAAGAGGTGGTTCAGCTCGCTGCGGGGGTGCTGGCGGGCTGCGGCCATGAGGTGCGGTACGGGCTGTCGGGCGGTGCCGCCGACGCAAACGTCTTCAACGAGCGGGGTCTTCGCTGCCTCAATCTGACGCACGGCGTGCACGACTTCCACAGCCCGGATGAGCGGATCGCCGTCGAGGATCTCGAGGCGATGGTCGACGTGACGGTCGCGCTCATCGAGGCGGCGCGGGCGTGAAGCCGGACGAGAGCCGGACGGTGTACGAGGGTCGGCTGCTCGAGCTGACGGTCGAGCGGTGGGGCGAGCACGAGCGCGAGATCGTCGAGCATCCGGGCGCGGTGGCGATCGTCGCGGTGGACGAGGAAGGGTTCGTGACGCTCGTGCGCCAGGTGCGGGAGGCGACGCGCGCGTACCTGCTGGAGCTGCCGGCGGGGACTGCGGAAGCGGGGGAGGAGCCGCTCGAGACGGCGCGGCGGGAGCTCTTGGAGGAGTGCGGGCTGACGGGCGGAGAGTGGCGTGAGCTCGCGGCATTCTGGACGACTCCCGGTTTTTGCCGGGAGCGGATGGTGCTCTTCGCAGCGGAGGGAGTCGTTCGCGGCGAGGCAGCGCCGGCGGAGGACGAGGAGATCGAGATTGTCCGGTGGCCGGTAGCGGAGATCACCGAGCGATTGGTGGAGATCGAGGATGCGAAGACGCTCGCGGGTCTCCTCCTCTACTTTTCAGACGCGTCTCGCACCGCCGTGTCCGGATAACCGGCGCTGAAAAGCACAACCCACCCATAAGGGCGGGGTCGCGGTCCCTCCGCCCTCGGCGTCCACGCTATCGGCCGACCGGTGACAAGGCAGTCGTAGGAGGGTCGCAAGAGCGTGGAGACAGCGTTGCGTCTCCGTCACGCGGCGCCGGCTAGATAGTGTCTCCACGCCTTGCGGATCGGGGTTGCAAAGGAAATCAAGACCGACGAGTACCGCGTCGCGCTGACGCCGGCCGGGGCGCGCGAGCTCGTCCAACGTGGGCATGATGTCCTCGTCGAGACGTCGGCGGGCGACGGCAGCGCGTTCTCCGACGCCGACTACGAACGGGCAGGCGCACGTATCGGCTCATTCGACGACGTCTGGGCCGAGGCTGAGCTGCTGCTCAAGGTGAAGGAGCCGATCGAGCCCGAGTACTCGCGTCTCCGGGAGGGCCTCGTCCTCTTCACGTACCTCCACATCGCGGCTGACGAGCCGCTGACCCGCGCGCTCGCTGACAGTGGCATCGCGGCGGTTGCGTACGAGACCGTGGAGACGGACGACCGCCGCTTGCCGCTCCTCGCGCCGATGAGTGAGATCGCCGGCCGGCTCGCACCGCAAGCTGCGGCCCATTTCCTGGAGAAGCCCCTCGGCGGCCGCGGCGTCCTTCTTGCCGGGACGCCTGGCGTCCAGCCCGGCCGCGTCGTCGTTCTCGGCGGCGGCATCGTCGGCTACAACGCCGCGATCATCGCGCTCGGGCTCGGCGCCAACGTCACCATCCTCGAGCGCTCGATCGACCGGATGCGGCATCTCGACGAGATCCTCTCCGGCCGGGCGACCCTCCTCATGTCGTCGAGCCTCGAGATCGAGGAGAGGATCGCTACCGCCGACGTCGTGATCGGGGCCGTTCTCATCCCCGGCGCGCGGGCACCAAAGCTCATCACGCGAGCGATGCTCTCCGAGATGCAGCAGGGGGCGGTGCTCGTCGACGTCGCCATCGACCAGGGTGGCTGCATCGAGACAGCCCACGCGACCACGCACTCCGATCCGACCTACGAGGTGGACGGGATCATCCACTACTGCGTCGCGAACATGCCGGGCGGCGTTCCGGTCACGTCGACGAAGGCCCTCACGAATGCGACGCTGCCGTATGTGGAGGCGATCGCCGAGCACGGCCTGGCCGACGCTGTCACGCGCGACCGCGCCCTCGCGCGCGGCGTGAACGTCCTCGAAGGGAAGATCACGTACGAGGCCGTCGCGGAGGCGCACGGGCTCGAGTACTTCCGGCTCGAAGACGTGCTTCCGCTCGCGCGGGTCTAGCTGTTGGGCTTGTCCGGCGTCAGCCGGACGACGACCCAGGTGATCGCCGCAGCGATCGCGACGATCGTGATGCAGTAGCCGACGAAGGCGATTAGTCCGAGGGCGGTCGACACAGCCGTACCTAGAATAGCCTCGTGTCCAGGGCGTGCGTCATCGTGCTCGATGCGGTCGGAGCCGGCGAGCTGCCGGACGCCGACGAGTACGGCGACGAGGGCTCGGACACCCTGGGCAACGTCGCGCGAGCAGTCGGCGGTCTCGACCTGCCGAGCCTCGAGGCGCTTGGCCTAGGGAACGTCGAGCCACTCGAGGGATGCCCGCCGCAGCCGGGTGCTCCCGCCGTCGCCGGCAGGCTGGTCGAGCGCTCGAAGGGGAAGGACACGACGACGGGCCATTGGGAGCACATGGGGATCGTCACGGCCCAGGCGTTCCCGACGTACCCGCACGGTTTCCCGCACGACGTGATCGACCCGTTCATGCACAAGACCGCGCGCGGCGTGATCGGGAACAAGGCCGCTTCAGGCACCGAGATCATCCAGGAGCTCGGAGAGGAGCACCAGCGGACGGGCAAGTGGATCGTCTACACGTCCGCCGACTCCGTCTTCCAGATCGCGGCCCACGAGGAGACGATCCCGCTCGAGGAGCTCTACGACGGCTGCCGGGCGGCGCGCGAGATTCTCACCGGCAAGCATGCCGTAGGACGGGTGATCGCGCGGCCGTTCAACGGCGAGCCGGGCAACTACGTCCGGACGCCGAACCGCCACGACTTCTCGCTCGAGCCGCGCCGTCCCAACTACCTCTCGCTGATCCGCGACACCGGCAAGAAGGTCTACGGCGTTGGAAAGATCGGCGACATCTTCGCGGGGCAGGACATCGACGAGTCGCATCCGACCAAGTCGAACATCGAAGGAATCCAGATCACCGAGCGGCTCCTGCGGGAGGTCGACGACGGCTTCATCTTCGTCAACCTTGTGGAGACGGACATGCTGTGGGGGCACCGGAACGACCCGGTCAACTTTCACCGCTGCCTGCAGGACTTCGACCACCGTTTGCCGGATCTGCTCGAGGCGCTTCGGCCAGGCGACTTGCTGATGGTCACCTCGGACCATGGCTGCGACCCGACGACGCCGTCGACGGACCACTCCCGCGAGCACGGCTTGCTCCTCGCCTATGTCGAGGGCCGTAACGCAACCGGACAGGTCCACGCAGGTGAGTTCGCCGACGTGGGGGCGACCGTCAACGCCTGGCTCGGCGGCAAGGCGCCGTCGCGCGGCATTCCCGGCCAGCCGATCGTTACGCCGTAGGCCGTGCCCGAGCTACCGGAGGTCGAGAGCGTGCGGCGGGCGCTCGAGCCGGTCCTCGTGGGCCGGCGGTTCGAACGCGTACGGATCGATGATGCGCGGCTCGTTCGCCCGTTCGAGCCGACCGAGGTGGCGGCCGAGCTGGAGGGCGAGCGCGTCGAGAGCGTCGGGCGACGCGGCAAGTATCTGATTGTTCGGTTCGAGTCTGGTCGCGTTCTCCTGATCCACCTCCGCATGACGGGGAGCCTGTTGCACGCGCCGAGCGGCTCGCTCCCGGACGATCCGCACCGGCGGGCCGTTGTCAAGTTAGACGACGGATCGGACGTTGCCTACCGCGACGTGCGGCGCTTCGGCACCTGGCTCCTGCTGGAGCCGGGTGAGGCCGAGCCGTATCTCGCGACGAAGGTGGGAGACGAGCCGCTCGACGCGCTCTTCACCGCGGCACGGTTGGGGGAGCGGCTCGCGGGGCGGCGCGGCGCGCTCAAGGCGGCGCTTCTCGACCAGCGCACCCTGGCGGGCCTCGGCAACATCTACGTCGACGAGGCGCTGTGGCGCGCGCGGGTCAACCCGCTCCGCCCGGCCGGCAGCCTCGACCGGCCAGAGCTCCGCCGCCTCCAGCGCGGCATCCGCGCAGCGCTCGAGCACGGGCTCGCACGGCAGGGGTCGACGCTGCGCGACTACCGGCTCCCCGACGGGAGCGGCGGCTCGGCGCAGGACGAGTTCCACGTCTACGGCCGCGGCGGCGAGCCGTGCGACCGCTGTGGCACGCCGATCTCACGAACTCGTATCGCCGGCCGCAGCAGCTGGTTCTGTCCCGTATGCCAGCCCGATGGCGTGGAGCTCAGGCCTCAGGCGACGAGGAGCTCGTCGAGGCGCCCCTCGCGATCGAGCCGCCACAGCTCCGTGTAGCCGCCGATCGGCCGGCCATCGATGACGATCTGAGGCACTGTCCAGCCGCCCGTCGCGTCGAACACCGTCTGGCGGAAGGCCGGATCGTCGTCGAGTGGGACTTCCTCGTAGGCAAGACCGCGCGAGTCGAGCAGCACCTTGGCGCGGACGCAGTAGCCGCACCAGCGGGTCGTGTAGACGCGAATCCTCGGCATTACCTGTTTACAACGGACAAAGCCGCCAACATGTTCCCGCCCGACCCGACTTCTAGACTGGACGGGACATGGCCGGAAGGGCGTACAGCACGGACGCGGTCGTTCTCCGGACGATCCGGTTCGGCGAGGCCGACCGGGTCCTCCATCTCTACACGCGTGCCCACGGCCGGGTCGGCGCGGTTGCGAAAGGCGTGCGGAAGACGATGTCGCGGTTCGGCGCCCGGCTCGAGCCGCTCTCGCACGTCGAGCTCGTCCTCCATCGTGGCCGCGGCGAGCTCGAGACCGTGACCGCGGCACAGCTCGTCGAGTCACACCGCGACACGCGCGAGGACTACTACCGTTTCTCGGTCGGGATGATCGGGGCGGAGGCGATGCTGCGTCTCTTCAGCGAGCAGGAGCCGAACGAGCGCGCCTTCACTGCGGTCACGCGCTTCCTCGACCTCCTCGACGAGTTGCCTCACGCGGCGGACCGGCCGGCGCTCGACCCGCTCGGGCTCGCGTTCCAGTTGAAGCTGCTCTGGCTGTCCGGTTACCTGCCGCACGTGTCGGGCTGCGCCGAGTGCGGGGCCGAGGGCACGCCGCTCGTCGGCTACTCGCCGCGCGCCGGCGGCGCCGTCTGCGACCGCTGCGCTCCGGCGGCAGAAGCGCTCGCGCTGTCAACCGAAGGCATCGCAGGGATCGCGTCCCTTCTCGCGCGACCGCTCGCCGAAGCCGTGCCCCTTGCTCTCACGGAACGCGCCCGGCGCGACGCCCTCCGCGTGGTCACGGCGTCGTACGAGTTCCACGGCGGCTTCCGCCTGCGGACGCTGAGCGCTTAGGCCGCGGCCGCGAGAACGTCGAAGTAGAGCGTGCCTTTCTCGCAGACGCTCGTCGGCGGCTGGACCGGCGCATCGACCGAGCCGCCGCCGTCCGGCGTGATGCGGAGTGTCGAGGCCTTCGGCTGGCACGGCCCGCTCTGTGCATCTCCCGGCCCGGCGACTGTCGCCGAGAAGCGCGCCTGAGCGACCGCGGACCCGCCGGGCGCGAGCATGACTCGCTTCCCGTTCGCGCTCGCCTGCGCGGCCGCGATGTGTGTCGGCAGCGCTGAGCCGCTCGCGGCGAGTAGCTGCGCCTGGGGAAGACCGAAGACGTAGCAATGGGTCTGCGACGAGTTCTCGAGGGTCAAGAGGTACGCGACCTGGCCCGCGCCTTGGCTTCCCGCGACGACTGCGAAGGTGCCGGAGAGCTGGCTGCCGGTACAGGGCGAGGCGGGCGCGGCCGTCGTCGTGACGGTCTGCGTCGTGGTGATCGTGTGGATGCGCGTCGTGGTGACGGTCTTCGTGGTGCCGCCGAGGCCGCAGCCGGCCGCAGCGAGCGCTACCGCGGCGAGCGCCAGGCCCGTGCCAATGCGTCGTCCAGCCACGCGCGCACGCCGGAGATCGGTAGCCGTTCCTGTGCGAGCGAGTCTCTGTCCCGCACGGTCACGGTCTCGTCCTCGAGCGTCTGTTCGTCGACGGTGAAAGCCCATGGTGTCCCTATTTCGTCCTGGCGGCGGTAACGCCTTCCGATCTGGCCACCCTCGTCGTGCTCGACGACGTGGTGCCGGCGCAGCTCTTCGTAGAGAGCGCGCGCCCGCGTCGCCATTCCCTCGTCGCGCGGGACGAGCGGGAGAATCGCAGCCTTGACCGGCGCGACTTTCGGATGGAGGCGGAGGACGACGCGCTCGCGGTCGCCGACGATCTCCTGGTCGTAGGCATCGCAGAGGAAGGCGAGCATGATCCGGTCGATCGAGACGGCCGGCTCGATCACATGCGGCGTGTAGCGCGTGCCGTCCTGGTCGACCCACTCGAGCTTCGTGCCGGAGTGCTGCGTGTGCTGGGTGAGGTCGTAGTCGCCGCGGTTCGCGATCCCCTCGAGCTCCTGCCAGCCGATCGGGTACTGGTACTCGAGGTCGCTCGTGCCACTCGAGTAGTGGGAGCGCTCCTCCGCGGAGTGCTCGCGCACGCGGAGGTTCTGCTCGCGGAGCCCGAGCTCGAGGTACCAGTTGCGGCGCGCCTCGATCCAGTAGCGGTACCACTCTTCCGAGTCGCCCGGCGGGACGAAGAACTCCATCTCCATCTGCTCGAACTCGCGGAGGCGGAAGAGGAAGTTGCCGGGCGTGATCTCGTTGCGGAAGGTCTTGCCCCCGACCTGTGCGATGCCGAACGGCGGCTTGCGGCGCGCGAGCTGGGCGACGTTCTTGAAGTTGATGAAGATCCCCTGCGCGGTTTCCGGACGGAGGTAGGCGGTAGAGCTCCCGCCCTCGAGCGCGCCGACCTGCGTTTCGAACATGAGGTTGAACTGCCGTGGTTCGGTGAGATCGCAGTCGGAGGTCTCGCCGGGGCGCTTGCTGGGCTTCCGGCCGCAGCTGGCGAGCTCGAGCTGGTCGGCGCGGAAGCGGAGCTTGCAGGTGCGGCAGTCGACGAGCGGGTCGGTGAAGCCGGCGACGTGGCCGGAGGCCTCCCAGACGCGCGGGTTGAGGATGATCGCGGAGTCGAGGGCGACGATGTCGTCGCGCTCCTGGACCATCGCGCCGAACCAGAGCGAGCGGATGTTGTTCTTCGTCAGGACGCCGTAGTGGCCGTAGTCGTACGTCGAGCCGAGACCACCGTAGATCTCGGAGGACGGGAAGACGAAGCCGCGGCGACGGCAGAGAGAGACGATCGTGTCCATCGTGAGCGGAGTCGTCTCGGCCATGCGCGGAGGTTACCCGGCCAGGTTTCAGGCTCTCGCGACCAACTCGCGACGGAGGCAGCACACATCCCGATCTAAGCTGACTGCCCCGTGGTGGGTGGGGGTTTGGGATGGGTCCGAAGGCCGCCCGGTTACGCTGAGCGCCGTGCCGAACCCGCCGGTCGAGCTGCACGTCGTTTCTGACGCCACCGGGGAGACCGCCGCCCGGCTCGTCCAGGCGCTCGAGGCCCAGTTCCCCGAGCAGGAGTTCGTTGAGATCCGCCACCCTCGCGTCGAGTCGGGCGAGGACCTCCAGCTCGCCGTCAACCGCATGCGCGGCCGGCCCGCCGTCGTCGTCTACACCCTCGTTCAGCCCGAGCTGCGCGAGCAGATGCGCACCCTCTGCCGCCGCGCGCGCCTCCACTACTGCGACCTCCTCGGCCAGCCGATCGACGCCGTCGCCCGCGTCTCCGGCCAGGCCGCGAAGATGACTCCGGGCTCTCGCCCGCCGCTCAACTCCGCCTACTTCAAGCGGATGGAGGCGATCGAGTTCGCAGTCCGCTACGACGACGGTGTCGCGCAGGGCCTCGAGGATGCGGACGTCGTGCTCGTCGGCGTCTCCCGCACCTCGAAGACGCCGCTCTCGATCTACCTCGGTTATCTCGGCCACAAGGCGGCCAACGTCCCCGTCGTCAAGGGGATCGAGGCGCCGAAGGAGCTGTTCTCGATCGACCAGACGAAGGTCGTCGGGCTGACGATCGACCCGAATCGCCTCGCCGAGATCCGCCGCGCCCGCGTCCGCACCATGGGCGCGCCCGCCCAGAACCGCCAGTACGCCGAGTTGATGGAGATCTACGACGAGCTCGAGCAGGCGAAGAAGCTCCACCGCAGGCTCGGCTGCCCCGTCATCGACATCTCCGAGCTCTCGATCGAGGAGACCGCCCATCGCGTTCTCCGCGTCATCGAGGAGCGCCGTATCGAACGGACGCCGGCGTGAGCCCGAAGCGGCCGATCCCCTTCTACTACTGGCCCGTCTGGTGGGGTGCGCTCCTGCTGGCCGACGTCATCTTCTATGTCTTGCTCACGCCGCTCTGGATCGGGCTTCGCATGCTCGCCTGGGTGGCGGAGTTTCGGGCGCGACGCCGCAGCTGATGGACGGCGGGCGTATGACAACATCAGGCCGGATGACGCGCTACGTCTACGCCTTCGACGAGCCGGCCGGCGGCGGCCGTGAGTTGCTTGGGGGGAAGGGAATCGGGCTCGCCGAGATGACGGAGCTCGGCATTCCGGTTCCGGCCGGCTTCACGATCACCACCGACGCCTGCCGCGCCTACATGGCCTCGGGAGGAGAGGTCGAACGGCTCGAGGAGGAGGTCGCCGAGCACATCGCGCGGCTCGAGCAGCAGACCGGCAAGCGGTTCGGCTACCCGGCCGATCCGCTCCTCGTCTCCGTCCGCTCCGGTGCGGCGATCTCGATGCCCGGGATGATGGACACGATCCTCAATGTCGGGCTCAACGACGAGGCGGCCGAGGGGCTCGCGCGCTCGACAGGCAACGAGGAGTTCGCGCGCGACTGCTACCGGCGCTTGATCCAGATGTTCGGTGAGACCGTCGACGACATCCCGCACGAGCGATTCAGCACCGGCGACAGCGTCGAGCGCGCCCGCGAGATCTACGAGCGCGAAGCCGGAGAGGGTTTCCCACAAGACGCGCGCGACCAGCTGCGCCGCGCGATCACGGCCGTCTTCGATTCCTGGAACTCTCCGCGCGCGCAGGTCTACCGGCACACGTACGCGATTCCCGACGACCTCGGCACCGCGGTCAACGTCGTCCAGATGGTCTTCGGCAACAAGGGAGAAGACTCGGCGACCGGCGTGGCCTTCACCCGCGACCCGTCCACCGGCGAGCAGGGCGTGTACGGCGAGTACCTCGTCAACGCCCAGGGCGAGGACGTCGTGGCGGGCATTCGCACGCCGCAACCGCTCGAGGAGATGCAAGGGCGGCTTCCCGCGGCGTACGAGCAGCTCCTGGACACGATGGCCTCGCTCGAGCGGCACTACCGCGACATGCAGGACATCGAGTTCACCGTCGAGCAGGGACGGCTCTACCTCCTTCAGACGCGGTCGGCGAAACGGACGGCTGCGGCCGCGCTCAAGTGCGCGGTTGACATGTCCGGCGAAGCTCTGATCGACCGAGACGAGGCAGTCGCGCGGATCGACCCGGAGCAGCTCGACCAGCTACTCCACCCGCGGCTCGACGAGGACGCAGAGTTCGAGGTGGCCGCGCGCGGCCTCAACGCCTCGCCCGGCGCAGCCTGCGGCAAGATCGTGCTCGACGCGGACACTGCCGCCGAGCGAGGCAAGGCCGGCGAGTCGGTGATCCTCGTCCGCTGGGAGACGACGCCCGACGACATCCATGGCCTGATCCAGGCCCAGGGCGTCCTCACCGCGCACGGCGGCATGACCTCGCACGCGGCGGTCGTCGCGCGCGGGATGGGGAAGCCGTGCGTCGCGGGCACCGAGGGCCTCGAGATCGACGCCGACAAGGGCAAAGTCCGGATCGGGGGGCACAAGCTGAGCGAGGGCGACGTGATCACGATCGACGGCGGCACTGGGCGCGTCATCATCGGCGAGGTGCCGCTCGTCCCGCCCGCGATCAACGAAGACTTCGAGACGATCCTCGAGTGGGCCGACGACCTCCGCCGGCTCAAGGTGCGCGCGAACGCCGACAACGCCGACGACGCCGCGAAGGCGCGTGAGTTCGGCGCGCAGGGCATCGGCCTCTGCCGCACCGAGCACATGTTCTTCGGCGAGGAGCGCCTGCCCGTCGTGCAGGAGATGATCCTCGCCCGCGACGAGGACGGCCGCCGCGCCGCGCTCGACCGGCTCCTACCCTTCCAGCAATCCGACTTCGAGGGAATCTTCGAGGCGATGGCGGGCCTGCCGGTCACGATCCGGCTCCTCGATCCGCCGCTGCACGAGTTCCTGCCGCCGCTCGACGAGGCGACCGACGAGCGGATGCGGCAGCGGATCAAGACGCTCACCGAGACGAACCCGATGCTCGGCACGCGCGGCTGCCGGCTCGGGATCCAGTGGCCCGAAGTCTACGAGATGCAGGTGCGCGCGATCGCGCGGGCGGCGAAGGCTGTGCAGGAGCGCGGGGGAGAGGCGCCGCTCGTCGAGATCATGCATCCGCTCGTCGGCTTCCGCCAGGAGCTGGCCCGGCTCCGCGAGCTGACCGAGCAGGTGATGGAAGAGGAGACGCCCGGGCTCGAGTACCTCTGCGGGACGATGATCGAGCTGCCGCGAGCCGCTCTTCGCGCCGACGAGATCGCGGAGGTCGCCGATTTCTTCTCCTTCGGCACGAACGACCTGACGCAGACGGCGCTCGGCATGTCGCGCGACGACGCCGAGGGCAAGTTCCTCACCTTCTACCTCGAGGACGGCGTGCTCGAGCGGAACCCGTTCGAGGTGCTCGACCAGGACGGCGTCGGCGAGCTGATGCGGATCGGCGTCGAGCGCGGGAGGAAGACAAAGCCGGAGATCAAGCTCGGCATCTGCGGCGAGCACGGCGGCGAGCCGTCGTCCGTGGAGTTCTGCCACCGGATCGGGCTCGATTACGTGAGCTGCTCGCCGTATCGCGTCCCGCTCGCACGGCTGGCGGCAGCGCAGGCGGTGCTGAAGGAAGCGAAGCGCGCCGAGTACGTTCAGACCGGCGGCTAGCGCTCAGGCGTAGCCGCGGACTTTCCAGTACGCCAGCGCGACGCTTCCCACCGCCACGACGATCAGCCCGAGCACTCCGCCGAGCCCGAGCTGCCCGAACTGCGCGCGCCCGCCGCGCCAGTGCGCGTAGCCGAGCGTTATCAGGATTCCGCCGATCAGTCCGCCGATGTGGGCGCCCCACGAGATGCCGGGGAGGGCGAAGGAGATGACGAGGTTGATCACGATCCAGGTCATCGCGTTGCCGGCGAGCCGTCCTGTGATCTGCCACTCGAGGATCAGCATCGCGCCGAGGACGCCGAAGACTGCGCCCGACGCGCCGAGGCTGGGCGTGAGCGGCGCCGAGAGAAGCGCGCCCGCCGAGCCGGCGAGACCGGCCACGAAGTAGAGGCCGATGTAACGCGCCCGGCCGAGGTACTGCTCGACCGGCGTCCCGATCACCCAGAGCGCGTACATGTTGAACCCGATGTGGATGATCGAGGCGTGGAGGAACATCGCCGTCGCGAGCCGCCACCACTGGTGGTCGTGCGCGATGTCGCCGAACGGGACGAGATGAGCAAACTGCGGCGGCACCGCGCCGACGAGGAGAAACTTGTTGAAGAGCGCCCCTCCCGGGTTGTTGAGCCCGCCACCCTGGGCGGCGGTGATGAGGTAGATCGCGACGTTGATCGCGATCAGCGCCTTCGTGACCGGCGCGTTGCCCGTCGCGAGCGCGATCCCCGGCGCGCGGCGCACCGGCCGCGGCCGGATCCGCGTCGCCGCCGGCCGTCGCGTGCCCGCGTGATCGGGGCAGCGGATCCCGACGGGGGCGAACGTCGCGCAGTCGGCGCAGATCGGCCGATCGCACTCCGAGCAGGCGAGTCCCGTCTCACGGTCGGGATGCCGGTAGCAGTAACGGGTCTCCGCGCTCGACATCCGGACTAGCCTAATCCGCGTCGATGAAGGTGCATGTCGCTTTCACGCCCGGTGAGCAGACGCCCGCGCCCGTCGGGATCGTCGTCGATGTCCTCCGCGCGACCTCGACGATCTGCCAGGCGCTCGCGTCCGGCTACAAGCGCATCCTCTGCTGCGCCGAGATCGAGGAGGCGCGGGCGCTCGCGGAGAGTGAGGGGCCGGCGAAGCTCGCCGGCGAGCGGCGGCTCGAGCACATCGAGGGCTTCGACTTCGGCAACTCGCCGCGCGAGCTCGAGGGAGAGGCGGCTGCCGAGACGCTGATCCTCTCGACGACGAACGGGACGCGCCTGCTCGTCGCCGCCGCAGAGCGGTTCGAGCGCGTCTACGTCGGCTCGCTCCTCAACCTCGACGCCGTCGCCGCCGCGGCGCGCGAGAGCGGGGAGGACGTCGCGGTGCTCTGCGCCGGCGTGCTCGGCGAGCTCGCGCTCGACGACGCCTATTGCGCAGGCCGGATCGCCGAGGCGCTCGGCGGCGAGCCCGAGGACTCCGCGCGCGCCGCGATCCTCCTCGCCCAGAGCTTCCCGAATGCGCTGGCAGGCCTCGGCGCGAGCCGCAGCGCGGCGAATCTGCGCCGCCACGGCCTCGAGGCCGACGTCGAGATCTGCGCGCAGGAGAGCGTCCTCGACGTCGTCCCGCGCTACGTCCGTCGCGTCGGCCCCGCAGCCGAAGTGACGCTGTAGGCCTAGCTCATCCGCGCGGTCACGTTGTACTTCGTGACCCCGGTGCGGCGGCCCGGCGTGCCGTCGGTAGGCATCGAACCGAGGATCTCGTCGGCCTTGGCGTAGTCGTCTTCGCTCTCGACGATCACGATCGCGAGTGCCTGGTCGCCCTGGGGGTCGTGGAGGATGAGGAGCTCGCTCGGCGGCATCCCCTCCGGCGGCTCGCCGCTCTCGATATTGCTTGCCACCTCTGCAATGCGCGCAGAGTCGACCCCTTCGAACGTAACGACGCGTGCGAGTGCCATCGATTCCCTTCCTGTCGTGGACGGGAGGAGCCTACGCGCGGCGATGTTTCCGCAGGGCTTCGAGGCGGCGACGATCCTGTTTCGTCGGACGGGCGCCGAGGTCGGCGCCGAGCGGGCGGGACAGGCGGCGCTCGAGTTGGAGGCGCTCGCGCTCCTCGCGCGACTTCCGCGTCTCCTCGTAGAGCTCCGCGGCGGCCTTAGCGGGGCCGCGACGGTCGGCGATGCCGGTGACCGTGACGACGCGGCGCGTCATCCCGAGCCGGATCTCGACCGACTCGCCGACCGCGACCTCCCGCGCCGGCTTGACGCGCTCGCCGCCGACTTTGACGTGTCCCGCGAGGACGAGCTCGGTCGCGGCGCTGCGCGTCTTCGCGAATCGCGCCGCCCACAGCCACTTGTCGATCCGCACCCGCTCCATGTTTCGAATCGTATTGACAGGAGAACGTGTGTTCGTATAGAACATCTGTTCCCATGATCGCCTGTCTCTCCATCCCAGGGCTCGAATTGAAGGCGGCGCTGAGGCGCACGCCGACCCTCGCGCTGCGGCCCGCGGCACTCTCACCCGAGCCGCAGGGAGAGCCACTGGTCGGGCCTGTCACCGCCGCCGCCGAGGCGTCCGGCGTGCGGCCGGGGATGCGGCTGGGAGAAGCGCTCGCCACCTGTCCCGAGCTCGTGCTCGTCGAGGCGGACGCGGCAGGGGCGGAGCAGGCGTGGGAGGAGATCGTCCGCGCGCTCGAGGACGCGGGCTTCGCCGTCGAGACGGCTTCGTCCGGCGTCGCCTATTTCGAGACGCGGGGAGTGGAGCGGCTCTACGGCGGGCTCGAGCCGGCGCTGAAGCGTGCGGTCGCCGCCGTCGGGTCGGAATGGGACGCGAGGATCGGCGCCGCCGGCCGGCGGTTCGCCGCGCTTGCGGCAGCTTCAGTCGCGCGACCCGGGCAGGTAGTCGTGGTCGCCGACGAGGAGCTGCCGCAGTTCCTCGCGCCGCTGCCGCTCACGCTCCTCCCGCTCGAGCGTGGCCGCTACGAAGAGCTCGAAGCGCTCGGAGTTCGCAGGCTTGGACAGCTTGCCGGGCTGCCGGGTGGCGCCGTCGCCGAACGCTTGGGGCCGGACGGCCGGCGCGCCTGGAGCCTGGCGAGAGGTGGGACGGCCGCGCGGGTGCGCGGTCGTCGCCCGCCCTCTGAGGTTGCCGCCTCGCTCGAGTTCCCCGAGGCGATCGGCAACGAGTTGACGCTGCGGCGGGCGCTCGCGGGACTGATCGACAAGGCGCTCGCACGGCCCGAACGGCGCGACCGCTTCGTCCGCAAGCTCGCACTGTCCGCACGGCTCGAAAGCGGCGGCTCCTGGCGGCGGACACTGACGCTGCGCGAGCCGAGCGCCGACTCCGACCGGATCCGCGTCGCGTTGGCTCCGCGGCTCGCCGACCTGCCGTCGCCCGTCGTCCAGCTTCACCTCGAGCTCGTCGAGCTGACCGAGCCGTCCGGGCATCAGCTCGAGCTGCTCAGTGTTGCTGGGGGAGGGGCCGGCGCCGAGGACCGCGCCCGCTTGCGAGAAGGGCTGCGCCAGGTGCGCGCTAGCACCGGCTCCGGCTCCGTCTGCACCGTCGTGGAGGTGGCGCCGTGGTCGCGCGTTCCGGAGAGTCGCGCACTGCTCGTCCCGAAAGACGAGTAGCCCAAGGAAAAGCAACGCGGCTCAACGCGCCGCGGGCGGCGCGTGTCGAGGCGAACGCCAGTGGCGCGCCCCTCGAGGTGAACCATCAGGCGGTCGCATGCGTCCGCGAGGAATGGCGCGTCGTCGACCGCTGGTGGACGGAGGAGCCCGTCGTGCGCCGCTACTTCGAGCTCGTGCTCGAAAGCGGCGAGAACACCGTCGTCTTCCACGCCGGAGCGGGTGGCGGCTGGTTCACGCAACGAGGCGCCTGAGCGCCCGAGCTGTCGCCTCCGGGTCGGCCGCGTCGCGGATCGCCCGCACGACAGCGACGCCCGGCGCGCCGGCTGCAGCGACCTCCACTGCATTACCCAGCTCGATGCCGCCGATCGCGAACCACGGGAGCGTCAGCAACGCCGCCGCCGCGCGGACGAGCTCGAGGCCGCCGGCAACCGCATCCTCCTTCGTCGGTGTCGCAAAAGCGGTGACGCCGACGTAGTCCGCGTCGCCGACGTCCGAGAGCTCCTCGCGCGTCGACGCCGACAGCCCGATCAGCCGCTCGGGCCCGACGAGCGCGCGAGCCTCCACGACCGTGGCGTCGCTCCGTCCGACGTGGACGCCGTCGGCGCCGCATGCCACCGCGAGCTCTGGGCGGTCGTTGAGGATGAACAGGGCACCGTGCGCCTCGCACGCGGCGCGGAACGGCTCGGACGCCGCGACGAGCTCGGCGTCCGAGAGCTCCTTGTCGCGAAGCTGCACGATGTCCACGCCGCCCCGAAGCGCGGGCTCGAGAACATGCGCGTCGCTCCCGGCCAGGACGAGGTAGACGCGGCAGGCGGCGAGACGCTCGCGGCGGGCGGATCCGTCCATTCGCCGGATGATCGCTCATGTGCCGTTCACGTCTCACGGCTAGGGTCGGGACGTGGGGAGGCAGCGGCTGGCCATCGTCCTCGCCGTGCTCGCGGCGGTCGCGCTCGTCGGCGCCCTCCTCCAGAAGAAGGGGACGACGCCGATCGCGATCCTCCCGAAGCCGAACCCGAATCGCGTCGTGACGATCAAAGGCCCGCTGCAGGGCGGGCTCCTCATCGCCGACCGCGGCAACGACCGGATCCTTCTCGTCGACCCTCGCCGCCGCACGCTCTGGCGCTTCCCCACCGCGCGCGACCAGGCCCGCGGCGCCCACCTCGTCTTCGACGACGACACGTTCGTCGAGCCGGGGGGCAAGGCCCTCGTCACGAACGAGGAGGATCACGGCGACATCCTCTCGATCGACATCAAGACCCACCGCGTCACGCGGCTCTTCGGCGTGCCGGGACCCCAAGCCGGCCAGGGCGCGTCAGCAGGGTCGCCGAACCACCTCAACTGGCCCGACGACGCGTACGTCCTGCCGGACGGGACGCTGACCGTCGCCGACGCATACCGCTGCCGCATCCTCTTCATCCGCAACCACCGCATCGTCCGCCAGATCGGCCAGACCGACGTCTGCGCCCACAACCCGCCGCAAACGCTCGGCTCCGTGAACGGCGACACCCCGCTGCCCGACGGCGGCGTCCTCGTCTCGGAGATCGTCGGCTCGTGGATCGACAACTTCTCGAAGACGGGGAAACTGCGCTGGGACTTCCAGGCGCCGGTCGCGTATCCGTCCGATCCGCAGCCGCTCTCGGGCGGGCGGATCCTCCTCGCCGACTACGCGCAGCCCGGGGCGGTGCTCATCCTTAACCGGCACGGGCGCGTGCTGTGGCGGTACGGGCCGGCGTCGGGGTGGGGCGAGCTGAACCACCCGTCGCTCTCGATCATGCTCCCCAACGGCGACATCGCCGTCAACGACGACTACAACGACCGGGTGGTGCTCGTCGACCCGAAGAAGAACAAGATCGTCTGGTTCTACGGCCATCTCGGACACCCCGGGCGCGGCACCGGCTTCCTCAACACTCCCGACGGGATGGACTACATCCCGCTCGGCCCGCACGAGAAGCCGCTCTGGCAACTCGTCCACCACCCGTAACTCACACGAACAGACGTTCGCTTAGACTGCGGGAGTGGAGCTATCGCGCGCGGAGCGAGTCGATGAAGCCGGCGTGCGGCGCGTGGATGTTGAGCAGGCGGAAGTTGCAGCCACACGGGCGGAAGCCGTGCTCGACGTTCGGCGGGATCGAGACGAACGTGCCGGGGCTGCTGACGTGCCAGGCGCCGTCGAGAAAGAACTCGACCTCGCCCTCGAGGACGTAGAACGAGTCCGTGTGGTCGGGGTGGGTGTGCGGGTCGACGCCCTCGAATTCCGGTCCGTACGAGAGCTCGAGCACTTCGAGGTGCGGCAGCTCGGCGAGGACACGGTGGCTGCGCGGGCCGATCCGCTCGCCGCCGGCGGAGTTTGTGACATATGGCTCGGCCATCGCGCCGGATCATGACGTACGCGGAGCTGCATGCGCATTCGGCGTACTCCTTTCTCGACGGGGCTTCGCAGCCGGAGGAGCTCGCGGCGCGCGCGGCCGAGCTCGGCTACAAGGCGCTCGCGCTCACCGATCACGACGGCGTCTACGGCTCGCTCGAGTTCGCGCACGCGGCGAAGCACTTCGGGCTGCGCGCGATCACCGGCGCGGAGATCACGCTGGAGGGTGGCGCGCACGTGACGCTGTTGGTGGAGTCCGCGGCCGGTTACGCGAACCTCTGCCGGCTCCTCACCGCCGCGCACGCGCACACGCGCGACAACACCGCGCGCGAGCCGTCGCCGCCGCGGCTCGAGCAGCGGCTGTTGGAGGAGCTCAACGATGGGCTTGTCTGCCTGTCGGGTTGCGCGCGCGACGGGTTGGCCGTCCGTGACCCGAACGCGGCGGTGCGACTCGCGCGCGCCTTCGGCCGTGACCGCTTCTTCGTCGAGCTGCAGCGTCCGTACGAGCGAGGCGATGCGCGCCGCAACGCGCGGTTGCGTGAGCTCGCCGAGACGCTCGGAGTCGAGACGGTTGCGACGGGGGACGTCCACGCGCACGACCGCCGCCGTGCCGCGCTGCAGGACATCCTCGTCGCCGTCCGCTGCCGCACCTCGCTCGAAGGCTGCGAGCGGGAGCGCCGCGGCAACCACGAGTCCGTCCTCCTCTCACCCGAAGACGTCCTCGAGCGCTTCTCCGAGGATCGCGATGCCGTCCTCCGCACAGGAGAGCTCGCCCAGCGCCTCGAGTTCGACCTGACGGAGGAGCTCGGCTACCGCTACCCCGACTTCTCCGACGGCGCGGAGCCGGCAATCGTCCAGCTCCGCCGCGTCTGCGAGCGCGCGTTCGCCGAGCGATACCCAGACAACGCTGGTAACACAGTGTTACTTGGGAAGGTTCGGGCGCGGCTGGAGGAGGAGCTCGCGCTCATCGACGAGCTCGGCCTTGCCGGCTTCTTCCTCCTCCACTGGGAGGTGCTCGAGCTCGCGCGTGAGGTGGCGCTCGAGGTGCGCGGCCCCGGCTCGATGCGCCACGTCCTGCCGCCGGGCCGCGGGCGTGGCTCCTCCGTGGGCTCGCTCGTCTGTTACCTGACCGGCCTCTCGCACGTCGACCCGGTCGCGAACAACCTTTCGCTCGGTCGCTTCCTCAACCGCGAGCTCGCGTCGATCCCGGACATCGACCTCGACTTCCCGCGCGACATCCGGGAGAAGCTCATCGTCCGCGTCGTCGAGCGCTACGGCTCCGAGCACGCCGCGCTCGTCGCGAGCTTCGCGACATACCGCTCGCGCGGCGCGATTCGCGACGTCGGCAAGGCGCTCGGCCTCCCGTACGCCGACCTCGAGCGGCTCGCTCGCCTCACGGACGGCTGGAACGCGCAGCGCGTTGCCGACGAGATCGCGGCGCTCCCCGAGGCGGCGACGAAGCTCCGCTCGCCGCGCTGGCGCGCCTTCGGCGCGCTCTGCAGCGAGATCGCCGGCCTGCCGCGCCACATCTCCCAGCACCCGGGCGGGATGGTCATCTCCACGCGACCGCTCGTCGAGCTCGTCCCCGTCCAGCCCGCGGCGATGGAAGGACGGCAGATGTGCCAATGGGACAAGGACTCCTGCGCCGACGCGGGCTTCCTCAAGATCGACCTGCTCGGGCTGGGGATGCTGTCGGCGGTCGAGGAGTGCGTCGACCTGATCGCGAAGAACCGTGACGAGCGGATCGACCTGTCGCGTGCGCCACTCGACGACCCGGACGTGTTCGCGGAGATCCAGCGCGCCGACACCGTCGGCTGCTTCCAGATCGAGAGCCGCGCGCAGATGCAGGTCATCCTCCGCACGCGGCCGGAGACGATCGACGACATCACGGTGCAGGTCGCGCTCGTACGGCCGGGGCCGATCCAGGGGAAGGCCGTTCACCCGTACATCGAGCGGCGCCAGAAGCTGCGCGACGATCCGGCCTATCGCGCGCCGGCGGATCATCCGCTGCTCGAGGCGCCGCTGCGCGAGACGCTCGGCGTGATCGTCTTCCAGGATCAGGTGCTCGACGTCGCCGTCCATCTCGCCGGCTTCTCGGTCGGCGAGGCTGAAGGGCTGCGGCGCGCGATGAGCCGCAAGCGCTCGCACGCCGCGCTCGAGGCGTGGCGCGATCGGTTCATCGCCGGCGCGCTCGAGAAGGGGGTGGCGGAGCCGCAGGCGCACGAGCTCTACGACAAGCTCGTCGCCTTCTCCGGCTTCGGCTTCCCGAAGTCGCACGCGGCGGCGTTCGGGCTGCTCGCGTACCAGTCGGCGTGGCTGCGGCACCACTACGCCGCGGAGTTCCTCGCGGCGCTCCTCAACGCGCAGCCGATGGGCTTCTATCCGCCGGCGACTTTGGTGCGCGACGGGCAGCGGCGAGGGGTGGAAACGCGGCCGCCGCACGTCAACCTCAGCGAGGTCTGTTGCGTGATCGAGGACGGCGCGGTGCGCGTCGGGTTGAAGTACGTCGCCGGAGTGGGGGAGGACGAAGCGGAGGCCGTCGTCGCCTCGCGTCCGTATCGCTCGATCCGCGAGCTCGCGCAGCAGACGGGCCTGTCGGAGGACGAGCTGCGCGCGCTCGTCGAGTCCGGAGGGTGCGATGGCTTCGGGCTGCGGCGGCGCGAGCTCCTGTGGCAGCTCGGCCTCGTGCCGCGGCCGGCAAGCGTCCCCGGAACCGGCGGCGAGGCGAAGCAGCTCGCGCTGCCGCTCGGGCCGACGGCGGCGACGCCCGAGCTTCCCGAGCCGACCGTGTGGGAGCGGATGCTGACCGACTACCGGACGACAGGCCTGTCAGTCGGCGTCCACCCGCTCCAGCTCATCCGGCCACATCTGCCGCCGGGGACGCTGTCGAGCGAGGAGCTGCGCGCGCAGCCGCACCGGGCGGACGTCCAGCTCGCGGGGTTGGTCGTCGCGCGACAGCGGCCGGCGACGGCGAACGGCGTCTGCTTCATGCTGCTCGAGGACGAGCTGGCGCAGGTGAACCTCGTGATCGCCCCGCAGGTTTATGAGCGTTTTCGCGCGGTCGTGCGCGGCGAGCCGCTACTGCTGGTGCGCGGCCGCTACGAGCACTCGGACCGGAACCGGAACGTGCTCGTCCACGAGCTCGTCTCCCTGACACCGCTCGCGCGCTCGCTCACCGACGGCGCAGACGTCCACGCCGCGCTCCCGCGCGCCCACCATTTCGGGCACAGGTAACGCTCGCCGGGCGCCATCGAGCGCTGATCCACAGCGACTCGCGCACGTACCCTGGAAGGCGTGATCGAGGTGTCTTGCGAAGCGTGCGGCTGGGTGGCGATCACGGACCAGCCCGTCAATGCAGTTTGGCGGGAGCACGAAGCAGGCTGCCCGGCGATCGGCGGCGCCGTTCGCCACCTCCCGGATCTGCCTCCGCTACGGCGGCTCTTGCCGCCGGTGAGCCTCTGCGGACATCGCCCGGTTCGCCGCCAGATCGCGGTCACGCCCGCCGGTGTGAAGAAGTACGCCGTCATGTGCGAGCTCTGCGGCCGCCTCGTCGGCTGACCGCGCGTGACTCGATGGCCCTCCCTCGCGTTTACAAGACGTGAAACGGCGGGACGGCTTCGCGCCAATCGGCGCCTACGCGGCGATCGGGGACGGGAGAACGGTCGCGCTCGTCGCGGCCGACGGCTGCGTCGACTTCATGTCGCTACCGAGCCTCCACTGCCCGACGACGTTCGCGGCGCTCCTCGATCCCGACAAGGGCGGCCGTTTTGTCCTCGCTCCCACGGCGAAGTTTGAGGCATCCCGCCGCTACGTCGGCCGCACGAACGTCCTCGAGACGACGTACCGCACCGGCGACGGCGCCGTTCGCGTCACAGAGGCGCTGACGCTGCAGGACGGCGGCCTCCTGCCCTGGGTCGAGCACGCCCGCCGCATCGAAGGCCTCGACGGGACCGTCGAGATGGAATGGCGGGTCGAGCCGCGCTTCGACTGGGGACGCGAGCCGCCGCGCATCGTGGCGCGCAACAACGTGCTCGTGGCGGAGGGAGCGGATGTCCAGCTCGCCGTCCACTCCTGGGGCGCCGGCAACGTGCAGACCGAGGAGGCCGCGCTCACAGGCTCTTGCAAGATCGCCGCCGGCGACCGTGCGCTCCTCGTTCTCGTTGCGTCCCACGACCAGCCGCTCCATCGGCCGAGACGCGACCATGTCGAGGCGCGCCTCGACGCCGTGTCGAAGGTCTGGGAGCGCTGGCTCGGTATGTGGGCCTACGACGGGCCGTGGGAGGAGGAGGTCGCGCGGAGTGCTCTCGCCCTCAAGCTCCTGATCTGCTCGCCGCACGGCAGCATCGCCGCGGCGCCGACGACGTCGCTGCCGGAAGTGATCGGCGGCGACAAGAACTACGACTATCGCTACGCGTGGGTCCGCGACTCCGCCTTCACGCTCGACGCGCTCATGCGTCTCGGCCTCCCCGAGCAGGTGCAGCAGTCGTTCGCCTGGCTTCTGCGCGCCGTCCGCCAGACCGCGCCAGACCTACGTCCGTTCTACGACCTCGAAGGGCAGATCCCGAACCGCTGCGAAGAGCTCGACCATCTCCGTGGCTACCGCGACTCGCGGCCCGTCCGCTACGGAAACGCAGCCTCGGACCAGCTTCAGCTCGGCTCATGGGGCGACCTGCTCGAGACGGCTGACCTCTATGTGTCGGAGGGGCATTCCCTCGACGCCGACAGCGGTGATCTGCTCGCCGACTGCGTCGATCGCGTCACGACGCTCTGGGGTGACGCGGATTCGGGCATGTGGGAGCTCGACGAGCTTCGCCACTACACGAGCTCCAAGACCGCGGTTTGGACAGCGCTGGACCGCGCGATCCACCTCGCCGAGGATGGTCAGCTTCCCGGCGCGCACCTGGACCGGTGGAGCGAGCAGCGCGAACAGCTCCACGACTGGATCGAGACGAACGCGTGGTCGGACGAACTCGGCTCGTATCGCGGCTGGGCGGGCGAGGACAAGCTCGACGCGGCCGTACTCCGCGCCTGCCGCACGGGGTATCCCGAGAAGGAGCGGCTCGGCCGGACGATCGACACGATCCGGGAACGGCTCGCTGCCGCGCCCGGCCTGATCTATCGCTCGAGCGAGCACGCGGGAGCCGAAGGAGCGTTCGTCGCCTGCTCGTTCTGGGTCGCGGACGGGCTCGCGCGGCTCGGCCGTGTCGACGAGGCGTGCGAGTGGTTCGAGCAGATCCTTCCGTACGCGAATGACCTCGGGCTCTTCTCCGAGCAGATCGACCCGCACTCGGGC
The DNA here is from genome assembly GCA_050697455.1 of Gaiellaceae bacterium. GTDB lineage: Bacteria > Actinomycetota > Thermoleophilia > Gaiellales > Gaiellaceae > Palsa-739. The sequence continues at coordinate 75,751 of JBOGZU010000005.1, read as the reverse complement.
GAGCTCCTCGGCAACTTCCCGCAGGGCCTGAGCCACCTGGCGCTGATCAACGCCGCGGGCGCTATCGAGGATGCTTCGACGGCACGCGCAGGCGAAGCTGCGTCGGAGACGACGGGTGCGAGGCCACGTTGAAGGCGGTCCCGACGAGCGCGAGGTGCGTGAACGCCTGCGGGAAGTTTCCGAGCAGGCGCCTCGCCTTTGGGTCGTACTCCTCCGACAGCAGCCCGAGGTCGTTGGCGAGGCCGATGAGCCGCTCGAAAAGCTCCTGCGCATCGGCGTGGCGGCCCAAAAGCTCGTAGCAGTTCGCGAGCCAGAACGAGCACGGCAGGAAGACGCCCTCGCCCGGAGGCAGCCCGTCGACGCCGGCCTCGCGCGTCCGGTAGCGCAGGACGAAGCCCTCGTGCAGCAGCTCCCGCTCGACGGCTTCGATCGTGCCGCGGATCCGCGGGTCGGAGGCCGGCAGGAAGCCGACGAGCGGCAACATCAACAGGCTCGCGTCGAGCTCCTGTGAGCCGTACGACTGGGCGAACGAGCCGAGCTTCTGGTCGAAGCCCTTCTCGCAGACCTCTCGGTGGATCTCGTCACGCACGGTGCGCCAGCGGCCGACCGAGCCCTCGAGACCGTGGTTCTCCTCGATCGTCCGCACCGCTCGGTCGAAGGCGACCCAGGCCATCACCTTCGAGTGGACGAAGTGCTGTCGCTCGCCGCGGATCTCCCAGATCCCCGCGTCCTTGGCGCGCCACGCCTCCTCGAGATGGTCGAGCAGCGCAAGCTGGATCCGCCACGCATTCATGTCCAGCGGCAGTCCGTGCAGGCGCGCCTGGTAGAGGCAGTCGAGCACCTCCCCGTACACGTCGAGCTGCATCTGCTCGCTCGCCGCGTTGCCGACGCGCACCGGCGCAGATCCCTCGTAGCCGGCGAGCCAGGGCAGCTCGAGCTCCGTCAAGCGCCGCTCGCCTGCGACGCCGTACATGATCTGGACGTCGGCCGGGTCGCCGGCGATCGCGCGGATCAACCAGCGCCGCCACTCACCCGCCTCGTTCTCGTGGTTGCAGTGGAGGAGCGCGAGCAGCGTCAGCGTCGCGTCACGCAGCCAGCAGTAGCGGTAGTCCCAGTTGCGTACGGAGCCGATCCACTCCGGCAGCGACGTCGTCGGCGCCGCGACGATGCCGCCCGTCGGCTCGTAGATCAGCGCCTTGAGCACCATGAGCGACCGGCGGATGACCGCGGCCCACTCGGGTGGAAGGTCGAGCGGGCACGCATCGCTCCACTCCCGCCAGAAGCTACTCGTCGCGGCGAGCTCGGCCTCGGGGTCGATCGGCGCCGGCACATCCTCCTGCGACGGGAACCACGTGAGGACGAATGGGATCCGCTCCCCTTCGTCGACCGTGACCTCCGAGACCGTCTGCATCTCCTCGCCACGCGTCGGCGCAGGCGTGCGGAAGCAGAGCGCGTCCGGACCGGCGAGGGCGATGCGCGTGTTCGTCTCGTGTGTGCGCTTGCGTACCCATGGAACGACCCGGCCGTAGCCGAAGCGGATCGCGAGCTCCGAGCGGAACGCGACGCGTCCGCTCACTCCCTCGACGATCCGGACGATGTCGGGCGCCGGCGTGCGCGGCGGCATGAAGTCGAAGACGCGGGCGACACCGCCTTCCGTCTCCCACGTCGTCTCGAGCACCATCGTGTCGTGGAGGTAGCGGCGCGTGCTCGTCGCCGGCTCGGATGGCGCGAGCAGCCAGCGTCCGTTCTCCTTGTCGCCGAGGAGCGCCGCGAAGCAGGCGTCGGAGTCGAAGCGCGGGAAGCAGAGCCAGTCGATCGAGCCGCCGCGCTCGACGAGCGCCGCGGTCTGGAGATCGCCGAGCAGCGCGTAATCCTCTATGCGAGCCAGCGCCAGCGCCTTCTCGTTGCGTCCTCGAAGGCCGGCTCGTACTTCTCCGCCGCGTCCTCGTCGAGTGTCGCCGCGAAGCGATCACGCATCTCCGCGAGCGCGTCCTTGACCGCGTCGATCGCGTCGACGTAGTCGCCGTACGCCTCCTCCGCCTCGTCGCGGTCGGTTCGGTCGTACTGACGCTTGCGCTCCTGGACGTCTGAGAGGAGCCCGTCCGCCTCGTCCTCGGCGAAGACGTCGAGCTGGCGCGAGATCACGTTGTGGAACGGGGCGCGCCTGAGGATCACGCGATCTCCTCGTAGACAGCGAGGTGCGCGGCGGCCGAGGCGTCCCAGGTCAGCTTCTCCCGCGCGTGGCACGCGCCCGCCCGTGCCGCTGCGAGGGCGTCGTGGTCGGAGAGAAGCTCACGGATGGCGAGGGAGAGCGCCGCGACGTCGCCGGCCGGCACGACGCGGCCTGCCTCGAACTGCCGGATCGGCTCGGCGATCCCGCCGACGTCGTAGGCGACTGCAGGGACGCCCGCGCCGAGCGCCTGCAGCAGCGCGCCGCTCTGGTCGAGCTCCGGGCGGTACGGAAAGACGGCGATGGTCGCGGCGGCGAAGGCTCGCTCGATCTCGGGCGGCGCGAGGTAGCCGAGCCGCCATTCGACCTCGACTCCGTCCGCCGCCGCGCGGTACGGCTCGAGCGGCTCGAGCGGATCGCCGGCGACAAGCAGGCGCGCGTGACCGGCGCGCCGCACGGCCTCGATCGCGTCGCCGAGCCCCTTGTAGGGGCGGATCATCCCGAAGGCGAGCACCGTCTTCCCGTCGTCGCGCGGCTCGGGGTCGCTCGGGAACACGGGGTGGGGGATGAGCCGGAGCTTCGCTGCGTCGACGCCAAGCCGGGCAAGATCGCTGCGGCCGTTCTCGCTGTGCACGACGACCCGGTCGAAGCGGCCGAGCAGCCGCCGCCAGAGGCCCGTCAGGTGAGCGGTGCGGCGCGGCAGGAGATCGTGCGCGGTGAACACCGACGGCAGGCGCGGGCGGAAGAGGAACGCGTCGAGCTCCGGCGCCGGTAGCCACTGCATGTGGAGCACGTCCGCCTGGAAGCGGTTGAGCGCCGCCAGGCCGAGCGGATGCTCCACCGCCTTGAACGGCAGCCGCAGCCGCGACCGGCCGAAGACCCGCGACGAGAGCGGATAGAAGAGCTCGCGCCGCCGGTAGCCCACCGGCTCCGGCGCTTCTCCGAACCGAAAGTGCGACGTGACCAGCTCGACGTCGGCGCCCGCCCGCGCGAGTGCCGCCGCCAGCTCGTGGTCGTACGGCGGGGTGAATGCCGGCGGATCGGCGAGCAGGACGCGCACCGCCTCGTAGGCTACGCGCCATGAACTTCGAGGAGGCCCGTTCCCAGTTCCCGGTGCTCGAGCGCCACGCGTACCTCAACGCCGGCACGAACGGTCCGCTCGCCCGTCAGACGGTCGACGCGATGGAGGCACAGCTCGGGCGCGACCTCGACGAGGGCCGCAGCGGACACGCGTACCTCGACGTGTACCTCGAGCGTCGCGAGCGGCTACGAGAGGCCTTCGCGGCTGTGCTCGCGACGAGCGCCGAGCGCGTTGCGCTCACCGACTCGACGACGCGCGGCTGCGAGACCGTCCTCGCCGGCCTGGGTCTCGGCGCGGAGGACGAGGTCGTGACGACGGACGAGGAGCACTTCGGACTGCTTTGGCCGCTGCAGGCGATCGGCGTGCGAGTCGTCTCGGCGGCCGCCGACGAGGACGCGCTCCTCGCGGCCATTACGCCGCGTACGCGACTGATCGCCGTCTCGCACGTTCTGTGGACGAGCGGCCGCAGGCTTGATCTCGGGCGGCTACGGCGACCCGACGGACCACCGCTTCTCGCTGACGGCGCACAGTCGGCGGGCGCAATCCCGCCTGATCTCGACGGAGCCGATTTCTACACGGTCTCGGCCCAGAAGTGGCTCTGCGGACCGGAGGGGACCGGAGCGCTCTTCGTCCGCGACCCGGATCGGCTCCGCCTCGCGCTGCCCGGCCACTTTTCGGGTGTGATGTACGCCCCGGGCGGCCTCGAGCCGAAGCCCGGCGCGGCGCGGTTCGACTCCGGCTGGACGGCGGGCACGACGCTCGCCGGCCTCGAGGCGGCGCTCGCCTGCCATCCGGACTGGCGCTACGAGGCGGCGGCCACCGCAGCAGCGCGCTGCCGCGAGCTGCTCGAGCCGCTCGTCGAGGTCGTGACGCCTGCGGGCCACTCGACGCTCGTCTCCTTCGAATCGCCCTGCGAACCGGCAGAGCTCGTGGCGTCGCTGGACGAGCGCGGCGTGATCGTCCGCGATCTGCCGGGCCGGAATCTCGTGCGCGTGTCGTGCGGCTGGTGGACGAGCGAGGACGATCTGCGGCGCCTCGCAGACGGCGTCGCGGCCGCCGCCTAGCCCGGCAACCCGAGCGCGGCGGCGATGGGCTGCAGCGCCTCGACGACCGTGCGGATGTGGTCGTCGAGATCCACACCGAGATCCTCCGCGCCTTTGTAGACGTCCTCCCGGTGGACGCCCGCCGCGAACGAGGGCTGCTTGAGCTTCTTCTTGACCGACTTCGGCTCGAGCCCCTCCAGGCCCGTCGGCCGGACGAGCGCGCAGGCGTGGACGAAGCCGCTCAGCTCGTCGCACGCGAAGAGGGACTTCTTGAGCTGGGTGTCGCGCGGCAAGCCGAGGTGCTCGGCGTGGGAGAGGACAGTCTCGATCACCTCTTCCGGGTAGCCCTCTTCGCGCAGGATCGGCGCGCCGTCCTGCGGGTGCTTGTCGAGCGTGGGGTGCATCTCGTAGTCGAAGTCGTGGAGAAGCGCGGAGACGCGCCAGAGTTCCTCGTCCTCGCCGAACTTGCGGGCGTAAGCGGCGGTCGACGCTTCCACCGCGAGCGCGTGCCGGAGCAGCGACTCGCTCTTCGTGTAGCGCGTCAGCGTCTCCCAGGCGCGTTCGCGAGTCGGCTCCAAAGCCCCGGTATCCTAGCCGCCTCATGTCCGTCGCCACTGCGCCGCAGGCTCTCCTCATCGAGGGCGGCAATCCCTTGAACGGCCGGATTCGCGCCTCGGGGAACAAGAACGGGGCGCTGCCGATCCTCTCCGCCTGTCTGCTCGCAGACGGCCCGGTCACCCTGTCGAACGTGCCGCGCATCAGCGACGTCGAGACCATGATCGAGCTCATCGCCGGCCTCGGAGCGAGCGCGGAATGGACCGGCCCGAACGAAGTGCGTATTCACTCCGACGGGCTCTCCTCGCACGAGGTCGACGCGGTGCTCGCCGAGCGGATCCGCGCGTCGTTCCTCCTCGCCGGCCCGCTGCTCGCGCGGTTCGGCCGGGCGAGTGTCCCGCCGCCCGGCGGAGACGTGATCGGCCGCCGCCGCCTCGACCCGCACATCCACGCGCTCGAGCGCCTCGGCGCGAGCATCGAGATCGAGAGCCGCTACGAGATGAAGACGCCCGACGGCCTGCACGGCGCCGCGATCTTCCTCGACGAGGCCAGCGTCATGGCGACGGAGAACGCGATCATGGCCGCCGTGCTGGCCCCCGGCGAGACGATCATCGGCAACGCCGCCTGCGAGCCGCACGTCCAGGATCTCTGCCGCTTCCTCGTCTCGCTCGGCGCGGAGATCTCCGGCATCGAATCGAACGTCCTCCGGATCCACGGCGTCGAGAGTCTCCATGGCGGGGACTGGGCGATCGGGCCCGAGCACATCGAGGTCGGCAGCTTCATCGGGCTCGCCGCCGTGACGAACAGCGACCTGACGATCGACGGCATCGAGGCCAAGGACATGGTCTCGATCCTCACGTCATTCCAGAGGCTCGGGATCGAGGTCGAGCTCGGCGGCGACTGGCTGCGCGTCCCGCCGCAGCAGGAGCTCGTGATCCAGAACGACCTCGGCGACCAGGTGCCGAAGATCGAGGACGGCCCGTGGCCGGCGTTTCCCGCCGACCTCACGTCCATCGCCGTCGCGATCGCGACGCAGGCGTGGGGGACGGTCCTCGTGTTCGAGAAGATGTTCGAGAACCGCCTGTTCTTCGTCGACAAACTCGTCTCGATGGGCGCGCGGATCATCGTCTGCGATCCGCACCGCGTCGTCGTGAGCGGACCGTCCCGCCTCTACGGCCAGCGGCTGACGAGCCCCGACATCCGCGCCGGCATGGCCATGCTCATCGCCGCGCTCTGCGCGAGGGGACAATCCGTGATCGGGAACGTGGCCGAGATCGACCGCGGCTACGAACGGATCGACGAGCGCCTCCGCGCCGTGGGTGCGCAGATCGAGCGAGTCGAGGCATGACCGAGCAGGCTGCGGCAGGCGTCCGGGTCGACGTGCACGGAAAAGGCGAGGCGCAGGTCGAGACCGGGCTTCCCGTCCTCAACCGTCTCCTCGTGCGGCTGGCCGAAGCCGCGCGCTTCGACCTCGTGCTCGACATCGAGCCCCGCGATACGGAGGCGGAGGTGGACGCAGCCGCCGCGGCACTCGGTGACGCGCTCGTCGGGCCGCTGCGCGACGGCAAGGTTCGCGGCTACGGCTCGGAGAGCATGACCTCGCAGGAGGCGCTCGCCTACGTCGGGCTCGAGGCGAGCGACGAGCCACTCTTCGTCACGAACGTCGACCTGACAGACGCGAGGATCGGCGGTCTCGGCACCGACGTGACGCGCCGCTTCCTCGAGACGTTCGCCGAGCACGCGCGGCTCGTCCTCCATGTGCGGCTGCTCAACGGCACCGACAGCGCCCACGTGCTCGAGGCGATCTTCAAGGCGCTCGGCGCGGCGCTCGCGCAGGCCTGCGAATCAACGGGAGGAGAGGGATGAGCGACAAGACAGTCGTCCGGACAGAGACGGCGCCGGCGCCGTTCCAGGGTGCGCCGTACTCGCAGGCCATCGCGGCCGGCGGTTTCGTCTTCGTCTCCGGCCAACTGGGCCTGAGGCCCGGCGACAGCGCGATCGGCGGCGGCATCGAGGAGCAGACCGAGCAGGTCTTCGCCAACCTGAGGGCGATCCTCGAGGCGGCCGGCAGCGGTCTCGACCGGCTCGTCAAGACGACGGTCTTCCTCCAGAGCCTCGACGACTTTCAGGCGATGAACGGCGTCTACGCGCAGCACGTCGGCGACACGCCGCCGGCGCGTGCGACCGTCGAGGTGGCGAAGCTCCCCTCCGGCGCGCTCGTCGAGATCGAAGCCATCGCACTGGCTTAGCGATCGCAGTCCTGTGGGTGCTCGCGCCACAATGGCGCCATGCGGCAGGAGATCGAGGAGTACGTCCGCTCGCTCGGGCTGGACGCGTATCTCGTCGGCGGCGCGGTGCGCGACGAGTTGCTCGGCTTGGAGTCGAAGGACGCCGACTTCCTCGTCCCCGGCGTCGACACCGCGCAGCTGCGGGAGGCGCTTGCCCCGCACGGCCGCGTCGAGGATCTCGTGGTCGCCGGTCGGCTCGTCGGCGTCCGGCTGCTTCCAGGCGACAAGCGGATCCGCGAGCTGACGCGGGTCGGGATCGAGTTCGCGCCGCCGCGCGCCGAGCGCAGCACCGGCCCCGGCCGCCACGACTTCGAGATCGTGGCTGACCCGGCCATCTCGGTAGAGGACGACATGCGGCGTCGCGACTTCACCGTCAACGCGATGGCGCGCCGCCTCGAGACGGGAGAGCTCGTCGACCCTCTCGACGGCCGCGCCGACCTCGAACAACGCCGCCTCCGCACCGTCTCGCCGCAGAGCTTCCGGGAGGATCCGCTGCGCCTGATCCGCGCGCTCCGCTTCGTCTCGCAGCTGGGCTTCGAGCCCGATGAGACGCTGCTCGCGCAGATGCGGGAGGAGGCGAAGAGCGTCGAGTTCGTCTCCGGCGAGCGGATCGGCGGCGGGCTGGCCGCTGACGGGATGGGCGAGCTCTCGAAGCTGCTGCTCGGGCGAGAGCCCGCGCGGGCGCTGCGGATCGCCCGCGACACAGGTGTCCTCGCAGAGCTGGGCCCGGAGTTCGGGCGGCTCGAGGAGACGGCGTCCGACCACATCTTCGCCGTGGTGCAGGAGACTGCGGACGCGGGTGACGATCTCGCGGTCCGCCTCGCCGCGCTTTTCCACGACGTCGGAAAGCCGATCGATCCGGACCCGCTCGGGCACGCGAAGGTCGGGGCCGAGATCGCGCACAAGACGCTTCTGCGGCTCCGCTACCCGACGCGTCTCTCGCGCCGGGTGGTCGCCATCGTGCGCGAGCATCCGTTCCGGTCGGAAGACCTGCCGCGCGAGCCGCGCGAGGTGCGGCGTTTCCTCGCTGCGCATGGAGACGAGCTCGCCTTCGACCTCGTGGCACACCGCCGCGCCGACGCGCGCGCCAAGGACCGCGACGCGGCGCCTGTCGAGGAGCTTCGCGCAGCCCTCGAGCGCGAGCGCGTCAACCCGCACCGGCTGAGCGACCTCGCGATCGGCGGCGACGACCTGATCGCCGCGGGGTTCTCGCCCGGGCCGGCCCTCGGTCGCGCTCTCGAGCAACTGCTCGCGGTTGTCGTCGACGAGCCGGAGCTGAACATCCGGGAGGAGCTGCTGGCTCGGGCGAAGGAGCTCCTCTGATCCGCTGGCCCGTCGCGGGTTACGAGGTCGCGTTCACGACCCGTGTCGGCGGCGTCAGCGAAGGGCCGTACGAATCGCTGAACCTCGGGCGCAAGAGCGGCGACGACGTCGAGCGCGTCGACGAGAACAGGAGACGCGCCTGCGCCGCGATCGGCGCCGACCTGGAGAAGCTCGCGCTCAACTACCAGGTGCACTCCGACCGCGTGCTGCGGGCGGCAGCGGGCCGGCGCGGCGAGCACGCCGACGGCCTCTGGACCGGCGAGCCGGGCCTCCCGATCCTGGCGATGTCCGCCGATTGTCTGCCGCTCGCGCTCGCTCGCAGCGACGGCGAGCGGGCTGTCGCCGTCCTGCACGTCGGCTGGAAAGGCCTCCTCGCGGGAATCGTCGAGGCGGGCGTTCAGGCGCTCGGCGCGCACGGTCTCGCCGCCGCGATCGGTCCGGGGATCGGCCCGTGCTGCTACGAGGTGGGGGAGGAGGTCGCCGGCCCGTACCGCGAGCGCTTCGGCGACGACGTGATGCGCGGCCGGAACCTCGATCTCTGGACGAGCGCCGAGCGCGCGCTGCTTGCCGCCGGCGTAGAGAGCGTCCACCGCTTCGACCGCTGCACGGCGTGCGAGCCGGAGACGTTCTTCTCCCACCGCCGCGACCACGGCGACACCGGCCGGCAAGGAGTGATCGCCTACGTCTCCGGCTGAGATCCGCGAGCGCTACGAACGGATCCGCGACGAGCTGGGCCTGGGCGTGACGATCGTCGCCGCGACGAAGTACGTCCCGCTCGAGGAGATGGCCGCGCTCGCGGAGGCGGGCGTCGAGGTGGTGGGGGAGAACCGCGCGCAGGATCTGCAGGCGAAGCACGCTGCCTACGGCGACGCGTTCCGTTGGCACTTCATCGGCCACCTGCAGAGCCGCAAGGCGCCGGCCGTGAGCGAGCTCTGCGAGCTGTGCCATTCCCTCGCCTCGCAGTCGGCGGCGCGGAAGCTCACGATCCCCGCGCTCGTCGAGGTCAACCTCTCCGGTGAGCCGACGAAGTCGGGCGTGTCCCCCGATGAGCTGCCGGCGCTGCTCGAGTTCTATCCCGACGTGCGGGGCCTGATGACGATGCCGCCGGCAGCCGCCGACCCGGAGGAGTCCCGCCCGTATTTCCGCCGCCTTCGCGAGCTCGCCGAGCAGCACGGCCTGCGCGAGCTGTCGATGGGAACGAGCCAGGACTTTCGCGTCGCGGCCGAGGAAGGCGCGACCTTCGTCAGGCTAGGCGCGGTCCTATGGCAGCGGTAACATCGGCGGCGCGATGAGCCTGGGAAACGTCTGGGAGCGTGCGCTCGTCTACTTCGGCATCGCCGAGGAGGAGGACTGGGACGAGGACGGCTACTACGCCGAAGACGAACCGGCCGACGACGCGCACACGCGCCCGAACGTTCGCCATCTCCCGGCCCGCCGGTCGCGCCGCGACGTCGACGACGACTGGACGGATCCGGAGCCCGAGCCGGATGCGCAGCGCACGAGCATCCTGCGGCCACGAGCGACCGAGTCGCGCCGGGTGCGGAACCTCGAGCCGGTGCGCGGCCCCGGCACCTCGCGCGTCCACCTGGTCATACCGCGCGGCTTCAACGACGCCCAGACGCTCGCCGACCGCTTCAAGGACGGCGTCCCCGTGATCCTCAACCTCCAGTCCGCCGACGCCGAGCTCTCGAAGCGGCTGATCGACTTCGCGAGCGGCCTCACGTACGCACTCGACGGCGGCATGCAGCGCGTCGCCGACAAGGTCTTCCTGCTGACGCCACGCGACGTCGAGCTCTCGGCCGAAGACCGGGCCCGGATGCTCGAGCGCGGCTTCTTCAACCAGGCCTAGAGCCAAGGAGAACGCCCGCTTGGGGCGAATCCCCCCGCATGGGCGTTACGGCCAGCTTGACGTTGCCTACGGGCGACGCCGTCACGAGCGTCAACAACTTCCTCTACGTCTTCGCGAGCATCTACACGCTCGTGATCCTCGCGTACATCCTCACGAGCTGGCTGCGCCTGCCCTATTCGATCTGGATGAACAGGATCCAACGCTTCCTCTACGACGTCTGCGAGCCGTACCTGCGGCTGTTCCGGCGGGTGCTGCCGTCAATGGGAGGCCTGGACCTGTCGCCGATGGTCGCGACGATTGTTCTTTGGGTCGTAGTCGGAATCATCAGAAACGTCGACTGAGGAGACGAGATGGCACTCACACCGGTAGAGATCAGACACATGCGACCGCCGCGGACGGCGCTCGGCGCCTACCGCCGCGACCCGACGGACAAGCTCCTCGAGGACATCGTCGCGAGCTTCGAGGACGTCTGGCGCGAGCGGGCCGACCTCGCGGACAAGGTCGAGCAGCTCGAGGCCGACCTCGTCCGTTTCCGCGAGCTCGAGAACCTCCTGCGGACGACGCTCGTCTCGGCCGAGCAGGCATCGGAGCAGGTCAAGGACCAGGCGCGCCGCGAGGCGGAGCTGATCCTCGGCGAGGCGCATGCGGAAGCGCGTGAGATCCAGCGTCGCGCCGTCAGCGAGAACGAGCGTCTTCAGACCGCAGCTCGCCGGCTGCGGGCGCAGCTCCACGAGGCGCTCGCGGTGATCGACGAGGAGCCGGCGGCGGAGGAGCCCGAGGAATCGGCCACGGCCGACGAGCCGGGCTGGCTCGTGCTGCCGGACGCGGACGCTGCCTGAACCACGTCTTGGCACACATAGACTGACCGCATGAGCGCGGATACGACTCGGCTGCGCTTGCGCGTGAGCCCGGGCGCGGGACGCTCTGCGGTCGTCGGACGCCACGGCGACGCGTGGAAGGTTCGCGTCACAGAGGCGCCCGAGCGAGGGCGCGCCAACGAAACCGTGCTTCGCCTCCTCTCCGAGACGCTCGCCCTGCCACGCACGGCGCTCACGCTCGTTTCGGGCCACGGCGCACGGGAGAAAATCGTGGAGCTGACGGGGATGGGGCCCGGTCTGATCGAGCGCCGGCTCGCCTCGGCAGCGGCGGGCGGTCGAGAGAGAAGGGAGAGGCGTTGAGCACGATCGACACTGCACATTTCCACGAGTTGCTCCTCGAGGAGCGCGGACGTGTCGAGCATGCGCTCGCCTCCTTGCGCGACGAGCATCCCGGCTCGCTCGACGACGAGGTCGAGGAAGGCACCGCCGACAACCATCTCGCCGAGACCGCCTCCGCGACGCTTGGCCGGGAGATCGACTACACGCTCGGCGAGAACTCCGAGTCGGTGCTCGGGGAGATCGACGCGGCGCTCGCGCGCATCGAGAACGGGACGTACGGGACGTGCACGAACTGCGGCAAGGAGATTCCGCTCGAGCGGCTCGAGGCGTATCCATGGGCTTCTCTCTGCATCGACTGCAAGCGGCTTGCCGAGCGATGAGCGAGCCTCTGCGGCAGCTGGACGTGAGGGTGGGATCCGCGACCGACGCGTTGACGCCCGTCTCGCGCGCGACGCGCTCGTTCGCGGCCACGCGCGGCCAGTGGCTGGCGCTCGCGGCCCTCGCGACTGCCGCGGTGATCGCCGACCAGGTGACGAAGTACGTCGTCGCCTCCAATCTTCGCCTCGACGAGGGCATCCACGTGATCGGCCCGTTCTGGATTCGGCACGTCCAGAACTCCGGCATCGCCTTCGGGCTGTTCTCGAGCGCGACCGCCGCGGTGATCGTCCTCACCGCGATCGCGGTTGCCTGGATGCTCGGTTACTTCGCGCGCTCCGGCGCCCGCCACCCGGTGCTGCCGATCGCGCTCGGACTCGTGATCGGGGGCAGCGTCTCGAACCTCGCCGACCGCGTCCGGCTCGGCCACGTCACGGATTTCCTCGACTTCCGTTACTGGCCGGCGTTCAACCTCGCCGACAGCTTCATCGTCGTCGGGGTCGGGATCCTGCTCGCCGCGCTCGTCCTCGCCGACCGCGGGTGACGGGGTACGAGATCCCGCCGGAGGCGGCGGGGACACGCCTCGATCGCTGGCTCGCCACGCTGCCAGAGGTGAGCTCGCGGGGCGCCGCCGAGCGGCTCCTCGACGCCGGCGCGGTCCGGGTGGACGGCGCCGCGCGGGACAAGAGCCACAAGCTCGCGGGCGGGGAGCGAGTCGAGCTCGAGCCCCTCGCCGAAGAGCCCGCCCCGAAGATCGCGCCGCCCGAGCTGACGATCGCGTACGCGGACGAGCACGTGCTCGTCGTCGACAAGGCGGCGGGAGTGGTCGTGCATCCGGCGCCGGGACACGCGGGCGGCACGCTCGCGGACGCGCTAGCGCTGGCCGGCGCGGTGGGTGGGGAGAAGGAGCGGCCGGGGATCGTGCACCGCCTCGACCGCGACACGTCCGGCCTGCTCGTCGTCGCTCGCTCGCACGAGGCCCACGAGCGGCTGCAAAAGCTCGTCCGCAGGCGGAAGCTCGTGCGCGAGTACATCGCGCTCGTGGTCGGGAAGCCGCGCTCGCGCGCGGGCACGATCGAGGCCGCGACCGGCCGCGACCGGCGTGACAGGCTCCGCCACTCCCTCGACACAGAGACGCCGCGCGCGGCGGTGACGCACTTCGAGCTGGAGGAGCTCCTCGACGGCTACGCGCTGCTCCGTGTGCGGCTCGAGACGGGGCGGACGCACCAGATCCGCGTTCATCTCGAAGCGATCGGGCTGCCTGTCGCCGGCGACCCGCTCTACGGCCAGCCGGGCGTGCTCGGGCTCGAGCGCCAGTTCCTCCACGCGGCTCGCCTGGCTTTCGCGCATCCCATGACCGGCGACCCGGTCGACGTCTCCTCGCCGCTGCCTCCCGACCTTGCGGCGGCGCTGGAAGCGGCCCGCCGCAGCTAACCTACGCGGCGCATCTGTCCCTACTCCCCGGCGGCTTTAGCCGCGGCGCGCGTGCTTCCCAATGTCGCTGAACAGCTCAATGTCGCTGAACAGCGTGCGGGAGGTGCGCCACGGACTCCCGCCGGCGCACGACACAAACGAATCGGAAGGAGCATTCCCATGGCTACAGCAACGACGGGAGTCTCCATGCGCGAGCTGCTGGAAGCCGGAGTGCACTTCGGTCACCAGACGCGGCGCTGGAACCCCAAGATGCGGCGCTTCATCTTCGCCGAGCGCGGCGGCATCTACATCATCGACCTCACCCAGACCTCCGAGCGGCTGGAGGAGGCACAGCAGTTTCTCCGCAACGTCGCCGAGCGCGGCGGCACCGTCCTCTTCGTCGGCACGAAGAAGCAGGCGCAGGACGCCGTCGAGCAGGAGGCGAAGCGGACCGGCATGCCGTACGTCAACCACCGCTGGCTCGGCGGACTGCTGACCAACTGGCGGACGATGGCCGACCGGATCGACCGGCTGCACGAGATGCGGCGCCTGCGGGACGAAGGTCAGATGGAGCTTCTCCCGGCGAAGGAGCGCATCTCGATGGCCAACGAGCTCGAGAAGCTCGAGGCAAACCTCGGCGGCGTCGCCGACATGCGCCGCCAGCCCGACGCGGTCGTCATCGTCGACCTGAAGAAGGAAGCGCTCGCCGTGCGCGAGGCGCGCCGTCTCGGTGTCCCAGTCGTCGCGCTCGTCGACACGAACTGCGACCCCGACGAGGCCGACTACGTGATCCCCGGGAACGACGACGCGATCCGCTCGTGCAATCTCGTGATCCAGGCGCTCGCGAACGCGATCGAGGCGGGGAAGCAGAAGGTCGCGCCGCAGGAGTTCGAGCAGCCCGAGCCGCCCGAGCAGGCTGTCGAGGCACCCGCGGAGGAGGCAAGTGACAACTTGTCAGAAGCCGTGCCTGAAGAGCCCGAGGCCGCGCCCGAGACCCCAGCAGCCGAAGCGCCGGCCGCTGAGGAACCCGAGGCCCAGCCGGAGCCGACGCCGGACGAGGCTGCGTGATGGCGGCGGAGATCTCGGCCCAGCTCGTCCGCGAGCTGCGCGAGCGCACCGGCGCGGGAATGATGGCCTGCAAGGAAGCGCTGCAGGAGACGAACGGCGACATGGAGGCGGCGATCGTCCTGCTGCGCGAGAAGGGGATGGCGAGCGCGGCGAAGCGCGCCGGCCGCGCGACGACCGAGGGTCTCGTGGGCTACAGGCTGGCCGAAGACGGTTCCCGCGGCACGATGGTCGCGATCGGCTGCGAGACGGAGCCCGTCTCGAAAAGCGACGAGTTCCAGGCCTTCGGCAAGCAGGTGCTCGATCTCGTCGAGGCGGGCGGAATCGAGGCCGCCGGGCAGCTGGAGGAGGAGCGCACCGAGCTCTCCGCCAAGCTCGGCGAGAACATCGCCGTCGCCGGCGCGGCGCGCTTCGAGGCCGTCGACGCTGGCCGCATCTCCGCGTACGCCCATCCGCCGGCGAACAAGCTCGGCGTGCTCGTCCACCTTCGCGGCGGCGACGAGCAGCTCGCGCGCAACCTCGCGATGCACATCTCGTGGTCGGACCCGCGCTGGGTCGGCCGCGAGGACGTGCCCGAGGACGTCGTCACCACCGAGCGCGAGATCTACCTCAACTCCGACGAAGTGCAGTCGAAGCCCGAGCAGGCGCGTGAGAAAATCGTCGAGGGCATGCTCAACAAGCGCTTTTACGCCGAGCGGGGAGGGGTCCTGGCCGACCAGCCGTGGATCCACGACGGTTCCGCGACGGTCGGCAAGGTGCTCGCCGACGCCGGCGCAGAGGTGCTCGAGTTCCAGCGCTTCTCCCTCGCCGAATGAGCGTCGAGCCCGAGACCCTGAGGAGTGAGACTGGAGCGCCGGCTTTCCGGCGGGTCATGCTCAAGCTCTCCGGCGAGGCTCTGATGGGCCAGCGAGACTACGGGGTCGACCCGGAGGTCACGCAGGCGCTCGCGAAGGAGGTCGCCGGCATCCGCAGCGAGGGCGTCGACATCGCGATCGTCGTCGGGGGCGGCAACTTCTACCGCGGCATGGCCGTCGCGGCGGAGAGCGGCATGGATCGCGCCACCGCGGATTACGCCGGGATGCTCGCCACGCTCCTCAATGCGCTTGCGCTGCAGGACGCGCTCGAGCGGGAGGGCGCCGACACCCGCGTCATGTCAGCGCTCGAGGTCTCGGAGGTCGCCGAGCCGTACATCCGCCGTCGCGCCATGCGGCACCTGGAGAAAGGCCGCGTCGTCATCTTCGCGGCGGGCACGGGCAACCCGTTCTTCACAACCGACACCGCCGCCGCGCTGCGCGCGCTCGAGATCGGCGCCGACGCGATCCTCATGGCGAAGCACGGCGTCAAGGGCGTCTACGACGGGGACCCGCGGCGTGTCGCCGACGCGGAGTTCCTGCCGCGGATCACGCACCTCGAGGCCATCGAGCGTGGTCTCAAGGTCATGGACACAACGGCTCTGTCGCTCTGCATGGACAACCGTCTCGCGATCCACGTCTTCGAGTTGGCCGAGGGCAACCTCGCGCGCGTCGTCGCAGGCGAGGAAGTGGGCACGATCATTTCCACTCCGCAAGAGGAGGGCTGAGGGCATGGCTACCGCTGACGAGCTGATCACGAGCGCGCAGGAGAAGATGGTCAAATCGGTCGAGCATGCGCGCACGGAGTTCTCCACCGTGCGGACGGGACGCGCCTCGGCCTCGCTCCTCGACCGGATCGAGGTGGACTACTACGGCACGCAGACGCCGCTCCGGCAGCTCTCGACCGTGAACGTGCCCGAGCCGCGGATGATGACCGTGCAGCCATTTGACCCGGGCTCGATCAAGGCGATCGAGAAGGCGATCATGGAGTCCGACCTCGGCTTGACCCCGTCGAACGACGGCAAGCTGATCCGCCTGCCGATCCCGCAGCTCACCGAGGAGCGGCGCAAGGAGCTCGTCAAGGTCGTTCGCAACATGGCCGAGGAGCACAAGGTCGCGGTGCGCGAGATCCGCCGCGACGCGATGAAGCACCTCAAGGAGCTCGTCGATCAGGGCGAGGTCGGCGCCGACGAGGAGCACCGCGCCGAGGGTCGCGTCCAGGAGCTGACCGACGAGCACACGAAGCAGATCGACGAGGTGCTCAAGCACAAGGAGGCGGAGGTCCTCGAGGTGTGAGGCCTCTTCCCGGCACCGACGTCTCGCCGGAGGAGCAGCTCCCCGAGGTAGCGCACGCGGTCGCGATCATCATGGACGGGAACGGCCGCTGGGCTGACGCGCAGAGAGTCTCCGTCGCCGAGGGGCACCGCGCCGGTTCCCGCGCGCTTCGTCCTGTCGTCGAGGCGGCCATCGATCTCGGCATCGAGTCACTCGCCGTCTACGCCTTCTCCACGGAGAACTGGAGCCGCTCTCCCGAGGAGGTCACGGCGCTGATGGCGATCTTCGGCGAGACGATCGAGCGCGAGCTGCCCGACCTCGTCGCGCAGGGAGTTCGCGCTCGGTTCCTCGGCCGCCGCGACAGGGCGCCCGACTGGCTGCGGGAGAAGATGGACGCGCTCGAGCAGGCGACCGTCTCGAACTCGCGGCTCTCCCTGTGGATCGCGTTCGACTACGGCGGCCGCGCCGAGCTCGTCGACGCCGCGCGGCGGCTGGTCGAGGGCGGCATCGAGCCCGACGACGTCGACGAGGCTTCTCTCGCCGCGAATCTCTACGAGCCGGAGATGCCCGATCCGGATCTCGTCATCCGCACCTCCGGCGAGCGGCGAACGTCGAACTTCCTGCTCTGGCAGTCCGCCTACGCCGAGTACGTGTTCACGGACACGCTCTGGCCCGACTTCGGGCCGGAGGAGCTGCGCGCCGCGATCGAGGAGTACGCCCGCCGGCGACGTAGATTCGGCGGGCGGTGAACAACTTCTTCTCGCGGATCGTGGTCGCGGCGGTCGGCCTGCCGCTCGTGCTCGGCCTTCTCTGGCTCGGCGGCTGGTGGCTGTTCGTGCTCGTCGCGGTGGCGGCCTTCGTCGGCGTCCACGAGTTCGTGACGACGGCGCGTCCGTTGCGGCCGCTCGCGCCTGCGGTCTATGTCGGCGTCATCCTCGCCCTGATCGGCGCGGAGACGAGCGGGATCCTCTGGATGAGCGGCGGCTTCGCCGCCACGTTCGTGCTCGCGTTCCTCCTCGACGCGGCAGCGGAGACGCGGGCTCCGACGACCGCCGCGGTCGGCTCGACGGTGCTCGGCGCGGCATGGATCGGACTGGGGCTCGGCTCGCTCCTGCTGCTCCGCCAGATGCACTCGGAGCCGCGACTGATCGCGTTCGCCGTCGTCCTCACCGTCTTCGCAGCCGACACGCTCGCCTACCTGACCGGCCGCGTCGCCGGGCGCCACAAGCTCGCGCCGAGGCTCTCGCCGAAGAAGACGTGGGAGGGATTTGTGGGTGGCGCCGCGGCGGGAATCTTCGTCTCGTTCGTCGCGCTGTACGACACGCGGCACGAGTACCTCTCCGTCTGGCAGGCGATCGTGCTGGGCTGTGTCGCCGTCGCCGCCGCGGTGATCGGCGACCTGTTCGAGTCGGCGCTCAAGCGCGACCTCGAGGTGAAGGACACGGGGAGGCTGCTCGGCGGCCACGGCGGCGTCCTCGACCGCATCGACGCGCTGCTCTTCGCGGCTCCCGCGGCCTACTTCCTGGTCATCGCTTTCGGCTATCGCTAGGGCGCCCGTCCCTACACTGACCCGGTGAAGCGCGTGGCGCTCCTCGGTGCGACCGGCTCGATCGGCCGTCAGGCGATCGAGATCGTGGAGGCGCATCCGGAGCTCGAGCTCTGCGCCGCCGCATCGGGCTCGGCTCCGCTCGACGACGTTGCCACCCCGTTGAAGCAGGTGGGCGGCGATCTGACGGAGCTCCTCGATCGCGCCGAGCCAGACGTCGTCCTCAACGCGGTCGTCGGCTTCGCGGGAATCCACGCGACGCTCTGGGCGCTCGAGCACGGAGTCGACCTCGCACTGGCGAACAAGGAGAGCCTCGTAGCGGCCGGCGATCTCGCGCTCGCTGCGCAAAAGCGAGGAGGAGGCCGGATCCTGCCCGTCGACAGCGAGCACTCCGCGCTCTTCCAGTGCCTCGAGGGACGCGACCCCGAGCAGATCGACACGCTCGTCCTCACCGGCTCGGGCGGCCCGTTTCGCGGCCGCACGCGAGGGGAGCTCGCGGACGTCACGCCGCAGCAGGCGCTCGCACATCCGACCTGGCGCATGGGCCCGAAGATCACGGTGGACTCAGCGACGCTCGCCAACAAAGGACTCGAGGTGATCGAGGCGCATTTCCTGTTCGGAATCCCGTACGAGAGGATCGAGATCGCCATCCAGCCCACGTCGATCGTCCACTCGCTCGTCCGCTTCCGGGACGGCGCGGCGCTCGCACACCTCGGCTATCCCGACATGCGGGTGCCGATCTCCTACGCGCTCACGTATCCGCAGCGAGCCGCGACGCCGCTGCCGCCGCTCGACTTCGGTTCCCTGACCCTCGAGTTCTCGGAGCCGGACACCGAGACCTTCCCGATGCTTGCGCTCGCGCGGACGGCGGGGGAGGAGGGCGGCGCGGCGCCGTGCGTCTACAACGCCGCGAACGAGGTGGCCGTCGCGGCCTTCCTCGCGGGGCGGCTGCCCTTCCTCGCCATTCCGGAGGTCGTGCAGGAGACTCTCGCCGCTGCCGGAGGCGTGCCGGTCCGCGATCTCGACGACCTTCTCGAGATCGACGAGGCAGCGCGGTCACATGCCGAGGGAGCACTGGCGCCGGCATGACCTGGGTCATCGTCATCGCCGGTCTCGTCGCGCTCGTCTTCCTGCATGAGCTCGGCCACTTCAGCGTCGCGCTCGCGGTCGGGATGCGCCCGCGCAGCTTCTACATCGGCTTTCCGCCCGCGCTCGCGAAGGTCAAGTATCGCGGCATCGAGTACGGGATCGGGATGATCCCGCTCGGCGGGCTCGTGCGGATCCCGGGGATGCACCGCCCGGCGGCGCGCGACCTGCAGGTGTTCCTGGAACCCGCCATGAAGGAGGCTCCATCGCTGGCGCCGGCCGTGCTCGCGGTGCGGCGCGCGCTGGCCGTCGAGGACTATGACGGCGCTCGCGCCGCGTATCCGGAGCTCGAAGAGGAGGTCGCGGCGGCCGGCATGTCGGCTTCGGCGCGCCGCTCGGCGTCGCGGGCGCTGCGCGAGTTGGAAGAGGGAACGGCGCCGGACGCCTACTGGCGCGCCCCGGTTTGGAAACGCGTCGCGGTCATCGCGGCAGGCCCACTCGCGAACGTGATCACAGCCTTCGCCATCCTCTTCGTCGTCTTCGCGGCGAGCGGCGCGCCGACCAACCGCGCGACAGCGACGGTCGCCGCTGTGGAGAGCGGCACGCCGGCCGCACGCGCGGGCCTGCAGGTCGGCGACGAGGTCGTCGCGGTTGACGGGGAAGCCGCCACGAGCTTCGCCACGGCTGCGCACCTGATCCGGTCGAGCGAGGGTGCACCCATCACGGTCACCGTCTCCCGCCACGGCCGGCGCGTGGTGCTCGGCCCGCGGCGGACCGTCTCCAGCGGCGGCCACTGGATCTGGGGCTTCTCCCCGGCGGCGCAGACCGTCCGCTATCCGCTCGGGCTGGCGGCGAGCACGGCCGCCGGCGACCTCGGGCGCGTCGTGACCGGCACGGCGTCGGGAATCGGCTCCCTCTTCAACAGCCACTCGCGTGCGCATCTGACGACCGTCGTCGGGATCAGCCGTTACTCGGCCGCCGCGCTGCGGGTGAGCGTGTCGTGGTACTTCGAGATCCTCGGCCTCGTCAGCATGTCGCTCGCCCTCCTCAACCTCTTACCACTGCTGCCGCTCGACGGCGGCCACATCCTCTTCTCGCTCATCGAAGGCGTGCGCCGCCGCGCCCTTGCCCGCGAGGTCTACGAGCGTATTTCCGTGGCTGGGATCGCCCTGATCCTCCTCGTCTTCCTCATCGCGCTTCAGAACGACGTCGGCCACCCCTTCGGCTGATCTCAGCGTCCGTTGAGGGCGCGGAATCCGGCGCAGGGCGCCGGGCTAGACTGATTCGAGGATGGCCAGCGAGCGGCAAATCTCCGTTGGCGGCGTCGCGATCGGCGGCGGCGCGCCGGTCGTCGTCCAGTCGATGACGACGACGAAGACGCACGACGTCCCCGCGACAACGGCTCAAATCGCGGAGCTGGCCTCGGCCGGCTGCGAGATCGTCCGCGTCGCGGTGCCGAAGACGGAGGACGCCGAGGCGCTCTCGAAGATCGTCCGCTTCTCGCCGATCCCGGTGATCGCCGACATCCACTTCAACGCGTCGCTCGCCCTCAAGGCGATCGAGCAGGGCGTGGCGGCCGTCCGCATCAACCCCGGCAACATCGGCGGTCCGGACAAGGTCGAGGAAGTCGTCCTGGCGGCGAAGAAGGCGGGGATCCCGATGCGGATCGGCGCCAACTCCGGCTCGCTGCCGAAGCACCTGTTCGAGCTCGCGCAGCAGGATCAGGCCGAGGCGCTCGTCGAGGCGGCGCTCGAGGAAGTGCGGCTGCTCGAGAAGCTCGACTTCCACGACTTCAAGATCTCGGTCAAGTCGAGTCATGTGCCGACGATGATCCGCGCCTACCGCATGCTCTCGGCGAAGGTGCCGTACCCGCTGCATCTCGGCGTCACCGAGGCGGGCACCGTCTACTCCGGCTCGATCAAGAGCGCCGTCGGCATGGGCGCCCTGCTCGTGGACGGGATCGGCGACACGATTCGCGTCTCGCTCGCCGCCGACCCGGTGGAGGAGCCGAAGGCGGCGTACGAGATCCTCAAGGCGCTCGGCCTGCGGGAGCGCGGGCCGATGATGATCGCCTGCCCGTCCTGTGGCCGCGACAACGTCGGCGTCCACACGCTCGCCCAGGAGGTCGAGGAGCGGCTCGCGGAGTATCCGCAGCACTTCGAGGTCGCGGTGCTCGGCTGCGCGGTGAACGGCCCCGGCGAGAGCGGCGACGCCGACTTCGGCATCGCGGGAGGCCGCGACGTCGGTTTCATCTACGCGCACGGCCGAGTCCTGAAGAAGGTCTCCTCCGAGATCCTCGTGGAGGAGCTCTTCACCGAGATCGACAAATGGATCGCCGGCGGCATGAACCGCCCGAAGCGCCTCAAGATGGCGAAGCCCGCGGCTTTGGCGATGGCCGAAGCCTCCATGATTCCCCTCGAATAGCCTGCTCGCGCGCACCGGCCGGCGGCCGCAGCACGCGACAGTCGCTTCGGGCAGCGCGGGACTTCTCTAGTGTCCGATCGATGATCCACCGAGCGTCTCAGCTCTTCCTGCCGACCCTGCGCGAAGCGCCCGCCGACGCGGACGCCGCCTCGCACCGTCTGCTCCTGCGCGGCGGCTTCATCCGCCAGATGGGTGCGGGACTGTGGAGCTTCCTACCGCTCGGCTGGCGCGTCCACATGCGGATCGAGCAGATCATCCGCGAGGAGATGGAGGCGGCCGGCGGACAGGAGATGCTCTGCCCGACCCTCACGCCCGCGGAGCTGTGGGAGACGACCGGCAGGATCGACGTCCCGATCCTCTTCCATCTCAAGGACAGCGGCGGCCGTGCGTTCGTCCTTTCGTGGACACACGAGGAGTCGATGACCTTCCTCGCCCGTGAGATCCAGTCCTACAAGCAGCTGCCGCAGATCTGGTTCCACTTCTCGACGAAGGACCGGGACGAGCCGCGGCCCCGCGGTGGTCTCCTGCGCCTCCGCGAGTTCGTCATGAAGGACGGGTACACGTTCGACGTGGACGAGGCGGCACTCGGCGTCGCGTTCGACAAGTTGGAGAAGTCATACGCGCGGATCTTCGAGCGGTGCGGCCTCGAGGCATACGTCGGCGAGGCCGAGTCGGGGACGATGGGCGGCAAAGAGTCGACCGGATTCCTCGCGCCGACCGGCTCGGGCGAGAACGAGCTGATGCGCTGCGAGAACGGGGACTATTTCGCCGACGTCGAAGCCGCGCGCGGCACGCCGCCGCCGGCGGAACTGCCCGCGCCACTTGCTGCGCCCGAGCGCGTCGAGACGCCCGGCGTCGGGACGATCGAGGAGCTGGCCGAGTTCCTCGGCATCGCCGAGTTCGCGACCTCCAAGGCGCTCCCCGTCGTCGTCGGCGACCGGCTCGTGCTCGCGCTCGTCCGCGGCGACGACCGGCTCAGCCCCGAGAAGCTCGAGACGATTTTCGAGGCGCCGCACCGGCCCGCGACGGACGAGGAGATTCGCGCCGCGTTCGGCGCCGGCGGCGGCTCCCTCGGGCCGGTCGGGGTCGACGTCGAGGTAATCGCCGACGAGGCGCTGCGTGACGGCCAGTACGTCGCCGGAGCCAATGAGGACGGCTGGCACCTGCGCGGTGTTGAGGCCGGACGCGACTTCGAGCCGACGTTCGCGGACATCCGGCAGGCGCAGGCCGGCGACGCGTGTCCCGAGTGCGGCGGCACGCTACGAGTGCAGACCGCGATCGAGGTCGGCCACATCTTCAAGCTCGGCACGTTCCACTCGGAGGCCTTCGGCGCGACGTTTCTCGACGAGGATGGGAGGGAGAAGCCGCTGGTCATGGGGAGCTACGGCATCGGCCTCGCGCGCACCATGGCGGCGATCGTCGAGCAGAGTCACGACGAGAACGGCATCGTCTGGCCGAAGTCCGTCGCGCCGTACGACGTCCATGTCGTCGCGCTGCCGGGCGCCGAGGAGATCGCCGCGCAGGCGGCCGAGGCGCTTGCCGCGGACGGGCTCGACGTTCTCCTGGACGACCGCGACCAGCGGGCGGGGGAAAAGTTCGCCGACGCCGATCTGATCGGCTGCCCGATCCGGGTGACTGCGGGCAAGAAGAGCCTCGAGGACGGCAAGGTGGATGTGCGAGACCGCGCAAGCGGCGCCGAGAAGCGATTAGATGTTGCCGACCTCGGCAAGGAGATCGACTAGTGGCGAGACGCAGGCGGTTCAGCGAGGAGGCATTCGGGGGGACGGTGCAGCGGCTCATGGACGAGCAGGGCATCACGTACCGCCAGCTCGCGACGCGCACGGGCCTCTCCGCCGGCTACCTCAACCACCTCGTCCACGGCAACCGTCCCGTGCCGTCGAACGACGTCGTCAAGGCGCTCGCCGACTCGCTCGAGGTCGAGCCGGAGCACTTCCGCGAGTACCGGCTCCGCGCGATCACCGAGCGGCTCGAGGCGATGCCCGAGCTGATCGACCGCCTCTACAAGCGGCTCGAGGCCTAGCTCAGCGCGTAACGCAGGAAGAGGTGCGAGCCGCTCGCCCGCACCGAGCGCAGACGGCCCGCAACGCGCTTCTCCGGCAGCAGCTCGACGCCTTCGACAAGGCCGAGTCGCGCTGAGAGCGCGCGACCGGCGAGGATCGGCGAGACGGTCAGGAAGAGCTCGTCGACGAGCTCGGCGCCGATCAGCTGCCCGAACAGCGACGGCCCGGCTTCCGAGAGGATCACCGCATGGCCGCGCTCGCGCAGCGCGGCGAGCGCCGCGGCGAGGTCGACGCTCGCTCCGTCGTTGACCCCGACAACCTCCGTCGTCTCCGGCACGCTCTCGGCCAGCCCCGGCGCCGCGGTACACGTCGTGAGGACGATTGCATGGCCCTCGAGGACCGGGTGCGACGGATCGAAGGACGCTCCCGACGTGACGACGGCGACAACCGGCTGCTCGGGTCGGCCGCGCGCAGCCCTCAGCTCCGCGAATGCGCCGGCTGTCTCCGGGTAGGCGCGGTCGACACGCCACGTCCCCTTCGGCGAGGCGAGCAGCGTCCCCGTGCCGACGAGCACGGCGTCCGCACAGGCCCGGAGAAGCGCGAGCATGAAGAGGTCGGCCTCGCTCTTGTCGCCGAGCGCGGCGTGGGAGCGGGGCAGGTCCCGCACGGCGACGATGCCGTCGAGCGACTCCACGAAGTTCGCGATCACGCACGGCTCACCGAGCCCGAGACCGCCGTAGAGCCGCTCGATCTCCGCCGGGACGTCCCAGCGGGGCAGGTCGTCGTCCTCGGCGAGGACGCTGAACGGCGAGATCACTGCGTGAGAGTAAGGAACTCGCTGCGCAACGTCGCTTCCTCGTCGTAGAGGCCGCGCCAGACGGTCGTGACTGTGAGGGTGCCGTCCTCCTCGACGCCGCGCATCGCCGTGCACATGTGCGCCGCTTCGAGCTTGACCGCGACGCCGCGCGCGCCGGCGAGCCCGACCAGTCCGTCGGCGATCTCCTCGGCCAGCCGCTCCTGCACGGTGAAGCGCCGCGCGTAGAGGCGAACGAGGCGGGTCAGCTTGGAGATCCCAAGGATCTCGTCCCCGGCGACGTAGGCGATGTGCGCGCGGCCGTGGAACGGGAGCGCATGGTGCTCGCAGAGCGCGTAGAAGCCGATCGGCCCTTCGACGATCTGCGCGTGCCGGCCCTCGACTCCCTCCGGCCGCTCGGTGGGGAACAGGGTGCGGAGCTTCGGATCGCCGTCGTAGCCGGCGGTCGCGTCGTACAGCGCCTGCAGGAAGCGGCGCGGCGTGTCGCGCGTGCCGGGCGTGTCGAGGTCGAGGCCGAGGGCGGAGAAGATCTCAGCGGCGTAGCGCTCGAGACGCTCACGCTCCGCAGGCGTCCAGGCGCGGCCCGGCTCCTCATGAGCCGGAAGCTCGAAGAGATTTCCCGCTCCCGGCGACGGCGAAGCCGGCACCTTCGCTATCTGCCGGGCTCCGTCGAGTCTACGCCCGGTGCTCACGCGGTCTCCTCTCTGGGCAGCCGCTGCGGAAGGACGGCAAGGGCGATGACGATGAGCTCGCCGATCGCAAGCCAGGCGAAGCCGAGCGGGTGGCCGAGCACGAGGAACAGGCCGAAGAGGGCGAGCTGGCTCGACATCCCGAGGTTCGCGAGAACCGTGACGGAGCTCGACGACGTGAGCGATGGGCGACGCGCGACGACCCATTCGGCGAGCCGGTCCTGCGGCGCGTAGACGATCCGATAGACCCGCCGGACGAGACTTAGTAACACCGTGTTACTTGCCATGTCCTCGTCGGGCTCCGCGATTGCGGCGCGGGAGAGCCGCTCGGCGTTGAAGTTGAGGCTGAGGACCGATGTGAGCGCTACGAAGCCGACGAGCGCGAGCGCCGGCTGCGAGAACCGCCACCCGAGCGCCGCGAACAGCGCCGCGTTGACGAGGAGATCGATCTCGGAGTCGAGGTAGCGGCCAAAGGCGCTCGTCTTGCCCGTAAGCCGCGCGAGCTGGCCGTCCGCGTTGTCGAGCAGCGTCTTCAGCTGGACGAGCAACGCCGCAGCGATGAATGAGCCGCGCCCGAGCTCGACTGCGCCCCCGAATCCGGCGGCTCCCGCAGCGAGAACGACCGCAGGCGGTGGCACGCGCAGGCGCGCCAGCGCGAGCACGAGCGGGTGCGCAAGCGGCCGGAAGACGCCTTCGCAGAGGAGCTCGACTCCTCGGCGCTGCTTGCGGGAGCGGGCGAGGGCGCTAGACGGCAAAGGTTCCCTCACCCGAGCGGATCAAATCGCGCGCGTCGTCGACCCTGTCCCAGACGTTCCAGAGGAGCACGCCGCGCGGCCGGCCGTCCTCGACATAGGTGATGACGCCCTTGCGGTTCGGCTCCTGCCAGTCCTCGACGGTCTCGAGCCGCGAGTCGACCTGGCCGACGGCCTCGTAGCCGAGGTCGAAGAGGTCGGAGTAGAAGAGCGGCAGGTGGTCGTAGGGGACGCCGGCGCCTGCCATGTTCGCGCCGACGATCTTGCCGTGGGTGTTGGCGTGATCCTCGTGCTCGATGCGCATCGAGATGCCGAGCGCGGGCACGGGGAAGCGCGCGACGTCGCCGGCAGCGAAGACATCCTCGCGCCCGCTCACGCAGCCGTACTCGTCCACGACGATCCCGTCCTCGACCTTCAACCCGGCGGCCTCCGCGAGCTCGGTGTCGGGGATGACGCCGAGCCCCGCAACGACGCCATCCGCTTCGAGCACGCGTCCGTCACCGAGCGTCACGCTCGTGCCACTCGCGGCGCTTACCGTCTCGCCGGCCAGCACCTCGACGCCCTTCTCGCGGTAGTAGCCTGCGACGAACTCCGCGAGTCCGGCAGGGAAGAGCCGGAAGCCGATTCCCGGCTCCGGGAAGACCATCGTCACACGGGCGCCGGCGCCGACCAGCGCGGCCGCGATCTCGGAGCCGATGAAGCCGCCGCCGATCACGACGAAACGCGCGCCTTCTGTCGCCTTCCCGCGCACCTCGCGGTAGTCGTCGAGCGTCCGCAGCCACACGACGCCGTCGGCGCCGGGAATCTCGCGCGGCTTCGCGCCGGTGGCGAGGAGGAGCTTCTCCCATTCGTACTCCTCACCCGAGTCGTTCGTCGCGCGGTGTGCGTCGACGTCGATCGAGACGATGCGGCGGCCGGTGACGAGCTCCGCGCCCTCTGCCGGCTCGCGCCAGAGCTTCTCCTCGGGCGCGCCCTGCCAAAGCCCCTTCGTCAGGAGCGGCCGCTTGTACGGCGGATGCGGGTCGGCTCCAACCATGACGATCGAGCCGTCGGCGTCGTGCTCGCGGATTCCCTTTGCGGCCATGTCGCCGGTCATGCCGGCGCCGACGATCAGGTACTTGGTCGTCTGCATCTAGATCTCCTCGGTCTCGAGTAGGGCACGCAGGCTGTCGTGCTCTTCCGCGCAGGCCCGACAGCCCGCCAGATGAGCGCGGAGGCCGGGGAACAGCTCGTCGGCCGGCGCGTGGGACAGCTCGGCCTCGACGTAGCGGTCGAGCTGGTCGAAGCAGTCGTCGCAATCGACGGCAGGCTCGCCGCTGCCGAGCAGGCGGACGAGGACCGGATCGGCCATCACGTCACCTCCAGGTGCCCGGCGGCGGCGACATGGGAGCGCAACCGCGTGCGGGCGTCGTGAATCGTCTTGTACAGAGCGTTGCGGTTCGAGTCGAGGCGCTCGGCGAGGACGTCGATCGGGACGCCGTCGAGCACGACCGCGACAAGCACCTCACGCTGGTGGGGCGTGAGCGCCGTCTGGATGCCGTCGCGAACGCAGGCGAGGAGAGCCGCCTGCTCGGCGTCGGCCTCGGGCTCGGCGGTGAGAGCGGCGAAGCGCTCCCAGCCCTCCGGGTCGAGCGTCACCTCCCGGTCGCGCCACGCGCGACGCCGCACCTTTACGGCCGCCTCGAGCAGCGCGAACTTGTACGCCCACGTCTCGAAGCGGCTCTCGCCGCGGAAGTCGTCGAGCCGGCGGAGGATCGAGACAGCCGCGTCGCCGGCCGCGTCGATGGCGAGCTCGTCCAGCTCCGACGAGGAGAGCCCGGGCAGGGCGCTGCGGCGCCGGAACACCTCGAACCGCGCGGCCCGGAGGAGCAGCGTGTGGAGACGTACGGCCGCAGCATCCGCGCGTGCGCCGCGCGAGTTGAGGTCGAGGTACCAGGCCTCGAGAGCCGGAGCTGCGGCGAGCGCGGTCATATCAGTATTGGTGTCGCCGGGCGGCACGGTCTTACCTTCTACCTACGAGCCGGCCGACTAGGTGCCGGCAAGCGATGCCGTGCGCTCCGCCATCGTGCGGTCGCGCTCGGTGATGCCGCCATTGTCGTGTGACGTCCAGCGGACGGTGACACGGCGGTAGCGGATGTCGATGTCCGGATGGTGGTTCTCGCTCTCGGCGGCCTCGGCGAGCTGCACGACGAAGCCGATCGCCTTGCGAAACGACTCGAATTCGAACTCGCGCACGAGCGCGTCGTCCTTCTCTTCCCAGCCTTCCATGCGTGGACCATTCCAGATTGCGGGACGCGCACGCGGCACTCGCGCGTACCAGACTGCGAGGAGTGCGTGAAACGACCGACCGGGATCTCGTGCGGCGGGTGCGCCGCGGTGACCGCGACGCGGCTGCGGACCTGTTCCGCCGCTACTGGCGCGATGCCTGGCGCGCTGCCTATGCGATCACGGGGAGGCGGGCGCTCGCGGATGACGTCGCGGCTGATGGCTTCGAGCGCGCCTTCTCCGCTCTCGACCGCTTCGACGAGCGCCGCCCGTTCGGCCCCTGGCTGCACCGGATCGTCGCCAACCGGGCGCTCGACCTGCTCCGGGCCGAGCGCCGCCTTTCCGACGCGGAGCTTCCCGACATGCCCGACAGCGCTCCGATCCACGAGACCGGTGACCGCAGCCTCCTCGCGGCAGTGGCCGATCTGCCGCTCGAGCGGCGCGTGGCCGTCGTCCTCCGCTACGGAGTCGGCATGACGCCGAAGCAGATCGCCGAGACGCTCGACCTTCCCGTGGGGACGGTCAACTCGCGGCTCGCCCGCGCGCTCGAGCAGCTGCGCGACTCGCTGGAGGTGGAGCATGTCGAGTGAGCTCGAGCAACGGCTCGAGGGTTTCTTCCGCGAGCTGCCGGAGCCCGAGCCGGGCGTGGGGGAGAGCGCAGCCGCCCGCGCAGCGGCAGCCATCCGCCCGGTCGCTCCCGCGCACCGCGGGCTGCGCGCAGGTGCGCTCGCGCTCGCCGCGGCGGTCGTCCTGCTTGCAATCGCGGCGGGGTCCCTCGCGGCCGCGGGGGCGCTCCACGTCCACTTCGGCGCGCAGAAGAAGACGAGCGGAGCGACGCACACGCCGCGCCTGCCGAGCGGAAGCGACGGGATCGCCGTCGTCGAGGACGGTTACCTGTCGGTTGTCACGAAGAGCGGCTTCCGGCTGCAAGGGCTGCCTGTGAACGCCGCCGCGCTTTCGCCACACGCGCTGTACGTCGCCGCGGGGGTCGGCCACTCACTCGTCGCGATGGCGCCGAACGGAAAGCGTGCGTGGTCGCATCCGGTCGGCGGGCCGGTGGTGCAGATCGCCTGGGCACCGGACGGCTTCCGGATCGCCTACATCGTTCGCATAGGGCGTCGGGCCGTCCTCCACGTGATCTGGGGGAACGGGTTGCACGACACGGTGATCGACCACTCCGTGCGTGCTGTGCGGCCGTCGTGGCGCGCCGACTCGCTTGCCGTCGCCTACGTCGGCGGCGGCGGAGCGCCCGGTGTCTACGACCTCGCTCACGAGTCCAGGAGCCTCGTCGCCGTCCACGGGCCTGCGACTGGAGTCGCGTTTGCGCCGGCAGGGGACTCGCTTGCGGTGGCGCAGGAGAGCGGGATTTGGCTTCTCCATCAGAGCGCCGCGACGCACATCCCGGGACACGTCGAGGCTTTTGGCTGGTTGGGCGGGCAGCTGGCCGACGTCGTCCCCGGGCTCCACGCGGGGTTGATCCGCTTCTATGCGCCGAGCGGCGCCTCACGCGGCTCGCAGCCGGTCCGGGGCATTGTTGTGGCGGTCACCCCGAAGCTCGTCGTCGTGGAACGGAATTGGCAGCTGATCGGCGGCGACACGGTGCTTTTGACGCTCACTCCCGAAACCGTTCCGGACGTCGTCGAGATCCGCTAGCGAGACGGCCAGAGCGAGATCGCGACGTAGCGCGTCTCGGGCGCGACCTTGACCGACCAGAAGCGGTGGAGCGTGCCGGCATCCAGTTCCGTGATCTGGCCGTCGAGGAGCGACGACGTCACGACGTTCCCGTCATAGGTCGCGAGATTGAAGGAGCCGTATGGCATGGAGACGCTCCCGACCTTCCGGTACGTCCGCCACAGGACCGCCTCGATCGACGAGCCGTAGCCGCTCGTCAGCAGCGCCCGCGCCCCTGAGAAGCCCACCTCCTGCGGCGCCCTCCCGGCCGGAATGAGCTTCACTAGCTTCGCGGTCGCAGCGCTGTAGACCATGACGTAAGGCTCCTGCGCGGAGCTGAGCCAGAAGGTGCGGCCGTCGGGCGCGACACCCACGCTGTGACCGGGGAAGTGGGGATGGAGCCGGCCCACGACCCGTGGCCGCGCGAGGTTGGAGGTATCGAGCCGAACGACGGTGGTTGCGACCTCGCTGAGAGCGATCCAGAGACGCTTGCCGTCCGGGGTGAACGCCATGTGATGCGCGCCCGCGCCGACATGGAGCCGGTCGACGAGCCGCTGCCGCACGAGGTCGATCACGGTCAGATCCCCGGTCCGGCCGTCGTCGACGTAGACGAACCTGTCACCGGGCGCGACCCGCGCGACGGTCGGGTCGCGGAAGCCGTGGAAGACCTTGAGCGTCCGCAGGCTGTGCCAGGCCAGCAACGTCACGGTGCCGGTGGCCGGGCTCAAGACGACCGCCGGACCGTGCAGCGGTGCTGCGACCATCAGCGGATCGACGACATGGACGCGCTTCAGAACCCGGCCGCCATGCGGGCCGAGCGAAACGGCGATCACCTGGTTCGCGGTCTCCGCGACGACGATCCCTACGGGCCGGACTGCCGAGGTCCGGGCCGATGCGACGGGGACGAGGACAAGCGCGATGGCGAGAACGGTGAGTCGGCGCATGCCATCCATACGGCTCAGTCGTCGCGGCAGGTCCCGTGAGCTACGGTTTCCCGGCCCGGGGCGTGGCGCAGCCTGGTTAGCGCGTTGGTCTGGGGGACCAAAGGTCGCGAGTTCGAATCTCGCCGCCCCGATTCTCAGGCCCCGACGTCGAGGCCGAGCGAGCGTGCTCCGTTTACGGAGCCGATCTCGAGCAGGTGTTCCGGCCGGAAGACGTCCCGACGGCCGGACTGCCGGCGCGCGATCCAGTCCAGCTCTCGCAGCTCCTCGAGCGGGTCGACACAGACGTTGGAGTCGGAGCCGATGCAGATCTCGATGCCCCGGTGGAGGAGCCGCTCGACCGGGAGGAAGCCGTCGGCGAGGTCGGCTTCCGTCGTCGGGCAGGCGCAGACGCGCGCGCCCGCCGCCGCAAGCAGGTCGAGCTCGTGACCGTCGGCGTGCGTGGCGTGGACGACGGTGGTGCGCGGCGAGAGGCAGCCGGTTGCGTCGAGCAGCTCGATCGGCCTGACGCCATGCTCGCTGAGGCATTCCTCGATCTCGCGCGGTTGCTCGTCGGCGTGGATGTGCAGCGGTAGCTCGTGCTCCGCCGCGTAGCGCCCGAGCTCCTCGAGCCAGTCGCGCGGGCAGGCACGGACGGAGTGGGGGGCGACGCCGACGCGGATTCCCGCCTCGCGCAGCGACTCGAGCTCGCCGACGTATGCGGCGACCGACTCCTGCCGGAAGCGGTCGATGCCGCCGCGGGCGTAGGCGACGTGAAGCAAGACGAGCTCGATCCCGGCTTCTCCAGCAGTCTCGGCTGCCGCGTGCGCTTCCTCGAGCCCGAGGTAGTGGAACTCGCCGACCGCCGTGTAACCGGCCTCCCGCAGCTCGCGATAGACGTCCGCATACGTCGCGCGGACGCTCTGCGGCGTCTGCTCGGCGGCGAGCTCGAGCATCGTCTCGCGCCAGGCCCAGAAGTCCGCGCCCTCCGCGCGCCCAAGCAGGGCGCGCTGAAATGCATGGCAGTGCGCATTGACGAATTTCACGCGCCAGAGGATAGAGAGCAGGGCGCCCGTATCCTTCGCCACATGGAAGCCCGCGCCGTGTCGCCGCCGCTCGCGAACCTCCCGAACGCGCTCACGATCGCGCGCCTCGCGCTGATCCCGGCCTTCGTCGTGCTCATGGTGCGCGCCGGTCACGCGTCGAGCTGGGCGGCGGGAATGACCTTCGGAGTCGCGGGAGTCACGGACCAGGTGGACGGCTTCCTCGCGCGGCTCTGGCACGTCGAGTCGCGTTTCGGCAAGCTCGCAGACCCGCTCGCCGACCGACTGATGATCGACGCCGCGGTGGTCCTGCTCTTCGCCTACGACCGGCTGCCGTGGGAAGGCCTGGTCGTGGTCCTCGGCCGCGACGTCTTCCTCCTCGCCGGCTCTCTGCTCGCGCCGCGCGGCCGTGAGATCGACGTCAACCTCGTCGGCAAAGCCGCGACCTGGGTGCTCTACGCCGCGATCTTCTTCCGCATCGTCATGCAGCACGGCACCCGGTGGCCGCTCGACCTGTTCTGGGCCGGGATTGCGCTTGCCTTGCTCGCAGGCGTGTTGTACATCCGGACGGCCTGGGGAGAAGCTCGTCGATGAAGGCCGTCGTCATGGCCGGGGGAGAGGGAACGAGGCTGCGCCCGCTCACCTCGAATCAGCCGAAGCCGATGGTTCCGATCGTCGGCAAGCCGTGCATGGAGCACATCGTCGAGCTCCTGAAGCTGCATGGGCTCGAGGACGTCATCGTCACGACCGCCTTCCTGCCGCAGGCGATCCGGAGCTACTTCGGCGACGGCGAGACGCTCGGCGTCGATATCGGCTACTCGGTGGAGGAGTCTCCGCTCGGCACCGCCGGCTCCGTGCGACTGGCCGCCGGCCGGCTCGACGACACGTTCCTCGTCATCTCCGGCGACGCGCTCTGCGACGTCGACCTGACACGCCTCGTCGAGGCGCACCGCGAGAGAGGCGCGTCCGTGACGATCGGCCTCAAGGCGGTGGAGAACCCGCTCGAGTTCGGGATCGTCGTCACCGACGAGGACGGGCGAGTCGAGCGCTTTCTCGAGAAGCCCTCCTGGGGCCAGGTCTTCTCCGACACGATCAACACCGGCATCTACGTCCTCGAGCCGGAAGTGCTGAAGCACATCCCGACCGATCGGCCGTACGACTTCTCGAAGGAGCTCTTCCCGCTTCTCCTCGAGATGGGGAGGCCGATCTACGGGCACGTCCTCGACGGCTACTGGCAGGACATCGGCAATCTCGACCAGTTCCGGCAGGCGAACATCGACGCACTCGAGGAACGCGTCCGGCTCGAGATCCCAGGGATCCGCATCCGCGGCAACATCTGGCTGGGGGATGGGGTGGACCTCGACGACCTCGACGCGATCGACGGGCCGGCCTATCTCGGGAACTACTGCCGGATTGCGCGTGGCGCCCGCGTCGGCCCGTACTCCGTCCTTGCGACGAGCGTGACCGTGCGCGAGCGCGGCCGGGTCGTCCGCTCGATCGTCGACAGCTCGACGTACATCGGCCGCAGCGCCGACGTCGAGGGCGCGATCATCGGCCGCCGCTGCGATCTGCGCGCGCACGTCCGTGTCCATGAAGGCGTCGCGATCGGAGACGAGGTGACGATCGGCGCCGAGAGCGTCATCCTCCCGGGCGTCCGGATCTACCCGTTCAAGGAGGTGGAGACCGGCTCGCAGCTGCACGAGAGCCTGATCTGGGAGTCGCGCGGCACGACACGCGTCTTCGGCAAGCAGGGCGTGGCGGGGATGGTCAACGTCGACTTGACGCCGGACGTCGCTGTGCGGCTCGCGGCTGCGCTCGGCAGCGCGCTCAAGCGCGGCACGCGAGTCGTCGCCAGCCGGGAAGGCCCGGCAGCGTGCCGGATGATCAAGCGCGCGATGGTCTCCGGGATCTCGTCCACCGGCGTCCACGTCGCCGACCTCCGGGTCAGCCCTGCGGCTGTTGCGCGGCACCTGGTCAAATCCGAGAGGTACGACGCCGGCTTCCATGTCGGCGTCAGCGCCGGCGACCCGGAGGTGATCCGGATCCAGTTCTTCGAGCCGCCCGGCATCGAGATGAGCGCCGCGATGCAGAAGGAGGTCGAGAAGCACTTCACGCGCGGTGAGCTGCGACGGGTCGCGGCGAGCGAGGTCGGCGCCATCACCTACCCGGCGCGTGTCCGCGAGACGTATGCGGCGGAATTGCTCTCGACGATCGACGTCGACGCCGTGCGCGAGCGGGGCTTCCGAATCGTCGTCGACTACGGCTTCTCCGGCGCGTCGAACGTCCTGCCGCTCGTGCTCGGGCCACTCGGCGTCGAGGTCGTCGCGGCCCATGCGTTCGCCGGAGAGGGATTGGACAACGCCGACGCCGCGCCCGGTCTCGCTGCCGCGATCGGCCAGACGAAGCGGCTTGTGCCCGCTGTCGCAGCCGACCTCGGCGCCGTCTTCGACCGCGCAGCCGAGCGCCTCCACCTCATCGACGAGCAAGCACGCGAGGTTCCGGTCGAGCAGGCGCTGCTCCTCTTCCTCCGCCTGATCGGCTCGAACGGCCGCCGCGGCAAGCTCGCCTTCCCGGTCACCGTGACGAGCCAGGTCGACCGCCTGGTGGAGAGCTCCAAGCTCGAGATCGTGCGCACTCCGACGTCGCTGCCCGAGCTGACACGGGCCGCAGCCGGCGACGGAGTCGTCTTCGCCGGCGCCGTGGGCGGTGGGTACGTCTTTCCGGAGTTCCTGCCGGGCTATGACGCCGTCGCGAGCCTCGCCAAGCTCCTCGAGCTGCTCGCGCCCGTCGACCGCCCGCTCTCCGAGCTCGTCGCCGGCCTCCCGGAGCCGACGCTCGTCCACCACCAGATCCCGTGCCCGTGGGCGCTGAAGGGGCTCGTGATGCGCGTCCTCAACGAGCGGCTCGCAGGCCGCGAGCTCGATCTCACGGACGGGATCAAGGTCTTCGACGAGCGCGGCTGGGCGCAGGCGCTGCCCGATCCCGACGAGCCGCTCATCCATCTCTACGCCGAAGGCGAGACGCGTGATACGTCGGAAGACCTCGCGCGGGAGCTACGCAAGCTCGTCGAGGAGATCGAGCACGGCGAGGCCGCTGTCGAGCCCGCCTAGACTCGCGTTCAAGACAAAAGCTAAAGTTCAGGTTGACCCCAGTCTTTTGACCCCGGACCCCGGCGAAAGGCGCTCCATGGAACCGCTGCCAGACCTCGCGACCCTGTCGGACGAGGACCTGAAAAAGCTCATCGACGAGTTGACCGTCGAGGAGCAGGAGGTTTCCTACCGGCGACGCCTGCTGCACGGGAAGATCGACATCCTGCGCGCCGAGCTCGTCGCCCGCCTCCAGAAGACGGAGGGGCGGAGCGTGCTCACGTCTGTGAACGTCGAGTCGCTGACCGCGATCCTCACCGGCAAGACGACGCCGCCCGCGTAGATGTCGCACGTCTACTGCCCCGAGTGCGGCTACAACAACCCGGAGTCCGCACGCTTCTGCGCGAAGTGCGGCGCGGCGCTCGTCGTGCCGGAGGAGGGCGAGCAGACCGAGGCCTTCTCCGTGCCGGAGCCGGACGAGTCGCTCGACACCCTCGACGGTCTCGGCCTGCCCGGCGGCGCGGTCCTGGTCGTCCGTTCAGGTGGCGGGCGCGCGGGCGAGTCGTTCGCGCTCGGCGAGAGCCCGACGGCGATCGGCCGCTCGCCGGAGTGCCAGGTCTTCCTCGACGACGTCACCGTCTCGCGGAAGCACGCCGTCTTCAGCCAGGACGGCGACCGCTGGAAGATCGACGACCAAGGCAGCCTCAACGGGACGTTCGTCAATCGCGATCGCGTCGAGTCGGCCGACCTCAGCGACGGCGACGAGCTTCAGATCGGCAAGTATCGCCTCACCTTCCTGCAGCGCTGATGCCGACCACCGAAGCCCCTCGCACGCGCCGCCTCCTGACGATCGGGACGGTCTGCAGCCGGCTCCAGGACGAGTTCCCGGACGTCTCGATCTCGAAGATCCGCTACCTCGAGGATCAGGGCCTGCTCAGCCCGCGCCGCACCCAGGGCGGCTACCGCCTGTTCTCGGAGGACGACGTCGACCGGCTCGAGACGATCCTTCGGCTACAACGCGACGAGTTCCTGCCGCTTCGCGTGATCAAGGAGGAGCTCGCGGCGGGCGCCGGCGCCCAGCGCCGCCGCAAACGGGCCTCCGTCGGAGCGGGCGAGGACCTGCTCGAGCTCGACGAGCTTTGCGAGCGCGCTGGGATCTCCCCCGAGCGCGCGAGGGAGCTCGAGGACTTCGGCCTGCTCGAGTCGCACCTCGAAGACGGCCAGCGGCTCTACAGCGAGAGTGACGTCGAGATCGCAGCGGCCTGCGAGGCGCTCGCGCGGTTCGGCATCGGCGCCCGCAACCTTCGCGCCTTCCGCACCGCCGCCGACCGCGAGTCGGGGCTGCTCGAAGCGGTGATCGGGCCGGCGCTCCGCTCCCGCAACGCCGACCGCCGCCGCGACGCGCTCACCGACCTGCAGCGGCTCGCCCAGAGCGCGCAGGAGCTCGCCGATCTGCTCCTCTGGCGAAACGCGCGGCGACTCGCCCAGTGAAGAAATAGCCGAGTGACCGGGATCGACCTCAGGACGAAGGTGCGGGAAGTTCCGGACTTCCCCGAGCCGGGCGTCGGCTTCAAGGACATCTCGCCGCTCCTCCTCGACGAGGAGGCGCTGAGCCAGGCCGTCGACGAGCTCGCGGTCTGGACTCGCGAGCGCGGGGCGGACCTCGTGCTCGGCGCCGAGGCGCGAGGCTTCTGGCTCGGCGGCGCGATCGCCATCGCCGCGCAGTGTGGCTTCGTCGCCGCGCGGCGCCCCGGCAAGCTGCCTCCGGACACCGTCTCGGCGACGTACGCCCTCGAGTACGGCCAGAACACGCTCGAGGTCGCCGCATCCGCGATCGGCCAGGGCGCGCGCGTGGTCATCCACGACGACGTGCTCGCGACCGGAGGAACCGTGGAGGCGATCGCCGGCCTCGTCGAGGAGCTCGGCGGCAGCGTCGTCGGCGTCAACTTCGTGATCGAGCTCTCGTTCCTCGGCGGCCGCGAGCGTCTGCAGAAATACGACCTGCACGCCCTGATCACCTACTGAGCCCCGACTCTGCGGCTCGTCGTCCGGCGTTGTCCCTACAACGTCCGTATGTACGACTCACTCACCAGCCGGTACGCCTTCTCATGCCCGGTCCGGGGCGAGACGAGCGTGCCGCTCTCGGCCTTCCACACGATCGAGCAGCTGCCCGGGGCCGCGCATCCGGCCGTCTTCCGGATCCGCTTCGAGTGCGGCTGCGGAGAGGAGCACGACGGGCTCCTCAGTCACGACGACCTCGACTGGGCGCCGCTCGGCCTCGGGGACGGCGAGTTCCTCAACCTCATGACGTCGCGGCTCGAGCCCGTCGCGGCGGAGCTCGGCGAGCTCGCGGCGCTGAAGATCAAGGCGGGGGAGTGGCCATGGAGCTTCTTCTGTTACCCGGAGGAGCAGCCACGACCCGTCTTTCCCTCGTCCTTCACGCTGCTGACGGCGAGCGACGAGACGGTCGGGCTCGCGGTGCGCTGTCCCAGCTGCAGGCGCCTCTCGCTCAACCTCGTCTCGCGCCCGCACGTCGACGTCCCGTTCCACAACGACCCTGCGATAGGCGTGGTGGAACACCTGTTCGTCGAGGACGCCCTCACGACGCTCGAGGAGTTCCAGGCCGCGCTGTGGTCGGCCTCGTTCGACACGCGGCGGCTGGCGCTCGAATAGCGCGCACCCTGAACGACGGTTCAGCCGTTTCCCTCGTGTCGGGCAACGGAATGGGGTGAGAAAGAATGCGCAGCTACGGGATGTACGACGTCACACGCGGCCTCACGCTCGCGCTCTTCGCGGGCCTCGCAGGCTTGGCCCTGTGGGGCGCGACGCAAGTGGGAATGCAGACGCCGGGCCGCTTCTGGATCGCGATGGCGATCGTCGCTGCCGGCGGTCTACTGCTCACGCTCGCGACCCACGTCGGCACGTGGACGAAGGGACTCCGGATGCGGGTCTCGCCAACGACGTTCGCGCTGGCGTTTCTGCCGGTGCTCGTGTGCGTCGGCTGGATCCTCCTCGCGAGCCAGCCGGGCCACGGCTGGCAGGAGGGACAGATCGACTCGTGGAGCACGTCGATCGGGATCCTCGGACTCGTTCATTCGATCGGCCTCTGGAACGGCGTGCTGGCGTTCGGCTTCGGCGTGATGCTGGGGCTGTCGCTGGACGGCGTGCCGCAGCCGATGGTCGCGGACGAGCCGGCCTATGTGCCCGCTCCGGCCTCGGCGACGAACCGGCCGGTCGCGGACGAGCCCGTCACGGCGGAACGGCGCTGGGCCGCACGCCGCGACGCGGGCGCGACTCCGCGGGCCGGAACGACGACGCAGGTCCGCGAAGGCACTCGCACCGGTGACTGAACCGCTTGGACGAGGGATCGCCAAGCGTCGCGAGACGTCCGATAACTACTGCGATGAGTGAGCAGCCGCAGCCGATGCAGCGCGGGCCGCGGTTGCTCATCGCGCATCTCAAGAGCCTCGATCCGGCGACGTTGACGGCACAGCAGCGGCTCGCGATAGCCCTGGGCCCACAGCTCGCCCACAAGCTTCTCTTCGCTCTTGCGCCCGGGCGGCAGAGGCAGAGCCGGCGCGCCGCCTGAGAGCTAGCGCGGCTTCCGGGGGCGGCGCCGCACCGGGACATCCTCGCCGCGCAGCCGCACGAACAACCAGATCCCTGCGAACGAGACGAGCGCGAGAACGATCGCGATCGCGCCGGTCGCCCCGACTGCGACGAGGCCGAAGTAGACGTAGGTCGCGAGAAAGACCGCCCAGATGACGGCGACGACGCCTTGATCGATGCTCGGCGGACGTGGCGGGCGCGGAGGAAACGGCATCCCCGCGATCGTAGTCGAGGAGGAAGAGGTCGCGCGGCACCTGGGGCGGACCAAAAAAAGTCGCCGAGCCGGTCGCGGTTTCGTCCACAGCGCCGACCGGCTTTCCGCTTCGGCTCTTGCGAGCCGCCTCGTACAACTGCCCGGTGCTGCTTCGTCCTACTCCCGCGCCGTGCTCGGCGCATCAGGAAATCTAGGGCCTCTTCGGACCTGCCGCAAGGGGTCGGGAACCAGAAAAACTCGCAATTTGCGGACGTTGAATAATCAACATTTCCACAGCCCTCTGTGCAACCTGTGGAAAAGCCGCGAGCCGGGGGAGCCTGACCGAGGCGGCTCGATCCTCATTCTTCTACTTGACATAACGTAGCTTCTCGTGCATAGAACTTGCTTCCGCCAGGGCTCGCGTGTTTGGCTAGGACTTCCAGGCGGCAAAACGTCCAGACCGCGCCGATTGAGGGGGAAGAATTGACGACCGTCGAGATCGAGTCGATCCTCGCTTCCGAGGAACTTGCGGCGTTGCTGGATGCCGCCGAGTCGAGCGGGCAGCTGCGCCAGACGGAGTTGCTCGAGATCCTGGAGCCGTTGGACCTCGATCCGCTCGAGACGGAGGCTGTCCATCAGGAGCTCGATAGGCGAGGTATCGAGCTGGTCGTGGAGCCGGAGCCCGAGCCCGAGCCGGCGAAGGCGCGGCCGCCGGTGGCGCAGCCGCTCGAGACGACGACGGACGCCTTGCAGCTTTTCCTCCGGGAGGCCGGCCGCCACCAACTGCTCACCGCTGCGCAGGAGGTCGAGCTCGCGAAGCGGATCGAGCGCGGCGACATGGCGGCGAAGACGCGGATGATCCAGTCGAACCTGCGTTTGGTCGTCTCGATCGCCAAGAACTACCGCAACCAAGGTCTCCCCTTCCTCGATCTCATCCAGGAAGGCACGCTCGGCCTGATCCGGGCCGTCGAAAAGTTCGACTGGCGTCGCGGCTTCAAGTTCTCGACCTATGCGACCTGGTGGATCCGCCAGGCGGTCGCGCGGGCGCTCGCGGACAAGGCACGGACGATCCGGATGCCCGTCCACATCGTCGAGCGAATGCAGAAGATGAACCGGGCCGAGCGGACACTCTGGATGGAGCTCGGCCGCGAGCCGACGCTGGACGAGATCGCGAACGAGGCGTCGCTGCCGGTCGAGCAGGCGCGCGAGGTGCGCGCCGCGGCGCGGGCTTCGGCGAGCCTCGACCAGCCGGTCGGCGACCAGGAGGATGCGGTGTTCGGCGATTTCGTCGCCGGCGACGACCCTCTTCCCGAAGAGACTGTCGAAGGCGCGCTGCGCAGCCAGGCGCTCGCGATCGCGCTGCAGGCGCTCGGGGAGCGCGAGCGGCAGGTGCTCGTCCTCCGCTACGGGCTCGTCGACGAGGAGCCGAAGACGCTGGAGGAGATCGGCAAGCGGCTCGGCCTGACACGGGAGCGCGTCCGGCAGATCGAGATCGACTCGCTGCGTCGTCTCGCGAACCTCCGCGAGATGCAGATGGTCGCCGCGACCTGACGGCTATTCGGTGAGGAGATAGTGCGCGAGGCCCGGCGCCGCGACGCGCAACTCGCGTAGCGCCCGCGTCTCGAGCTGGCGGACCCGCTCGCGGGTCACGCCCACCTCGACCCCGACCTCTTCGAGCGTCCGCGGTGAGTCGCCACCCAGCCCAAACCGGAGCGCCACGACGCGCCGCAGGCGGGGCTCGAGCTCTGCGAGCGCACCGGCGAGCTCCTTCGCGCGAGCCTGCGCGGCCGTACGCTCGTGCGGCGCCGGCGCCTGGACATCCTCGATCAGGTCGCCGTAGAGGCTTTCGCCGTTCTCACCGACGGGCGTCTCGAGGCTGACGGGCTTCTCGACCAGCCCAAGCAGCTCGAGGACGCGCTCCTCGCTCTGCTTCGCCTCGCGCCCGAGCTCGTCGAGCGTCGGCTCACGGTTGAGCTTCTGCGCCAGATGCCTGCGCGCCCGCAGAAGGCTGCGCACCTCGTCGGCGACGTGGAGCGGCAGCCGGATCGTGCGGCCCTGGTCGGCGAGCGCACGGGTGATCGCCTGCCGGATCCACCACGTCGCATAGGTCGAGAGCTTGTAGCCGAGCCGGTAGTCGAACTTCTCCACGGCCCGGATCAGCCCGAGGTTCCCTTCCTGGATCAGATCGAGAAGCGGCACGTCGGCGCGCGTGTAGTTCCGCGCGATCGACATCACGAGCCGGAGGTTCGCCTCGATCAGGCTGCGCTTCGCGATCTCGTCGCCGGCGTCCTTGCGGCGCGCCAGCTCGCGCTCCTCCTCGCGGGTCAGCAGCGGGCCGCCGCCGATCTGACGGACGTACAGCTTCAGCGGGTCCGCAGGGACGGCCGTCGTTGTCCGGTGCTCCGGAGCAAGGGATGCCATTGGGGTTGTTATCGGCGTGTTCGGGATTCGGCTTGAGCCGGGCGCCGGCCGAAAGTGAGGCTACCCTCGGCAGGGACGGCCCGGCGTACGGAGAACTGGGTCGGAACGACTCGATGTGCGGAATTGCCGGATACAGCCTGGCCTCGCGGAGCAGCGTCGACCGGACGCTTGCAGCGCAGGCACTGCTGGCCGGAATCGCCGAGCGCGGCGCGGATGCAGTCGGCTATGCACACCGCCCTGCGGGCGACTCCTACCCCGTCGTGACGAAGCAGCGCACGCCGGCGAGCCACCTGCTCGACCGGATTCGCGTGCCGGCGCACGCCACCGAGCTCCTCGTCCACGTCCGCGACTACACGAAGGGGCATCCGTCGATCGCGGCCAACAACCACCCGGTCCGACACGGGCCGGTCGTCGGGATCCACAACGGGATCATCCTCAACGACGACGAGCTGCTCGCCTCGTATCCCTGCGCGCGCTCGGAGCCGCGGATGACCGTCGATTCCGAGGCGATCTTCGCTCTCGCCGCCCATTCGCGGAACGAGCCCGGCGCGCTCGAGGCGCTCGCCGGCTCGATGGCGGCCGCCTGGCTGGACCAGCGGGAGGCGGGCGTCGTCTTCGCGGCGCGGGGCGTCGGCCGCCCGCTCTGGCTCGGCCGCGGCCGTGAGGAGGTCTTCTTCGCCTCGACGCGTGACGCCCTCGAGATCGTCTCCGACTATGTGGGTGTGCGGCTCAAGGCGAGCGAGGTGCGCGCCGGGACGTTCTTTGCGCTGCAGGCCGGCCGCGTCGCCCGCACCGCGCGGTTCCGGCCCGACCGGAGCTACGTCGAGGAGACGCCGCTCCCGACCGTTCGCGCGCCCGGCGAGAGCGCCCACTGCCTCGCGCGGCTCGCCGCGATCACCGCGGCGGCGTAGTTACTTCCGGCCGCTCAGGGTGCCGT
The DNA here is from genome assembly GCA_050697455.1 of Gaiellaceae bacterium. Lineage (GTDB taxonomy): Bacteria > Actinomycetota > Thermoleophilia > Gaiellales > Gaiellaceae > Palsa-739. The sequence goes on along the minus strand of JBOGZU010000005.1, from coordinate 33,829 downwards.
CGCCGGCGACGTCCACGCCGTGCTCGGTGAGGTGCTGCCGGACGAGGAACTGGAACGTCGACCAGGCGCCACGGCGCGCGTCGAACATCCGGTAGACCTGCCACTCGGTCAGAAGCGAGTCGTCTGCGCGCCGGGCTTCGGCCCAGTCGGCGAACTTCGGGAGCCTGCGCAGGCGGCGCGCGAGCTCGGCGCCCTGCTCGACCGCGCGCTCGAGCCGCTCCTCCCCCACCGGCACGTCGAAGCCCGCCTCGCGCAGCGCAGTCGTGAGTGAGCCGAACGTGTGCCAGTAGAGCGACTTCGACGGCATACGGCCCTTGTGCTCGTCGATGTCGCGCGCGGTGGGCGGCCGGCCGATCTCTTCGCCGAGCGAGCGCAGGAGGCCGAGCAGCTCCTCGCGCGTGGCGAAGCGCCGCGGGACTAGACCGGCGGCGCGCTTCGCGGCGTTCCACGACCCGAAGTGCTCGATCACCGTCTGCGGATGGACCGCGGTCTCGGGATCGGCGGCGAACTCGCGCATGGTCGGCGACCGTCCGAGCCGTCCGGCGCAGGCCGTGATCTCCGCCACGATCTGCTCGTCGGTGTAGCGCTTGCGGATCCGGGACTGGAACTCCGCGAGCTCCTTCGGATCGATCGCGGCGAGCGCCCGATAGCGCGGCTTCTCCGCCATGTCAACAAGTGTAGAGCAGGTTGAGAAATCCGCAAGTCGGCCCGAGCGGACATGCCGGCACTGGGTCAATTTGAATGCAAGCTCTCCCACCGCTTCTTGTACGGCCCCCGCTCGCGCGGCTTCGCATCCTCGACCGCCTCAAGGAGTCCGATGAGGTCTTGGAGTGTCCACGGTCGGACTACTGGTCGGGCTTTGCCCAGCGGGCGGCTGCGGCCTTACGCGCAGCCTCGCTCCGCTGCTCGGGCGTCATCTTCGCAGCGCGAGCCTTCCCGCCCTTCAGCCCGCCCTTGCGCCCGAGCGCAACAGCGGCGGGGTCCTTCCCCTCGTCCGGGTCGCGCTTCGGCGCAGCGCCGGTCGCCTCGTCGACGAGCTGCTTGGCAAGCTCGTTCGGATCGGTTGGGCGCTTGCGAGAGCGGTCAGGCATCAACCGTGGAGCGTACCACGGTCAGCGGTGCTTGCGACAAACGCTGTGCATGGACCGCTTCAGATCCTGCCGGAAGGTCTTAGGGGCTCGGGCGAGCGCCTTCTTGAGGCTCGCGCACTCTCCCTGCCTCATCTTGCGCAGCATCTGCGGCGCGGCATTGAAGTCGTGGATGGTGCCCGTCTCTCTACCCAGGTAGCCGTTGAGGGGTGCGTAGCCCGTCCAGCCACCGACTTGAGTGCTGCTGCCGCCCCACAAGAACAGGAACCGTTCGAGGCTTCCGACAGCACCACTGTCAGCGGGGTCGAAATACTGGATGCCCGGCTTGATTGCCTGGCCAGACGACGGGCGAAAGGCGCTGCCAAGAGAGGCGCCGGCGATTACGACCACGAGGAGAGCGGCCATCACCTTCCACTGGAGGATGGGGGGCCGCATCTCGGAGAGATTCTAGACCGCCGTTTTCAGACTGACCCAGCACCGACATGCCTGCCGGGCTCCTCACGTACGCTCGGCGCGTGCGCCTGGGTCCCCCACTCCGGCTGGAGATCGCCGCGGCCCGCGGCGTGGCTGCGCTCTCGCGGCTGGCCGGCACGGGCGGCGGAACCACGCTCCCGGGAAAGCTGCTCGCCGGCGTCGATCCGGGCGCGGTCGACCGGCTGGCAGCCCGCTTGCCTCTCGGAACGGCGGTCATCTCGGCGACGAACGGCAAGACGACGACGGCCGCGATGGTGGCCGAGATTCTCCGGCCGCGCCATCGGCTCGCGCACAACTCGGCCGGTGCGAATCTCGTTTCCGGGGTCGCTTCGGCACTGCTCGCAGCCAGCGACGCCGAGCTTGGCCTCTTCGAAGTCGACGAAGGCGTGCTGCCGGAGCTCCTGCGGCGCTTGCGGCCGGGCGCGGTCTGTCTCGGCAACCTGTTCCGCGACCAGCTCGATCGCTACGGCGAGCTCGAGCTCGTGGCCGAGCGTTGGCGCGGCGCCGTCGCCGACCTACCCGAGGAGGCGCAGTTGGTCTTCAACGCCGACGACCCGCAGCTCGCCTCGGTCGGGACGGAGCGGCCGGGGAGCGTGGCGTTCGGGCTCGACGATCCGCGCGTTGCTCGTCCCGGCCTCCAGCACGCCGCCGACTCGAAGTACTGCGCCGTCTGCGGGGCTCCGTACGACTACGCGGCCGCGTACGTCGGCCATCTAGGCGACTTTCGCTGCCCGAACGGGCATCTCTCGCGGCCTCCGCTCGCGATCGCGGCGCGAGAGATCGAGCTGAAAGGGCTCGACCGCGCCTCGTTTCTGCTTACGACGCCGGAGGGATCGCAGCGCGTCGACCTCTCCCTGCCGGGCCTCTACAACGTCTACAACGCCGTCGCGGCCGCGGCGCTGGCCCGATCGCTCGGCGCCTCGCTCGCCGAGATCGCGTCCGGCCTCGAGCGCTTCTCCGCCGCGTTCGGGCGCTTCGAGCGAATCGAGATCGGCGACAAGCGGCTGCTCTTGCTGCTGATCAAGAACCCGGCGGGAGCGAACGAGGCGATCCGGACGCTCGTCGAGGGCGGAACGCCGAGGCTGCTCGTCGCTGCGCTCAACGACGGGATCGCGGACGGTCGCGACGTGTCGTGGATCTGGGACGTCGACTTCGAGCCGCTGCTGCCCGGCCTCGAGCGCCTGGTTGCGAGCGGTGACCGGGCGGCCGAGCTCGCGCTCCGGTTCCGCTACGGCGGTCTCGACGAAGCCGCGATCGAGGTGACGCCGGCCCTCGACGAGGCGCTCGATCGAGGGCTCGAGCTGACGCCGCCCGGTGGCGAGCTCGTCCTCCTCCCCACCTACACGGCCATGCTCGGCCTGCAGCGGCTCCTCGCTGCGCGCGGTCTCGCTCGGCCGTACTGGGAGCGGTCGGGATGACGACGATCCGCGTCGGTCACCTCTATCCGGACTACCTCAACATCTATGCCGACCGCGGCAACATCGCCGTTCTCACCCGACGGGCGGCGTGGCGCGGGCACGAGCTCGCGGTGACGGCGATCGGGATCGGCGACCCGCTCCGGCCCGGCGAGCACGACCTCTATTACGTCGGCGGCGGGCAGGACCGTGAGCAGTTCCTCGTCGCCGAGGACTTGCTGACGAAGGCCGACGCGCTGCGCGAGGCTGTCAGCGCCGGCGCGGCGGTGCTCGCGGTGTGCGGTGGCTACCAGCTTCTTGGTCGCGGCTACCGCGGCTTCCACGGCGAGGACATGCCGGGCATCGGTCTTCTCCCGTTGGAGACGGTCGCCGGCGAGCGACGGATGATCGGCGACGTGCTGCTCGAGTGCGAGCTCGAGCCCGGTGAACGGCGGACGCTGGCCGGCTTCGAGAATCACGCCGGTCGCACTCGGCTCGATCCCGGCGCGGAGCCGCTCGGGCGCGTGCTCGCAGGGTTCGGGAACGATGGCGAAAGCGGCTTCGAGGGTTGTCGGGCCGGCCGCGTCATCGGCACCTATCTGCATGGCCCGCTGCTGCCGCGCAATCCGTGGTTCGCGGACTGGCTCCTCTCCCAAGCGCTCGCGCATCGCAGCGGCGGCGACGCGGCGTCACTCGAGCCGCTACCCGACGAGCTGGAGCGGCAGGCGCACGAGGTTTCCGCGGGCCGGGCGCGCGCTCGCGGCGGCAGGTTTTAGCCGACTCGCTAGGAGCGCGCGGCCCGCAGCACTTTCTCGACGACGACCTTGAGCGGCTCGGGGACGTCGCCGTTGCGGTGGTAACGCTGCCACGCCTTCTGCGGCTTCCGGCCCCGGCTACTCGGCTTGACGCCCGACACCGACTCGAAGTCGGGGGTCAGCACAACCGTTCGCCTGCTCCCCGCCACTTCCCGGATCTGGCGGTTGACGATGCGCTCCGACTCGACCGGCCGCGCGCCGCGCGCCGCGTCGCGGTCGTGCACGACGACGTACGGGATCTCGCACGCGTTGCAGACTCGCGCGAAGAGCGGCATGTTGCCCTTGCCACCGCACTCGAGCACGAGAATGCCCTCCTTGTCGGCGTCGACGCCGAGCGCCTCGAAGACGAGCGGGAAGATGAGCTTCTCCGTGCGTCCCTCCACCAGCACCGCGCAGCGGGCGAGGAACAGCTCGGCGCGATCGCTGTCGAACTCCGAGAAGGCGCGGAATATCTCCGCCTCCGCGAGCGGCTCGGGCTGGTGGAGCGACGCGCCCGCCGTCGCGCTGTGGCGGACCAGCGCCAACTCGTCCAACCTGTCGACGCTGAGGAAGACGGGAGCGTGGGTCGAGTAGAGGATCTGGTTGCCGCGCTGGGTGAGGTCGCGAAGGATGCTGTACAGGTGCCGCTGCGCGTGCGGGCTGAGGTAGAGCTCTGGCTCTTCGATCAGGAGCACGAAGTGGCCGAGGTTCGAGGCGAGCAGCTGCTCCATCCCGGCGATGAGCGCGAGCCCGCCGTCGGCTGCCGCCCAGTGGTGGTCGGCGGACGGCGGCTGCAGGAGCTCGGCGACTTCGGCCGCGCCGCTGCCGGTGGCCGGCGCCGCGAGGGTTCTCGAACGGAGATTGGCCGGCAGGAAGAGCACGGGAGGCGCGCCGGCGCGGTTGAGATTGAGCGTGTCCGGCGGGCGCGCGTCGAGGAAGATCGTCCCCTTCGCGACGTCCGCCTCGAGGTGGATCCGTCCGCCCGCTCCGACTCGCGCGACATCGTCGATCGTCGGCGGCGGCGCAGCAGCCTCGAGCAACGTCCAGATCGCCGTCAGCACGGTCGACTTACCGCTCGACGCCTCCCCGACGAGCGCGCAGACCGAGCCGGGGAAGAACTCGAGCTCTCGCGCGGCGCGGTAGCCCTGGATCGAGACCCGCCGGAGCGGCGCGCTCGCGCTCACGGCGCCCAGAGCGCTCCGAGATAGACGGCCGGATCGCCCGGCTCCCAGCGGCGAAGGAAACGCTGCAGTGGCGGATGGAGGACAACGTCGTCGAGATCGGCGGCGTCGAACAGGCGATGTCCCTGCACCGCTGCATCGGTCGAGGTGACGCGCTCGAGCGAGCGGCCCGAGAGATCGGCCGCGAAGATGATGTGGACGACGTGCCGCGTCGTGAGGGAGCGCTTCGGGGCGATCGAGTCGACGACTGCGACCGGCCCTTCGAACGTCAGGTCCTCCTTCACGCCGACCTCCTCCTCGAGCTCGCGCCGCAGCGCCTGGACGAGGCTCTCACCGGTGTTCACGCCGCCGCCCGGCAGCAGCCAGTACTCGCGTCCGGACTTCTCGTGCCGGCAGAGGAGGATGCGTCCCTCCCAGCGGAGGACGGCGGAGACCCGGATGCGCGGCTCGAGCACCATCAGCTCGCCGAGCTGCCGAACCCTCGCTCGCCGCGCTCGCTGGCTGGCAGCTCCTCGACCGCGACGGGCGTCGGGGTTGCGACCGGCACGACGACGAGCTGCGCGATCCGCATCCCCGGCTCGACGACGAACGACTCGTCCCGGTCGGTGTTGAGGAGGACGACCTTGAGCTCGCCGCGATAGCCGGCGTCGACCAGCCCTGGCGAATTGACGACTGCGATGCCGTGCTTCACGGCCAACCCCGAGCGGGGCTGCACGAAGCCGGCGTGGCCTGCCGGGATCGCCACGGCGAGGCCGGTGTTGACGACGGCGCGTTGGCCCGGCGCCAACTCCACTCGCTCGGCGGCGGCGAGGTCGAGCCCGGCGTCGCCGTCATACGCCCGCTCAGGCAGGCTCGCGCCCTGGCGCAGTCGCTTGAACGGAAGCTCGGTCACCCGTTTTTCCGCTTGCCTGCGAGGGCCTCCGCGACGAGATATGGCGCGAAGCGCGTCAGCTCCCGGCGTGGCAGGCGCGCGAGGACGAGAACCCCATCCGGCGTGTCCTCTCGCTCCTCGATCGGCGCGCCGAGCGCGTAGAGCTCGTTGAGGCGGCCGCCCTCGTCGAACGGCAGCAGGAGGCGCACGAGCTCGAACCGCTCGGCGAAGCGCGCGGCAACTCGGGCCCGCAACTCCTCGAGCCCTTCACCCGTCAGCGCGGAGATCTGGATGGCCTCCGGATAGCGGTTGCCGAGCCGCCGGCGGCCGAGCGAGTCCACCGCGTCGATCTTGTTGAGGACGAGCTCGAGCGGCAGCTCCGCCGCGCCGATCTCGCGCAGCACCGCGTCGACGGCCGCGATCTGCTCGACGAGCCGCTCTTCCGATGCCGAGGCGTCGACGACGTGGAGCACGAGATCCGCGACGAGAGTCTCCTCGAGCGTCGCCGCGAAACCCTCGACGAGTTGATGCGGCAGGCGGCGGACGAAGCCGACGGTGTCGGTCACGAGGTAGCGACGGCCGTCGTGCTCGAAGCCGCGCGTCGTCGGGTCGAGGGTCTCGAAGAGGCGGTTGCGGACGGAGACCCCGGCGTCCGTGAGCGCGTTGAGCAGCGTCGACTTGCCGGAGTTCGTGTAGCCGGCGAGCGCCACGGTCGGCGTCTCCGTTCGGCTGCGTTCCTTGCGACGGACGTCGCGCTGGCTGCTGAGGCCGCGCAGGCGGTCGCGGAGCAGCGTGACCCGGCGCCGCGCGAGCCGGCGGTCGGTCTCGAGCTGGGACTCGCCGGGGCCACGCGTCCCGACGCCGCCGCCGAGCCGCTCGAGGTGCTGCCACATCCCCCGCATCCGCGGCAGGTTGTATTCGAGCTGGGCGAGCTCGACCTGGAGCTTTCCCTCGGCGCTCACAGCGTGCTGGGCAAAGATGTCGAGGATCAGCTGCGTGCGATCGACGACTCGCGCCTGGAGCGAGTTCTCGAGCGTCCGCTGCTGGGCGGGGCTGAGCTCCTCGTCGACGACGAGCACCTCCGCTTGGGCGTCGCCGTAGGCCTGCTTCAGCTCCTCGAGCTTCCCCTTGCCGACGAACGTGCGCGGATCGGGATGGGCGCGGTGTTGGACGACCTGGCCGACCGGATCGACACCAGCCGTTCGAGCGAGCTCCTCCAGCTCGTCGAGCGCGTCGGCTCCATCTGCGCCCGGCGCGAGCACCGCGAGGACGAGCCCACGCTCGGGCTCGGCCGTCGACGAGCGATCGGGCTGTCTCGGCGTCATCTGAGCGTCATTATGGCTTTTGCCGTGCCGCCCTCCGACCTCGCCGCCCGCACGCTCGAGCTCGTCGACGTGCCGTCAGAAAGCCGTCGCGAGCGCGAGGCGATGGAGCTCGTGCGAGCGCTACTCCCCGGCGAGCCGCTCTACGACGACGGCGAGGCGATCGTCTGGGGGATCCCGACCGCGCCGGTCATCCTCGCGGGTCATCTGGACACCGTCCCGGTACAGGGGAACATTCCGGGGCGGATCGAGGGCGACGCCGTGCACGGTCTCGGCGCGAGCGACATGAAGAGCGGCGTCGCAGTGATGCTCGAGCTCGCTCGGGCCGGCGCGGCGGCGCGGTATGTCTTCTTCACGCGCGAGGAGGTCGCGCTCGCAGAGAGCCCCCTTCCGGCGGCGTTCGAGAGCGGCGCCCTCGCCGGCGCGCGGCTCGCGATCGTTCTCGAGCCGACCGACTGCACCCTCCAGGCCGGTTGCCTCGGCAACCTCCAGGCGCGCGTGGAGTTCCATGGCGAGAGCGCCCACTCGGCCCGCCCGTGGACGGGGCGAAACGCGATCCACGAGCTCGTCGAAGGCCTGGCGCCGCTCGCCGCGCTCGCGCCGGGTGACGTCGAGCTCGACGGACTCGTCTACCGCGAGGTCGCGAGCGTCGTGCGCGTCGAGGGCGGCATCGCGGCGAACGTCGTGCCGGCGCTCGCGACTGCGGAACTCAACTTCCGCTACGCACCCGGCCGTTCTCGCACCGAGGCCGAGGCGCGGCTCCGAGAGCTCGTCCCCGCCGGCGAGCTTCACGTTCTCCACAACTCGCCGGCCGCGCCGCCGTCCCTCGACAACCCGCTTGTCGCAGCGCTTCGCGAGCTCGTGCCGGAACTCGCGCCGAAGCAGGCGTGGACGCCGGTCGCGCAGTTCGCCGAGCAGGGCATCGACGCGATCAACTACGGGCCGGGCGCGACGGCGTACGCGCACAAGGTCGACGAGCAGGTTCCGATCGCGAATCTGCACACGGCGTACGACACGCTGGCTAGGTTCCTCTCATGATCAATCCTGTGTTGGCGGATATGGCGACGTACCCGTTCGTGCGGCTCGAGGAGGAGCGGCGGCGCCTGCTTGCGGCCGGGCTCGAGGTGATCGATTTCGGCAAGGGCGATCCGAACGAGCCGACCGATCCGATCATCCGCGAGGCGCTCGTGGCGGCGCTGCCCGAGCGTGCCCCGTATCCGCTCGCGCAGGGATTGCCGGAGTTGCGGGAAGCGGCGGCCGGCTGGCTCGAGCGGCGTTTCGGCGTCTCGGTTGATCCCGACAACGAGATCGTCCCGACGTACGGATCGAAGGAGGCGATCTTCTCGCTCGCGCAGGTGCTCGACGCCGGCGGGCGCGTCGTGGCGTTCGGCGAGCCTGCGTATCCGGTCTACGAGCGCGGCGCCTTGTTCGCGGGCGCGGGGGTGCGGACGCTGCCACTCCGGCGCGAGAACGGCTTCCTTCCCGATCTCGGCGAGCTGGACGACGACGTCGCGCTCGTCTGGGTCAACTATCCCCACAACCCGACCGGCGCGGTGGCGCCCCGCGAGTTCTACGACGAGCTCGCCGAGGCCGCTGAACGGCACGATTTCGTCATCGCCTCCGACGAGGCGTACAGCGAGCTCTGGTTCGACGAGCCGCCGCCGTCGGCGCTGGAGACGGCCGACCGGTCGCGCGTCGTCGCCTTCCACACCCTGAGCAAGCGCTCGTCGATGACCGGCTACCGCTCGGGCTTCGTCGCCGGCCCGACGGAGATCGTCGCGGCGCTGAAGGCGTACCGCCCAACCGTGGGGACGGCGCCGCAGGAGTTCGTGCAGCGCGCCTCCGTCGTCGCCTGGAACGACGAGCGGCACGTACAGGAGACACGGGCGCGCTACGGCGCCAAGCGTGACCTCCTCATCCCGGCGATCGAGGCACGAGGCTGGGAGATCGTCGCGAGCGAGGCGACGATGTACCTCTGGGTCGCCGGCCCGGATCCGGACGCGTTGCTCGAGCGCGGGATCATCGTCTCGCCCGGTGAGATGTTCGGGCCGAGCGGCGCCGGCTATGTCCGCTTCGCGCTCGTGCCCACGCTGGAAGAGTGCGAGCGGGCGGCCGGGATGATCGGAGAGCTCGCATGAGCCTCGACGAGACGATCGCCGCCCTCGACCGCGGTGAGCTGCGCGTCGCCGAGAAGATCGACGGCGAGTGGCTGGTCAACGAGGACGCGAAGGCCGCGATCCTCGAGTACTTCCGCGTGCGGAAGCTCGAGGCGATCGAGGTCGGCCCGTTCGAGTACCTCGACAAGATCCCGCTCAAGCACGACCATGCCGAGCGCGGGGTCCGTGTCGTGCCGCCCGCGACGGCGCGGTACGGCTCCTTCCTCTCCCGCGGCGTGATCCTGATGCCGAGCTACGTGAACATCGGCGCCTGGGTCGGGCCGAACACGATGGTCGACACCTGGGCGACCGTCGGGTCGTGCGCGCAGATCGGGGCTGACGTCCACCTGGCCGGCGGCGTCGGGATCGGCGGAGTGCTCGAGCCGCTGCAGGCGCGTCCCGTCATCGTCGAGGACGGTGCGTTCATCGGCTCGCGCTGCATCCTCACGGAGGGCGTGGTGGTCGGCGAGGGCGCGGTGCTGGCGCCCAACGTATCGCTCACGGGATCGGTGCCGGTGATCGACGTGACGGGCGCCGAGCCGGTGGAGCATCGCGGCTACGTGCCGCCGCGGGCGGTTGTCGTGCCGGGAACGCGGTCGAAGGAGTTCCCCGCGGGGAGGTTCGAGGTCGCGTGCGCGTTGATCGTCGGCTGGCGGAGCGAGCAGACGGATCTCAAGACGAGCCTCAACGACGTCCTGCGCGAGTTCGAGATCGGTTCTTGATCCCGCGCTCGCCGGACCCCGGCGACAGCCACCACCAGCACCGCGAGCTGGAGCCCGATCAGCACCGTGTCGAGGTCGACTCCCTCGTCGAAGCTGTCGCCGGCAAGTGACAGGCCAAACGTCGAGCCGTTCGCGAGCGCGAAGTTGACGACGAGCAGCAACCCGGCGACCAACGCGGCCGAAGTCGCGATAGCCATGAGCCGACGAAGCTGCGTCGGCAAGGGAAGCACCGCGGCCAAGAGCACGATCCCGACGCCGATCTCCGCGATCTCGATCGCGTAACCGAACACCGCCGCGTGCGGCAGCACGGCGCTCCGGAGGAGACTGCCGTACCACGCCGGCGCGTGGGCGTCCCCTCGCAGCCGGCCGGCGAGCCCTTGCGGAAAGTCTCCCTGCACGACCTTCGTCAGCCCCGAGACGAGCCACTCGTAGCCGATCACCGCCTGGACGAGCAGCAGCGCTGCCGTGCCTGTGTCTCCTCCGCGCGAGCCGACCATCAGTGGCTCATCGTCCCGGGCACGTTGCCGACGTTGAGGAGACCGACCTCGCCGAGCATCACGCTGGCGAAGCTGTGCGAGACGAAGGGATAGATCCCGGCCGTCGGGATCGTCACGTCGAACACTCCCCCGCCGCCCGCGGGTACGACGGCGGTCTGAATGTCGTGCTGCGGGGGATCGACGAGATCAGCGTTGAGCCAGGCCCGCTTGAAAACCGCCCCGACGACGTGGAACTCGGTATTCAGGGACGGCCCGGCGTCGACGACCCAGAAGCGCACAGTCTGACCCGGTTCCGCCGTGAGTGGATGCGTCTTGTACTGCGCCGCGTAGCCGTTGAACGTCACCCAGTCGGGCGTCATCTGCTCGGCCTTCGTGACGTCGAGGCTGGCCGGCGCTCCGGTGCCTGGCGCGTTGAGGTACCACTCGCTCGAGACGAGTACGTACTGGTGCTGCGCCGGCGGCATGTTCGCCGGCTCCACGATGATCGCCCCGTACATTCCGTTTGCGATGTGCACGAACGCCGGCGCGGTGCCGCAGTGGTACATGAAGACGCCCGGAGCGGACGCGATGAAGCTGAACGTCTTCGAGGCGCCCGGAGCGACGTCTGAGAAGTCGACGTTCGGCGCCACCTGGGCGGCGTGGAAGTCGACCGAGTGCGGCATCGAGCCGTTGTTCGTGAGTGTGACGGCGACTCGCTGTCCCTCCCGAACGTGCAGGACCGGCCCGGGCGCCGTGCTCCCGAATGTCCAGGCGCGATAGCGGATCCCGGGTGCGATCGTCACGACGTGGTCGGCGATGTCGAGCCTGACGTGGGCGATCGGCCCCGCTGGCGCGGCCGGGAGCGCAGCGGGGTACGCCGCGTGCCTCATCGCCAGGGTGTCCGCATTCGTAGGAGCGATGCCCGCGTAGCTCGGGGTGGCGACGGCGCCGACGCTCGGCGCGGCTGTCGCCGAGGCCGCAGGCGTCGTCGCAACGCGTGCCACGACGGCCTGTGCGTCCTGCTTCGCGTCGTGCGCCGAAATCGCCAGCCACGCCCCGATCACGATCACGAACGGGATGAGAAAGCCGGCGAAGATCGCAAAGACCTTCCAACCGATGGGGTCACGCTCGGGATGGCCGACCGGATACGCGCTCACGAAGCCTCCTTGGGATCGTCGTCTAGTCCGACGGTAGAAACAGAGGAGTCCGGCGTAATCGGCGGGAAGCCCGATCTGCGCTGCGGAAAACCCGCGGGCGTGACGTCAGTCGTCGAGCGGTTCAGCCGGGCCAGTGAGCCACGCCTGCCCGTCTTCGAGTCGGACGAGCAGGTCGCCGCCCGGGAAGTGGACGAGCACTTCACCCGATCCGTGCGTCGCCGCTGCGACTGCGACGGCGCTCGTTCCCGAGGCGGACGTCTCCCCCACGCCGCGTTCCCAGACGCGCGCGGTGACCTCACCGGGGGCGTCGATGCGGACGACCTGGACGTTCGTCCGCTCTGGGAAGCGCCGATGCGTTTCGAGCCGTGGGCCGAGCGCTCCGACTTGGTCCGGGTCGCCGACGACGACCGCGTGGGGATTCCCGACCGAGACCGGTGTCAGGCCGACTCCGGCGACCGTCTCGGACGGGAAGACCTTCACCTGTCCGAGCTCTGACTCGTAGAGATCCGCACCGACCTGCCGCACCTCGACGGTCCGCTCGCCGACGCGAACGTGTGCGACCGCCGAGCCGGTCTGGCGCATCAGCCACGCCGCGGCGATCCGAGTGCCGTTGCCCGACATCTCCGCGTGCGACCCGTCGGGGTTGAGGATGCCGATCGTGACGTCGTCGCCGTCGACGGCGAGAACCTCGACCACTCCGTCCGTGCCGGCGGCGTCTGCCGCGGCGGCCGGGCCGTCATGAACGAGGTAGACGTTCCCGTGCGCGTGCCAGCGTGACGATCTCAGTGGCGGTCTCCTCCGGCGGGCGGTCCGCAGCGACCATAACCAGCCCCTCGAGCCGGCGCATCCACTTGCGCTGGTAGGAGGCGTAGCGGCGGGTGCGCGCGGCGAGCGCCTCGATCGCCTCCTCGCGGGGCAAGCTCGCGATCTCGTCGAGCCCGATCACCTTCCTCGCCGTCGGCGAGAGCTCACCGCCGCACGCGTTGCGAACCTCGGTCTCGACACCCGCGTCGAACATCCGCCTCGTCCGGTCGACGATCCGCCGGTCGAGCTCGTCCTTCGCCGCGTCGAGCCCGACGAGCACGGTCGGATGACGCCAGGCCCCGCCGAACAGCCGGTCGTTCCGCGGCACCAGCGACGAGCCGGCAGCCGCAAGCTCGAGTGCCCGGACTACCCGTCGGCGGTCGTTGGGATGGACGCGCCCGGCCGCAGCCGGGTCGACCTCGAGCAGGCGCGTGTGCGCAGCCTCGGCGCCCTGGTCGTCGTAGAGCCGGCCCCAACGCTCGCGCTCGCCGGTCGCCGGGGCGGGCGGCAGGCCGAGCTCGGCAAGCGCCGCGCGGAAGTACAGACCCGTTCCGCCGACGACAAGAGGAGTGCGACCAGCGGCGAGAATCTCGTCGACCGCCGCGTGCGCGAGAGGCGCGTACTCGCCGACCGACGCCTCGTGCGTCAGCGGCCAGATCCCTACGAGCCGCTCTGGATGAGACGAGCGGTTCGTGAGGATTGGCAGGCCTGCATAGACCTGCATCGCGTCGGCGGAGACGACTTCAGCCGCGCTGAGCTCGGCGACGGCCGCGGCGACGTCCGACTTGCCGCTCGCGGTCGGACCGAAGATCCCGACGACGAGCATGCCTCAGGCTGCGGTCAGAACGAGCTGCGCGCCGGCCAGCGTGGTCGACGTCGCGCGCGCGATGCGCACAGGCACCAGCTCGCCCGGTGCTGCGTCGCCGGCGAAGTTGACCGTGGTGTTGCGACGCGTCCTGCCGCGCAGCAAGTCCGGCTCTGTACGGCTCGGACCCTCGACGAGCACCTCCTCGACCGACCCGACGCGCGCGGCGTTCCGCTTCGCCGCGGCGCGCTGCACGACCTCGACGAGCCGCTCGATCCGCTCGCGCTTCACGTCGTCGGCCACCTGGTCGACCATTGCGGCAGCCTCCGTGCCGGCACGCGGCGAGTAGACGAACGTGAACGCCCCGTCGAAGCCGACCTCTTCGACGACTTCGAGCGTCTCGGCGAAGTCGGACTCGGTCTCGCCGGGGAAGCCGACGATGATGTCCGTCGTCAGGGCGAGGTCGGGTATCGCCGCACGGAGCTCGCCGACGAGGCGCAGATACCGCTCGCGCGAATAGGTGCGGCGCATCGCCTTCAGGACGCGGGACGAGCCGGACTGGAGCGGCAGGTGCGCCTGCTCACAGACGGCCGGGCACTCCGCCATTGCCGCGATCACGTCCCGGCGGAAGTCCTTCGGGTGCGGACTCGTGAAGCGGATGCGCTCGATCCCGTCCACCGCGTCGACTGCGCGCAGCAGCTCCGCGAAGCTCGATCCGACGTCGCGGCCGTACGAGTTGACGTTCTGCCCGAGCAGCGTCACCTCGCGCACGCCTTCCAGGGCAAGCCGTTCGACCTCCGCGAGCACCTCGCCGGGCCGCCGCGAGATCTCGCGGCCGCGGACGGCGGGGACGATGCAGTACGAGCAGACGGAGTTGCAGCCCATCGAGACCTGCACCCACGCCTGGAAGCGGCGGTCGCGATGCATCGGCAGGCCGGCGGCGAACTCCCGCTCCTCCCCCGTGCCGAAGCTGCCGCGCGCCACACCTTCGCCGCCGGCGCCGAGCCAGTCGCCCAGGTGCGCGATCGTGCCGGGGCCAAACGCGACGTCGACAGCGGGATAGAGCGCGAACAGGCGCTCCCGTTGAGCCTCGGCGTAACAGCCGCCGACAGCGATCACCGTGCCGGGCCGGTCGCGCTTCTGCTTCGCCGCGTTGCCAATGTAGGCCGCGAAGCGCGTGTCGGGCTTCTCGCGGATCGTGCAGGTGTTGAGGACGATCACGTCCGCGTCGTCCTGCGTTGCGGCCTCCCCCAGGCCGAGCTCCTCGAGCAGGCCCTTGATCCGCTCCGAATCGTGGGCGTTCATTTGGCACCCGAACGTCGTGACGTGGTAGCGGCGCATCGCCGGCCAGAGTAGCGGGGCGCCTACTCGGGCCCTGCGTGCGCGATCTCGTCGCCGGACCGGTGGACGTGGAGCTCGCCGCCGACGACGAAGCCGACCTTTCGGGTGTCCGGATACTCCGTCACGTCGGGATCCGCGTTCGTCGAGGCTATGAGGACGCGAACAGGCTCCGGCGAGTCGTTCCGGATCCCCTTCGCCCCGGCGGGCCCGCGCGAAAAGACGATCACATCGCTTTCGGCGAGGACGCGCTCACTGTCCGGCGTCCGCAGCGTCGGCGTGCCGCGGAGCACGACGACGAGCTCCTCGCTGCCGTGATGAAGGTGGTACCAGTTCTCGCCACCCGGCTGGAGGTCCCACACCGACGCGCCAAGTGAGCAGTCGTCGGGACGGGCGAGCCTGCGGGCGCCGACGCCTCCCCAGTCGGGTACGTCGTCCCAGACGTTGTCCATCACGCGGCCTGGATCGGCGAGTCCGCGGGCGTCTCGGTGGCAGGGAGCGGCTGGTGGGTCGTGTGATTCTTGGCGACCTCGACCGTCCGGCTCTCGCGGATCACCGTCACCTTGACCTGGCCGGGGTACTCGAGCCGGTCCTCGATCTCCCGCGCAATCTCGTGTGCGAGGAGCGCGGCTTCGTCGTCGTCGACCTCGCCCGGGCTGACGATGACGCGGATCTCACGGCCCGCCTGCAGCGCATAGACCTTCTCCACCCCCGCCTTTGAGGCCGCCAGCTCCTCGAGCGCCTCGAGGCGCTTGATGTAGTGCTCAAGACTCTCCCCGCGCGCGCCCGGCCGGCTGGCCGACGCCGCATCCGCGGCGATCAGGAGGACTGCCTCGATCGTCTGCGGCTGCACCTCGTAGTGGTGCGCCTCGACCGCGTGGACGACGCCCTGGGATTCGCCGTAGCGGCGGGCGAGCTGCGCGGAAATGAGCGCGTGGGAGCCCTCCACCTCGTGCGTCATCGCCTTGCCGACGTCGTGCAGCATCGCGGCGCGTTTTGCGGTCTGGACGCTGGCGCCGAGCTCGGTCGCCATGATCCCGGCGAGGTGAACGACCTCGAGCGTGTGCTTGAGGACGTTTTGGCCGTAGCTCGTCCGGTACCGCAGCCGGCCGAGGATGGCGACGATCTCCTCGTGGAACGGCCCGCAGTTCGCCTCGAAGACGGCCTGCTCGCCTGCCTGGCGCACGAGCTCCTCCACCTCGGCCTTCGCCTCGTAGTACGTCTCCTCGATTCGGGCCGGGTGGATGCGGCCGTCCTCGATCAGCCGGGTCAAGGCGACGCGCGCGATCTCGCGGCGCAGGCCGTCGAAGGACGAGAGGACGACGGCGTGCGGGGTGTCGTCGACGATGAAGCCGACCCCGGTGAGGTGCTCGAGCGCGCGGATGTTGCGTCCCTCCCGGCCGATGATCCTGCCCTTCATGTCGTCAGACGGGAGCTCCACCACCGTGACGGTGGTCTCGGCTGCGTGGCTGGCGGCGACCCGCTGCAGCGCGTCGGCGATGAGATTGCGAGCACGTCGCCTCGACTCGCCGCGCGCCTCCTCCTCGAGCATCCGGACGCGCCGCCCGAGCTCGTGCCGCGCCTGGGCCTCGCCCCGCTCGAGCACGTGCGCCCGCGCCTCGGCGTGGGTCATCGCCGCGACGCGCTCAAGGCTCTCGAGCTCGGCGGCCCGTGCCTTCTTCAGCGCCTCCTGCAAGGACCGCAGATGCGTTTCGCGATCGGCGAGCCCCTGATTGCGCCGCTCGAGCTCGACGAGCGTCTCCTCGACCTCGAGCTCCTTCGCGAGCACGCGCTCTTCCATCCGAAGCACTTGCTGGCGCCGGTCGGCGAGCTCCGCGTCGATCTCGGCTCGCAGCTGCACGGCCTGCTCCCTGACGTCCACCTCGGCTTCGCGCCGCGACGACTCCGCCTCGCGGTGCGCGTCGGCGAGGAGCTGGTCGCGGATGCGCCGGGCCTTGCTCACGCCGGTCGTCCCGAAGACGGAAACCGCCAGCAACGCGAGACCGACGCCTACCGCAATCCCAATGGCGGTTCCGATCCCGATCAGCACGTGGCGGCTCCTCGCTCGATGGACAGCCGCGTGATCGCGGCGCGTCCCAGCCGGTGCCGGGCCTGCTCACGGTTCTCCGGGGAAGCCGCTCTCCGGCAGGCCTCAGCCTGCGCGAAGTCCTTGCGCTACGTCGAGTGAGTCCTCCAGGCTCTCGAGTCGGAGTGGCGAGTCATGTGCGATGCGGTTTCGGAAAAACGGTTTTTGCAGGCAAAACGTCGGGTGGAACGTGACTCGATCCTAGCGCGGCTCACGTCTCCTGTGCAACCACCGACGCCAGCTCCTCGAGCGTGTCGCGTGAGAAGCCGCGCGCCGCGAGCCGGCGGAGGATCGCGGGCGTTGCGCCGCGTGTCTCCACGACACGGCGCGCCCGCGTGGATTCGGGCTCGAGCGTCTCGAGCGCGTCCGAGATCGCTGCCGCGGGAATCTGGCGTCTTCCCAGGTCGGAGCGGATCGCGAGATCGCCGTAACCCCGCCGGGCGAGCTCAGCCGCGCGGGCCTCGGCGACGCGCCCGTCGTCGAGGAGGCCGGACGCCTCGAGCGCCGCCAACGCCTCATCCCGCGCCGACTCGGTGACGCCGGCCTGCGCGAGCCGCGCCTCGAGTTCGCCCCGCGACCGGTCGTGCGCCGCGAGCGCCCGCGTGGCGCGCGCGAGCGCCTTCTCGCGCCGCACCTCACGCGCCAGCCGGCGGGCAGTCTCGCGGTCGAGCGCACGGCCTACGCGGAGCTCCGCCCTCACCACCGCTCCCGCGGGCAGGACGCGCCATGCAGCGCCGTCGAGCTCGACCTCCACCCAACCTTGGCGAGCGCTGCCCCGGCCGCGCTCGCGGAGCGCGGTGACGGTCTGCGTCACGCCTCCGCTTCGGCTGCCGCGAGCGCCTCCGCCGCCACCTCGGCCTTGCCGTTGCTGCTTTCAGCCGGTGTCTCTTCCTTGGAGACGGGGAGGAGCCGCGCGGATGCAACCTGCTCGGGCCCGAGCTCGACCTGGATCTGCTGGAGGATCTGCTGCGTGACGTCGGGGTGCTCCCGGAGGAACGCGGTCGCGTTCACCCGTCCCTGCCCGAGCCGCTCGTCGCCGAAGCTGAAGTAGGAGCCCGACTTCGCGACGACTTTCCGCTCGATCGCCGAGTCGAGGACCGTGCCCTCCCAGGAGATCCCGGAGCCGTAGATGATGTCGAACTCCGCCTGCTTGAAGGGTGGCGCGACCTTGTTCTTGACGACCTTGACGCGGACGCGGTTGCCGTACGCCTCGGCGCCTTCCTTCAGTGTCTCGATGCGGCGGATGTCGAGGCGGACCGAGGAGTAGAACTTCAGCGCGCGACCGCCCGGCGTCGTCTCGGGGCTGCCGAACATGACCCCGATCTTCTCGCGCAACTGGTTCGTGAAGAGGCAGATCGTGTCGGTGCGGTTGAGCGTGCCGGCGAGCTTGCGAAGCGCCTGGCTCATCAGCCGCGCCTGCAGGCCGACGTGGCTGTCGCCCATCTCGCCCTCGATCTCGGCCTTCGGCGTCAGCGCCGCTACCGAGTCGATCGCTACGACGTCCAGCGCGCCGGAGCGGATCAGGAGCTCGCAGATCTCGAGCGCCTGCTCGCCCGTGTCGGGCTGGGAGACGAGGAGGTTGTCGATGTCGACGCCGATCCGCTTCGCGTAGGCGGGGTCCATCGCGTGCTCCGCGTCGATGAAGGCGCAGATGCCGCCGCGGCGCTGCGCCTCGGCGATCACGTGATAGACGAGTGTCGTCTTGCCCGAGGACTCCGGGCCGAAGATCTCGACGACGCGGCCGCGTGGCAGCCCGCCGATCCCGAGCGCGAGATCGAGGGCGAGCGAGCCGGTGGAGACAGCGCCGACCGACACCGCCGCGCGGTCGTTCATCTTCATGACCGAGCCTTTGCCGAACTGGCGCTCGATCTGGCCGAGCGCTACGTCGAGTGCTTCTTGCCTGTCCACCTATCTCGCCTCCTACTCGCGTTCCCCGCTAGACCGATCAACCCAGCGCCACCGGTTCGAGGACGCGGTATTCCGCGCCCCCGGGTCGGGGCCGTGACAGATAAGCAGCCGCGTCGGACGGAACGAACGTTCGACGCGGTGGAAGCTCCGGCTGCAGGCGCGGACGCTCACGCCAGCGCGCCACCGTGAGGTGCGGCAGCCAGGCGCGTTGCTCCGGTCTGTAGACGCCGAGCCGCTCGAGCCGCCCGTGCAGGTCGCCCGCGAGCGCCGCGGCGCAATCGTCTTCGTCCTCGAGGACGAGCATGCCGACGCTGCGCGTCTCGCGATAGCGAGCCGGCGTGAGCCGGATCTCGCCCGCGCCGATTGCCGCGTCGCGCAGCGCGCCGACGATGTCGTCGAGCTCCTCTGCCGGCTGGTGACCGAGAAAGGCGAGCGTGACGTGCAACTGCTCGCGCCGGAGCGTCCGGACGCCGGGCAGCCGCGCTCGCTGCCAGCCGACGACCTCGTCGAGGACGTCCTCGGGCACGCGCAGAGCGAGGAAGAGCCGCAGCCGTTCATCGCCGGCCACGCTAGACGTGGACCCGGTACGGCTTCGTCAAGACTTCGTGCCGTCTTCGAGCAGGCGCCGCAAGAGGTGGAGCGCGGTCACCGTCGCGCGTACGCGCACCTGTTCGCGCTCGCCCGGCACGTCGAGCGTGAGCGCGCTCGAGCCCGCAGGACCGCTGGCGTGGAGATGGACGAGCCCGACGGGCTTCTCCCGCGTGCCGCCATCCGGTCCCGCGACGCCGGTCACAGAGACGGCCACGTCTGCACCGAGCCGGCGCCGCGCGCCGTCTGCCATCGCCTCGGCCACCTCGGGAGAGACGGCTCCGCGAGCCGCGAGCAGCTCGGCGGGAACGTCCAGCTCGGCGGTCTTCACGTCGTCCGCGTAGGCGACGACAGACCCGACGAAGCTCTCGCTCGAGCCGGGGATACTCGTCAGCCGCGCCGCGACGAGGCCGCCGGTGCAGGACTCGGCCGTCGCGAGCCGCAGCCCGCGCGCCCGCGCGAGTGAGAGGACGTGCTCCTCCACCCCACGCTCGTCCCGCGCGAAGAGCCAGCGCTCGAGCTCGCCCGCCAGCGCGGCCTCGAGAGCGTCCGCCCGGTCTTCCGCGCCCGGCTCGACGACGAGGTCGATGTGGATTTCGAACTCCCGCGCGCAGATCGTCGCCTCGACGCCGTCGCCGTCCCCGCCGGCCTCGGTCAGGGCCCGCGCGACAGCGGACTCGCTGACCCCGAACAGGCGCAGGACGCGGCGGCCGGGCGGCTGGGTGAGCGCGAGGAGCTGCTGCACCGGCTCGCTTGCCAGGGCGTTCGGCCACAGTCGCCGCAGCTCGGCCGGCGGGCCTGGGAGCACGACGACGACGCAGCCCGTCGGAGCCCGAAAGACGAGTCCAGGCGCCGTCCCGGCCAGCCCGATCGAGACAGCGGAAGCAGGACGCGTCGCCTGCTTCGTCACGCCGGACGCGAAATCCCCGTAGGGCCGACGGAGCCGCTCCGCCACATGCCGCGAGATCGCCTCGATCTCCGCCTCGAGCGCCTCGTCCACCACGAGCTCCAGCCCCGCGGCGCGCGCGAGAAGCTCGACGGTGCGGTCGTCGTGCGTCGGGCCGAGCCCTCCGGAGACGAGGCATGCATCCGCCTCCAAGCCCTCGCGAAGAACCGTCTCGAGCTCCGCCGGGCTGTCGCCCACAATCGTGATCCGCGCCGGCTCGAGGCCGTGCTTCAGCGCCTCGGCGGCGAGGAACGGCCCGTTCCGGTCGGTTCGCTCGCCGCGGACGAGCTCACTGCCGGTCACGACGACGGCCGCGCGCGGCCGGGATGTCACCCGGTAGTGACGCGGACGCGTACTCGACCGATGGTCACGCCTTGCGTGTGCTGTATCCGAACGCCCTTCGCCCGCTCGATTGAGACGTAGAACCGCGACCCTGTGAAGCGCTCGACGTCACCAGCCCGGAGGGTCCCGCGAAACAGCGCCTGTGCGGGGTTCTGCAAAGAGCGCCACACAATCACTGAGCTACCTCGACCGATACCCCGCAGTACGAGCCGGCCCGCGTGGTGCTTCTCGAGCGCAGGCACATTCGTCGTCGAGCCGCCGTACTGCCACGCGGCGAAGACGAGCGCGGTGAGCATCGCGATCGCCACGAGCGCCAGGACGACCGCACGCCGCTCGAACGTCCGGTCGCTGCGTGTCCGGCGCGGGCGTACAGGACGCGGCTCGGGCTCGTCCGACCAGTAGCCGGTCGTGTGGAAGCGAGACGCGTACTCGTCGACGTAGATCTCGCCGTCGAGGCCGAGGAAGTCGGCGTACGTGCGGAGGAAGCCGCGGACGTACGCGTCGCCGGGCAGCGAGTCGAAGTCCTCCTCCTCGAGTGCCCGGATGTACTTCGCCCGGACTTTCGTCGCGAGCTCGATCTCCGGATAACCCATGCCTTGCCGCTCGCGCGCCGACCTGAGGCTGTGGCCGATCTCGAACACGTGCTCAGTGTTCCAGGCGGAGCAGCAGCTCGTAAAGCCCGACCGCGATCGACGACGAGAGCGTCAAGCAGATACCGGTGACCGTCAGGACGCGGCCGATCCGGAGCCGCAGCTCTCCACCGGACTGCTCGAGGCTCCGCGCAAAGACACCGCGCCCTCCGCGCTCGAACATCACACCCGTAATGGCCGCCAGAGCTGCAACGGGGATCGCCCAGACCGCGTCGAGTAGAACGGCGCCGGGCACCTTCCGCGTCAGCTCGACTGCGACCGGGATGATGCCGGCGGCGACGAGGCCGCAGAGGACGGCGAACGTCGCGCGGTGGTTGGACCGCCGGGGCTGCGCGTAGGTCTGGATCCGGACGGCCACTCAGTTATCCATTGTAGGCGGCCGCAGGACGGCGAACTGATCCGTGATCTCGAGCGCCGGGCTGCGGAAACGGTAGATCGCCGCGGGCCGCCCTCCCCCGCTCCCGTAGTGCCGCCGCTCGCCCGTGTCCTCGAGCAGTTGCCGGCGCAGGAGAACGCGCTGGAGGTTCGTCGCCGTGACCGGGTGGCCGAGCGAAGCCGCATAGATGTCGCGCAGCTCGGCGAGCGTGAAGCGCGGCGGTGCGAGCGCGAAGCCGAGGTTCGTGTACGAGAGCTTCGCCCGCAGGCGCTCGCGCGCGCTAAGCAGGATCGTCTCGTGGTCATACGCCAGCTCGGGCAGCGCGTCGACCGGGTGCCAGCGTGTGTCCTCGGGGACCTTCGGATCGATCCCGGCCGGCACGAGACCGAGGTATGCGGTCGCGAGCTCACGCCTCGCGGGGTTCCGCTCGGGATCGCTCCGGGTCTCGAGCTGCTCGAGGTGCGAGAGATCCCGGACGTCCACCTTCTCGGCCAAATGGCGGCGGACGGACTCCTCGAGCGTCTCGCTCGGCGTCAGCGCGCCACCCGGCAAGGCCCACAAGCCCGCGTACGGCTCTCTGCCGCGCTGCCAGAGCAGCGCCTGCAGCTCGCCATCCCGCACCTGGAGCACGGCTCCCAGCACGGCATGGGCCGCGGTTTTCGCCTCAGAGTCGGCAACCGTGTACACTGCGCCACAGAGGTTATCGCTCGTGAGGCAAAAACGCCAACATCCCGAGATTCTCGTGATCGGAGCCGGGGTCGCCGGCCTCTCCGCCGCTCTCGCGGCAGCCGACGAAGGCTCGTCCGTCACCGTTCTTGCGAAGGCCTCGCACACATCGTCGAACAGCTACGCAGCGCAGGGCGGCGTCGCCGCGGCGGTCGGCCCGGACGATGATCCCTCCCTCCACGTCGCGGACACGCTCGCCGCCGGCCGCGGTCTTTGCCGTGCGACCGCCGTGGAGTTGCTCGCGGACGAAGCGCCCGCGCGGATCGGGTGGCTCCGCGAGCTCGGCGTCGAGTTCGACGACGGCTTGTCTCTCGAGGGCGGCCACTCGAGGCCGAGGGTCGTCCACGCGGGCGGCGCCGACACCGGCCGCCACATCGCCGACGTCCTTACCCGCCGGGCGCTCGCGGATCCCAGGATTCGCATCGAGGAGAGCCACCGCGTCGCGTCGCTGGCGCGATTCCGTGGCGCGGCGGTCGTCCTCGCCACCGGCGGCTATGCGGCGCTCTGGTCGCGCACGACGAATCCGCGCGGCGCGACGGGAGAAGGCCTTCTCCTCGCGCACGCCGCCGGCGCGGCGCTCGCCGACCTCGAGTTCGTGCAGTTCCACCCCACCGCCCTGCGCGACGGCAACGGCCACGACGGCTTCCTTCTCTCGGAGGCGTTGCGTGGCGCAGGCGCGACGCTGCTCGACGGCGAGGGCGAGCGCTTCGTCGACGAGCTCGCGCCACGCGACGTCGTTGCGCGCGCGATCGCCGCTCGGGGCGGGACGCGGCTCGACCTCCGCGAGATCGAGCGCGACCGCTATCCGACGCTGATGGCGACGCTCGAGCAGGCCGGCTACGCGCCGGCCGACGAGCCGATTCCCGTCTCCCCCGCCGCCCACTACGCGATCGGCGGCGTCGTCACCGACCTACACGGCCGGACGACCGTGCCGGGCCTCTACGCGGCCGGCGAGTGCGCCGCGACCGGCGTGCACGGCGCGAACCGGCTCGCCTCGAACTCGCTGTTGGAATGCCTCGTGTTCGGCCGCCGCGCCGGTCTCGCAGCGCTCGATGGGCCGGCCTTTGACAACGCTTCTGACAACTTGTCGCTAACGGCGGATCCCACCGGCGACGCTCTCTGGCAGGACGCCGGGCTGATCCGCGGCGCCGACGGTCTCTCCCGCCTCCTCGACGCGCCGCATCCGCTCGCCCGCCTGCTCGCTGCCTCCGCGCTCGCTCGCGAGGAGAGCCGCGGCGTCCACTTCCGTGACGACTTCCCGGTGGAGGACGTGGCGCTCGCGGGGCACTTCGTCGTCAAGCCCGACAGCGCACCGGAGCTCGAGACATGGAGCTGACGCGCGAGGACATCGAGCGCGTCGTCACAGCGGCGCTGGCCGAGGACCTCGGCGACGGCGATGCGACCACGCTCGCGCTCGTTCCCGAGGCTGCGCGCTGCCGGGCCGAGCTCGTGCTCGAGGAGCCCGGCGTCGTCTGCGGCGTCCCGGCCGCCGCAGCCGTCTTCCGCGCACTCGACCCGTCCGTGACCGTCGAGGCGAAGCTCGACGAGGGCACCGCGGTCTCGGAGACTCCGGCTGTCCTTGCCGTGGTCGAGGGCCCCGCGCGCGCCGTCCTCAGCGGCGAGCGCGTCGCGCTGAACCTCGTCGGCCGGCTCTGCGGGATCGCCTCGCTCACACATCGCTTCGTCGAGCTCACCGACGGCACGCCCACCGAGATCCTCGACACCCGCAAGACGACGCCGGGTCTGCGCGCGCTCGAGAAGTACGCCGTCCGCTGCGGCGGCGGCCGTAACCATCGCGCCGGCCTCTACGACGGCGTCTTGATCAAGGAGAACCACATCCGCGTCGCCGGCGGCATCCGCGAGGCGCTCAACGCGCTGAACGGTCACGCTGACGGGCTTCCGGTCGAGATCGAGGCGGAAACGCTCGCGCAGGTGCGCGAAGCCGTCGCGGCCGGCGCGCCGCGCATCCTCCTCGACAACATGAGCCCCGAGCAGGTGCGCGAAGCGGTGACCGAGGTCGCCGGCCGCGTCGAGCTCGAGGCCTCCGGCGGCATGTCGCTCGCCACCGTCCGCGCCTACGCCGAGACCGGCGTCGACTTCGTCTCCGTCGGCGCGCTCACCCACTCCGCCCGCTCGCTTCACGTCTCACTGGAGGTCACATGACCGTCGCCCCCCAAACGACATCGGCCACGGAGTTGCACGAGGAGGTTCGCGCGCTCGCCAAGGAGAAGGACGCGGTGATCCTCGCGCACAACTACCAGCGCCCGGAGGTGCAGGACGTCGCTGATTACGTCGGCGACTCGCTCGGGCTCTCGCGGGAGGCGGCGGCGACGGGTGCCTCGACGGTCGTCTTCGCGGGCGTCCACTTCATGGCCGAGACGGCGGCGATCCTCAGCCCCGAGAAGACGATCCTCCTCCCCGATCTCGGCGCCGGCTGCTCGCTTGCCGCGTCGATCGATGCGGAGCAGCTGCGCACGTGGAAGGCGGAGCATCCCGGCGCGGTGGTCGTCTCGTACGTCAACACGACCGCCGAGGTGAAGGCCGAGAGCGACTACTGCTGCACGTCGGGCAACGCGAAGTCGGTGATCGATGCGATTCCGCCCGAGACCGAGATCCTCTTCCTGCCGGACATGTACCTCGGCCTCTGGCTGGAGAAGGTGACGGGACGGAAGCTCGAGATCTGGATGGGCGAGTGCCACGTCCACGCCGGGATCCGGCCGGCCGACATCGAGCGCTGGCAGAACGAGGCGCCCGACGCCGAGCTCCTCGTCCACCCCGAGTGCGGCTGCGCGAGCCAGGCGATGGCGTTCGGCAACGAGCGGACGCAGATCCTCTCGACCGAGAAGATGATCGATTTCGCGAAGCGCTCGCCCAAGCAGCGGTTCCTCGTCGCGACGGAGACCGGGATCATCCATCGGCTGCAGAAGGAGGCGCCCGGCAAGCGCTTCGAGCCGGTGCGCGACGACGCCGAGTGCCGCTACATGAAGGTGACGACGCTGGAAAAGGTGCGCGACTCGCTCCGCGACGGCAAGCACGTCGTCACGGTCGAGCCGGAGCTCGCCGAGAAGGCGCGCCTCGCGATCGAGCGCATGGTCGCGATCACGTAGCGGGCGGCGCTACTGCTTCGCGTACGGCTTGCCGTCGGCCGCAGGCGCGACCGTCCGCCCGATCACGCCCGCGACGGCGATCAGCGTCAGGACGTACGGGAGGATCTGGAACAGCGTCGCCGCCTGCGGCGAGTAGACCTGCAGCCGCAGGGCGAGCGCGCTCGAGAAGCCGAACAGGACTGCGGCGCCGAACGCTCCCGCGGGTCGCCAGTTGCCGAAGATCATCGCGGCGAGCGCGATGAAGCCCTTGCCGCTCGTCATGTTGAAGATGAACGTCCCGTTTCCCTGCGGGCCTTCCGAGAGGAAGACGCCGCCGGTCGCGGCGAGGATCCCCGACAGGACGACACAGCCGTAGCGGATCGCGTAGACGTTGATCCCGACCGTGTCGGCCGCGCGCGGGTGCTCGCCGCAGGCGCGGATCCGCAGCCCGATCGGCGTCTTGAACAGGATGACGTAGGAGAGGATGACCAGCGCGAAGGCCGCCCAGGTGAGGATGCTGAGGTTGCCGATCGAGCCCTCGAGGAAGTGTCCCAACCCCGCGATGTGGGCGCTCGGCAGCACGGGGACGTTACCCGTGACCTGACCGTTGTAGAACTGCACGAAGAAGAAGCCCGTGATGCCCAGGGCGAGGAAGTTGACGCCAGTCCCGCCGACGATCTGGTCGGCGCGAAGGTGGATCGCGAAGAACGCGTAGACGAGCGCGAGCAGCCCTCCGACCGCCATCCCGAGCAGGAGGCCGACGACCCACGTGCCGCCCCTGTCGGCGCCGTAGACGCCCCAGAAGGCTCCCATCAGCATCAGCCCCTCGAGGCCGATGTTCACGACGCCGCTCCGCTCGCAGAACATGCCGGCGACCGCGCCGAAAATGAGCGGCGTCGCGCCGCCGAACGTCTGGGCGATCAGCGTGGCGTCGAAGACCGCGTGGAGATTGCCGGTGCCGGAGTGGGTCCCGAGGATCCCGAGGCCGATGCCGAGCACGCCCGCGGCGACCGCGCCGTAGCCGAGCCGCCGCCGGCCCCGCGTCGCAGTCCAGATCCCGAGCGCAGCGGCGATGACACCGACGAGGATCGGCCACGTCGTCGTGCGGGCCTCGATCGGCGGGATGGCGAGGAAGGCGGCGAAGGCGCCGCAGAGGATCGCGACGTAGCCGGTGACGGCCGGGTCGCGCAACCTGGCGCTGACCGGATTCTCGAGCCGCTGCGTCCAGGCGTTCATGCGGGCGCCTTCGCGGGGGCGTGCGGCGCGCGGCGCCGCAGTTTCCGGCGCGAGTTCCAGACGTAGAGGATGAGGACGTCGGCGCCGACGAAGAGCACGACGAGCCCCTGGATGATGTAGGTGAGGTTCGTCGCGAGCTCCGGCTGGATCACGTTCGAGCTCAGGCCCTGCGTCGTGCCGTACAGCAGGCCGCCGAAGAGCAGCGCCCCGAGGAACGTTCCGACGGCGGTGTTGCGGCCGAGCAGCGCGACGGCGATGCCGATGAAGCCGATCTGGCTGACCTGGACGTCGAGCTGGCCGTACTGGTAGAGGTAGCCGAGCATGTCGAGGGCGCCCGCCAGGCCGGCGAACGCGCCCGAGATCGCCATCGCCCGGATGAGGTTCTTCTTGACGTTGATGCCGCCGTAGGCCGCCGCGTCGGGGTTGAAGCCGACCGCGCGCACCTCGAAGCCGAGCGTCGTCCGGTTCAGGATCGCCCAGAAGGCGACGAGCGCGGCGATGGCGATCAGAAAGCCAATGTCGAGTCCCTGGAAACCTCCGCCCTGCCCCCAGAAGACGGGAAGTTGTGCGCTGTGCGCGATCGGGCTCGAGCGTGGGTCCGTCGCGTGACTGGCACCCGACCAGTGGAGAGGCCCGCCGTCGCCGAACAGCCACGACGCGACGTAGTACGCGATCCAGTTGAGCATGATCGTCGAGATGACCTCGTGTGCGCCCACCGTCGCTTTCAGCACGCCGGCGATCCCGGCCCAGAGCGCACCGGCAACCGTGGCGCCGACGATCGCGAGGAAGATGTGGGCCGTCGGGTTGAGCGTTGCGAAGTCGACCCCGATCCAGTTGGCGGTCACCAACCCGACGAAGTACTGGCCCTGGCCGCCGATGTTGAACATCCCGCAGCGGAAGGCGAAAGCGACCGCGAGGCCCGTGAGAATGAGGGTCGTCGTGTCGAGCAGCGTCTGCGAGAGGTTGTAGGCAGCCTGGGCGGGAACGCCGCCGTTGATCGCGGTGTTGGTCGTCGGGTGGAAGATCCAGTTCAGGCCCGCGCCGTCGAAGATGTCGCGGTACGCGGTCAGCGGGTTGTGGCCGGTCGCGAGGACGACGAGCCCGCCCATGAGGAAGGCGAAGACGACGGTCGCGACCGGCACGCCGACACCGCCCGCGCGCTGGCTGAGCGAGATCCGGGCCGCGAGCGTTCCCGTCGCGGCGGCCTGCTCCGGCGACTCGATCAGGTCCTTCTTGGGCTCGGTCACGCGACGACTTCCTTCTGGCCGCCGAGCATCTCGAGGCCGAGCTGCTCCTCCGAGACCTCGCCGGCGTGCTCGCCGACGATCTCCCCTTCGTAGATCACGAGGATCCGGTCGGAGAGGGAAAGGATCTCGTCGAGCTCGAGCGAGACGAGCAGGATCGCGCGGCCCTCGTCGCGCTCGGTGACGAGACGGCGGTGGAGGTACTCGATTGCGCCGACGTCGAGGCCGCGCGTCGGCTGAGCCGCGATCAGCGCCTTCGGGTCGCGCGAGATCTCACGCGCGGCGACGAGCTTCTGCTGGTTGCCGCCCGAGAGCGCGCCGGCAGGCGTGAGCGGTCCGCCGCCACGCACGTCGAACTCCTCGATCAGCGAACGCGCGCGCTCGATCAGACGGCCCGGGAAGAGCCAGCCCCACTTCGAGTCGGGCGCCGCCGAGTAGTCGTGCAGCGCGACGTTCTCGGCGATCGAGAACTCGAGCACGAGGCCGCGTCGCTGCCGGTCTTCGGGGATGTGGCCGAGCCCGGCGTCGAGCGTGTCGCGGGCGTCCGCGCGGCTGAGGTCGCGCCCGCCGACCTGGATCGTGCCGCGCTCGGCTCGGCGAAGGCCGGTGAGCGCCTCGATCAGCTCGGTCTGGCCGTTGCCGTCGACGCCCGCGATGCCGACGATCTCGCCGGCCCGCACCTGCAGGGAGACGCCGCGCACCTTCTCGATCCCACGGTCGTCGTTTACCCAGAGGTCCGCGACGTCGAGCAGCACGTCGCCCTGCTGCGCGGGCGGCTTGTCCACGCGCAGCAGGACGTCGCGGCCGACCATCGCGTGGGCCAGCGACGCCTCTGTCGCGCCCTCGCGCGGCACCGTCTCGATCACCTTGCCGCGCCGGAGCACCGTGATCCGGTCGGCGATCTCGAGCACTTCCTTCAGCTTGTGGCTGATGAAGATGATCGACTTGCCGTCCGCCTGAAGGCTGCGGATGATCTCGAACAGCTCCCCGGATTCCTGCGGCGTCAGCACCGCGGTCGGCTCGTCGAGGATGAGCAGGTCGGCGCCGCGATAGAGCGCCTTGAGGATCTCGACCCGCTGCTCCTGCCCGACCGTGACCTCGCTCACGAGCGCCGCCGGGTTGACCGCGAGGCCGTACTGCTGCGACAGCTCCTGCACCCGCTGCTCGGCCGCCCGCTCGTCGAGCAGCACACCGCGAGTCGGCTCGATGCCGAGGACGATGTTCTCGGCGACCGTCATCACCGGGATCAGCATGAAGTGCTGGTGCACCATCCCGATCCCCGCGCGAATCGCGTCGCGCGCCGACGAAAACGTCATGGGCTTGCCGTTGAGGCGGATCTCCCCGGCGTCCGGCCGGTAGAGCCCGTAGAGGATGTTCATCAGCGTCGACTTGCCGGCGCCGTTCTCCCCGAGCAGCGCGTGGACCTCGCCGCGCCGGATCTCGAGCGAGACGTCGTCATTGGCGACGACTCCGGGGAACTCCTTGCGGATGCTCCGCATCTCGAGTACGAGCTCCTCGGCGCCCACGTGACGATCCTAGAGAAGTGAGAGGGCGAGCCATAGCCCGCCCTCTCGGTGTTCTCCTACTTGCCCAGCGACGCCGGCGGCTTGAGCGTGCCCGCCTTGATCTTCGTTGCGTAGCTGTTCATCAGGGTGACCCAGGCCTGCGGCACCTTCGGGCTGATCTGGCCCACGCCGACGCCGTCGTTCTTGAGGTTCAGCACGAGATCCGTGCCGCCGGGGAAGTTGCCGGACTCGGCGGCCTTGATCGCGTCCTCGACTCCCACGTCGGTCTTCTTGACCGCGCTCGTGAGGATGTTCTTCGCGACGCCGTACTCGTCCGCGTCGACGCCGATTCCCCACTTGTTGAGCTTCGACGCTTCCTTGAGCGCGCCGTCGCCGCAGAGGCCGGCGACCTGGAAGATGACCTCGGCGCCCTGGCCGATCTCGTTCTGCGCCACGTTCGAGCACGCTGACTCGTCCGTGAAGCTGTTCGAGTACTGGTCGATCGTCATCGTGCCGGGCACGGCCTTCGCGGCGCAGTACTTGTAGCCCGCGATGTACGAGTCGACCGGCGGGATCTTGATGCCGCCGACCGCGCCGATCACGTGGCCGCCCATGCTCTTGGCCTGCTCCGCCGCGAGAACGCCGACGAGACAGCCGGCTTCCTCGGTGGCGTACGTGATGCCGATCTCGTTCTTGTAGCCGCCAACCGCGACGACGGGATCGTCCGTGATCGCGAAGTCGACCTTCGGATACTGCTTCGCGTACTTCTTCATCGTGTCGCCGAGCAGGAAGCCCGCCGCGATGACGAGATTCGCGCCCTGGCGGATCGCGGCGTTGTAGTTCGGCTGATAGTCGCTCGAGGAGCGCGAGACCTTCGAGATCGCCGTGATCCCGAGCTTGCTCGTCTCCGTGTTCAGCCCTTTGAGCTGGTTCTTGTTGAAGCCGTTGTCGTTGAAACCGGCGATGTCGCTGACGAGCGCGGCCTTGAACGAGCTCTTCTGCGTCGTGGTGGTGCCGCCGCCTCCGCCGCTACCGCCGCCTCCGCAGCCGGCTACGGCGAACGCAAGCGCAACCACGGCGACGAACGGGATCACGATCCCCCGTGTCCTTGACCTCAAGATGGTGCCCTCCTCTTCTCGTTGACCCGGTCGGGTCGTTTCGTCCTCGAGAACGATCCTAAAGCGAAGCGGAGGTCGATTTCCAGCGGTACGGAGGGCTACTCGGCCGCGGCGTACGTGTGGTACTGGCCTTCGTCGACGAGCACACGCCGCGGCTTCGAGCCTTCGTAGCCGGAGATGATCCCACGCCGCTCGAGCATGTCGACCAGCCGGCCGGCGCGTGTGTAGCCGACCCGGAGGCGCCGCTGCAGAAGGGAAACGGACGCGGTCTGCGTCTGGATGACGATCTCGATCGCCTTGTCGAGCAGCGGGTCGTCGTCGGGATCGAACTCGCCGTGCTCCCCGTTCTCGCTGGGCTCAGCGAAGACCTCGGGCAGCTCGAGATAGCTCTCGTCGAGCTCCTGGTCGCGCTGCCGGGTCTGCTCGACGACGAGCGCGATCTCCTCCTCCGAGACGTAGGCGCCCTGCACCCGCTGTAGCCGCGAGGTGCCGAGTGGCTTGAACAGCATGTCGCCCTGGCCGAGCAGCGACTCCGCGCCGCCGGTGTCGAGGATGACGCGCGAGTCGGTCTGGGAGGAGACGGCAAAGGCGATCCGCGACGGGACGTTGGCCTTGATCATCCCGGTGATCACGTCGACCGACGGCCGCTGCGTCGCGAGCACGAGATGGATGCCGACCGCACGCGACTTCTGCGCGAGGCGGATCACGGCGTCCTCCACCGCTTGCGGCGCGACCATCATCAGGTCGGCGAGCTCGTCGATCACGACGAGGATGTACGGGAGCGTCGGCTCGCCGCGCTGGCGGAAGGCGCGGTTCGCCTCGGTGATGCTCCGCGCGCGCACCGAGGAGAGGCGCTCGTACCGGCGCTCCATCTCGGCGAGGCAGTTGGCGAGCACTGCGCTCGCCTCCTTCGGGCTCGAGACGACCGGCGTGAGCAGGTGCGGCACGGCCTCGAAGTGGCTGAGCTCGATCCGTTTCGGGTCGATGAGGATCAGGCGCACGTCGTCCGGAGTGGCGCGCAGGAGGACGGACGTGAGCAGTGCGTTGAGGCAGCCGGACTTGCCCGAGCCGGTCGTGCCGGCGATGAGGAGATGCGGCATCCGCGCCAGGTCGGTCCAGACGGCGGCGCCGGAGATGTCCTTCCCCAGCCAGGCCGAGACGGGGCTCGCGGTCGGCGGCAGCGGCTCGAAGATGTCGCCGAGCGTGACGAGGTTCGGCGAGAGGTTCGGGAGCTCGACGCCCACGGCCTGCTTGCCGGGGATCGGCGCGAGGATGCGGATCTCGGTCGTCGCCAGCGCGTACGAGAG
This sequence comes from Gaiellaceae bacterium, assembly GCA_050697455.1. Classification (GTDB taxonomy): domain Bacteria; phylum Actinomycetota; class Thermoleophilia; order Gaiellales; family Gaiellaceae; genus Palsa-739. Next base: position 2,129 of record JBOGZU010000005.1, on the reverse strand, counting down.
GTCGTCCTTGAGCGCGGCGACCTTCGAGACCTTCGTCCCTGGCGCGAGCTGCAGCTCGTAGCGCGTCACGCGCGGGCCGGAGATCTGCCCGATCACGGTCGCCGCGACCCCGAAGTGCGCGAGCGTCTGCACGAGCAGGTCGGCGACGCGTGCGGCGGCCTCGCCCGATTCGCCGTCGCGCTCGGGCGATGTGCGGAGCACGCTCGAGTCCGGGAGCGTGTACGCGACGTTCTCCGACGTGACCTCGTCGAACAGTGTCGGCTGCTCCTCGATGAGTGGCGGCGGCTCGCTCTGAAGCAGCGGCGGCGGCAAGACCGCGTGCGGCGGCACGTCGCTGACGAGGTCCGGGTAGGCCGCGACTGCGTCGACCGGCGGGGCATGGAAGGCGGCGGGCGCGCGCGTGGCCTCCGGCTCCGGCCAGGCGGCCGTCTCTCGCCGGCGCTCGCGCGCCTTCTTCGCGGCCCCGTGGAGCTCACGGCCGGAACGGCGAAGGATCGCGCCGAGCGATGCGCCGGAAAGGAGCAGGGAGCCCGCGAGCAGGAGCACCGAGCCGAGCAGCAGCGAGCCCGTCGCGCCGATCGCGACGCCGACGGCGCCGCCGAACACCTGGCCGGCGTAGCCGCCCTGGTCCTTCCCGAGCGTGATCATGAGGCCGAAGCTGAGTACCGCCAGCCCGGTCCGGAACGGCCGGACGTCGACGAGCGCGCTCTTCGTGACGGTCAAGGCGCCGAGCACGACGAGCGCGACGGGAAGCATGTATTTCGCGTCGCCGACGAGCTTGCCGAGCCCGTCGCCGAGCCAGCCGCCGACGTAGCCGCCGTTCCAGCCGAAGTAGAGGACGGCGCCGAGGAAGAGCCCGAGCGCGACCGATCCCAGGCCCCAGAGCTCGGGATGCTCATTGCGTGGCCGCGAGCGCTTCGTCCGCGTCTTCTTGACGCGGCTCGGAACCCTCGGGCGCAGCTTCGACTTCCGCTTCCGCGGCATACGGGCGGGTTCGCCGCGCGGGGGGCTGTTCCTTTAGCGGAGCGGGATATCGGCGACGAGCATTCCGTAGTACGTCGGCGCCGCATACGCGAGCACATCCGGCCGCGCCTCGCTGCCGACCGCGCCCTGCAGCACGAGCAGCTGCCAGAGCGAGTCGGCCTTGCCCTCCTCCACGAGCTCGGCGAGCGGCAGGAAGTCGAGGCGTGGTGCGGCGAGGAGCTCCTGCAGCAGGGCGTCATACTCCGCGGCTGCGGGGTGGAAGCCGTACGGGCCGTCCGGGTCGTGCGCGTGGCCGTGGTCGGCGCTCGCGATGAGCGCGACCCGCCGGGGCAGCGCGGCGATCGCCTCGCCGAGCCGCAGGTGCTCCTCGAGCGGGCGGTCGCGGGCCGGCGAGACGACGACGACGCGCGGCGCGCCGACGAAACCGAGCGGGATCTCGGCGCCCCAGTCGAGCGGGAACTCCGCCGTCGCCGAGTCGTTGCCGCCGTACGAGACGCCGAGGATCGGGAGCGGCGCCTCGAGCAGCGCGGCAGCCGTGGCGCGGTCGGTCTCCCACTCCCCCACCTTGCCGCTCGTCACGATGGCGAAGTGGCCCTCGACGTGGACGGAGTGCGGCGTGATGACGACGGCGACGTCGGGTCGTGCGGCAGCCGCCCGGCGCCCCAGCTCCTCCATCGCCGCGCGCAGCTCGGGCGCGAGGTCGACGTCGCCGTGCGGCGCAATGCACGCGAAGACCAGGCTCATGGCAAGGACGCCAGCCGCGAGACGAGGAGGTCGAGGAAGCGCGGCGCTTCGACGTCCACGCCGACGTCCGCGTTCGGCTCGCGGCCGGTGACGCCGCGGAGATCGGCCACCGTCCGGCCGTCGCAGTACTCCGAGCTCGTCTCCACGACGACGTTGGCGTGGCTCGTCGTCAGGAGGGTCGGGTCGATGACGTGCGCCACGGCCATGGCGTCGTGGATCGGCGCGCCGTGGAAACGGTACGAGCGCTCGTGGAAGATCTGGAAGAAGTCGGAGAGCTCTCCGACGAACCGCCCCGCCCGGCCGGCGCCGCGCAGTTCTTCGGCGTGGGCGCGCGTGAAGAGTGCCCTGTGCGTGACGTTGAGCCCGATCATCGTGATCGGGATCCCGCTCGCGAAGACCGC
>JBOGZU010000004.1:0-174722 GCA_050697455.1 Gaiellaceae bacterium | reverse complement strand
CCGCGCCCAGATCCAGGTCAACCGCCGCTAGGCCGTCGCGAAGCGCTTCGCCGCGCGGGTGCGCGCCCGCTCCGCCTCGACCTCGCGGTCGCGCGGCGCCGCGGTCGTCACAAGCGCGTCGAGCAGCCGCTGCGTCACCGACGCGATCTCCTCGACCGCGTGGGCGAAGGCGTCCTCGTTGGCGCGCGACGGCTTGGCGAAGCCGCTCACCTTGCGGACATACTGCTCGGCGGCGAGGCGCACCTCGTCCGGCGTGGCGGATGGCTCGAAGTTGTAGAGCGTGTGGATGTTCCGGCACATGCCGACATGAATACCATGACGGCCGCGGAACGCGAGTTCCGCCCTTCGTCATGGACCGTCCGGTACTTCATGCCATCGTCCGCCAGCTCGTCGAGAACGAGCGCCTCGGCGAGCTCGCAGACGCTCTGCCGACCCGTGCGCGTGTCTCCGAAGCGGCGTTGCCGCTCCTGCTCGCGACCCTCCACGAGCGTCTCGAGCGGGGCCTCGTCGTCGTCCTGCCGGAGGACGCGGATGCGCGCGACGCGGCGGAGGGAGCCGCCTGGTTCCTCGGCGAGGACGCGGTCGGGCTGCTGCCGAGCCGCGGTGTGGCGTGGGATTCGGGTCTTACACCGCCGCCGCACCTCGTCGGCGAGCGCGCCCGCGCGCTGCACGTCCTCGAGCGCGGCGGTCTGGTCTGTGCCTCCGCGCGCGCTCTCGCCGAGGGGCTGCCGCGGGCGGAGGCGCGGCCGGAGCCCGTCGAGCTGCGTCCCGGTCTCGAGCCCGGCGTCGAGGCCCTGAGCGAAGAACTGGCGCTCGCGGGCTACGAGCGCGTCGAGCGGGTGGACGACCGCGGCCAGTTCGCCGTGCGCGGCGGCATCGTCGACGTCTTCCCGACAACGGGGCGAGAGCCACTTCGCGTCGAGTTCTTTGGCGACGAGATCGAGTCGGTCCGCGCCTTCTCGCCCTTCACCCAGCGAGCGCTCCATCCCGTGTCCGAAGCGACCCTGTACGCCGCGGCCGAGCGCCGAATGGACACTGTCGAACTAAGTAACAGTCTGTTACTTGCGGAAGAGGGTGATGGCCCTGAGGCGCATGTCCCGGACGACCTCGTGCCGGTCCTCGCCGGCTCGCCCGACTTCGTCTTCCAGCCCGACGACGTGCGGCGCGTCTGGGAGGAGGACGGCGTCGCCGACCCGCCCTCGCTCGCCGGCGCGACCGAGCTCGACCCGTTCCCGCAGACCCAGCCGTTCGCCTTCGAGGCGCAGCGGCCCGCGATCGCCGCGCGCGGCCTCGCGGAGGCGGAGAGCGAGCTCGCGGCGTTCCTCCGCACGGGCCAGCGCATCGTCGTCTCGTTCCCGCACCGCGGCGAAGCGCTGCGCACGCAGAACCTGCTGCGCCGCGTCGAGGCGCGCGTGATCGAGCCGGGGGAGGAGCTGCCGGAGGAGCCGGAGCTCCTCTTCGCCATCTCGCCGGCGCGGCGCGGCTTCGTCTGGCGCGAGCTCGGCCTCGTCCTGCTGCCCGATCACCAGGTCTTCCGCCGCCGCGCGCCGCGCGAGCGCCGTCTCGGTGGCCGCGCACTCCAGTCCTTCGCCGACCTCCGCACAGGCGACTACGTCGTGCACGAGGACCACGGCGTCGGGAAGCTGCTCGGCTTCGAGACGAAGACCGTCGCCGGCGTCACGCGCGACTACCTCCTGCTCGCCTTCCGGGGCGAGGACCGGCTCTACGTCCCGCACGAGCAGCTCGGCAAGGTCTCGCGCTACGTCGGCGCCGACGCCGGCTCGCCTGCGCTCTCGAAGCTCGGCGGCAAGGCGTGGCAGACGATGAAGTCGCGCGCGCGCGAGTCCGTTCGTGAGCTCGCGGGCGACCTGATCAACCTCTACGCCCAGCGACAGACGCAGGAGGGAATCGCCTACGACCTCTCCAGCGAGTGGCTTCCGCAGCTCGAGATGTCCTTCCCGTACCGCGAGACGCCCGACCAGGAGGCGGCGATCGAGGCGGTGAAGGAAGACCTCGAGACGCCACGCCCGATGGACAGGCTCGTCTGCGGCGACGTCGGCTTCGGCAAGACCGAGGTTGCCGTGCGAGCCGCCTTTGCCGTCGCGGTGAACGGCCGCCAGGTGCTCCTCCTCGCCCCGACGACGATCCTCACCGAGCAGCACTACAACACGTTCCGCGAGCGCTACCGCGACTTCCCGGTTCGCGTGGAGATGGTCTCGCGCTTCGTGCCGCCGAAGCAGACGAAGGCGATCCTCGCCGACTTCAGCGCGGGCAAGGTGGACATCCTGATCGGGACGCACCGGGTCCTCAGTCGCGACGTGATCCCGAAGGAGCTCGGCCTCGTGATCCTCGACGAGGAACAGCGCTTCGGCGTCGCGCAGAAGGAGCTGCTCAAGTCGCTGCGCCTCGAGGTTGACGTGCTCACGCTCAGCGCGACCCCGATCCCGCGCACGCTCCACCTCTCCCTCGCGGGCATGCGCGACATCTCGATCATCGAGACGCCGCCGGAAGGGCGCCGCCCGATCCGCACGACGGTCGGCGAGTACGACGAGGAGCTCGTCAAGCTCGCGCTCGAGCGCGAGGCTGACCGCGACGGCCAGGCGTTCTTCCTCCACAACCGCGTCGAGACGATCGAGGAGCGCGCCGCATCGCTGCAGCAGCTCTGCCCGAAGCTCCGCTTCCTCGTCGCGCACGGGCAGATGAAGGAGAAGGAGCTCGAGGAGCGGATGCACGCCTTCCTGCGCGGCGACGCGGACGTGCTCGTCTCGACGACGATCATCGAGTCGGGGATCGACATCCCACAGGCGAACACGCTGATCGTCGAGCGCTCCGACACGCTCGGGCTTTCCCAGCTCTACCAGATCCGTGGCCGGGTCGGCCGCTCCGACGCCACGGCCTACGCGTACCTCTTCTATCCCGACGCGCGGGAGCTGACCCCGGAGGCGCGGGCGCGGCTCTCGACCCTCGCCGACCACACCGAGCTCGGCGCCGGCTTCGCGATCGCGATGCGCGACCTCGAGATCCGCGGCGCGGGCGAGCTGCTCGGCGCGGAGCAGTCCGGTCACGTCGCCGCCGTCGGCTTCGAGTTGTATGTCGAGCTCCTCAACGAGGCTGTGGCAGAGCTCCAGGGCCAGAAGCGGATTGCGGCGCGGCCGGTGCGGGTCGACGCGCGGGTCGATGCCTACGTCCCGGCCGCCTACGTCGACTCGGAGGCGCTGCGCATCGACGTCCACCGCCGGCTCGCGCTCGCGGAGACCGAGGACGAGCTGCGCGAGCTGCAGGCCGCGCTCGAGGATCGCTTCGGTCCGTTGCCGGAGCCGGTCGAGAACCTCTTCCGGATCCAGGAGGCGAAGATCAAGGTCGCGCTCCTCGGCGCCGACTACCTCGTCTTCCAGGGCGGCAAGGCGACAGTTGGGCGGCTCGTGCTCGGATCGGGCGAGTTGCGGGAGCTGCGCGACCGCGCGAAGACCGCGATCTACGCCTCGGCTAAGCAGGAGATAAGCATGCGCGGGCAGGAGGAGATCGCCCAGGCCGTCGCGCTGGTCGATGCTATCTTGGACGCGCGCCGGGCCGCCTGAGAGCCCCTTTTGCCGCTGCGGCGCTCCTCGGACACCGACCTCACTGGATGGAAATGAAGACTCGTCTCCTGTTCGCGCCTCTTTTGATCGCGGCCGTCGCCGCCCTCGCCGCCTGCGGCGGTGGCGCGAAGACCGTTCCCTCGAACGCCGTGGCCCTCGTCGGCTCGGTGCCGGTCACCAAGGTCCAGTTCAACGAGCTCATCAAGCAGGCGGAGTCGCAGGCGAAGGCAGCGGGCCAGCCGGTCCCGACGATCGGCTCGGCGCAGTACACGCAGCTGAGCCAGAAGGTCGTCGCGTATCTCGTCCAGGTGTCCGAGCTCGAGCAGCAGGCCCCGAAGGAAGGCGTGAAGGTGACGAGCAAGGATGTCGACGCCTACCTCCAGTCGATCGCGAAGCTTCACTACGGCGGCAGCCAGAAGAAGCTCGACGCCGAGATCGTCAAGAGCGGCCTGACAATCCCTGAGGCGAGGCAGCAGGTGATGGTCAACCTCATCGCCCAGCGGGTCAAGAACAAGGTGACCGGCGCTGCGAAGGTCTCGACGAGCGACGAAGAGGCGTACTACAAGGCGAACCAGTCCGCCTATCACCAGCCTGAGACGCGGAACGTGCGGCACATCCTCGTCGGCAGCAAGAGCCTCGCGAACAAGCTCGAGACGAAGCTCGCGAACGGCGCGAGCTTCGCGTCCCTCGCGAAGAAGTACTCGAAGGACACCGGCACCGCGAAGCTCGGCGGCAAGTACACCGCGCGCCAGGGGCAGGACGTGCCGCAGTTCGACAAGGCTGCGTTCTCGCTCAAAGCGGGCGCGACCTCGGCGCCGGTGCACTCCCAGTTCGGGTGGCACATCATTCAGGCGCTCGGCCCGGTAATGCCCGCGCGCACCGCGCCGTTCAAGCAGGTTCAGAGTCAGATCGAGCAGCAGCTCGTCTCGCAGAAGCAGCAGACGGCCTGGAGCGCCTGGCTGGCGAACCTCCAGAAGCAGTACCAGGACAAGGTCGAGTACCAGACCGGCTACGCGCCGCCGCCGACGAGCACGACCGCGACGACGACGCCTGCGCCGCCGACGACGACTGGCTGACGTGGAGGGCCTGCAGCAGGCCCTGCTGCAGCTCCAATCTCTGACGGAGCGGCTGCGCCGTGAGTGCCCCTGGGACCGGGAGCAGACCGCGCAGACGATCGTCCCGCACACGATCGAGGAGGCGTACGAGGTCGCCGACGCGGCGCTCGCGGACGACGACCCGAAGCTGCTCGACGAGCTCGGCGACCTGCTCTTCCAGGTCTATTTCCTCGCACTCTTGCTCGAGGAGCGCGGCGCCGGCGATCTCGCGCAGGTCGCGCGGGGCGTCCACGAGAAGCTCGTCCGGCGCCACCCGCACGTCTTCGGGGACGTCGAGGCGCGCACGGCCGACCGCGTTCGGTCGAACTGGGAGCGGATCAAGGTCGACGAGGAGGGCCGCGAGGGGATCTTCCACGACGTCGCCGAAGCGCTTCCGGGGCTGCTCTACGCGCGCAAGATCCAGCAGCGTGCCAAGGCGGTGGGCTTCGAGTACCCGGACCTCGCGGGTGCGATGGCCGATCTCGAGGACGAGCTGCGCGAGCTGAAGGAGGAGCCGTCCGCCGACGAGCTTGGCGACGTTCTCTTCGCCGCGGTCAACGTCGCGCGCAAGCTCGAGGCGGATCCCGAGCTCGAACTGCGCAGCGCCGCGCGGCGGTTCCGGCAGCGCGTGGAGGTTGCCGAGACGCTCGCGGCGGAGGCCGGGGAGAATTGGACGGAGCTGCCGCTCGAGAGGCAGGACGCCTACTTCGACCAGGCCAAGGAGAGAGAGTGATCAGCGCGGTTCATGCCCGTCAGGTCTTGGACTCCCGCGGGAATCCGACGGTCGAGGTCGAGATCCGTGCCGGCGACGGGCTCGGTCGGGCGATCGTCCCCTCCGGCGCCTCGACAGGCGCGCACGAGGCGGTAGAGCTGCGCGACGGCGGCGCCCCGTACGGCGGGAAGGGCGTGCTGGAGGCGGTTGCCAACGTCAACGGCGAAATCGCGGCTGCGATCCGCGGGCTCGACGTGACGGATCAAGAGGGACTCGACCGGCGCCTGATCGAGCTCGACGGCACGCCGAACAAGAGTCGGCTCGGCGCGAACGCGATCCTCGGCGTCTCGCTTGCCAATGCCAAGGCAGCTGCCGCTCAAGCCGGCCTCTCGCTGTTCCGCCACCTCGGCGGAGAGGACGCGACGACGCTGCCGGTGCCGATGCTCAACGTGATCAACGGAGGCGTCCACGCCGACAACTCGATCGACCTGCAGGAGTTCATGCTCGTTCCGGTCGGGGCCGAGAGCTTCTCCGAAGGTCTGCGGCTCGCCGCCGAGACGTACCACGCGCTGAAGGCGCTGCTCCACGAGCGCGGCCTCTCGACGGCCGTTGGCGACGAGGGCGGCTTCGCGCCGGATCTGCCGGCGAGCGAGGCGGCGATCGAGGCGATTCTCGAAGCGGCGGAGCGCGCGGGCAATCGCGACCGCGTCGCGATCGCGCTCGACCCCGCGTCGAGCGAGCTCTTCTCCGGCGGCGTCTACCGCTTCGAAGGCCGCGAGGCCGCGCCGGCCGAGATGCCCGACTTCTACGCCGACCTCGCCGACCGCTTCCCGATCGTCTCGATCGAGGACGGCAACGCCGAGGACGACTGGGACGGCTGGCGAGCGACGACCGAGCGGCTCGGTGACCGGCTCCAGCTCGTCGGCGACGACGTCTTCGTGACGAACGTCGAGCGGCTGCGCGAGGGGATCGAGCGCGGCTTCGGCAACTCGATCCTGATCAAGGTCAACCAGATCGGGACGCTCACCGAGACGATCGAGGCGGTGCGTCTCGCGCACGAGAACGGCTACAGCGCGGTGATGTCGCATCGTTCCGGCGAGACGGAGGACACGACGATCGCCGACCTCGCCGTCGCGCTCGGCACGGGCCAGATCAAGACGGGCGCCCCGGCGCGCACGGACCGCGTCGCGAAGTACAACCAGCTTCTGCGGATCGAGGAGGAGCTCGGTGACCGGGCGGGGTACCCGGGCTGGGACGCGTTTCCGAAAGCGAAGCGCTAGATACCCTGATCGATATGCCGCCGGTTGACCGCCGGACGAAGATCGTCGCCACGCTCGGGCCCTCGTCCGACTCGCGCGAGCGGCTGCGCGCCCTCATCGAGGCGGGCGTCGACGCCGTGCGCTTCAACCTCTCGCACGGAACGCACGAGGACCACTCCGGGCGTGCCTGGCTCGTCCGCGAGATCGCGGCGGAGATCGGGCGCCCGATCGCGCTGATCGGCGACCTGCAAGGCCCGAAGCTGCGGATCGGCGAGTTGGCGGAACCGCTCGTCCTCCACACGGGCGACGAGATCACGGTCTGCGCGGAGGAGGCGGCGACCGACGGCGAGCTGCCGATCGCGCCGGCGGTGATCGGCGACGTGCTGGAACCGGGCCACGACGTCCTGATCGACGACGGGCTCGTCCGGCTGCGCGTGGACGAGGTCGCGCGCGGGCGGGCGCGGTGCGCCGTCCTCGTCGGCGGGCTGATCAGCTCGCACAAGGGCGTCAACCTGCCAGGCGTCCCGCTTCCGATCCCCTCGCTGACGCGCAAGGACGTGGCCGATCTCGAGTGGGCGGTGGAGACAGGCGTCGATTTCGTCGCGCTCTCCTTCGTGCGCTCGCCGGCGGACGTCCGCGATCTGCGCGCGCTGCTCGAGCAAGCCGGCTCGCATGCGCATGTGATCGCGAAGATCGAGAAGGCGGAGGCGATCGACGTCCTCGACGAGGTCCTCACGGAAACGGACGTGGTGATGGTCGCGCGCGGCGACCTCGGCGTGGAGATCGGGCCGGCCGTCGTGCCGCTCGTGCAGAAGCGGATCATCCACCGGGCGCTCGAGCTCGGAAAGACGGTGATCACGGCGACGCAGATGCTCGAGACGATGGTGCACTCGCCCGAGCCGACGCGTGCCGAAGCGAGCGACATCGCGAACGCGATCCTCGACGGGACGTCCGCCGTGATGCTCTCGGGCGAGACGGCGGTGGGCGAGTATCCGGTCGAGGCGGTCGCGTACATGGACCGGATCGCGCGCGCGGTCGAGCCGAGCATGGACTACCGGCACCAGCTGCCGGACGCGGCGGAGAATCCGACCATCGGCCAGGCGATGTCGAACGCGTCCTGCGACCTCGCCGAGGCGCTGCAGGCGAAGGCGATTCTCGTCCCGACCTTCTCCGGCCGGACGGCGAGCGCCGTCGCGCGGCTGAGGCCGAGGCGCCCGATCGTCGCTCTCACGCATGTCGACTGGGCGATGCGCCAGCTCGCGCTCGAGTGGGGAGTGACGCCCGTGCTGATCACCGAGACGGGCGACGTCGAGGATCTCTGGCGGCTGGCGATCGAGGCGGCGCGCGACGCCGGCCTCGTCGAGACGGGCGATCGGGTCGTGATCACGGCGGGCACCGCCGTCAACATCCCGGGCTCCACGAACGTGATCAAGGTCGAAGTCGTTTCCTAGCAGGGAAGACGCGCCGGTTCGAGAACACGGACCGGAATGTCCGCGAAGAAGGCAAAGCGTCGGATCAGGGGCCGCATAGCGAGGCGTTGGTTCGCCGTCGGCGTGCTCGTGCTCGTCGGCCTCCTCTACTACCGGCCGCTGCACGATTATCTCGGCGCGCACGGGCAGCGCGCGGGTCGGGTCGCGGCCGTCCAGAAGCTCGAGCGCGAGCAGGCTTCCCTCGTACGGCAGCTGCGTGCGGCGTCCTCCCCCTCGGTCCTCGCCCGCGAGGCGCGCTCGCTCGGCTACATCCGGCCGGGCGAGCACCTGTTCATCGTCAAGAACATCCCGCAGTGGCGGCGCAGGCAGAATCAGTCGCGCCGTGGCCACAGAGGCTGACCGAGCTCTCGTCGCGCGCCAGCTCGGGCGGGAGCCGCGGGCGATGCGCCGCGTCGTCGTCCGCTGTCCGTTCGGGGCGCCGGCGGTCACCGAGCAGAGCCCGTACACCGCGGACGGCGAGCCGTTCCCGACGACGTACTACCTGACATGCCGCCACCTCGTCGCTGCAGTCGCGCGGCTCGAGGCAGCGGGAGGAGTCGAGCGCTGGAGCGAGGCGGTGCGCGCGCAGCCCGAGCTCGCGGCAAGCCTCGCCGCCGCCGACGACGAGCAGCGACGCGTTCGGCGCGAGCTCGCGGGCGGGGAGGAGGGCAACGACGGCGGCGCCTCGCTCGACTACGGCGTCGGCGGCTCCCGTTCCCCGATCGATTTGGGGAGCGGAAGTCTCAAGTGCCTCCACGCTCACGCCGCCTACGCGCTCGCCCGCCCCGGCTACGAGCTCGGTGAACGGATCGTCACCGAGCTGCAACCGCTCTGGCCCGACCGGTGCTGCACACTGGGCGAGTGACCTCGGTTGTAGCCGTCAGGCACGAGTGGGCCGACGGGAGCCGCCGCGTCGAAGCCTCCCGCGACGATCCCGCCCGCTATCGCCAGCTGCTCGAGCAGCTCGAGCTCGTGGTCGACGAGCTCCGCAAGCGCGTCGGCCAGACGTACTCGCTCGGCGAGCTGGCGAGCGCCTACCGCGACGCCGAGCGCTGGGCGCGCGAGGTGCTCGACGAGCGCGCGACGTCATCGACCTGGCCGCGCGATCTCACGACCGTGCTGGCGGCCGCCTTCGATGCGTACCAGCGCGGCGCCGTCGATTACGCGCCGTAACTCCCAAAACCCACCCTCCTACGTGTAAAAAGAGGGAGCTTTGGACAATTTCCCTCGCATGGATTACCGGGATGAAGGCGGGCGGCGTGAGCCCGAGTGGCTGACGCTCGGACAGGCGGCGCGCTTCCTCGGCGTCGCGCAGAGCACGATCCGCAAGTGGTCTGATCACGGCCGTGTGCCGACCTTCTACACGCCCGGCGGTCACAGGCGGTACCGCCGTGGCGACCTCGAGACGTTCCTCGCCCGCTCGGGCCCGGGGCGCGTGCAGACCGGGCCGCCGGTGCTGCTCGTCGACGACGACGACCGCATGCGCGAGCTCGTCCGGCTCGAGCTCGAGCGGGCCGGTTACGACGTGCAGGAAGCGTCGAGCGCCGACGAGGGGCTCGCCGCGATCGAGACGCGCAAGCCAGACCTCGTCCTCCTCGACGTGATGATGCCGCACGTCGACGGCTGGGAAATGCTGCGGCAGATCCAGGACCGCTACGGCGCCGGCGCGATCCCCGTGCTGATGTTCAGCGGGCAGGTGGACGAGGACGGCCGGCGGCAGGCGGCGTCGAGCGGCGCCCGCGGCTTCGTCGGCAAGGGCTTCGACCTCGACGAGCTCGTCGGCCAGGCGAAGACGATCCTCCCCATTTAGCGAGCTACTGCAGGTCTTCGGCCCAGCGGAGCAGCCCTGCCGCGAGCAGTCCCAGCGCGGCGAGGAAGGCGACGTAGATCCCGATGCCGCGTCCCGCTGCCGCGAAGTACGTGTCCGGCACGGAGATCAGGCGGATCAGGGTGAAGATCACGGCGAGCGCGCCGAGCCCGAAGAGGACGAGCCGTTCCGGCACCGACGCGGGTAGCGCGATTCCCGTCTCGCGCAACGCTTCGAGGATCAGGATCGCGAGCCCGATGAAGAAGACGAGCTTGCCGAGCGCGCCCGCGTGCCAGCCCGTAACCGAGAACGTCAGCCCGTTCGGCTGTGTCGCCGCGTACCAGTCCATGAACGGCGAGAGCGTCAAGACGAGGCCCGCCACCGACGCGATCCGTAGGTCCCAGCCGCCGATGTGCGGGACCGAACGGGCCGGCCGCGGCGCGCGCGCCGGGCGACGCGGGGGACGGAATGGGCGGGCCGGCTTGGGCGTTTGCATAGGTGGAGTATGGGCAAATTCCGAGGCGCGGGCGCGTGAAGCGCACCCGGCCGAGGACGACAAAGGGGACGACGCGGGTGGGGATTCAGGCCGAGGAGTCCGTAGCCATGGAAGCTACGGCTCCCGAGGTGCAACCGGACGAGGTGCAGCTGGACGATCCCGGCTTCCTCGACTTCGCGGTCGCAGGTGCGGAGCTCGCCGGTGAGTTCCGCTGCGCCGACTGTGGCTACGGCGCCGTGATCCACCGCGTTCTGCCGGTCTGCCCGATGTGCGGCGGAACCGTTTGGGAGAGCCGCGCACAGCACTTCGGTCGCTGACGGCAATACTTCCCGGGCGTTGCCCAGTCTGCTTGACGTCGATTCCGCACTCGTCCGCGTGCCGGCTTCGTCGCTCGCGGCGCTCGTGCGCGCCGTTTCCGCCGCCGCCGGCGCCGCTAGCGCTGCCGACGCGCTGCGCGAGCTAGCGGAGGCAGCTCGCGTCGTGACCGGAGCGGACGTCGCCCTCGTCCGCATCCCCGACGAGAGCGGCGAGTGGCTCGAGGCCGTCGCGGTGGCGGCGTCCGAGTCTCTTGCGGCGGTGCTCGACGGGACAGGACTGGCCGTGGCGGACTTTCCAGCTGCGCCGGTCGACGACCTCGCGCTCGCGCCTGCAGCCGTTCGCCGCGCGGCCGAGCGCAGCGGCGCGACCAATTTCTTTCTCGCTCCCGCGGCGGCAGAGGACTGTGGCGTCTCCCTCGAGCTCCTTCGCACGGGCGAGCCGTTCGGCCCGGAGGAGCGGTTCGCAGCGGAGCTGTGCGCGGCGCACGCGCTTCTCGTCCTTCGCGGCTTCCGCGCCGGAGGCAGCCCGGTCGACGTGCTTGCGCGGCCTGCGCTCGATCTCGCGGGCGAAGCGCTCGCGGCTGCGCTCAACGAGGGCGACGGGCCTGGCGAGGTCGTCCGGCTTTCGGCGGCCGCGGCCGGCGCCACGGCCGGGATCCTCTGGGAGCAGCGCGAGGACGGGCTCGCCGTCGCCGCTTCCTGCGGGCTCGACGGCACCGTCGACCTGGCCGGCGCCCGAGAGCTCGCCGAGCAGACACTCGCGGAGCCGGGGCCGGCGCAGGCGCTGCCGGCGGAGCGGCTGCCGGACGGCTGCGGCATCTCGACGACCCTGCCGCTCGGCCGGCCCGCGCGCGGGGTCCTCCAGCTCCTGCACCCGCCGGGAGACGCGCCGGACGCCGAGCAGCTCGGCAGACTCGCGACCTTCGGCGTCCGCGCCGCCCACGCGCTCCGTGCGGGCGAGCACGCGCGGCTGCTCGCACTCGAGCTCCAGAGCACCCGCGCACTGCTCGAGGTGATCGCGCAGGCGACGGCCGAGCTCTCCGTCTCTCACACCCTCGAGACCGCCGTCGAGCGCGTCGGGGAGTTGCTTGGCGTCGAGCGCGTCGCCATCTATCTCCGCGCCGGCGAGGACGGGACGCTGGAGGAAGCAGCCGGCCGCGGGCTCGCAGGCCCGCACGCGCCTGTCGCCGACCGGCTACTCGATCTCGCACTCGGCCCGTCTCGCGTCTCTGCCGTCCTGGAGATTGCCGACGTCAGCCGCGACCGCCGGCTCGCGGGCGTCGCGGCCGCGGCGAAGGAGACCGGGATCCGGGCCGCGCTCGCCGTTCCGCTCGTGACGCGCGGCGACGTCGTCGGCCTTCTGGCGGCCTACCCGAGCGTGCGCCGCGTCGCGGCCGAGCACGAGACGGCGTTGCTCGCGGCGCTCGCCGGCCAGCTCGCCGTCGCCGTCAAGAACGCGCAGTTGCACGAGGAGACGTCGCGGCTGGGAGACGAGCGCGAGACCGCGCTCGCCGCCGAGCGCGCCGCCGCACGACGTCTCCGCGCCCTCTACGAGATCTCCCGCTCTTTCGCCCAGAGCCTCTCGCTCGACCAGACGCTGGAGGCGCTCGCTCGCACCGTCGTCGACGTGCTCGACGTCGACGCGGCGGTCGTGCGGATGCCCGACGAGCGGCGCGACCAGCTGCTCCCGCTCGCGCTCCACGTCCGCGATCCGGCACTCGACGATGCGATCCGCGCGATTCTCTTCCGCCCGCAGCCGTTCGGGCAGCGCAACGTCCAGCGGCTTTTCCGCGACCGGCGCAGCGCCCGGATCAAGGCCTCGGACGCGCGCGGCGACGACTCCCTGCCGGCGCTCGTGCCCTTCCTGGAGAAGGGGTGGACGGCGGCCGGCGTGCCCGTCGCGCTCCCGACCGAGGTGATCGCGTCGCTCGGGGTCTTCTCCTTTCGGCCCGGTAACCCGCTCACCGACGAGACGATCGAGGCGGCTGCCGCGATCGCCGGGCAGGCCGCGCTCGCCATCGACAACGCGCGCCTTTACCAGCAACAGAAGCAGTTCGCCGACACCATGCAGCGCTCCCTCCTGCCGAGCTCGCGGCCGGTCGTCGAGGGGCTCGACGTCGGGGAGGTCTACGAGCCGTCGGCGCGGGTGGACGTCGGTGGCGATCTCTACGACTTCCTCGCGCTCGAGGACGGACGGCTCGCGGTCGTCCTTGGCGACGTCACCGGCCACGGCGTCGACGCGACCGCCGACATGGCGATGGCGAAGTTCGTCTTCCGCTCCCTCGCGCGTGAGCACACCGAGCCGTCCGACTTCCTCGCGGCCGCGAACGACGTCATCTCCAGCGAGATCGGAACCGGCAAGTTCATCAGCATGAGCTACGTCGTCGTCGACGGCGTGACGGGAACGGTCGCCGCTGCGAGCGCGGGCCATCCGTCACCGCGGCTCGTCCTGCCGGACGGGACGACGCGACCCCTCGAGGCTCGTGGTCTCGTGCTCGGGATCGACGCCGGTCAGGAGTACGTGGAGACGCGCGCGGAGCTGCCGCGTGGTGCTTCGCTCGTCCTCTACACCGACGGCGTCGTCGAGGCGCGGCGGGACGGCGAGCTGTACGGCGACGAGCGGCTCGACGCGCTGCTCGCCGAGCGGCGCGAGCTGCCGGCACGGGCGCTCGCCGCCGCCGTAGCCGAGGACGCGCGGGAGTTCGCGGGCGGCGATCTCTTCGACGACCTCGCGGTCGTTGCGATCCGCCGCACTTGAGCCGTAGGAGGGATGTGATTTGCGGGCTAGAATCCGGCGAGCCGGGACTCCAGTTCCCGGTGGAGCAAGACTCTTGAGACGCGCCGGCTTCATCCTCTGCCTCGTCGCCGTCTGCGCCCTTGGCGCCGGCGCCACTGCCGTGAGCGCCGACACCACGCCGACGACGATCGCCGACGGCGTCACGATCGGCACCGTCGCCGTCGGCGGACTGACCGGGCAAGAGGCGACGGCTGCGGTCAAGGGCGCCTACTACGCGCCGCTCGTTCTCCGCGTCGGCCACCACACGGTGACGGTCAGGACGAACCACTTCCACGTCCTCGCGGACGTGACGACCGCGGTGCAGACCGCGCTGACCGCGGCGGCGGACACGGCCGTCCCACTCACGCCGACTCTCGATGCGTCGCTGATCCAGAAGTGGGTCGTCGCCCTCGCCGGGAAGACGGCCATTGCACCGATCGCGGGCACCGTCCGGCTCCGCAACGACCGGCCTCGCCTCACGCACGCGCATCCCGGCCGTGCGCTCCAGAAGCTCGCGACGCGGTCGCTCATCCGTGACGCGATCCTCGCCGGCGACCGCACGACGATCGTCGCGCCGTTGCGCAAGTTGAACGCGCCGGCACCGAAGTCGCAGCCGGTCATCGTCATCCGCCGCGGCATCAACCGCCTCCTCCTCTACAACGGCACGCACTACGTGCGGTCGTTCCCGGTGGCGACGGGACAGGCGATCTACCCGACGCCGCTCGGCCACTTCCAGATCGTCGTCAAGGAGCTGAACCCGTGGTGGTATCCGCCGACGCAGGACGCGTGGGCGAAGGGCTTGAAGCCGGTGCCGCCCGGGCCGGGCAACCCGCTCGGGACGCGCTGGATGGGCCTCAGCGCCCCCGGCGTCGGCATCCACGGCACGGACGAGCCGTGGTCGATCGGCCATTCCGAGTCGCACGGCTGCATCCGGATGCAGGTGCCGAACGCCGAGTGGCTGTACACCCGCGTGCGGGTCGGGACGCCGGTCTTCATCGTCTCGCATTGACGTGGGCCGTTTCCCCGGCCGGCTGACCCTCGCCGTGCAGGCGCTCACGATCGCGGCCGTGGGAGTGCTCGGCGGGGTGCTCGTCTGGAGGCTTACGCACCAGACGCCGCCTCCGAAAGTCGGCGGCCCGGCACCGATCTTCGCCTTGCGGCGGCTGAGCGGGAACGGCACCGTCTCGCTGCGCTCGTTGCGCGGCAAGACGGTCGTCCTCAACTTCTTCGCCTCGTGGTGCGACCCGTGCAAGCGCGAGGCGCCGGCGCTCGAGCAGGTCTGGCGGGAGTACCGCTCGCGAGGAGTTGTCGTTCTCGGCATCGATACGAATGACGCGGCGAGCGACGCCCGCAAATTCGTTTCCGCGCACGGGGTCACGTATCCGACGGTGGGTGGGGCCGGCTACGGCCTCGCCGGCCGCTACGGAGTCCCGGACTTGCCCGCGACGTTCGTCATCAACTCGCGAGGCCGCATCGTCGGCGGTGAGATCCTGGGGCCTGTGAGCGAGCAGACCCATTCGCAGGAGCTCCTCCGCTACCTCCACGCGGCGGAGCAGTCGTGAGCGGGCGCGTCAGGGTGGGCGCGCAGGCACTCGCGCTCGCATGTGTTGCGGGGCTCCTCGGCCTTCTCGTCTGGAAGCTCGCGCACCAGCAGCACGCGCCGCCGGTCGGCTCCGTCGCGCCCGCCTTCACCCTGACGCGGCTCGAGGGGACGGGAAAGATCTCGCTGGCCTCGCTGCACGGCGACGCCGTCGTCCTCAACTTCTGGGCCTCCTGGTGCGGGCCGTGCAAGAGCGAGGCGGCGGTGCTCGAGCAGGCGTGGTCGCGGTATCACAGTCGCGGCGTGATCTTCCTCGGCGTCGACTACCACGACCTTGCGCCGGACGCGCGGAAATTCGTGGCGGCGCATGGGCTGACCTTCCCGATGCTCGAGGATGGCTCGGGCAGCGTCACCGGCAGCTACGGCATCACGCAGGTGCCGGAGACGTACATCCTCGATCGCACGGGCCGGATCGTGGCCCACCTGCGCGGCCCGATCACGGCGAAGGCGTACGGCGCGCAGTTCCAGGCCGCGCTCAAGGCGGTCGCGTGATCGCGCGCCTCCTCGCCGTGGGCGCTGCCTCGCTTGTCCTTGCGGCGCCGGCGGCCGCGGCTTGCACCCAGCCGCGCACGTCGATGGCCTTCATGGAAGGCCAGGTGATGTGCCCGACCTGCCACACGACGCTCGACATGTCCGACTCGCAGGCCGCGCGTCAGATCGAGGACTTCATCCGGCAGAAGATCGCCGCCTGCTGGACGGCGCAGCGGATCGAGGCGGTGCTCGTCCAGAACTACGGCAAGGGCATCCTCGCGGCGCCGCCCGACAGCGGCTTCGACATCCTCGCCTGGTGGCTGCCGATCGCCGGAGTGCTCGGCGGAGGGATCCTCCTCGCCTTCGGCGTCTGGCGCTGGAGCCGTGGCCGGGAAGACGACGAGCCGCCCGGAGCGGCGGGGCCGCGGCTCGACGACGAGACCGAGCGGAAGATCGACGAGCTGCTCGCCGGAATGGAGTAGGCCACTGATGGGCGCGCGTCTCGCGATTGCCTTCGCCGCCGGCTTCGCGTCGGTGATCACGCCTTGCGTGCTGCCGCTCGTGCCGGGCTATCTCTCGGCGGTGTCGAACGTCGAGGCGGGACAGCTCGGCGAGAGAGGATCAGTGCGGCGGGTCCTCTCCTCGAGCATCCCGTTCGTCCTCGGCTTCACGGTCGTCTTCGTGGTGCTCGGCGCGGGAGCGGCGGCGATCGGCAGCGTCGTGTCGGGGAACGCGCAGACGGAGATCGCGGGCTTCGTCCTCGTCGTGATCGGGCTCGCGTTCATGGGGTTGCTGCCGGTGCCGGAGCGGATCCTTGCGCCCGGCCTGCTCGGCGGCGCGCGGCGGAGCGGCTCTGGCTTCCTGCTCGGCGGCGCCTTCGCGGTCTGCGCCGCGCCGTGCATCGGGACGGTGCTCGCAGCGGTGCTCGTCCTTGCGAGCAATACGGGGACGGTCGTCAAAGGCGCGGTGCTGCTCGCGGCCTACGCGCTCGGCCTCGCCGCGGCGTTCCTCCTCGCGGGCGTCGCTTTCGCGCGGGCGATGGGCGCGTTCCGCTGGCTGCGCGACCGCTACACCGTGATTCAGGTCGTGAGCGGCGTCGTCCTCGTTGCGCTCGGCCTGCTGCTCTTCTTCCACCGCGACTGGTGGCTCCACGTCGCGCTCAACCGCATCCTCGACTACCTCGGCCTGACGACGCCCTAACAGCTAGCGACTAGGGAAGTTGGGGCGGCTCGAGGTCGAGCGAGCCGTCGGCGACCCGCCGGCGTGCGGCCTCGACCTGGCGCAGGACATCGTCGACGTCCACGCCGCGATGCTCGGGCGCGAACGCCGCCAGCCGTCGCGCCGCCTTCTCCAGCTGCCGCGCCGTCGCGACCGGCCGGCCGCGTCCTGCCTGGTACCACGCGACCGCAACATGGACGAGTCCCTGGAAGAAATCGCGCTCCTCGGCGGGCGCCGCGCGCCACGCCAGCTCGAGCTCCTCGTGGGCCTCGAAGAACCGTCCGGCGCGAATCTCCTCCAGTCCGCGCTTGTACGACGTCTCCATGGCGCTTTAACCTTCCCACGTGGCCACGATCCTGCTCTGTGGGGTCGATCTCTTCATCCGTGGGAAGCTCGAGGCTCTTCTTCCCGGCCACCGCTTGGTCACAGTCGACCACACGGAGGATCCGGACATCGTGCTCGCCGACGTCTCGCGGGTCGATCCGGAGGACGTCGCGGACACGTATCCGGACATCCCGATCGTCGGTTTCACGAACCACACCGACACGGCCGGCCTGCGCGCGGCGAACGCCGCCGGCTTCGACCAGGTGCTCGCCAAGTCAGCGCTCGACGAGCGGATTGGTACCGTCGTGAGCGAGCTGACCGCCTCGCTAGAGTAGGCCGCAATGACGTACATCATCGCCGAGCCCTGCATCGACATCAAAGACCGTTCCTGCGTCGACGTCTGCCCGGTCGACTGCATCCACGAGGCCGACCGGATCCTCGTCATCGATCCCGAGGAGTGCATCGACTGCGGCGCCTGCGAGCCGGAGTGCCCGGTCGAGGCGATCTTCCCCGAGGACGCGCTGCCCGACAAATGGGAGCCGTTCGTGAAGATCAACTACGCGTTTCCCGAGGGAATGGACGCCGTCAACAAGCTCACCGACGCATACGCGACCGAGCACAACGTCCAGAACGAGCCGATCGCTTAACGACTGCTGCTCGGGGGGAGTGAGTCGGGGTGAACCCGAAGACGCTCGACCATGTTGCGTACTGGCTCGCGGATCGCGATGCCGTCGCAGATTTCGTGACCCGGCATCTCGGCATGCACGTCATCGAGCGGACGGACGACTTCACGCTGGTCGGCGCCGACGCGCGCCGCGGCAAGCTGACGCTCTTTGCGGCGGAGGGACCGCGCGAACGCGGCACTCTCGAGCACGTGGCGCTGCGGGTCGGGGATCTGGAGGCCGCGTTCGCCAAGCTTCCGGACGACGTCGCGGTCGAGCGGCGCCGTGACGGCGAGGCGTACTTCGAGCTCGGCGAGGGCATCGTGCTCGGGCTCGTGGAGTCGGGCGAGGGCGAGGACTACGACCTCGACCACGTCGCGCTCCGGTCGGGCGACGCCGAGGCGACTTCGTCGGAGTACGGCTCGCTCGGCTTCCGCGCCGCGCCGCCCGGACCGTCCGGCTGCCCGCGCGTCGAGGTCGGCGGCGCGTGGATCGAGTTCCAGCCCGGCGAACCGGGTGCGCCGGCGGAGCCGCTCCTCAACCACCTCGCCGTCCTCGTCGACTCGGTCGACGAGCACATCGCGGCGGCGCGCGACCTCGGCGTCGAGGTCGACGACATCAAGGACGCGGAGAACACGTACGCGGTCTTCCTCCGCGGCCCCGAGGGCGTGCGGATCGAGTACGTCGAGCACAAGTCGACGTTCTCGCTCACCTAGACGTGTCCGTCTCGGACACGTCCGGTGCCAGGCACCGGACATGGCTCTAAAGGTCACCGTCGCCGGCGCCGGGATGGCGGGGCTCGTCGCCGCCGCGCGGCTGCGAGAGCTCGGCCACGACCCGCGCGTGCTCGAGAAGGGGACGCGCGCCGGCGGCTCGATGCTCCTCTCCTCGTGCGTGATCTGGCGGCACCTCAAGTGGGAGAAGTTTCGCGAGGAATGCCCGCGCGGTGACGAGCGGTTGCAACGGCTGATCTGGCGGCGGCTCGACGACGCGCTCGCCTGGCTGGAGTCGCTCGGCGCGGAGCCCGTCTGGCAAGACACCGAGAACCCGCTCACGACGGGCCGCCGCTACGACCCGGGCCGGCTAACGGCGCTGCTCGCGCGCGACGTCGAGCTCGAGACGCCGCTGCCAGAGGACACCGAGTCGCCGCTCCTGCTCGCGACCGGGGGTTTCGCCGCGCGTCTGGCGCGCGAGCGCGGGCTTCTCCTGCGCGCGAACCCATGGAGCGAGGGCGATGGGCTCGCGTTCGCGCAGGCCCGCGGCGCTCAGCTCGCCGGCGATCTCGGCGAGTTCTACGGGCGCGTCATGCCCTCGCCGCCGGCGCGGATCCGCGAAGAGGACTTCGTGCCGCTCTCCCAGCTCTACGGCCGCGAAGCGCGCGTTTTCACGGAGGACTGGCGCGAGATCACGCCGCCACAAGTCGCGTGGCACGAGAACGACCTCGCGCAACTGATCGGGCCTCGCGCCTGGTACGTCGTCGCGGAGCCGAACGAGCGGATCGAAGCTGCGCGCGCGGGCGGCGGCGAGGTCGTCGAGCGCGAGGACGGGACGATCGCCGTCCACGTCGCAGCCGCCGTGACGCACACGATGGGAGGGCTGCAGGTGGACGAGCAAGCGCGCGTCGTCGGCACCGAAGGCATCTGGGCGGCGGGAGTGGACGCAGGCGGGATCGCGACTGGCGGCTACGCGAGCGGGCTGGCGCAGGCGCTCGTCCTGGGCCTCGCCGCCGCCGACTCGATCGCGGCGAGCTAGCCCGTGAGGTAGGCGCAGGCGCGCTTGTCGCCAGGCAGCGGCGACGGCCCGAGCTTCGTGACGAGGAACTGGTGCCCTTCGAGCTCGACTTCGGAGCCGACCGCCGGCGCCTCGCCGTCCTGCTCCACGAGCTCGTAGCCGGAGGTCTTCCAGACGAAGAGGAGGTGCTGGCCGTCGCTCACGGGAAAACCATAGCGAGCTGGTTATCGCCGCGGCAGCTCGAGGCTCATGGTCGTGCCGGTCTCGGCGTGGTCGACCGAGAGCTCGGCGCCAAGCGTCCGCGCCCGCTCCGACAAGACCTCGATCGCGCGCCGTCGTCGCTCGGTCGGCGCGTCGTCGCGGATCTCGAGATGCAGCGCTTCGTCGTCCGCGGTTGCGGTGACTTCGAAGCGGGAGGGAGGCCCGCGCCGGATCGCCTCCTCGAGCGCCTCGCGCGCGATCTGGTAGAGCGCCGCCTGCTCGCGCTCGCCGAGCGTCTCGACCACGGCGACGTCGACGGCGATCTCGATCCCACGCCCGCGTGACTGCGCGAGCGCGTCGAGCGCGGCGGCGAAGCCGAGATCCCGCAGGACGACCGGCTCGATGTTGAAGGAGAGATCGCGCAGCTCGCCGACCGTCGAGCGGGTTCGCATGAGCGCGCGATCGAGGATCTCGCGCGCCTGTTCGAGCTCGCCCTGGCTCATCAGGTCGATCGACGCGTCGAGCATCAGCGCGACGCCCGACAGCGACTGCACCGGCCCGTCGTGGAGGAAGAGCGCGATGCGGCGGCGCTCGTCCTGCTCTGCGGCGAGGACCTCATCGGTCTCGCGGTCCGCGTCGTCGGCCATGCCGGCGAGGCTAGTCGATGATCGCTTCGCGGAGGGCGATCGCGACGGCCTGCGTGCGCGTGTCGGCCTCGAGCTTGGCGAGGATGTGGCGCACGTGACTCTTCACGGTCTCCTGGCTGATGAAGAGCTTCGTCGCGACGTCGGCGTTCGACATCCCGTCGGCGAGCAGCTGGAGGATCTCCCGCTCGCGCGTCGTCAGCATGTCCTCCTTGTCGCGGCCGGTCAGGAACGCCGGCATCAGCGCCGGGTCGACGTAGCCCTCGCCGCTCGCGACCTTCTCGATCGCGCGGAGGAGCGTCTCGTGTGGCGCCTCCTTGAGGACGTAGCCCTTGGCGCCCGAGTCGAGGCCGCGGCTGAGGAGGCTGCGCTCGCTGTACGCCGTGAAGATGAGGACGGCGCTCTCGGGCACCTTCTCGGTGAGGATCTTCGTCGCCTCGAGCCCGTCCATGCCTGGCATCCGGACGTCCATGATGATCACGTTCGGCTTGCGGCGCTCGGCGAGGGCGACGGCGGATTCGCCGTCGGACGCTTCGCCGATCACGCGGATGTGCGGAGCGCGGCTCAGCGAGAGCCGCAGTCCCTCGCGCACGACCTCGTGGTCATCGACGATCAGGGTTGTGATCTCGGAACCGGCCACGACCGGCCCGATCATACGGCCGCGCCCGACGATCACATAGCGAGACTGAGCTGTTCCTGCCGTTTCCGAGGCTGGAGGCGGGTTTGCCGCCGGTCACGCACGCCGTGCTCGCGCGCGAGCGCGCGCACGCGTTCCCGCACCGGCTCGGTCTGGCGGCGTGACAAGTAGGCGCCGCGGCGGTAGAGCTCCTCGTATTCCGGCAGCAACTCGGGCCAGTCGCGCTCGAGTGCGGCGAGGAAGTGCTCGCGCGTGCCGGAGCGGAGGTAGAGGAGGTTCGCCCAGATTCCGGTCGCTCCCGCGGCGCGCGCCTCGCGCACGACCTCGGCGATCAGCTCCGGCTTGTCGCTGAGGCCGGGCAGGATCGGGGCCATCCCGACGCTCGCCTTGATCCCCGCCTCGACGAGCACCGAGAGCGCGCGCAGCCGCTGGCGCGGGGGAGCGGTTCCCGGCTCGGTGCGCCGCCAGATCTCATGGTCGAGCGTCGGGACGGAGAAGGTGACGGAGACCTCGGCTCGGCTCGCCGCCTCGGCGAGCACGTCGACGTCACGGACGACAAGCGGCCCGCGCGTGATGATCGAGAACGAGCTCGCCGCCTCGGCGAACGCCTCGATGCAGGCTCGCGTCAGCCGGTAGCGACCCTCCGCCGGCTGGTACGGGTCGGTCGCCGCGCCTATCGCGGCGGGCTCGTGGTCCCAGCTCGGGCGCGCGAGCTCGCGCCGCAGCACCTCGGCGATGTTCGTCTTGACGCGGATGCTCGAGCCGTAGCGGTCGTCCCAGGGCCGGTCGGCGCGCGCCTCGAAGGCGCGGACGTAACAGAACGTGCACTGGTGGGCGCAGCCCATGTACGGGTTGAGCGACCAGGCGAACGGCATCCCGCGCACGCGGTTGAGCGCGCTGCGACACGGCTCCTCCCGGTATTCGACCCGCATCGAGGGAGGATAGCGAACATACGTTCGCCGTGCCAGTCATGACCGCCGCCGCTCCTATACTGGCGCCGGGTGGACGAGAACCCTCCTAGTACCCGCGCCCTCCCGGTGAGGGCGTGACTCTTCTCTACGAGCTGATCGGGGTCGCGTTCCTGATCCTGCTCAACGCCTTCTTCGTGGCGGCGGAGTACGGGCTCGTCACGGCGCGGCGGACGCGGATCATCGAGCTGCAGCATCAGGGGAACCGGCGCGCGCGCGACGTCCTGCGGATCACCGGCGACCCGGGCCGCTTCATCGCGGCGATGCAGCTCGGCGTCACGCTCACCTCCCTGGGAATCGGAGCGCTCGGCGAGGCGACGCTCTCGCGCGAGTTCAAGCACTGGATGGCCGCGATCCTCGCGATCGTGATCGCGTACGCGATTCTCACCTTCTTCACCGTGATCCTCGGCGAGCTCGTACCGAAGGGTGCGGCGCTCGGGCATCCGGAGGGAACTGCGCTCTGGGTCTCGGCGCCCGTGCGCGGCTTCTTCGTCCTCTTCGGCCCGGTGATCTGGATCCTGCGGCGGACGACCGAGCTGGTCCTGCAGGGCTTTGGCCTCGAGCCGCCCGGCGCGGAGCGCGACGTGCACTCGGAAGCCGAGCTGCGGATGCTCGTCTCCCGCTCGACCGCCGAGGGCGAGATCGAGGAAGGCGAGCGGGAGATGATCGACAAGGTCTTCGTCTTCGCGGACAAGGACGTCGCCGACGTGATGGTCGCGAAGCCCGACGTCTCCGCCGTCTCGATCGACCTGCCACCGGAGGAGGCGCTCGCGACCGTCCTCGACTCGCCGTACACGCGCTATCCGGTCTATCGCGAGTCGCTCGACGACATCGTCGGCGTCCTCCATGTCCGCGACCTGTTCAGCGCGATCCACGACCGCGGGCTCGCCGACCTCGATCTCGACTCGATGCTGCGGCCGGCCTATGTCGTCCCCGAGACGAAGGACCTCGCCTCGCTCCTGCAGGAGTTCCGGCGCACGAACAACCACTTCGCGATCGTCGTCGACGAGTACGGCGCGATGGTCGGGGTCGCGACCCTCGAGGACCTCCTCGAGGAGATCGTCGGCGAGATCGAGGACGAGTTCGACGTGCCCGAGGAGCCGGTCGAGCAGATCGCGGAGGACGAGTACCGCGTCGACGGGATGTTCTCGATCGACGACTTCAACGAGCGCTTCCACACCGACCTGCCGGACGAGGACTTCCACACGGTCGGCGGCTTCGTCTTCGGCCAGCTCGGGCGTGCGCCGGAGCCGGGCGACGACGTCTCCCACGACGGCATGCGCTTCGACGTGCTCGAGGTGGAGGGAAACCGGATCGAGCTGATCGCGGTGACGTTCATCGAGCGTCCGACGCCGCGCCGGGATCCTGCCGACGATCTCGCCGACGACGACGAGATCGAGTAGGCGCCGCGCCGAACTTGCCACGGCGCGGGTTTTCCCAGGCGGTGTCGGACACCATTCGTGCAGACTTCGATCTGACAATGCGAACGCGCGTCGCTTCCGGGGGTGTAGCTCTCGCGGCCTTGGTCGCCGTCGGGATCTTTGCCCCGGCCGCGTTGTCTGGGAAGGGGTCGAGGACAGCGAGACTGCCCAGGCTCGGTGCGATCGTGCCGTCTCGGCTGCCGCGCTACATCGCCTATGACCCGCCGGGCGGCGGGATCTGGCTCGTGAAGCCCGACGGGACCGATGCGCATCAGGTCGGCCCGCCGGACGGGACCAATCCGGTCTGGTCGTCGGACGCGAAGAAGATCCTCTACCAGGCGCCCGCCCCGCCGAACAGCCAGGGCGGCGTGACGGAGGACGCGTATGTGATGAACGCCGACGGGACCGATCAGCATCCGATCATGCCCTCAGCCGTCAGCTCAGGGGACTGGATCGCGGATTGGAACGACGTCGACTTTCAGTGGTCGCCCGACGGCAAGCAGATCGTTTTCACGCAGTGGTCTGCGATCGGCCTCTCCGACGTCTGGATCGCGAACGCCGACGGCTCCGATCCGCACGGTGTCCCGATCGACGTATTCGGCGGCGGGGCGTCCTTCTCTCCTGACGGCAGCCATCTCGTGTTCGGGGCCTATGTTTATCCGTCCCCGCACGTCCCGAATCGTCCCCTCACTGGCATCTACGCGGTCAGGCCAGACGGGAAGGGCCTGCGTCGGATCGTCGTCGGCGGGTACGACTCGAGCTGGTCGCCCGACGGACGCAACATCATCTACTTCTGTCTGAGGGACCAGACCGGCTTCCATGGCATATGCGAGCGGTTCCGCAAGCCCGGGAGCCAGCGGTTCCTGTACGCGGACAGGTACAAGACGCTCCTGAATCTGAGCTGGAACGCCAACGGCAGCAAGATCCTCGTCACGGTCGAGCGCGGTCAGAACGGGGTAGGACGGATTGCGCTCATGTCGCCGTCCGGCGTACGGCTCGTCAAGATCGGCGTCTCGGTCGCTGCCGGCACCTACCCCGACTGGTGAGTCGCATCAGTCGAGGTCGAGCGGCTCGATCGCGCCGTCCGCGATCGTCCACGCGGCCAGCTCGTCTCGCGCGACGGAGTAGATCAGGTACGGCCGGCCCTGCCAGAGACCGATGTTCTCGACGTCCGTCCGCGACGGGCGTGGAGGCGCCGAGACGTGCGAGTGCACGACCGCCAGCGTGTAGCCATCGTCCTCGAGGAACCACAGCTCCGGGTCGACCTCCAGCTCGAAGCGGTACGGCGACGCGGCGCCGTTCTGCGCCGGCTCGTAGCGCTCCGCGATGCCATCGCGCAGGAGGAGCAGCCCGCAGCTCTCGTTCGGCAGCTCCTCGCGCGCGTGCGCCGCGAGCGCCTCGCGCACCTCGGCCGGGATCACCACCACAGCTTCGTCTCGTCGACCTCGTCGCCGTCCCAGAAGCCGGCCGAGAGGTATTTCCAGCCGCCGTCCGGCAGGACGCAGACGACGACGCCCTCCTCGAGCTCGGCCGCGAGCCGGCGCGCGACGTGGACGACAGCGCCGGACGAGACGCCGGCGAAGATGCCCTCCTCGTCGAGCAGCGCTCGCACACCCGCGACGGCGTCCTCGGTCGAGACGAGCAGCTTCCTGTCCAACTTCGCGACATCGAGGATCGGCGGCACGTAGCCGTCGTCGAGCGAGCGGAGCCCCATGACGGGATCCCCGGGCAGCGGTTCCGCGGCCGCAACGACGACGTCCGGGAAGCTCGCCCGCAGTCGCGCGCCCGCGCCCATCAGCGTGCCGCCGGTACCGAGCCCGGCGACGAATACGTCGACGCGGTCGAGTGCCGCGGCGATCTCCGCGCCCGTTCCCTCGTAGTGCGCGCGCGGATTCGCCTCGTTCGCGTACTGAAACGGCATGAAGTAGCGCGGCTCCCGCTCGGCGAGCTCGAGCGCGACGCGCACGGCGCCGTTCGATCCTTCCTCACCCGGCGACTCCACGATCTCCGCGCCGTACAACCGCAGCAGCCGTCGCCGCTCCTCCGTCGCGTTCGCGGGGAGAACGCATGTGAGCGGATAGCCCTTGAGCTTCGCCACCAACGCGAGCGCGATGCCGGTGTTGCCGGACGTCGGCTCGAGCAGCTCGCGGCCGGGCTCGAGCTCGCCGGCCGCCTCCGCCGCGTCGATCATCGCGAGCGCGACGCGATCCTTGATCGAGCCGGTCGGGTTCTGTCCCTCGAGCTTCGCGTACAGCCGCACGGACGGTTTCGGCGACAGCCGCGGCAGCCCGACGAGCGGCGTGTCGCCGATCAGCCCGAGGAGGTCTTCGACCACACGTAGACGGTCGGACACAGCTTCCCCAAGAGTTGGTAGATGCCCCAAGTGAGGTCGGCGCCGTCGACCGGGTGGTCGATCCCGAGCCGGCGCATCCGCGCGATGCGCAGCAGCGCCGCGGTGGGGTCCCACACACCGTCCTCGATCATTCGCTCGCGCCACTCGCTGCCGAGCTCGATCTTCTGCTCGAGCTTCAGGGCGGAAGCGGCCGCCTCGACTCGGTCGCCGTCGAGGTTGACGAGTGCGATCGCGTTCGAAAGCCATGCGCGCTCGCGCGGCTCGAGCAGGTCGGTCGCGACCGTGATGTACGCGACCATTCGGCCGCCTGGCTTCAGCACGCGGACACACTCGGAGAAACCACGCTCGAGGTCGACGTGAACGAGCATGTCCCGCGCCCAGATCCAGTCGACGCTCGCGTCCTCGACCGGCAGCGACTCGATCACGCCCTCGACGACGTCCGGCCCGGTCGGGACGGGGTCGAGCGCGAGGCCGGTGAGCTCATGCGTCTCGATGAGCCGTTTGAAGTGCTTTCCGTCGCGTGCGCCGACGTCGAGCAAGAACTCGCCCGGCTTCGGCCCGAGCGACGCGAAAAGCTCGAACAGCCACTCCGTACCCCGCGGATTGAGGCTCTCGCCGGCCTGCGGGTCGTACTCGGGGCCGCCTCCCCAGTACTCGTAGAGCTCGCGAGCGGTCGTCACGCGCCGCCGGCCATCGCCGGCAGCAGGATCACGGTCTCGCCCTTCCGCACCGGCGTGTCGAGCCCGTCCAGCGTCCGCACGTCCTCCCCCTCGACGTAGACGTTGACGAACGGCGCGATCTCGTCGTCCTCCACGAGCTGGTGGCGCAGCGCGGGGAACTTCTCCATCAGGTCGTCGAGCAGCTCGCGGACGTTCTCGCCCGCGGCGGGAACCTCGCGTGCGCCCCCGACCTCGTGGCGGAGCTGCGGTGGAATCCGGATCCGGCTCATACCTGCGCAGCCCTACCCGAACAGAACTCGACGTAGTCCACGTACTCGGTGATCGTCGGGTTGTCGCCACAGACCGGGCACGCCGGATCCTTGCGCAGCTTGACCTCGCTGAACTCCGTCGTCAGCGCGTCGAACAGGAGCAGCCGGCCGGAAAGAGACTCGCCGACGCCGAGCGTGAGCTTCAGCGCCTCGCTCGCCTGCAGCGAGCCGACGATGCCCGGCAGGACGCCGAGCACGCCGCCCTCCGCGCACGACGGGGCGAGCTCCGGCGGCGGCGGCTGGGGGAAGAGGCAGCGGTAGCACGGCCCGTCTCCCGGCGTGAAGACCGTGAGCTGGCCTTCGAAGCGGTAGATCGAGCCGTGCACGAGCGGGATGCCGTGCCAGACGGCCGCGTCGTTGATCAGGTACCGCGTCGGGAAGTTGTCGGCGCCGTCGACGATCACGTCCCAGCCGTCGGCGAGGATCCGCTCCACGTTCTCCGATGTGAGCCGCTCGCGGTAGGGGACGACCTCGACATCCGGATTGAGCTCCTGCAACGTTCGCCGCGCGGACTCCGCTTTCCACTCGCCGAGCCGCGAGGTCGAATGCAGCACCTGCCGCTGCAGGTTCGAGGCGTCGACCTTGTCGTCGTCGACGATCCCGATTCGGCCGACGCCCGCGGCCGCGAGGTAGAGCGCGGCGGGCGAGCCGAGGCCGCCGGCGCCGAGCAGCAGGATGCGCGAGTCGAGCAGCTTCATCTGCCCCTCCTCGCCGACCTCGGGGATGAGCAGGTGCCGGCTGTAGCGCTGGCGCTTCTCGCCGTCGAGCGCGCGCGGCAGCTCGGTGTCGAAGCCGCTCCGCTTCCAGTCGACGTAACCGCCGGCGAGCGAGACGACGTTCTCGTAGCCGAGCTCGCCGAGCGACTTCGCAGCGAACGCCGAGCGATTGCCTGCCGCGCAGTAGAGAAGCACCGGCTGAGTCTTGTCGGGCGCCGCCTGCTCGACTCGCGATTCGAGGAAGCCGCGGGGGATGTGGATCGCGCCCGGGATCCGGCCTTCCGTCCACTCGTCGAGCTCGCGCACGTCGACGAGCAACGGGCGATCGTCGCCGGCGAGCAGCTCGCGTGCGCGCACGACATCGACCTCCGCAATCTCGGAGCGGAGCTGGGCGAGCAGGTCCCGATAGCTTGGCATCGCTCCAAAACGGTAGCGGCGGCATTCCGGGCTACGCTCGCGGCGTGGGGACGGAGGCTTCTCCTTTGGCTTCAGCCGGTAGCCGGCGCGTCGTCGTGATCGTCGCGGCAGCGGCGCTCGTCGCGGCCGGCGCGATTGTCGGCGGCACCGCTCTGCAGTCGCGTAACGAGCGCACGTCCTTCCCCACCCAGCCGGGACAGCCACCGCTCGAGCTCGAGTTCGGGCTTCGGACAGACGCTGAGGCGCGCGCGCTCAGCCGTGCGGAGAAGCTCTTCGACAACGATCGCGAGGTTGCGGCCGCCGCGGCGATCTTCCGCAGCTATCACTCGGTGGAGGCGCAGCTCGGCCTGGCGTTTACGAGCTGGCGTGGGCAGGCGAGCCTCGGTGCGGTGCAGCAGATCGCTGCGGCGCACCCCAACGACCCCGCCGCGCTGCTCAATCTCGGCTGGGCGGACTACTGGGCCGGTCGCAACTCCCTCGCCCTCACCGCGTGGGAGCACACGGCGCGCGCATACGCCGACTCGGGGTACGGAGTCGACGCCGAGGACGCCCTCCACTCGCGGTACCGCATCCCCGGCCTGCCGGTGATCGTCACCGGGATCAAAGCGCCGCCGTCACTCGACTCGTTCGCAGCGGTGAAGCGGGCGGCCAGCGGACGCGACGAGCAGGCGAAGCTCCTCTACGGGACGGCGCTGTGGAACCTGAAGATGCCGCTCTCCGCGGAGCGTCAGTTCGTCGCCGCGGCGAAGCTCGCTCCGCACGACCCGCTCGCCCAGACGCTCGCTGCCGTCGGGCTCTTCTCGAAAGCGAATCCGACTCGCGCGTTCGGCCAGCTTGGGCCGCTCACCGCCGTATTTCCGAACTCGCCGGTCGTCGAGTTCCACCTCGGCGTGATGCTCCTCTGGATCGGTGAGGACGTGAAGGCGGCCGAGCACCTGCGTGCTGTGCTCGCGGACGCACCCAAGTCACCGTGGGCGACCTACGCGCGAACTCTCCTCGTCAGCCTCGCCCGGGCGGCGTCCAGGTAGAGCTAGCGGTAGGTCTAAGTAAGGGAAATATGAGCCGAACGGCCCATGGCGGCGCGACCGTGCGCATGGCACATTGCGGCATCGCTCGGGGAGGGGACACTGTGGTTGTAGCTACCCAGGACGACGCGCCTCCGGCGGACGTCGTCATGGAGAACGAGGAGATGCGGAATCTCCTCGACGTCGTGCAGGCTGCCGGCACAGTCGGCGCCGACGAGCTGACGCTCGCGCTCGACGAGCTCGACCTCGACCCGGTCCAGATCGACGAATTCCATCGCGCGCTCGACGAGCTGCACATCGAGGTCGTCGTCGCCGACAAAGAGGAGCCGCAGCTCGAAGCGGAGGCGCACGAGGTCTCGACCGACGCGCTGCAGCTCTTCCTCAAGGACATCGGCCGGGTCGACCTCCTGACTGCGGCGCAGGAGGTCGAGCTCGCGAAGCGGATCGAGCGCGGCGACCACCGCGCGAAGCAGGAGATGGTCGAGGCGAATCTCCGCCTCGTCGTCTCGATCGCGAAGCGCTACCGCAACCAAGGGCTGCCGTTCCTCGACCTGATCCAGGAGGGGACGATCGGCCTCGTCCGCGCCGCCGAGAAGTTCGACTGGCGCAAGGGCTACAAGTTCTCGACGTACGCGACGTGGTGGATCCGCCAGGCCGTCGCGCGCGCGCTCGCCGACAAGGGCCGGACGATCCGCATGCCCGTCCACGTCGTCGAGAAGCTCAACAAGATCGTCCGCTCCGAGCGGAAGCTGCGCTCCGAGCTCCGCCGCGACCCGTTGCCGTTCGAGATCGCGCTCGACCTCGACCTGCCGCTCGACGAGGTGGAGCAGATCCTGCGCAGCGCGCAGACTCCCATCTCGCTGGAGAAGCCGGTCGGCGAGG
Organism: Gaiellaceae bacterium; assembly: GCA_050697455.1. Taxonomy (GTDB): domain Bacteria; phylum Actinomycetota; class Thermoleophilia; order Gaiellales; family Gaiellaceae; genus Palsa-739. Next base: position 144,956 of record JBOGZU010000004.1, on the reverse strand, counting down.
AGGACGAGTCGGAGTTCGGCCACTTCCTCACCGACGAGAACATGCCGTTGCCCGACCAGGCGGCCGACACGATCCTCCGCAGCGAGCAGCTCCACCGGATCCTTTCGACGCTCACGGCTCGCGAGCGCCGCATCCTCGAGCTGCGCTACGGGCTCTCCGGCGAGATCCCGCGGACACTGGACGAGGTCGGACGCGCCTTCAACGTCACACGCGAGCGGATCCGGCAGATCGAGAACCAGAGCCTCAAGAAGCTCCGCGCGATCGCCGGCATCGACGCCCTCCGCGACGTCGCCTAGCTAACGGCTCAAGCGGAGGGGCCTGGCGGCTACTGTCAGCCCCGTGGACGAGACCTGGCGCGCCGAGCTGGCCGAGCTGCTCGCGATCCCGAGCATCAGCGCCGACCCCGCTTACCGCGAGGACGTCAAGCGCGCCGGCGAGTGGGTCTGCGAGCTCATCAGCCGCATCGGCGGCACCGCTGAGCTGACGCCGTTCGGCGAGCGCGAGCTCGTGCTCGGCGAGATCCGCGCCTCGACGGGCGCCGACTCGGCGCCGACCGTCCTCGTCTACAACCATTTCGACGTCCAGCCGCCGGCACCGCTCGACCTTTGGGAGTCCGAGCCGTTCGAGCTCGACATCCGCGGCGAGTGGGCGTACGCCCGCGGCGTCGCCGACGACAAGGGCCAGCTCTGGCTCGTCCTCAAGGCCGCGCAGCGGCTCGTCGAGGCGAATGCTCTTCCCGTCAATCTCCGGATCGCATTCGACGGCGAGGAGGAGGTCGGCGGCCACACCATCGTCGACTGGATCCTGCAGGACGAGCGCGGCGCCGACGCTGCCGTGATCTTCGACGGCGGCATGCTGCGCCGCGGCGTGCCGACCGTCGAGCTCGCGACGCGTGGCCTCGTCGCCGTCGACGTCAAGGTGAAGACGGGAGAGCGCGACCTTCACTCGGGGATGTACGGCGGCGCGGCGCTCAACGCAGTCCACGTCCTGATGCACTGCCTCGAGGCGGTTCTTGCCGGCCCGGACGGGCTCCTGCCCGAGCCGCTGCGGGCTGGGATTGCGCCGCCGACCGCCGAGGAGCTCGAGGCGTGGGCGAAGCTGCCGCCGGGCGCCGACTCCCTCTCGGAGCAAGGCGCGCGGCCGCTCGACGCGAAGGCGGCGGACGAGTTCTACGTGCGCACGTGGGCCGAGCCGTCGGCCGACGTCAACGGCTTCCTCGGCGGCAAGCCCGGCATCCGCAACACGACGCTGAGCGTCGCGGCGGCGGCGGAGTTCACGATTCGCCTCGCGCCGGGCCAGGCTGCCGAGACGATCGGCCCGGCAGCGGAGAAGCTCCTCCGCGAGGCGGCCCCCGAGGGCGCCGAGCTTGAGATCCATTGGGGCGGCTCGAATCCTGGACTCGTCCGTGCCGACGCGCCCGCGGTCCAGCTCGCGCTCGACGCCTTCGAGCAGGGCTTCGGCGTCCGGCCGCTGCTGACGCGCGTCGGCGGCTCGATCCCGCTCATGCCGGCGCTCTCGGAGCGCGGCATCGACACGATCCTCACCGGCTTCGCGCTGCCCGAGTCGAACGTCCACTCGCCGAACGAGCGCTTTCTCGTCGAGTACTTCGCGAGCGGGATCGACACCGCCGCGGCACTCTTCACCGAGCTCGGCAAGCTCGGCTAGGCGCTAATCCCAGGGCGGCGGGTTGTGCGTCCAGCGGCCGCCGAGCATCGTCGCCACCACCTGCACCTCTCGCAGCTCCTCCGGCTCGCAGGCGAACGGGTCACGGTCGAGGACGACGAGATCGGCGAGGCGACCCGGCACGAGTGTGCCGCGCGTGCGCTCGTCATACGAGAGCCAGGCGGGCGCGACGCAGGTTGCGTGGAGCGCCTGCTCGAGGGTGATCCGCTGGTCCTCGCGCCAGTGGTCGAGGACACCGGCGACGACGCCGGCCCACGGGTCGAGCTCCTCGACCGGAGCGTCGGAGCCGTTCGCGAGCAGTGCGCCGGCGTCGAGCAGCGAGCGGTAGGAATACGCGCGGTCGAGTTTGTCCGGCCAGAAGCGGTTCGCGAGCCCTTCGTCGGAGGGCGCGTGGGAGAACTGCACCGACGCTGCAATGCCGAGGTCGGCGAAGCGCGGCAGGTCGTCCGGGTCGAGGCACTGCGCATGCTCGATCCGCGGCCGCAGCCCGCGCGGTCGCCAGGCGTCTTGCGATCGCTCGAAGGCGTCGAGCGCCGCTTTGTTGGCGCCGTCGCCGATCGCATGGACGGCGACGGGCCAGCCCGCCTCCGCTCCCTCGCGCGCGATCTCCTCGAGCTCCTCGCTCGTCGTGATGGTGACGCCGCTGCCGTCGCTCAGCCATGCGGTCTGCGAGCCGAGCGTCCCATCCATGAACACCTTGAGGTAGCCGAGCCGCAGGAGCGAGCAGCCTGCGTGGCTGCGCAGGCCGATCTCGCGGAGATCGGAGAGGCGATCGGCCGGCGTCGACTGCCAGACGCGTAACCGCAGGCCGCCGTGCTGCTCGAGCTCCTGCCAGAGGCCGATCGCGCCGAGCCAGCCGTCCTTGTCGTGGACGCACGTCACGCCACGCGCAGTCGCGACCTTGACGCCCTCGCGCATCGCGGCGACGTACTCGGCGTCGGGCGGACGCGCGTAGCGCTCCTTGAACTCCCACGCCGCTCGCTCGTAGAGGAGTCCCGTCGGCTCACCAGCGTCGTCGCGAACGACGACGCCTCCCTCGACCTCGAGGTCGCCGCCCGCGAGCGCGAGCGCGACGGAGTTGAGCCAGACGGCGTGGTAGTCCTTCGAGATCAGCAACGCCGGCCGGTCGGGCTCGACCGCGTCGAGCGCCGCGGCGGTCGGCGGGCCGTCGGGCCAGTCGGCGTCGCGCCAGCCCTGGCCGCGGAGCCAGGTGCCCTGCCGCTCGGCGCCGCGCAGCCGGTCGAGCGCCTCGGCAAGTGAGCCGCAACCGTCGAGGCGAACGTCCTTCTGCGCGAGCGCCCAGGTCGGGAAGTGGACGTGCGAGTCGGTGAAGCCGGGGAGGACGCAACGGCCGCCCAGGTCGACCGTCTCGGGGCTCGGCAGCGCGTCCTCGTGAACGCCGACGCCGCCCGCGATCCGCGAGCCTGCGATCCAGAGCGCCGCGACGGTCGGCAGCGACGGGTCGAGCGTCCGAATCGTCCCGTTGCGGAGGATCATCGGGACGAGACTATTGCCCGAAACGCTCCGGCCTCGACCGGACATGCTGTGGGTGTGACGGTCGCCGCGAGGGAAGAGCGCTTCGAGCTCCTGTATCGCGACCTGTACGAGCCGATCTCCGGCTACGCCCTCCGGCGCGCGCGAAATCCCGAGGACGCCGCGGAGGTGATCGCCGAGACGTTCGCCACGCTCTGGCGGCGCCTCGATTCCTGTCCGCATGAGGCGGAGGTGCGACCGTGGCTGTTCGGCGTCGCCCGGCGGGTGCTCGCGAACCAGCGTCGCGGCGAGCGGCGGCGGAGCGCTTTGGCCGACCGGCTGACAGTCGAGATCGACCGGTCAGGCCCGTCCGTCGCTGCCCCGAGCTCCGACGGTCGCGTCGCGCAGGCGTTCGCCGCATTGAGCGAGCCGGACCGCGAGGTGCTCGCACTGCTCGCCTGGGAGGGCTTGACTCGGGAGGAGCTGGCGGTCGCGCTCGGCGTGACCCGCCCGGTCGCCCGCCTGCGCCTCCACCGCGCCCGGCGCCGCTTCGAGGCGGCGCTCGCCGCACGGACTCCGATGCCGTTTCCCCGAGGAGGAGAACACCATGAGTGCGCCTAGCCCGATCGACCTGCTCTCGCAGATCGCGCCCGTCTCCGACGCGGAGGCGGCCGGAGCCTTCGGAGCTGCGGGACGGGAGCAGCTCCTCGATGCGATCACGTGCACGGCGCCCGGTCGCGCGCGCCCGTCCCGCAGACTCCGGCGCCCGGTGGTGGTCGCCTTGGCGGCGCTGGTCATCGCGGCCGCGACGGGAGCCGGCTGGGCGCTCACGCACGGGTCGGCGAGAGAGACAACCGCGGTCGACTGCCTGATCGACGGGCAGACCACCGTGATCAACGCGACATCGGGCGACCCCGCCTCCGACTGCTCCGCCATCTGGCCCGCTCCGGCGCCGAAGTTGCAGGCCTATGACAATGGCCTCGGCGGAGTGGTGGTGATCCCGGCGAGCCAGAAGCCACAGTCGAGTTGGACGGCAATCGCCTCCCAGGACGTCGCACTGATCGAGTTGCAGGAGTCGCTCGACGACAACATCAACGGGCTCGATTCGTCGTGCTTCGACGCCAACGCCGCGACCGCATTCGCCCAGCGGCAGCTCGACCGGCTCGGCCTCATCGGCTGGGCGGTCGAGGAGCGGGCGACCTCCGGTACAACCGGGCAGGCGTGTTACGGCGGGTTCGCCGACCCCGCGGCGAGGACGGTCACGTTGATGTCGGGCGGCGACCAGTCCGGTCCGTCGAGCTGGCCGCCGCATCAGCTCGCGAGCAGCCTCAGGCCACTGACGCAGGATTGCCTGTCGCTGCCGGCGATGACGAGCCAGGTCGAGCAGCGCGCGACCAGCCTCGGGATGTCGCAGACGGTGGAGGACTCCCACAACTACGTCCTCAACTCGACCCGGGACGACACCATGCGCTGCGCGACGGTCTACGAGACGGTAGGCGGCACGACCGACGTCATTCTGCGAGGACCTGAAGCGCCCTAGAATCGGGGCGTGGCCTGGGACGTCCTGACCGACGAGCAGCGGGAGCTGCGGGATCTCGTCCGGCAACTCGCGCGCGAGCGGATCGCGCCGCGCGCCGCCGAGATCGACCTCTCGCACGATTTCCCCTGGGACGTCGTGGAGCTGTTCCGCGAGAACGACATCTTCGGGCTCTTCTTCGAGGAGCAGCACGGCGGGCTCGGCACCGGCGCGCTCCTCTCGCTGATCGCGATCGAGGAGGTCGGCAAGGTCTGCGCGACCTCGGCGCTGATCCTCGCGGTGCAGGAGCTCGGCTCGCTCGGGCTGAAGATCGCCGGCTCGGACGAGCAGAAGGAAAAGTACCTCCCCAAGTTCGCGTCGGGCGAGTGGCTGCCCGCGTACGCGCTCACCGAGTCCGGCTCCGGCTCCGACTCGGCGGCGATGCGGACGACGGCGCGCCGTGACGGCGACGAGTACGTCCTCGACGGCTCGAAGCGCTTCATCACCAACGCCGGGGTCGCCAACCTCTACACCGTCTTTGCGAAGACCGACCCGGACGCGGGCCACTCCGGCATCTCAGCCTTCGTCGTCGAGGCCGACACGCCGGGCTTCGCCGTCGCGCGGCTCGAGCCGAAGATGGGCATCTCCGGCTCGACGACCGGCGAGCTCACGTTCGACGGCGTGCGGATCCCGGCCGGGAACCTCCTCGGCGAGGAGGGGGACGGCTTCAAGATCGCGATGCGGATCCTCGACCGCTCGCGCCCCGGCGTCGCCGCGCAGGCGCTCGGCATCGCGCAGGGCGCGACCGACTACGCGCTCGAGTACGCGAGGACGCGCGAGACGATGGGGAAGCCGATCGCACAGCACCAGCTGATCCAGGCGAAGCTCGCGGACATGGAGACCGAGTGCGAGGCCGCGCGCGGGCTCCTCTACCGCTTCGGGCGCATGGCGGACGCGGGCGTCGGCGGGCCGGAGCTGACGAAGGCGTCGGCGATGGCGAAGCTGAAGTGCGGCGACGTCGCGATGTACGCGACCACCGAGGCCGTCCAGATCCTCGGCGGCTACGGCTACATCAAGGAGTACCCGGTCGAGCGCTTCATGCGCGACGCGAAGATCACGCAGATCTACGAGGGGACGCAGGAAGTCCAGCGCCTCGTGATCGCCCGCGAGATGGCGCGAGAGTCGCGCGCCTTCCTCCTCGCCGGCGTCTCCTAGACCGCGACAACCCGGCAGCATCTGCGCTTCGGCGACCCTTCCGGCACGCAAACGTGCGGTAGCTGCTACGGAGCTTCCGCTCTATCAGGGGCCGCGTGCGCTTCCGTTGCTGTCCCGCCACGGTTCTGTAAGACCGGTACCTGGTACCGGTCGTAAGGTCGCCGGCGTCGGCTGAGGTTGACTCACACGTCGCCGGGGGTGTCTCGAGGACTGGGAGCTGACGCTCGGGGAGACGCTCGGCTCGTCCTTCTCGTACGTCGCGCGGTGAGGCGGAGGCGCTGCAACGCTGGAACGGCGACGGCGCGGTGCTCGCGCTCGAGGCGAGCAGCGAGCGGTCGGCGATGCTGCTCGAGCTCGTCGAGCCGGGCGATCCGCTCAGCGATCTCCCCTTGGACGAGGCGTTCGAAGTCACGCTCGACATCGCGCAGCGCCTCTGGCATCCGCTCGAGCCTGGTCACTCCTTCCGTTCGCTCGGCGACCACTTCGCGGAGATGCTGCCGCTCTCGGAGGAGGACTACAGCCTCGTGTCGGACGCCTGCGATCGCGCGGTCTACGACGACGCGCTCGCCGTCTACGCGTCGCCGCGCGACGAGAGCTGGCTCATCCACGGAGACCTGCACACGGCGAACATCTGCAGCTCGCACCGGCAGCCGTGGCTCGCGCTCGACCCGGCCGCGCCGGCGGGGGAGCGCGAGTACGAGCTCGGCTGGTTGGCGATCGACCCGCCGCGGGCCGGCAAAGAGCCAGTCCCGGGCCGGCGCGAGCTCGAACGGCGGCTCGACCTCCTCGCGGAGGGAAGCGGTCTCGATCGCGAGCGGATCCGGAGCTGGGCCTTCGCGAAGGGAGTCACGCACGGCTTGTTCGCCGCGCGCGTCGGCGCGAAGACGAGCGCGCGGCATCTGCTCGGCTGCGCGGAGGCGCTGCGGGGCTAGGCTGGCAAGGCATGCGCCTCGACGGGATCCACCACGTCACGTGCATCACGGCCGACGCGCCGCGGAACGTCGAGTACTACACGGGCGTCCTCGGGTTGCGACTCGTCAAGAAGTCCGTCAACCAGGACGACCCGACCGTCTACCACCTCTTCTACGCCGACGAGGACGGCGACCCGGGCTCCGACATCACGTTTTTCGAGTACCCGAATGCGCGGGAGGGACGGGCCGGCACCGGGATGATCCACACGGTCGTCTGGCGGGTCGGCTCGGAGGAGGCGCTCGACTTCTGGCGCGAGCGGGTTGGCGGCGTGCCGTTCACCGATCCGGACGGGCTGCGGCACGACCTCGTCGTCGCCGACGTCCCCGACCGGCCGCTGATCGCCGATCACCCGGACATCCCGCGCGACTTCGCGCTGCAGGGATTCGAGGGCGTCCGTGCGTACGGTGAGGAGCCGACCGCGTTCCTCGAGTCGCTCGGCTTCGAGGGCGGGCTCACGCGTGGAGGCTCGCGGCAGGGCTGGATCCGGTACGAGCAGGCGCCGAACGAGCCCGGAATCGGTGGCGCGGGCACCGTCCACCACGTCGCGTGGACCTCGACGATGGAGGATCACGCGGCGTGGCGCGAGCGCGTCGCCGCCGTGGGGGGCCGCCCGACGGAGATCATCGACCGCTTCTGGTTCCGGTCGATCTACTTCCGCGAGCCGACCGGCGTCCTGTTCGAGATCGCGACGCTCGGGCCCGGCTTCGCTGCGGACGAGGACCCGGCGCACCTCGGCGAGACGCTCATCCTGCCGCCCGACTTCGAGCACCTCCGCGCACAGGTCGAGCCGGTGCTCACGCCGCTGCCGAAGCCGCGCGCCGGCCGGGCGACGTCCTAACGGCTCCTCTGCTCATCTTCGACGGGGACTGCGGCTTCTGCACGTCGTGCGCGAACTGGATCGCCGCTCGCTGGCGCGGAGACGCGCGCGCAGTCCCGTGGCAGACGCTCGGCGAAGACGAGCTCGCGGCCAGGTCGCTCACGCGCGAGGACGTGCGCGCTGCTGTGTGGTGGATCGACGAGGACGGCCGTCGCTCGCGCGCGCATGTCGCGACCGCGCGCGCCCTGATCGCCGGCTCGGGCTGGACGGCGGCCCTCGGTCGCGTGCTCCTCGTTCCCCCGTTTCGCTGGATCGCGGCCGCGATCTATCCAGTGGTCGCGCGCTGGCGCCACCGTCTACCGGGTGGCACACCGGTCTGCCGGATGTGAGTTGGGCTGCCGCACCGCGTCGACCCCGCTCCGCGATCTGAAAGCCGCGAGGAAGTCGTGACGCAAACGTGCAGTAGCTGCTACCGCACGTTGCTACCGCACGTTTCGCCGCTCCGCAATGCAGTAGCTGCTACCGCACGTTCCGGTAACGACTCCGCTCTGCGATCTAAAAGCCGCGAGGAAGTCGTGACGCAAACGTGCAGTAGCTGCTACCGCACGTTCGGGTAATGACTTATTGACCAGGGTGTGGCAGTGAGGAGGCGTCGACGACCTCGAAGTTCGCGCCCGTGAGCCGGCCGAGGGAATGGAGCGCGTCGTTCGACCAGTGCTTGTTCGGCGCGCCGGAGATGTACCAGGGCGAGCCGTTGTCGGCGAGGATCGCGCCGTAGACCTGCAGCGCCTTCAGCACCACTCGCGCCTGCTTCGGGAACGACGAGATGTTCACGCTCGCCTTGAGCCGTACGCGCAGGCCCATCGGCGGCAGCTTGGCGCTGTTCGAGCTCGAGGCGTAATGCCGGGCGGGATAGACGTAGGCGCGCCGCGTCTCGGGCGCGGTGAAGCGGAGCGCGTGGTCGATGACGCCGCGCGACACCTCGTCCCAGCGTGCGAGGCCAGGGAAGATCTGCAGCCCGGCGGCGTCCGCCGACGTCCAGCCCGCCGGGCGGAGGTGGTCGGAGCGGAGGCTCCACGTCGCGCCCGAGCCGGCCGTCCAGCCGCGGCTCGTGTGATGGAGGTCGTAGAGCTCGTAGAGGCGACAGTTGCTCCTGTCCACGAGGATCGCGTGGCGGTCGCCGGTCGAGCGCGCGCCGCCCTCGATGTGGACGCCTTTCGGGACTGGGTAGTGGACGTGGTCGGACTCGTCCGCGTAGCCGAACTTGACCTTGTAGGTCGGCGTCTTGCTCGAGACGACGTCGAACGGAATCCCGATTGGCTCTCCGTCGTACTTGCCGGAGCCGAAGTCCGGATGGACGGGCGCGCTCAGGCCGATCGAGGCGACCATCTGCGCGGAGTTCTTGGCCACAGGCAGCGTGTCGACGCGCTGGTTCCACGCGTTGTCCGCGGGAAGGATTCGGCACTTCGGCGCGTTCGGGAGCCGGAGCGCGTGGGCGGCGGACCCGGCCGGCAGCGCGGCTGCGAGGACGAGGGCGACGGCAGCGAGACCCCTCATTTGCCGAATGGTGCCGCATACTGGGTGAGATGGCGACACGTCCCAGGCGCGTCCTTGTCGTCGATGACGACGACGACATTCGCCTCCTCGTCGAGAAGCTGCTCGACGGCGCGGGCTACTCCGTGGAGTCCGCGGCCGACGGCCGCGCCGCGTTGCGCGCCTTCCACGCCAGGCCCGCCGATCTCGTCGTCCTCGACGTCTCGATGCCGGAGCTCGACGGCTTCGAGACGCTCGAGCGGCTGCGCGATCTGAGCGAGGTGCAGGTCATCCTCCTCACCGCCCGGAGCGGCGAGATCGACAAGGTGCGCGGCTTCCGCGCCGGCGCCGACGACTACGTCGTGAAGCCGTTCGGGAGGCAGGAGCTGCTGGCCCGGATCGAGGCGCTGCTGCGGCGGGCCCCACAGTCGAGCCACGGGGAGAACTACGACGACGGCGTCCTCGCGATCGACTTCGCGGCCCGCTCCGTCGTCTTCCGCGGTCTCCCCGTCCGCCTGACGCCGCTCGAGTTCCGGCTCCTCGCCGCGTTCGCGCGGCACGCCGGCCAGGTGCTCTCCGCCGACCAGCTGATGGAGCACGGCTGGGGCCACGCGGCCGGCGTCTCGCGCGACCAGGTGAAGCTCTACGTCTCGTACCTGCGGCGGAAGCTCGGCGAGGGCCCGGATGGATCCCAGCCCATCCAAACCGCGCGCGGCTTTGGCTACCGCTACGCGCCGCCGCCGGTCTAGACGTCGACGGGGAGCGACACCGTCACCCGCGTTCCGACGCCTTCGTGGCTCTCCAGCGCGACGGAGCCGCCGTGCCCCTCGACGATCGCGCGGGCGATCACCAGGCCGAGCCCGGTGCCGGGGATCGCGCGGCGCGTCGCCGACGAGGCACGATAGAAGCGGGAGAAGAGCTGGCCCACTTCTTCCTGCGGGACGCCGATGCCCGTGTCTGCGACCTCGACTTTCGCGCGGCCTTCGCGCTGCCGCACCGAGACGACGACGGAGCCGCCGGGGAGCGTGAACTTGAGCGCGTTCGAGACGAGGTTGTCGAGCACCTGACCGAGCCGGCCGGCGTCGACGTCGAGCGGGAGCGCCCCGTCCGCCTCCAACTCGAGCGAGATCTCCTTTTCTTGCGCCGCCGGGCGCGCCGCGTCGACCGCCGCCGCGGCGATCTCCGTGAGGTCCGCCGGGGCGCGCCGCAGCTCGAGACGGTCGGCCTCGATCTGGGCGACGAGCAGGAGGTCCTCGACGATCCGTTGCAGGCGAGTCGTGCCGCGGCGGATGACGTCCAGGTAGCTGCGCGCCGAGTCGCCGAGCGACTCCTCCTCGTCTTCGAGCATCTCGACGAAGCCGGAGATCGAGGTGAGCGGGGTGCGCAGCTCGTGCGAGACGGCGGCGACGAACGCGTCCCGCAGCCGTTCGAGGTGGCGGTCGGAGGTCACCTCGCGCAGCGTCCAGACCCGGCCGACGAGCGTTCCGTCGCGCCGCCGCACGGGAGCGGTGTAGCCGCGGAATACGCGCCCGCTGTCCGCGAACTCGAACTCGTCCTCACTCGGCCCGACGCTGGTGGCGAGCACCTGCATCCGCTCGCGGTAGCGCGCCGGCTCGGTCGTGCTCTCCGCGATCGTCAGCAGCCGCTCGATGACGGTGCCGAACGGTGGCAGCCCGAACTCGACGCTGATCCGCCGCAGCGGCGCGTTCGAGAGGAGGACGTTCCCCTCCGGGTCGGTGAGGCAGATCCCGTCGAGCGTGGAGTCGATCAGCGCCGTCTGCAGCGCGCTCGTCTCCTGCAGTGCGAGCGCGTCCGATGAGAGCCGGCGCGCGAGCAGGCTCGTCGCGACCCCGACGGCGAAGAGAGCGGCCGTCCGGACTGTGAGAGCGACGGTGCTGTGCTGACCGCCGACGATCTCGACCGCGGCGACGTAGAGCACGACTCCGCCGGCGCCGGCGAGCGGACCCCGGTCCGGGCCGAGGCCGACAGCGACAAGGACGATCCATGGGACGAAGGCGGAGGCCGCGAGGCGTCCTGTGTCGCCAACCGCGATGAGCCCGGCGAAGCTGCCGAGGAGGCCGACCGCTCCGAGCGCGAAGAGCACGTCGCGGCGCCGCAGCACGGACGCCGCCGCGTGAACTCCCCTTGAAATCGTGTGTCGGCGCTCGCCCATGTACTGGCCTGCCGCAGAGGTCATCGTCATAGATTGTGCTCCGAGGCGACTGGTTCCGCGTCCCCCTTTTTGCCTTGCCTTTCATCCCCCTGTTGACCGAGCAGAACCTTGAAGAAGATTCCGAAGCCGGCGAGCAGGCCGAGCAGCAGCGGCGTGTGGAGGAAACGCAGGAAGAGATAGGCCTTCGGGATCCAGAGCAGCCGGGCGCCGACGATGTCGGAGTTCTTGGGCCGCCAGAGATCCGGCAGCGTCCGGTTGTCGCCCTGGACGATCCAGCCGGTGCGCGGGTTGCCGCCGATGATCCGGTGGATGACCTCGTAGCCGGCGCCGACCTGTCCTTTCGGGACGCGATAGGCGACGACCTCGCCGACGTGGTAGCTCGACTGCCTCTCGACGAGCGCGAGGTCGCCCGTGTGCATGTGGGGGAGCATGCTCGTGCCGCTGATCACGACCCAGCCGGCGCGGCCGCCGAGGCTCTGCGGCAGGCCGAACCAGAGGACCGTCGCGATCAAGGCGAGCTGTGCGCCGATCAGCGCGATCCGCTTCGCGGGCGGAAGCCACGTGGGGAGAGGACGCCGCTCGGTAGCCGGAGCGCTGCGCGGCAGCGGCAGGGTCTCGGCGCTACTTCTCATCGTTGAGCGTCAGGGTCGGCCGCAGGGCGACGGTCGTCGCGTTCGCGGAGTTGATCTTCGTCGTGGCGCCGCCGCTCGTGTCCGCGAGCGCCCAGCCCCAGAGCGTCCCGGCCTTGATCGCGGCGTCGACGTCTGCGGTGACGGGCAGCTTGTAGGTCGTCCCGTTCGTCGCGGGGACGAACGTCGTGGTCGCGGTGGTTCCGACCGAGAAGCCGCTCGCCGTCGCGAGGTTGTAGGTCAGCGTGGAGGAGCTCCAGCTCGAGTAGACGGGGAAGACCGAAATGGTGTCGTTGGAGTGGGCGTTCACGACCACGTTGAGCGTCGCGCTGTCCGCGCCGCCGGTTGTCGGCAGGTTGCAGCCGGAGAGGTCGAAGCGGATGAAGGCGTAATCCGGATGGGCGCCGCCGACGATCGTGAGCGTCGCCGAGCTCGCCGCGGTGGTGGTCGGCTTCGACTGCTGGACGAACGTGTCGTCCTCCGTCGTGTACGTCTGGTTGCAAGACGCCTTCGTCAGCGTCTGGCTCCAGGCGTAGAGCCCGTTCGAGCTGACGCCCAGGCTCGCCGCCGAGGCGACGCCGACACAGGCTGCGCCGCCCAGCAGGACGGCGGCGGTCAGGCGAAGAGGCGTGAGGCGGAAGCGGCGCATCGGTTACTGGGTGAGCGAGAAGGCGTAGGAGTTGACGTTGGAGGCGAGGACGGTGCCGAAGCCGGTGACGGCGACGGTGCAGCCGCCGCTACAGGTTCCGACCGTGGTCGTCGCGCTGGCGGAGCCCGCGGTCTCGACGAGCGTGACGGCGAGCGTCTCGCCCGCGCACGCTCGCGGCACGCTCGTCACGTTGACCTGTGTGACGTGGCCGCTGTTGTCGACGTTGCGCGTGGCGACGAGCGCGGCGGTGGTGCAGCCGCTCACGGCGGCGTTGCCGGCGGAGAGCTGTCCCGATCCGATGCCGAGGCTCGCGGCAGAGGCGACTCCCACCGTCACGAGCGCTGCGGTGGCGAGAAGTCCGAGGGTTTTGGAAAGTCGCTTCATGCGTTACCTCCGGGAACGGGACGGGCGGGGCGCCGCAGGGCCCCGCCCGGTGTTCCGCCGGTACGTCGGAGTCCCGTCGTTACGAAACGACGACCGAGACGTTGGCGACCTTGCTGGCGTCGATGTCGTTCGAGCCCGGGGTGATCGAGACGCTGCCGGTCGCGGCTGAGGGCAGGCTGGCCGTGACCTGCGAGCCGAGGGCGGCATTGCTGCCGTCGCTGAAGGTGACAGCGAGGCTCTTGCCGTAGCAGCCGGCCGGGATGCTCGAGAGCGTGATCCCGTCGACGGCGTAGCCGGGGAGGCCCGAGTAGTACGACGTCGTGTACGCGAAGGTCAGGCCGGAACCGCAGGAAGCGACGACCTTGTTGTCGGCGCCGAGCCCGCTCGTGCTGACGCCGAGCGAGGCGGCGAAGCCATAGACGCTCGCGAAGACGGTGAGCGACGCGACGATTGCGAGAGTGAGCTTGCTGGTCTTGGTGAGTCCGAGAATGAAGCGCATTTGTGTCTGTCTCCCTTGATCTCTGATGTACCGGCGGGCGCACGGCCCGTTTGACAGTCAGAGATTTACGCCGCGGCCTATGAATCGCGGGGGCCGGGACGTATGCAGTCCGTATGACTGCCGGCTCCCCCGGAAGGGTCAGGCCAAGGCCGGAGGGGCTTAGACCGCGACGGGCGGGTACTTCGCGCGGACGCCGTCGATGAAGGCGGCGAGCTCGTCGGCGATGGCGGCGTCGGTGATCTCGAGGACGTTCTCCGCGTTCATCTCGCCGGAGTGGGAGAGGTTGAAGCTGCCGACGAAGACGGTGTCGTCGGCGACGGTGACCTTCGCGTGCATGTAGTCGTGCACGGTGCCCGGCCCGTACGGGGTGGAGACCTTGCCGGCGAACGGCGCGCGCGTCAGGCTCGCGCGCAGGAGCGGGCTCTTCCAGTCGGCGTTGCCGTTGTCGTGCCACTGCTGCAGCACCTCTTGGATCTGGGTCGCGTCGACGACTCCCGCGAGGTCGACCTTTCCGTCGGAGGCGACCTGGGCGAGCGTCCCGAGGATCGGGCCGGAGCTGATCACCGGCGAGGCGATGCGGATCCGGCGCTGCGCGCAGCCGATCGCCTTCGCGATCCGGTGCGCGAGCTTCTCGCCGCGGCCCGGGCAGAACCAGGCGCGGACGCCGTCGGCGACCGGCGCCGTGTCGACCTTGCCGCTGCGCGAGACGATGCGCGTCGTCCAGAGCTGCTCGAAGTCCTCGAGGTAGCGGGCGGCGAGCGCTGCCGACTCGACCGTGACGATGACGTTCTCCTCGCGCGTCCACGAATCCACCGTCCAGTTCGTCGAGCCCGTCCAGACCGCGGCGCCGTCGCGCACGACGTACTTGTGGTGCATGAGGTCTGGGACGCCGGGGATCGGCTCGGTCGGGAACGGGAACGCCTCGACGAACGCGGGCACCGTCTGCGGCGGCGGCGGGACCGGTGGCGTGTCCTTCCGGTAGTCGACGTTGTAGGCGAGGCGGATCGCGACGCCGCGGTCGTTCGCGGCGGCGAACGCGTCATGGACGATCGTGCCGACGGGGGCGGGCAGGTTGACGTCGTAGACGGCGACCTCGAGGGTCTTCTCGGCGGCGGCGACAAAGGCGGCGAGGGCGTTGGCGGTGTCCTCCGCCGGTTGCCCGCCGTCGGTCAGCGTGCGGACTTCGACGCCGTCCACGCTGCTTTGTGGGCTCGTTTGGCGGCCTGGTAGTCGGCGAGCGCCTGCGGTGAGTCGACGTCGCCCAGCGTCGGATGGCTCGGCACGAGCTCGCGGGCCGCCGCCACGCCGAACCGGTTGGCGAGCACGGCGCCGAGCGACTTGATCTTCATCTCGCCGAAGCCGGGCAGCGCGGCGATCCGCTTGCGCAGGTCGGCGCCGTCCGCAGCCTCCGTCCAGAGACGGGAGGCGTCGCCGCCGTAGTCCTCCGTGACGGTCGCGGCGAGATCGCGTACCCGCTCGGCCATCGAGCCGGGGAAACGGTGGATCGCGGGCTTCTCCCGGAAGATCGGCTGGAGGTCGGCGGACGCGACGGCGCTCGGCTCGAGCGTTCCCAGCCGCTCTTTCAGCCGCAGCGGGCCGAGGAACGCCTGCTGCACCGTGATCTGCTGGTCGAGCGCGAAGCCGACGAGCAGCGCGAACGGATCCTCGGCGAGCAGCCGGCACGCCTCTTCGTCGTCCGTGAACCAGAGCGCCTCGGGCACGGCCTGATCCTAGTTACGCGGACGCAGCCAGCACGGCGTCGCAACGGGCGAGGAACGGCGTCGCGCCGAGTTTCGCGAAGAACGCCCGCGCCGGCTCGAGTTGGGCGAGGTCGCCGCGCTCCGCTGCGAGGAGGAGAGCCCACGCGCGGCTCAGCTGGGCGCCGATCTCCTCGTAGATCTCGGCGGCGCGCACGAAGTCGCCCTGGGCGGCGGCATCGCCCGCGTCGGCCCACGGCGTCCGGCGGAATCCTTGCGAGACGGCAAGCCACTCCGCCTCGCGCCCGAGCTCGACCAGCTGGAGCGCGATGTCGCCGATGAAGCTGGGCTCGAGAAGGCTCGGGCTCGCGACGAACTCGTCGGCGACGGCGTTCGCGTCGTCTTGCCGCCCGCTGAGGAGGTATAGGGCCAGCTTCGCCGCGAGCGCCGGCGCCAAAGCCTGCGCATCCCGTGCGAGCCGCGCGCCGGCCAGGCCCTCCTCGATGAGCGGCTCGCCCTCGGCGAAGCGTCCCAGCATTGCGAGCATGTTGCCCTTCGCGGTCGAGAGGGCGACGTGAACCTGGCTGTTCGGACTGGCCTCGGCGAGCAGCTCCTCGGCGTCGGCCAGCGCGGTCGGATCCCCGTGGATCATCTTGTTCTGGACGAGCTGCATCGCGGGCCACTGCGCGGCGGCGCGACTGCCGAATCGCAGGCCGAGGTCGCGAGCCTCCTGGCAAGTGGCCATCGACTCGTGGAGCCGGCCGAAGCTGGCGAGGTTCGAGGCGAGGTTGTTCCGCGCGGTCGCCATCTGTTGGACGCTGTTCGAGGCGTCCGCGAGCTCGATGCTGCGCCTCAAGTCGTCGATCCCGTCCTCGTCGCCGAGCTTGCCCTTCGAGATGCCGCGGGAGTTGAGCGCATCGGAGCGCAACTCGTCGCTGTCGAGCTCCTCGGCCATGGCGAGTGTCTCGTCCGCGAGTGCGACGCCTCGGTCCGGGTCGCCGCCGATGCCTTCCAGCCGGGCGGCGCGCGCGTAGGCAAAGGTCTTCGCGAAGGACGTCGGCAGGTCGCGCGCGAGCTCGAGGGAGGCGGCCGCGTGCGCCCGCGCGCCTTCGCCGTCCCCGGTCCACCACGTCGCCCAAGCGAGGAATGCCTCGGTCTCGGCGGCGTCCTCCGGTCGACCTTGCGCGAGGAACGCGTCGCGCGCGGACTCGGCGAGCGGAATGTCGATGTCGGCGTCGGTGCCGAAGGCTTTGCCGCGCGCGAGGCGAAGCTGCAACTCCGGTCGCCGCGGATCGTCCTCCGGCGTCAGTACGAGCGCTTCGGCGGCGAGCTCCGCGGCCGAAGACCACGAGCCGAGCGCCGCTGCGCGCTCGGACGCGTCCGTGAGCGCGGCCAGCGCCGGCGCGCGGAACGGCTCGGTGTCCGAGCCGGACGCCTCCGCGAGGCGCAGCGCCTCGCGGTAGTGGTGCGCGAGCATCTCGGCCCGGTCCTCGCTGCGGTCGGGCGACAGCCCCTCCAGCCACTCGGCGGCGGCGGCGTGCTTCTCCATCCGGCGGACGCGCGGGATCTGGCCGTAGGCGACGTCGCGGACGAGCAGGTGGAGGAAGGCGTACTGCGTCTCGCCGGCCACGGCCGAGCGCCTGTCGCGCCGGACGAACTCGCGGCGCTCGAGCGCGTGCAGCAGGTCGTCGGACGGCGAGCCGAGCGCGCCGGGCCAGAAGACCTTGCCGAGCACCGAGGCGTCCTGGAGGAGCGCCTTCTCCTCGGCCGGCAGCCCGTCGATCCGCGCCGCGATCAGGCCCTGCACCGTCTCCGGCAGCGGCAGGTCGCCGCCCTCGTGGTCGGCGAGCATCCGCGCGTACTCGGCGGCGTAGAGCGGATTTCCCTCGGCGCGGCGGAGCACCGCCTGCTGCGTCTCGGCGTCGAGGACGGCGCGGTCGAGCACCGCCGCGAGCAGCTTCGCCGTCTCCGCCTCGGAGAGGGGCGAGATCGAGAGCGTGGTCGCGTTCCGCTTGCCGCCTCCCCAGCCGGGCCGCCGGTCGAGCAGCTCGGGCCGCGCCGTGCCGACGATCAGGAGCGGCACGCCGGACACCCACTCGGCGAGATGGTCGACGAAGTCGAGGAGCGTGTCGTCGGCCCAGTGGAGGTCCTCGAAGACGAGGACGAGCGGGCGCAGCTCGGCGAGTGCCTCGAACAGGCGCCGCCAGGCGGCGAACGTCTCGGTGCGACGGTCGCTCGACTCGTCCCCGCGGCCGCCGACGCCCGCCAGCACGTGCGTGTTCTCGCCGATCCAGCGGCGCTCCTCGTGGTCGGGGAACAGCTCCCCGAGCATCGCGTCGAGCTTCCCGTGGACGGTTTCGGCGTCGTCCGTCTCCAGGATCCCCGCCTGCGCCTTGACGATCTCGCCGAGCGCCCAGACGCTGCGGCTCTCGCCGTAGGGGAGCGAGCGGCCCTGCCGCCACCAGTAGAGGTCGGGCGACTCGTCGAGCCGCGTCAGCAGCTCGGCGACGAGGCGGCTCTTGCCGATGCCGGGGACGCCGACGAGCGTGACGAGCTGCGCCGTCTGCTCGCTCCGGCAGCGGGCGAGGGCGTCCTCGAGCATGAACAGCTCCCGCTCCCGCCCGACGAGCTTCGAGGGGTGCACCTGCTCGACGTCGGTGCCGAGGCGGGAGTGCGCGGCGAGGACTTCCCAGACCGGCACCGGCTGCGACTTCCCTTTCGCCTCGACCGGCGCGGCGTCGCGGTAGTCCACGACGTGCCGCGTCGCCCGCCACGTCGCCTCGCCGACGAGGATGCCGTTGACCGGCGCCGCCGACTGGAGGCGCGCGGTCGTGTTCACGACGTCGCCCGAGACGAACGCCTCGCCGGCGGCCGGGTCCGCGTCGAGCGCGACGAGCGCCTCGCCGGTGTTGACGGCGGTGCGGATCTGCAGCTCCTCGCCGATCGAGTCGCGGATCGCGAGCGCGGCGAGCACCGCGCGGATCGGGTCGTCCTCGTGGGCGACCGGAGCGCCGAACACCGCCATTACCGCGTCGCCGATGAACTTCTCCACCGTGCCGCCGCGCTGCTCGATCTGCTCGCGCAACCGCGTGTAGTACGGCGTCAGGATCGCGCGCACGTCCTCGGGGTCGCGTCCTTCGGCCATCGCCGTCGAGCCCACGAGGTCGGTGAAGAGGATCGTGACGACCTTCCGCTCTTCGCGTCCCAGCATGGGAGGAGCGTAAACGTCGCCGACGGCGAGTCGAGCTATTTCGCGAAGATCCGGCGCCCGGAGATCTGGGTGGCGATCGCCGTGTGGTCGCACGTACTGCTGTTCGAGCCCGACTGCGCTGTGCAGTTCGGGTTCGTCTGCCCGTTCTTCGCCCACTGGTCGTCGCTGTAGACGATCGAGGCGAGTCCGGTGACGGGGCTCGCGGCGACGCCGAAGTCGTCGAAGAGGTCACGGTTGCCGGTGCACGTCACGCCCGACTCGCAGACGCCGCCCTTGTGGATGACGGGCGAGGCCGTGAACCGGTTCCATTTCGAGCCCGGCTTGAGCGCGTGGAGGTTCTGCGCGAGGCCGACCGTCCACGTCGCCTTGTTCGGATACGTGTCCGGCACCTGCTTCGAGTCGTAGAAGGACGTCTGGTAGTAGACGACGTCGAGCTTGCCGGCGTCTCCTGCGGTCGACCACGGGAAGATCTGCGTGCCGCTGGTGGTCGTGATCAGGTACGGGCCGCTCCACTTCTTGCCGTGATCCGTGGAGAACGAGTAGTAGACGTGGTGGTCGTCGGTGTAGACGGAGTAGACGTTCCCAGCGCTGTCGACGGAGACGTTCACGAACTGGTGCCCGTAGTCGACGGTCGCCTTCTTGTTCACGTAGACCGGGTAGTCGGTGAAGCTCGAGCCGCCGTCCGTCGAGACCGCCATGTAGACGCCGTGGTAGCCGCACGTCCCGGCCGAGACGCCGAGCTGCGGCGCGCACGCCGTCTCCTGCGCGGTCGTGATCGAGGAGTAGGTCTGGAAGATGTCGTGCGTCTTCGGGTCGATCGCGAGGTTGCCGATCTCGTTGTTCCCGATCTGGAAGGCGTGGCTCGTGTCGATCGCGCTCGCGAGCTGGGTGAAGGTGCCGCCGGCGTCGGTCGAGCAGTTGACGTCGATGTTCTGCTCGCCGTCGTGGTACGAGACGCAGACCTTGGACGCGCCGTCGGCCGCGATCCACTCGCGGTCGTCCGCCCCGCCCACATCCGCGCCGACCGGATTGAACGACCACGTCTTGCCGCGGTCGGCCGAGGTCGCGACTCCCACGCTGGCGAGATAGAGGCTCGCGACGTAGACGTTGTAGGAGTGGGACGAGTTCTTCGCCGTCGCCACCGCCAGATCGGTATCGCCGCCGCCCGGCGCGAAGCCGCTCGTATTCGAGCTCGAGACCTGGTTCGGGGAGTCGAGCGCCGCATAGTGCCGGCCGTTGTCGGCCGAGCGCCACGCTTCTGTGCCGTTGCCGAGGCTGTTCTCCGACGAGGCGTAGAACAGGCCCGTCGCATCGGCGCGGATTGCCGGCTCGGCGGCGATGTTCGAGCACTTCGAGGAGCCGGGGCACGAAACGCCGGGCGTCTGCGCCAGCCCGTAGTTGACGAAGCGCGTCTTGATCCCATGGTGCTTCTGGTGCTTTCCGGCCGTCGCCGGACCGGCGAGCAACAGGACGCCACAGACAGCCACCCCCAACCACCGCAGCCTCGTCATCCCGCCGCTTCTTCCACGCGGCCCCGCGGAAATAACGTTCGGATCTCGTTAGGGCGAGCGAACGCACGTTCCGGAGCTATGCTCGAACGATGGAGGCGCTCGAGGTGTTCCGGCCGGAGACGAGGGACTGGTTCGAGCGCAACTTCGCCGCCCCGACTCCCGCTCAGGAGAAGGGCTGGCCCGTCATCGCGAGCGGCAAGAGCGTTCTCATCCAGGCGCCGACGGGCTCCGGGAAAACGCTCGCGGCGTTCCTCTCCGCGATCGACCGGCTGACGCCTACGCCCGGGCAGGGGCTGCGCGTTCTCTACGTCTCACCGCTCAAGGCGCTCAACTACGACATCGAGCGGAACCTGCGCGGCCCGCTCGCCGGCCTTCGCTCGGAGCTGCGCATCGCCGTCCGCACCGGCGACACGCCGCAGAAGGAGCGCGCCGCGATGCTGCGCGAGCCGCCCGACGTCCTGATCACGACTCCCGAGTCGCTGTTTCTCCTTCTGACCTCGCGCGCGCGGGAGATGCTGCGCAGCGTCGACACGCTGATCCTCGACGAGGTGCACGCGGTCGCCGGCACGAAGCGCGGCGCGCATCTGGCGCTCTCGGTGGAGCGGCTGGAGGCGCTCGCGGCGCAACCCGTCCAGCGGATCGGCCTCTCGGCGACGCAGCGCCCGCTCGAGGAGATCGGCCGCTTCGTCGGTGGCGGACGTCCGATCGAGCTCGTCGACGCCGGCGTGGCGAAGGAGCTCGACCTCGAGGTCGTCGTCCCGGTCGAGGACATGCGCGAGCCGGGCGAGAGCAGGGAGGAAGGCTGGGAGACGCGCTCGATCTGGCCGTCGATCTACCCGGCGCTCGTCGAGCTCGTTCGCGCGCACCGCTCGACGATCGTCTTCGTCAACAACCGCCGCCTTGCCGAGCGGCTCGCGCTGCGGCTGAACGAAGCCGCCGAGGAGGAAATCGCCCGGGCGCATCACGGCTCCTTGGCGCGCGAGCAGCGCACCGTGATCGAGGAAGACCTCAAGGCGGGCCGGATCCCGTGCCTTGTCGCCACCTCGTCGCTCGAGCTCGGCATCGACATGGGCGCGGTCGACCTCGTCATCCAGGTCGAGTCGCCGAAGTCGGTCGCGCGGGGGCTGCAGCGGATCGGTCGCGCCGGCCACTCGCTCGGCGAGGTCTCGCGCGGGCGGATCTTCCCGAAGTTCCGCGCCGACCTGCTCGAGTCCGCCGTGGTCGCGCAGCGGATGCGCGCCGGCGCGATCGAGGAGACCCAGATCCCGCGCAATCCTTTGGACGTCCTCGCGCAACAGATCGTCGCGATCTGCGCCGACGAGGAGATCGAGGTCGGGGAGCTGCACGAGCTCGTCCGCCGCGCCTATCCGTTCGCCGAGCTCTCGCGCGCGCAGCTCGAGAACGTCCTCGACATGCTCGCCGGCCGCTACCCGTCGGACGAGTTCGCCGAGCTGCGGCCGCGCATCGTCTGGGATCGCACGGCCGGCGTGATCCGTGGCCGGCCGGGCTCGAGGCGGCTCGCGGTGACGAACGCGGGCACGATTCCAGACCGCGGCCTCTTCGGCGTCTTCGTCGCCGGCGTCGAGCCCGCGAGCCGCGTCGGCGAGCTCGACGAGGAGATGGTCTACGAGGCGCGCGCGGGGCAGGTGATCGTCCTCGGCGCCTCGTCGTGGCGGATCGAAGAGATCACTCGCGACCGCGTCCTCGTCTCGCCGGCGCCGGGAGTTCCCGGCTCGATCCCGTTCTGGAAGGGCGAGGGCGTCGGCCGCCCGTACGAGCTCGGCGAGGCGATCGGCCGCTTCTCACGCGAGCTGCTCGCGCAGCAGGATCCGACCGTCGCGGATCTCGACGAGCGCGCGCAGAAGAATCTGATCGCCTTTCTCCGTGAGCAGGAGCGCGCGACGGGCGCCGTCCCGTCCGACCGCACGGTTGTCGTCGAGCGCTTCCGCGACGAGATCGGCGACTGGCGGATCTGCATCCTCACGCCGTTCGGGGCGCGGGTGCACGCGCCGTGGGCCATGGCGGTCGGCGCGCGGCTGCGCGAGTCGCTCGGCCTCGAGGTGCAGTCGATCTGGTCGGACGACGGGATCGCGTTCCACTTGCCCGAGGCCGATTCGCCGCCGGCGACCGACCTGCTCATCCTCGATCCCGACGAGCTCGAGGATCTCGTGCTTGCCGAGGTGGGGCAGACCGCGCTGTTCGGCGCGCGCTTCCGCGAGAACGCCGCGCGCGCTCTGCTGATCCCGCGTCGCCGTCCGGGCGAGCGCACGCCGCTCTGGCAGCAGCGGCTCAAGGCGCAAGGGCTCCTCCAGGTCGCGCGCAAGTACTCGAGCTTCCCGATCGTCCTCGAGACCTACCGGGAGTGCCTGCAGGACGTTTTCGATCTTCCCGCGCTGAAGCGGCTGCTCGGCCGGCTCCGCGCGCGTGAGCTCGATCTCGTCGACGTCGAGACCGCAAGCGCGTCGCCGTTCGCCTCCTCGCTTCTCTTCGACTACATCGCGACGTACATGTACGAGGACGACACGCCGCCGGCGGAGCGGCGTGCGCAGGCGCTCTCGCTCGACCGCGACCTGCTGCGGGAGCTGCTCGGGCAAGAGGAGCTGCGCGAGCTGATCGACTCCGACGCGCTGGCGGAGGTCGAGTCGTCGCTGCGGCCGTTCCCGCGCGACTCCGAGGCTTTGCACGACTTGCTGCGCTTGCGCGGCGATCTGCGGGTGGGGGAGTTCGACGAGTCCCACGCGGCGATCCTCGAGGCCGAGCGCCGCGCGATCCGGGTGCGCATCGCCGGCGAGGAGCGGCTCATCGCGGCGGAGGATGCCGGCCGTTATCGCGATGCGCTCGGGCTGATGCCCCCGTCCGGTCTCCCCGACGTGTTCCTCGAGCCGGTGGCGGACGCGCTCCGCTCGCTCGTGGCGCGGTACGCGCGCGGGCGCGGGCCGTTCACGACGGGCGAGGTATCCGCGTGGCTCGGCGTCGACATCGAGGCGGAGCTGCGCGAGCTCGAGCGCGCGGAGAAGCTCGTCCGGGGCGAGCTCCGGCCCGGCGGGACGGAGCGGGAGTGGTGCGATCCCGACGTCCTGCGCCGCCTGCGCCGTGCCTCGCTCGCCGCCCTGCGGCGCGAGGTCGAGCCGGTGGAGCAGGCGGCGCTCGGCCGCTTCCTGCCGAGCTGGCACGGAATCGGGCGGCGCGCGTCGCTGCGCGAGGCGCTCATCCCGCTACAGGCGCTCGCGCTGCCCGTCGCGCTCTGGGAGTCGGAGCTACTGCCGCGCCGGGTGCCTGGTTACCGGCCGGAGCAGCTCGACCAGCTCTGCGCCTCCGGCGAGCTCGTCTGGGTCGGAGCGGGCCTGGATCGTGTCGCCGTCCTGTTCCGGGAGGACGCGGCTCTGCTCGGCCGGCCGGCGGCGGCGCCGGCTCCGGAGGGAGACGTTCACGACGCGATCCGCGCCGCGCTCGCCGGCGGCGCGCTCTTCTGGGACGGGCTTCTCGCGGCGACCGGGCTCGACGTCGCCGTCGCGCTGCCGGCGCTCTGGGATCTCGTCTGGAGCGGCGAGGTGACGAACGACTCCTGGTCGCCACTCCGCGCCGAGCGCCGCTACCAGGCGCCGCGCCCGGACCGCCGCGCGCGGCGTTTTTCCCGCGCTCGCGCGCACCGGCCGACCGCGACACAGGGGCGCTGGTCGCTCGCGGCGGGGCTTTTCGCGGGCGCTGAGCCGGACCGTCGCGCGCTCGCGGAGCTGCTGCTCGAGCGGCACGGCATCGTGACGCGGGACTCGGTCCGCGCCGAGGGAATCCCCGGCGGCTACGGCGCGGTCTATGGCGAATTGAAGGTGCTCGAGACGCTCGGCTCCTGCCGGCGCGGCTACTTCGTGGAAGGACTCGGCGGCGCGCAGTTCGCGCTCGGCGGAGCGGTCGAGAGGCTGCGCGAGCTGCGGCCTCGCGAGGGAGACGAGGCTGAGCCGCTCGTCCTGGCCGCTGCCGATCCGGCGCAGCCGTATGGCGGCGTCCTGCCGTGGCCGAAGCGGTCCGGCGCTCGGGCGGCACGCGTCGCCGGCGCACACGTCGTCCTGCTCGGCGGCGAGCCCGCGCTGTTCGTCGAGCGCGGCGGCCGTTCGCTCGTCCCGCTCCGCGAGCCAGACGACGAATGGCTGCGCCCGGCGCTCGCGGCGCTCGTCGCGTTCGTGAAGCAGGGAGGAGCGAAGCGGCTCGCGGTCGAGCGCTTCGACAGCGAGCCGGTGATCGAGACAGACGTGATGCCGCTACTTGTCGAGGCCGGCTTCCTCGCCGGGCCGCGCCGCGCCGTCTTGCGCGCGTGAAGAGCCTCGCTCTTCACGCGAGATGAAGGAACTCCGGCGCGGAAGAGCGCGGTCTTCCGCGCCTCCGTGCTGAGAACTCGTTGCCCGCCGCGGCGGGCACCTGCGGCGCGCGCCGGGGAGCGGGAGAGCCTGCGGCTAAGCCCGCTGCGCGAGTCTTAGCCTCCGGCCGAGTTCGAATGAGAGCAACTGCTCGCCCACGTGACGGTCCTGGCGTCAGTGACGTATAACAGGATGAGATGAGGCCACTCGGGCGCTTGCTCAGTGTCGTTCCTGTACTTGCGGCGGTGATCGTCCTTGCGCCAGGGGGCACCGGCGAAGGGAAAGCACCCGACCGGTCTGGAACCTCAGTACGCATTGGAACGCTCGCGGTCACGATTCCTCGGAGCTTCGGCCGATATGAGATTCGAGGCGGCGGCCACATGGTGGGCACCCGCGCACCGGTCATCGGTGTCCTGGCAACCGATGACCCAGGTGCGCATTACGGCGGGGGAGGCTTTGCCAAGTGGTCGCGAGTCTCGTCCAGCGGGCCGCCTGCGGGCAAAGTTGCGCTCCGGTTCCAGCGGTGGCTGGGAATCGGACTCGGTCCCCCTCCGTCGGCGTTGCGGATACACCTGCCCCTAAGTCTTCACCAACCGTGGTTTCGAGAGCGCCTCAAGGATGGACGTCTCGGCTATCGCTGGGGCTATCTGCGCCTCCGCCGCCAGTTCTACTCAGTCGCGTACTGGAGCGGTCGTTCCGCCCCAGCGCGTGACCGTGCTGCCGTCCTGAACGCGCTCGCCTCGATTCGACCCGCCTCCTAGCCTCGGGTGACATCCCCGAGCATTGACCCAGGCGAGCGCATCGTCTTCTAGTCGCGGCCCTGCGAGAGGTACGTCTCCTTCGGAGCTTCCGCGTCTTCGACGTCGTCGGCGCGCATTGTCTCCTCGAGCGCGAGCGCTTCCTGCTCCCGCTCGTACTTCCGCTCTCTCCACCAGTCGAGAAGCTTCTTCATGGCGGAGTGGTGCCCGCGCGCACCGGGGTCAATCGTCGAGTAGCTCGCGGACGAGCTCGGCCGCCGGCATCTCCCTGGCCCGCGGTGCGCCCGTCCCGCCGAGGTAGAGCGGCCCGACCTGCGCCGACACCGCGCGCTGCTCGGGGAACGGGAGCGGTGGCGGCCCGGCGAGCAGCTCGTCGATCACGGGCGTCCGCGCCATGCGCGCCGCGCGGCCGGTGTAGGCGTCCGTCACGACGCTCTCGTACGCGTGCAGGGCCGCGAGATGCTCGCGACGGGCGCCGCACTCGGGCGTGAACAGGAACGCCGTCCCGACCTGCACGCCCGCGGCGCCGAGCTCGAGCGCGGCCCGTACGTCCTCGCGGGTCGCGATCCCGCCGGCCGCGATCACAGGGACGGCGCCCACGCAGGCCGGAACCAGCTCGGCCAGCGGGACGAGCTCGTCGCCGAGGAAAGAACCACGGTGCCCGCCGGCCTCGGCTCCCTGGACGACAACAGCGTCGACGTCCAATGCCTGCGCTTCGGCCGCCGTGGTCGCAGTGCCGAGCACCGTGATCCCGCGCTCGCGGAACGGGGCCGGATCCACCGGCGCGAACGTGTAGGAGAAGACCGGTGGCCGCTCCTCGAGCACGACTTCGAATGAGGCGTCGGACGAGTAGGGAGGCGCAAAGAGGTTGACCGCGAACGGCAGCTCCCCGAGGGCGGACCGCACGGCGCGGATCGTCTCGCGCAGCTTGTCCGGCTTGAGCACCGCGCCGGCGATCGACCCGAGCGCGCCCGCGCGCGAGACCGCGATCGCGAGCTCCGGCGGCTGGACGCCCGCCATCGGCGCCTGGATCAGCTTCGCGATCACGCGGGCACGAGCTTGTATCCCGAGCCGCGCACCGTCAGCAGGCGCTCGGGCTGGGCCGGGTCGCGCTCGATCTTTCGCCGCAGGTTGGAGATGTGCACCTCGCACGCGTGCTCGTCCCCGACGTATTCGCTCGCCCAGAGGTGCTGCATGAGCTCGCGGCGGGAGATGACTGCGTCGGGCCGCTCGGCGAGGAGCGAGAGCACCTTGAACTCCGACAGGGTGAGGTGAACGCGCTCGCCGTCGACGAGCACCTCGTGTCGGCCGAGGTCGATCTTGAGCCCGCCTAGCTCGCGCACCGTCCCGCTGCCGCCGGCGCGGTCGAGCTCGCGGCGCCGCAGGATCGCGCGAACGCGGCTGAGCAGCTCGGCGCTCGAGAACGGCTTCGTCACGTAGTCGTCGGCGCCGAGCTCGAGACCGAGGACGCGGTCTGCCTCGGCGTCGCGCGCGGTGAGCATCAGGATCGGGACGTCGCTCTCGGCGCGCAGCGCGCGGCAGACCTCGGCGCCGGAGAGCCCGGGCAGCATCACATCGAGGACGACGAGGGAATAGCGGCCGGAGCGTCCCGACTCGAGCGCGCCGGGCCCGTCCCGCTCCTCGTCGACCTCGAAGCCCTCGCGCCGCAGCGTGAAGGCCACGACGTCGCGGACGCCGGCGTCGTCGTCCACCAGCAGGATCTTGTGCGGCGCGCCGTTCAAGCCGGCACCTGCTCCCGCACCCGAGCGCGAGCGAGGACGATCCGGAAGACGGTTCCCTCGCCGGGCGAGGACTCGAGCTCGATGCGGCCACCGAGGGTGCGCACCGACTCGCGGACGATCGCGAGGCCGAGCCCGAAGCCGTCCGCGTCGCGCTCGCCGCGGTAGAAGCGGTCGTAGACATGCCGCTGCACCTCCGGCTTGATGCCGGGGCCGGAATCCTCCACTTCGATGATCACGCCGGTGCCGTGGGCATGTGCGCGGAGGACGACCGCGCCACGGGCGGTGTGCTTCGCGGCGTTCTCGCCGAGATTGCGGAGCGCCTGTTCGAGCAGATCGGGGTTCGCTTCGACCGCGAGGCCGGCCGGCGCCTCGACGTCGATGGAGACGCCGTCGTGCGGACGGAGCTCGGCGGCGACCTCGCGCAACAGCGGTCCGATCTCGACCGCCTCGGCCCGCGGCGTTTCCTGGCCGGAGTGCGCCCGCGCGAGCGTCAGCATCGCCCGCGCCAGCCGCGCCAGCCGGCCCGACTCGCGCTCGATGTGGGCGAGGAAGCGGTCGCGCTCGGCCGGATCCTCCTTCGCGCCCGCCTGCAGCAGCTCGACGGCGCCGATGATCGTCGTCAAGGGCGTGCGCAGCTCGTGCGCCGCGTTCGAGACGAACTCCCGCTCGGCGAGCTCGCGCCGCTCCTGCTCGGTGAGGTCGTCGATCACGACGAGCGCCCAATCCGTCTCGGGCTGGGATGGGATGCCGACCACGCCGTACGCGTGATCCTCGTCCGGCGTCACGTGAACCTGGGCCGGCGTCGCGCGCTCGTCGAAGAGGCTCTGCGCGAACTCCCGCAGCGCGAATCCCGCCCACGGCTCTGGCAGCTGCTCACCCTCCGCGAGTCGCCCGCCGAGCAGCCGGCGCGCCTCGGCGTTCGCGTAGTGGACGACGAGATCCTGGTCGATCGTCAGCACGCCCTCGTGCAGCCGCTCGAGGAGGAGCTGCAGGCGGTCGCGCTCGGCCTCGAGGCGGCGGAACGAGCGGCGGAGCTGGCGGCGCATGCGGTCGAAGCTCTGGGCGAGTGCGCCGAACTCGTCGCGGAAGCGGTAGTGGAGCGGCGTCTCGAAGTCGCCCGAGGCGATTGCCTCGGCGGCGACGGTCAGTCGCCGGAGCCGCAGCGCGATCAACTGGGCGAGGAGGAGCCCGACGATGACGCCGATTACGCCGGCGATCACGCCGGCACGGAACGCCTCGCCGTTGACCGTGTCGATGGCCTCGGCGACGTCGGGAATCCGGGCGACCGCGACGAGCGCGCTACCCCGGTACGGGATCGCCGCGACATAGACGCCTCCGTCGGTCGTCCCGCGGCTGAACTGGCTGCCGGCGAGCGCCGAGGCAATCGCCTCGCGCTCGAGCTGCGACTTCGCGCCGGCAGCCGAGTGGAAGACCCGGATGCCGCGGCCGAGCTGCCCGGGCGTCCGGTTGGCGGCTCGGTGCGCGTCTTTGAGCGCCAGTTGCTCGCCGTGGCGCCGGAACGCGTTCTCGGAGCGATCGGAGAACTGGGAGACGACGATCGCCGTCGACGTCGCGGCGACGACCGCGAACGCGATCCCGAGCCACCACCGAACTCCGATGAACGGCTTGCTCATACCCGAATCGTAGGCTTCCCCGCATGCCTGAAGGTGATTCGCTTCATCGCGTGGCTGCGCGCCTCCAAGTGCTCGTCGGGCAGCGGGTGGAGGTGGAGACGCCGCATCCGCGCGCCGCGGTGAAGGGACTTGCTCCGCGGCTCGACGGGAAACGGCTCGAAGCGGTCGATGCGGAGGGCAAGAACCTCTTGCTCACCTTCGAGGACGGGCTCGTTCTCCGCAGTCACCTGCGAATGAACGGCCGCTGGCGCGTCGTACAGCGTGGCGCGAAGCGGGCCGGGAAACCGTGGCTCGTCCTGCGCGGCGCCGAGCACGAGGCAGTCCTCTGGAACGGGCCGGTCTTGGAGCTTGTGACAAGTTGTCACCTGGGCAGTTCTGTGCCGGACATCGTCCGGAAAGTGCCCGATCTCGTTCGTTTCCGCTCCATCGATCAGAGTCGGGAGATCGGCGACGCTCTCCTCGACCAGCGGCTCGTGGCGGGCATCGGGAACATCTGGAAGGCCGAGGCTCTCTGGGAGGCGCGCGTCTCGCCGTGGCGGGTGCTCGCCGACGTCTCCGACGACGACCTCGCCGCGGTGCTCGAGGCGGCGCACCGGCTGATGGCCGCGAGCGTCGAAGGAGCGCGGCCGCTCCGGCGCGTCTATCGCCGCGCGGGTCGCGCCTGCCCCCGTTGTGGCGCCGTCATCCGCTCAGCGCCGCAGGGCGACAACGCTCGCACCGCGTACTGGTGCCATGGCTGCCAGGTAGGAGGCAACCAGCCCGCGTCGTAGGAGGTCCGTTGCGATGCGCTCGCCGCACCTTCACGACACCTTGCAACGCTTCTGCCTCGGCGCCTTCGCCGTTTTTGTCGGCGAGCTCGACGGCGGCAGCGACCTGCCGTTTGCGTTCGAGGAGCACGGCTCGTACGGGCGTCCGACGCTCTACGAGTACCGCCCGCTTGTGCGCGGCTTCGTCGAGGCGCGCGCCGAGCGGCTCTTCGAGCGATTGGACGTCCAGGACGCGATCTCGGATCTGCAGCGCGAGCCGGCCGCGCGGATCTTCGCTGCGGCCCATGACCCCGGCGGGGACGGGCGCCGCGCGGTCTATCGCAGCGTCCTCGTCCCTCTTCTCGTCCGCACCGCCGAAGGCTGCGGCGGCTTCGACTGGGACGACACCGCCTTCAGGCACGCGTACGAGGAGCTCGAGGACTCGCTGTTCGGCGATGGCCACTCGTACGGCGCCGTCGCGCCGCTCGTGGGGCTGAGCGTCGGCCAGCAGATCGAGCTCGGCGACGGGATTCGCGTCCGCGCAGCCGCGACCGGCGAGCTCGCTGCGATGTGGCCGGAGGCCGGCGGCCTGCTGCCACGCGACTTCGGGCGCGAGGTCGATCGCCTTGCCGTGCTCGAGCTCGAGCGCTCGCTTCCCGCGGGAACGTCGGAAGCGCCCGACGCGCCGGGCGAGCTCGCGGACGCGGTGACGGCGATCCGCCTTGCGACCTCGGCGCCGGTCGCAGCCGGGCCTGTCTTGTTCGAGCGGCTCGACTGGCGACCATTCGGGATTCGCCCCGTCCTGCCGATCGCGGCGACGGCGCCGCCCGGCGAGCCGAGCCGCCTCGACCCGTTCCGCGCCTCGGTCGCCGCCGACCTGCGTGTCCGGCTCGGTACCGCCGACGACGACGCGCGGCTCGGCGACGCGCTCGACCGCTGGGAGCTGTCGCTCTTCCAGCCGGAGCCTTTCCGCGGCGAGCAGCTCCGGCACGCGCTCGAGGCCGCGCTCGGCGAGGGCGATGGGACTTGGGCCGCAGCGATGCGCGGCGCCGCGCTACTCGGCGCGACGCCGGACGAGCGGGCGCTCCTTGCCGAGCGCTTGCGGGAGCCCGACTGCGAGCTGCTGCGCCGCCTCCTTGTTGCCGTGCTCCTCTCCGGCGATCGCGCCGCGCTAATTCGCGAGCTCGACGAGACGCTGCTCGGCGGACCCGCGCCAGTGCGGGATCTCCAACGTCGCGCGAGCTAGCCGCGACAGACACGCGACGGTTTGCGCCCTAGCTTCGAGGGATGGACGAGGCACGCGCGGTGCTGGCCCGGCTCGAGCGGATCGAGGCGCTCGAGCGCGAGAACGCCGACACGCCGTCGCTGCTCGCCGAGCTGCGCGAGCTCGTCCGCGAAGCAACAGAGTGGGCCGAGGTCGAGCGCGATCCGCGCGCCCGCGCGGCGGCGGAGGCGCTCGCCCTGGCCGAGCGCGGCGCGCCGCTCGAGGTCTAGCCCGCGGCGGCTTCGACCGCCGGCCCGCTCGCGACGAAGTCCTTCTCCCGCACGAGCAGGAAGGCGAGGATCGCGCCCGCGAACAGGACGAACGCAGCGACGAAGAGGATCGAGTTCATGCCGTAGATGAAAGCGGCCCTGTCGGCTGGGTACCGCACATCTCCGGACGCAATGGCCTGCGGCGACGAGACGTGGAGGCCCTTCGCCGCCTGCGCAAAAGCGCCGGCGAGATATGAGGCGATCCGGCTCTGGAAGATCGCGCCCAGCGCGGCGATGCCGGTCGCGATCCCGACCTGGCGGAACGTGTTGTTGATCCCCGACGCCATGCCGGCGCGTCGCGGCTCGACGACGCTCACGGCCGTCGCCGCGAGCGGCGCGTTGACCATCCCGATCCCGATCCCGCCCACGACGAAGCCCGGGATGAGCGCCGATGCCGTCGAGGAGAGCGTCAGCCCGTGCATCAACAACAGCGAGACGCCGACGACGGCCAGCCCGCCGCCGAGGAAGTACCGCACCGGGAAGCGCGCCGAAAGCCGTCCCGCGATCGGGGCGACGACGAACGAGACGAGCGAGAGCGGCAGGAAGATGACGCCCGTCTTGACCGCCGAGTAGCCGAGCACCGACTCGAGGTACAGCGGCAGGAAGAGGAACTGCGCGAACATCCCCGCCGAGATCGCGAACGCCGTGATCTGCGCGCCGGTGAACGTCGGCACGCGGAAAAGACTGAAGTCGAACATCGGCGCCTCCTGCCGCGACTCGATCGCGCCGAAGGCAACGAGCAGCACGGCGGCCGCCGCGAACACGCCGATGATTCGCCCGCTCGACCAGCGCCAGTCGGCGCCGCGGAACAGCCCGATCACGAGCGCGAACAACCCGGCCGAGAGCGTCACCAGCCCCGGCAGGTCGAAGCCGCCGTGCTCCTCGTTCCGCGTCTCACGCAGCGCGCGCAGGCCGCCCGCGACGACGGCCACGCCGATCGGCACGTTGACGAAGAAGATCCAGCGCCAGCCCGCGTAGGTCGTGAGCGCGCCGCCGACGAGCGGCCCGATCGCCACGGCCAAGCCGACCGTCGCGCCCCAGATCCCGAACGCCGTGCCGCGTTCCCTCCCGTGGAACTCCTGCGAGATGATCGCGAGCGAGACGGCGAACATCCCGGCGCCGCCGATTCCCTGCGCGCCGCGCGCGAGGATCAGGAAGAGCGGCGAGTTGGCCGCGCCGCACAAAGCAGAGGCGATGGTGAAGAGCGCGATCGCGGTGAGGAAGACCCGCTTGCGGCCGAGCATGTCGCCGAGCGAGCCCGCGTTGAGCATCGTCGCCGCGAGCGTCAGCGCGTACGCGTCCACCACCCACTGCAGGTCGGTGAACGACGTGTGCAGCTCCCGCTGGATGTTCGGCAGCGCGACGTTGACTACCGTGATGTCCAGGAGGAGCATGAACACCGCGACGCAGACCACCATCAAGACGCGCCATTTCCGCTCCATTCGGCCTAACCTAGTGGAGAAGGACTCGCCTATGACGATGCGAAAGGTCAGCCGGGATGGCGTTCACGCGGTTGATTCCGCGTCCGCTCGCGCGGACGGCGGATAACGGTCCAACGATGGCCAGGGTCATCGCTTTCGCCAACCAGAAGGGCGGCGTCGCCAAGACGACGACGACGCTCAACCTCGGCGTCGCGCTCGCCGAAGCGGGCAAGCGCGTCCTGGCGATCGACCTCGACCCGCAGGGCAACCTGACGATGTCGCAGGGCTGGAACCCGGACGAGATCGACCGCTCGATGTTCGACGTCCTCGTCCACAAGCTGCCGCTCACCGAGATCATCCGGACGAACGAGATCGACGTCGGGGTCTCCTCGATCGACCTCGCCGGCGCCGAGCTCTCCCTCTCTTCGATGATCGGCCGCGAGCGCGCTCTCGAGAAGGCGTTCATGCCGGTCCGCGAGAGCTACGACTACATCCTCATCGACACGCCGCCGTCACTCGGCCTCTTGACGATCAACGCGCTCGTCGCCGCGGAGGGCGTCATCGTCCCCGTCCAGTGCGAGTACCTCTCGCTGCGCGGACTCGTCCAGCTCGAGAACACGCTCTCGATGATCCGCGAGAACCTCAACCCGAACGTCGCGATCCAGGGCATCCTGCCGACGATGTTCGACAAGCGGCTCCTGCACTCGCGCGAGGCGGTCGAGATCCTGAAGGAGAACTTCGGCGACCTCGTGCTCGAGACGAAGATCCGCAAGACCATTCGCTACGCGGAAGCGCCGGTGAAGGGGCAGTCGATCCTCAAGTACGACCCCTCGGGCGACGCAGCCGGTATGTACCGTGACCTCGCGAAGGAGGTGCTCGATGGCGCGTCGGCGCGCCAGCATGCGTGAAGGGCCGCTAGCGGAGCTTTTCCGCGCGACCGAGGCCGCCCAAAAGCAGGCCGAGCAGCGCGGCGAAACTCCCGAAGCGCCGCCTGAGGACGCCGCCACGGCGGCTCCCGACGCTCCGGCCGAGCCGGAGGAGCGGAGTGTCGAGCACGTCCCGAGCTGGGAGGAGGAGGCCGCGGTCGAGACGCCGCCGCCGCCGACGCCCACGCCCGAGCCCATGCCGGGGCCGCCGACCCCCGATCCGCAGCCTCCCGCACCGACGCCGGATCCCGATCCGCTGCCGCCGCCTGCCGATCCGCCGGAGATCCGGATGCCGGAGCCACCGCCCGTCTCCCGCTTCGTCGAGCCGCTGCCCGAGTCGCCCGCCCGGCTGCATCGCGCGGGCGCCGACACCGCCGCGTACCTCGCGGTGATCAAGGTCATCGGCGTCGGCGGTGCGGGCATCAATGCCGTCAACCGGATGATCGACGCCGGTATCAGCCAGGTCGAGTTCGTTGCCGTCAACACCGACATCCAGGCGCTCATGGCGAGCGACGCGCCGGCGAAGATCGACATCGGCCGCGACCTCACACAGGGTCTCGGCTCGGGCTCCGATCCCGAGATCGGCCGCCGCGCCGCCGAGGAGCACTACGACGAGCTACGGCAGGAGCTCCGCGGCGCCGACATGGTCTTCGTCGCCGCCGGCGAGGGCGGCGGCACCGGCTCCGGCGCGGCGCCGGTCGTCGCGAAGATCGCGCGGGAGCTCGGCGCGCTGACCGTCTGCATCGTCACCACGCCATTCAAGTTCGAGGGAACGAAGCGGCGCAGCCAGGCCGAGCAGGGAATCGCGGAGCTCCGCGGCGCCTGCGACACCACGATCGTCATCCCGAACGACCGCCTGCTCGAGGTGCTCGAGCGCTCGACCTCGATGCTCGACGCCTTCAAGGTGGCCGACGACGTCCTCCGGCAGGGCGTGCAGGGGATCACCGACCTGATCACGCTGCCCGGCCTGATCAACCTCGACTTCGCGGATGTCCGGACGATCATGGCCGGCACCGAGACGGCCCTGATGGGCATCGGTTTCTCCTCCTCGAGTGCCGACGGTCGCGCGCGGGAAGCCGCCGAGCGGGCGTTGCGCTCGCCGCTCATCGACGCCGACATCACCGGCGCGACGGGGATCCTCCTCTCGATCGCAGGCGGCGACGACCTCACGCTCGTCGAGGTCAACGAGGCCGCCGAGACGATTCGCGCGGCGACGACGGAGGACACGAACATCATCTTCGGCGCGACCGTCGACGACCGGCTCGCCGGCCAGGTCTGGGTGACGGTCGTCGCCACGGGCTTCGGCGGACGCAGCCGGCGCTCGACGCGCAGCGAAGGCTCCGGCTGGTCGCTGCCCGGAACGCGGCGGCGCGGCGGCGACGACGACCTCGACGTCCCGTCCTTCCTCAAAAGCTGACGGCGGCGTAGCCGTGGAGACGTTCCTCGCCATCGCGTCGAAGCGCGACGTACGCGCCTACGCGGCGACGCCGGTCCCGGCGGACGTGCGCGCGCGGATCCTCGACGCGGGACGCCTCGCCGGCAGCTCGCGCAACAAGCAGCTCTGGGAGTTCATCGTGGTCGCGGGCGACGCGCAGGCGCGGCTCGCGGAGGCGGTGTACGCGCCGGAGAACGTCCGCGACGCAGTGCTCGTCGTCGCGATCGTCGGCGGGGCCGGCAGCTTCGACACCGGCCGCTGCTGCCAGAACATGATGCTCGGCGGGTGGGAGCAGGGCGTCGTCTCGTGCCCCAACGGGATCAAGGACGCCGACGCCGCGGCCGCGATCTGCGGCGGCGACGTGCGCGCGATCCTCTCCTTCGGCTATCCCGCCAAGCCGCGGGACGTCGAGGCGCAGAGCGCCGAGGAATGGTCGGCCCGCGCCAACCGCAAGCCGCTCGCGGAGATCGTCCGCGAAGTGTCGTAGCCGAGCTCGTCGGCGAAGTTCGCTAGTAACAGACCGTTACTAGCCAGGGCATGTCCCGGCGGGGCGGGGTCAGCCGAAGCTGAACGTGATCTGGACGGTCGCCGCGGTGGTCGTCCGCAGCTCGATCATCCCATCACTCGTGCGCGACAGACTGCCCGTCGACGCGTGCCAGTACGGCGACCAGTGGACGGCGATCCGGTAGGCCCCCGCGCCGGCGACACGCACGACGAGACTCGACTCGTTGAACGCGACGACGTGGGCGCGCGTGATCGGCCGGGGCTGCGGCACCGCATAGGTTGCGACCTGCGGGCTGCCGGAGACCTTGCGCAGGACAGTCGGAACGAGCTCCGCCTCGCGGCGGGAGCTGTAGTCGGCCGGCGTGTCCGAGAGGACGACGTAGGCGACGCCGAGGGAGTGCAGCCAGCGCAGGTACTCGGCCGCCGTGAAGCGCCGGTAGAGCAACGCATTCGTTGGGAAGTCGTCCTGCCGGAACCAGCCACGCACGATGGGGATGCCGGCGTCCGCGAGGTAGTAGGAGGGCCAGTGCTCGGTCGTGTCCACCGCCTCGACGCGGTAGCCGGGCCGGAGGTGTGCGTGGAGGTAGGCGAGCGGCGCGCGCCAGACCGAGGCGTGCCTCGTCGCATCGCTGGTGCCGCGGTCCCACCCCGACGCGAGCGGCGTCACGTTCCAGGCGAGAGCCGCAGCCGCGAGGAGCGCGGCGACCGGCAGAGGCCGCCAGCGGCGGAGCGCGAGCACGAGCAGCGCCAGCGGGAAGGCGAGATAGCGGAGGCGCGTGACGTTCTCGCCGAGCGTCGCCGGGTCGATCCAAACGGCGGCGACCGCCACGGCATACGCCGCGAAGATCCAGGCGAGCGTTCGCGCCCGCCCGACGCGCCACGTGCAGGCGAAGCAGACGGCGCAGAAGCCGAGCGCCGCGCCGGCCTCCGAGGCGGGGAACGGGTAGTGCCCTCCGCTCGCGAACAGCAGGAGCAACGCGACCTCGATCGCGATCGCGAGCCCGAGAACGAGCGCCGGCACGAGCCTCCAGCCGCGAACGACTGCGACCCCGGCGAGCGCGACCACGAGCAACGCGAGCGCGACCGGGCTCGCCGCGAGCGTGAGCAGGACGAGTGCCGCGAACCACCAGCGGCGTCCCGTCTGCAGCGTCCACAGCGCGCAGAGCGCAATCGACAGCCCGAGCGCGAACGGGAACGCGGCCGTCAGCACGAAGCCGGCCCAGACGAGCGCGAACGCACGGCTCGACCAGCGCGCGTCGGCTCCCCATTCCCGCTCGACCACCGCGGCGAAAGCGCCGGCGCCGAGCGCGACGCCGAGCACTGCGAGCAGCCGGATCCCGAGCAGCGCGGCAAGCGGGTAATAGAGGACGCTGTAGCCGACGAAGCTGTAGCGGCCCGCGTACCAGTAGTTGTCCCAGAGCGTGAAGCCGTGCCGGAGGAAGAGCGCGCGCTGGTAGGCGTGCGCGGCGAAGTCGGTGCCGGGCGGGCCGAGCCAGGCGAGCAGGGCGGCGACGGAGGCGGCGGCCGCGGCGGCGACGAGCGCCTCACGATGGCGCGCCAGCATGCGCGCAAGCGTACGCTCGGAGGATGCGCGGCGCGATCGCGGCCGGCCATCCACTCGCGCCCGCGGCGGGGCTGGTGTAGTGGTGGAGGCATGAGCTACCGGATTCGTCCCGCCGACGCCGCCGACGCGGAGCAACTCGCGCGCCTCGCCGACGCGGTGAGCGCCGAGCCCGAGGGCTGGCTGATCAGCATCGCCGGCGAGTGGCGGAGCGCCGGCGACGAGCGCCGCTATCTCAAGGCGCTGCGCCGTTATCCCCACGCGGCGGTCTTCGTCGCCGAGCGCGACGACGGAGAGCTCGTCGGCCGGCTCTCGGTCGGCCGCGACCCGCATCCGGCGAGCGCGCACGTCGCCGACGTCGGGCTGATGGTGGCGATCGGCGCCCGCCGCCAGGGAGTGGGGAAGGCGCTGCTCGAGGCGGCGGTCGAGTGGGCGCGCAGCGCCGGCGTCCGCAAGCTCGAGCTCCATGTCTTCCCCTGGAACGAAGCCGCGATCGCGCTCTACGAAGCCTTTGGCTTCGAGCGGGAGGGCTTCCGTAAAGGCCACTACCGCCGCGGCGGCGACTACGTCGACGCGATCCTTATGGCCTACCGCGTCGAGTAGGGAGAGCTAGCGCCGCGCGAGCAGGATCCCGGTGGCGGCCGCGCCGACTGCGGCCAGCGCGCCGGCGAGCGTCAAGACCAAGCCGTGGCTCGGAGGTACGGCAGCGAGCGAGACCACGAGGGTCGCCACTGCGAGACCGCCGAGCGCGAGCAGGGCGACAGCGCCCGCCCGCCGCCAGACGAGTTGCGCGTCCGCCCGGATCGGCCAGCGCTCGTCGAGCGACCACGCCGCCAGCTCTCCGCAGAGGAGCAGGAGGACGGCGACGAGCGGCGCCGCCGTGTCGAGGCCGTGGTGGACGCCGGCGGCGAACGCGACGTACGACCCGCCGGCGAGCCAAAGGGCGGCGCCGAGGGCCGGCCAGCCGAAAACGAGCGCAACGACGAGGAAGAGGCCCCCGGCGGACAGGCCGGGCACGAACGCGAGCCTGACCGCGCCTGCGCGCACGAGCACGTCGGCGCCGACGGCGCCGTAGGCAGCGGCCGCTCCCAGGGCGATCGCTACGCGGGCCGGGCGAGGTGCCTGAATGCGTTCACCTCCTCGAGCGGGACGGCGAGCGGGGCGTCCTCGTCCCAGGTGACGAGCGGGACACCCATCTGCCGGTAGTGCCAGCGCAGCGCGTCGCGGGAGAGCGTCCAAAGCCTTTCGGGGAGCGGCGCCGTGCCCGGGCTCCGCGCCGGCAGGAGGTCGGGTGCGACCTCGACCACGATCAGGTCATAGCCGCGTCCCCGCAGGTCGATCAGAGCCGCAGCCGTGCGGGTGTCGATCAGAGGCGTCAGCGCGATGACGAGCGCCTTCGGCGGCAGCGTCCCGGGCGGCAGGACGTCGATGCTGTGCCGGACGTAGCTGTGCGTCACGTCGCTCGTCAGCAGCCGGTCGACGATCGCGTACAGCTGCCGCAGGCCCGACGACGGCACGAGCCAAGAGAGGAAACCGCCGAAGCCGACAAGACCCACACGGTCTTTCCGCTGCAGGTAGCCGTGCGCGAGCGTCGCCGCCGCTCGCACGGCACGGTCGTTCGTCGTGCGTCCCTGCCCGCTCGCCTCGGCGAACGCGTCGAGGAAGATGACGACGTCGGTGTTCCGCTCGGGATGCTGCTCGTTGACCCAGAGCGAGCCGCGGAGCGCGGTGGCGCGCCAGTTGACGCGCCGGATGCGGTCGCCCGGCTGCCATTCGCGGAGATCGGCGAACTCGATCCCTTCGCCGCGCTGCCGCGAGACCTGGTTGCCGGCGAAGACTTGGGTCTCGAGCGCGGGGACGAGCGAGCGGAGCGTCTCCTCCTTCGGATAGACGCGCAGCGTCTGCCGCTCGCCGGCGGTGCCCTCCCACGAGCGTAGGGCGAGGACGTCCCGGCTTCGCACGAGCAGCGGCCCGACCGCGAACGCGCCCCAGCGATCGCAGCGGAGCCGCACGTCGACGCGCTGTTCCTCGCCCGGACGCAGCAGGATCGCGCGTGCGGCGTTCCCCGGCGCGCTCAGATCCGGCGGCAGGCGGAGGAGGAACTCGAAGCGGTCGGCTGCACCTTCGGCCTGATCCAGCTCGATCGTCGCGGTGACCTCGTCTCCTTCGAGCGCGCGGTCGCGGTCGAGCGAGAGCCGGACGGAGATCTCCGGCCGCCGAGCCGCGACCGGCACGACGAGCGCGAGCAGGAAAGGCGCGGCGAGCGCGACCGGCTCGACCCGGCCGAGCGCCAGCCCGGCGAGGAGCCCCGAGGCGGCGAGCGCCGCGTAGGCGGGAAGTCGCCGTGCGCCGAAGCGCGTCACGCCTCGGCGGCGCGCAACGCATCCTCCGCGGGCGGAGTCGGCACCGTCTCGAGCGCCTCGGCCACGACGTCCTCGCCTCGCAGTCGCTGCACCCAGAGCTCCGGCCGCACGGTGAGCCGGTGGGCGAGCGCGGGGACCGCGACCGCCTTCACGTCCTCGGGGATCACGAAGTCGCGGCCCGCGAGCGCCGCCTTGGCGCGCGAGAGCTTGAGGAGGGCGATGCTGCCGCGCGGGCTGGCGCCGACGGCGAGCCTCTGGGACTCGCGCGTAGCTCGCACGATGTCGACGACGTAGCCCTCGATGGCTTCGGAGACGTGCACCTGCTCGAGCGCGCGCTGCAGCTCGACGAGGGTCGCCGCGTCGACGACGGGCTGGAGCTCGATTTCGTCCTCGCCACGGGCAAGCCGCCTTTCCAGCATCTCGATCTCGTCGTCGCGCTCCGGATAGCCGACCGAGATGCGCACGAGGAAGCGGTCGAGCTGCGCCTCGGGTAGCGGGTACGTCCCCTCGTACTCGATCGGGTTCTGCGTCGCCAGGACGAGGAACGGCGGCTCGAGCAGGTGGGTCGTGTTCTCGATCGTGACCTGGCGCTCCTGCATCGCCTCGAGCAGCGCGGCCTGCGTCTTCGGTGGGGCGCGGTTGATCTCGTCGGCAAGGAGAAGATTGGCGAAGACCGGGCCGGGCCGGAACACGAAGTCCGTCGTCCGCTGGTCGAAGATCTGCGAGCCCGTCACGTCGCCGGGCATCAGGTCGGGCGTGAACTGGATGCGCGTGAACCGGAGCGACGTGGCCTGCGCGAACGAACGCGCGATCAGCGTCTTGGCGAGCCCCGGATAGTCCTCGAGCAGCACGTGCCCGTCGCTCAAAAGCGCGAGCAGGATCAGCTCGAGCGGTTGGCGCTTGCCGACGATCGCCTTCTCGACCTCGGCGAGGATCAGCTCCGCGCGGTCGCGCAACTCGGCGAGACCGGTCACAACGCCTCCACGCGCTCGATCAGGGTGGCGACCGTCTCGCGCGGCACGCCGGGTCCGAATGGGTCGGCCGGCGGCGGCCGGTCGGGCCGGAGAAAGTCCCACGCCTCGTCGCCGAGCAGCTTGCGCGCGGCAGGCGAGCCGCGCCCCAGCTCGATGCCGTGCCGCGACTGGAGCCGGGCGGCTGCCGCGGCTCGCAGGAGCGGCAGGAGCCGCCGGTGCGCGTGGCCCGCGTGCGCGATCCCCAGCTCGAGCTCGCGCTCCATGGCGAGGAAGACGGCCGGCCGTCCACCCGTCGCCCGCGTGCGCTCGCGCAGAGCCCGCTCTAAGCGACTGGGTGCCGGGGCGATCTCGCCGCGATAAGCGCGGACGAAGTGGAGGAGCACGATCGCGGCGAGCGCAAGCACGTAGGCCGCGAGCAGTCGCTCGGCCGGAAGAGGCCGCACCCCGAGCAGGATTCCCAGCACGCCGGTCACGGTCACAACGGAAGAGAGGAGCCGGTATCTCTCGCTCACGCCGGCACCGGTTCTACGGCGGGCGCGCGGAGCTCGTCGCGGACGGCCACGAGCGCCTCGATCGCGTCGTCTCTCATGGACGGGTCCGGCTCATGGTGGCTGAACTTAGCCCATTCGAAGAGGTCGGTCAGCTTGCGGATCGCGCCCGTGCTCGTCTCCAAATCGCCGAGGGCGCGTTCGACGTACTCGAGCGGCGCCTCGGCCGGGCGGCGGGGCAGGCCGGCCAGCGCGAGCGCGCGCTCCATTCGGGCGTACGCGGCAATGATCGCCTTGCGCAGATCCGGCTCGGACCGGAGGTCGTCGAGCGACTCGTCGAGCGCGGCGAAGACCGCAGCCTGGGAGGCGAACCGCCACTGGCCGGGGGCGGGGCGGCGCCGTCCGGCGACGAAGGCGGCGACACCGAGCGCGCCGAGCAGGGCGAACACGATCGCGACCTCGTCCCAGCGGAGCTGCGCGCTGTGCCCGCGTGTTCCCCCCTTTACTGCCGGTCCCGTCGGCGGCGGCTTGCTCAGCGGCTGGAAGACGTTCAACCGCTTCTCGAGGTGGTGGAGCCGTCGTAGGAAGCCGTTCGAGGCGAGCGCCCAGACGAGCAAGGCGGCGGTGAGCCAGAAAAGGAGCAGGGCGAGGAGGGACGAGCGGCGAGCGCGCTTCCGCTGCACCGGGGATCTCGCGGTAAGGGCCCAGACAGTGATCGCGGCGAGAACGACCACGAAGAGCACGGCCGTTGTGAATACGTAGTTGAGGAATCCCGAGCTCGGGCCGCGGCTGGAGCCGGAGCCTGCGCCGCCAAGCGGCCGCCCGTCGGCCGCGATCGCGACCACCGCGAGCAGCACGCTGACCAAGAGCGCGAGTGCGGGACGGCGGTATCGAGTCACGCGCCAACCCTACGGCTGAAGCGCTGTTTCGCCGATAACGGGAGCATGCGGCTGCGGCGCCCACTCCTCTGGACTGCGCTGTTCGGTGTCCCGTTCGTGGCGGTCGCGGTCGTGCTGCCGCTGACCGGGTCGTCGTCTCGCCACTTCACGGCGGCGGACGCCGTCCTGCTAGCCGTGTTCATCGTGCTCGTCCGGCTGGAATACCCGGTCGGCGCCGGAGCCGCGGTGCCGGCGCAGCTCGCATTCGTGCCGCTGCTCTTCGAGATGCCGCTCCGGGAAGTGCCACTCGCCGTCGGGCTCGGCACGCTCGCCTCGAGCGCCGTGCTCGCGCTGGCCGGCAAGCGACAGACGTTCTGTCCGAACGCGTTCGGCGCCGCCTGGTTCACGATCCCACCCGTCTTGATCCTCCTCGCCGCCGGCGAACGGCCCTTCGCGTGGAGCCACTGGCCGGTCTACCTCGCCGCCTTCGCTGCGCAGACCGCGGCGGATCTCGTTCCCGCCGTCGTCTTCGAGCGCGTCGTCAACCGCGCGCCGCTTCCGACGCTCAGCCGCGTGCTCGCGACCGTCTACGGCTTCGACGCCCTGTTCACCCCGGTCGGGATGGTCGCCGCCGCGGAAGGCGGCTATGCCTTCCTTGCGGTGCTGCCTCTGGTGGCCGTGCTGCACCTGCTCTCGCGGGAGCGATGGAGCAGGCTCGACGCGGAGAGCGAGGCCGAGCGGCTCGGCGAGCTCGCGCACTTCGACGAGCTGACCCACGCCGCGAACCGTCGCCGCTTCGAGGAGCGACTCGGGATCGAGCAGTCGCGCGCCGTGCGCTCGGGCGACGAGCTGAGCGTCGGCGTGCTCGACCTCGACCACTTCAAGGCGTACAACGACGCGCACGGGCATCCCGCCGGAGACGATCTGCTTCGCCGCGTCGCGGCGGCG
Source organism: Gaiellaceae bacterium (assembly GCA_050697455.1). Taxonomy (GTDB): domain Bacteria; phylum Actinomycetota; class Thermoleophilia; order Gaiellales; family Gaiellaceae; genus Palsa-739. The sequence continues at coordinate 102,731 of JBOGZU010000004.1, read as the reverse complement.
TGGTCGGACGTGCTCCGCCCCGACTCGCTGCTTGCGCGGCTCGGCGGCGAGGAGTTCGGTCTGATCCTCCCGAGCGCGACCTCGCCCGACGCCGAGGTCGTGGTCGAGCGGCTCCGCAGCGTCACGCCGCGCGAGATCACGTTCTCGGCCGGGATCGCGACCTGGGACGGCGAGGAGCCGCTGGCGGCCACCGTCGAGCGCGCCGATGCCGCGCTCTACCGGGCGAAGGCCGCCGGCCGCGACCGCCAGGAGCTCACGGCCTGAGAGTGGCGCCGTCGGGGGACCGGAGTACGATCGATCCCCCGTGCCCGAAGCGCCCTTCGTCCACCTTCACGTCCACTCCGAGTACTCGATCCTCGACGGCGCCTGCCGGATCCCGGACCTCGCGAAGCGCGCCGCCGAGCTCGAGATGCCGGCCGTCGCGCTCACCGACCACGGCTCTCTCGCGGGCGCGGTCGACCTCTTCAAGGCGGCCGGCAAGGAGGGCGTCAAGCCTGTCCTCGGCTGCGAGGTCTACGTCACCGACGACCGTCACGCGCAGCAGAAGGGCCAGGCGCACCTGACGCTGCTCGCCGAGTCGAACGAGGGTTACGCGAACCTGATCAAGCTCTCCTCGCTCGGCTATCTCGAGGGCTACTACTACAAGCCGCGCGTCGACTGGGAGCTGCTGCAGAGCCACGCGCCGGGCCTGATCGCGCTCTCCGGCTGCCTCTCCGGGCGCGTCTGCAAGGCGCTCGAGGAGAGCCGCCCCGCCGACGCCGAGAAAGAGCTCGACCGGCTCGAGCAGATCTTCGGGCACGACCGCGTCTACGTCGAGCTCCAGAATGCGCACCTCGATGTCCAGGCGCGCATCACGCCGGAGCTCGTTGCGCTCGCCGAGAAGCGCGGCCTGCCGACGGTGGCGACCGGCGACGTCCACTACCTCCGTGCCGAGGACGCGCGCGCGCACGAGGCGCTGCTCTGCATCCAGTCGGGTGATTCGCTCAAAAACCCCGACCACTGGAAGTTCGAGACCGACCACTTCTACTTCAAGACGCCGGAGGAGATGGCCGCCGACTTCCCCGGCCAGGCAGAGGCGCTCCGCCGCACGCTCGAGGTCGCCGAGCGCTGCAACGTCGAGCTCGAGCTCGACCGGATCCTGCTGCCGCACTTCGACACGCCGGGCGACCGCGACGCCTTCGAGTATCTCGTCGAGATCGTCGAGGCGGGCGCCGCGAAGCGCTACGGCACGGTGACGCCCGAGCTGCGCGAGCGCCTCCAGTTCGAGCTGAAAACGATCAAGGAGATGGGCTTCTCCGACTACTTCCTGATCGTCGCGGACTTCGTCGGCTTCGCGAAGCGGAACGGGATCAGCGTCGGCCCGGGTCGCGGCTCCGCCGCCGGCAGCCTCGTCGCCTACAGCCTCGAGATCACCGACATCGACCCGATCCGCTACGACCTCCTCTTCGAGCGGTTCCTCAACCCGGGCCGCAAGTCGATGCCGGACATGGACATCGACTTCGCCGTGGACGGCCGCGAGCGCGTCATCAACTACGTGCGCGAGAAGTACGGCCGCGACCGCGTCGCGCAGATCATCACCTTCGGGACGATGGCCGCCCGCGCCGCCGTCCGCGACGCCGGGCGCGTCCTCGACCATCCCTACGGCACCGTCGACCGCATCGCGAAGCTGATCCCCGAAGGGCCGGGCCAGATGCTCGACGACTGCCTCAAGCCCGGCGGCGAGCTGAAGCAGGCGTACGACTCCGACCCGGTGGCGAAGGAGATCGTCGACCTCGCGCGCCCGCTCGAGGGGCTGACCCGGCAGGACGGCATCCACGCCGCCGCGGTCGTGATCGGCGCCGAGCCGCTCACGAACCTGATCCCGCTGCAGCAGAAAGGCGCCGACCAGGAGGTCGTCACCCAGTTCGACGGCACGACGATCGAGTCGATCGGCCTCCTCAAGGTCGACTTCCTCGGCCTCCGCAACCTCGACGTGATCGACAAGGCGGTCGCGCTCGTCCCCGGCCTCGACATCACCACGATCCCGCTCGACGACGCGAAGACGTACGCGATGCTCGCGCGCGGCGAGGCGGCCGGCGTCTTCCAGTTCGAGTCGTCGGGGATGCGGGAGGCACTGCGCCAGGTCAAGCCGACGAACTTCGAGGACATCATCGCCCTCGTCGCGCTCTACCGGCCGGGGCCGATGCAGTACATCCCGTCGTACGCGAAGCGGAAGAACGGCAAGGAGCCGGTCACCTATCCCGACGAGCGTCTGAAGCAGCTCACCTCCGCGACGTTCGGGATCTGCATCTACCAGGAGCAGTACATGGAGATCGCGAAGCAGATCGCCGGCTTCTCGCCCGCCGAGGCCGACGACCTGCGCAAGGCGATCGGCAAGAAGATCCACTCGCTCATGGCGTCCCTCAAGACGAAGTTCCTCGAGGGTTGCGCGGCGAGTGGCACACCCGACTCGGTCGCGCGGCAGCTCTGGCAGGACATGGAGCAGGCGCAGGACTACTCCTTCAACAAGTCCCACGCCGCCTGCTACGCGCTGATCGCCTACCGCACCGCTTGGCTGCGCGCGACCCATCCGCGCGAGTACATGGCCGCGCTCATCTCCTCGGTGATGAACACGAAGGACAAGGTGCCGTTCTACGTCGCCGCGTGCCAGGAGATGGAGATCGAGGTGCTGCCGCCCGACGTCAACGAGTCGCAGGTCGACTTCGCGGTCGTCGAGGGGAAGATCCGCTTCGGGCTCAATGCGGTGAAGAACATGGGCGAGGCGACGTGCCGCGCGATCGTCGCGGCGCGGGAGGAGGGAGGCCCGTTCACCTCCGTCGGCGATCTCGTGGCGCGCGTCGACGCGCAGCTGCTCAACCGCCGCGTTGTCGAGGCGCTCGCGAAGTGCGGCGCGCTGGACAAGATCGTGCCGTCGCGGCTAGGCGTCCTCGACGAGCGCACGCTCGACCAGATCCTCGCCTACGGCCAGCGCCACCAGGCCGACCGGCTGCTCGGCCAGGCCTCGATCTTCGACCTCGGCGGGGAGGAGAACTCCGCGGCCGACCACGAGCCGCGCATCCCGGTGCTCGAGGCGGACAAGGCGGAGCTGCTGCGGATGGAGAAGGAGAGCCTCGGCCTCTATGTCTCCGAGCATCCGCTCACAGCGATCCGTGAGCAGCTGCGGCGGCGAACCGACTGCACGCTCGCCGAGCTCGAGCGGCGCCGCGAGGGCGAGACCGTGCTGGTCGGCGGCATCGTCGCGGCGCAGCGGACGACGATGACGAAGAAGGGCGAGCCGATGGCGTTCGTCCAACTCGAGGACGTGACCGGCTCGGTCGAGGTCGTCGTCTTCAACTCCACCTACGCGCACGCGCGCGAGCTGCTCGTCTCGGATGCGGTCTTGGTCGTGAAGGGCCGTGTCGACCACAAGCAGCAGGGCGAGACGAAGCTCGTCGCGCTCGAGGTAGCGCCGTTCGAGGCGACGCCGGAGCGGCGCGAGGTGCGGCTGAAAGTGGACGCGCGGGCGGCGGGGGCGGGCGTGATCCGGCAGCTCGCGGGCGTCGTGCGCGAGTTCCCCGGCGAGGCGCCGGTCTACGTCGACCTCGTCACCTCGGTCGGGCCAAAGCTGCTCGAGCTGGGGCCGGAATACCGTGTCGACCCGCAGCCGGACTTCTTCGCCGAAGTGCGGCAGCTGCTCGGGGAAGCCGCGATTCAGTAGCTCGCGAGAGCTTCGCTCTCGCTCGCTACTGGCGGAACTACGGCCGGGAAGAGCGCGGTCTTCCCGGCCTCCGTGCTGAGACCTCGTTACCCGCCGCGGCCGGCGCCTCCGGCGCGGGCCGGGGAGCGGGGGAGCATGCGGCTAACGCAGACCACTCCTGAACCGCGCTAGAGCAACCCCTTGTCGCGCAGCTCGGCCTCGGCGCGCTCCGTCTTCTCGAGTCCCTCGATCCCCAGCCCGCGCGCGACGTTGTCCGCTTTTGTGAACTGGATCTCGCGGTAGTCGACGACCTGGACGTGGTTGCCCCACGGATCGCGGAAGGAGCAGTTCGGCGCCGGCGTCAGCTCGACTCCCGCCTCCTCGAGCGCCAGCCGCACCGCTGCCTTGTCGTCGACGACGAGGCCGAAGTGGCGCTCGGCGTCGGGTGGCTGCGTCCGGCCGCGCGACAGGGCGATGAACTGGTCGCCCAGGTCGACGAACGCCATCTGATCGGCGTGCCGTCCCCGCAGCTCGAGCTCGAAGAAGCGTCCGTACCACGCGAGCGCCTCGTCCAGGTCGCCTACCTCCAGCGCGACATGGTTGATCCCGATCAGACGCGCAATGAACGGTCATACGCTGCTGCCTCCGTCGTTATTCCCGGATACGCTGAGCGGCCGCGAGTGGCGCCCGCGAGCGGTGTCCGACACCGCCTAGTAGACGGGGCGGGCTGTCAAGAGCAACGTGTGACAATTGCGCACCAATGCCTCCTCGCGCGGCCGTCGTCGCGCACGGGCAGAATGCGCGAGTCGTGACCGCGCTCCTCGCCTCCATCCCCTCGCCGTCACGCGGCGCGTTCCCGATCGGGCCGCTGACCATCCACATGTACGGCGTGATGCTGCTGATCGGCATCGCCGGCTGCATGTGGCTGAGCGGCCGCCGCTGGGTGCGCTGGGGCGGGGACTGGGATCTCATCTTCCGCATGGCGCTCTGGGGCGTGATCGCCGGGATCATCGGCGCCCGCGCCTACCACGACCTGACGAGCTGGAACCAGGACCCGGCGATCCACCAGCACTGGTGGGGCTTCGCCGCGGTCTGGGACGGCGGCCTCGGCATCTGGGGCGCGATCCCGGTCGGCTGCCTCGCGGGCGCGCTCGTCGTGCGGCGCTCGGGAAACAGCGTCCGCCTGATGATGGACGCGGTCGCGCCGGGCATCCTGCTCGCGCAGGGGATCGGCCGCTGGGGGAACTACTGGAACCAGGAGCTGTACGGGCGGCCGACGAGCCTGCCGTGGGCGCTCCGCATCGACTCGGCCCATCAGAGCGGGATTCAGCCGCAGTACCAGTCGTCGGGGAACTTCGGCTACTACCAGCCGACCTTCCTCTACGAGTTCATCTGGGACCTGCTCGGCGTCGGCGTCCTGCTCTGGATCGACCGGAAGTTCACGCTGCGCCGGCCGGCGCTGTTCGCGCTCTACGTCGCCTGGTACACGACCTTCCGCACCTTCGAGGAAGTGCTGCGGATCGACCCGTCCAACTACTTCCTCCACATGCGGATCAACTTCTGGGTCTCGCTCGGCGTCTTCCTCCTCTCGATCGCCTTCTTCGTCTGGTGGCAGTTCATCCGGGACCCGTCCCGGGTCAAGCCGCCGCCGCCGCCGAAGCCGCGCCCCATCCCGAAGGGGCCGCGGATGGCCGTCCCGAAGGGCCGCGTCCGGTAGCAGCACTACGCTCGCGGAGTGATTGTCCGCGAGCTCGAGCTCGACCTCGACGCCTTCGAGGGGCCGTTCGACCTGCTGCTGGCGCTCGTCCTCAAGGAGGAGCTCGACCTGCAGGACATCGACCTCGCCGGCATCGTCGTCACGTTCCTCGAACGCCTGGCGGAGAGGGAGGAGCTCGACCTCGAGGCGTGCGGCGAGTTCCTCGTCCTGATCGCCGCGTTGCTCGAGCTGAAGGCGCGCGCGCTCTTCCCCGACGAGAACGCCGAGCTCGCCGAGCTCGATCCCGAGGAGGCAGCGGAGGAGCTCGCGCGACGGCTCGCCGAGTACCGGCGCGCGAAGGAGGCGGCGCAATGGCTGCGCGAGCGGCTTGCGACGGAGGGCGACCGCTTCTTCCGGCTCGGCCCGGCGCCGCTGGCGCCGAAGGTCGAGACACCGCTGGCTCCGCAGGATCCCGAGGCGCTCGGCGCCGTGCTGCGGCTGCTGGCGCAAGAGCCGCCGCAGGTCTCGCTGTCGCACATGGCGCTCCACTTTCCGCCGGTCTCGCAGTTCCTCGAGCGTTTCCGCGCCGTGCTCCGCCGCCGCTCGCGCTTCGACTTCGACAGCGAGGTGCGTGAGCTGAGCCGGCTCGAGCAGGCGTCCGCCTTCCTCGCGCTCTTGGAGCTGCGCCGCGCCGGCGAGCTTTCCATCGAGCAGGCCGCGCCGTTCGCGCCGATCCGAGTCCTGCGGACGGAGGAGAACCAATCCCAAGACGAAAGGACCGCAGAATGGACAGCCCGCTCCGCCTGATCGCTCCCGACCCGCTCGACGAGCTCGCGCGGACGGTCGAGGCGCTGCTCGTCGTCGCCTCGGCGCCGCTCTCGCTCGACGAGCTTGCGGCCGCCGCGGACGACGATCCGGGCCGGGTGGAGGAAGCGCTGCAGCTCGTCGGCGAGCGCTTCGCCGAGGGTCGCAGCGGCATCGTGCTCGAGCATGTCGCCGGCGGCTGGGCGTTCCGCGCGTCACGCGAGGAGGCCGCGGCCTGCGCGCGCCTGTTCGAGCGGCCGGCGCAGCGAAACCTCTCCCAGGCGGCCCTCGAGACGCTCTCGATCGTCGCCTATCTCGGCCCGTGCACGCGGCCGGACATCGCCCGGATTCGTGGCGTCGCCGCCGACTCCGCGGTGGCGAACCTCGTCGAGCGCGGTCTGATCGCGGAGGCGGGGCGCGAGTTCGCCGGCGCCGTCCGCTACCGCACGACGCCGCTCTTCGAGCGCGTCTTCGGGCTCGAGAGCCTCTCGGAGTTGCCCCGCCTCGACGATATCGGCGAGGACGCCGCGCAGATCCGCGACCGGCTCCACACGGTCGCCGAAAAGCGATCTGCGTAACCGCTACAGCTTTTTGATGATCGTCTCGGCTTCTTCGCGCGTGAAGGCGCGGAGGGTCTCGGTCTGCTCGGCGCCGTGCCGGTTGAGCTGGGTGACGATCTCCAGGGCCGTCTCGTCGTCGGGAGCGTCGAAGACCTCGACGACGTCGTAGCGGCCGAGCGTCACCCAGACGCCGACGAGCTTGCCGCCGGCTTCTTCGATCTCGCGCTCGCCGTCCTCGATCCGGTCGCGCCAGGCGGGAAGGCCCAGCCGGCCCTGCGACGTCCAGCGCATCAGGGAGACGTAGTGCGGCATGCCATGATCCTGCCAGGAATGGCCGGTGCGAGACACCGGGTCACGCCGGCTCTTCGCTCATCCGGGCGGGCCTGCGCCGAGCTCGACTTCGGGTACACATCGGCCCCCGCTCCGTACGTACCTGGCTTAGCGGGGGCCGGTGCTTCCCTGGAGGGAACTGTCAGTTCGTGATCGTGGCGACGTAGCAGCTAGAGCTCTTCGCGTGGCGCGGGCAGCGCACCTGCTTGAGCGGGGCGCCGCTCTGCTTGCTCGTGTCGTACTCGATGTTGCGGACGGGGTACTGCCGACCCGCGAAGCTGCCTGCGTTTGCCTGGCTGAATCCGGTGCCGCTCTGGTGCGCGAAGTCGACGGTGGCGATCGAGGTCGCGAGGAGGGTGGCGGCGAGGAGAAGTGTCTTGGCGGCGACTGTGGCGATCATTGCTCTGGCTCCGTTCTCACTTGGTGCCCTTTGGATCGGGCGGGCCGGGGCCAGCTCGGATACCCGAAGCCGTGCAGCCCGAGTAACCGATTCCGGTATGCGAACTAGGGTCTCGCCGTGCGCCTCAACGCGTTCCTCGCCCGGGCGGGCGTCGCCTCTCGCCGCAGCGCCGACGAGCTGATCAAGGCCGGCCGCGTCACCGTCAACGGCGCGCCCGGGCAGCTCAACACCGTCGTCGGCGCGCACGATCGAGTCACGGTGGACGGGGAGGAGGTCGCGCGCCAACGCCTCGCCTACGTCCTCCTCAACAAGCCTGCCGGCGTCGTCACGACCGCGCGCGATCCGCAGGGGCGGCCGACCGTGGTCGAGCTCGTCCCGGGCGAGCCGCGCGTCGTCCCGGTCGGCCGGCTCGACGCCGACACGACCGGCGCGCTTCTCCTCACGAACGACGGCCCGCTCGCGCACCGGCTCGCGCATCCGCGCTACGGCGTGGAGAAGACCTACGTCGCCGAGGTAGAAGGCGATCCCGCCGAGACCGCGCTCGCCGCGCTACGCGAAGGGATCGAGCTGGACGACGGCCCGACGGCGCCGGCACACGCCCGTCGCCTTGGCCCGGGCCATGTCGAGCTCGTCCTCCACGAGGGACGCAAGCACCAGGTGAAGCGGATGCTCGCCGCGGTCGGCCATCCGGTGAAGCGGCTGCACCGCAGCGCCTACGCAGGGCTGAGCGCCGACGACCTCGAGCCGGGAGAGTGGCGCGCGCTCACGAGCGCCGAGGTGGAGCGCCTCAGGGAAGCGTCAGCGCGAGAACGCGGCCGCGGCCGCGCGCGTTGACCGCCCACGCGAGTCGCTTGCCCGAGACGGAGAGCCCGATCGGAGCGCCCGGCGAGGTCGCGAGCAGCCGCACATCGCCGGTCATCGCGTCCATCGCCTCGATCTTCCTGCCGACCGCGAAGATGACCGTATTGCCCTTGAGCGCGAGCGAGTCTCCCGCGGCGATCTCCGTCGTGCCGAGGAGCGCGCCGCTGTTCGCGTCGTAGCGCTCGATCGTCCTCGCCCCGCCCTGCGCCTCGTCCACGACGGCCGCGACCGTCCCGGGCAACGCGAGCGCCCGTACGGTGCCCGGCGGCGTGAACTGCGCGGTCAACGTCCCCGCGCACGCGTCGCGGACGTCGATGGTGGTGTCCGGCGAGGCGAAGGGGAAGGAACCGGTCGGAATCGGATTCGCGGCCGGCAGGATCGCCACCCGCCGTCCCGCGACGGCGAGCTCGAAGGCTCCCGACGCGCCCGCCACGGCCGATCTCCCGGCTCGCGGGCGTAGACGTCCGTTACAAGGCTGCCGCCGCCGCCTCCTCGCGTCTAGAGGACGCGTGTCTCTGCGCCGCGGCAGAGGCCGCAGCGAAAGCGGGAAGCCGGCTCACAGCCCGCGAGGTCGAGCAGCTCCGAACAGCCGCCCGGCCTCGGCCCTGACGAAGCCCATCCGGTCGTACATCGCTTCGAGCGTCGACTCGCTCGCGCGCCGCGCTTTCTCCGCCCCGACCGCGAGCAGCCTCTGCAGCTCGCGCTCGTCGGCGCGCAGCTCGCGGTAGCGCTCCTGGATCGGCGTCAGCAGCGCGACGACCGCCTCGCCGACGTCCTCCTTGAACTGTCCGTAGCCGGAGCCGTCGTAGCGGCGCTCGAGCTCGGCGAGGGGCTCGCCGGTCGCGACGGACAGGATCTCGAGCAGGTTGGAGATCCCCGCCTTCGTCTCCGGCGCGTGGCGGATCTCCTTCTCCGAGTCGGTCACGGCCGTCTTGAACTTCTTCCGGATCACGTCCGGCTCGTCGATCATCCGGACGACGCCCTGCGGCGCGCCGCGCGTCGTCGACATCAGCCGCTCGGGCTCCTGCAGGTTCTTGATCCGCGCGCCCTCTTCGGGATAGACGCCGCGCGGGATCGTGAACGTCTCGCCGAATCGCTGGTTGAAGCGCTCGGCGACGTCGCGCGTCAGCTCGAGGTGCTGCCGCTGGTCGTCGCCGATCGGGACGATCTCGGTCTGGTAGAGGAGGATGTCGCCCACCATCAGCACCGGATAGGCGAACAGCGCGGACGAGACGAAGTCCTGGCCCTCCGACTTCTCCTTGAACTGCGTCATCCGGCGCAGCTCGCCGAAGCTCGTCACGGCGCCGAGCAGCCACGCAGCCTCTGCGTGAGCGACGACATGGCTCTGCGCGAAGACGGTAGAGCGGTCTGGATCGAGACCGGTCGCGAACAGCATCGCTGCGCCGGCGAGCGTGAACTCCCGCAGGTCGTCCGGCTTGAAGTCGGTGGTGATCGAGTGGAGGTCGACGATGCAGAAGAAGGCGTCGCCGGTCTCCTGCGTCGCGACGTACTGGCGATAGCCGCCAGAGTAGTTCCCGAGCGTCTTGTCGCCCGAAGCCCGGATTCCCGAGAAGACACGAGGCTTGTCCGCCATGGAAGACGATTCTGCCTAAGCTTCGGCGATGGCTGTCATAGGCGCACCCGAGCTGCTGATCGTGATGGGATCGAGCGCGACCCACGAGCAGGTGGACGAGGTCGTGGCGCGACTCGAGGAGGCCGGTTGCTCGGCGTTCGTCACGCCCGGCCGCGAGGCGACGGTGATCGGCGCGATCGGTGAGCGCGAGCTGCTCGCAACGCTGCCGCTCGAGGGCTTCGCCGGCGTCGAGCAGGTGCTGCCGATCCTCAAGCCGTACAAGCTCGTCTCCCGCGAGCTCTCTCCGGACCCGACGGTGATTTCCGTCCGCGGCCGCCGGATCGGCGACGGCTACTTCGGCTTCATCGCTGGCCCGTGCACGGTCGAGACGCGCGAGCAGACGCTCGAGACGGCGCGCGCGGTCGCCGACGAGGGCGTGACGATGCTGCGCGGCGGCGCCTTCAAGCCGCGCACCTCTCCCTACGCCTTCCAGGGGCTCGGCGACGAGGCGCTCGAAATCCTCAAGGAGGCGCGCGAGGAAACCGGGCTGCCGCTCGTCACGGAGCTGATGGACCCGCGCCACGTCGAGGCGGTCGTCGAGGCGACGGACGTGATCCAGATCGGCGCCCGCAACATGTCGAACTTCTCGCTCCTCTCCGAGGTCGGCCGAGCGCCGAAGCCGGTGCTGCTGAAGCGCGGCCTCTCGTCGACGGTCGAGGACCTCCTGATGGCGGCCGAGTACATCGTCAAGGAGGGGAACTCCGAGGTGATCCTCTGCGAGCGCGGCATCAAGACGTTCGAGACCGCGACGCGGTTCACGCTCGACATCGGTGCGATCCCCGTCCTCAAGCAGGAGACGCACCTGCCGGTGATCGTCGACCCGTCCCATCCGGCGGGCCGGCGCGAGCTCGTCCTGCCGCTCGCGCGCGCAGCGGTCGCTGCCGGGGCCGACGGGATCATGGTCGAGGTGCATCCGCGGCCGGAGGAGGCGCTCTGCGACGCGGCGCAGCAGATCCCGACCTCCGAGTTCGGTGAGTTCGCGGACGAGATCCGCGCCCTCGCGTCCCTCATGGGACGCACCATCGGCTAGCCGGGTGACCGCTCGATGAACGTCGAGCCCGCCGTCGCCGTCGTCGGCCACGTCGCGGTTCCCGGCGACAAGTCGATCTCCCACCGCGCCGTTCTGGTCGGCGCGATTGCAGAGGGGGAGACCTGCGTCAGCGGCTTCGGCCGCTCGGGCGACACGCAGGCGACCGTCGACGCGGTGCGCGCGCTCGGCGTCGAGGTCGAGGACGTCGCGGAGGACGAGCTGGTCGTGCATGGCGTCGGGCTGCGTGGCCTGCGGGCCGGCGCTGTCGATTGCGCCAACTCCGGGACGCTGATGCGGCTGGTCGCGGGGATCCTCGCGGGCCAGGACGGCGACTTCACCCTGAGCGGCGACGAATCGCTTTCCGGCCGGCCGATGGAGCGGATTGCGGAACCGCTGCGCCGCATGAGAGCCGACATCGAGACGACCGACGGCCATGCCCCGCTCGTCATTCGCGGCTCGGGTGCGCTACGTGGCATCGATTTCGAGCCGGAGGTGGCGAGCGCTCAGGTCAAGTCCGCCGTCCTTCTCGCCGGCCTCAACGCCGCCGGCACGACGAAGGTGGTCGAGCGCATCGCGACCCGCGACCACACCGAGCTGATGCTCGAGGCGGCCGGCGTCAAGGTTCGTCGTCGCACGACCACGGTGACGCTCGAGCCCGCCGGTGCACTGCGGCTCGGCGAGGTCGTCGTCCCCGGCGACATCTCCTCGGCGGCGCCGCTGCTCGTCGCCGCGGCGCTCATCCCGGGGAGCGACGTCACGATCCACGATCTCGGCGTCAACCCGCGGCGCACCGGCCTCCTCGACGTGCTCGAGCGGATGGGCGCGCGCATCTCCGTCTTCGATCGCCGCAAGGCGGGCGGCGAGCCGGTCGCCTCGGTGCAGGTGCAGCCGGGCGAGCTCGTCGCCACCGAGATCACCGCAGCCGAGGTCCCCGGGCTCGTGGACGAGCTGCCGCTCGTCGCGCTTCTCGCCTCACACGCCCGCGGCGAGACGGTCGTGAGCGGCGCCCGCGAGTTGCGCGTCAAGGAGACCGACCGGATCGAAGCGGTGACCGACGGGCTCCGTCCGCTCGGCGCGCGGATCCATTCCCGCGAGGACGGCTGGACGGTCACCGGCGTTCCGCAGCGCCTGCGCGGCGGCCGGATGGACGCTCGCGGCGACCACCGGATCGCCATGCTCGCCGCGGTCGCCGGCCTCTCCTCGCGCGAAGGAGTCGCGATCGAGGGCGCCGACACGGCGGCTATAAGCTTCCCCGGCTTCTACGAGCTCCTGGAGTCGGTGACGAGACGGTGATTGTTGCGATCGACGGGCCCGCAGGCGCGGGCAAGAGCACAGTGGCGCGCGCTCTCGCGGTGCGGCTCGGCTTCCGCTACCTCGACACCGGCGCGATGTACCGCGCGCTCACGTGGCTCGCAATGCAGCGCAGCCTCGACCTCGGCAACGCCGAGGCGCTCGCGCAACTTGCGCGCGAGAACCTCGTCCTCTTCCCGGCGGACGACCGCGTCTGGATCGGCGACACCGACGTCACCTCCTCGATCCGCGAGACGCGCGTAGACCGGATGGTGCCGGTCGTGGCGCGTCATCCGGCCGTGCGCGAGGTGATGCGCGACCGGCAGCGGCAGCTCGGCAGCGAAGGGAACGTCGTGATCGAAGGACGCGACATCGGCACGGTTGTCGCCCCCGACGCCGAGGTGAAGGTCTATCTCGTCGCCGACCGCGACGAGCGCGCCAAGCGGCGGATGGCGGAGCGGCCCGGCATCGGCGCCGACGCGCTCGCCACCGACCTGCGGCTGCGGGACGAGAGCGACGCGGCGCGGATGCAGCCGGCGGCGGACGCGATCGAGATCGACACGACGAGCCTCGAGGTCGTCGACGTCGTCGACCGGATCGAGGCCCTCGTGCACGAGCGCACCGCCGCGGCGTGACGACGCCCGCGCACGACTTCGCCTGGGCGATCGGTCGTCCGATCGTCGCGGGGGCCGGAGCGCTTGCGACCCGGCTCCACGTCTACGGGAAGGAGCGCGTGCCGGAGACCGGCGGCGTCGTCCTTGCCTTCAACCACCTTCACTGGATCGACATCCCGTGCGTCGGCTACGCGACTCCGCGCAATCCCTACTTCGTCGCCAAGGTGGAGGCGCACCGGGTGCCCGGCCTCGGTGGGTTCATCCGCTTGTTCGGGACGATCTCGGTGCGACGCGGCGAATCGGACCGCGACGCCGTGAGGCGGATGCGCGAGGTCGTCCGAGACGGCGATGCGCTCGGCATCTTCGTCGAAGGGACGCGGCAGCGCAGCGGCGTCCCCGGTCACGTCCAACCCGGCGCCGCGATGGTGGCGTTACAGGAGAACGTGCCGGTGGTCTGCGCCGCGATTCACGGCTCGCAGCAATGGCGGCCGGTCAACTTCGCGCCCGTCTCGCTCGTCTGGGGCGAGCCGATGCACTTCGACGGCCTGCCCCGCGGCGGCAAGGGATACCGCGAGGCGTCGCTCGAGATCGAGCGGGAGCTGCGGCGGCTCTGGGAATGGCTCTGCGACCTGCACGAGGCGGGGCGTCCCCACGACGTCTCCCTGCCGTGAGCGACGACGCCGAACAGCTCGAGGCGAAGCCGCCGCCGCCGATGCTCGGCGCGGTGGCGATCGTCGGCTTCCCGAACGTCGGCAAGTCGACCCTCGTCAACCGGCTGACCGAGACGCGGGCCGCAGTCGTGCACGAGATGCCCGGCGTGACGCGTGACCGGAAGGAGCTCGTCTGCGAGTGGACGGGGAAGCGCTTCGTCCTCGTCGACACCGGCGGGGTCGACATCGCCGACCCCGCGCCGCTGACGCAGGCGATCGCCGGCCAGGCGCGTGACGCGATCGCCGACGCCGATCTCGTCCTCTTCGTCGTCGACGCGCGCGCGGGCGTGACGCCGGGAGACGAGGAGGTGGCGCAGATCCTCCGCGAGTCACGCAAGCCGGTTCTCGTCCTCGCGAACAAGATCGACGACCCGAGCCAGGAAGCGCACGCGCTCGAGCTGCACCGGCTCGGCCTCGGCGACCCGATCCCGGTCTCCGGCCGCCACGGCATGGGGACGGGCGACCTGCTCGACGGCATCGTCGCCGAGCTCGAGCGGATCGCTCCCGCAGGGCGTCCGGAGCTGCCTGACGAGGCGATCCGGGTCGCGATCCTCGGACGCCCCAACGTCGGCAAGTCGAGCCTCGTCAACGCGCTGCTCGGCCGCGAGCGCGTCATCGTCAGCGAGATCCCGGGCACGACGCGCGACGCGGTCGACACCGTGCTCGAGCGCGGCGACCGGACGTTCGTCCTCATCGACACGGCCGGCCTGCGGCGCAAGCGCCGCCACCGCCAGGGGGTGGAGTACTACTCGGAGCTTCGCGCGATCGAGGCGGCCGAGCGGGCGGACGTCGCGCTCGTCCTCGTCGACTCGTCCGAGGGCGTGGTGGAGCAGGACATCGCCGTCGCCGACGTCGCGCGCCACGCCGACTGCGCGACGCTCGTCGTCCTCGCGAAGTGGGACAAGACGACGATCAACGTCGAGGAGATGAAAGGACTGTTCCGCCGCCGCCTCCGCCAGCGGCCGCCGTTCGTCGCCGTCTCCTCCCACACCGGACGCGGGCTCGAGCGGCTCCTCGACGGCGTCGCCGAGCTCTTCGACCGCCACGTTGCGCGGATCCCGACCCCGGAGCTGAACCGTTTCCTCGGCGATCTGCGCGAGGCGCGCCAGCCGCCCAGCGGACGACGCGGCCGGCGGCTCAACCTCCTCTATGGCGCGCAGATTCGCGTCCGGCCGCCGCGTTTCCGGTTCTCGGTCAACGACCCGGGCCTCGTGACCCGCGACTACGGCTACTGGGTCGAGAACCAGTTGCGCGAGCGCTTCGGCCTCGAGGGTGTGCCGGTCTCGATCGACTTCGTGCGCAGGTCGTAGGCTCCGGTCATGCGCTTCATGGTGGCCGGCGCCGGATCGTGGGGGACGGCGTTCACGCGCGTCCTGCTCGATCGCGGCCACGACGTCGTCCTCGCCTGCCACACGCGCGAGCAGGCGGAATCGATCGCCTCGAATGGCTGGAACCCGCACTACATCCAGCACGTCGACCTGAGCCCGGTCGAGGCGGTCGCCCTCGCCGACGCGCCCGCGGACGTCGATGTCGTGGTCGCGGCCGTCCCCAGCGCGGCCTTCGGCGACGTCGTCGACGCCTTGCCGGGTGAGGCGCCCGTCCTCAGTCTCGCGAAGGGGCTCGACCCGCAGACGGGCGAGCGCCTCTCGACGCGCGTGCGCGGGCGTTCGGTCGCGGTGCTCTCCGGCCCGAACATGGCGGAGGAGATCGCCGAAGGACTGCCGACCGCAGCGGTGATCGCGAGCGAGGACGGCTTCTTCGCCGGCCAGCTGCAGCACGCGCTCAACTCGACGCTCTTCCGTGTCTACGTCAATCCCGATCTCGTCGGCGTCGAGCTCTGCGCGGCCGCGAAGAACGTCATCGCGCTGGCAGCCGGCGGCGTCGACGGCCTCCGCCTCGGCGACAACGCGAAGGCGTCCCTCATCGCGCGCGGCCTGGCGGAGATGACCCGGCTCGGCGAGGCGGCGGGCGCGCGACCGGAGACGTTCGCCGGCCTCGCGGGGATCGGCGATCTCGTCGTGACGTGCTGGAGCCGTCACGGCCGCAACCGGCACGCCGGCGAGCTGATCGCGCAAGGCCTCACGCCCGACCAGGCCGTCGCCGAGATCGGCCAGACGGTGGAAGGCCTGACGACCGCGCCTGTCCTGCGCGACCTGTCGCACCGGCTCGAGGTCGAACTGCCGATCACCGAAGGCGTCTGCGCGATCCTCTCCGGCCAGAGCCTCGGCGATCTCGTCGCCGGCCTAATGGGCCGGGCGCCTACCGAGGAGTGAGCTCGCGAGTCCTGCGGACTCGCTCGCTTCCGACCGAACTGCTCCGTGCTGAGCCCTCGTTACCCGCCGCGCCGGCCGCCTACGGCGCGCGCCGGGGAGCGGGAGAGCCTGCGGCTAAGTCCCGCTGCGCGGAGCTCTTAGCCTCCGGCCGGGCCTTCGAGGGATTCCCAGAGGCTCACGCCGAGAGCGTACGCCGCTCAAGTGAATTCCCGAGCACTGTCCCACGCGAGCCTGCCTCCTCGCCAAGGGTCGTGGAGGGTCAGCTAGCCTCTTCGCCATGCCAAATCGCGCCTTTTCCTTCACCTCCGAGTCCGTGACCGAGGGCCATCCGGACAAGATGGCCGACCAGATCTCGGACTCCGTTCTCGACGCCGTTCTCGGCGACGATCCCAACAGCCGCGTCGCCTGCGAGACGCTGATCACCACCGGCCTCGTCGTCGTCGCGGGCGAGATCACGACCGAGACGTACGTCGACATTCCTCGCATCGTGCGCGAGCGGATCCGCGAGATCGGCTACACGCGCGCGAAGTTCGGCTTCGACGCGGAAACCGCCGGCGTGATCGTCGCGCTCGACGAGCAGTCCCCCGACATCGCGCAGGGCGTCGGCCAGTCGTACGAGAACCAGCACGGCGGCTCCGATCCGCTCGACCTGCTCGGCGCCGGCGACCAGGGGATGATGTTCGGCTACGCGTCGAACGAGACGACGGAGCTGATGCCGCTGCCGATCATGCTCGCGCACCGGCTGGCGCGGCGGCTCGCTGAAGTGCGGAAGGCGGACGTCCTCCCGTATCTGCGCCCGGACGGCAAGACGCAGGTCACGGTGCGGTACGAGACCGACGAGCACGGGCGCCAGCGGCCGGTCGAGATCGAGCGCGTCCTCGTCTCGACGCAGCACCGCGACGGGCTCGACGTGGAGACGCTGCTGAAGCCGGACCTGGTCGAGCACGTGATCGAGCCGATCCTCCCGAAGGATCTCTACGACCCGCGGCGGCTTGGCGATCGCGACTTCGTCTACTGCAACCCGACCGGCAAGTTCGTGATCGGCGGCCCGATGGGCGACTCCGGCCTGACCGGGCGGAAGATCATCGTCGACACGTACGGCGGCGCGGCCCCGCACGGCGGCGGCGCCTTCTCGGGCAAGGACCCGACCAAGGTGGACCGTTCCGCGGCGTACGCGGCGCGCTGGGTGGCGAAGAACGTCGTCGCGGCCGGTCTCGCCGACCGCTGCCAACTCCAGGTCGCGTACGCGATCGGCGTCGCGCACCCGCTCTCGGTGCTCGTCGACACGTTCGGGACGGAGGCGATTCCGGTGGCGCGGATCGAGGAGCTCATCGGCGAGCACTTCGACCTGCGGCCGGCCGCGATCCTTCGCGACCTCGACCTGCGCCGGCCGATCTACACGAAAACCGCTGCATACGGCCACTTCGGCCGCGAGGACGGCGACTTCACGTGGGAGCGGACCGATCGCGCGTCAGCGCTGCGGGAAGCTGCGGGGCTGGCCGAGTCTCCCTCGGCTACGCCGGCGTAGGCCGTACGAACAGCCCCGCCGCGGCCTTCTCGGAGACGGCGCGGGTGCCGTCCGCGAGGCGGACGACGAACTGGTCGGCCGCAGGATCGGCGCTCTCGACGACGAGCTCCGTTCCCGGCACGAGCTGCTGGTCGTAGAACCAGTGCAGCAGGTCGCCGTCGTGCTCGGCGAGCCGGACGATCGTCGCCTGCGTTCCCGTTTCGAGCGTGTCGAGCGGGGCGAGCTCGGCGTTCTCCGCCTGCTCGACGTCCGGCTCGACCGGCCAGCCGTGCGGGCAGCGGTCGGGGTGGCCGAGCTTCGCCTCGATGCGGGCGACCATCTCGTCGTCGAACGTGTCGCCCAGCTCGTCGGCCCGCTCGTGCGCCTCGTAGGCGGTATAGCCCATGAAGTCGGTGAGGAGGCGCTCGATGATCCGGTGCTTGCGGACGACGCGCTCGGCGCGCTCGCGACCGCTCGCTGTCAGTAGCGCCTCCTTGCGGGCGCCGCGTTTGATCAGCCCGTCCCTCTCGAGGCGCTTGAGCATCTCGCCGGCCGAGGCGCGCGAGACGTGGAGCATCTCGGCGACGCGTGAGGCGAGCGGGGGAGAGCCGGCGCCGCGCGGCGTGTACTCGCCGATCGGGAAGGCGAGAAAGTAGATCGTCTCGAGGTACTCGTCGACTGAGTGGCCGGCGGCAGGCACGCAGCTATATTGCCCCGCGGCACGCGTGTAAGGGTGGCCTTACACGGGGAGCCGCCACTAGGCATGTCGACGGCACACATCCTGTTGCTGGGCGCGATCGCGGGAGCGACGATCTTCCTCGGTCTGCCGGTCGGTCGCGTGAACACGTTCGCGCCGATCGCGCGCGCCTGTCTCTCGGCGCTAGCCACAGGGATCCTTCTGTTCCTCTTCTGGGACGTGCTGACGGGCGCGGTCGATCCGATCGACTCCGCGCTTCAAGCACGGCACTGGGGGAGATTTGCGTGGCTGTCGGGGCTCGGCGCGGCCGGGTTTGCCCTTGGCCTCATGGCGCTCGTCCATTACGCGGTATGGATGAGGCGCCGCTCCAGCAGGCGCGTGACCACGCTGGTCGGGCCCGGCGCGGCTGCGGTCGACGAATTCGCGCACCGCACCTGGCTCGACGAGCTCACGCCGGGGAAGCAGCTCGCGCTCCTGATCGCCGTCGGGATCGGCGTGCACAACTTCGGCGAGGGATTGGCAATCGGCCAGGCCGCGGCCGCAGGGACGATCAGCCTCGCGGTGACCTTGATCGTCGGTTTCGGGCTCCACAACGCGACGGAGGGATTCGGCATCTGCGGGCCTCTCGCGGGGGAAGGGACTCGCCCGAGCTGGGGGTTTCTCGGCCTGATGGGACTGATCGGCGGGCTGCCCACGTTCCTCGGCACGGTGCTCGGGCAGGCGTGGTCGAGCGAGGCTGCGTCGGTCGTGTTCTTTGCGGTCGCGGCCGGCTCGATCCTCTACGTCGTGCAGGAGCTGATGGCGGTCAACCGCAGCTACGGCCGCACTGCGCTGGTGACGTGGGTCGTGCTCGCCGGTGTCCTGCTCGGCTTCGCGACCGATTTCGTGGTCACCGCGGCCGGCGTCTAGCCACGAACAGCGCCAGATCCGTTCGGACGTAGCTCGCCTCGGCCTGGAATCCGGCCTCGTGCAGCCAGTCGAGCTGCTCCGGTACGGAACTCGGCAGGTCCTCGACCCAGTCGATCTCGATCACGGCGTCCTCGGGACGCGCGGGGACGACGACATCGCCGAGCACGAAGAGGTCGGTGACCGGCGCAACCCGCGCGAACAAGTCGCGCTTCCCCTCGCCGTCGAGATGGTGGACGGTGAGGACGGAGAGCACGAGGTCGAACGGCCCCTCGGGCAGCGGGTCCTCGAGACGCTGCACCCGGATGTTCGCCTCAGGCAGCCGCTCGCGGGCGTGAGCGACCATCGCATCGCTGCTGTCGATCGCGGTCCACCGGGCGCCCGGATTGCGCGCGAGCACGCGGCGGGCCGTCTCGCCCGTGCCGATCCCGAGCTCGAGCACGTTTCGGCCGACCGCGACGGCAGCGACAGCCTCCTGCAACTCCTCGTAGCCCGGCAGCGAGTCGATCACGTCGCCGTACCGGCGCGGATCCCACGTCATCCGCCGACCCTAGCCTCGACCGCGTGTGCCGCCCCGTCGCCAGTCGCCTCCGCCGAACACGACACCAGCAGCAGCGCGAAGAAGCTGACGGTCGCCAGGACGCACCCCACCCAAAGGGCGGGGTCGCGGTCCCTCCGCCCTCGGCGTCGACGCTACCGGCACATCTGCGACGTCGAAATCGCAGCTCGGTCACGAAACCGCGGCAATCTGCACGCCTCGAGGGCTCCGACCAGGCGCCGGGCTACGCTCGCCGCTTGCCTCGCCTCGCCTCCGTCTATCCGCTCGTCACCGCCCGCACGCTCGCGCGCCCCTTCACGTACGAGGTGCCCGACACGGTGGAGAAGGGCACCGTCGTCGAGATCCGCTTCGGCAATGCCCGTCGCCGTGGCGTCGTGGTCGAGGTCGGCGTCGAGGCGCCCGAGGGTGTCGAGCCGGCCGAGGTGGAGCGCGTCGTCGAGACGCTCCCGGCCGAGCTCGTCGATCTCGCGCTCTGGATCGCCGACTACTACGGCTCTACGCCCGCGCGCGCTCTAGGGCTCGTCGCGCCCGACTATCCGTCCCGTCGCGGCGAGCGGCGTAGCCCCGCCACGACCTCGGCCCTCGCCGCGGAGCCACGCCCCGAGCAGCTCTCCGACTCGCAGGAGTCGGCCCTGCAGCGGATCACCGAGCTGCTCGCCGACGGCGGCGGCAACGTCCTTCTCGCGGGAGCGACGGGCAGCGGCAAGACCGAGGTCTACATCCGTGCCTGTGAGGCCGCTCTCGCCCTCGGCCGCGGCGCGATCGTCCTCGTTCCCGAGATCGCGCTCACGCCGCAGACCGTCGGCCGCTTCCGCGCGCGCTTCGGCGATGCAGTCGCGTTGCTTCACTCCGGCCTCTCCGAGGCCGAACGCCGGGACGAGCGCGAGCGGATCCTCGAGGGGGACGCGACGGTCGTGGTTGGCGCCCGCTCCGCCGTCTTCGCACCGCTCGCGTCCGTCGGCGTCATCTGCGTCGACG
This sequence comes from Gaiellaceae bacterium, assembly GCA_050697455.1. Taxonomy (GTDB): domain Bacteria; phylum Actinomycetota; class Thermoleophilia; order Gaiellales; family Gaiellaceae; genus Palsa-739. The sequence continues at coordinate 82,207 of JBOGZU010000004.1, read as the reverse complement.
AGGAGCACGACGCCTCGTACAAGCAGGAGTCCGACCCGCGCTACGACGCGCGCACCGTCGCCGCGAAGCGGGCCGCGCTCGAGGGCGCCGTCGCCGTCTTCGGCTCCGCGACGCCGCGTCCCGAGTCGTGGGAAGCGCTCGAACGGCTCGAGCTCGGCGGGCGCATCGCGGCGCCGATGCCGACCGTCCGCGTCGTCGACCTACGGGAGGAGAAGGCATATCCGCTGTCTGCACCGCTCCTCACGGAGCTGGGCAGACTCGCGCGGGACGGCGGCAAGGCGATCCTCCTGCTCAACCGCCGCGGCGTCGCGCCCGCCCTCCACTGCCGCGCCTGCGGCGCGACCCGCCGCTGCATCAACTGCGACGTCGCGCGCACACTCCATCAGGACGGGACTCTGCGTTGCCACCACTGCGGCGCCCGCGAGCCTGCCGGCGAATCCTGCCCGGCGTGCGGCTCGCCGGAGCTCGCGCGGATCGGCGCCGGCACCCAGCGGCTCGAGCGCGAGCTCGAGCAGCGCGTGCCCGAGCTCGAGCGGATCCGCCTCGACGCCGACGCGATCGCGAAGCCCGCCGAGCTGCGCGCGGCGCTCGAGCGCTTCGCCGCCGCCGACCGCGCCGTCCTCGTCGGCACGCAGATGGTCGCGAAGGGGCACCACTTCACGGGCGTCGAGCTCGCCGCGGTCGTCGACGCCGACACCGGCCTCAGCCTTCCCGACTTCCGCGCCGAGGAGCGGACGTTCCAGCTACTCACGCAGCTCGCCGGCAGGAGCGGACGGGAAGCGCCGGGGCGCGTCATCGTCCAGACGTTCCAGCCGGAGTCGCGCGCCGTCCAGCACGCCGCCCGTCATGACGTCGCGGGCTTCCTCGCCGGCGAGCTCGAGCGCCGGCGAGCGCTCGGCTACCCACCGTTCAGCCACCTCGTCCGCATCCTCGTGTCCGGCCCCGACGAGGCCGACGCGATCCGCGCGCTCGAGGAGCTCAAGGCAGGCCTGTCCGGCTTCGAGCTGCTCGGCCCGGCGCCTCTGCTACGGCTGCGCGGGAAGCACCGCGCGCAGCTCGTCGGCAAGACCGACCGACCGCGCGCCCTTGCTTCCCGTGCCGCCGCGCTCCTCGCCGCCGCCGCTCCCGCGATGCGGCGCGCAGGGCTGAGCGCCGTAGTCGACGTCGATCCCCAGTCCGTGTAACGCTCTTCGGGATGGAGGAGAGAGTCCGCACCGGCGGCTGCCTCTGCGGCGCGATTCGCTACAGCGTCCGCGGCGAGCCGTTCCACGTCGGCCGCTGCCACTGCGGCGACTGTCGGAAGCGGTCGGGGAGCACCTACACCATCTACGGGCAGTGGCCGCTCGACGCCTTCGAGGCGACCGGCGAGTACGCCACGTACCGGCACGACAGCTTTTGCCCGCAGTGCGGGGGCCGCCTGTTCTCCCTCCATCCGGAGGGCGTCGAGCTCCAGCTCGGCTCGCTCGACGACGCGCCGTTCGAGTTGCGGCCGGAGGCCGAGCTCTGGATCAAGCGGCGCGAGCCATGGCTGAACGAGGTCGATGGCGCCGCGCAGTACCGCGAGAACCGGCACTAGCCGCGGAGCGGCTCTAGACTCACGCCCATGAAGGATTTCAAGGAGTTTCTGCTCCGCGGCAACCTCGTCTCGCTTGCCGTCGCCTTCGTCATCGGTGGAGCCTTCGCGGCCGTCGTCACTGCCCTCGTCGGCGATCTCATCACTCCGCTCATCGCAGCCATAGGCGGCAACGCCGACTTCTCGGCGCTCCACTTCACTCTCCACAACAGCGTCTTCCTCTACGGCTCGTTCCTCAACGCCCTGATCGCCTTCATCGTCATCGCGGCGGTCATCTTCTTCCTCGTCGTCAAGCCGACGAACGCGCTGATGGAGCGGCTGAAGACGGAGCCGCCGGTCGACGAGACCGTCCAGCAGTGCCCGCACTGCCTCAGCCAGATCCCGGTCGAGGCGGCGGTCTGCGCGTTCTGCACGCGCGACGTCGCCTAAGCGGCCGGCGCGACGGGTGCGGGTACATTCACGCCCGATGGCGGAGATCGAGGGACAGGTCAAGGACGAGCAGCTCGACCCGGAGCGCGAGGCGCGGCGGCGTGTCGCGCTCGCGCAGATCCGCCAGTACCCGGACGCGGCGCTGAAGATGGCCGCGCGCCCGGTGGGCGAATTCGACGACGACCTGCGCAGCCTCGTCGAGCGGATGAAGCAGCTGATGGGCGACGCGAACGGGATCGGGCTCGCCGCCACGCAGGTCGGCGTCCTGCAGCGGCTGTTCGTCTTCCAGGTCGCCGAGGACGAAGTTGTCACCCTCGCCAATCCCGAGATCGTCGAGCGGAGCGAGGAGACGACCGTCGAGGACGAGGGTTGCCTGTCGATCCAGGGCGTCCTCCTGCCTGTCGAGCGCGCAGCGACGATCGCGATCGCCGGCCGCGACGAGAACGGCGCCGAGGTGCGCTACGAGCTCGAGGAGCCGTACTCGCGCGTCGCGCAGCACGAGTCCGACCATCTCGACGGCGTCCTCATCCTCGACCGGACGACGCCCGAGGCGCGGCGCGAGGCGCTCGCCGCCCTGCGCCCGCGCATCGTCCTCGGTTAGCGGCATGGCGCGGAGGCGGATCGCGGTCGCCGCGACCGCGCCGTTCGGCGCCGACGTGCTCGAGCGGCTCGCGGCCGAGCACGACGTCGTCCAGCTGTTGACGCGGCCCGACAAGCCCGCGGGACGGGGGCGGCGGGTGGCGGCGCCGCCGGCGAAGGAGACCGCGGAGCGGCTCGGCATCCCGGTCTCGCAGCCGGCGAAGCTCGACGGCGCCGTGGATCTTGCGGCAGACACCGTGGTCGTCTGCGCGTACGGCCTCCTGATCCCGAATGAGCTGCTCGACCGCGGGCTCTGGCTCAACGTCCATCCCTCGCTCCTGCCGCGCTGGCGTGGCGCGGCTCCCGTCGAGCGCGCCCTGATGGCCGGCGACAGGGAGACCGGCGTGACCATTCACGAGACGGTGGAGGCGCTCGACGCAGGCCCGATCGCGGCGCAGCGGGCCTTCCCGATCGGGGCCGAGGACGATGCGGGCGCCGTCTACGCCCGCGCGGCGGACATCGCTGCCGAACTGCTCGGTGACGTGCTCGCGCGGGACACGCCGCGCTTCGAGGCGCAGCCCAGCGAAGGCGCGACGTACGCCGAGAAGATCGGGCCGGCGGACCGCGAGATCGACCTCTCCCGGCCGGCGCACGAGGTGGTCGACCGCGTCCGCGCTCTTTCCCCGCACATCGGCGCCCGGCTGGGAGACCTCCTCGTCTGGCAGGCGCGCGTCGGCGAGGACGGCGCGTTCGAGCCGCTCGAGGTGCAGCCCGCGGGCGGCAAGCGCATGACGTACGACGCGTATCTCCGTGGCCTCCGTTAGCCCCGCCAGGCGCGCCGCGTACGAGGTGCTGCTTCGGGTCTTCGAGCAGGATGCGTACGCGGACCGGGCCTTCCGCGGCGCGGCGGAAGGGCTCGACGAGCGGGAACGCGCCTTCGCCCAGCGCCTCGCGTATGGCGCCGTCCAGCGTGTGCGGATGCTCGACCACGCGATCGAGACGCTCGGCAAGCGGCCGGTGCGCAAGCTCGATCCGCCTGTGCGGGCGGCGCTGCGGCTCGGCGCATATCAGCTCGGCTACACGGACACCGCGCCGCACGCCGCAGCCAACGAGTCGGTCGAGCTCGTCCGTCGCGCGCGGCTCGAGCGCGCCGTCCCGTTCACGAACGCGGTCATGCGCCGGCTCGCCAGCGGGATCCACCCGCTCCTCGACTCGCTCCCCGACAGCCCGCTCAAGGAGTCGTACCCGGACTGGATCCACGAGATCTTCGTCGGCGTTCTCGGCGAGGAGGGAGCGCTCGCGCTGATGCGGGCGATGAACGAGCCGCTGGAGACGGTCGTGCGGCTCGTGGCCGGTGAGCCGCCTGCCGGCGCCGAGGGGACCGACATTCCGGGCGCGTACCGGGTCGAGCGCGTCGACGCCGAGCTCGTGGCCGCCGGACGAATCTGGCCGCAAAGCCGCGGCTCCCAGCTCGCCGGCCTCTGCGTCGGCTCGCGGGAGGGCGATCGTGTCCTCGACGTCTGCGCCGCGCCCGGCGGCAAGACCGGCCAGCTGCGCGGCGAGGTCACTGCGGTGGAGATCGACCCGCACCGCGCGAGCGAGCTGCGCGCGAACCTCGCGACGATGGGCCGCGCCGAGGTGACGGTGGTGGAGGCGGACGCGACTGCGCTGCCGCCGGAGCTCGACGGCTTCGACCGCGCGCTCGTCGACGCGCCGTGCTCGGGCCTCGGCGTCCTCGCGCAGCGACCGGATCTGCGCTGGAGGGCACAGCCGCTTCCCGAGCTCCAAAGCGCGCTTCTCCGCGCCGCCACCGAACGCGTCAAGCCCGGCGGCACGCTCGTCTACTCCGTCTGCACGCTCAACCCGGACGAGTGCGAGGCGGTCGTCGACGCGAGCGGACTTCGCGTCGAGCCGCTCGGCGAGGAGTGGCCCCAGTTCGCGCATCCGTCGCGACCGGAGTTCCTCCTGACGCTCCCGCACGTCCACGGCACGAGCGGATTCTTCGTCGCTCGCCTAGTACGGGACTGAGCAACGGCGTACGATCGATCGGCGGCAATGGCCTGGCGGGACTGGATCAGGACGGTGGAGATCGAGCCGTCGCTCTACGCGGCGGACTTCGCGCGCCTCGGCGAGCAGGTGGAGGTGCTGCTGCGCACCGGCGCCCGCGTCTTCCATTTCGACGTCGGCGACGGCCACTTCGTCGAGCCCGTGACGATCGGTCCGGTCGTCCTGCAGTCGATCTCGCCGCTCGTGCACGAGATGGGCGGCGTCCTCGACTGCCACTTGATGGTCGACAACCCGACGCGCCATTTCCCGCAGATCGCGGCCGCGGGCGGCGACAGCGTCACCTTCCACTACGAGGTCGTCGACGACGTCGCGGCGACGATCGCCGCCGCGCGCGAGCACGGGCTGCAGGTCGGGGTCGCCTTCAATCCCAAGACGGAGCCGGAGGACGTCGCCGCCGTCGCCGGCGATGCCGACCTCGTCCTCTGCATGAGCATTCACCCGGGCTACAGCGGCCAGGAGTTCATGCCGGAGGCGCTCGACCGCATCGGTCGGCTGCGCGCCGCGCTGCCCGACGAGGTGCACGTCCAGGTGGACGGCGGCATCGACAACGAGACGGTGGTCGGCGCCTACGAGGCCGGCGCGACGCTGCTCGTGGCCGGCTCCGCGATCTTCGGGCGCGAGGATCTGCCGCGTGCCTACCGGCGCCTCGTCCAAGCGCTTGCCTGACGCCTACTTCGAGCGCGCGCTCGAGATCGCCGAGCGCGGGCGCGGCAAGACGGGCGACCATCCGCTCGTCGGCGCGGTCGTCGTCCGCGACGGCGAGGTGGTGGGCGAGGGCTGGTACGAGTACGAGCTCGTCCGTCATGCGGAGGTCGCGGCGCTGGAGGAGGCCGGCGAGCGGGCGCGAGGCGCGACGCTCTACGTGACGCTCGAGCCCTGCTCCCATCACGGCCGTACGCCGCCGTGCGCGGACGCCGTGGTCGAGGCCGGCGTCGCGCGTGTCGTGGTCGGCGCGCGCGACCCGAATCCGGTCGTCGACGGACGCGGGTTGGCGCGCCTGCGGGAGGCGGGGATCGAGGTGGAGCTGCTCGACGATCTCGCCGCGCGCCGCCAGAACGAGGCGTGGCGCGTCTGGAAGAGCCTCGGGCGTCCCTTTGTCACCTACAAGGCGGCGATTACTCTCGACGGCCGTGTCACGGTGCCTGGCCGCCGCTGGGTCTCGGGCGAGGCGTCGCGGCACCGCGTCCACGAGCTGCGCGCGGCGTCGGACGCGGTCGCGGTCGGGATGGGGACGGTGCGCGCCGACGCGCCGCGGCTCGATGCCCGCGAGGTCGGCGCCGTGCCGCAGCCGCGGCGGCTCGCCTTCGGCCGCGGCCCGCTGCCGGAGGATTCGGAGCTCGAGCTGCGCAGCGGCCCGCTCGAGGAGGAGCTGCATGCGCTCGCGGCGGAAGGCGTCCAGTCGCTCCTGCTCGAGGGCGGCCCGACGCTCGCCACCGCCTTCGTCGAGGCGGGTCTCGTCGACAAGCTCCTCCTCTTCGTCGCGCCTGTCCTCGCCGGAGAGGGCCCGCGTGTGCTCGGCGAGCTGGCGCAACCGCTCGAGCTGCTCCACCTCCGCGCCGAGCCCTGTGGCGAGGACGTGCTCGTCGAGGCGTACATGCGCGAGCCGTAGCCGTACCCTTCTCCCCGTGTTCACGGGAATCGTGCGGGAGCGTGGCCGGATCGCGTCGTTCGACGGCGCCCGGCTCGTCGTCGAGACCGGCACCGAAGCCGGCCTCGGCGACTCGGTCGCGATCGCCGGCGTCTGCCTGACCGTCGCCGCACGCGACAACGGCAGCCTCGCCTTCGACGTCGTCTCCGAGACACTCGCGCGCACGACGCTCGGCAGCCTCGGCGCGGGCGACGAGGTGAATGTCGAGCCATCGCTCCGCGCCGGCGACCCGCTCGGCGGTCACATCGTGCAAGGCCACGTCGACGGGGTCGGAAAGCTTCGCGAGCGCGGCGATCTCACCTGGTTCGACGCGCCGGCCGGGATCGTCCGCTACTGCGTCGAGAAGGGCTCGATCGCCGTCGACGGGACGTCGCTCACCGTCGCGGCGACGGACGACGGAGGATTTGCGGTCGCGCTCGTTCCGCACACCCTCGAGGCGACGACGCTCGGCTCGCTCGCTCCGGGCGACGCGGTCAACCTCGAGGTCGACGTCCTCGCGAAGTACGTGGAGCGGCTCGCCACGTGACCGCTTTCGCGACCGTCGACGAGGCGATCGAGGACATCCGCGCCGGCAAGATGGTGGTCGTCGTCGACGATCCCGACCGCGAGAACGAGGGCGATCTCGTCGTCGCGGCCGAGTTCGCGACGGACGAGGCGGTCAACTTCATGGCGACGCACGCGCGCGGCCTGGTCTGTCTCTGCCTGACCGCCGAGCGCTGCGAGCAGCTCGGCCTGCCGCCGATGACCCACCGGAACGAGGCGCGCCTCGGCACCGCGTTCACTGTGTCGGTAGAAGCGCGGGAAGGCGTGACGACCGGCATCTCCGCCCCCGATCGCGCCCACACGATCGCGGTGGCGATCGATCCCGCCTCGACGCCGCACGACCTCGTCCAGCCGGGACACGTCTTCCCGCTCCGCGCCCGCGACGGCGGCGTCCTCCGCCGTGCCGGCCAGACGGAAGCGGCGGTCGACCTCGCACGCCTCGCCGGCCTCACCCCGGCCGGCGTCGTCTGCGAGATCATGAACGAGGACGGGACGATGGCCCGCGTCCCCGATCTCATCCCGTACTGCGAGCTCTACGGGCTGCGGATGATCACGGTCGCCGACCTGATCGAGTACCGGCGGCGGACGGAGAAGCTCGTCGAGCGCGTCGTCTCAGTGCAGCTTCCGACGGCCTACGGCCTCTTCACGGCGACCGCTTTCCGCGAGACGCTCACCGGCCGCGAGCACGTCGCCCTCGTGATGGGCGAGATCACCGACGACGTTCTTGTCCGCGTCCACTCCGAATGCCTGACCGGCGACGTCTTCCACTCGCTGCGCTGCGACTGCGGGGAGCAGCTCGAAGCGGCGCTCGCTGCGATCGCCGGCGAGGGCCGCGGCGCCCTTCTCTACATGGCGCAGGAGGGGCGCGGCATCGGTCTCCTCAACAAGCTTCGCGCCTACGAGCTGCAGGAGCGGGGCCTCGACACCGTCGACGCGAACCTCGCGCTCGGCTTCGCCGCCGACGAGCGGGAGTGGGGGATCGGCAACCAGATCCTCGCCGAGCTCGGGATCACGACGATGCGGCTGCTCACGAACAACCCGAAGAAGGTGTCCGGCGTCGAGGCGTACGGGCTGAAGGTGACGGAGCAGGTTCCCATCGAGATGCCGCCGCGCCCGGAGAACGTCCGGTATCTAGCCGCCAAGCGGGATAAGCTCGGCCACAAGCTCCATCATCAAGACCTGAAATTCGGACCGGAGGGCGAATGAGTTCAGGAGGCTTTTGGCCGGGCGATCCGCCGGCCGAGGAGGAAGAGGATTTCCCAGAGGCCGGGCGCGAGCCGGAGCCGCTGCCGGCGTTCTCGCAGCCGACGATGGCCTGGCCGGCGCCGCAGCCGGAGTCCGAGGCGACCGACGTCCAGCCGGCGTACGAGGCTCAGCCGGAGCCGGAGCCGGAGCCGGAGCCGGAGCCGGAGCCGGAGCCGGAGCCGGAGCCGGAGCCGGAGCCTGAGCCGGAGCCTGAGCCGGAGCCTGAGCCGGAGCCGGAGCCTGAGCCTGAGCCTGAGCCGGAGCCGGAGCCGGAGCCGGAGCCCGAGCTGGAACCCGCGGCCCATGTGCCGGGCGAGCTCGACCTGCCGGACGGCGTCGCCGTCCTCGAGGGCTCTCCGTCCGGCGCCGACCGCACCGTCGGTGTGGTCGTCTCCCGCTTCAACGGCGAGATCACGAACCAGCTCCTCGAGTCGGCGCTCGACGCGCTCGCGGCCGCGGGCGTGCAGCAGGAGCGGATCACGGTGATGCCGGTGCCGGGCGCCTTCGAGCTCCCGATCGGCGCCATGGCGCTCGCGAAGACGCGCCGCTACTCGTGCGTCGTCGCACTCGGCTGCGTCGTCCGCGGCGAGACGCCCCACTTCGACTTCGTTGCGACCGAGGCGTCGTCGGGCCTACAGCTCGCGGGACTCGAGACCGGCGTCCCCGTCGCCTTCGGCGTTCTCACGGTCGACACGATCGAGCAGGCGAGGGCCCGCACGAGGAAGGGCGCCGACGCCGCCCGCTCGGCGCTCGAGATGGCCGACCTGTTCGCGCAGGTGCGGGCGCAGGCCAAAGCAGCCGGATAGCCACGATGCGAGCGCTCGCTGCCCTGGTGCTCGTAGGGGTGGTGGCGACGCTGACGGCGTGCGGCGGCTCGTCCCAGAACAGCCGCATCATCTCGGTCTGCCGCTCGACGTCCGGCCGGGCGACCGGCTCGCCCGTCACCGGCTCGATCGTCGCACTCGGCCGATCGCCCGTCCTCATCCGCCTCGACAACAGGGGCAATCTCAACGCCGGTGAGCCGATCCTCGGCAAGACGGACTATCCCGGCTGGCTCGCCATCAAGACGTTCTTCTTCACGCCGCCGAGCTTCCGCGGCGGCTTCACGGTGCGCGTCAAGGGGATCAACGGCCCCAGCAGCGCCGGGATCGGCACGCAGCCGCCCGGCGGGAAGTTCACCGCGCACTCGGGGCCGGCGGCGCTGACAAAGAACGGCTGGCGCGAGTGGCCGGCCTTCACCTGGGTGAAGGGGCCCGGCTGTTACGAGTTCGCGATCAAGGCCGGCCTCCTCGAGGAGCGCGTGGTCGTCGCTGCGCTCAGCGGCTAGGCGGCCGGACGCGTCGGCTATCCTGGGCCGCCGATGTCCAAGGTCTGCTCAATCTGCGGCAAGAAGCCCGGCTTCGGTAACCACCGGAGTCATTCCATGGTGGCCACGAAGCGCCGCTTCGAGCCGAACCTCCAGCGCGTCCGCGTGCTCCTCGCCGGCAAGGCGACGCGCGCCTACGTCTGCACGCGCTGCCTCAAGGCCGGCAAAGTCCAAAAAGCGCTCTAGGAGCGCAACCGCCGCTACGCAAGCGGCGTCAAACCGGGCGATGGAGGCCGGGCACGCGCTTTCCTCTCCGCTGGGCCGGATCACGATCTCGAGCGCCGCGATCGCGCAGATCGTCGCCGAGACCGCGCTCGAGTGCTACGGCGTCGTGGGGATGAAGGGCTCGCTACGCGGGCGGATCGCGCGCGGGCGGACGCGCGCGCCGGGGATCGAGATCGGCCGCGACGGAGGCGACGTGACGATCGACCTCCACGTCGTCGTCGAGTACGGGCTCAATCTCGCCGAAGTAGCGTCCAGCGTCCGGAACCGTGTCGCGTACGAGGTGGAGAGGCTGACGGCCTTGCCGGTGCGCGCGGTCGAGGTGCACGTCGACGCCGTCCGGGCCTCGAAATGAGCGCGAGCGCCGACATCGAGCGGGTCCGCGGGCTCGTCGGCTCGGCGCTCGGCGCGCTCGAGGCGAGTCGGGCCCGGATCGACGACCTCAACGTCTATCCCGTCCCCGACGGGGACACCGGCACGAACCTCACGCTCACGGTGCGCGCCGTCGCCGAGGCGATCGCAGAGTCGGAGGCATCCGACCGTCCGGCGCTTGCTCACGAGGTCGCGCGCGCGGCGCTGATGGGAGCGCGCGGCAACTCCGGCGTGATCCTCTCCCAGATCGTGCGCGGCGTCGCCGACGTGCTCGGGGACTCGACGAACGGCGTCGATCCGCGACTGGCGGCACGCGCGCTGCGCGGCGCCTCCGACGCCGCGTATCGCGCTGTGCGCCGGCCGGTCGAGGGGACGATGCTCTCCGTCGTCCGCGAGCTCGCGGAGGAGGCCGAGCGCCGGGCCGACGCGCCGACGCCGCTCGCGGGGCTGCTCGTCGAGCTCGTGCGGCGCGGGGAGGAGGCCGTCGCGCGAACGCCCGAGCAGCTGGAAGTCCTGCGCGAGGCGGGCGTCGTGGACGCCGGCGGCGCCGGGCTCGTGGAGCTTCTTCGCGGCATCGCGACGGCCGTCTCCGGTGAGCCGGTACCGGAGGCTCCCGAAGTCGCAACGGAGGTCGCGGGTCTGGACGCGATCCACGTCGAGACGTCTCTCTATCGCTACTGCGTCGTCTTTGTGATCGAGGGAGACGGGCTCGACCGCGACGGGCTCGAGACGGAGCTCGAGCAGCTCGGCGACTCGCTCCTCGTGGTCGGCGACGAGTCGGTGGTCAAGGTGCATCTCCACACCGACGATCCGGGCGCCGCGCTCACGCTTGGCACCGCGGCCGGCGCCGTCCAGGGAGTCGAGATCGCCAACATGCAGGAGCAGCAAGAGCAGCGGGAACGGCGTCTCTCGGTGGTTCCCGACCCGGTCGAGCAGGCTGTCTCCGGCGTCGTAGCGGTCGTCGCAGGCGAGGGCAACAAGAGTCTTTTCCAGAGCGTCGCCGCGCCGGTCGGGCCGATCCGGATCGTCGAGGGCGGCCAGACCGCGAACCCGTCCACCGCGGAGCTGGTCGCCGCGCTGGACGCGCTGAACGCGGCGGAAGCGCTGATTCTTCCGAACAACGCGAACGTGCGGCTCGCCGCCGAGCAGGCCGCGCAACACACCGGCAAGCCGGTGGAGATCGTCGCGACCGACTCGATCCCGGCCGGCCTCGCAGCGCTCGTCTCCTTCGACGGCTCGCGGAGCGCGGCGGAGAACGCGGTGGAGATGCGCGTGGCAGCCGCGGCGGTGGCGACGGGGGAAGTGACGCGCGCGTCACGGGACGTCCAGCTGAACGGCGTCGCGATCCGGAGCGGCGAATGGCTCGGGCTCGTCGACGGGGAGCCGGTCGCGGGTGGCGACGAGTTCGACGCTGTCGCGCTGGCCGTCGCCGACCGGCTGCTGGGCGCGTCGCGGTCGCTCGTCACGCTCCTCACGGGCGCCGAGCCGCCGCCGCTCGACGGCTTGCTCGCTGAGATCGGCGTCGCCCATCCGGGTGTCGAGATCGAGGTGCACGACGGCGGCCAAGAGCATTACCCACTTTTGCTCGGATCGGAATAGGGTCTCCCCAAATGCGGCGCGTACGGGTCGTGCTCGTGGAGGACAACGAGGTCTTCCGCGATGCGTTGGAGTTGCTACTCGGAATGCGGGGCGACGTCGAGGTCGTCGCGTCGGTCGGCGACGGCGCGACCGCCGTAGCCGCTGCGGTCGAGCACAAGCCGGACGTCGTGCTCGTCGACTACCGGATGCCCGCTGTCGACGGCATCCAGGCGACGACGATCCTGCTCGAGAAGCTGCCCGGACTGGCGATCGTGGCGCTCACCGCGTCGGCGGACGAAGGGCAGCGGGAAGCGCTGCTCGAGGCCGGCGCGGTCGCCTGCCTGCGCAAGGATCAGGAGCTCGACGAGATCGTCGCCGCGATCCGGCAGGCCGCCTCCGTCGTGTGAAGCTGACCGCCGCGAACACGGCGATCGTCCTCGACTCGACCGCCGACCTGCCCGACGCCCGCGACCGGTTCCCGAATTGGCGCGTCGTGCCGCTCTACGTCCGCTTCGGCGACGAGTCGTTCCGTGACGGCTTCGAGATGGATGCGGACGCCTTCTACCGGCGGCTGCAATCAGATCCGGAGTTCCCGCGCACGTCGCAGCCGACGCCCGGCGACTTCCTTGCCTGCTACCGCGAGCTGGCGGGATACGAGCGCGTCTTCTCGCTCCACGTGTCGGGCAAGGTCTCGGGGACGTTCGCGAGCGCCGAGTCCGCCGCGGAGGAAGTGGGGGACGGCCGCGTCCGCGCGATCGACACGGAGACGGCGTCGGCGTCGATCGCGATGCTCGCGCTCGCCATCCAGAGGCGGCTCGAGGCAGGGACGACGGACGAGGCGATCGATGAGCTCGTCGATCGCTATCGCCGTGAGCGAGGGCTCCTCTTCACGGTGGACACACTCGAGTTCCTGGCGCGCGGCGGGCGGATCGGCAAGGCGGCTGCGTTCGCCGGCGGCCTGCTCCACGTCAAGCCGATCCTCTCGATCGAGGACGGCGAGGTCGTGCCGGTGAAACGCGTGCGCGGCGAGCGGAAGGCGTTCGCAGAACTCGCCGCGGCGCTCGAGACGGAGACGGCCGACGAGCCGGAGTGGCGGCTCGCAGTCGCCCACGCCGCTGCGCCGGAGCGGGCAGCGGAGCTGGAGGCGCTGGTGCGCGAGCGGCGCCCGAACGCGACCGTCGAGCTCGTGGTCACGCTGGGCGCGGTGATCGGCGCCCACGCCGGCCCCGGCACGCTCGCGCTCTTCTGGTTCCGGGACGGGTAGCTACTACGTCCGGTCCGGCGGGGATACTCGGCTCCGCTAGGTGTCTCGCACGATGACAACCTCCCGTCGACAGACGGCTTTCGCAGGCCTGGACCCTCCCGCGGTCTGGCCCGCGCCGCCGCGTGGGCTTCGTCCCGACCGGCTCGAGCTCGGTCTCGAGACGCTGCCCGGCGTCGGGCCGACGATCCAGCGGAAGCTCGCCAAACTCGGCCTCGTCACCGTCCGCGACGTCCTCGAGCACCGGCCGCGCCGCTACGAGACGGCCGCGGACGAGGTGTCGATCGCGGCTCTGAAGGAGGGCGAGGAGGTCGTGATCGCCGGGCGTGTCCTCAAGGTCGAGAAGAAGCCGATGCGCAACCGGCGCACCCGGATCGTCGCGCGGGTGGACGACGGCAGCGCCTCGGTCAGCGTGTCGTGGTTCAACCAGCCGTGGCTCGCCGACAAGCTCCTGCCGGGAACGGAGATCCGGCTGCGCGGCAAGCTCGGCCGCTTCGGCTTCGAGCCGCGCTCCTACGACCTCGGCGAAACGCGCGCCACCGCCGATTTCGCTCCCGTCTATCCGGCGGCGGAGGAGATCGCGGCGGCGACTGTGCGCCGCGTCGTCGACGCTGCGCTGCCGCTCGCAGTCGACGTCCCGGACCCGCTGCCCGCCGAGCTGCGCGAGCGCGAAGGGTTGCCGCTGAAGCGCGACGCGCTCGCCGCGATCCACCGGCCGCGCGATCTCGACGAAGCCGAGCGGGGCCGCCAACGGCTCGCGTTCGAGGAGCTGCTCGTCCTCCAGATCGGCATCGCGCGGCGCGTCGAGGAGCGGGAGAAGACGCTCGCGCCCGGTCTCGGCGAGCCCGGCGAGCTCATCCACCGCTACCGCGAGGCCCTGCCCTTCGCCCTGACGCCGTACCAGGAGCAGGCGATCCGCGAGATCGACGGCGACCTCGGTCGCACCGTCCCGATGCAGCGGCTCCTGCAGGGGGACGTCGGCTCCGGGAAGACCGTCGTCGCGCTCTACGCGCTGCTCCGCGCGGTCGAGAACGGCCGCCAGGGCGCGCTGATGGCGCCGACGGAGACGCTCGCCGAGCAGCACTTCCTCACCGTCGCCGACCTCTGTCTCGAGCTCGGCGTCAGCTGCGCTCTGCTCACGAGCTCGTCGAAGAAGGCGGAGCGACAGCAGGCGCTCGGCGCCGACGTCGTCGTCGGCACGCATGCCCTGATCCAGGAGGGAGTCGAGCTGCGCGACCTCGCCGTTGCCGTCGTCGACGAGCAGCACCGCTTCGGCGTCGAGCAGCGCTCCGCGATCGCGTCGGGTCGCGCGCCGCACGTCCTCCACATGACGGCCACGCCGATCCCGCGCACGCTCGCTCTCACGGTCTACGGCGACCTCGCCGTGTCCGAGATCGCCAAGCCGCCCGCCTCGCGCAAGCCCGTGATCACGAGTTGGATCACCGAGGATCGCGCCTCCGAGGCGTACACGCGCCTCGCGCGTCTCCTGCGGGAAGGACGCCAGGCCTACGTCGTCTGCCCGCTGATCGAGATGTCGGAGACGTCGCTCGCCCGCGCGGCGGAGGAAGAGGCCGAGCGTTTGCGGCGCGCAGAGCTCGAGGAGTTCCGCGTCGGCTGCGTGCACGGCCGCCTCAAGACGCCGGAACGGCGGGATCTGATGGCGCGCTTCAAGGCGTGCGAGCTCGACGTCCTCGTCGCCACGACCGTGATCGAGGTCGGGGTCGACGTCCCGAACGCGACGGTGATGATCGTCCAGGAGGCCGACCGTTTCGGCCTCGCGCAGCTTCATCAGCTGCGCGGCCGGGTTGGGCGCGGCGCCGAGCAGTCCTACTGCCTCCTCGTCTCGCGCGCGAAGGAAGAGCTGACGGAGTCGGCGCACGCGCGGCTCGAGGCGCTTGTGGAGACGACCGACGGCTTCGAGCTCGCGGAGGTGGATCTCGAGCTGCGCGGCGGCGGCGCACTGCTCGGGACGCGCCAGTCGGGACTCTCCGATCTCCGCTTCGCGCACCTCCGGCGCGACCGCGACCTCCTCGAGCGTGCGCGCGCGGACGCACCCACGATCGGCGCGGGCCCGCTGCAGGACTCCGCCCACGCGCTCTTCGCCGAGATCGGGCGCGAAGCGCTCGCCTGACTAGGCTCCGCGCGATGCGCGTCATCGCCGGCAGTCGCAAGGGACACACGCTCGTCGCGCCGCGCGGACAGGACACACGGCCGACGTCGGATCGCGTCCGCGAGAACGTCTTCAACCTCGTCGGGCCGCTCGACGACGCGCGCGTCCTCGACCTCTTCGCGGGATCCGGCGCGCTCGGGATCGAGGCGCTCTCGCGTGGCGCGGCCTCCGCCGTGTTCGTCGAGCGCGATCCGGACGCCATCAAGGCGATCGAGAGGAACCTCGACAAGCTGCGCCTGACGGGCGCGCGGGTCGTCCGCGGCGACGCGCTTTTCACGATCGCGCAGGAGGCGATGGCGGGCGCGAAGTACGATCTCGTGCTGGTCGACCCTCCGTACGGAATGCTCACCGAGATCCAGCCCAAGCTCGCACGCCACCTGCCGGCCCTGCTCACGCCGGACGGCCTCCTCGTGGTCGAGACGGACGTGCGATCCGAGCCCGAGTTGCCGCTGCCGGTGCGCACCTCCCGCAAGTACGGCCAGACGCGCGTAACGCTGTACGAGGCGCCGCGCGCGTGATCACGGCAATCGCCCCCGGCTCCTACGACCCGGTCACGAACGGCCACGTCGACGTGATCGCGCGCGCTGCGGGGATCTTCGACCGGGTCGTCGTCGGCGTCGTCGGCACGCCGTACCACAAGGGACCGACCTTCGCCGTCGAGGAGCGCGTGGAGTTCCTACGCGGCGCACTCGCCCACCTCGAAAACGTCGAGATCGACGTCTTCCGCGAGCTTGTCGTCGACTTCGCGCGCAGGTGGGACGCGAAGGCGATCGTGAAGGGGTTGCGGGTCATCTCCGACTTCGAGTGGGAGTTCCAGATGAACCAGCTCAACCGGACGCTCGCGCCGGAGGTCGAGACGGTCTACGTGATGGCGAGCCCGCAGGTGAGCTTCGTCTCGTCGAGCGGCGTGAAGGAGATCGCGGCGTTCGGCGGCGACGTCTCGGCGCTCGTCCCCGCCCCGGTCGCCAAGCGGCTCGCCGAACTCTTCCCCGACGGCCGGCCCGGCACTCCCGAACGCCCCGGCGAGTGACCGAGCTCGACGTCACCCTGGCGGACGGTCGGAAGCTCCACGTCTACGACGAGGGCGATCCGAACGGCTTCCCCGTCGTCGCCCACCACGGCTCACCGTCCTCCGGACGACTCCATGCGCACGACATCGACGACGCCGGCGCTAAGGGCATCCGCTTGATCGGTTTCGACAGGCCGGGGTATGCCGGCTCCGACACGCATTTCGGCCGCTCGGTCGGAGACGTCGCGGCGGACGTTGCGGAGATGCTCGACTCGCTCGGCGCCGACCGGTTCGCCACCTGGGGCCACTCCGGCGGAGGCCCGCACTCGCTCGCCTGCGCCGCGTTGCTTCCGGACCGCTGCGTCGCGGCCGCGACGCTCGCCTCCGTCGGCCCGTACGGCGCCGACGGGCTGGACTGGCTCGCGGGTATGGGCGAGGCGAACGTCCAGGAGTTCGAGCTCGTGCTCGCGGGCGCCGAGGTTCTCGAACCTGCCATCCGCCAAGCGCAGCCCGAGTTCTTCTCCGGCGGTCCCGACGGCCTGCGCCAGGCGATGCTGACGATCCTCTCGCCGCTCGACCAGGAAGCGTTCACGACCGAGGTAGCCGAGTGGGCCTACGCTGTAATGGCCGAGGGCGCCGCGGAGCGCGTCGACGGCTGGCGAGACGACGACCTCGCGTTCGTGGCCCCCTGGGGCTTCGAGGTCGCCGAGATTCGCGTCCCGGTCCTGCTGCTCCAGGGCCGCGAGGACCTGATGGTGCCCGCGCAACACGGGCGCTGGCTCGCCGAGCACATCCCGGGTGTCGAGGCGGAGTTCAGCGAGACCGAGGGCCACATCACGCTCCTCGTGAACCGCGTCCCGGACGTGCACGCGTGGCTCCTCGCCCGTTCCTGATTGGCGCTCCGCGCGAGTCGGGCTAAACTCCCAGCCAATGGACGTACTCGTTCTGATCGACAAGCTCGACGACCTCGTGCACAACGCGAAGGCCGTCCCGCTCACCGACCAGGTCCGCATCGACCGCGAGGAGATCTACGACATCCTCGACCAGATGCGCGCGACCATCCCTGAAGAGATCAAGCAGGCGCGCTGGATCGTCAAGGAGCGCCAGGAGATGCTCGCCGAGGCGAAGCGCGAGGTCGACCGGCTTCTCGCCGAGGCGCGCGAGCAGGCTGTCCGGGAGGCGTCGCAGACCGAGATCGTCAAGATCGCCGAGCGGCAGGCCGACGAGATCGTCTCCGACGCTCGTCGCGGCGCGCACGAGATGAAGATGGAGATGGAGGACTGGGCCGACAACCAGCTCGCCTCCCTCGAGGTCAATCTCGAGCGCTTCCTCACCGCGGTCAGGCGCGGTCGCGAGCGGCTGCACGAGCGCTCGCAGGAGTCGGTCGTCGCAGGTCTTGGGAACGGCGACGTCGATCTCACCGACGCCGAGCACGTCTACTAGCTCGCCGTAACCTCGGCCGCCAGCTCGACGAAGGCCTCCGCAGCCGCCGAGCGGTAGCGGTCGCGATGCCAGGCGAGGACGATCGTCCGCGCGGGTATCCGCGAGCCGAACGGCAGCGCCTTCACGCCGCGATCCTTCGGGTCGACGACGAGCAGCGGCTCGATAGCCACGCCGAGACCTTCCGCGACGAGCGCCTGCAGCGTGCCGTTGTCGTCCGTGCGGAAGACGACGTCCAGATCCGGGACGCGTCCCGCGAGATGCCGCTCGGGCTCATCGGTCGAGCGGCGGCCGAGCAAGGGCAGCTTCGCCACTTCCCGCAGCGACGGCGCCGCGTCGAGCTTGGCGAGATCCGAGTGGGCCGAGACGAGCAGGACGTACGGGTCGTGCAGCAGCTCCGCCCACTCGAAGGGCCCTTCGGGAAGCGGCAGCTCGGCGAATGCCAGATCGAGCTCGCCGTGCTCGAGGAGCTTGAGGAGCTCCGCGGCGTCGCTCTCCTCCCGCACGCGCACGCCCACGAGCGGCCACTGGTCGCGGAACTGGCGCACGAGGGTGGGGAGGAGGCGCGCGCCGACGCTCTGGAAGACGCCGACGCGCAAAGCTCCCGCGGCGCCTTCGGCGAGCGCATCCATGTCCGCGCGCGCGGCGTCGAGCCGCGCGACGATCGCCTCGGCGTGGCGGAGCAGGAGGAGTCCGGCCTCGGTCGGCTCCACGCGGCGCGGCCCGCCGGGGCGGTCGAAGAGCCGCTGGCCGACGATCCGCTCGAGCTGCGCGATCTGCTGGCTGACGGCCGACTGCGTGTAGCCGAGCTCGCGCGCGGCGGCCCCGAAGGAGCGCGTCCGAGCGACCGCTTCCAGCGCCGCGAGATGACGCAATTCGACGCCCAGCCATTCATTAGCACTCATGATCGGGATGAACAATAACTCCATTTGTGCTGATCGATGGCGACAGGCACGCTGGAGGCATGAGAGCGAAGATCGCTATCGCGCTGGGGATCGTCTACGTCGTCTGGGGATCGACGTATCTCGCGATCGCCGTCGCCGACCGGACGCTGCCGCCGCTGCTGATGCTCGCGGTGCGCTTCGGCCTCGCTGGCGCGCTCCTCTACGGCTGGTCGCTCTGGCGCGGGGACGTCCGGACGGCGCGGCCCGGCCGGCGTGAGTGGACAGCCGCCGCGATCGTCGGTGGCCTGCTTCTCTTCGTGGACACGGGCGGTATCGCTTGGGCCGAGCAGCGCGTCGCATCGGGCCTCACAGCGCTCCTCGTTGCCAGCGTGCCGCTCTTCGCCGCTCTTCTCGATCGCAGGATCTTCGGCGTCCGGCTCTCGCTCGGCGCCATCGCCGGCATTGCGACCGGACTGCTCGGCGTTGCGCTGCTCGTCGGCCCGAGCGCGAACATCGACCCGGTCGGCGCGACGGTGATCCTCGGCGCCGCCTTCGCGTGGGCCGCCGGCTCCGCGTACGCGCGGGTCGCGCCGCTGCCCAGCGCGCCGTTTCTCTCCGCGTCGATGCAGATGCTCGCCGCGGCGGCGTTGCTCGCCGTCACGGGAGCGGCGATGGGTGAAGTCGGACGCGTCCATCCCTCCGCGATCTCCGCCGGATCGCTGGGCGCGTTCGGCTTCCTCGTCGTCTTCGGCTCGATCGTCGCCTTCACGGCGTACGGCTGGCTGCTGCGGAGCGGAGCCTCGAGCGTGCTCGTCTCGACCTACGCGTACGTCAACCCGGCGGTCGCCGTTCTGCTGGGCTGGCTGTTCGCCGGCGAGGCGGTCGGCGGGCGGGAGATCGCAGCGGGCGCCGTGATCCTCGCGTCTGTGGCGATGCTCGTCCTCGCCCGGCACCCGCACGAGGACGCCGAGCCGACGCCGGAGACGCTCGGCCCGTACCTCCGCCACAAAGAGGCGCAGGATCGCCCGATGCCGCCGGTGACGCCGCGGCTCGCCGATCTCCGCCGCATCGCTCCGTGAAAGCTTCCGTCTGAGCCGGACATAGGTTCAGAGTGAAGGGCGTGGAGGAGGACTTCCGGCGCCTTTTCGCCGAGCATCACAGGCACGTGCTCGCGTACGCGCTGCGCCGCACCGGGCACCGGGCGGACGCGGAGGACGTCGTCGCCGGGACGTTCGCCGTCGCGTGGCGGCGGTTCGCGGACGCGCCCGAGGAGGCGCTGCGCCTCGCGTGGCTCTACGCGATCGCCGCGCGCGTCCTCGCGAACCAGCGACGGTCGTCGCGGCGCCTCCTGGCGCTGAGGTCGCGGCTACGCGAGCTTCCGTCCACGCCGCGCGACGATCGCTCCGATCTGCCCGACGTAATGGCCGCGCTGCGCGAGCTACGGTCGGAGGACCAGGAGATCCTCCGCCTCGCCGCGTGGGAAGGCCTGACGAACGCAGAGCTCGCGATCATGCTCGGCTGCTCGGAGAACGCCGCCGCCATCCGCCTCCACCGCGCGCGCAAGCGACTCGAGGAGCGCCTCGCGAAAGAAGAGCCCGCAGCCGGACATTCAGTGGTCGGAGACACCGAGTGACCGACGTCCTGACACTGCTGAGCGACGCGAACCCAGTCCGGGCCGAAGACCTCGCGCCGCTGGAGATCCCGGGCTTTGCCCGTGCTCGACGCCCGACCCGCCGCCTCGTGCTTGTGGCCGCAATTCTCGCTGCGCTCGTCGCCGCATCGCTGGTCGGCGCCTTCGTTTTCGGTGGGCAGAGCAAGAAGCCTAACCCGCCGGTCGTGCCGGCCGTACCGCCGGCGTTGCAACCGCTGGCGGACGCCTCGACGATCCTCGGCGCTCCGGTCGTCTTGCCGGATACGGCCCTCGTGACCCCGTCGGATGCGGACAAGACCGTCGAAACGGTGTGTGTGCCGAAGGACGACACGAGCGAGCCGTCGGGGCCCGGTTGCCAGATCAGGGTCAGCTTCCCTTCGGCGGGGCTGACGGTGACCTACCTCCGGTTCCCGGCGATGCAAAGCCTGCGTACGTCGTACGAACAGATCGTGCAGCAGAACTCCGGGGCGCAACTCGTGAGCGTGAACGGAGTGCAGGCGCTCTTGGTCCCGCAGCAGCAGGAGAGCTGGATCGAGTTCGACATCGGCGGCACGGACATCAGCGTTCAGGGGAGCTACGACGAGGCGACTCTGGAGAGGATCGCGCAGTCGATCATCGATCGCTCCGGCGGATAGGAGCGCACCACCGCCGCGCTACGGTGCGGCTGTGACCACGTTCGACCTCCGGAAGCTCCGGCTCCGCTCCGGCGACGAGGCGCGCGAGCGCGTTGAGATCGAGCTCGAGCCGCTTCTGCTCGCCGGGCAGGAGTACGAGCCGCGGCCGAATCCGGTGCCTGCCGAGCTCCGGGTGACGCGCGCGTCGAGCGGGACCGTCCTCGAGCTCGCGTTCGAGCTATCGCTCGCCGGCCCGTGCTTCCGCTGTCTGCAGGATGCCGAGCTGGAGCTCTCGCTGCGTCTGCGCGAGTACCAGGCGACGAAGCCGGAAGGCGAGGAGGACAGGACGGAATACCTCGTCGACGATCGCCTCGACCTCTCGGCCTGGGCTCGTGATTCGATCGCCCTGGCATTGCCCGACCAGATCCTCTGCCGGCCCGACTGCGCGGGCCTCTGTCCGGTCTGCGGCAAGGACCTCAACGAGGAGCCGCACGAGCACGTCGAGGAACGGATCGACCCGCGCTGGGAGAAGCTCAGCGAGCTTCGCGAGGGATCACGTACGGAGTCGTCGTCGTGAGCTTGACGAAGCCGAGGCGCTCGAGGATCGGCCGGCTCGTCGGCAACGCGTCGACGTAGAGCCAGCGGTAGCCGCGCTCCCGCGCGAGCTCCGCACGCCGTGCCACCGTCGCGCGGTAGAGCCCACGGCCGCGGAACTCCGGCAGCGTCACGCCGCCGAACAGCCCGGCGAAGACACCACCGCTGCTGAAGTCGACGCGCCCGCCGGACACCGGTTCCCCGTCCACGATGGCGACGACCGCGACCGAGTCCTTCGGGATGCTGCTGCCGCGGCCGAAAATCGAGCGGGCAAGCTCGACGAACGCCTCCGGATCCTCGCGAAGTTCCACGTCGTCCCGCGGAGGCGGAATCGATTGCGGATCGGCGACGAGGACCGTCTCCACGTCGTCCGGCTTCAGGCCTGCCGCGCTCAGCCGCGCCGCGAGCTCCGGCCCGTCGTGCTCGTAGTACTTCCACTCCCGGTAACCGTCGCGAGCCCGCAGCTCCGCAACGAGCCCCTCCGCGTCCCCGTCCTCCGGCGGACGGAAGACCATCGTGTAGCCGACGCCCGCGACGACGCCGTGCGGACGCAGCTGTGCGTCGAACAGCTCGAGGAGGCTCTCGGGTACCATGCCGCTCCGATCATGGCGGTTCCGAAGCGGAAAACTTCCAAGTCGCGTCGCGACAAACGGCGCGCGACGCACGCGATCAGCGCGCCGAAGGTCAACGTCTGCCCGACGTGCGGCCAGCCGAAGCGCCCGCATCGCGTCTGCCCGACCTGCGGCCAGTACAAGGGTCGCGACGTCGAGCCGCTCCGCACCCAAGCTCCGTAAGCTCCTCTCCATGATCCGCGTCGCTGTTGACGCTATGGGGGGCGACCGCGGTCCCGAGGCCGTCGTCGAAGGCGCGCTCGCCGTGCGCGACGCCGGGATCGTCCCTGTCATTTTCGGCGCGGCGGACCTCGACACGCAAGGACTCGAGCTCGTCGCCACGACCCAGGTGGTCGGGATGGACGAGAAGCCGGCCGACGTGCTCCGCAGCAAGGAGGAGAGCTCGCTCGTCCGGGCGGTGAAGGCCGTCGCCGACGGCGAGGCCGACGCGGTCGTCTCACCCGGGAACACCGGCGCGATGCTCGCCGCCGGGCTCGTTTACGTCCGCCGCATCACGGGCGTGCGCCGCCCGGCGATCGCCGTCCCGATCCCCGCGAAGAACGGCCCGTGCGTCCTTGTCGACGTGGGCGCGAACGCCGACTGCCGTCCCGAGCACCTCCTCCAGTTCGCGACGATGGGCGCCGTCTTCGCCGAGGAGATCCTCGGTATCGCGCGGCCGCAGGTGCGGCTCCTCTCGATCGGCGAGGAGGCGGAGAAGGGCAACCAGCTGACGCTCCAAGCCCACGCGCTGCTCGCTGCCTCCGACCTCGACTTCCGCGGCAACGCCGAGGGCCGCGACATCCTCGATGGGGCGGCCGACGTCCTCGTCACCGACGGCTTCACCGGCAACGTCGCGCTGAAGACGGTCGAGGGGACGATCCGCACCGTCCTCGGCGGGCTCCGCAGCGAGATCGAGGCGACAGCGGGCGGGAAGCTCGGCGGTCTCCTCATCCGTCCCGCCGCGCGCCGGCTCCGCTCCCGCCTCGATCCGGACACCTACGGCGGCGCCTATCTCCTCGGCCTCAGGGGCCTGGTCGTGATCGCCCACGGCAACTCGTCCTCGACCGCGATCGCGAATGCGATCCGCCTCGCGGCCCGTGGGGTCGAGCACGACGTGGTCGGGAGGCTCGCTGCGCGCCTATCCGTCCAACCGGAGACTGTATGATCGCGGCGCTTTCCGGCTCCCCAAAACGAATGAGGTGACATGGCAGCGTCGCGCGAGGAAGTCTACGAGCGGGTCAAGGAAGTCCTCACCGAGCAGCTCGGCATCGACGAGGCAGAGATCACGGACGGGGCCTCCTTTCAGGAGGATCTCGACGCCGACTCGCTCGACCTCGTCGAGCTGATCATGGAGCTCGAGGATCAGTTCGGGATCAAGATCTCGGACGAGGACGCGCAGAAGATCCAGACCGTCGGCCAGGCGGTCGACTACGTCACGTCGCACCAGTAGCGACCTCGCGCAGCTGATCGGCGATCTCCCGGCGGGGCTGGCGGAGACCGTCTTCACGCACGCCTCTTGGGCGAGCGCGCGCGTGACGTCGTACGAGCGGCTCGAGTTCCTCGGCGACAGCGTGCTCGAGCTCGCGGTGGCGCACGCGCTGTACGAGCGGCATCCCGACTTCCCCGAGGGACTGCTGACGAAGGCGCGCGCGCACGTCGTCTCGCGCGCGACGTGCGCGGTCGTGGCGGAAGAGCTCGGGCTCGGCAAGCGGCTCGCGGCGCATGCTCCGCCGGAAGCGCCGCCCGACGAGGTCGCGCGGCTCGCGGCGACGCGCAACGTGGTCGGGGCCGTGCTCGAGGCTGCGCTCGGGGCTCTCTTCCTTGCGCACGGCTTCGCGGCGATCGAGGCTGCGGTCGTGGACGCCTTCGACGACCACATCGAT
Organism: Gaiellaceae bacterium; assembly: GCA_050697455.1. GTDB lineage: Bacteria > Actinomycetota > Thermoleophilia > Gaiellales > Gaiellaceae > Palsa-739. The sequence goes on along the minus strand of JBOGZU010000004.1, from coordinate 58,468 downwards.
CACGCCGTCACCTCCCGCGTCGACCCCAAGACCGATCTCCAGGAGCTCCTCGCGCAGAGCGGGCGCAGGGTCACGTATACCGAGATCTCGGCCGAGGGGCCGTCCCACGACCGCCACTTCACGTGCGCCGCGCTCGTCGACGGCGAGGAGCTCGGGCGGGGCGAGGGACGGACGAAGAAGGAGGCCGAGCAGGAAGCGGCCGGCGAGGCGCTCGAGAAAGTGGAAGCGGCCGTCCAGCCGTAGTACGGTCCGCGCATGCCCGAGTTCGCCGAGGTCAAGCAGCGTCAGGCAGCCGCCTGGTCGGCCGGCGCGTTCGAAGCTGTCGCCCCTTCGATCGCTGACGTCCACGCGGCTCTCGTCGAGGCGCTCGCGCCGCAGGCGGGGGAGAGCTGGCTCGACGTCGGCTCCGGCGCCGGCCACGTCGCGGAGCTCGCCGCCGCAGCCGGCGCGAAGGTGACCGGCATCGATCTCTCGCCGCGGCTCGTGGAGGTTGCCAAGGGGCGCGCGGAAGCCGGCGGCTACGACATCGACTACCGCGTCGGCGACGCCGAGCATCTCGACGTGGACGACGCGAGCTTCGACATCGTCTCCTCCTCCTTCGGGATGATCTTCGCGCCCGACCACGACGCCGCCGCGCACGAGCTCGCCCGCGCGACGAAGCAGGGCAGCCGGCTCGGCTTCTCCGCCTGGACGCCCGAAGGAACGATCGGCGACATGTTCAAGGTGCTCGCCCAGTTCCAGCCACCGCCGCCCGAAGGTGCCGGCGGGCCGCTGCAGTGGGGCAGCGAGGAGCACGTCCACGACAAGCTCGGCGAGGCATTCGACCTGACGATCGAACGGCGCGTCTCACGCGGCGAGGAGGAGTCTCTCGACGCTTTCTGGGCGGAGTTCTCGACGAGCTTCGGCCCGCTCAAGCTGATGCTCGAGAGCTCCGGCGAGCGGCGGGACGAGCTCGAAGCCGGCGTGCGCGGCCATTTCCAGCGCTTCGAGCAGCCCGACGGGCTGCTCGTCGAGGACCGGGATTACCTGCTCATCACCGGCATCCGCCGCTAGCCGAGTTCTTTGGCATCCTGTGCGGCCTGATGGCGGAGCGCCGTCCCAGCAACTCAGAGCTGCGTCTGCGGCGGCTCACGGCGGAGGAGCCGAGCGCGGCCGAGCGCGGCGTCCTCGAGCTCTTCGACGACGTCGCGGCGGAGCCGTCCGACGAGGACGCCCCACTCGCCCGCGACCCCGACGACGCCGAGCGCTAGAGCCGTCCGTCCCGCTCTTTAGTGTGCGCAGCGGTGCACCTGCGCGCCGTCAAACTGCGTGGTTTCAAGTCCTTCCCCGAGCCGGTCGAGATCCGGCTGGAGCCCGGCGTGGGCGTGATCGTCGGCCCGAACGGCTCGGGCAAGTCGAACGTTTCCGACGCGATCCGCTGGGCCGCCGGCTCGCTCAGCCCGAGCGAGCTACGCGCCGAGAAGCCCGACGACGTCCTCTTCGCCGGCAGCAGCAACGGCCGCGGCGCCGCCGACTTCTGCGAGGTCGAGCTCCTCTTCGACAACGCCGACGGAACGCTGCCGGTCGACTACGCCGAGTTGTCGGTCGCGCGCCGGCTCCACCGCGGCGGCGAGGGCCAGTACCTCGTCAACAAGGCGGCCGTTCGTCGCATCGACCTCGTCGAGCTTCTCGCGGACCTCGGGCTCGGGCAGGGGATGCACTCGATCATCAGCCAGGGGAAGGTGGAGGCGATCCTCGCCTCGCGTCCCGAGGAACGCCGCGCGCTCGTCGAGGAAGCGGCGGGGCTCGGGCGTTTCAAGGCGCGTCGGCACCGCGCCGAGCTGAAGTTCGCGCGCGTCGCGATCGAGGTGGAGCGTGCGCGTGACGTCGAGGCGGAGGTGCGAAAGCGGCTCCGGCCGCTCGCGCTGCAGGCGACCGCGGCGGAACGCGCCGAGAAGCTGCGCAGCGAGATCGCGCGGCTGTACGCGCGAGTCGCGGAGCTCGACCTCGCAGCGCTCGACGAGCGGCTGCGCGAGATCGGCGGGCGCCGGGCGACGACGGGCGCCGCGAAGAAGGACGTCGAGGGACGGCTCGAAGCCGTGCTCGCCGAGCGCGGGCAGGCCGAGGAGCAGCTCGCCGACGCGGCCGGCGGCCGTGAGCAGGCGATCCAGTCCCTCTACCGGCTCCGCAGCGCCGTCGAGCGGCTCGATCTCCGGCGGGAGTCGGCCGCCGCGCGTCTCGGCCGGCTGCGCGCCGCCGCCGAGCAGCCGCGGCGCGTTCTCGACGAGCGGGTGCGCAGCGAGCGCGCCGCGCTCGCCGAGCAGGTGAGTCTCCTCGAGGAGCGCCTCCGCGCGCTCGACCGCGCACTGGCCGAGCGCGAAGGCTTGCCGCCCGCGGCGCGGGCCCTCGCCGCGGAAGGGGAACGGATCGCGCTCTCCCTCCTCGACGTCGAGCCCGGCATGGAGCGCGCAGTCGTCGCCGCGCTGCGCCAGCGCGCGTCCGCGCTCGTCGCGGATGACGCAGACGCTGCGTTCGCGCTGCTCGAGCGCGCTCGCGCCGCCGGTCTCGGATCGCTCACGGTTGTGATCGGCAAGCGCGAGCCCGATCTCCCCGTCGTCGCCAAGGAGGAGCTGCTCGCGTCTCCGGTCGCCGCCGTCACGCCGGAGGGCTTCGGCTACGACCCGGCGAGCGGCGAGCTGTGGTTCGCCGGCGAGACCGCGGAGGCCCTGCTGCTCGAGCTGCAGGCGCGGCGGCGCGACCTCGCCGCCGAGCTGGAGAAGACTCGCGTACGCAGCAACACGCAGATCCCGGACACCGCCTACGCCGTCGAGGCGGATCCGGTCATCACGCGCAGCCTCGCCCTCGTCGAGCGGCTGATTCGCGCGCTCGACCTCTCCGCCGCCCGCTTCGAGGCGCCGCTCAAGGAAGAGGTCGACACTGGAGCGTCCAGCGCGGGAGGCCTGGGCGAGGAGCTACGCCGTCTCGGCGCCGCCGAGGTCGAGCTGCGGCAGGAGCTCTCGGCCGCTTCCGAGGCTGCGTCCGCAGTCGAGATCGACGCCGCACGCGTCGAGGCCGAGGCCGACGAGGCTCGCCGCCGGCTCGAGGCAGCGAATGCCGACGAGCCTGCCGAGGGCGACGACCGCGAGCAGCTCGCCGCCACTGTCGAACGGCTCGAGCGCCGCCGGGAGGCGCTCGGCTCCGTCAACCCGCTGGCGAAGGAGGAGTACGAGGCCGAGAAGGAGCGCCTCGAGGAGCTCGCCGCCCAGCGCGCCGATCTCGAGGCGAGCCTCGCCGAGCTCGAGAAGCTCAGCGCCGAGCTCGCGGACACCGTCGAGCAGCGCTTCGCCGAGACGTTCGACTCCGTCCAGCGGAACTTCGAGGAAGTGGCCGGCACGCTCTTCCCGGGCGGCCAGGGCCGCCTCCGCCTCACCGAGGCCGAGGGAGAGGAGGAGGAGCCCGGCGTCGAGGTCGAGCTTCGGCCCGCCGGCAAGCGGGTGCAGCGGCTCTCGCTTCTCTCCGGGGGCGAGAAGGCGCTCGGCGCGATCGCGTTCCTCTTCGCGCTGTTCCTCGCGCGGCCCTGTCCGTTCTATCTGCTGGACGAGGTGGAGGCCGCGCTCGACGACACGAACATCGGCCGCTTCGTCGATCTCCTGCGCCGCTACTCCGACCGCGCCCAGTTCGTCGTCATCACGCACCAGAAGCGGACGATGGAAGCCGCCGACGTCCTCTACGGCGTCACGATGGGCGGCGACGGCGTCTCGCAGGTCGTCTCCCGGCGTCTGCCGCGGGAAGACGCCGAGGCCGTCAGCGCCGCCTAGGTAGTCTCGCCGGCGATGGACGAGCGTCTCGAGCGCTATGCGGAGCTCGCCGTTCGCGTCGGCGCGAACGTGCAGGAGGGGCAGGAGGTCTTCCTCTTCTCGATCCCTGAGCACGCCGAGATGGCGCGGGCGCTCACGCGCCAGTGCTACCGGGCGGGGGCGTCGTACGTGCACGCCACGTACGACGACCAGCACGTCAGGCACGCGCTGATCGAGCTCGGCCCCGACGCCGCGCTCACGTACTCGCCGGCCTGGAAGAAGGTGCAGACGGAGTCCATGGCGGGCAACGCGCTCCTCGCGACGACCGGCAACCCCGAGCCGGAGCTGCTCGCCGACCTCGACGGCGACCGCGTCGGCCGGGCGATCCAGGTCGAGGTGGCCAAGATCCGCCAGCAGCAGCATCGTGACAACTCCGTCAACTGGTGCGGCGTCGGCGCCCCGAACGCCGGCTGGGCGCAGCAGGTGCTGGGAGAGCCCGACGTCGAGCGGCTCTGGGAGCTCGTCGCGCTCTGCTTCCGTCTGGACGAGGACGACCCGATCGCTGCGTGGCGGGAGCATCTCGACCGGCTCGACGCCCGTGCAGCCGCGCTCACGGCGCTGCGCCCCGACACGCTCCACTACCGCGGTCCGGGCACCGACTTCACGGTCGGCCTTCTCCCGACGGCTCGCTGGGGATCCGCTCGCTTCCGGACGGCCGGCGGGATCGAGTTCGTCGCGAACATGCCGACCGAGGAGATCTTCACGGCGCCCGACTCGCAGCGGGCCGAGGGGACGCTTCGCTCCACGATGCCGTTGTCCCTGGGTGGCCAGCTGATCCGCGGTCTCCAGCTCTCCTTCGAGGGCGGACGGATCGTGAAGGTCGAAGCGGAGTCGGGAGCCGAGGTCGTCCGCGGCCAGCTCGACACCGTCGAGAACGCCGACCGGCTCGGCGAGCTAGCCCTCGTCACCGGCGAGTCGCGCGTCGGCCAAACCGGGACGCTCTTCTACAACACGCTCTTCGACGAGAACGCGTCCTGCCACATCGCCTACGGCGCGGGACTGCCCTATGCGTTCGACGGCGAGCCGGACGAGGGCATGAACGACGCGAACGTCCACGTCGACTTCATGGTCGGCGGCCCCGAGCTCGAGGTCGACGCGCTCCTCGCGGACGGGACGGCCGTCCCGCTCATCCGCGAGGAGGTCTGGCAGCTCCAGTAGTGGCTCGTAGCTGGGGGGAGCTGCTTGGCGAGGCGGACGCGGCGCCCGAGCCGGAGGAGGAGGGCGGCCGCTTCTTCGGGCGGCTGCGCGACTCTCTCTCGAAATCGCGCCGCGCGCTGACGGGCGAGCTTGCCGCGGCGGCGTTCGATCCGGGCAACGAGCTCGACTGGGAGCGGCTCGAGGAGGCGCTGATCGCCGGCGACGTCGGCGTGCGCGCGACGGCGGAGCTCGTGCGGCGTCTCGAGGCGCGTGGCGAGCTCGGCGACCTCGACGCGGCGCTCGCCGGCGAGGTCACGGCGCTGTTCGGGGAACCGCCGAGGCTCGACATCTCGCACACGCCCACGGTCCTCCTCGTCGTCGGCGTCAACGGCACCGGCAAGACGACGACGATCGGCAAGCTCGCTGCGAAGCTCGCGGAGCACGGCCGCTCCGTCCTCGTCGCGGCCGCCGACACGTACCGCGCCGCGGCGGAGGAGCAGCTCGAGATCTGGGCCGAGCGGGCCGGCGCGGACTTCGTCGGCTCGGAGCGAGGCGGCGATCCTGCCGCGGTCGCCTACGACGCCGTGGAGGCGGCGACCGCGCGCGGCCGCGACGTCGTGATCGTCGACACGGCCGGCCGTCTCCACACGCAGACGGACCTGATGGAGGAGCTCGCGAAGGTGCGCCGCGTCCTCGCCGGCCGCCTTGAGGGCGCGCCGCACGAGACGCTGCTCGTCGTCGACGCCACCACGGGCCAGAACGGCGTCCAGCAGGCGCGGCTCTTCGGCGAAGCGGTCGGCGTCACCGGGGTCGTGCTGACGAAGCTCGACGGCTCGGCGAAGGGTGGCGTCGCGATCCCGATCGTCTACGAGCTTGGCCTGCCGGTGAAGCTCGTCGGTGTGGGGGAGGGCCTCGACGACCTCCGCCCGTTCGACCCTCTCGATTACGCGCGTGCGCTTACGACGTCGTGATCGTGACCTGGTAGAAGCCGACGCTGCCGGGGCTCGCGACCTCGACGTCGACCAGATGGAACTTGACCTCGACGGTGTGCGTGCCCTTCTCGAACTCGCCGTCCATCTTGTTCAGCGCGTCGTCGAGCGCCTTGCTCCAGCCGTGGTGATGCTCCCCGTTCGGATCCCGCGGAGAGCGGCCCGTTGCCGTGGCCATTCGGTACCTCCTCGTCGATTCGACCGACCCTAACCCACACGTCCCTTCTGGTCATAGAGCGCAGCCGCCTCGCGCTCCACCCGAGCGGCTTCCTCGTCCTCTCCCGCTGCGGTGAGAACTGCGGCCAGGTCGAGGAGCGATTCGGCTCGCATCGTGAGGCCGTCCGTGAGCGCAGCCATGTCGGCGCCCTCGCGAGCGAGTGCCAGCGCGACCTCGACGTTTCCCGCAGCCGCCTCCACGCGCCCGAGCGCTCCGCGCCACGCGACCTCCGCAAGCAGGTAGGAAGACTCTGTGTCCCGCGCGGCCTCTGCCGCAGCACGAGCTTCCTCGTGCCGGCCCTGGTCGACGAGCACCGCCGCCAGCCAGCTGTGATCGAGTGCGGGGTTCCAAGCGGCGAGGAGCTCGATGGCGGCGCGCAGCTCCCGCTCGGCAGCTGCGCTGTCTCCGGCGAGGCGCTCGATCTGCGCCGCGAGCTCCGCCAAGCCGCCGAGGAGGAGCGTCAGGCCGAGGTCGCTGTAGATCTCCGCAGCCTCGGCTCGCAGGCGGCGGGCTTCGTCGAAGTCCGCCTCGAGGGCGCGCAGGCCGGCGAGCGCGGCGAGGACGTTCGCGCGCAGCGGCTCCTTGCGCTCCGCCGTCGCGAGCAACTCCTCGCAGCGAGCGATCGCATCGGCTACGTGGGTCGGCCCCCAGAGGAGTGCCGAGGCGAGCACGTCCGCCGCCCGTGCGACGGCCTGGCGCTCCTCGCACCGGCGCGCGTAGTGCAGAGCCCGCTCGGCGGCGGCCTCGGCCGCGGCGTAGCTGCAGCGGGCGAACTCCGTGCGCGCGATCCGCCGCCACGCCTCCGAGAGGCCTCGCTCGTCGTCGAGTTCCGAGAAGACCTCGACCGCCTTCGCGGCCGTTTCGAGGGTGTCGGCCGGGCTGTAGACGATCGCCACGTCGAGCCGCGCGTACCACTCCTGTGCCCGGTCCCCCGCGGCGGCCGCTTCCTCCGCAACGGCGTGGAGCTGCGCGGCCACGCCGTCCATCTCGCCGAAGTCCCAGAGTGTCTGCGCGAGAAGCCGCCGCGACTCGAAGTCGCCGGCGTCGAGCGCGAGCGCGCGCTCGAGCAAGTTGTTCGCTCCCGGGGCGTCGCCTCGGGCATACGCGCGCCGGCCCGCTCCCGCGAGGAGCTCGTAGGCGGCTGCGGCGAGCTCTTGGGTGGACTCGTCGTCAGATCCCAGCTCCCGGCGCAGGCGGACGGCCTGTTCGAGGTGGTAGCCGCGGATCTCGTCGTACTCCTCGCCGAAGTCGCCGGACGCGAGCCACTCGGCGAACTGCTGGTGGTGCGCGGCCCTGCGGCGCAGAGGGGTGGCCGCGTACGCGGCATCGCGAATGAGGGCATGGCGGAAGCAGAAGCCGTCCTCGCCCGGCACCGTGGACGCGGCGGGCTCGACGAGCTCTCGCCGGACGAGGCCGAGCAGCGTCGCGCCGAGCGCCTCCTCGCGCTCGCCGAGCGCCGCGATCGCGCCTGGCCAGAAGTCCTTGCCGACGACCGCCGCGCGCTCGAGGACGTCGCGCTCCTCCGGCTGTAGCCTGTCGAGCCGCGCTGCGAGGAGAGCCTGGATCGTCGGCGGCAGCTCGGACAGCTCGGCGTCCCCGTCGGCCTCGGCCAGCATCGCGACGAGCTGCTCGGCGTAGAGAGGATTGCCCTGCGCCGTCTCGGCGACGCGCCCTCGGAGCTCCGGGGAGAGCCGACCCGTGCCGTCGAGCGCCTCGAGCAGCTCCGCCGCCTCGTCCGTGGACAGCGGCTCGAGCCGCACGATTGCTCCTTCCCAGCGCGGCCGCTCCTCGACGAGCTCGGGCCGCGCGATGCAGAGGAGAAGAATCGGCGCCTCGCGGCTCCAGCGGCTGACGTGCTCGACGAGATCGAGCAGGGTGTCCTCGGCCCAGTGGACGTCCTCGAGCACGACGACGAGCGGCCTTTGCCGGGAGATGGCCTCGAACAGCCGGCGGACGGCCCAGAAGAGCTCCTCCGGCGAGCCCGAGCCGGCCGTGAGCCCACCGAGCCGCTCGACGATGAGCTCCGCGTCGGGCTCCTCCCGCACCACGCCGGCGACGGCGTCCTCGCCGCCGAAGGCGCGCAGGAGCTCCACGAGGGGCCAGAACGTGATCCCGTCGCCGTAGGCGAGGCAGCGCCCTGAGAGGACACGCGCGTGCTCGCCGACCTCCGCCGCGAGCTCCGACGTGAGCCGTGTCTTGCCGACGCCGGCCGTTCCGACGACGGTGACGAGCCTGCAACACCGGTCGTTCGCCGCGGCTGTCAGCTCGTCGCGGAGGACGGCGAGCTCGCGCTGCCTCCCCACGAGCGGCGTGTCCCAGCGGCGGGCGAACGGCTCGGCGCCCGCAATCTCCCCGAGGACCCGCCACGCCTCGACCGCCGAGCTCTTCCCCTTCGCATCGACGGGTGCGACCGGCTCGAGCTCGACGGCATGCCGGATCAGCCGCTCCGTGACGCCGCCGACGAGGACCTCGCCGCCGCCCGCGGCCTGCTCGAGTCGCTTCGCCGTGTTCACGGCGTCGCCGGTGACGAGGGTGGTCAGCTCGTCGCCCGTGACCACGACGCCCGTGTTGATCCCGATTCGCAGGACGAGGTCGCCGGCCGCCGCCTGCATCGCGAGAGCAGCCCGCACCGCGCGGAGCGCGTCGTCCTCGTGCGCCTGCGGCAGGCCGAAGACGGCCATCACGGCGTCGCCGACGAACTTCTCCACCGTGCCGCCGTGCGACTCGACGGCATTCCGCATCGCCTCGTACCACGCGGCCATCAGCTCGCGCAGCGCTTCGGGGTCGAGTTGTTCTGCGAGCGCAGTCGAACCGGCCAGGTCGCAGAAGAGAACGCTGACCGTCTTCCGCGCGGCTGCTTGAGACACCACGACAGGAAGTGTGGACCCGTCGGGGTCGATATTCCACCCCGGGGTACCCTGGCGCCGATGTTCGACGCCCTGACGGAGAAGCTCCAGAGCGCTCTCGGCGACCTGCGCGGGCGCGGAATCCTCGACGAGGAGGCCGTTTCCCGCGCCATGCGCGAGGTCCGTCTCGCGCTGCTCGAGGCAGACGTCAACTTCGGCGTCGTCAAGGACTTCGTCGCGCAGGTGCGCGAGCGGGCGCTCGGCGAGGACGTCCGCAAGAGCCTCACGCCGGGCCAGCAGGTCGTGAAGATCGTCCACGAGGAGCTGACCGAGCTGCTGGGTTCCAGCGACTCGCGACTCGCCTTCTCGCAGCGGCCGCCGACGACGATTCTCCTTGCGGGCCTGCAGGGCTCGGGGAAGACGACCGCCGCCGCCAAGCTCGCGCGCCTGCTGCGAGAGGAAGGCAAACGCCCCGCGCTCGTCGCCGCCGACCTGCAGCGTCCTGCCGCGATCGACCAGCTCGTCCAGCTCGGCGCGGAGCTCGACGTTCCCGTCTACGCCGACGAGCGGAGCGATCCGGTCAAGGCCGTCCGCGACGGGATCGAGCGCGCCAAGGCCGACGGGCGCGACGTCGTGGTCCTCGACACCGCCGGCCGCCTCCATGTCGACGAGCCGCTGATGGAGGAGCTCGCCGCGGTCCGCGACGAGGCGAAGCCGACGAACGTCCTCCTCGTCCTCGACGCGATGACCGGCCAGGAGGCCGTCAACGTCGCGCAGGCGTTCCAGGAGCGGATCGACTTCGACGGCGTCGTCCTCACGAAGCTCGACGGCGACGCGCGCGGCGGTGCCGCCCTGTCCGTCCGCGCGGTCACCGGCCGCCCGATCAAGCTCGCCTCCGCGGGCGAGAAGCTCGACGCACTCGAGTGGTTCCACCCCGACCGGATGGCCTCCCGCATCCTCGGCATGGGCGACGTCCTGACGCTGATCGAGCGCGCCGAGGCCGCGATCGAAGAGGACGAGAAAGACGAGCTCGAGAAACGGATGCTGAAGGGCGAGTTCAGCTTCGACGACTTCCTCTCCAGCTACAAGATGCTGCGCCGCATGGGGCCGTTGCAGGGCGTGCTCAAGATGATTCCCGGGCTCGGAAAGCAGCTGGAGGGGCTCGACGACGTCGACGAGCGCCAGCTGAAACGGGTCGAGGCGATCATCCTGTCGATGACGCCGCACGAGCGGCGCGTCCCGCACGTCATCGACATGTCCCGCCGCACGCGAATCGCCGCCGGCTCGGGCGCGACGGTCGAGCAGGTCGGCCAGCTGCTCCAGACGCGCAAGCAGATGGCGAAGCTGATGAAGATGGCCGGAGCGGGGAAGATGCCGTCGTTGCCCGGCATGGCGGCGGGAGCGCCTACCATGGGCGGCGGTCCGCGACCCAGCGCGACCCGCAAGGCGAGTTCAAAACGGAAAAAGAAGAAAGCGAAGAGGTAGTCAATGGCAGTGAAGTTGAGATTGACGCGGGTCGGTTCGAAGAAGAACCCGATCTACCGCGTCGTCGCCGCCGATTCGCGCTCGCCGCGCGACGGCAAGTTCATCGAGATCATCGGGCGCTACAACCCGCAGCACGACCCGTCCTTGATCGAGTTCGACGAGGCGAAGGTCAAGGGCTGGCTGGAGAAGGGCGCGCAGCCGTCGGAGACGGTGGCCCGGCTCCTCAAGGCAAAAGGCATTTCCTAGTCGTGGACGAGCTCGTCGCCGAACTTGCGCGCCGGCTCGTCGACGAGCCCGACGCGGTGCGGGTCGAGCAGTACGAGGAGGACGACGGCACGCTCGTCCTCGAGCTCTTCGTCGCCGAGGGCGACGTGGGCAAGGTGATCGGGCGGCACGGGAGGCTTGCTCGGGCGCTGCGGACGATCGTCCGCGCAGGCGGCGTCCAGGCGGGCCGGCGGCTGGCGCTCGAGATCGTCGACTGATGGCGTCGGTCGCCACGCTGTACGACATCCACGGCAACCTGCCGGCGCTCGAAGCGGTGCTCACGAAAGTTCCCGAGGACGCGACGCTCGTCGTCGGCGGGGACGTCGTCGCGGGCGGGCCGCAGCCGAGCGAGACACTGGAGCGGCTGCGCGCGCTCGGCGATCGCGTTCTCTGGCTGCGCGGCAACGCCGACCGCGAGCTGATGCTCGGTGAGGAAGGGCTCGCGCCGCCAGGCGCGCTCGACGCGACGCGCGCGGCGCTGACCGACGAGCAGATCGAGTTCCTCTGGTCGAATCCGCCGACCGTTCGGATCGGCCGCACGCTCTACTGCCACGCGACGCCGCGCAACGACATCGACATCTTCACCGAGCGGACGCCGGAGGAGCAGATCGGCTTCCTGTTCGAGGACGTCGACGCCGACGTGGTCGTTTGCGGTCACACGCACGTCCAGTTCGACCGCACGATCGCGGCTCGTCGCGTCGTCAACTCGGGCAGCGTCGGATCGCCGTACGAGGGTGAGCCGGGCGCGTACTGGACGCTCGACCTCGAGCCGCGGCGCACCGAGTACCTGGAAATGCAGGCGCCGGAGACGAGCCGCGAGGAGTGGCTCGACTTCTGCGACGCGCATGCCGTCTCGGCCTGAGCTCGTCCCGGTCGGACGCGTCGGACGTCCGCACGGGCTCCACGGCGCCTTCTTCGTCGAAGGGCCGAGCGGTCGGGACGAGGTCTTCGCAGTCGGCTCTGTGCTCCTCGCGGGCGGCCGGCCGGCGAAGGTCGTCTCCTCGCAGCGCGGCTCGGGTGGCCGTCCGGTGATCCGGCTCGACCGCACCGTGGAGCGCGGCACCGAGCTCGCGCTCGAACGCGCCACCCTGCCGGGCCTCGAGGACGACGAGTTCTACGTCTTCCAGCTCGTGGGGCTGCGGGTCGAGGAGGAGGGTGGCCGGGTGCTGGGTCGAGTCCGCGACGTGCTCGAGTACCCTGCGAACGACGTGCTCGAGCTCGACTCCGGCGCGTCGCTGCCCCTCGTCGAGGCATGCGTCCGGCAGGTGGATGTCGCCGGCGGACGGATCGTCGTCGCCGCGGGGTTCGCAGACCCGGATTGAGCGATGCGCATCGACGTCTTCACCCTCGTTCCTCACGCCTACGCCTGGCTGACCGAGCAGCGGCCGGTCGCGACCGTCCTCGGGACCGAGCTCGAGCTTCGCCTCTTCAATTACCGCGACACGACGCCGCTTCGAGGTGGCCAGGTCGACGATGAGCCTTATGGCGGCGGAGCGGGCATGGTCCTCCGCGTGGATGTCGTCGCTGCAGCGCTCGATGCCGCCTATCGCGACGAGGCGCCCGGGCCGGTGATCGCCCTGACCCCGAAGGGAAGGCCGTTGACGCAGGCGGTCGTGGAGGAGCTCGCTGCTGAGCCGGCGATCACGCTTCTGTCGGCCCGCTTCGAGGGCTTCGACGAGCGGATCGCCGAGCACCTCGCCACCGACGCGATCTCGGTCGGCCCGTACGTTCTCTCGAACGGCGACCTGCCGGCGATGCTCGTCCTCGATGCGGTCGCGCGCCGCTTGCCGGGCGCGCTCGCCGAGGGCTCCGGAGAGCTCGAGAGCTTCTCCGCGGAGCTCGGCGGCGGGCTCGAGTACCCGCACTACACGCGGCCTGCGGAGTTCCGCGGCTGGCCCGTGCCGGACGTGCTGCTCTCGGGCGACCACGCGCGCATCGAGACGTGGCGGCGCGAGCAGATCTCCTGGAGCGGGGCATGAGCGAAGGCTGGTACCCGGGCGAGCCGGAGGGCGGCGAGGAGCCGGCCGCGCCGCAGGAGCCGGCCGCGCCGCAGGAGCCGGACGCGCCGCAGGAGCCGGCCGCGCCGCAGGAGCCGCCTGCCTCCGAGTGGCCCGTCTACGGCTCGACATTTCCGCCGCGGCCGCCCGACGAGGGCGAACCGCACGGCGAATTCCTCTCGCCGGAGGCGGCCGAGCGCATCGAGCGGCGGCGCCACACCCGCGACCCGCTCGCGAGGCTCTTCCCGGGTCTGCCGCGCAGCGCGCGCGTGACGCTCGACTGGATCCTCACCGTCGTCGGCGCCGTGCTGATCGTGCTTGCGCTCAAGCAGTGGGTCGTGAACCCGTATCGCATCCCGTCCTCCTCGATGGAGCCGACGCTCAACTGCGCGAGACCGGGGCAGGGTTGCCTCGGGACGTCGAGTGATCGCGTGCTCGCCTGCCGCATCTGCCTCGACTTCTCGAACCCGTCCCGCGGCGACGTCGTCGTCTTCAACACGCCGTCGGCGGCCGCCGCCCAGTGCGGCGAGGGCGGCACCTTCGTCAAGCGCCTGATCGGCCTGCCGGGCGAGGCCGTGAGGGAGGACAACACCGGCAGCATCTGGATTCGAGGTCCCAACTCGCAGGAGTTCGTCAAGCTCAAAGAGCCCTACGTGTCCAAACGAATCCGCCTCCTCGACACGGAGCACTTCGGCCGCACGTGGCATGTCCCCGACGGGCAGTACTTCATGATGGGCGACAACCGCTCGGAGTCGTGCGACTCGCGTTCGTGGGGCTCGGTGCCGCGCGGCGACCTGATCGGCACGGTGTTTTTCGTCTACTGGCCGCCCGATCGCATCGGTTTTCTCGGGGCCGCTCTCGCACTCCTTGCGCTACCCTTCGCCGTCGGCCGACGGCCGACCTTTTCATGAGCAACGTCATCCAGGATCTCGAGCGCGCGCAGATGCGCGACGTCCCTCGCTTCAAGGCGGGAGACACTGTGCGCGTCCATTTCCAGGTGATCGAGGGCCAGCGGCGGCGCGTCCAGGTCTTCGAAGGGATCGTCATCAAGCGGCAGGGCTCCGGCGCCCGCGAGACCTTCACGGTGCGCAGGATTTCCTCCGGTGTCGGCGTCGAGCGGACGTTCCCGCTCCACTCGCCGAAGATCGAGAAGATCGAGGTTCTCGCGATCGGCGACGTCAACCGGGCGAAGCTCTACTACCTCCGCGGCCGCGTCGGTAAGAAAGCGCGCGTGCGCGAGCGGCGCTACGGCGCCGGTTCCGAGCTGCCGGCTGCGGCGAAGGCTGAGACGGATGAGGCCGAGCTCGTCGAGCCGGACGAGGCGGCGGTCGAACAGCCTACGGAGACCGAAGAGCCGGCGCCCGTAGAGACCGAGGCAGAGGAAGCTCCGGCGGACGACGCAGAGGAAGTCTCGGCCGACGAGGCCGAGGACGCTTCCGCGCAAGAAGACACGACCGAGTAACGACTTTCCGGCAATTTCCTCGCGCCGCTATCTAGGCGGCCGAAGAGCGCGCTAAGGTCGAGCGCGTGGCACAGAAGCGGACGGGCCAGAAGCTGCTGCGGTTCGACCGCCGGCTCGGCGCCCGCTTCGTCGCCGGCGCAGACGAGGCTGGACGCGGCTCGCTCGCCGGCCCGCTCGTCGTGGCGGGAGTCCTGCTCGACTACGGCTCTTTGCGCGAGCATCGCGTCCGGCCGCTCGCCTTCCTCAACGACTCGAAGCAGTGCTCCCACGAACGGCGGGAAGAGCTCTTCCGCGCCGTCATGGGCTGCGCGGAGCGCGTCGCCGTTCGCGTCATCCCGCCGGGAGAGATCGATCGGAACGGCCTCCACCGCTCGAACCTCGCGGGATTGCGCTCGATGCTGGAGGCTCTCACCCCGCCCGCCGAGGCCTGCCTCGTCGACGGCTTCCGGCTCGGGCCGGCGGCGCCGGAGCATGAGGCGGTCGTGGACGGGGACGAGAAGAGCGCGGCGATCGCGGCTGCGTCGATCGTGGCCAAGGTGACGCGCGACCGGCTCATGCGCCGGCTCGACGCGCTCTATCCCGCCTACGGCTTCGCGCAGCACGTCGGCTACATCACGCCCGGCCACTCCGCCGTCGTGCGCGAGCGCGGGCCGTCGGCTGTGCATCGCCTCAGCTTCCAGGCCCTCTGCTACGAGGGCGACGTAGCTGCCTAGAGCGGGTTCCGGGCAGGAGGCCGAGCGCCGTGCCCTTTGGTGGTACCGGCTGCGCGGCTGGAAGATCCTCGGCGCCAACGTCTGGGCCGCGGGAAATGAGCTCGACCTGATCGTTCGGCGTGGCTCGGTGCTGCGGTTCGTCGAGGTGAAGGAGAAGCGCGGCTCTCGCTTCGGCGACCCGCTCGAGATGATCACAGCGGAGAAGCAGCGGCGGCTGCGGCGGGCGGCGGAGGCGTGGCTCGGCGCGCGGCCGGAGCTCGGGCGCCTTCGCGTCGGCTTCGACGTCATCGCCATCCGCGACGGCCGCCTCCGGAGGGTGCCGCAGGCGTTCTGAGCCGGCCGTCGAAGTTCAGCGAGTGGCCGTCACACAGGACGAGTTGTACGCGACGCTGGACCTCGACCTCTCTTGGTCGGAGGCGGCGCTGCCCGAGCGGGAGCGGACGAAGCACGTCCACCGGCTCCACCCGTACCACGGCAAGTTCATTCCGCAGCTCGTCGAGATCTTGCTCGGGCGCTACGTCGAGCCGGGCGGTCACGTCCTCGATCCGTTCGCGGGATCGGGCACGACTCTCGTCCAGGCGCTCGAGTCGGGCCACGACGCGACCGGAGTCGACATCGCGGCGTTCAATTGCCTCCTGATGCGCGTCAAGACCGCGCACTACGACCTTGCTGAGCTGGGGGAGGAGTTGCGAGATGCCTGCGCGCGGGTCGGCTCGCTCGCGCCGCGGCGGGCGCGCGTGCCGCGGCGGCGCTACCTCCGCGATTGGTACGCGCCGCAGGCGGCGGCCGAGCTCTTCGCCTTCCGCGACCTGATTCCCGAGTACCGGCACGCGGATGTCCTGCGCGTTGTCCTGTCGCGGGCCGCGCGGTCGGCGCGCCGTGCGGCGCATTTCGATCTCGAGGCGCCGCGCGAGCCGCAGACCGGCGAATACTGGTGCCACAAGCACCGCCGCACCTGCCGGCCGGTTGAGTCCGCGGTCGGCTTCCTCTGTCGCTACACGCTGGACACGCTCGCGCGGATCGAGGAGTTCGCGCTCGTGCGGGACGTCGAGCGGGAGGCGCGGGTCGTGCACGGCGATGCGCGCGACGAGGCGCTCGCCGGGCCGTTCGACGGCGTTCTTAGCTCGCCGCCCTATCCGGGGTTGATCGATTACCACGAGCAGCACCGTTATGCGTACGAGCTCCTCGACCTCGACGACCGACGGGAACGGGAGATCGGCGCGGCGGCGTTCGGCACCTCGCTCGCGTCGCTCGAGGCCTACCGGACGGGAATCGCAGCTGTCCTCGAGCGGTCGGCCGCGGCGCTGCGACCCGGCGCGCCCGTGCTCGTCGTGGTCAACGACCGGCGCGACCTCTACCCGGAGATCCTCGCGCGGGCCGGACTGCAGCTCGAGGAGCGGCTCCGCCGCCACGTCAACCGGCGCACCGGCCGCCGCGCGGGCGAGTACTACGAGGACGTGCTCGTCGCGCGCGCGACCTAGAGCACACCCCACCCAAAAGGGCGGGGTCGCGGTCCCTCCGCCCTCGGCGTCGACGCTACCGGCGCAGAGGTGACAAGACGGCGCCGGATTCGTCGCGGGTTGGTCAAGTCCGACCGGGCTCCGATCCGCCGGTCTTACACGACGAAGCCGGCGCTAAGGCGTCACGGCTTGCTGCCTAGCCTCGGAGGGTGCTCGCTCGCGCGCTCACACACGCCCTCGTCGGCCTCGAGCCGCGTCGCGTCGATGTCGAGGCGCACATCCGCGATGGCATCCCGGGCTTCGCGATCGTCGGTCTCGCCGACCGCGCCTGCCAGGAAGCGCGCGAGCGCGTCCGCAGCGGCATCTCCGCCGCCGAACTGAGGTTCCCGGACGGCCGCATCACCGTCAACCTCGCTCCCGCGGAGCTGCGGAAGGAGGGGTCCGGCTTCGACCTGCCGATCGCGCTTGCCGTCCTCTGCGCGTCAGAGCAGCTGCCGCGCAGCGCACTCGAGCAGACCGCAGCTGTAGGCGAGCTTGCCCTCGACGGGCGTCTCCGCCGCGTCGGCGGCGTCCTGGCGGTCGCGGAAGGCGCTCGGCGGCTCGGCGTCGAGCGGCTCCTCTGCCCGGCCGAGTCGGCGCGGGAGGCGGCGCTCGCAGGCGTCGCCGCCGTCCCTGTCCGCCATCTCGCCGAGGCCGTCGCGTACCTCCGCGGTGAGCTCGAGCTCGAGCCCCACCCAGTGGAACCGCCGAACGGGAACGGCGCGACCGCAGGGCCTGACCTCGCCGACGTCCGCGGCCAACAACGGGCCCGGCGCGCGCTCGAGCTCGCCGCCGCGGGCGGCCACAACCTCCTGCTCGCCGGGCCACCGGGAACGGGCAAGACGATGCTCGGCCGCCGTCTGCCGGGCATCCTGCCGCAGCTCGACGCCGTTGCCGCGCTCGAGGTGACGCGCATCCACTCGATCGCCGGGCTCGTGGACAGCGACCGGCCGCTCGTCTCGACGCCGCCCTTCCGCGCGCCGCACCACAGCGCATCCACCGCCGCGATCGTCGGTGGCGGCCCGCACCTCAGGCCGGGAGAGGCGAGCCTCGCGCACCGGGGCGTTCTTCTCCTCGACGAGCTCGCCGAATTCCGCCGGGACGCGCTCGAGGCGCTGCGGCAGCCACTCGAGGACGGCTTCATCTCGGTCGCGCGCGCCGCCGGCCGTGTCGTGTTTCCCGCCCGGTTCCAACTGGTCGGAACGATGAACCTCTGTCCGTGCGGAGGTCGCGGCGACCCCGGCTCGCAATGCAGCTGCTCGGCGCAGCGGCTCGCGCACTATCGCGACAAGCTCTCCCGCGCGCTGCTCGACCGCTTCGACCTCGTCGTCGCGATGCCTCGGGTTCGGGGCGAGGAGCTGGCCGCCGAGCCCGGCGAGCCGTCGGAGCCGGTGCGTGATCGCGTCGTCGCGGCGCGGGAGAGACTCGCGTCGCAGCCGCCGGAGCGCCAGGCGGAGGCCGATTCGCTGCTGCGCAGCGCCGCTGACCGGCTGCATCTCTCCGGTCGTGGCTACGCGCGGGTCGGTCGCGTTGCCCGCACGATCGCCGCTCTCGCGGGCGCCGACGCCGTTGGCCCGGAGCACGTCGCGGAGGCGCTCGCCTACCGCTCTCCCGACGAGCTGCGCGATGTCTGAGCTCGCGCTCGCCGCCTTCGCCTCGGAGACCGGGACGCACCTCATTCGGCCGCCGACCGGCGCCCGCTGGTCGGCGTTCCTGCGCCGCTTCGACGAGTGCGCCTACCTCGAGGAGCTCGCGACCGGGGGGTACCGCTTCCTCGCCCGCGGCTCGCCGGAGTTCCCGCCCCTTCTGCGTTCGATCCACGACCCGCCGCCCGGACTGTTCCTGCGGGGTGTCGCGAAGCCGGAGCTGCTCGCACGGCCGGCCGTAGCGATCGTCGGCGCGCGCGCGTGTTCCGGCTACGGCGCCTCGGTCGCGAGGAGCGTCGCGCGCGAGCTCGCCGTCGCGGGACTCGTCGTCGTGAGCGGCCTTGCGCGCGGCATCGACTCCGAGGCGCATCGCGGCGCCCTCGAAGCCGAGGGCGGGACGGTTGCAGTCCTCGGCTGCGGGATCGACCGCGACTATCCCGCAGCGCACGCCGAGCTCGCGCGCCGCGTCGCTGCGAGCGGCCTGATCGTCTCGGAGTACGCGCCGGGCGTCGAGCCGGCGCCGTGGCGGTTCCCGGCTCGCAACCGCATCGTCGCCGGGCTCTGCGCGGCAACCGTCGTCGTCGAGGCACGCCAGCGAAGCGGTGCGCTGATCACGACCGACCTCGCGCTCGAGGAAGGGCGGGAGGTGTTCACCGTCCCGGGCGAGATCACCTCTGCGTTGTCCGCCGGCACCAACGACCTCCTCAAGCTCGGCGCATCGCCGCTCACGTCCGCTGCCGACGTTCTGGCCTCGTTCGGGATCGAGCTGCACTGCGGAGCCGCCGAGAGCTCGCCGCTGCTCGAGCTCCTGCCGGCGAGCGCGGACGAGATTGCACGCCGCACCGGGCTCGGCGCTGGGGAGGTCGCCCGGGCCCTCGTCGAGCTCGAGCTGCAAGGTCGCGTCGCCATGCACGACGGCGTCTATCGTCCGACGTCCTGAATCCGTACTGGCTCGACGACCCTGCTCCATCGCGCTCCGACCGCCGCCACGACGGTCGCGTCGACGTCGCGATCGTCGGCGCCGGCATCACCGGTTGCTCCGCGGCGCTTCGTCTCGCCGAGGACGGCTTGCGCGTGCGCGTGCACGACGCCCGTGGCGTCGCGGAGGGGGCGAGCGGTCGCAACGGTGGCTTTGCTCTCCGCGGCGGCGCCGCCCGCTACGACGTCGCGCGCGAGACGTACGGCGCCGACCGCGCCAAGGCGTATTGGCGCTGGACGGAGGAGGCCCTCGACCGCATGTTCGAGCTCGCCGGCGACGCGCTGCGCAGACCGGGCAGCTACCGCCTCGCCGCCGACGAGGAGGAGCGCGAGGGCATCCGGCTCGAGTACGTGGCGCTGCGCGAGGACGGTCTCGAGGGCGAGTGGCTCGACGACGTTCCCGGCGGCGCAGCGGGCAAGTTCCTCGGAGCGATCTCGCATCCGAGCGACGGCTCGATTCAGCCGGCCCGCTTCGTCCGCCGGCTGGCCGCGCACGCCGCCGAGGCCGGCGCGGAGTTTCGCGAGCACGACCGGGTCGAGGACGTCGAGGCGCTCGAGGCCGACCGCGTCCTCGTCGCAACCGACGGCTACGGCCACGGTCTCGTCCCCGAGCTCGCCGACTTGATCTGGCCGACGCGCGGCCAGGTGGTCGTGAGCGAGCCGCTCGACCGCGTCCTCTACGACCGCCCGCACTACGCGCGCCAGGGCTTCGACTACTGGCAGCAGCTGCCGGACAGCCGGGTCCTGCTCGGCGGCTTCCGCGACGTCTCGATCCTCGACGAGCTCACCGACGTCGAGGAGATGACGCCGACGATCCAGACGTCGCTCGAGTCCTTCCTCCACGAGCTGTGCGGCGGTGGAGTGGCAGTGACGCACCGCTGGGCCGGCATCTTCGGGCTGACGCAGGACATGCTGCCGCTCGTCGGGCCAGTGCCGGGGCGCGAAGGCCGCGTCTGGGTCGCCGCCGGCTACTCCGGCCACGGCAACGTGCTCGGCTTTGCGTGCGGCGAGCTGGTCGCGAACGCGCTGCTCGGCGACACGTCCTCGCCCCAGCTCGAGCTGCTCGACCCCGCGCGCTTCGACCTCGGCTGAAGGGTGGGCCTGCGCTTGGGAATGTCACTCGAAGCGTCAGCACGGAGGCGCGGAAGACCGCGCTCTTCCGCGCCGGAGTTCGGCTACAGCGCCTTGACGCTAGCGGCAAGGCGCTCGATCGACTCCTTCGCGTCGCCGAACAGCATCACGGTCTTGGGATTGTAGAAGAGCGGGTTCTCGATGCCTGCGAAGCCCGGGTTCATCGAGCGCTTGAGCACGACGACCGCCTGCGCGTTGTCGACGTTGAGGATCGGCATCCCGTAGATCGGCGAGCCCTGGTTCGAGCGCGCGTCGGGGTTGACGACGTCGTTCGCCCCGACGACGAGTGCGACGTCGGTGCGCGAGAACTCCGGATTCGCCTCGTCCATCTCCTTCAGCTGCGGATAGGGGACGTTCGCCTCGGCGAGGAGGACGTTCATGTGGCCCGGCATGCGGCCCGCGACGGGATGGATCGCGTACGACACCTCGACGCCCTTCGACTCGAGCAGGTCGGCGAGCTGGCGGACATCGTGCTGCGCCTGCGCGACCGCGAGGCCGTAGCCCGGGACGAAGACGACCTTGTGCGCATAGGCGAGCATCACGGCGACGTCCTCGGCGCTCGCGCTGCGCACCGATCCGCCGCCGTCGCCGGAAGCGACCGTCGCCGCCCCCGAGCTCACCTGGCCGAAGGCGCTGAACAGGAGGTTCCCGAGCGAGCGGTTCATCGCCCGGCCCATCATCAGCGTCAGGAAGGTGCCCGACGCGCCGACGAGCATGCCGGCCACGATGAGGACGTTGTTCTCGAGCTCGAAGCCGCCGATCGCGACGGCAAGGCCGGTGAACGCGTTGAGGAGCGAGATCACGACCGGCATGTCCGCGCCGCCGATCGGGAGGACGAACAGGACGCCGAAGAGAGCGCCGCCGCCGACGACGAGCCAGAGCAGCCACTGGTCCTGCACGCCCGCGGAAAGCGCGATCACGAGGGCGACCAGTCCGGCGAGGAGGACGAGGTTGCCCGCGTTCTGGCCCGGATAGGTGATCGGCCGGCCGCCGATCAGCTCCTGCAGCTTCGCGAAGGCGATCATCGAGCCGGCGAAGGAGACCGCGCCGATCAGACCCGAGAGCGCGATCGCCACCAGCACGTCGATGTGGGGACGGCCGGGCTGGGGCAGGAAGCGGTGCAGCTCGGCGAGCGCGATCAGCGCCGCCGCGCCGCCGCCGACGCCGTTGAACAGCGCCACCATCTGCGGCATCGCGGTCATCCGCACCTTCCGCGCCCCGAACGCGCCGCAGCCGCCGCCGATCACCATCCCGATCACGATCGCCCACCAGCTCGCGCCGCCGGCCTTGATCCAGGTGACGACGATCGCGACGAGCATCCCCGCCGCGCCGATCTGATTGCCGCGCCGCGCGTGCGCCGGGGTCGAGAGGAAGCGCAGCGCAAGGATGAACGTGACCATCGGGATCAGGTAGAGCAGGTCGCTGACGTTGGTGCTCACGGCGCGCCGTCGCCGTCCTGCGGCGCGTCCACCGGCTTCGCCGGCTCGCGCTTCTTGAACATCTCGAGCATCCGGTCGGTGACGACGAAGCCGCCCACGACGTTCGCCGAGCCGAGCGCGACCGCGACGAAGCCGACGATCCATGTGAACGTGCCCTTGCCGGGCTGCGCGAGGACGATCATCGCGCCGACGACGACGATGCCGTGGATCGCGTTCGTCCCCGACATCAGCGGCGTGTGGAGCAGCGTCGGCACCTTCGAGATCACCTCGAAGCCGAGGAAGATCGCGAGGACGAGAATCGTGACCTCGAAAACGAGCAGCATCGAGTGGCTCATGCCGTGACCTCCTGCTTGCCGGCGACGCAGGCGCCGCTCGTGATCTCGTCCGACCAGTCGAGCGCGAGCGTGCCCTCCGGTGCGAGATGGAGGAGAAGGGCCTGCACGTTGCGCGAGTAGAGGGTCGAGGCGTGGTAGGGCATCGTGCTCGGGAGGTTCGTCGTCCCGACGAGCGTGACGCCGCCGTGCTCCGTGATCTCGCCGGGCGTGGTGAGCTCGCAGTTGCCGCCGCTGTCGGAGGCGAGGTCGACGATCACCGAGCCGGGCCGCATCGCCTCGACGGCGGACGCCGGGATGATCTTCGGCGCCGGACGCCCGGGGACGGCGGCCGTCGTGATCACCGCGTCGAAGCCCGCGATCCGCTCCTCGAGCGCGCGCTGCTGCGCCTCCATCTCCTCCGGCGTCAGCTCGCGCGCGTAGCCGCCCTCGGCCTCGGCGCCGGTGACTCCGAGGTCGAGCCAATTCGCTCCGAGGCTCTCGATCTGCTCGCGCACGACGGGGCGGACGTCGAAGCCGGTCGTCACCGCGCCGAGCCGGCGCGCCGTGGCGATCGCCTGCAGGCCCGCGACGCCGGCGCCGATCACGAGCACCTTCGCGGGCGGCACGGTGCCGGCGGCGGTCATCAGCATGGGGAAGAAACGCGGCAGGGTCTCGGCGGCCAGCAGGGCGGCCCTGTATCCGCCGACGGTCGCCTGCGACGAGAGCGCGTCCATTGGCTGGGCGCGGGTGATGCGCGGGATGGACTCCATCGCGAACGCCGTCACGCCTCGTCCGGCGAGCGCCTCGAGCCCCGCCGGATCGGAGAGCGGCTCGAGGAAGCCGACGAGCAGCTGGCCGTCCCGCATGCGCTTGATCTCCTCGGCCGATGGCTTCCGCACCTTGACGACCGCCTCCGCCTCCCACGGCTCGCCGACCGTCGCGCCGGCCTCCGCATAGTCCGCGTCGGGGAACGACGCGGGTATCCCGGCGCCCGCTTCGACGACGATCTCGAAGCCGGCGGCGGCGAGCTTGGCCGCCGTCTCGGGGACGAGCGCCACGCGCCGCTCGCCGTCTGTCGTCTCGCGCGGGATGCCGACCCTCATTCGGCGAATAGCCTACGCAGCGTGACGCACTTCGTCTCCGAGTACGGGCTCTGGGTCGTCTTCGTGGTCGTCTTCCTCGAGGTCGCCGGGCTGCCGTTCATCCCGGGCGAGACGGCGCTGATCACGGCCGCCGCGCTCGCCTCGCAGGGCCACGGCAGCATCGTCGCGATCATCGTCCTCGCGATCGTCGGCGCCGTCACCGGGGCGGTGCTCGCGTACGTCGTCGGCCGGCGTTGGGGCCGGGAGCTCCTGACGCGCTGGCCCTGGTTCGACCGCATCTCGCGGAAGGGCGTCGAGGAATCCCAGAAGTTCTTCGACCGGCACGGCTCGAAGGCGGTTTTCCTCGGCCGTTTCGTCCCGGTCCTCCGCGCGACTCTCGGCTGGATGGCAGGCGTCGCACGGATGCCCTTCGGCGGCTTCCTGCTCTGGAACGTTCTCGGCGCCGTCGCGTGGGGCAGTCTGATCGGGCTTCTCTCCTACTACCTCGGCGAGGCTGTGATCAACGCGGTGGAGAAGGATCTCGGGATCGGGATCGGAGCGATCGCCGGGATCGTCTTGCTGCTCGCGGGTCTTCACGTGCTACGGAAGAGGCTCGAAAGGACGTAGGAGTCACGCGGGCGGCGCGGAATCCGTCCCGGCATGCTCGTCTCGATCTCACGTGCGCTCGAGGAGCGCGACCGGACGCATGGCCACGGCGCGCGGGTGGCGGCCCTCGCCGAGCCCGTCGCGGTGCGGATCGGCTGGGAGCGGGAGAGGATCCGGCAGCTGCGGATCGCCGCGCCGCTGCACGACGTGGGAAAGGTCAAGGTGCGGCCGCAGGTGCTGGCCAAGCCCGGCCCGCTCACGCTCGACGAGCAGGAAGAGATCCGGTGCCATCCGGCCGCGGGAGCGCAGCTCGTCCTGCCGCTCCGTCGCTTCCACGACGCGCTCCCGTACGTGCTCTTCCACCACGAGCGCTGGGACGGCGGCGGCTATCCGGCCGGACTGCGCGGGCGCGGCATCCCGCTCGAGGCGCGGATCCTCGCTGTCGCCGACGCGTTCGACGCGATGATCTCGCCGCGCGCCTACCGGCAGGCGATGCGCCACGAGCAGGCGCTCGCCGAGGTGGAGCGCAGCGCCGGAACCCAGTTCGACCCGCGCGTCGCCGAACTTTTCGTAGAGACGTGGGCCGAGGGCTGGGACACGTGGCTCGCCACTGCCGTCTAGAGACCGCGAGAGCAAAGCTCTCGCGAGCTAGAGACTTGCCCAGACCTCGAGCTTCGCGCGCACGCGCGCGATCACTTCGTCCGTGAACTCTTGCGTGCCCATGTGACCGCCGAGGTCGGCCGTGCGCGCGCCTTGCGCGACCGCTTCGAGGCATGCCTCCCGGATCGCGCGACCCGCCTGCTGCGCCTCCTCGCCTGCATGAGCGAGAAGCGCCGCACCGGCGAGGATCATCGCCATCGGGTTGGCGACGTTCTTCCCGAGCAGAGACGGAGCAGTGCCGTGCGCCGCTTCGGCCATGATCGCCGCCGGCTCGAAGTCGTCCTCGAAGGCGACGAGCAGCGACTCCGAGCCGGCGATCGAGCCGAAGAGAGGCAGGACGAGGTCGGAGAGGATGTCGCCGTCGCGGTTCAGCGCCGGGATGACCAGCGGGTCGCCGGCGGAGGAGAGGAGGAGAGCGAACGTCGCGTCGATCAGTTGCGGCTCGTACGGCACCTCGGGATGGCGCTCGGCCGCCTCGTCCATCTCCTCTTTCAGCATCCCTTCGTAGGTTGGGCTGACGGTGTACTTCGGGCCGCCGAAGACCTTGGCGCTCGTCCGCTCGGCCTGGCGAAAGGCGAACTCCGCGACCGCGTGGCAGATTCGCCGCTCGATCCGCTCGGTGCGGAACGCGACCTCGTCGTCGCCCTCTCCCTCGCGCCACTCGAGCGCGCCGTAGGCGTCGCCGACGGCCATCCGAACGATCGAGATCGGCGCGTGGACGCCGCCGAGCGGCGCGACTCCGGGAATGCGGCGACCGGTGCGAACGATCACCTTGCCGCCGATCTCTTCGCGGAGGATCCGGTTCGGCGAGCCGACGTCGCCGCGCCCCTCCGGCGTCACCGTCGCGGCCTTCAGGCCGAGGCCGTGCTCGCGCACCGCGGCGGCGGCCTCGTGGACGATGCCGTTGTCGGTCGCGCGCCGCTGCTCGAGCGAAAGGTCGTAGCGCTGGAGGTCGAACTCGACACCGGTGACGTTTGGCGCGAGGACCCGCAGGCCCTCCTCGAGGAGCTCTTGACCGGTCTCGTCCCCTTCAAGGACGACGATTGTCTGCTCGTCGCGCATCGCCGGCCACTCTAGTGTCGTTCTGACCGGGGATGCCAACGAGAACAGGACGCAAAGGATCGTTTCGCTACCGCGACGCCCGCGGGCGCGAGATTCGCGACGCGGAGACAATCGAGCGGATCGATTCGCTCGTGATCCCGCCGGCGTGGAAAGACGTCTGGATCTCGCCTCGGCCTTACGCGAAGCTCCAGGCGACGGGCTATGACCGGGCCGGCCGAAAGCAGTACCTGTACCACCCCGATTATCGAGCCGCGCAGGAGCGCGACAAATACGACCGGTTGATCCGCTTCGGCGAGGCGTTGCCGGAGCTTCGCGCCGCGATGGCCGAGCATCTCGACAAGGACGAGCTCGACCGCGAGCGCGTGTCCGCGGTTGCGTTGCGGCTCATCTCGCTCGGCTGGTTCCGCGTCGGCTCCGAACGCTACGCGCGAGAGGGGACGTACGGCGTGACGACACTTATGCGGCGCCACGTTCGCGTGCGGGGCCGGCGCATTCATCTCTCGTTTCGCGCGAAAGCCGGCATCCACGTTCGTTCCAAGGTGGTCGACGAGGAGCTGGCAGACGCGATCCGTGGCCTGCTCGCCGTGAAAGGCGGCGCGCGGGTCTTCAAGTACCACTGGGAAGACGGGCTCTGCAATCTCACGAGCCAGCGGCTGAACGACTACGTGAAGCTCTATCTCGGTGAGGATTTCTCCGCCAAGGATTTCCGCACGTGGGGCGGAACATTGCTCGCCTCGATCCACTTCGCCGAGCGTGCCGAGCAAGAGGGCTTCTCCGACTCCGAAACCGGACAGAAACGGTCGGTCACAGCAGTCATGCGGCAAGTTGCGACACAGCTCGGAAATACGCCCGCTGTGTGCCGCGCGTCGTACGTCTCGCCGGCGGTCATCGAGCAGTACCTCGACGGCAGAACGATCGACGATTTTCGTCCCCGGCATTTGCGCGTCGTCAAAGCGCGGGATCTCGGGCTCTCACCGGAGGAGCAGGCGACGCTCAGCCTGCTTCGTTCCTGGCGTATTAGGGAGGCGCGAAAGGCGGCGTAGTTCTTGTAGGCTTTCGCGCGTCGTTCAGGACTCGAAGGAGGAAAATCGTGGCCCGTAAGACCATTCTCGTTTGCGACAAGTGTGGCAAGGAAGTCGAGGAGGCCAAGGGCGCCGTCCTCCGCGTGACCTTCACGGACGCCCGGCGCGGAGCGAAGGCAGCCGACCTCTGCGACACGTGCGCCGGCAACATGCCCGGCCGCGCCGTCGCCCGCCGCGGCCGCAAGCCGAAGTCGTTCGCGTAGCTCGCGAAGCTTGCGGCTTCGCGAGCTGGGTTGAAGGAACTCCGCACCTTGGAAACGCGCAGCGTTTCCAAGGTTCCGAGGTAGCCTCAGTGGGTGCCGCTGCGCCTCATCGCGGGACCCGCGAACGCTGGCAAAGTCGAGCTGCTGCTCGACCGCTATCTCGCTGCGCTGAAGGGTGGGGGAGAGCCCATCCTGATCGTCCCGACCGGCGGCGACGTCGACCGCGTCGAGCGCGAGCTGCTCGCTCGTGCGGGCGCTCTGCTCGGCGGTTCGATCGAGACGTTCGACGGCGTCTTCGACGGGATCGCCAAGGGAAGCGAGGACAAGCAGAAGCCACTCGGCCGAGCCGAGCGGGCGTTACTCGTTCGCCGAGTCGTCGCCGCCGCCGAGCTCGGCGATCTCGCGGAATCCGGTGCCAGCAGCGGCTTCGCGGACTCGCTCCTGCAGGCGCTCGACGAGCTCGAGGCCGGGCTGCTCGAGCCGGAGGCGGTCGGGGGCGAGCTCGGCTCCCTCTGGGCCGCGTACCGGAAGGAGCTCGAGGCTCTCGGCCGCTCGAACCGGGGCATTCGTCGCCGTCGCGCGGTCGAGCGGCTCCGCTCCGAGCTCGATGCCTGGAACGGCCAGCCCGTCTTCGCGTATGGCTTCGAGGATCTGACGGGAGCGGAGTGGGCGTTGCTCGAGGCGCTTGCGGCGCGAACCGACGTCACGGTTTCCCTGCCCTACGAGCCCGGGCGAGCGGCGTTCGCATCCCTCACACGCACCGCGGAGGACCTTGCCCAGCTCGCAGCCGGTGCCATCGAGGAGCTGCCGCCCCGCTACGACGCGATCGCGCCGCCGGCGCTCGCGCATCTCGAGCGTGCGCTCTTCGCCGACGACCCGGGCGACGCGCCGCCGCTGGAGGGCGCGGTCCGCTTCTTCGAAGGCGCCGGTGGCCGCGGCACTCTGGAGCTCGTCGGCGAGGAGTTGCTCTCGCTGATCCGCACGGGCACCCCGCCGGAGCAGATCGGCATCGTCGTCCCCGGCACGGATCGCGTCCGCAGCACGCTCGACACCGTGCTCGGCCAGTTCGGGATCCCGTACTCCGTCGACGGCGAAGTGCGCGCCACGCAGACACCGCTCGGTCAGGCTCTGGCCGAGCTCCTGCGTTTTGCCTGGACGGGCGGGACGCGCAACGACCTCTTCACGTTCCTGCGCTCGCCCTTCTCCGGGCTCGAGCGCCGCGCGGTGGACTTCGTGGAGGGCCGGTTGCGCGGCCGCGCGATCCAGCAGCGCGAGCGCGTCGTCGAGGAGGCCGAGCGTTTCCGCGGTGCTCCGCTTCCCGCGCTCGAAGCTCTCCGCGGCGCCGAGGATCCGATCGCCGCCGTGCGGGAGCAGGCAGCCCGGATGCTGCGGAACGCGCACGGGCTGGAGAGACCGCCGGCCGACGACGCAAGCCGCCTCGACCTCCGCGCCTACGACGCGATCCTGCGGCTTCTCGCCGAGCTCGACGCCTGGCGCGGCCTGGCCGGTGAGCTGGGCCGCGAGGACGTCCTTGCCGCCCTCGAGCGATCGACGCTGCGACCTCAGCGGGGCGACGAGACGGGCCGCGTTGCGGTCGTCGATCTTCTCCGCGCGCGGACACGGCGCTTCGACGCGACGTTCGTGCTCGGGCTGGAGGAGGGGAGCCTGCCGCGGCGAGGCGGCGGCTCGCCGTTTCTCGACGATGACGCGCGGCGCGAGCTCGACGAGCGCGGCGCGCGGCTCGCGCGTCCCGACCAGGTCTCCCGCGACCGCTACCTCTTCTACACGGCGTGCACGCGCGCGTCGCAGCGTCTCTACCTCGTGCGCGAGGCGGCGGACGACGACGGCAGCCCGCGCGAGGCGAGCCCCTTCTGGCACGAGGCGCAGGCGCTCTTCGACACCGAGGACGTCCGCCGCTGGACGCGCCGCCGGCGGCTCTCGGCCCTCACGTGGCAGCTCGACGAGGCTCCGACCGAGCGGGAGCGATTGCGGGCCCTCGCCGAGCTGGCGGCGCACGACGCGATCGCTGCGGACTCGCTCGCCCGCGCGAACGGCTGGGACCGCCGCCTCGAGCGGGCACGCAACGCCTTCCGGCGGCCGACGCGTCTCACGCATCCACTCATCCTCGAGCAACTCCAGTCGAAGGGAGTCTTCGGGGTCACCGAGCTCGAGCGCTTCGCCGACTGCTCCTCCGCCTGGTTCGTCGAGCGGTTTCTCTCGCCGAGGACGATCGACGCGGAGCCGGATGCGATGCAGCGCGGCTCGGTCGCGCACACCGCGCTCCACCGCTTCTTCGCGCGCATCCCTGCGGAGCTCGGCGTCGAGAAGCTCGAGCCGGGCAACGTCGAGGACGCGAAGCGGCTGATGCGGCAGTGCCTCGACGACGCGCTCGGCGGCGTGCGGATGGAGCTGACAGAGATGCAGGCGCGCGAGCTCGACCAGTCGCTGTGGCGCGACCTCCAGGTCGTCGTGGAGGAAGAGTGCGAGTCTGAGCTCTCCCTCGTGCCGCGCCGTTTCGAGGTCTCGTTCGGCAGCGAGCGAGCCGCGCCCGAGCTACAGCGCGGCCTCGAGCTCGGGCCGGGGCTGATGCTCTCCGGGAAGATCGACCGGATCGACGTCGACCCGTTCGGCGCGCGCGGGATCGTGCAGGACTACAAGTCGGGGAAGCACGCACACTCGGCCGCGGAGATCGAGCGGGAGCTGCGCCTCCAGGTTCCGCTCTACATGCTCGTGCTCCGCGACCTCGTCGGGCTCGAGCCGCTCGGCGGGCTCTACCGTCCGCTCGCCGGCACGCGCCGTGCCCGCGGCCTCGTCCGCGCCGAGGAGGCGGAGACGTTGCCGGGCTACGTCAAGAGCGACTACCTCGACGAAGAGGCGTTCTGGGGCGTCGTCGAGTCGACGAAGGAGACCGCGACGGTGCTCGCCGGCAGGATTCAGGAAGGCGACGTCCACCACGACCCGCGCGGCGGCGACTGCCCGGCCTGGTGTGACCTCTGGTCGATCTGCCGAATCGAGCGGGCATGAGCGCCTACGAGCTGAACGAGCAGCAGCTCGCGGCGGTCGAGGCGACGGGCGAGGTGTTCGTCTCCGCGGGCGCCGGCACGGGCAAGACCGCCGTTCTCGTGGAGCGCGTCGTCGGCGCAGTCTGCGACCGCGGCCTCGACGTCGACTCGATCCTCGTCATCACCTACACGCGCCGGGCGGCCGGCGAGTTGCGGACGAGGATCCGCGCGGCGCTCGCCGAGCGTGGCCGCCACGACCTCGCGCGCGAGCTCGACGGCGCCTGGATCTCGACGATCCACGGCTTCTGCAACCGGCTCCTGAAGGCGCATCCGCTCGCGGCCGGGCTCGACCCGCGCTTCCGCGAGCTCGACGACGCGCAAGCTGCCGTTCTCCGCTCGGAGGCGTTCGGCGAGGCGCTCGCGGAGTTCCTCACCGACGCCGACTCGCAGCGGCTCGAGCTCCTCGCGACCTACGGCAGCGCCGGCCTGCGGCGGATGCTGACCACGGTCTACGAGACTCTGCGCGCAGCCGGGAGGGAGCTCGACCTGGCGGTCGCGCCGCGGCCGGAGCTCGGCGAGCGCGTCGAAGAGCTGCGGACGGCGGCGCAGGTGCTCGCGGCCGATCCCGACGCGACGGAGGCCCAGAACCGCGCCGCGACGCAGCTCCTCGAGCAGCTGGCACGCGACGTCCGTCCCGACCGGCTGATGGATCTCGCCGGCTTCAAGGCGCGCGGCGACCGCGCGGCCACCTACCGCGACGCGCTCGGAGCCGTCGAGCAAGCGGCGCTCGACGAGGCGGCCGCCCGCGACCGCGCCCTCTTGCAGGAGCTGCTCACGACGTTCGCGGCGAAGTACGACGAGGCGAAGGCGCGCGAGTCGGCCCTCGACTTCGAGGATCTCCAGCTCGAGGCGCGCGACCTTCTCCGCACGCGGCCCGAGATCCGGGAGCGCGAGCGGGCGCGCTTTCGCAACATCCTCGTCGACGAGTTCCAGGACACGAACCGCCTCCAGACCGAGATCGTCGAGCTGCTACGTACGCCGGAGACGGAGCTGTTCTTCGTCGGCGACGAGTTCCAGTCGATCTACGGCTTCCGGCACGCCGACGTGCAGGTCTTTCGCGAGCGGCGCGAGGCGGCCGAGACGCTGCTCTCCCTGACCCTCAACTACCGCTCGCGGCCGGAGGTGCTCGCGGCGGTCAACCACCTCTTCGGCGAGCATTTCGGCGGGGAGTTCCAGGAATTGGCGGCCGCCGCGGAGTTCCCCGATCCCGTCTTCGGCCATCCGGTCGAGCTGCTCGTGACGGACAAGGAGAGCTACAAGGACTCGCCCGTGCAGTGGCGGCGCGGCGAGGCGCGCGCGGTCGCGCGACGGGTGCGCGAGCTCGTCGACGCGGGAACGGCGACCGCGGGCGAGATCGTCCTCCTCTTCGCCGCCGGCACCGACGCGGAGTGGTACGAGCAGGAGTTGCGGCGTGAGGGGCTGCCGACCTACCGCGCCACCGGCAAGGGCTATTTCGGCCAGCAGCAGGTCGTCGACATGCTCGCGTATCTGCGGCTCCTGCATAACCGCTACGACGACGAGGCGCTGCTCGCGGTGCTCGCGTCCCCCTTCGTCGGCGCATCGAACGATGCGCTCGCCCTGATCCGCCGCGTCGCGTCGCGGCGTCCGCTCTTCTCCGGGATCGAGCACTCGCTGCCGCCGGGTCTGGGCGAGCGAGACGTGCGGCTTCTGCGCGCCTTTCGGCAGCGCTACGACCGGCTCGTCGCGGCGATGCCGAGGCTCTCGCTCGAGCGTCTTTGCGAGCGGCTCGTCGCGGAGCACGACTACGACCTAGCAGTCCTGGCGCTGTGGGACGGCCGGCGCCGTTACGCGAACATGCGCAAGCTCGCGCGCCTCGCGCGTTCGTACGAGGAGCTGCGCGGGCCGGACGTCGAGGGCTTCGTGCGCTTCGTCCGCGAGCAGGAGGCGGTCGGCGCGCACCAGCTCGAGGCGGTTGCGGAGGAGGAGGGCGCCGACGCGGTGCGGCTCCTCACGATTCACGCCGCGAAGGGTCTCGAGTTCAAGGTCGTGGTCGTCGCCGACGCGGGGCGCGATCGCGCGGCGCCGCCGTCCGACGAGATCCTCGCTCTGCCGGATGGCCGCTTCGGTTTCCGCGTGGCCGATCCCGTCACGGCGAAGCGGCGTGGCGCCTTCGACTACGACGAGGTCAAGGAGGCGCGGCACGTGGCGGAGCGGGCCGAGCGCCTGCGTCTCTACTACGTCGCGATGACCCGCGCGAAGGAGCGGCTGATCGTCTCCGGCTCGGTCGATTTCGGCAAGGAGCGGGAGACGCCCACGCCGATCGCCTGGGTGCTCGACCGCCTGCGCGCCGACGAGGAGCTAGCGGCCGCCGGCGACGCGCCGGTCGAGCTCGTGCGCGACGACGTGCGGCTCCTCGTCCGCGTCGACCGCTATCGCGAGGAGGCGGCTGAGCCCGTGGTTGCCGAAGAGACGGCGCCGGAGGAAGGACAGCTGGAGCTTTTCGCGGCGCTCGATGACCTCCCGGCTGCGCTGCCGCCGGCGCCGACCCTGCCGGAGCTTCTCGCCGTCCCGCCGCCGCCGCTCCTGCGCGTCCGCCGCCTCTCGTTCACCGCGCTGTCGACGTTCGAGCAGTGCGGCTACAAGTACTGGGCGCGCTACGGCGTCGGGATGGCCGAGCAGGACGTGCCGCGCGGCGAGGGCGGGATGTCCGGAGTCGAGGTCGGCAGCCGCGTCCACGAGCTGCTCGAGAACCTCGACCTCGCCGCGCCCATCCTCCCGGAGATCGAGGACGAGCGCATCCGCACGCTTGTCGCCGCTTACTGCGACTCGGAGCTCGCGGCGCGCATCGCAGCCCTCCCCGACGTGACGAAGGAGCGGCACTTCACCTTCGAGCACGACGGCGTCCTCGTGCACGGCTTCCTCGATGTGTTCCATCTCGCCGGCGGCCGTGCTCTCGTCGTCGACTACAAGACGAACCTGATCGGCGACTCGTCGCCGCAGGAGATCGTCGAGGCCGACTACCGGCTGCAGCGGCTCGTCTACGCGCTCGCGTGCTTCCGGGCCGGGGCCGAGGAGGTGGAGGTTTTCTACCAGTTCCTCGAGCTGCCGGGTGCGCCGGTCGAGGCGCGCTTCTCCCTCGCCGAGCTGCCCGAGCTCGAGGCGGAGCTCTCGGAGGCGATCGCGCGGATCCAGGCAGGCGAGTTTCGCCCGACCCCGAGCGAGCTCGCCTGCGCCGGTTGTCCCGCGCTCGACCTCGTCTGCGCCGGGCCGCGCCTCCGCCAGCCGCCGGCAGAGCTCGTTGCCTCGTAGCTTCGTCAGCGAGGCACGGAAGCGCGTCGGCCCGAAGAAGGAGCGGATCCGCCCGATCGTCGAGCGGCTCGCGACCGAGCATGCCGACGCCGCGATCGCGCTTCGTTTCCGCAGTCCGCTCGAGCTGCTCGTCTCGGTGATGCTCTCGGCGCAGACGACCGACGTCAACGTCAACCGCGTCACGGAGAAGCTCTTTCAGAAGTACCGCCGTCCCGAGGACTATCTCGCCGTGCCGCAGGAGGAGCTCGAGCGGGACGTCTTCGCCACCGGTTTCTACCGGCAGAAGACGAAGTCGCTGCGCGGAGCGATGGCGCTGCTGCTCGAGGAGTTCGACGGCGAGGTTCCCCGCCGGCTCGAGGAGCTGATTCGCCTGCCCGGCGTCGCGCGGAAGACGGCGAATGTCGTCGCCGCCGAGCTCGGCGAGGCACAGGGCGTCGTCGTCGACACGCACGTCCGGCGGCTCTCGCAGCGGCTCGGGCTGACGCGCCAAGAGGATCCCGTGAAGATCGAGCGCGACCTCGTCCGGCTCGTGCCTCGCGCCGACTGGGGTCGTTTCCCCCATCTCATGATCTGGCACGGCCGCCGCGTCTGCGACGCACGGCGCCCCCGCTGCGAGGATTGCGTCCTCGTGGATCTCTGCCCGTCGTCACGTGTCTGATCCCCGTTACCGCTGCAGCTTCGAGACCGTCGCGGAGCAGTACGAGCGGGCGCGTCCGGAGTACGCGGAGGAGGCCGTCGACTGGCTCGTCGCGCAACTCGGGCTCCGGCCCGGCGACCGGGTGGTCGACCTCGGCGCGGGGACTGGAAAGCTGACCCGTCAGCTCGTGCGCCGCGGGCTCGAGGTCGTGGCCGTCGAGCCCGGCGACGAGATGCGCGGCGTGCTCCAGCGCGTGCTGCCGGAGGTGGAGGCGCTCGCCGGCACCGCCGAAGAGATTCCGTTGCCTGACGCCGCGGTCGACGCGGTCACCGCGGGGCAGGCATTCCACTGGTTCGAGCGGGAGCCGACCCTGGCCGAGATCGCCCGTGTGCTCCGGCCCGGCGGCGGGCTTTCGCTGCTCTGGAACGCGTGGGACAAGAAGGATCCGCTGCTCGGCAAGATCGAAGCGCTGCTGCGGCCACACCGCCCGGCTCTCGTGCATGAGGACTCGCTCGTCGAGACGTGGCAGACCGGAGCGTTCGGGCCGCTGCAGTCGCTCGTGACGCGGCAGAAGCGGTCGGTGACGGCCGAGCAGCTCGTCGAGTGGGCGGGATCGACGAGTGGCGTGATCAACGCGCCGCGCGAGGAACAGGAGCAGCTCAAGGCGCAGATCCGGCGCCTCGCCGGGCCTGGGGAGTGCGTCGTCTCTATCCGGACGGATGCGCTGGTCGCTCAGTTGAGCGAAGGCTCTTCGGGCATGCGTGCCACGAGCTCGTAGACGCCGCCCTTGCGGCGCAGGACGTCACGCCAGAGCTCGTCCGGCTCGGCGGTGAATGCGTCGTCGGGCTGGGACGGCTCGAGGATCCAGTCTTCGTTCGCGACTTCCTCTTCGAGCTGGCCCGCGCCCCAGCCGGCGTAGCCCGCGAAGACGCGACGGCGAGTCGTCGCGGGGACGATCTCCTCGGGCTCCTCGAGCGACGGGAAGCCGAGCGAGTCGAAGAGCGGCACCGCCGCGTCGTCCGGATCGAGGAACTCTCCAAGTACGAGCACGGCATCGGTCTGCACCGGGCCGCCGACCCAGACCGGCTCGTCACCGTCGACGACCGGCTCGAGCTGCGGCACCGCCGAGGCGACCTCGACCGGCGACGGCCGGTTGAGCACCAGTCCGGCGGCTCCTTCGTCGTTGTGCTCCGTGACCAGGATGACGGTGCGCCGGAAGTTGGGGTCAAGGAGCGCCGGCGAGGCGACGAGGAGATGTCCGCGCAGGGAATCCACTTCCCCATTGTGGCCGTTGGCCCTCGTATCTAGTCGGCGCTCGAGCGGTACGACACGATTTGGACGCGATCGACCGTCAGCATCCCTTCGCTGACCATCTCGTCGAGGATCGGCACGACCTGGTCGATACGCGCGGGCAGGTCGACGATCTCGATGACGACGGGCAGATCCTCGGAGAGCCGGAGGATGCGGGACGTGTGCAGATGCGAGTCGGCGCCGAAGCCCTCGATGCCGCGGATCACGGTCGCGCCGGCGAGCCCTTCCTTGCGCACCCGCTCGACGATCGCCTGGTACAGCGGCTTGCCGTGCCACGTGTCGGACTCGCCGATGTAGAGACGAATCCGCTTGCCCTCGCCTTCCATCCGCGTCATAGCGCTCGCCCTGCCACGATGCCGAGGTATACCGCGCCGAGCCCGGCGGCGACGCTCCCGAGGGCGTTGGCGAGCGCGAGCGCGACCGCGCCGTCCTCGAGCAGGCGGTACGTCTCGAACGACAGCGTCGAGAACGTCGTGTACGCGCCGACAAAGCCGATCGTCACCGCAGTCCGCAGCCATGGAGCCGTCGTCAGCTGCTCCGTCATCACGGTGAACACGAAGCCGAGGACGAAGCTGCCGCTGACATTCACAGCGAACGTCTCCCACGGGAACGATCGCGAGCTTCGACTGAGGATCAGGCCACCGATCCCGTAACGGGCAAGCGCGCCGAGAGCGCCGGCTACTCCGATCGCGACGATCGTCCGCATCGTGATGCGATCGTAGGCGCCGACCCCGCTCGCGGGCGCAGGTACGATCCCGGCCGCGCGGGATGAGGCTCCCGCATAACCGCTCCTCCAGGAGCTGATGGCCTCTACGTCTGAGACCTACGCCTGGAAGGAGCCGCGGTGAGCGACTTTGCACTAGCAGCAGCTCTGATGGGGGCGATCCTCCTCGCCTCGACCATCTCGGTCGAGATCGGGCTCTTGACCGCACGCAGTTCTCGCTGCTGATCGCGGTCGTGGTGCTGTCCGCGGTCGTCCCGACCGCGATCGCGCAGCGCTTCTACCAGCCTCGGTCGGCAGCGCATCGCGGCTTGACCGCGCCGGTGGCGCCCGCTCCGTCGGATTAGGAGCTAGCCGTGCGCGGGAGTGATGGCGACGAGCAGGCCGCCATCGTCATCGAGGGCGGGGAAGAAGTCGGCGACGACGCGCTTCAGCTGCCCACCGTGCGTCCGCAGCTCGAGTTGCTCGTTCAGGCGCCTCACGCCCCACTCGAGGGAGAGCTTGACCGGGTTCTTCTCCTCCTCGAACCCGGAGAGCCCGAACGCGGTGACGAGATCGGCGCCGAGCAAGTCCTGTTCACTCCAGCCGCTCAGCTCGAAGACGCCGCGCCCCAGCGCGAGGATCCGTCCCTCCTGGTCACAGGTGACGAAGCCGGTCGTCGGGGCGGGGTAGTAGTCGTCCATCAGCTCGAAGAGGAAGCCGAAGCCGCAGCGGTGGCAAGAGACCGCCTCGTTGTAGAGGCCTTCGAGCCTGTCGGTGTCGATCGAGCGCTCCTTGCAGTTCGGGCAGATGAAGTGCGGCACGGCCCTACGGTAGCCGCGTCAGATCCAGCGTTTGCGGCGGAAGAACCAGAGCTGGAGCACCGTCGTGCAGACGATCAGGCCCCATGAGAACCAGTAGCCCCAGTGCCAGTTCAGCTCGGGGATATAGACGAAGTTCTGGCCGTAGAGGCCGACGATGAAGGTGGGGACGAGGAGGAGAGACGCGATCACGGTGAGTCGCTTCATGACCTCGTTCTGGTCGTTCGCGATCTTCGCCTGGCTGTAGTCGCGGACGCCGGCGAGCAGGTCGCGCGCGAGATCCAGGCCGTCCGTCGCACGCAGGAACTTGTCGTAGGCGGCGTTGAAGGCGACCTCGACCTCGTGCGGGAAGACCTCCTTCCCTTTCTCCACCTCCACCGTGTTGTCGATCACGCGCCGCACCGCGTCGCGCATCGGCGTCAGCGTGCGCCGGATGTGGAGGAGGTCATGGCGGAGCAGTCCGATGCGCGCCCGCGTCTTGTCGGCGGGTTGGGACTCGACCTGATCCTCGAGCTCGTCGATCTCGTCGTCGAGGTCGTCGACGAGCGTCAGGTAGCGCTCGGCGATCTCGTCGATCAGGCGGTAGGCCATCAGCCCGGCGGAGTCGTCCGGCTTGACGCTCTTCTTGACGATCTCGACGTCGCAGGCGGGGCGGCCGTCCGGGGGAGTCTTCCGCACCGTGAGGAAGGTGTCGTGCGTGAGCACGACGTCGATCTCCTGGTAGTAGACGCGATCCTCTTCGCGGACGATGACGGCGACGAGGAAGATGCCGAAGACGTAGTCGCCATGCCCCTGGAGGGTGGGGCGCGGCTCGTCCTCGTGCTCGGGTGCTGCGAGGAGCTGCTCGATCGCGGTCTCCTCGAGCTCGCGCGGAGCTTTCGCGCGCAGCTCCTCGGCGCTCGGGTCGAGCAGATCGATCCAGGTTGCGGCCATACCCGGCGCGGATTCGCCGCCGGGCAGCCTAAACCTCTGTCCGCTAGACCTTCGTAGGCTCGGCCTCGGGCCGCGGCGCGGTGAGGGCGCTCTCGATGTGGCCCTCCTCCGCGGCGAGGAACCGCTCTGCGTCGAGCGCCGCCATACAGCCGCTGCCGGCGGCGGTGACGGCCTGACGGTAGACGTGATCCTGGACGTCGCCTGCGGCGAAGATGCCAGGGAGGTTCGTCTCGGTCGTGCCGGGCTTCGTCACGAGGTAGCCGTTTTCGTCATGGTCGAGCTGGTCGACGAAGAGCGCCGTGTTCGGGTCGTGGCCGATGGCGATGAAGAGCGCGCCTGCCTCGACCTCCTCGGTCTCGCCGGTCTCGGAGTTGCGGAGCCGGAGGCCGCTGATCGAGCTCTCGCCGAGCACCTCGTCTACGACGAACGGCGTCTTGAGCTCGACCTTCTCGTTGGCCTTGGCGCGGTCGATCATGATCTGCGATGCGCGGAACTCGTCGCGCCGGTGGACGAGCGTGACCTTGTAGCCGAAGCGCGTCAGGAAGAGCGCCTCCTCGAAGGCCGAGTCGCCGCCGCCGACGACGAAGATGTGCTTGTCGCGGAAGAAGGCGCCGTCGCACGTCGCGCAGGCCGAGACGCCGCGGCCCTTCAGCCGCTCCTCGGACTCGATTCCGAGCCAGCGCGCGCTCGCGCCGGTCGCGACGACGACCGTGCGTGCCGTGTACTCCTGGTCTTCCACCCAGACGCGGTACGGCCGTTCGGAGAAGTCGACGCGCGTCACGTTGTCGGTGACGAACTCGGTGCCGAAGCGCTCCGCCTGGCGGCGGAACTCGGCCATCATCTCCGGTCCCATGATCCCGTCCGGATAGCCGGGATAGTTCTCGACGTCGCTCGTGATCATCAGCTGGCCGCCCCAGTTGAAGCCCTCGATCACGAGTGGCTGCAGGTTCGCGCGCGCCGCGTAGAGCGCAGCGGTGTAGCCGGCCGGGCCTCCGCCGATGATGATCAGGTCACGTTCGTCGCTCATTCGTTCCTCTCTGGAAATGTGTCTGCTCTATTAAACGATTTGGCCCGGCTGGACGTTCCCGAGGCATAGATTCCGCCGCCCGGGAAAGAGGCGAGATGTGGCCGCTTCGATCACCTGGGAGCAGCTTCGCGACCTCGCTGCCTATCGCGGCCGCGGGTGCGCGGTCAGCCTCTACGTCGGGCTCGACCCGAGCGAGGTTCCGACTGCGGGCGATCTCGCGTCGCACGTGCGCTCGGTGCTCGGACGCGCGGAGCGGCAGTTGCACGAGCGGCGCAGAAGCCTCGCGCACGACGAGCGGCGCGCCCTCGAGCGCGATCTCGAGCGGATCGGGCACTGGTTCGACAGCGAGTTCAGCCGTGAAGGCGTCCGCGGCGTCGCTGTCTTTGCGACCGGGCTCGACGACCTCTTCCTGCCGCTGACGCTGCCTTGGTCGGTCGCGGACGAGGCGCGCATCGCGGCCCAGCTCTATCTCGCGCCGCTCGTGCGGCTCGTCGGCCGCGGCGACGGCGCGCTCGTCGCCTACGTCGGTCGTGAGCGCGGCGACGTCTACCGGCTCCGCGCCGGACAGCTGACGCCGCTGGCGGACGAGAGCACGGATGTCCCCGGGCGCCACGACCAGGGCGGCTGGTCGCAGGCGCGGTACGAGCGGCACATCGAGACGATCGTCGGCCGCCATCACCGCGAGGTCGCGGACGCGCTCGATCGCTGCGTGCGCCGCCTCCGCGGCGTTCGCGTCGTTCTCGCCGGGACGGAGGAGACGCGCGCCGGGTTCGAGGAGCTGCTGGCGCCCGAGACGCGGGCGGCGCTCGTCGGCTGGGTCGCTGCGGAGGCGCACGTCGACGCGCCGCGGTTGCTCGACGCGGCACGGCCGCTGCTCGACGAGTGGCGCGCCGGCCGTGAAGAGGCGTTCTTGCAGCGCTGGCGCGAGGAGGCCGCGCGCAACGGGCGGGCCGCGACCGGCTGGGAGGAGACTCTGCAGGCGGCCTCCGACGGTCGCGTCGAGCTCCTGCTCGTGCAGGACGGGGCCGACCGGCCCGCGTACGTCTGCCCGCAGTGCGGCCGCGCGCAAGCGAGTGACGGGAGCTGTCCTCTCGACGGCACGACGCTGCAGTCCGCCGACACGGGCCTCGATCTCGCCGTCCATCACACGCTCACGCACGGCGGCACGGTCGAGGTGATCGGCGAGAATCACCGTGACCTCGAGCCGGTCGGCGGCGTCGCAGCGTTGCTGCGGTTCTAGCTACGCCGCGGAGTCGAGCGCGCGCGGCAGGGCCGGCGGCTCGGGCGTAGCCGCTTCGACGTCGAGGTCCGCGGCCCTCTCGAGCTTCGTCTCGAAGCGGTCGAGGCGCTTGTCTGCGGAGACGTATTTGGTCTGCGCGTTGGCGAGGTGCTTGCCGACGAGCTCGAAGTCCTCGCGGAAGCGGCCGAAGTCCTGCTGGAGGGCTGCGCAATAGGCCATTACCTCGTGCGCGGTCTGCTCGATCTGGAGCCCCTTCAGCCCCATCACGATCACCTGCAGATACGCGGTGAACGTCGTCGCCGAGACCGGGAAGACGCGCTTCGCGTGGGCGTAGGAGAGGAGGGCGCCGGTCTTGCCCGAGACGAGCTCGTAGTAGATCGCCTCGGCGGGCAGGTACATGAGCGCGAAGTCGTACGTCCCTTCGGCGGGGAGGATGTACTTCGTCGCGATCGCGTCGATGTGACCCTTCACGTCGCGCGCGAACGCCTTCTCGTACAGCTGCCGCTGCGCGTCGTCCTCGGCCGCGGTCATCAGCTCGAAGTTGTCGAGCGGGAACTTCGAGTCGACGGGAACGAGCCGGTCGACGCGGATCACAGCATCGACGCGGTCGCCGGTCGTGAAGGTGTATTGCATCGAGTAGGCGTCGGGCGCGAGCCGGTCGCGCAAGAGGTTCTCGAGCAGCAGCTCGCCGAAGCCGCCGCGCGCCTTCGGTGGCCGCAGCGCCTGCTCGAGGCGGGCGAGATCCTGCGCGCGGGCGATCATCGTCTCGGTCGCCTTCGTCACCTCGCCGAGCCGCTCGTGGATCTTGCTCGTCGTCGCGCTCGACTCGCTCAGGCGCGTGTTGAGCATCTTCTCGACGCCCTGGAGCCGCAGCTCGACCTCGGAGTTGCGCGCGGAGAGGTCGTTCGCCGTCTGTTCGCGCAGCGCGCCGAGCTCATCGCGCAGGAAGCGCGGCAGCAGGACGACGGCCGCGACGAGGGCGGCGAGGACGATCAACCCGATGAGGAGTCCGACGAGCATGGGGCGCGGGACGGTACAGACGCCACCGGACGGACCACTAAAATGCTGGCCCCGACGAACCCGAAAGTCCATCGGAACCAGCTCGGAGAGAGTAACCGGACAGGGCCACTCAGGTCAAGTCGGAAAAAGCCGCTCTTTGCGGACTTCTGCCCGCGCCGGGCTTAGAGACCCGCCCAGTTCGAGATCGTGACCGGCTGGACGAGCGGCTTGCCCACCTCGAGCTGGATCTGCGTGTGGGCATTGAGCGGCACGGACCTCGGATTGCCGGTCCAGACCTTCCCATTGACCAGCACGGTCACCTTGCCCTTCGCCGGGCCGACCTGTGTCTGCGAGAGCGGCTGACGCCAAATGTCGAAGAAGTTCCCGAGCGTGTATGTCCGGACCAGCGGCGACTCGATGTGGACGATCCCATCCGTCGTATGCGTGTGGAGCCACGAGACACACGCGCCGCCGCCGACCACGGGACCATGCGCCGTCTGCTGCACCTGCGGCTTCGAGAAGCCGACGCCGGCCGGGACTGCTCTCTCGTGGCCGTTGACAAAGATCGTCAGCCGGACGTGGATGTGGTAGACGAGCTGTTCGCTGCCGCTGCACTGGATGCCGTCGATCGAGCCGCCGGGCGCAGGAGAGCCGGTCGGCGCGAGCGCCGGGCCGGTCTCGAGCGGGATCCCTTCAAAGCCCATCTTCCCTGCGGCCGGCGCAGGGATCGCTTTCTTCAGAGTTGTCGAGCCGCCACCGCCGCCGCTCAATCCGATGCCGAGCCCGATTCCCAGCCCGGCGAGGACGAGGACCGCAAGCGCGACGAGCAGCGTGCGCCGGGACAGGTTGATGGACAGGCCGCCGCCGC
Organism: Gaiellaceae bacterium; assembly: GCA_050697455.1. Lineage (GTDB taxonomy): Bacteria > Actinomycetota > Thermoleophilia > Gaiellales > Gaiellaceae > Palsa-739. The sequence goes on along the minus strand of JBOGZU010000004.1, from coordinate 16,952 downwards.
CCGCGCCCTTCGAGCGCACCGGCGGCGGAGGGGCCGCCCCTTTGCGTTGTTGTCTGGCCCTCTTTCCGCTCGGCACGGTGGAGAAGCCTAGCCGTCCCGTCTGAAGAGCTCCGTAAGAACCGCCTGGCTACGCTGCCCCGGCCGGGGTGGCGGAACTGGTCAGACGCGCCCGACTTAAAATCGGGTGACCCTCGGGTCGTGCGGGTTCGAGTCCCGCCCCCGGCACTCCGACGAAAGGCGGGCTGAGATGACGAGCGACTCCCAGATCACGAATTCGATCGACGGGCTCGTGCAGGAGGAGCACCGGCTCTGGGACGCGGAGTCGCGCGGTGAGGCCGGAGATGCCGAGCGGCAGAGGTTGGCCGAGATCAAGGTCGAGCTCGATCGCTGCTGGGATCTGCTGCGGCAGCGGCGGGCGCTCGAGGAGTTCGGGATCGATCCGAACGCCGCGTCGGCGCGCGACGAGAGCGTCGTCGAGGGCTACGAGCAGTAACTACGAGTCGCCGCTCGTGCGGCCCAGGGCCTCGCGGTAGATCTGCTCGAGCTCGGCGGTCGGATCGCCGAAGCGGGCGTGCACCTCGCGGAGGTTTCGCTCGCCGTAGCTGCGCCGCAGGTCCGCGTCGCCGAGCAGGCGCAAGATGCCCCGGTAGACGCCGTCCTCGTCGCGGACATCGACCATCTCCGCACCCTCGTCCTGCTCGACCCACTCGTCGATCGACGGCGCATGCCCGGCGACGACCGGCAGCCCGCTGGCCATGCACTCGAGCAGGGATGGAGGAGCGGAATCCGTCGTCTGGATCGTCACCGCGAGATCGGCGGAGGCGATCAGCGCCGGCAGCGCGTCGTGCTCGACGCGGTGAAACGCGACGACCTCGTCGAGCCCGAGCTCGTGCACGAGCGCCTCGATCTCGGCGCGCATCCAGCCGCCGCGCGCGGCCAGAACCAGTCGCGCCCGCGGCTCTTCTTGCGAGACGCGTGCGAACGCGCGCACGAGAACGTCGAGGTTGGAGTAGGGGCGGAAGTTGCGCAGCGAGAGGACGACGAGCGCATCGGAGGGCCAGCCGAGCTGGGCGCGCAGCCCCTCGGGGTCGGCGGCAGCCGGGGTGAAGCCGTCGATGTTCCCGTGCCAGACGACGCGGCGCACGCGAGCTTCGTCGCCGGCGACGGCGAGGGCCGCCCGCACGATCGCCTCGGAGTTGCAGACGATCAGATCCGCGGCCTCGAGCGCGACGCGCGCGTATCTCCGTCCCCGCTCATGCTCGATCTCCGTCATCACGTCGCGCGCCCACGGGCTGACGACGAGCGGATGAAATCCGGTCTCGGCCGCCCAGTAGCCGTAAGGCTGCAGGTAGTGGGCGTGGATGACGTCGACGTCGAGGTCCCGGACGAGCCGGTTCAGCGCGGGCAGGATGCGCGCGCGGCGAACGACGGGGACGCGCATGAGCGGCTCGAGCTCCTGCAGCCGGTGCACGGTCAGTCCTTCCGTCAGCCCCGGGTGCGGGGTGGGACGGTCGCTGACGACATGGACGTCGAAGCCGCTCCGGGCGACTCGCTGCGCCCAGCGCAGGAAGTTGATCGACTTCGCGTCGCCGATCCCGAGGAGGCGGAGCTGCGAGCTCCTAGCCACGCTGCCCGGCTCCCGTCAGCGTGCGCACGCTCTGCAGCGCGTGGCGGCCGAGCTGGACGAGCGCGGGCTTGGGATCGTCGCGAGCGAAGACGGCGTCGACGTACGGCGGGCGCTCCATCGCGTGGCCGGAGCCGGCCAGCAGCGTGATCGCCCAGCGCTTCCCCTCGCCGGTCATGCGCGCCGGCGGGAGCGGGTCGCCGGTCAGGTCGCGGTACGCGATCCACGGCAGGTCGACGCCGCAGGCGGCGGCGAGGCTGTGCCACTGCCAGAGCCGCGGATTGACCTCGATGAGCTTGTACTTGCCGTCGCGCGGGTCGCGGATCACCTCGACCTGCGAGATGCCGTGGAAGTCGAGGGCGCGGAGCAGCGCGAGTCCCTGCTCGACGACTTCCTCCACCCAGACCGCTTCGCCGACGCGGGCGGTGCCGGTGAAGCCCTGCGTCTGGCTCAGCTTCCGTCCGCTGAAGAGCCCGAGCGCCTCGCCGCCGGCCGAGAGGTAGCTGCCGAGCGTGTACATCGCCTCGGCGCCGCCGGGGATCAGCTCCTGCACCATCGGCTCGTGCGGCGCCGCGGCCCCGTACGCCTCCTCGAGCTGGGCGGCGTTGTCGCAGCGGAACAGCTGGCGCTTGTGGCTGCGCCGGAAGCCGACGTTGGCGGACGGCTTGACGACCAGCGGAAAGCCGATCTCCTCGCCGGCGGCGCGCGCCTCGTCCGCCGAGCGCGGGTGGAAGGTGCGCGGGATCGCGAAGCCGATCGACTCCGCCGTCTCGAGCTGGTGGCGCTTGCTCTGGATCTTCTCCAGCACGTCCCAGCCGGGAAACGGAAAGCGGTAGCGCTCGCTCAGCTCGCCGGTGTGGCGCGCGATCGCGTTCAGGTGCTCGTCGTGGGTCGGGAAGATCGGAAGGAGGTCGTCTGTCTCCGCGGCGATCGCCTGCAGCGAGGCGATGAAGCCGTCCTCGTCGTCGAACGGCTCGGGCGCGAGGCGCGTCTCGGCGTACTTCGAGCGGAAGCCGAGCGCGTACGGGCGATGGTCGAGGGCGAGGACGCGCAGGTCGTGGCGTCCGAGTGAGCGGATCGCCGCGAGGCCGTTCACCCAGCCGACTTCCGCGACGACCGCGGTTCCCGTCCCAGGCATCCGGCGAGTCTAGTGGGGCAGCGGAAGCAGTCGCCTGAGCCGCTTGCGCTCGGCCGGGAGGTAGAAACCGAGCGGCGCGAGGAGGAGCGGATAGGCGAGCGTGAGGGCGAACGCGAGCGGCAGCGAGTGCCGGAACGCCTCTCCGACGCCGGTCAGCGCGCCGGCCGCGAGGAGGATGATCGCGACCCGCCGCCACTGGTACGCGACGGGATAGAGCTTCTGCGCATTCCAGGTTCGGATGACCATCAGGAGGACGTACGCGGCGAGCGTGGCGTACGCCGCGCCGAGCATCCCGTAGGCCGGGATCAGCCAGAAGTTGAGCCCGAAGTTGAGGGCCGCGGCGGCGGCTGCGGCAATCCAGTTGAACTTGGTCTGGCGCACACGTCCGGTGGCGATCGTCACGACCGTGAAGCCGGCGAAGAAGACCGCCGAGTAGGCGAGCGCGGGGATCGCCGTGGCGGCCGGCCAGTAGCCGGGCTTGCGCGCGATGTGCACGATCCACGGCGCGAACAGGCTCAGCCCGATCGCCGCCCACGCGGCGAGCAGCATCAAATAGGTGAGGACGTAGGCGTAGGCGCGCTTCGCTTCCTTCTCGTCCTCGATCGAGTACGCGAAGGCGGGCCAGGCGATCTGGAAGGCGGTGAAGAGGAGCACCATCGCCGAGCTGATCTTGTTGGCGAGCGAGTACTGCCCGACCTCGGTGAGCCGGTACGAGCCGTGCAGGAGCTTGCTCAGCATGATGCGGTCGCCGAAGTTCGTGACCCACATCGCGAGCGCGGCCGCCATCAGCGGGACGCCGAACCGGTTCATCGACCGCAGGAGCTTCCGGTCGAACTGGAGGCCGAGCTGCTCCCGGCGGTACGCGAGAAGGGCGCCGAAGACGACCAGGGTGCCGCTGAGATTGCCGACGACGATCCCGAGCGGCCCCTCGCGGTAGACGACGACGAGGATCACCGTCAGCGGGACGGTGATGGCGATGTTCGCGAGCGTGGCGATGGAGAACGCGACCGACCGCTGCTCGGCCCGGAACAGGTTCGTCATCTGGGCGTAGTTGACGTTCACCCAGAGCAGGACGCCGGTTGCGACGACGAGGCTCGTGCCGCTTCCCTGCAGATGGCTGCCCGCGTGGTAGGCGACGCCCAGCCAGTTCGCGAGCTGTGGCGCGAGCACGATGCAGAGGACGAGCGCGAGCGTCGCATACGCCATCTGCGTCCAGAAGACGGTGCGGATGAGCCGGCGCCGGTAGTCGGGATCCTTCTCCAGGAAGTAGAAGCGGATGAAGCCGAAGTTGGCGCCGCCCCGAATCACGACGACCGCCACCGCCATGCCGGTCATGAGGATCTCGATGCGGCCGTAGTCCGGTGTCGAGACGTAGCTCGTGTAGAGCGGCAGCATCAGGACCGAGAGGAAGCGCGACATGAGGCCGCCGACGCCGTAGATCACCGAGTGGCGGCTGAGCTCGAAGAGCTGGGAGCTGAGCGATCGCGAACGCGCGGCGGGCGGCGGCTGAGCGTCCTCGGTCACGGCTCCCAAGGGTACGTAGAGTGGCGGCGATGACTGTTCCCGAGCGGGTCGAGCGGCGGGCGCGCTGGGTGCTCGACACGCTGGGCGCACACGATCTCAAGCTCGGCGACGACCTGACGTACCACGCTGCGGCGTGGGAGAGCGTCGAGCGCGGCGAGCTGCCGGACGGCGACTGGCTTGCGAGGGCGTTCTTCCACCTCGCGCGCGTCGAGGAGATCGACGGCCCGCGCGACGAGCGGGGGCGCTTTCCGGCCGCCGCGTCGTGCCTCGACCCGCTTCATCCGCCGCTCGAGCGGCTGCGGCGGGAGCTGGGGATCGAGCCGCCGCGCTATGGCGGCGCGCGGTTCGCCGTCGCGCTCACACACGACGTCGACACGCCGTGGAAGTGGACACGAACCGGGATCCGCGGCGCGGCGGCGCGCCTGAAGGCGGGAGCGCTGCACGAGGCGCGCGGGCTCGCGCGCGTTCCCATGCACAAGCTGCGCGGCACCGATCCAAACTGGCGCTTTGCCGAGATCGCGGCGGAGGAGCGGGAGCACGGCGCGCGTGGCTCCACTTTCTATGTGATGGCGGGGCACGGGCATCGCGCCGACGGCGCTGCGGCGGACTCGTACGAGCGGCTACGGCCGAAGCTCGTCGAGACGCTGCTCGAGGCCGGTGCGGAGGTCGGCCTCCACGGCAGCTACCTCGCGGCGGAGGACCTCGGTCGACTCGCCGCCGAGACGAAGGAGCTCGAGCGGCTTGCCGGGCCGGTCGCCGGCCATCGCTACCACTACCTCCGCGTCGACCCGCACCGGAACCTCGTGCCGCTCGGCGGGCTCGGCTTCCGGTACGACGCGACGCTCGGCTTTCCCGACGCGCTCGGCTTTCGCGCCGGCATCGCGCATCCGTTCCATCCCTGGGACTTCGAGCGCGAAGAGCCCGCGGCGATCGTCGAAGTGCCGCTCGCGGCGATGGACGCGACGCTCGCGGAGGACCGCTACCAGGGCCTCAGCGCGGCCGACGCGAAGCCGCAGTTGCTCGCCCTGCTCGACCTGGCCGCGGAGCACGGCGGCGGCTTCTCGATCCTCTGGCATCCCGACCGCTTCGACGCCCGGAGCGCGCGAGGCTGGGATCGCCTCTACTTCGAGGTGCTGGACGCGGTGCGCGAGCGCGGCGGGGTTTGCATTTCGGCCGGTGAACTAGCTGCTTCGCTCTACGATCGGTAAGTGACCCCGAGGCACTTCACCCACCGCCAGATCCTCGTCATCTACGCCGCGCTCGCGATGGGAATGCTGCTCGCCGCGCTCGACCAGACGATCGTCTCCACGGCGCTCCCGACCATCGTCGGGGATCTCGGCGGCCTCAACCACTACTCGTGGGTCGTCACGGCGTACCTGCTCGCGTCGACAATCTCGCAGCCCATCTACGGGAAACTCGGCGACCTCTACGGGCGCAAGCGGATCTTCCAGGCCGCGATCGGGATCTTTCTCGCCGGATCGGCGCTCTGCGGGATCTCGCAGAACATGATCGAGCTCACGGGCTTCCGCGGCCTGCAAGGACTTGGCGCCGGCGGGTTGATGGTTACGGCGCTCGCGATCATCGGCGACGTCGTTCCGCCGCGCGAGCGGGGCCGCTACCAGGGCTACATGGGCGGCGTCTTCGCGATCGCCTCCGTGATCGGCCCGCTGATCGGCGGCTTTCTCACACAGCACGCGTCGTCGAGCGTCGCCGCCGGCTGGCGCTGGGTCTTCTATGTCAACCTCCCCGTCGGCGCGGTTGCGCTCGCCGTGATCGCGGCCGTGCTGCACGACGATCCGGCAGAACGCAAGGCCCACCGGATCGACTACGAGGGCGCGGCGGCACTCACGGTCGGCGCGGGAATGCTGACGCTGGGACTGACGTGGGGCGGGACGCAGTACCCCTGGGGGTCCTGGCACGTGCTCGGGTCGTTCCTCGCCGGTGTCGCCGGTGTCATCGCCTTCCTCGCGATCGAGCGCCGCGCCGCCGAGCCGCTCATTCCGCTCCGGCTCTTCAGGAACGGGATCTTCCGCGCGTCGACCGCCATGTCGTTCCTCGTCGGCGTCGCGATGTTCGGGACGATCATCTACGTCTCGCTCTTCCTCCAGGTCGTTCACGGGACGACCCCGACCGCCTCGGGCCTGAAGCTCCTGCCGCTCATGGGTGGACTGCTCGCGGCGTCGATCGGCAGCGGCCGGACGATCACGAAGATCGGCCGCTACCGGGCGTTCCCGATCGCCGGCACCGCGCTCCTCAGCGTCGGGATGCTCCTCCTCTCGCGCATCGGGGTCTCGACGGGCTATCTGCTCCTTTCGGTCGCGATGGTCGTGCTCGGCTTCGGCCTCGGTCTTGTCATGCCGGTGCTCGTCCTTGCGGTGCAGAACGCCGTGCCGCGATCGGACATGGGCGTCGCGACCGCCGGCTCGATCTTCTTCCGCTCGATCGGTGGGGCGTTCGGAGTCGCGATCTTCGGGACGATCTTCGCCAACCGCCTCGGCTTCTGGCTTCCCCGCGACTTGCCCGCGAGCGCGCATCTGGACGCAGGAAAGGCCGGAGCGCTGCTCCACTCAAGCCCGGCGAAGCTCGCGCAGTTGCCGCCGTCGATTCATACCGGACTGGTCGACGCGTTCTCGAGCTCGTTGCACACGGTCTTCCTCTGGGCCGTGCCGATAGGCGTGGTCGCGTTCCTCGTCTCGCTCTTCCTGCGCGAGGTTCCACTGCGAGACACGGGTGGCGAGTCGCTCGCCGCTGCGGTGGCCGAGGGTGGCGGTGAAGCAGTCGCCCAGGGTCCGTAGACTCGGGCGCGTGACCGAGCGAGACGCGTCGCACGCTCAGCCTGCGCTGGAATGGGACACGCCGCTGTTTCGCATGGCGCGCGCCCAGTACGAGCAGGCTCTGCCGCACACGGGCGTGTCCGACATGGTGGCGGAGCGGCTCAGCTATCCCGAGCGCGCGGTCATCGTCAGCGTCCCGTTGCGCCGCGACGACGGCTCGATCGAGATCTTCGCCGGCTATCGCGTCCAGCACTCGACGGTGCTCGGCCCGACGAAGGGCGGTCTCCGCTACGACCTCGAGGTCTCGCTCGGCGAGTGCGCGGCGCTCGCGACGTGGATGACGTGGAAGTGCGCGCTCCTGCAGCTCCCGTACGGCGGCGCCAAGGGCGGGATCCGCTGCGACGTGCACTCGCTCTCAGCGCGCGAGCTTGAGAAGCTGACGCGCCGCTTCACGTCGGAGCTCGTGCGCGAGATCGGGCCGCAGAGCGACATCCCTGCGCCGGACATGGCCACGAACGAGCAGACGATGGCCTGGATCATGGACACGTACTCGATGCTGAAGGGCTACGCCGTGCCCGAGATCGTGACCGGAAAACCGATCTCGATCGGCGGCTCGGTGTTCCGGCGGGAGGCGACCGGCGCGGGCGTCGTAATGGTGGCGGAGCAGGCTTGCCGGCGGCGCGGCTACGAGATTGCCGAGCGCTCGTGCGTGGTGCAGGGCTTCGGCAACGTCGGCGGCGTTGCCGCGAGCGAGCTGCACGACCGCGGCTCGCGGGTCATCGCGGTTTCCGACATCTCGGGCGGCGTTCACGACGAGCGCGGGCTCGACGTCCCGGAACTACACGCCTACGTCGCCGAGCACGGCTCGCTCGAGGGCTACGACCGCTGCGAGCGGATCACGAACGAGCAGCTGCTCGAGCTCGAGTGCGACGTCCTCGTCCTCGCCGCGCGCGAGGACCAGCTGCACGGCGACAACGCCGGCCGCGTTCGCGCTTCGCTGATCGTCGAGGGAGCGAACGGCCCGACGACGATCGAGGCGGACGACATCCTCAACGCTCGCGGCATTCCCGTAGTGCCGGACATCCTCGCGAACGCCGGCGGCGTCACCGTCTCCTACTTCGAGTGGGTGCAGGATCTCGGGCGGCTGTTCTGGGATCGCGACGAGATCCGGCGCAAGCTCGCCGACAAGATGGGCGACGCCTTCGACCGCGTCTACTCCGTCGCGGGCGAGAAAGGGATCACGCTGCGGCAGGCGGCGATGGTCGCCGCGATCCGCGAGGTCGCGGGCGCGCTGGAAGCGCGCGGCATTTATCCGTGAGAATGGGCGCGATGACTGTTGAGACGGTACGCGACGCGATGGTTCCCGAGCCAACGACGCTCGCGGCGAGTGCGAGCGCGCAGGAGGCCGGTCGCTGTCTCGGCGACACAGCCGACGTCCGCGCGATCTTCGTCACGACAGACGACGGGCAGCTCGTCGGGGTCGTGACGCGGAAGACGCTCGTGCGCGAGGTCGTCGCAGCGGGGCTCGATCCACAGGCCGTCACGCTGGGTGAAATCGCGGAGCCGCCGCACTTCACGCTCGACGCCGGCCTCGAGCTCGAGACCGCCTTCCGTTGCCTCGAGGAGCGGGATCTCGAGCGGGTGCCGGTCGTGGAGGAGGGTCGCCTCGTCGGCGTGCTCTCGCGGGCGGTCGTGCAGCGCCGTCTCGCCGAGGACGAAGTCCTCGACGACGCGTAGCTAACAGCAGGTGTAGGCGCCGGGCGGCGCCGCGCCTTCCTCCGGCTCCGGCAGCTCTGCAGCGGCGAGTGCCGCGCCGTCGAGGAGGTCGTGCTCGCTGACGCGGATCGCGTTCAGGCCGTAGCAGTCGAGGATCGCGATGAGGATCGCAGCGCCTGCGACGATCACCGGCGCGCGTTCTGGCTCGAGTGCCGGGACTCGTCGCCGCTCCTCGAGCGGCAGCGCGGCGAGCCGCTCGAGTTGCGCCTGCGCGCCGTGGCGCGTGAGGACGTGGCCGTGGACACGCTCGCCGTCGTACTTCTCCAGCCCGAGCTCGAGCGCCGCGAGCGTCGTGATCGTTCCCGCGACGCCGACGGCCGCGGTTGGATCGAGTTCCGGTAGCAGCTCGCGTGTCGCGTGCTCCAGTGCGTCGATGTCCTCGCCGTGCCGCTCGGTGAAGCGGACGGAGCCCAGCGGCAGGCTGACGTGGAAGTCGTCGAGGACGAGCTCGGTCGAGCCGCCGCCGATGTCGACGAGCAGCAGCCCGGGCTCGGTCGCGCCGACGCCGCGGCGCATGAACTCCGCCTCCTCGTCGCCGGAGAGCAGCTGCGTCGCGAAGCCGTAGCTCCACTCGATCTCGCCGAGGAACGCCTCGCCGTTCTCCGCGTCGCGCACGGCGCTCGTGGCGACGAGCAGCGTCCGCTCGGCGCCGAGCTGCTCGGCGGTGCGGCGGTAGTCGGAGAGGGCGTTGCGGACGCGGGCGATCGGGATGGGGAGGAGGCGGCCGCGCGTGTCGACGCCTTCGCCGAGGCGCGTGATGCGCGTCTCGCGATGAAGCTCTTCGATGCGCTCCGCGTCGACGTCTGCGACGAGCAGGCGCGTCGTGTTCGTGCCGAGATCGAGCGCGGCGACTCTCAAGGCCGCGCCTCGTCGAGCGCCGCGTGCAGGACGGCGAGCTGCGCGACGGAGGTACGCAGGCGGGCGACGCTCTCCTGCAGCTCCGCCGTATCGCCGGCTACCTCGACCTTCTCGGCGGTCTGCTCGGCCTTGGCGGTGAGCTCGCCGAGACTGTCGGCGGCGTGGCGGCGGACGTCCTTCAGCGTGCGCCAGGCCTCCAGGCTCCGCCTGATGAGCAGCGCGAGCGCGGCGAATCCGGCGATTCCGCCCACGATCAAGGCGCCCCAAATGGCCCAATCCCACATCGGAACAAGCGTAACGAGGCTGCTAGAATGCGGGCAGCGACGCGGGGTGGAGCAGTCAGGTAGCTCGCCGGGCTCATAACCCGGAGGTCGCAGGTTCAAATCCTGCCCCCGCTACTGGAAAGGCCCCGGAAACGGGGCCTTTCTGTTCTCAGCGCGGAACCGTGGCCACGAACTTTTGCCGAACTTTTGCCAGGGAACCCGTCAGGCGAGAGCGTGGCTCACGCAGCCGAGTTGCTACTGCTCGTCCACTTCGTGACCGAGCCGCCGCTCGCTCGGTGCACGAGCACAGTGCACCGCCACGTGCACGAGACTCAGATTTTTTTTGAGAGGACCGCGCCGCGAAGGATCACGGCCGACGCCGCAATCTCGAACAGATCAGTGACGGTCTGTAGGTCGCCCTGCACGGTCAAGATCACGGTAGGGACGCGACCGGACGACGCCTCCCGGACCTTCGGCTCGGGTGCCATTCCCGAGCACTGGCCCAAGCGAGCTGGCTGCTAGACAAGCGGCGGCTGGTCGGTATCGCCGCCGTCGCGCTGATCACGCGCCGAAGCGCTGGCCCACGCTCGGTCGACGTCAGCCCTGTGGGCCGCGTGACCGCTCGGCCACGAACGTGTCGGAGTCCATGATGATCAGAAGCACGTCGCTACTCAGGCGGTGGCGAAGCGTTCCCTCTGTCTGCTCGACGAATAAGCCGAAGGTGAGGATCGCGAGCTGCAGCGCCTCGGCTGCGAGCGCGTAGTCGCGACGCTCAGGATCGAGTTCAGCACCCAAGCGTGCGGCTTCTTGCGCCTCGGTAACCGCCGACCGCAGCGAGTAGTGAACGTGGCCGCTGCCCGGCTTCCAGATGCGGGCGTAATAGGCGGGACCGAGCGCGTCGGCCAATTGCCCGTCGGGCGGGAGTCCGCCAACGTCGGGGCGTTCGGCGAGCTGGTCTCGGAGTTCCTGCAGATAGGCCGCGACGTCGGCACCGAGCTTCTCAAGGCTCACCTGCTCGCTGATCTCCTCTTCAAGGTCGTGCTTCAACCAGCGGTTGAAGCGGCGGCGTCGCTCCAAGGCGTCACCGGGGCGGTCAACCCAGATGGCGCGGGCGACCATGCTCAATAGGGAGCGGGAAAGGATGAACGCCTCCGGACCGGCCCCATCGACGGCGAGGTCTCGGATCCGGGACAACCGGCGGATCGCGTGAACATACGTCCCGAGCACAACGAACTCGGCGTCCTCGCCCGGTCCTCCGCCGACCCTCTTGCTCTTGACGAGTGCCAGGATCGCATCGGCGACCCTGACGACCTCGTGGAGGTCCTGCTGGTGTTGGTCGGCGCTCATAGCGCTCGATAATCGCAGCCGATGTTGTGCCTCGCGCCCGTGCCGCACGGTCTTGGTATCTCGGGTGACATTCCCGAGCACTGGGGCAGCCGAGGCTCCGCTAGTCGGTGCGCTCGATATGCATTTGCGCGCTGTACCTGCGCCGATCATCAGCCAGCGCGATCTGAACCTCGGAGTCGTCGGCGAGTGTGAGCCCCGCTTCACTGATGGCCGCCCAGTAGGGAAGGCATGCCGCGAGCGATGCTTCGTCCATGTTTTCCGCCGTTAACGTCGCCGAGACGCGAAGCCGCCCGTCTTCGGTCAGCGACGGCTGAGGATGCAGTAGGCGCCCATCCATCATGAGCGAGTGCGTGAAACGCTCAAGCTGCTCAGCGCTGCCAGCCGTCTCCGGTGGGCTGGTGATGATGACGTCGTATTCGGGCACGAGTGCGAAGCGTAGTCGCGAGACGGCAGCTACTCACGGTCTTTCCCGCTCGAAGAGCTGACTAGGCGACACGCCTCAAGAGCCGGGGAAGAGGTCGTCGAAAGCGATCTTCTTCCTCATCCGATTACCGCGATTCCAAGCCCACAAGCTCTCTTTATGTAGTCGCCCGACCACGATCCCTGGGGCGATTCCAATCTCGCTGGCGAACCTTTGGACGTCTTGCTCCGTTTGGAGGTCTGGCAGAGCTGCCTCGTACCGCTTCGGGATCAGTTGTGAGGCGGCAAAAGCGTTCGCTTCTTCTTCCTCTTGCTCGCTGACGTTGTCGCCGTCGCTGCCTGAGATGAAGAGATCCTTCTTGCTGTGAAGCAAGAGGTGCCCAGCCTCGTGGAAGAACGAGAACCAGAACTGGTCGTCGCTCTTGAACCGATCGCTCAGGAGGATCATCGCCTTCGCCGGGGTGAGCCAGCGTGCGGCGCCGCAAGCCCTCGTCTCTCCAACCTCGGGAAGGAAGACAAGCGCCACACCGGCAGCTGCGCAGTTCTTGCGGAGCTGCACCAGAGCCACGGGCGGTGCTAGTTGAGTTAGCTGGCGAGCTTGCCGGAGAACCTCGCGGAAGCTCTTAGCGTCGAAGGGTGCAGTCTCGATCTCGGTCGCTTCCAGTTCGCCTAGGCGGATCCATGTAGCTACTGCGCCCGCGTCGGCGGCGAAACGCGTCGACTGTCTGAACGACGCAAGCGGCCGGAGCCATAGCTGCCGCCAGCGTTCGGGATCGGCAACGGCGAAGAATCGACACGCCTCCTCGACCTGGACGGGCTTGTCGGCATTGGCAGTGAGGAAGCCGCGGTGGATCAGCTCCTTGATCGGAAGCTCGTCGAGCCAACCGGCTTCAGCGGCTAACTGCTGGAGCTGATCGCGCCGGACGAGACGCCCTCGATAGTTCGCTTCCAGGAGGTTCCATGCTCGTGCCGGGACGTTGGTGACGCGTTCGAAACGCAATGCCGTGTCAGGTGTGATCGGCGCGACACCCTGAATGATCTGGTTGACGTGTTTCTGCGAGATCCCAGTTCGCTCGGCGAGGTCGGCCTGCGTGAGGCCGAGTTCCTGCAGCGTTGACCGGAGAGTTCTCCCGGGCGCTACCGCGTAGTCCGGCTCGTAGCGAATGCTCGAGGCCATGCTGCTCCCTCCGGGTTGAAGTCTTTGTCCCCGCTCGAAATCGCGATGACAACCGCGGCTTCGGCGTCGCGAAACCTGGCCTTCGGCACGCCGTCGGGCTCGAGTAGAACTCCTGCGTCTTCTGCCCCTTGAGCGCCAACCCGGCCCGCGGGTGCGGGAAGCAGAACCACGTGGGGCAAGCTCTCCACTAGGCCAAGGCGATCGACGCTGTCCAGTTCGTTTAGGAGTTGCTCGACGCCCTCGGCGCCGCTGCCGGCCCAGGCGGTGAGCTCCGCCTCACCGTTACAGAGGCGGGCCAGGCGCCGGTTCCAGAAGATGAGTTCCATGTGGTTTGGTTTCTATTACTCAGAGGGTAAAGGAATCCTCTGCTACCTTTCAGGTTCATCGTACAGGGCGGGCCGGGCTGACCCGTCGCTAGGAGGCGAAATGAGTGAGCAGGAGCTGGCCGAGGGCGGGAAGGCGACGGAGATCGTCTACACCGTGAACGGCGAGAAGCAGGAGACGTCGAAGCGCAAGCTGACCGGCGGCGAGATTCTGACCAACGCGAAGTTCACGCCGATTGCCGACTGGGTTCTCACGCGTGACGAGGGTGGGAAGGCGATTGGGTCTGACGAAGAGGTCGAGATCCATCCGAACGAGCGCTTCACCGCGAAGCGCAAGGGGCCGACCCCGACTTCCTGATGACGGCCGACGAGTTCGAGCAGTACCTGTCCGAGACGCTTGGCCTTCGGGTCGAGCGTCTCTCGGACGGCGGGGAAGTTTCCTACACCGTCGTTCGCGATCTGGAGATTCCGAGCGGGGGGCTTCGCGGCCGGCGTTGCGATGTCGCAATGGCGCGGTCGATGCAGACGCCTTACGTCGTCGCCTCGGCGATTCAGACCTGTCCGCCGCTGATCGCGATGGGCACGCGCAGTACGCAGGCTTCGCCACTCGGTGAGGGCTGGCAGTACTGGAGCCGGCGTTATGACCATGCGGTGTCGCCGCAACTTGTCTGGGCGCACGTGCTCAGCATCCTCTGCGAGGACGACCTCGCTCCGGTATGAGCGATAAGCTGACTTACTCGGCCGCTATGACGGGGCCGGTTGACCAGATCCTCGCCGAGCATCTCGACAAAGGCCCGAAGCAAGAGGATCTCTGCTTCGTCTACTGGTATCCGAGCCGTGGCGTGGCACGTATGACCGCCGTCATCAACGCCGTCGTCCTGCCGGCGGAGGGCGAGAGGATCCTCCAGGGCAACGTCGCCTTCACCGCGGAGTACTTAGGCCGTGTTCTGGCCGAACGTCCCGAGGGCGCCGGAATCGGTCTCGCGCACAGTCATCTCGGCCCGGGCTGGCAGGGAATGAGCGGTGACGACGTCGTCGCAGAGCGTGATGCCCTGGCGGGCGCGGTCTGGGGGCAGTCGGGGCTCCCCGTCCTCGGCCTGACGCGCGGCACCGATGGTGCCTGGAGCGCTCGGTTCTGGGTCAGGTCGGCCCCGAGGAAATACGAACGGCGCTGGTCCGAATCGGTGAGAGTCGTCGGTCGCCGCGTCGGCGTTACCTACCACCCCGAGCTCGCTCCGCCTCAGCACTCGGCCAGTCAGGTCGCAACGGTCAGCGTATGGGGCGAGCAGGCACAAGCAGACCTCGCTCGAACACGCGTCGGCATCGTCGGTCTCGGCAGTGTCGGAAGCATCGTCGCCGAAGCGCTCGCTCGTATCGGGTTCAGCAGAATCACCCTGATCGACTTCGACGTGCTCGAGGAACGAAATCTCGATCGAACCGCCGGTGCAAGCGCCGCTGACTTAGCCGCGGGTCTAAGCAAGGTACAAGTCGCCGCCCGCAACGTTCGCACCGTCGCGACTACCAGCAACCTCGACCTGCGCGTCGTGAACGCAAGCCTTCTCAGCGAAGACGGCCTCGCGACGGCCCTTGACTGCGACATCCTGCTTTCCTGCGTCGATCGGCCGTGGCCCCGCCATCTGCTCAATGCCATCGCCTACGCCCATCTGATCCCGGTCGTCGACGGAGGAATCGCCGCTGGCGTCAAGCCGGACGGGACCCCGCTCCATGTCGACTGGCGGATCCACACCGTAGGCCCAGGAAACGCCTGCCTCGTCTGCCAGGACGCACTTCGTCGAGGCGACATTGCGCTCGACATCGAGGGACGACTCGACGATCCCGACTACATCCGCAACCTGCCCCCCGAGGATCGAGAGCGTTTTGCGAGGCGGAACGTATACGCCTTCAGCCTCGCAGTCGCTGGCCACGAAGTCCTCCAGCTTGTCGGAGCACTCACCGGTTTCACCCGCATCTCCGGCATCGGGCCCCAGCACTACCACGGCTACCCAGGTGTGATGGAGGTCAGCGAGCCTGTGTGTAGCGGCGACTGCGAGTACCTGCCTCTGACCGCTACCGCCGCCGACCTCAGCGGCAACCTGGCAATTACCTAGAGGGGCTACTGAACATCCGCTCTTCTGCGCGTTGTGCGGCGCCGGGGAAGCTGGTTTGGGCGGCGTGGATGTAGCGCTGGGTGATGGCGGGTTGTGAGTGGCCGGCTTTGTGTTGGATGTAGGTGAGGGGGTTGCCGGCGGCGGCGTCGTGGGTGAGGGCGGTGTGGCGGAGGTCGTGGAAGGGTCGGATGGGTTTGTTGATGCCGGCTGCTTTCAATGCGGGGCGGAGGTAGCGGCGGCTGAGGCGGGCGGGGTCGAGCGGGGTGCCTTTGTGGGGGTGGTGGAAGACGTAGTCGCTGTCGGCGGTGTAGCGGCTGGCGGCGTAGTGGTCTGCCAGGAGCTTGTTGGTGTGAGGGCCGAGTTGGATGGTGCGGGTGCCGGCGCGTGACTTTGGGGTGGTGAGGCGTCCTTTGACCAATGCTTGGTGGACGTGGAGTTGGTGGTCGAGGAGTTTGATGTCTGCCCAGCTGAGGGCGAGGAGTTCGCCGCGGCGTAGGCCGGTGCCGAGGGCGGTGAAGGTGAGGGTGTGGGCGATTCGCCACCACTCGCGCTCCTCAGGGCTTGGGGCGCGTTCTTGCCTTTCTCTATAGGCGGCCTGGAGGGCGGCGATTTCGGCTTGGTCGAGGATCTGGGGTTCGGGGTGGTGGAGGCGGGGCCGGTCGATGTCGCGGACGGGGTTGTGGCGGATCAGCCGCCAGCGCACCGCCGTCTTCAACATCACCTGCAGGAGGAGCAGGTGGTTGGTGATGGTTTTGGGTGAGAGGCCTTGCCGGGTTTTTTGGGTGATGTAGTGGTCGAGGAGTTGGGGTTCGCGTTCGAGTCGTTCGAGCGGGATGGAGCCGAGGGCGGGGAGGAGGTGGCGGTTGAGGGTTTGCCGGTAGTTGTCGGTGGTGGTGAGCTTGAGGTTGCGGCCGGGCAGGTATTCCTCGAGCCAGCGTTCGGTGTAGGCGTGGAAGGTGAGGCGTTGGGGTTTTTGGTAGCCGTCGCGTTCGACGTCGACGAGGCGGCGGCGTAGCTCTTTTTCGGCGAGTTGGCGGTTCCAGGCGGGTTCTTTGCCGAGGGTTTCGAGGACGCGGCGGCCGCTGGCGTCTTGGTAGCGGATTCGCCAGACGGTGCCGCGCGGGCCTTGGTAGCGCCAGACGCGCCCCCATTTGCCGTTCTTGTTGGGCATGGGCGCATTCATTCGCTCAACCCGGCCGGGAAGGCAAGTCGCTGGCGCGTGGGAGCGGGCCCGCTTGTTGGCTGTGGAGCCAGGCGGTGATGGTGCTGGCTTGGTAGCGGCGGTAGCGGCCAAGCTTGAGGTGGGGGAGGCGGCCGTCGCGGGTCGCCTCGCGCACCCAAGGTAGTGCTGTTCGGGGGAGAAGGGGGAGGCGGGGTTGCCGAGTTGCCAGGGCGGGTCGGCGTAGATCAGATCGAACAGGCCGGCCGGTAGCGGTGGCGCTTCGCCGATCGAGGCGTAGCGCTCGGCTTGCTTCAGCTTGAGGAGGGCTTTGTTGAGGGTGAGCTGGCCGGCTTTGACCTGCTCGAACAGGTCGCGGTCCTGCCGGTAGACGGTCTGGGCTTGTTGGACGAGCCGGCCGCTGACACCGACGAGCTGGGCGTAGTGGTCGCGGCTTCGGG
>JBOGZU010000003.1:0-188494 GCA_050697455.1 Gaiellaceae bacterium | reverse complement strand
GTCTTCAACGGCCACCTGAAGGAGCATGCGGCGGACATCATCCCGCCGTTCACGTACAGCGGTCAGACGTACTCCCTCAACTGGGATGCGACCGGCCAGGCGATCTTCGCCAACGGGTGCGCCGCACCGGCGACGAGCTCGACGTCGTCCGCGGTCAACGGGGCGAGCCACGGCAAGGGCGCCGGGCACGGCAAAGGTGCCGGCAACGTCAACGGCAACAGCAACAGCGGTTCGCGGGGCAACTCCGCGAACGCGCAGGTGCACGTGACGATCTGTCACGCGACCCCGCCTGACACGGCTGCGAACGGTTATGTGGAGATCTCGCCGTCGGCGGCCGGTGTCTTCAACGGCCACCTGAAGGAGCATGCGGCGGACATCATCCCGCCGTTCACGTACAGCGGTCAGACGTACTCCCTCAACTGGGATGCGACCGGCCAGGCGATCTTCGCCAACGGGTGCGTGGCGCCGTCCGTGACGAGCGCCGCGATCACGACGTCCACGACGATCAACGGTGCTGTCAAAGGCGTCACGAAGACCATCGTTTCGGCGAAGGCGACCGTGGCCGCGATCCTCGCGGCCTTGAACATGAACGTGAAGTCCTCGCCGACGACGAGCGGCGTCGCGGGCGCGCGGGCCACGAAGCACGGCGTCAAGGCCGTCACGCGTCGCACGAGCCGGGCTACTCCCACGCCGGCCGCGGCGAGCTTCACCGGTTAGCGCACGATGAGACTGCTCCCTGGAGGCGCGGTCGTGGCGGGTGCAATCGCACTCGCCACGACCCTCTCGTTCGTCGCTTCCGCCCACGGGCGAGCAACGCAGATCCCCCGCGACCCGCTGCCGAAAAGAACGATCGTCGCGACGGCTCGCGGGCGCGTTCCCGTCTATCACTACCCGGGGGCGCGCCGCGCCTTCGTCCACTACACCGCCTCGAACGGCTACGGCCAGCACCGTGTTTTCCTCGTCGCGCGACGGCGGCCGGGCTGGGAGAAGGTCTACCTGCCACGGCGCCCGGACGGCAGCACCGGCTGGGTTCGTGACCGCGCGGTGGCGCTGAGGTACGACCCGTACGCCGTTGTCGTCTCGCTCGGGCGGCACCGGGTCTGGGTCTACGACAACGGCCGTCCGCTCATGGCGACGAAGGCCGGTGTCGGACGCTCGATCACGTCGACTCCGAAAGGGACGTACTTCCTCGTCATGCTGCTCAAGCAGCCCGATCCGAACGGTGTCTATGGGCCGTACGCCTTCGGGACGTCGGCGTTCTCGCACGTCTTCTACCACTTCGGTGGCGGGCCGGGCGAGATCGGCCTGCACGGGACGGACGACCCGCAGAGGCTCGGCACGAACGTGAGCCACGGTTGCATCCGGATCTCGAACACGGCGATCAAGCGGCTCGCGAAGCTGCTGCCGCTCGGTACTCCGGTCGTGATCGAGAAGTAGGAGGCGCCGGCCCGGGCTCTGCGTTCGGGCCGGCGCACCATCTCGTTACTTGATGACGGTGGAGCAGTACTGCGCGTACGGCCCCGCCGGGCTCGTGCAGTTCTCCGCCTGCTGGAACTGCGCGGCCTGGCCGAAGTCGTTCGTCGTGCCCGGATAGTCGCCGCCGTAGGTGAAGGCGCCGAGCGTCCCGTTGAACGCGTACCACGGGTATGTGCAGAACGGCGTGCCGTAGTTCGCGGCGCCGCAGTACTGGTTGACCTCGGCCTCCCCGCCGTAGTCGCTCACGACGGACCAGCTCTTCGCGGCGGAGCCGTTCCCGAAGGTGACGCCCTTGATCTGGAGCGGCTGGAACTGCAGCCAGCTCGGAACGTCGTACGAGTAGCACGGCGGCTTCGTCGCACTGCCCGGCAGGCAGAACTGGCCGGCCGGCGTCGTGTAGTCGCCGGTGTGGCCGATCTCCCAGACGAGCGAGTTCGGTGCGTCGTTGACGAGCCCCCAGCCGAGCGCATTGCCGTCCTTCTGGACGCTGTAGGCCGGCAGCAGCGGGCCGTCCTTCGAGCCGTCGAGGACGAGCGTGCCGGTGTGCCCGGTCGTGACGTCGGTGACGGTGATGTGCATGCCGTCGGCGGCGGCGGTCACGTACTGGTGGTCGGTGACCGTGTCGCCGGCGTGCATGAGCAGCGGGCCGCCGGTCGTGCTGTCCAGGAGCTCTCCGTTGAACGCGGCGTACTCCCGGTTGCCCTTCGGCGTGACGGCCCAGACCGGCGAGCAGGCGGAGTACGTGTTCGGCGAGTAGCTGACGTCGTAGCCGCCGTTCGAGGTGCAGTTCGTGACGGCGCTGTTGGGATAGAACTGCAGCTCGAGGAAGGCCTGGCCGAAGAGGCTGCTCGGATCGGACACGGTGCCGCCGATCCAGAAGGTCGGGCCGACCGAATCGACCTGCATCGCGCCGTTCGTCGGCAGGACGATCGTCCAGGTCAGATCTTGGGCGGAGCCGGGTGCGTTCGAGAGCGGGTCGATCTCCGGCTCGTCGTGGCCGGTGCAGCTCGACGTGTACCAGACGAATTCCTGCGGATGGTGGCCGATGCAGAGCGACGTTCCGCGGCCCGCGGCCTGGGCGCGCGGCGCGGTGGCGGCCCCCGCGAGAGCCGCGGCGATAGCGCCTGCGAGAGCGAGCGCGCAGACGAGTTTGAGACGCATTGCTTCCCCCTTCTCGGTGACTGGACGGCTGCCCGATCGTGCCAAACGGCGGTCAGCCGCTGCGCCAGCCGTGCTCGAGGAGCTCGCCGGTCTCCTCGACGCCCGTCGCCCAGACACGGAGGACGTCTTCGTCCGGCAGCGCGTAGAAGCCGCCGTACTGGCCGTCGCCCGCGATCTCGCGCATCGCGCGCGGGTGCGGCGGGAGCGGCTGCGCGAGCGGCTCCTTGCGCTCCGCCGGCAGCTCGACGCCTTCGAGTCGCGTCCACGGGAAGTTCTCCATCCAGGAGGCGTGGCTCGCGCCGGGGTCGAGCTCCTGCACGAGGCTCCAGACGCGCGGCCCGAGCCACCAGTTGTGGAAGAGCACCTCGGCGTCCGCGTGCGCGGCGTTCCATTCGCGGCGCGCAGCGTCGGCCGGCTGATTCCCGCCATGGCCGTTGACGACCAGGATCCGCCGGAAACCTTGCTCGCTGAGCGAGTCGAGGATGTCCTGCACGACCGCGATCAGCGTCGCAGCGCGCAGGGTCGGCGAGCCGGGATAGGCGCCGAAGCTCGGCGTCAGGCCGTACGGCTGCACCGGCAGCACAGGGACGCCGAGCGGCTCGGCAGCCTCCGCCGCTACTCGCTCGGCGAGGATGTTGTCGGTCTCGAGGGAGAGGTAGGCGTGCTGTTCCGTCGAGCCGAGCGGCAGGACGATCCGGTCGTCGCGGCGCAGGTACTCCTCGAGCTGGAACCAGTTGAGGTCGCGCACCCGCACCCCGGCAGGATCGCAAAGATCTCGGCGAAACTCTTACGCGAGGCTTACACGAGCGGCGATTCTCTGACCCAATCTGACGTGGATGGTCAGCTCGCTCCTCGCCACGATCGCGACGGCCGCCGTCCTCGCCACTCACGCGACGGGCAGCCGGGTAGCGGACGTCCCCGATCTCGTCGCGCGGCCGCTGCACGCGAGCGTCGTGCTGCACGCTGCTCCGGGCGGGCGGGCGCTCGTCCGCGTCGGTCCGCGCAGCGTCTTCGGTGGCCCCGTCGCCTTCGGCGTCGTCGGCGCGCGGGGGAAGTGGCTGAGGGTCACCTCGGAGGCGCTTCCGAACGAGCACTACGGCTGGGTCGAGCGCGGGCGCGACGTCTCCGTTCGCGCCGACCGGTGGGCGCTTCACGCGTTCCTCGCCCGCCACGTCCTCATCGTCCTCCACGACGGCCACGTGGCCCGGTCGATCCCGGTCGCGATCGGCACGGCCTCCTCGCCGACGCCGACCGGCCGTTTCGCCGTCGCCGAGAAGCTGCCGGGCTCCGGTTTCGCGAGCGTCTACGGCTGCTGCATCCTCGGCCTCACCGCCCACCAGCCGCACCCGCCCGCCGGTTGGAGCACGAGCCGCGCGTACTTCATCGCGATCCACGGCGGCTCGGGGATCGGCGCCGCCGTCTCGGCCGGCTGCCTCCACGCGAGCGAGGCCGATCTCCGCTTCCTGATGCGATGGATCCCACTCGGGACGGCGATCCGGATCTCTCGTTAGAGAACCGCGTCGAGCGCGGCTACGAGCAGCTCCGAGTGCTCGTCCGAGAAGACGAGCGGCGGGCGGATCTTGAGGACGTCGTCGCGCGGACCGGTGCGCCCGACGAGGACGCCGCGCTCGCGCAGCTCGTCGGCGACGCGGCCCGCGAGAGCGCCGTTCGTGAGCTGGACGCCGGCCAGGAGCCCCTTGCCGCGCACCTCCAGCACGTCCGGCTTCCCGAGCTCGACGATCGCCGCGCGCAGGCGCTCACCGGTCGCGGCGGCGCGCTCCGGTAGCTGCTCGTCGGCCAGGACGTCCAAGACCGCCAGCGCCGCGCTCGCCGCGACCGGGTTGCCGCCGAAGGTGCTGAAGGTGCGGCCGGCGTAGGGGAAGCGCTCGGCGAGCTCGCGCCGCGTCACGAGCGCGGCGACGGGATAGCCGTTCCCCATCGGCTTGCCCAGCGTGACGATGTCCGGCGCGACGCCATACGGCGCGAAGGACCAGAGCGGCCCGGTGCGGCCGTGCCCCGCCTGAACCTCGTCGGCGACGTAGATGCCGCCCGCCGCGTGCGTCGCGTCGACGAGCAGGCGGAGCTCGTCGCTGCTCGGCGAGTAGATCCCGTCGCTCATGAGCGAGCCGTCGAGGAAGGTGGCGGCGACGCGGTCGAGCCCGGCGAGCGCGGCCTCGAGGTCGGCGCCGCTGCCGGGTGGCGGGATCCGAACGACGTGCGCGGGTTCGGCGCCGCGCGGCCACTCCTCTGGTGAGAGCGCGCTCGTCGCCTCGCTGACGCCGTGGTACGCGTGCTCCGTGACGACCGCGTGCTCGTGTCCGGTGATCCCGGTCGCGAGCCGCCAGGCGAGGTCGTTCGCCTCGCTCGCCGAGTTGAGCAGCAAGACGGTGTCGAGACCCGCCTCCGCCGGGAACGTCGCGAGCAGCCGCTCCGAGAGCTCGACGAGCGGCTCGGAGAGATAACGCGCATTCGTCGCCAAGAGCCGTGTCTGCCGGACGACGGCCTCCGTGACGCGAGGGTGGCAGTGGCCGACCACGGGCACGTTGTTGTACGCATCGAGGAGCCGGCTGCCGTCGGCTTCGTGGATCCAGACGCCTTCCGCACGCACGGCGTGCACCGGCCGTGAGTAGGTGAGCGGCGCGAGGAGAGCGCCCGCGACTCGCTCCCGCCGCCGCGCCAGCTCGCTGGTGGACGCCGACAGCGCGGCAGTCCTGGCCTGGTCGAAGTACTCGAGCAACCGCCACGAGTCCTCGTCCCACGACTCGATGTACGCGGCGTTCTCGGGGTAGAGCCGCGACCGCCAGGCGCTGATCGCGACGATCGCGACCAGCCGCGTCGCGACGAGGTCGCCGAGGAGCTCCAGCTCGAGCGGCTCGAGCGGGAGGCGTGCGGCGTAGCCCTCCAGCGCGACGCGCGCGACGCGGGGCGCGTCCTGCACAGGGCGCCCGCGCAGGAGGGACGCGATCGCGACGGCGACGTCGGCGGCGAGCGCGCTGTGGCAGCAGTCGCCGAAATCGAGGATGCCGCTGATGCGGCCGTTTTCGTCGAGCAGGAGGTTGTCGAGGTTGAAGTCGCCGTGCACGACCTGGGCGCGGAGGCGGGGCCACGCCGGCAGCACCCGTTCCTCGAACCGGTCGAGGCTTCGCGTGGCGAGGGCGCGCCGGTCGTCGTCTTCGATCGCTTCGAGCAGCGGCCGCAGCTGCGGCGCCTGGCGGAGATCCCAGAGCAGTTCCCGCCCCGCGGCGGGATGGAAGAAGGAGCGAAGCGCGTGACAGAGCCGGGCGTGGACGTCGGCGATTTCGCGCACCGCAGCGTCGTCGAGCTCGGCCCCTCCCTTGCTGCCGGGCAGCCGCTCGAAGAGCCGAACGTGATGGCCGCCGAAGCTCGCGCGCGGCGCGAGCGGTCGCGCAACCGGCAGCTCCGGATCCACTGCGGCGACATGGGCGATCGCCGCCTCCTCGAAATCGAGTAGCGCCGCGTCCTCGCCGCTGTTCGAGATCTTCAGGACGGCATTGGCGAAGAGAAAAGCCTGGTCGCGCTCACTGCCGAGCTCGCTCGCCGGGCCTTCGACGCCGAAAGCGTCGGCCGCGATCCGTGCGGCTTCCTCGGTGCTGTAGCGCGGCGGGGTGGCGACGAGAACGGACATCGATGCTCGCAAAACCTTTACTAGATTGGCGTTTGTCGTTCGTGGGCGCCGGAGAGTCGAGGCCCCGTGATCGGAAGACGATACGCGTGGCTCCTGCCTGGCGCGGTGACGGCGGCGCTTGGGGTGCCGGCCCTCGTCGCGGCGAGCGGGGCCACGACGAGCACAACGCCGCGCGCAGCGTTCACCGCGCCGGCGCGCGCGGACCGGGCGGAGAAGACCTCCGGCCAGAACGAGCCCCAGGTGGCGGTCGCCCGAAACGGGACGGCTTTCGTCACCTGGCAGTCCGGCGCCAAGGGCTCGGACGTCTCGAAGACCCGCAACGGCAAGAAGTTCACCTACCTCGGCTATCCCGACCCGGCGACGCCCGACAGCGGGCTCGGCACGGGGGATGTCGGCGACGTGACCGAGGCGACTGCGGTCGGGACGGGCGCCGTCTTCTGGGGGAACCTCGGTCAGGGCGGCACGACCTGCGGCGAGACGCCGATCCAGATTCGGAATGCGGTGACGCTCAACGGCAAGAAGTTCACGCGGCAGGCGACGGCCGGCTGTGAACCGGCCCAGATCGACCGCCCGTGGCTGGCCGCCTACACGCCCCCGAGCGCCCGGGGCACGAAGGGCGCCGCCGCCCACACCCGCCTCTACTACGAGTACCACGACTTCGGCGCCTCCAACATCTGGGTGGAGACGTCGACCGACGGCGGCAAGTCGTGGCCCACCTCGCCTGTCTCTGCGGTGCAGGCGGGATCGCCACAGGCGCTGACGAGCACCTGCAACACGATTCCCGGCGGTATCGCGGTCGCGCAGACCGGCAAGCACGCCGGACGGGTCTACGCGGTCTGGGAGACGAGCGACCTCCACGAGAACCTCGTGCAGGGCTGCGACTACTCGCAGGCGGAGGCCTTCGACCACATCTTCCTCTCGTACTCCGACGACGGCGGCCAGACGTGGACGTCGAGCACGGTCTTCAACGACCCGTGCGATCCCAACCCGCCCGTGCCGCCCGCGGATCCCACGGCGTGCCAGGACGTCTCCGAGATCTTCAGCTCGATCGCGGTCGACCGGGCCGGCAACGTCTACGTCGCCTACGTCCGCCGCAACGTCGCGGACAAGAAGCCGGAATACGACATCTACGTCGCGGCGAGTCGCAACGGCGGCAAGAGCTTCGTCAGCCGCAAGGCGAGCACCGACACGGGCACGCATTACGAGCCTTGGATCGCGGCTGGCGGCAGAGGCGGCGTCGACGTCGTCTTCTACGACACGCGGTTCGTCGACGGCGTCGGCGAGCTCAACAAGCCGGCCGCTGCGCCGGCAACGGCGAAGTGGACGGTGCAGATGTCCCAGTCGCTCGACGGCGGCCGCACCTGGAGGCAGTCGAACGTCTCCCGGCGCCCGGTCTACTTCGGCGACATCTGCTCGACGGGGATCTTCTGCGGGCTCGCGCCGCCTGGCTCCAACTGGGGCAACGACCGCACCCTGTTCGACGATTTCGGCGTCGCCGTCGGCCCCGACGGCGGGGCGCGCATCGCCTGGACGGATGCGCACGCCTCGTGGACGAAAACGTGCAAGCCGGGCGGCGACATCACCTGTCAGACCACCCACGTCGACTTCGCGTGCCAGACGAGCGGCCGCGGCGTCGGCGGCCAGATCATCGATGGCTGCGGCAAGACCGGGCCCAAGCGGAAGAGATAGGGGGACACGTGAGAAAGGGAGTGATGATCCTTACGGCGGCGCTGCTCGCCGCCGCAATCGGCGGGCTGCTCTCCACGGCCGGCGCGCGCGCCGGCAAGACGGCGGCGCCGACCTTCGGCAAGAGCATCGTCTTGCCGGGAGCGCAGGGCGGCGAGCCCTCGATCGCGGTTGACACGACGAGCACCAAGAGCCGGGGCGACATCTACGTCGGCGCCATCGGCGACTCGAACGGCCCTGACGAGTGGCACTCGTACAACGGCGGCCGCACCTGGTCGAAGCCGGTTCCGTTCGACCTCAGTGGCCCGGCACGCGGCGGCGACGAGGACATCGCGGTGAACACGAACGGTGACGTGCTCACCACCGATCTGAACGTCACGCATGCCTCTGTCCAGACCTCGACCGATCACGGGAAGACGTTCGACTCGGGGACGATCACGGCGCCGGAAGATGACCGGCCGTGGCTGACCGCGAACGGGAACGACGTCTATGTCGCGTACCACGACTTCGTCGGCGAGACGCCGATCGTGTGCACGTCGACCGACGGCGGCCAGACCTTCCCGTCATGCCTGCCGGCGTACGGGCCGGATGCCAACTCGGTCTCGAACTGCGCCGAGAACACCGTTCCGGCTCGCGCGCTCTCGATCGATCCTAAGACGAAGTCGCTCAACTTCCTCTACTCGTGCTCTACCGCCGCCGAGAACGCGGCCGAGCCGCCGTACGGCCCGCTGCACGACTACTACCTCGCTCAGTCGACCGACGGCGGTCAGACGTGGACGACCTATCCGGTCTTCTCCGCGAACACGGCGAATGGGAAGATGCCGAACTACGGGAACATTTTCGGCACGCTCGCGATCGACTCGAAGGGCAACTACTACGCACTCTTCGACGGCACCGCGGACGACGCGAACGCCGACACGAACACGTACCACGTCCTTCTCACCGTCTCTAAGAACCACGGCAAGACGTGGAGCAAGCCGGACAAGGTCGACCGCGACTTCAAGGGCAAGGGCACGCACGAGCTGGCCGATCTCGCGGTCACCGGCCCCGGTAACGTGGATGTCGTCTGGTACGGGACGAGTCGCAGCGGCGAGCCGAACGGTGTCTGCGGGACGGAGGCCACCCAGGCTCCATGCACCAACTCGAAGGGCAAGCCCGACGGCTTCCCCGCCTACTCGAGCAAGAAGGCGCCGGCGTGGCGCGTCTACATGGCCCAGTCGCTGAACGCGCTCGCGAAGCGGCCGACGTTCCGCGAGGTCGTCGTCGACAAGGCAGCGACGCACTACGGCGAGCTCTGCTCGAACGGGATCGTCTGCGGCTCCTCCGACCGGTCGCTGCTCGACTTCATCAGCGTCGGCGTCGACTGCCGCGGCCTCGCCCACATCACGTACGGCGGCAATACGAAGAAGCAGGAGGCGAAGGGCGAGACGTTCGTTCACGTCTCGAACCAGACCGGCGGCCAGCGGCTCGCGGCGCCGGCGGCCTGCACGAACAAGAAGAAGTAGCTGGGAAACGACAGAAGCGGCGGGCTCGCTCGCTGAGCGGGCCCGTCGCTTCAAATCCTCCGCCGCAGAGTGATTGCCGTCAGCCCCGAGCGGAAGTCATGACGATCATCGCCCGCGGCGCTCGACGGCTACCTCCCCCGTCCGAGGGATCTGAATAGCGGCTCTAGCAGGGGTTTCGAAACAGAGAGGCGGGAAGGGTACGCTCATGCAGATGCACAAGCCTCTCGTCCTCGCCGCAGTCCTTGGAGCGATTGCGGTGCTCGCGGCCGGCTGCGGCGCAGCCTCGGTCGAGGGATTCCATGCGAAGACCGGCGGCGTCGCCGGCGCAGAGCACACGCTCCGCGCGGTGACCGTGAAGACTGCGAAGGTCAAGGGTCTCGGGACGATCCTCGTCACCTCGAAGGGCTTCGTGCTCTACGTCTTCGCGCCGGACAAGCACCGCAGGGTGACCTGCAAGCGCCGCTGCGCCGCCATCTGGCCGCCGCTCAAGGTCTCGGGCAAGGAAACGGCGGGCGGCTCCGCGAAGAAGTCCCTGCTCGGCGCGGACAGGAACCCGAGCGGCGGCAAGGTCGTCACCTATGCCCACTGGCCGCTCTACACCTACATCGCCGACTCGAAGCCCGGCGAGGCGTCGGGCCAGGACATCGACCTGAACGGCGGCTACTGGTACGTGATTCGGCCGACCGGCAAGGTCATCAAGACCAAGCCAAAAGGCATGAGCCACACGTACTAGCGCCGCGCGAGCCGACCGAGCAGGGGCACCGCGGCGAGTAGCGTCCGCTGCTCGTCTGCCGTGAGCTCGGCGGCGATCGCCTCCGAGAGCCAGTCCTCGCGCTTCCGCCGCTCCCCGGCCAGCCGCTCGCTCCCGCTCTTCGTCAGCTCGATCAGCACCTGCCGCTTGTCGGCGGGATCGGGCCGCCGGGAGATCAACGCCTCGGCCTCGAGCTCGGCCAGCGTCTGGGCCATCGACTGGGGACGGACGCGCTCCGCAGCCGCGAGCGCGCTCGTCGTCTGCGTTCCGTCGCGGTCGAGCCGGCTGAGGACGCTCGCGTGGGTGAGCGGGAAGGAGTACTCCGCGCGCAGGCGCCGGACGAGCTGTCCGAGCACGAGACGCAGCTCTTGCGCCGAGTCGACGACCTGGGAGGTAGGGCGGGGCATAGTCAGATTGTACGCAGGTAGGCTGCACAGGTTGCCTGTTGATTCCAATTACAAGTGGATCGCGCTCTCGAACACGACGCTTGCGGTCCTCCTCGCCACGCTCGACGGCTCGATCGTGCTCATCGCGATGCCGGACATCTTCCGCGGCATCCATCTCGACCCGCTCCAGCCGGGCAACAGCTTCTACCTGCTCTGGATGATCCTCGGCTTTCTCGTCGTCTCGAGCGTGCTCGTCGTCAGCCTCGGCCGCCTGGGCGACCAGTACGGGCGCGTGCGGATGTACAACCTCGGCTTCGTCGTCTACACGCTCTCGTCGCTGCTGTTGACGATCGACTGGATGCACGGAAGGGCAGGCGCCGACTGGCTGATCGGCTTCCGGATCGTGCAGGGGATCGGCGCGGCGTTCCTCGTCGCCAACTCCGTCGCCATCCTCACCGACGCCTTCCCGGCGAACCAGCGCGGATTGGCGCTCGGGATCAACAACGTCGTCGGGATCAGCGGCATGTTCATCGGCCTGGTGCTCGGCGGCCTGCTTGCGCCGATCTCGTGGCGGTTGATCTTCCTCGTCTCGGTGCCGTTCGGGCTGTTCGGCTGGATCTGGTCGAAGCGCAGCCTGCGCGAGATCGGCGTGCGCAACCCCGAGCCGGTCGACTGGCCGGGAAATCTCAGCTTCGCCGCCGGGCTCGTGCTCGTGATGGTCGGGATCACGTACGGGATCCGGCCCTACGGCAGCCACCCGATGGGCTGGACCTCGCCGTTCGTCGACACCTGCCTCGCCGCTGGCTCGGCCCTCCTCGCCGTCTTCACCGTCGTCGAGTTGCGCTCGAAGGCGCCGATGTTCCGGCTCGGCCTGTTCAAGATCCGCGCCTTCACCTTCGGCGTCCTCTCGAGCTTCCTCTCGGCGGTCTCACGCGGCGGCCTGATGTTCATGCTGATCATCTGGCTGCAGGGAATCTGGCTCCCCGAGCACGGCTACGACTTCGCCTCGACGCCGCTCTGGGCGGGGATTCGGATGCTGCCGCTCACCGTCGGCTTCCTCATCGCCGGGCCGCTCGCCGGGATCCTTTCCGACCGCTACGGCGCGCGACCGTTCGCGACCGGCGGGATGCTGATGTCCGGGGTCACGTTCGTGCTGCTCGAGCAGCTGCCGGTGAACTTCTCCTACCCGGCCTTCGCGGCCCTGCTGCTGCTGATGGGGATCTCGATGGGTGCGTTCGCGTCGCCGAACCGCGCGGGGGTGATGAACAGCCTGCCGGCGCGCGACCGCGGGGCCGGTGGCGGCATGAATCAGACCTTCCAGAACTCGGCCCAGGTGCTGTCGATCGGGATCTTCTTCACGCTGATGATCGTGGGACTGTCGGCGACGCTGCCGCACGCGCTCGCGGCGGGGCTGCACACGCACGGTGTCTCCTCCTCGGTCGCGGCGCGCGTCAGCAAGCTCCCGCCGGTGTCGGTTCTCTTCGCAGCCTTCCTCGGCTACAACCCGGCGAAGGAGCTGCTCGGCAAGCATGCGCTCGCGCATCTGCCCGCGCACGACGCTGCCGCGATCAACGGGCGCGGCTTCTTCCCGCACCTGATTGCACAGCCGTTCCATCACGGCCTGCGTGAGGCGTTCGTCTTCGCCATCGCCGCGTGTCTCGTCGCGGCGGTCGCCTCGTGGTCACGCGGCGGACGCGCCGTCGCGCCTGAGGAGCACGCCGTCGAGCAGATCGTGGACTGAGGCTACGGAGCCGAGTCGGGCGGCTGTTCGAACTGCTCGAGCTCGTCCTCTGCCGCTTGTGCGTCCTCGAGCGCCGCGAAGCCCGAGACTCCGCCGGCGATCACGCTGCCGCCCGCGCCCTCCGAGACATCCTCGCCGCCGCCGGCCGTCGAGGGGGAGAACAGCCGCCGCCACCAGTCGCTGACACCCACGCTCACAGCATAGGGAGTGTCAGGGCGAGAGGACGAAGGCCACCTGGTCGACGTAGCACCAGCTCCACTCCTCGCCGGGCTCGGCCGAGCGGATGATCGGATGGCCGGTCTCTTGGTGGTGCGCAGTTGCGTGCTTGTTCGGCGAGCTGTCGCAGCAGCCGATGTGCCCGCACGACTGGCACATCCGCAGGTGCACCCACGTTCCCCCGCTCGCGAGGCAGTACTCGCAGCCGGGAATCTCGTCCGGCAACTCCGTCACGACGACACTGTCCAGGTGCGCGCAAGGCGAGCTCATGCGGGTCACGGTAGTGCCGAGAGGCAGGTCTGGGCGAAGATGCGCTCGTGATCGGCTCGTTTCATGTGGCGATCGGGGAGACCGAGTGAAGATCGGGATCGTCGTGCCGTACTCGTGGTCGTTCGGCGGCGGCGTCGTCGACCATGCCGAGGCACAGGCGCGCGCGCTCGCGGAGCTGGGGATCGAGACGCGGCTCCTGGTCGGCAACGACCCGCCCGGCTCGTTCAGCCGCATCCTCCACCCGCGTACGGGCCGCCACGGAGATCCGCCCGCAAACGTCATCCCGCTCGGCCGCTCGGTGATCGTGCCTGGGAACGGCGCTCTCTCCAACCTCGTCATCAGCCCGGCCACCTTGCCGCGGCTGCGGCGCAGCCTCGCGACGGAGGGCTTCGACCTGATCCACGTCCACGAGCCGCTCGCGCCGATGATCAGCCCGGCGGCGCTCGCGCTCTGGGAAGGCCCGGTGGTGGGGACGTTCCACGCGGCCGGCGACTCCGCCTGGCGGATCTTCGCGGACGTCCTGTTCGGCTTCCTCGTCGAGCGGATCGACCTGCGCATCGCCGTCTCCGAGCAGGCGCGCCAGACGGCGACGACCTACTCGGGCGGCGAGTACGAGCTGATCCCGAACGGCGTCGAGTTGCCGCCGGAGATCGATCCCGGCCACCGCGAGAACCGGATCGTCTTCCTCGGCCGCCACGACCAGCGCAAGGGACTGCCCGTCCTCCTGCGTGCCTGGCCGCGCCTGCGCCGGAGCGGCCTGCGGTTGCGCGTGATCGGCGCGGACCCGCTCGCGGTGCGTCTTCTCATGACCCGGCAGCGCGTGCCGGACGACGGCATCGACCTGCTCGGCTACGTCGACGACGCGCATCTCACCGAGGAGCTGTCGAAGGCGAAGCTCACCGTGGCGCCGTCGCTCGGCAACGAGAGCTTCGGGATGGTGATCACGCGCGCCTTCGCCTGTGGCACGCCGGTCGTCGCCTCCGACATTCCCGGCTATCGCGAGCTCGTCACGCCGCAGACGGGGGCGCTCGCTCCGCCGGGCGACGCCGACGCGCTCGCGGCGACGATCGAAGCCGTGCTCGCGGACGAGCCGGCGCGGGCAGCGCGGGGCCGGGCCGCCCGTGAGCTCGCGGCGGCGACGTACGCCTGGCCGCTCCTCGCCCGGCGTCTGCAGGACTGCTACGAGCGCGTGCTCGCTGCGGCGTAACTAGCCGGCGAAGCGGGTGACGCCGGCGAACCGCAGCATCCGCGGCCCGACGACCCGCAGCCAGCGGCTCGGCGTCTCGACGATCGGCTCCCCGTCGTCGTCGCTCAGCTCGTCGATCGCCGCGTCGACGCGCTTCTTCACCTCGAGCACGCCGTCGCGCAAGCCGAGCTCGCCGAGCCTCACCGCGAGGCGCTTCATGTTCATCACGTAGTAGTAGAGCGAGTCGACGTCCGGCCCATATGACTCCGCGAGGTGCATGTCGATCAGGCCGCGGGAGGCCTTCGCGCGACGCACCATCCGGTCGGCGAGATCCATGTAGCCGACCGCCTGCGCGAGGAGTCGGTCGGCGCTGTCCGGGTGCTCGGCGAGGAACCGCTTCGTCGCGAGGACGGCGATCCGGACATGGCGGCCCTCGTCGCGGCGAACGTTCGTCTGTCCCTCCTTCATCCCCGGCAGGTGGAAGGTGTCGTAGATGCCCTTGCCCTTGGCGCGGCGGATGACGACGTCGCTGTTGGCCGCGACGTCCTCGCTGATCACGCCGTAGATGAAGATCGCCAGGTAGACGTCCTCGAGCGGGCGGTTCGGGCGCAGCAGGGTGCGCATCTCCGCCTCGAACTGCCCGAAGAGGATCTCGGCGACGAAGTTGTTGTACTTGGTCGCGATGCGGTCGGCGTCCTCGATCGGGATGCCGAGCACCTCCTCGGCGACGCGGAGCAGGCTGCCGCGGTGCATTCGCTCGTCGTGCTCCTGGGTCATGAGCGCGGCGCGCATCGATTCGTAGCCGGGCTCGAGCGGGATCGCGGCGACGATCTTGTCCATCCAGTCGTCGACTATCGACTCGGCGCGGTAGATCGTCCCGAAGACGCGCTTGACCGCCTCCTGCTGGCGATGATCGAGCGCGCGGAAGCTTGCGGCGTCGGCGCTGAGGTCGACGCTGTAGGCGTCCCACGTGTGCGTGTGCGCGGCGGCGACGATGTCGTCGAAGGTCTGCCAGCCGCCCGTGATCTCGCGGTCTGCGGCCACGTCGTCCTCGATCAGCCCGTCGATCTCGCGCAACAGCCGCTGCAGCCGCTCGCCGCGGCCCGAGGCCGCAGGTGCGGGAGCGGCGTCGGCGTGGAGGTCGACCGCAGTATCCATGCGACCTCAAGTTTAAGCGGGCCGGGCGCGATCGAGAAACTCCGCTTGGTTCGTTCGTAGAATGCGGGCGTGGCCACCGCACAGTCCGCCGCCGCAGTCGAGCTCGAGCAGTACCGGCGCGAGCTGATCGGCTACTGCTACCGGATGCTCGGCTCCGCCTTCGAGGCCGAGGACGCCGTGCAGGAGACGATGCTTCGCGCCTGGCGCTCGCTCGAGAAGTTCGAGGGCCGCGCGGCGCTCAAATCGTGGCTCTACAAGATCGCGACGAACGTCTGCCTCGATGCGCTTGCAGGACGGGAGCGACGGGCGCGTCCGATGGATCTCGGGCCGGCGGGCGCTCCAAGCGTGGAGAACCTCGTCGACCAGCGGCCGGAGGTCACCTGGATCACGCCGCTGCCGACGCCGGACGAGCTCGCGGAGCAACGCGAGACGTTACGGCTCGCGTTCGTCGCCGCGCTGCAGCACCTGCCGGCGAAGCAGCGAGCTGCGCTCATCCTCTGCGAGGCGCTGCACTGGCAGGCGAGCGAGGCGGCGGAGCTGCTCGAGACAAGCGTCGCCTCGATCAACAGTGCGCTGCAGCGAGCACGGGCGACGCTCGCCACGGCGGACATCGCGGCTCCCGCCGAGCTCGACGCCGACGCGCGCGCCCTGCTCGAGCGATACGTCACGGCGTTCGAGGCCTACGACCTGGATCGGCTCGCGGAGATCCTGCACTCCGACGCGGTGATGTCGATGCCGCCGTACGCGCTCTGGCTGCAGGGCCGCGACGACGTCTTCAGCTTCTTCTACGGCCCGGGCATCGGCTGCAAGGACTCGAAGCTCGTGCCCGTCGGCCTCGTCAACGGGATGCCGGCGTGGGGCCAGTACAAGCCGGCCGCCGAGGGCGGCTACGAGCCGTGGGCGATCATCGTCCCCGAGGTCTCAGAGGGCCGGATCGCCGAGTTGACGTTCTTCCTCGACACGGCGCGGCTCTTCCCGCTGTTCAGCCTGCCCGACAGCGTCGCGTAACCCGCAGAGTTCGAGCAGCTCCCAGAGCTCGCGCGGCGCGCGGACGAGACGCGCCCCCGTCCGGAGACGGAGGCGCGCAACGGCATCGACCGTCCGCAGGTCGGACGTGAGCTACTCCGACGGCTGGACGACGATCAGCGAGTTGCCGTCCGGATCGCGGAGCCAGAACATCGGCGGCACGGGCCCGCCGTGGCGGGTGACCTCGTCGTCGACGTCGGCGCCCGCGCCCTTGAGGGCGGCGTGCGCGGCATCGACGTCGCTCGTGTCGAGGCAGATGCCGGTCTGGCTTCCTCCCGCGGTCTGGTCCGGCGGCGGCGGCGCGATCGCGATCGTCGTCTCCGCGCCGGACACGGCGACCTCGACCCAGCGCATCCCCGGGCCCATCGGCGTGTCGACGACCTTCTCGAAGCCGAGCGTGCCGACGTAGAAGTCGATCGCCCGGTCGGTGTCGGCGACCGTCACGCAGACGCGGCCGACCTTGCTGATGTTGAGCTTGGATGTCACGGCGGACACGTTCCCTCCTCGCGGTTGTTTCGAAGCTAAGACGCCCGCGGGAGCGGAAACTCATCGACGCTGGTGCGCGTCGCGACCTCGGTGCGGCCGCGGCCGTTCTCCTTTGCCCTGTACAGCGCGGCGTCGGCCGCGGCGAGGAGGGTCTCCGTGCTGTCGCCGGCGAGGAGGGACGCGACGCCGCAGCTTGCGCTCGCGCGTATCGGCCCGAGCGTGACGCGGCCGATCGCGACGCGCAGCCGCTCGGCGAGCTGCAGCGCGCCGTCGCGGCTCGTCTCCGGCAGAACCGCGACGAACTCCTCGCCGCCCCAGCGAGCGACGGTATCCCCCTGCCTCGCGGAGGAGGCAAGCAGCCGCGCCACCTCGCGCAGCAGCCGGTCGCCCGCGGCGTGCCCGTGCGTGTCGTTCGTCCTTTTGAAGTGGTCGAGGTCGAGCAGGACGACGGCGAGCTCGTGCTCGAAGCGCTGGGCGCGCGCGATCTCGGCGACGAGCGTCTCCTCGAGCGCACGGCGATTCGGGATCTCGGTGAGCGCGTCGACGCGCGACTCGCCGGCACGCAGCTCAGTCCAGCGCAGCGCGCGCAGCAGGGGCCGTGCGAGGACGAAGGTGAGGAGCATCAGAGCGGCGAGCGCGAGCGCGCCGCCCTCCTCGACGCGGCGGTAGACCGCGGCGGTCTGGCTCGCCCCGGTCGCAGCAGCGAGTCGCGGCGCGCGCGGCCGCGCGACCTGGGCGATGACGGTGCCGATCCGGTGCCCGCCGCTGACGAGCTGGACGCGGGCGCTGGCGGCGTGCGGGAGGAGCCGGCCGTAGCGGTGCCGCCCGACCTCGAGCACGACGTCATGGCGGCGGGCGAACGCGGCGAGGCTGGTGCGGTGGAGATGGATCGCCGCCGCGGCGGCCATCACGTCCACCTCGCGGCGGTAGAGGCGCATCGCAAGTCGTGCCTGCGCTGCGACCGCCGCGTCGTGCCGCTGGAAAGCGAGGTTGCGATTGACGTTGGCGACCTCGTCGTGCGCGACGACGTAACAGACGCCGGCGAGGGGGATGACCGCGATCGCTCCGAGCGTCAGCATCAGGCGCAGCCGAAGCCCGACCGAGAGCGGCATCGTCAGTGGCCGCCGTGCTGCTTCTTCGCCTGCCCCGGCGGGACGTGGCTTGCCGGGGTGCGAGCATCCTTCTTGGCGCGGCCGGGCGGAACGTGGCTCGCGCCGGCACGGAGCTTCTTCGCCTGGCCGGGCGGCACGTGGCCGGCCTTCTTTGCGAGCCCGTGCGGCAGCGGCGAGGCCGTGACGGTCGTCGTCGGTTTTGGCGCCGTGAGTCTCGGCGCGGTCTTCGGCTTCGTGGTGCTCGTCAGTGGGGTACCCGTGGAGGTCGGCGCGTGAGGCGTCTGCTTGGGCGCCGGCGCCACCGTTCGCTTGACGAGCTGAGGAGCCGGACGGACGGCGACAGGCGCCACAACCCGGGTCGGTTGCGTGACGGGTGCGGCGATGTGGGTCGCCGCGTGCGTGATCCGCTTGGGAGCAGCGGGCGCCGTGACGACGACTCGTGCGGTAGGCGGCGTCCCGAACCGGGCAACAGGCCCCGGGCCGAGCGGTCTACCGGCGTTCACGAGCAGCGCACCGGCCGCTCCACCGAGCACAAGGGCGGCTACCAGGGCGAGGAGGCGCACACTCTGTAGTTCGGCAGCGCCTTCCCCCGTCCGTGTAAGGCTGACGTAAATCGTGGCCCGGCTCGATCTCACCCGAGCGCAGATCCTCGCCTTCCGGCGCCACATCGGCGCGCTCGACCGGCGGCTGCCTCGCGGCGCTCGTTCCCTGCGACAGGCGGCCTGGGCCGGTCTGCAGGACAGCATGCCGCGCGCCGCGCTTCTCTCGATTCACGCCCGTGTCGAGGGGGCGCATCCGCTCAGCTGGGACGACAAGGCGCTCGTCCAGATCTGGGGGCCGCGCTGGAGCACGTACGCAGTGCCGGCGCGAGACCATGCGTTCTTCACGCTCGGCCGCCATCCGGACGATCCGCGTAAACGGGAACGAGCCGAGGATCTGGCGGCGCGTCTACACGCCTTCCTCGCGGGGCGCACGACAACCGACAACGAGGCGATGCGGGGCATCGGAGTCCGCAACGCCCTCCGCTATGCGACCACGACCGGCACCGTTCTCATTCGTTGGGAAGGCGCGCGAGCGCCGCTCATCTGGACAGTGCCGAGGCCTGCCATCGAGCCGCTCGAGGCCCGGCGCGAGCTCGCTCGGCGCTATCTCCACGTCTTCGGCCCGGGGACGCGCGCCTCGTTCGCCGGCTGGGCGGGCATCGGGGCGAGAGAGGCGGCCGTCGCGTTCGAGACGCTCGACCTGACGGCAGTGCAGACGCCGCTCGGCGAGGCGTGGATCCTCAGCAGCGACGAAGCCCTCAGCCGCGAGCCCGCCGAGCAGTCGACCGTCGTGCGGTTGCTCCCGAGCGGCGATCCCTACTGGCTCCTCCACGACGCCGCGCATCGCACGCTCCTCGTCCCCGACGCGAAGCAACGCGCCGCGCTCTGGACGCCGCGCGTCTGGCCGGGCGCACTCCTCGTCGCCGGCGAGCTCGTCGGTACGTGGCGGAGGGCGATGGGCGACCTGTCGATCGAGCCGTGGCGCAGGCTGACGGCTGCCGAACGCGCCGCTGTGGAAGCCGAAGCCGCCTCGCTGCCGCTGCCGGGGCTCGCCGGCCCGATCGTCGTCCGCTGGCAGGCGGGATAGGGTCGCAAAATGGGACTCGTCCTCTACTGGCGGCCCGGCACAGCGTCGATGGCGCCGCACGCGGCCCTTGCGGAGACCGGTGTCGACTACCGCCTCGTCGAGATCGGCCGCGACGAAGCCCAGGGCGACGAGAGCTACCGCGCGCTCAACCCGCTCGGCGTCGTCCCGACGCTCGTCGACGAGGAGGCCGGCCTCGTCCTCACCGAGTCGGCGGCGATCGTCCTCTACCTCGGCGACCGCTTTCCGGAGGCGCAGCTCGCTCCGGTCGACCGCGCGGACTACTACCGCTGGCTCGTCTTCGGTACGAACACCGTCCAGACCTCGATGGTGCGCTGGTTCTATCCGGAGCGCTATGGCGACGGCGACGGCGTGACCGCCGCGGCAGCGCATGACGCGGGGGAGGCCTTCGACATTCTCGACCGCGCCCTCGCGGGGCGCACCTGGCTCGCCGCCGACCACCGCACCGGCGCCGACCTTTTCCTCTTCATGCTGACGCGCTGGGCACGGCGCCTCGAGCCGGCCGCCTGGGACAGACCCAACCTCTGCGCTCACTTCCTCGCCACGATCGAGCTGCCGGGCGTGCGCCGGATGCTCGAGGAGCAGGGACTCGATCTCCCCGACTGGGCAACCTGAGCGAAATCCGCTCGGCTGCGCCTCGCGTAGAGGAGAATGTCAACCTGGGAGGACGTTTTGATGAAGAGAAGAAACGGCAGGATCGGCACGGTTCTCGTTATCTCCGTGCTGGTCGCGACCGCCCTCGCAGGCGGCGCGCTCGCAGCGATGGTCGCTCATCGCGCGAGTGCCACGACCAAGATCGCGGTGACCGAGAAGAACTACCAGATCGTGCTCAAGAAGCACTCCTTCGCGAAGGGCAAGGTCACCTTCGTCATCCACAACACGAGCGGCACGCTCCACCAGTTCAAGATCAAGGGTCCGCGCCTCTCGAAGACGATCTCCGCGATCAACCCGGGAGCGACGAAGAAGCTCACCGTCACTCTGCGCAAGGGCACCTACACGCTTTCCTGCCCGCTCCATCTGGCGTACGGGATGAAGACGACGATCAAGGCCGGCGGGGCGTCCGGGACCGGTGGAACCGGCGGCACGTCGACCGGCGGCACCGGCGGCGGCAGCACCTGGGGCTAGGAGCCTCCGGCGCTGACGATCGCCGTGTACAGGCCGTAGCCCGCAAGGGCTGACGCGACGGCGGCTGCCCCCAATGCGGCTGGCAGCCGCCGCACCCGTCTCCGGAAGAGCGGGTAGACGGCGAAGACGATGATCTGCGAGGCGAAGAGCGCGACGAGCGACGGCGGTGACAGGTCGCTGTAGAAGCGCTCCGGGTTGACGAGGCTGATCGCGTCGGCGGCGACGAAGGGAACGCAGATCGCAGCGAGTGTCGGGCGGATCGGCGTGCCGACGAGCCAGTGGACGAGCCGCCCGAGCGCGAGTAGCTCCAGCACGATCAGCCCGGCCACGCTCGCCGCGGCGAGCAACGCGACCACGACCGCGAGCGACCGTCCCGAGTACGCCTGCGCGATCGACACGCCCGGCAGCTCCGCGCCGGCGAACCGTGCGCCGCCCGTGGCGAGCGGCACGGCGGCGAACAGGAGAACGACGGCGACGATGCCGTAGCCCCAGACGAGCCCGCGCCGGATCGTTCTCGTCCCGCCGCGCACCTCGGCGCCGAAGAAGAGCGGCAGGCTCGCGCAGACGAAGAGGAGCGCGGTCGCCCCGACTCCTCGTCCGAGCGGCGCGGCGCCCACGTGCGCGGTGAACGCCGAGCTCGAGGCGCCTCCGTGCGCGTAGAGGAGCCCGCCGAGCACCGCGACGAGCACGAGCTGCGCCACCGCGACGACTCCGAGCACGGCGAGGCTCCCCGCGAGCGGCACGAAGGCGAAAATCGCGAGCGCGACCGGCAGGACGAGCTCGAGCGCGCCGCGGTAGGCGCTGATCCCCGGAAAGACGGGCGCGAGCAGGTCGTAGACGATGTACGTCACCGTGTACGGCAGGTAGAGGAAATAGCTCACGATCCAGATCGCGGCCTGCACGCGCGCAACCGTCTTACCCGCCGCCGCCTCGACGAAGGCCGCGAGACCGCCGGCCGACGCGATCCGCTCCGAGAAGCCGAACCAGACCGCGAGCGGCGCGACGAAGACGAGCAGGGCGAGCAGCGTCGTCAGACCCGAGCCGCCGAAGGCGTCGCCTGCGGCGCCGGGCAGGTAGAGCGCGATGAGCGCGAGCGGGCCGCCGATCGACGCGACGACAGCTCCCAGGAAGAGCTTCGGCGTCAGACCGTCCACCAAAGAGGACCGTACTCGCAAGGGCGGCTAGCCAGGCTCTGAGCTTAAAGACGCTGAGCGCAGAAACATTGAGCGCAGAAACATTGAGCGCAGTAATGCCGAAGCCCGCAAACCGCTTGCGCAGTCCACGGGCTTCGACGGCGCAAATCTCTCAGGTCCCGCAGCGGTTGTCAAGTCGTGTTATAACTGAACCGAATGGTTCATGATAAGACGACCGTCGACCTCGCCTTCGCGGCCCTCGCCGACTCGACCCGGCGCGCCGTTCTCGAGCGCCTCGGCTCGGGCAGCGCGTCGGTCAGCGAGCTCGCCGAGCCCTTCGGCATGTCGCTGACGGGGATGAAAAAGCACATCCGGCTGCTCGAGGAGGCGGAGCTCGTCACGACCGAGAAGATCGGCCGCGTCCGCCGCTGCATGCTCGCCCCGTACGCCTTCGCGGGCATCGGCACGTGGCTGCAGCGGCTCGACCGCTTCGCCGCGCTCGTTGAAAACCAAGTCGTCGAACGAACGAAAGGAGCCGAGTGAGCACTGCAGAGACGAAGTTCAGCGCCGAGGAGAAGGCCGCGATGCGCGCCCGCGCCAAGGAGCTCAAGGCGAACGAGGATGGCGAGAAGGCGATCCAGGCCGCGCTCGGGAAGATGACACCCGCCGATCGCGGGCTCGGCGAGCAGATTCACGAGCTCGTCAAGAAGACGGCGCCCGACCTGACTCCGAAGACCTGGTACGGGATGCCCGCCTACGCGAACGAGGACGGCAAGGTCGTCTGCTACTTCAAGAACGCCGGCAAGTTCAAGTCGCGCTACTCGGAGTTCGGCTTCAGCGACACCGCGAATCTCGATCACGGCTCCATGTGGCCGATCGTCTATGCGCTGACAGAGCTGACGAAATCGGACGCGGCGAAGATCGCGAAGCT
This sequence comes from Gaiellaceae bacterium, assembly GCA_050697455.1. Classification (GTDB taxonomy): domain Bacteria; phylum Actinomycetota; class Thermoleophilia; order Gaiellales; family Gaiellaceae; genus Palsa-739. Next base: position 165,852 of record JBOGZU010000003.1, on the reverse strand, counting down.
CGTCGAGCAGGCGGTTGGCGCGTGAACGACGCTGGCGAAGTCGCTCAGCGCAGCGCGCGGAGACGCCGTTCCGCGAGCTTCTCGAGACTGGCGAGCGGCTCGCAGACCTGGCATCGGTAGATGCGAGCCGTGCCGTCCTTGCTGCCCGTGAGGATCCAGTCGCCCGTCGGGCTGAACGTCGCGCCCGTGAGCGGCAGGGTGTGCCCGCTGAGATAGAAGACGAGCTGGTCGGCGCCGGCGTTCCACAACCCCGCGGTGAACTGGCTCGCGGTCACGATCCAATGCCCGTCCGGGCTGTAGCTGCCGGAGTAGACGGGGAAGAAGTGGCCGATCAGACGATGGATCAGCCGGCCCCGGCGGGCGCTCCAGATCAGGCCCGTGTGGTCGATGCTGACCGTGACGAGGTCGAGCCCGTTGGGCGAGTACTCGACGTCCGTGATCGGCGAGCTGTGCCCTCTCAGCGTGTGGAGGAGCTTGCCCGTCGTCGCGTCCCAGAGCTGTGCGACATCGCCCGTCGCGGTCGCGACGCCTAGGCCGCCGGGGGAGATGACCGCATGCTGCGCCGTCGCGCGGATTGTGCTGAGGAGCTTGCCGGCGTCCGTGTAGACGCGAAGCTCGCTCGCGAGCCGGACGAGGAAGCGGCCGCCGCCCGTCGAGAGGCCGAGAACGCGGCCGGGCACGTTCACGCTTCCGCCGGCGCCGCCGTTTGCGTCCGGGTCGAGGATCCCGCGGGCGAGTCCGAGGAGCAGCGCCTTCCCGGCATAGGCGACGGCTGTTACGCCGGGAACGCTGTCGCGCAGCGGCACACCGGTCCGCTTGGCCACGATCAGATGACCGCCGCCGGCGAGCGCGATGCTGTGCCCGTTCGTGGCGGTGGCTTCGATCGGCGCTCGATGCGGCAGCTTCAGCGTCCTGAGCACCCGGCCGGACGTTGAGAGGATGCGCGCTTCGTTCCCGGCGACGGTGACCGGGTTGCCGCCGAACCAGAACGACTGCACGGGCGTCTTGCGCGTGTCGATCGTTCGCAGCGTCCCCGCCGGCAGCGCCTGCCAGAGCCGGACGGTGCCGTCGCTCGAGCTGGTGACGATCGTGCGCCCGCTCGGGTCGAAGCCGACGCTCGTCACCGCCTGGTCGTGGCCCGCGAGCGGGGCGAGCAGGCGGCCGTCCTGGCTGTAGTAGATGCGCGCCAGCCGGTCCGCGGAGCCCGTCACGATCTCGCTCCCGTCGGGGCTGAACGCGGCGGCGTCGATCCCGCCCGTCGCGCCGACGAGGAGAAGCTCGCGCCGGCCATTCGAGACGTTCCAGAGGTAGGCGCCCCCGTCGGAGCAGGAGGTGACGAGGAAGCGGCCGTCGCGGGAGAACTGCTCGCCGACGACGTAGCCGTGGTGGGGAAGGATGTGGAGGAGCTTGCCCGTCGACGCGTCCCAGACGCGCGCCGTGCGGTCGTTGCTGCCGGTCGCGAGGTGCCGGCCGTCGGGGCTGAAGGCGAGTGACCGGATTCCCGTCTCGCGGAGGACGGCGATACGCCGACCCGAGCGCGTGCTCAGGAGCTCAGTGCTCGTCGTTTTGCCGTGGCGCATCGCGACGGCGAACACAGTGCCGGTCGGGTCGAGCGCCGCTGCGACGATCGCGCCGGGGAAGCGGAGCGTCTTCGCCCGGCCGCTCGCGACGTCGACGAGACGGACATGGGTGCCGCTCGCGACGAGGAGCGTCGTGCGGTCGAAGGAAAGCGTCGTGATCGACGAGGTCGTCCGGATCGTGCGGACGGGTGTCGTGCGGTCGGTGCTCCAGATCTGGGCTTCACCGTCGGTCGCTCCGGTGGCGAAGAGGCGACCGTTCGGGCTCCATACCGCGCTCGTCGGGGAGCCGTCGCTCGGCAGCTTCGCGACGCGCCGTCCGGAATCGTCGTAGAGGCCGAGTCTCCCGTCGTCGCTCGCGACGAGCAGCCGCTCGCCGCGGGGCGCGAACGCCGCGGCGACGATCGAGCCCCTGAGGCGCAGGATCTTCTCCTCTCGCATCGCGAGGAGACTCGAGCGGAGGACGGAGGCCGTCTGCGCACCGGGCGCCAGGCTCGCCGCGCGCAGGGCGAGCTGAACGCTGGCCTGCGGATTCGAGGAGGCCTCGGCCAGCGCCTCCGCGGAGAGCTCCCGGCCTCGTGCGCGCTCTGCCTGGGTGTTTGCGTGGCTGCGCTGGACGAGCGCATAGACCGCGATCGCCCCGACGATCGCGAGGGCCGCGACGCTCGCGCCGACGACGATCCGCAGCCGGCGCCGCTGGCGGCGCGCCTGCTCGCGCGCGCGACGGAGCTGGTGCTCGTGCTGCCAGGCGAGGACCGGCGGGCCGAGGACGTCGTGGAAGATCTCGAAGCGCGTCGGCGCGCCCGGCGTCCCGTTCACAGCGCGAACGATCCGCTCGCGGCCGAGCCGCTCGAGGAGATGCCGCAGCTCGGTCGGGTCGACCTCGGCGTACTCGGCGAGATCGCCGGCCTCGTGCGAGACCTTCCGGCCCGACGGCGTGACGAGCTGCCGCACCACCCGCGCCGCGGCCTCCTGCTCGGCGACGCTCAGCCGGTCTAGCGTGCCCTGCACGTGCTCGCGGACGATTGCGCGCGCGCCGCCGACCGCATGGAAGGTCGAGAGCCGCAGCTGCCGGGATCCAGCGAGCCGTTCATGCGTCCAGAGCCGCTCGAGGACGAGCTGCAGATAGGGCGCCTCGATCCGGCTCGTCGAGCCCGGACTGGCGACGGCGCCGGCAAAGTCGAGCCGTCCCTCCGCCACCTCGTCGAGCACCGCGTCGACGAGCCCCTCCTCGGCCGTGAACCGCTCGCCTTGCAGCTCGCTGTAGCGCTCGAGCGGACCGAGGATCGCCGCCCGGCCGGCCTCGCGGTCGAGACGATCGAGCCGCAGCAGGTTCCCGAACGGCTCCGGGATCTTGCCGGTGAGCTCGTCGAGCTCGGCGAGCGCGTCGTCGCGGATGGCGAGCAGGATGTTGACCCGCAGGCCCGGCCGCCGCAGCAGCGCAGGCAGAACCGCGCTCAAGGGGCCGTCGGGACCGTGATAGAGCATGTACTCCTCGAACTGGTCGAGCAGGAGATGAAACTCGCCGCTTTGCTGCGCGGCGGCGGCGATCGTGTCGACGAGCCCGGCCGTCGGGCCGATCTCGCCGCACTCAGCCCGGACGGACGCGATCAGACCCGATTCCGGATCCTCCGCCCACGAGTCGTGAACGACGACGGGCGCGCCGCCCAGCTCGCGGAGTCGCCGCGCCACGCCGGCCCGCAACAGCGAGCTCTTGCCGACCCCGCTCGGCCCGTACAGGACGGTCAGCCGGCCGGCGAGGACGTTGGCCGCCACCGCCTCGACCTCCCGCTCCCGCCCGAAGAACAGGAGCGCGTCGAGCTCGGTGTCCTCGAATGCCGCGAGGCCCTTGTACGGGCTGTCGGGAAGAGCCGTCACTTCGCGGCCGCCTTCTCCAACGCCTGCCCTAGCTCGGCGACGTACGCGGCCGGCGCCATGTCGACGACCTCGACGTCGCGGCGCCGCCAGTACTCACGCTCGAGCGGCTCCGGCCCGGCATGCACGGACCAGGAGCGATACGGCAGCGGGTCGCTTCCCCAGAATCGCTCGAGCACGACCCGGAGCGTCCAGGTCGAGAGCGTGTAGCCGAGGAGCAGTAGGTGGGTGCGACGCAGCCGCGCGGCGAGAGTCACAGGCAGCCGGCGAGCGACGTTGCCGTAGTGGATGAAGTCGTCCTCGGTCACGGCGAAGCTCTCCCAAGCGCGCTCGGTCGAGCGGTCGACCCGTCCCTGCAGATGGAGCAAGACGGTGCGCCGGTCGAGGTCGAGCTCGTTCGTGTAGGCGTTCGGACGCTCGATTACCGCCGCTCGGCCGGCCGGCGAGATGTGACAGAAGTTGCCGCGCATCTCCCCGGCAGCGAGGTAGCAGACCGTGTCGTACGGCTCGTCGAGCTCCTCGAGAGCACGCTCGAGGGCGAGCTCGTAGCCCGTGGTGACGAGGAGCGGCTGGCTGCCGTCGCGCTCTCGCAGTAGCGCCGGCAAGCCGGCGAGGAAACGGTGGACGGCGGTCGGCTCTCCGTCGCCCTCGACGATCGTGTGGAGCGTGTCGTAGAGCGGCCCTGAGCCGTTCAGCACCGCCACCGCCTGTGAGATCCGCGCCAGCTCCGGGGTCACGGTCTCGAGCCCGAAGCGGCGAGCGAGCTCGGAGGCGAGCGGCTCCGACTCCGGGCTGACGACGATGGTGACCTTCCCCGCGAGAAGCGCCGTGGCCACCTCGTCGAAATGCTCGAGCTCGGGGATGGCGCCGCGGTCGACCGAGACGGCTTCCTGCCGGAGGATCGAGGCATGCACGTTGCGGAGGAGCGGGCTCGGCTCGAGGCCGAGCTCTTCGACGAGCAGCTCGCGTCCCTCCCGGTAGACCTCGAGCGCTTGCGCCTGCCGGCCCGAGCGGTAGAGGGCGAGCATCAGCTGCGCGCGAAGCCGCTCTCGCAGGGGGTGGGAGCGGACGAGCGTCTCGAGCTCTTGCACGAGCTCCCCGTGCTCGCCGATCGCGAGCTTCGCCTCGGCGCGCTCCTCGAGGAGCGTGAGCTGGAACTCCTCGAGGCGAGCGATCTCTGCCTCGGCGAACGCCTCGTAGCGGAAGTCCGCGAGCGGCTCGCCCCGCCAGAGGCCGAGGGCCTCGTCGAGCAGCTTCGCGCGCCGCTGCGGTTCGCTCGCGCGCGCCTCGTCGACGAGTCTCCGGACGCGGGCGAGGTCGAGCTGCGCCGGCCCGAGCCGAACGAGGTAGCCGGGCGAACGCGTCTCGATCGCCTCCGCTCCGAGCGACTTGCGCAGCTGCGCGACGAAGTTCTGCAGCGACGCGACGGCGGTAGGAGGCGGGTCGCCGGCCCAGATCGCGTCGGTGAGCCGGTCGGTGGAGACGACCCGGCCCGCCTCGAGCAGGAGCAGCGCCAGCAGGGCGCGCTGCTTCGGTCCGCCGAGCGGAAGCGGCTCGCCATTCTCACGAGCCTCGAGCGGACCGAGGATGGCGAACTCGACCACGGGAGGACGTTCTAGCACTGCCCGCCCGCCGCTCCTAATGGCCGTTGGCGCGCCGTTAGAGGCTGGTTGGCGCGGTCTTCGACCGTGCGGTCGTGGCCATCGCTCCCCAGCGGCTCCGCGACCGTCGTCTGCCGGGTCCTCTGCGCTCGCGGCGACAGCGAACGGCGGCTGTCGCTGTCGCCTCCGGCGTCGCCACCGCGGCCGCGCTCGTTCTTGTCTTTGTCGCCGTCCTCGGGCCCGGTGGGGCGCAACCGGCCCAGTTGCTCGCCGGCTTCGAGGCGCGCAGCTACAAGCCCGGGCAGGTCGCTCTCTTGCAGATCGGCGGGGTCGCGGCCCGCCGCGTCACGCTCCAGCTCTTCCTCGCGGGCGCAGGCGGCGGCGCAGCGAAGACCGGCGCAGCCCGCCATTGGGATCCGGTCACGTTCGGCAAGGCGATGTCCTCGCCGCAGCCGCTGCGGCGACCGTCCGCCGGCCCGTGGATCGCGCACGTCAGACTCGGCTCGGGCTGGCCGAGCGGCGACTACGTCGCGCGCCTGCGCTGGCACGGTCATACCGACTACGCGCCGTTCATCCTGCGACCGAGGCAGCTAGGCACCGCGCCGGTCTTGGTCATCGAGCCGACCAATACATGGCACGCCTACGACATCGTCGACGGCGACAGCTGGTATCTGAATCCGAAGGTCCATGTCGTCGATCTCACGCATCCCTTCGCGGCCACCGACGTCCGCGGCCGCGGCGTTCCTGCCGGGCTTCCCAAGCAGTTCTGGCAGCTCGATCTCGGCTTTCTGCGCTGGTTCTGGCCGAGCGGCTACCGCGCCGACTTCTTCTCCGACGACGACCTCGAGCACATCACGAGCGCTGCACAGCTGAGCCGCTACAGCCTGATCGTCTTCGCCGGGCACGAGGAGTACGTCACGTCGCATGTCTACGACCTGATCACGCAGTACCGCAACGCCGGCGGCAACCTCGCCTTCCTCTCGGCGAACAACTTCTTCTACCGGGTCAAGGTCAGCGGGAACACGATGGTCGGCCGCACGCGCTGGCGCGACATCGGCCGGCCGGAGGCGGCGCTCGTCGGCGCGCAGTACATCGGCTGGGACGAGGGCAAGTACTCGAACCATCCCTATCGCGTCGTCGACACCGAGGCCGCGCCGTGGCTGTTCACCGGCACGCAATTCCACGACGGCAGCCGCTTCGGAACCTATGGGATCGAGATCGACGAGCCGAACAACGTGTCGCCTCACGGCACGCATGTGCTCGCCGTCATCCCCAACGAGTTCGGGCCCGGCAAGCCGGCGAAGATGACGATCTACCGGGTCGGACGCTCGACGGTCTTCGACGCAGGCGCGTACAACTTCGGCGCCAGCGCTCACTGGTCCGGCGTCTCGCGGCTCGTCTCCAACCTCTGGAGCCGCCTGAGCGGCGAGCGCCCCTGACGTTGCGCGGCCGGAGCCTCGCCGTCCTCGGGCTGGTCGCCGCGGCCGGCCTTCTCGTCTCGTGCGGCAGCGCCCGCCGGCTGACGCCGACGATCACGACGCCCGTCTCAGGCCCGCGTCCCGCGCGCTCGAGCGTGGCGCTGCCGTGGCCGACCTACGGCGCGGACAACGCTCGTCTCCGCGCCGTCCAGGCGCCCGGGCTGCGGCCGCCGTTCAAGCGCCTCTGGACGTTCCACGGGCGCGCCCTGCTGGAGTTCCCACCCGTCCTCGGCTACGGCAGCCTGTTCGAGGAAGCATTCGACGGGCGCCTCTACGCGCTCGACCCCGCGACGGGGAAGGAACGCTGGCGCTACTTCGCGCATCGCTGCGGCTGGTCGTCGCCCGCCCTTGCGGACGGCCTCGTCTTTGCCACTTTCATCGCCCACCCGAGCTGCCGTTCGCAGCTTGGCGACGGCGAGATTCTCGCGTTCTCGCCCACGACTGGCCAGATTCGCTGGCGAGACCGGATCGGGCCGTGCGAGTCCTCCCCTCTCGTCGCGAACGGCATGGTCTACGCCGGCGACCAGGACGGCAGCGTCTACGCCTTCGCGGCCGGCACCGGCACGCTGCGCTGGAGGTTCGACAGCGGCGCGCCGATCAAGGGGTCGGTCGCCTTCGCCGGCGGACGGATCTACATCGGCAACTATGCGGGCGCGGTGTTCGCCCTCGACGCGCGCACCGGGAAGCTCCTTTGGCGGACGTCCGGTCTGGGCAACTTCTACTCCAGCCCGGCAGTCGGCGGCGGCCACGTCTATATCGGCTCGCTCGACCAGCGCGTCTACGCGTTCTCGGCTCGGACGGGAGCCAAGCTCTGGAGCTTCGGGACGGACGGTTACGTCTACGCCTCGCCTGCGCTCTGGCGGGGTGTCGTCCTCATCGGCTCCTACGACGGCACGCTCTACGCGCTCGAGAGTGCGACCGGAGCATTGCGCTGGAGTTACCGGGCTGGCGCTCCGATCTCCGGGGCTGCGTCCGTGATCGACGGCGTGGTCTACTTCTCGACCTTCGCGCACCGGACGTACGCGCTCGACGCCGCGAGCGGCCGGTTCGTCGAGGAGTGGCACGACGGGGAGTACTCCCCGGCCGTCGCCGGCTACGGCCGTCTCTACCTCGTCGGCCGCGGCAAGCTCTACGCGCTCGCACCGCGCTGAGCCATCCCGCGCGGGGATAGCGTGCGCACGTGGCGGTGTCCTTCTGGATGGAGCAGCTCGGCCCGGCGCCCGAGCGGCCGGCGCTCGAAGGGCCGGTGAAGGCGGACGTCTGCGTCGTCGGCGCCGGCTACACCGGCCTCTGGACGGCGCTCGAGCTGCGCCGCGCCGAGCCGTCGCTCGAGGTGGTCGTGCTCGAGAAGGAGACGGCGGGGTTCGGCGCCTCCGGCCGTAACGGCGGCTGGGTGCTCGGGGCGCTCGTCGGCTCGAGCGCGGGCTGGGTCGCGCGCGGCGGCGAGGTGGGCGCGCTCGCTCAGGAGCGCGCGATTCAGGCGACGGTCGACGAGGTCGGCAGGCGCGTCGAGGAGGAGGCGATCGACTGCGATTACGTCAAAGGCGGCACCCTCAGCGTCGCGCAGAGCGCGCTCGAGCTGCATCGTCTCCTGGCGCAGCGCGGCGACGAGAGCCTCCTCGACGCCGACGCGCTCGCCGCGCGCGTCCGCGTGCGCGGCGGGGTCGGCGCGCTGTTCAGCCCGCACTGCGCGCGCGTGCAGCCCGCGAAGCTCGTGCGCGGGCTCGCGGCCGCAGCCGAGCGCGCGGGCGCGACGATCTACGAACGGACGCCCGCGCTCGAGCTCGAGCCCGGCCGTGCCCGCACGCCCGCGGGCGAGGTGCGCGCGCGCTGGATCGTCCGCGCGACGGAGGGGTACACCGCCGATCTGCCCGGTTTGCGCCGCCTGCTCGCGCCGGTGACGAGCGCGATGATCGCCACCGAGCCGCTTCCGGACTCCGTCTGGGCGGAGCTCGGCTGGAGCGGCTGCGAGACGATTCTCGACGGCCGCAACCTCTACACGTATCTGCAGCGGACGGCAGATGGCCGGATCGCGCTCGGCGGCCGCGGCGAGCCGTACGTCTTCGGCTCGGGGACTGCCCGCGAGCTGCCGCCCGGCGGCGCCGTCGTCGAGGGCCTCCGCGAGCGGCTCCGCGACCTCTTCGGCATCGACGCGAGAGTTGCGGCCGCGTGGCAGGGAGTCCTCGGCGTCAGTCGCACCTGGCGGCCGGCGGTGGGGATCGACGCCGCGCGCGGGCTCGCCTGGGCGGGCGGCTACGCGGGAGACGGCGTCGCCGCCTCCAACCTCGCGGCCCGGACGCTGCGCGATCTGATCCTTGCCCGCGACACCGAGCTCACCGTCCTCCCGTGGGTCGGGCCGCTCGAGCGCTCGTGGGAGCCCGAACCGCTCCGCTACACCGGCATCCACGCCGTCCACAAGCTGCTCGGCGCCGCCGACGCGAGGGAAGCGCGCACGGGCCGGCCGTCCGTCTTCGCCCGCGTCGCCGACACGATCTCCGGCCGCGCGCACTAGCAGTAATCCGATTGATTAGTCAGTCAATTTCTCGACTGAATGATCAGTCAATTTGTTTACGAGATACGAGGTTAGAAAGCTCGTAATTTCTGGGTATAGACGCGCGTTCGTGCTCTCCCGTGCCCATCGCCCCGCTCGCCCAGGAGGATGTCCATGATCGGACGCGCGTCCGTGCTTCTCTCAGCCGTCGCCACCGTGCTCGTGCTCGGTGCGACCTCTGCCGCGCAGGGAAGCCTCTCGCTCGGCGCGACGACCACGCTTCAGCGTGACGTCGTCTTCAACCTCTCCACCGCCACGCTGCTCGGGCCGGTGTCGGCCTCGCAGCCGGTCACGGTCGGAGTCGTGCTCGACAACCCGAACGCGTCCGCCGAGGACAGCTACCTCAAGTCTCTTTACGACCCGGGTAGCGCCAACTACCAGAGCTTCCTCGACGTCGACACGTTCAACCAGATGTTCGGCGTGCCGGCTAGCACCGTCTCCGCCGCGACGAGCTGGCTGCAGGCCGGGGGGCTGTCGGTCAGCCAGCCGGAAGGAGCGACCACCTACCTCCTGGCAAGCGGAACGGCGTCGCAGGTCTCCGCGCTCTTCGGGACGCCGCTCGACAACTACACGGCGGGCGGCCGGACGTTCTACGCCAACACGCTCGCTCCGACGGTTCCCTCGAGCCTGCCGATCGCAACCGTGCTCGGGTTGAACAGCGTCGCGACCTTCACGACGCCGCGGCGTGGTGCGACCGGGACGAAGACGACCACCGTGTCGCCGCTTGCGGCGGCCCCCGGCGTGCCCAACACGGGGCTTCTCTCCCCGAAGACGCTGTGGTCGATCTACGACCTGCCGAGCACGAACCTCGGCAACGGCCAGACGATGGCGATCCTCGGCTGGGGAATCACGGACGGCGTCGTCAACGACCTCCGCAGCTTCGAAAGCGAGAACGAGCTGCCGCAGGTACCGATCTCGACGAAGTGGTACGGCAACGCGAGCGAGCCCCTGGCGAACGACGGGGCGACGGTCGAGTGGGAGCTGGACACGCAGGCGTCGACGGGCATGGCGCCCGACGTCCAAGGCGAGTCGCTCTACTTCGCCCGGACTCCCAGCGACGCCGACATCCTCGCCGCGATGACCGGCTGGGTGAACGACAGGAAGGGCCCGCTGCAGGCGAGCGCCTCCTTCGGCGAGTGCGAGAACATCCCGACCGCCTCGACCGTGATCGGCGTCGACGGGCTCGAGACGCCCGGCGATCAGGTCCTGAAGCAGGCCGCGATCGAGGGCCGCACGCTCTTCTCCTCCACCGGCGACACGGGCGGCTCGTGTCCGATCCTGCCGCCGCCGCCGGTGCTCGGCTCGTACAACGGCGTCGCGACCAATCTCTATCCCGCGCTCAACTACCCGTCGGCGAGCCCGTACGCGGTCGCCGTCGGCGGCACCGTCCTCTCGAGCGACGGCGGCAACCCGCCCAAGCGGTTCCTCGAGTACGCCTGGGAGTACGGCGGCGGCGGCAACAGCACCGTCGAGCCGGCCGCCGGCTACCAGCAGGGCGTCGCCAAGCTCAACTGCGTCGAGGATCAGAACGGCAACCCGTACACGCCGGGCACCGCGCCGCTCTGCCGCTCGACACCGGACGTCGCGGTCATCTCCGGCGACGTGGCGACGAACAACGGGATGCTGATCACCGACGACAACGGCGCCGACTCGCAGGGCGCGGGGACGAGTCTCTCCTCGCCGCTCATGCTCGGCATGTGGACACGCATCCAGGCCGCCGCCTCGAAGAAGGGCCTCGGCTTCGCCAACTACTCGCTCTACAGGGCGGCGCAGAGCGCGAACTACGCGACCGACTTCTCGGACGTCACGGTCGGCGACAACCAGCCGTATCCGGCGACGCCGGGCTACGACAACGCGACCGGCTGGGGAGCCCCGGACGTCGCGAACCTGATGAAGGACCTGACCGGCCGGCTGACCCCGGTGCACAACCAGGCACCGCCGGTCGCGGCTCAGGCTGCTCCGCAGGTCTCCGGTTGCGGCACGGTGCTCACCGACCCGGCCGGCGACGACGACTACGCGCTCTCGGAGGAGGGCGTCCAGGTCGCCGGTGGAGCTCAGGGGTCGAACCCGCAGCTCGACATCCTCAACGGCCAGATGTGCCTGTCGCCCGACGGCCAGACGCTGCGGACGATCATCACCATCAGCAACCTCAGCAAGACGATCCCGAGTGGCGGAGTTGCGAACGACTACAACTTCGTCTGGCAGTTCAACGGCACCGAGTACTTCACGCAGCTCGAGGTGGAGCAGGACGGCACCGTCCTGGCGTTCGACGGCCAGGCGGTTCACGCCTCCATCGAGACCCGCTTCCAGCAGCTGCACCAGGACACCGGGGTCTTCACGCCCGGCCTGAACGGCACGGTCGAGGTTGACGTGCCGCTCGCGAACGTCGGCAGCCCGGCCTCCGGGTCGATCCTGGCGACGCCGTCGGCGGAGACCTACGTCCGCGAGAGCGTCCTCGCCGGAACGCTCGAGCCCGCCGATCCGACGAGCCCGTTCTCGGACTTTCTCATCCCCTAGAGGGACGGGGAAAAGCTGGAGGGGCCACGTGCGGCGTGGCTCCTCCAGTGTCTACGGCTTGAACGCGACGGCAGCAAGGTTCCCGGCCCGCAACCTCACCGGCGCTGAGGCGACCGCACGCGGCAGTGAGCGCGTGAAGGCCCGAAGCGGCCCGGGTAGCGGGGCGAGGCTTAGCCAGTACGCGAGCGGGTAGGTGTTCGCAAAGGGGGCGACGGAGTCGAGAGCGAGACCGGCGCCCTGCAGAGCGGCTCCGAGGCTGTTTCGCGAGAAGAGCTGCAGGTGCTCGAGGTCGAGGATCGGAGAGCGACCGCCGAGCAGACGCGTGGGGAGGCCGCGACGGTCGTGCACGACGAGCACCAGCGCGCCGCCGGGAGCCAGCAGATCCGCGGCCAGGCGCAGCGTCTCGAGCGGGTCGGGGATGTGCTCGAGCGTCTGGAAGCAGGTGACGAGAGTGAAGGGGCCTTCGACGACACCGGGAACGAAGGTGCCTTCGACGATGAGCTCCCGCACAGCGGGCGCAGCCTGAGCGAGCGGCGCCCGCGACGGCTCGATGCCCACGACCCGGTCGAAGCCCGCGCCGGCGAGGCGCTCGAGAAACGCTCCGTCACCGGCGCCGACGTCGAGTGCCGCCACACGATCAGGCAGGCGAGGCAGAAGCCGTGCGAGCAGGCGCGCGTACGTGTCGGCGGCGTGACCTGCTTCCGCGGCGCTCGCGTACTCGGCGTCGCGGTAGAGGGAGGACGTCGTTGCGGCTGTAGGCGCCGGGCTCGCGTAGACGAGGTCGCAGGTGGCGCACTCGAGATAGCGGTAGTGCATGAACTCAGGTGTCTTGCGCGACGAAAAAGACCGGGCGTCGATCCGCGTCTCGTCGATGTTCGCCTCGGCAAAGAGGCGGGAGTGCGCCGCCGTTCCGCAGACCGGGCACGGCCTGTCCGCGAGCTCGATCACGACGGACGAGTGGCGCTGGTCGTATAGCCGAGGCAGTCGTCGCCGCCCTGGGCGCGAAGCGACAGGTGTCCAACACCGAGCGCGACGACCGCGATCGGCAGGGTGAGCAAGCCGGCGATGCGGCGCGCCCCGGTGCGCAACAGCGAGCGTCCGGGCGCGAGGAGGAGTGGCGCGACGAGCCCGACGATCTTCAGGCAGGCGACCGTGAGCGCGTTACCGCGGGCTCGCACGTGGACGGCCGTGAAACCGGATCGTCCGAGCACGTGGGCGAGCGATGACGGCGTGAAACGCCAGTAGTCGAAGGGCACGAAGTGCCAGCGAGCTGCGAAGGGCGTCGTCAGGAGGAGGGTTCCTCCCGGCCGCAGGCAACGGAACGCCTCGTCGAGGAGCACCGACGGCTCGAGCACGTGCTCGAGTGTCTCGGTACAGAGCACGAGATCGACCGACGCGTCGTCGAGGGGCCACCGGTTGCCGTCGATGATCAGCGTGTCCGGCTGTCCGTACCCGAAGCGCTCGGCCGCCTCTGCCGTGTCGAGGCCGACATAGCGCGCTGCAGGGCCGACCAGCTCCCGGAACGGCTGCCCGCCGCAGCCGGCGTCGACCACCGTCCCGGTCGCGGCCGCGAGCACAGGGCGGATGTCGTTCCAGATCGACGCAACCTGAAGGTCGAGAAACCTACGGATGCGGCCGGGAGCAGCGAGAGAAGGCGGGCGCCAGGCCTCGGCGCGCCGGTCGACGAGGTTCAGCCGGCTCTCCTCCGTGTCGCGCACGGCTTGACACTACTCAGGCCGCTGTGCGCCGGACGAACGACGCCCGCGCTGTCAAGTCGTGCGAAGGTCGAGCACCACGACCGGGATCTCGCGGATCCCGCTCGTCTTCTCCTCGTAGTCGGCGAAGCCGGGCCAGTCGCTCTTCTGGCGCTCCCAGATCTCCTCGCGCTCATCGGCGGCGACATGCGCGTGCGCCGCGAAGCTCTGCGTGCCGATCTCGACCGTCACGTCGGGATTCGCGACGAGGTTGTGGTACCAGTCGGGATTCGTCGGCGCGCCGCCCTTCGAGGCGAAGATCGCGACGGAATCGTCGGAGAGGCGCTGGTAGGCGACCGGGTTGACGCGCTTGGTGCCGGTCTTGGCGCCGCGGTGGTGCAGGAGGAGGAGCTGCGGCCGGGGTTGGGTCTACCGAGGGCGGCGATGGGCGCGCGACCGGCGCAAGGTGTCGAGCTCGCCGAGCGCCTCGCCGGCGCCGCGGGCGACCGCGGTCAGAGGCTCGGGGTCGCGGCTGACCGTGAGTCCCGTCTCGAGGCTCAGAAGCTCGGGGAAGCCGGGCAGTAGCGCGCCGCCGCCGACGACGGTGAGGCCGCGGTCGGCGATGTCGGAGGCGAGCTCGGCCGGAGTCTGCTCGAGGAGCTCCTTGAGCGAGGAGATGATCCGGCCGAGCGGCCGCTCGAGCGCGCGGCGCACCTCGTCTGAGCCGAGGCTGATCCGGCGGAGGAGCCCGCTCAGCGTCTCCCGCCCCGCGATGTCCGCCTCGGCCGCCGCGGCGTGCCCTTCGAGCGCGCTGCCGATCTCGAGCTTGACCCGCTCCGCTTGCTCCTGGCCGACGAGGAGCCGGTGCTCGTGCTGGGCGAGCCGGATGATCGCGTCGTCGAGGTCGTAGCCACCGACCGGCAGCGAGGTGGAGACGACGATGCCGCCGAGCGCGAGCACGGCCATCTCGGTCGTGCCACCGCCGACGTCGACGACGAGCGAGGCGACAGGCTCCGCGACCGGCAGGCCCGCGCCGATCGCGCCGGCCATCGCTTCCTCGATCAGGTGCGCCTCTCGCGCGCCGGTCGCGAGCGTCGCCTCCACGACCGCCGTCCTCTCCACCTGCGTGAGCCCGCTGGGCACGCAGACGATCACCGCGCCGCGCCGCTTGCCGCCGCCGACCCGCCGCACGAACTGCCCGAGCATCTGCTCGGTGATCTCGAAATCCGTGATCACGCCGTGGCGCAGCGGTCGCGTCGCCACGATCGTCGCCGGCGTGCGCCCGAGCATCTGCCGCGCCTTCTCACCGACGGCGTACACCTGGCGGGTCTTCTCGTCCATCGCCACGACCGAGGGCTCGAACAGGACGATGCCCTCGCCGTGTTGAAAGACGACGGTGTTCGCCGTTCCGAGATCGACGGCAAGATCGGCTCCCAAGGCAAGCGACGGCAGCCTCACCCAAGGCGCCTGTCCCGAACGCCGCTGCCCGAAACGGCCGCTCCGCCAGGTTCGGCGGCAGTCGCGGGTTCAGCGGCGACGCCAGCGTGCGCCGCGTCCGGCGCCGAGCGCTTCGATCGCGCCCGCGTCCCGCAGTTCCCTGAGCACCTGCCGGATGAAGTACAGGTTTTGGCGGTCAAACTATGGGGTTTGATGCTTCCAGCCCATAGTTGCCGGCCATCGAGCCCCTGCTAGGTTCGGCGGCGATGCAACCTCTGGACGGGCTCCTCGTCGTCGACTTCACGCGCTACCTGCCGGGGCCGTTCGCGTCTCGGGAGCTGCTCGAGCTCGGCGCGCGCGTCGTCTGCGTCGAGCCGCCCGGCGGCGATCCGTTGCGCGCCAGCGCGCCCGCGTGGCACACCGCGCTGGCAGCCGGCAAGGAGTCCGTCCTCGTCGACCTGAAGGAGGACGCGTCCGCCGCTCGCGGGTTGCTGGCGCAAGCGGACGTCGTCCTCGAGTCGTTCCGGCCCGGCGTCGCGTCCCGGCTCGGCATCGGCCCGGACGACGCGCCGGCGACGGCCGTCTACTGCTCGATCACCGGCTTCGGCGTCGAGGGTCGCCACGCGCAGCGCGCCGGCCACGACCTCAACTACCTCGGCTGGGCGGGCGTGCTCGAGGACACCGCGCCGGCTTGGCCGCCCGTGCAGATCGCCGACCTCGCCGCCGGCGCGCTCGGCGCCGTGACCAAGATCCTCGCGGGGTTGATCGAGCGGGAGAAGACCGGCCGCGGCGCCCACGTCGTCGTCTCGATGACGCACGGCTCGCACCGGCTCGTCGCCCATCGGCTCGGCGGCGATCCGACGCCGCGCCTCCTCACCGGCGGCCTCGCCTGCTACCGGATCTACGCCACCGCCGACGGACGGTGGCTCACGGTCGGCGCGCTCGAGCCGGTCTTCTGGGCGCGCCTCGTCGAGCTGCTCGAGCGACCTGAGCTCGCCGAGCGCCAATACGCCGCCGAGCAGGAAGAGCTCGCAACCGAGCTGGCGGCGACGTTCGCCGAGCGGCCGCTGGCGGCGTGGCTGGAGCTGTTCGAGGGAGAAGACGTCTGCGTCGGCCCGGTGGCGACGCTGGCCGAGGCCGCCTCGGAGTTCAGCCCGCCGGAGTCGCTGCTACCCTGATTTCACGGACGGCAACGGGCCGTCCCGTGAGATTCAGGTTCTCGTTCCTCCAAAGGATTCGAGCTCTTGCTTCTCGAATCCAGAACTAAGGAGTCGAACAGAGAATGTCCGAAAGCTTCACTTCGCTTGGCGTGAGCGCGGAAATCGAGCAGTCGCTCGCCGCCCGCGGCATCGTCGAGCCCTTCCGCATCCAATCGCTCGTCATCCCCGACGCGCTCGCCGGCCGCGACGTCCTCGGCCAGGCGCCGACGGGCTCCGGCAAGACGCTCGCCTTCGGGCTGCCGATCGCCGAGCTGCTCTCGGCCGAGGAGAAAGCGCACGCGGCGCTCATCCTCGTACCGACCCGCGAGCTCGCGCTGCAGGTCACCGAGGAGCTGTCGCTGCTCGGCGCGCCGCGCGGCGTCCGCGCCGAAGCCGCCTACGGCGGCGCACCCGTCGCCTCGCAGGCCAAGCGGCTGCGCGGCGCCCACGTCGTCGTCGCCACGCCGGGCCGGCTGAACGACCTCGTCCGGCGGCGCCTGATCTCCCTCGACGCGATCCGGATCCTCGTCCTCGACGAGGCCGACCGGATGCTCGACATGGGCTTCCAGCCGCAGGTCGAGCAGATCGTCCGGAAGCTTCCCAAGCAGCGCCAGACGATGCTCTTCTCCGCGACGCTCGACGGCGAGGTCGGCGAGCTCGCCCGCGCCTACACGATCAACCCCTCGCACTTCGAGGCCGAGCTTCCCTCTCAGCACTCCGACGGCGAGGTCGAGCACACCTTCGTCGCCGTCACCGCGGCGGACAAGGTCGAGCGCCTCGTCGGCCTGCTCGAGGCCGAGCGCGGCCTCGCACTCGTCTTCGTCCGGACGAAGCGCGGCGCCGACCGCCTCGCGCACAAGCTGCGCGGCCACGGCGTCGAGGCAGCCGCGATGCACGGCGACATGACGCAGGGCGCCCGCGAGCGCGCGCTCGAGCGCTTCCGCTCGGGGAAGGTCACGACGCTCGTCGCCACCGACGTCGCGGCCCGCGGCCTCGACCTCGAGGCGATCAGCCACGTCATCAACTACGACCCGCCCGAGGACATGAAGGGCTACGTCCACCGCGTCGGACGCACCGGCCGCGCCGGCCGCTCGGGCCAGGGGATCACGCTCGTCCTCCCCGATCAGCAGGCCGACGTCAGCCGCGTCGCGAACATGCTCGGCCACAAGGAGCAGTTCGAGAGCGGCGGCATGACGTCAGCGCCCGCGCGCCTCGTCTACACGAGCCGTCGCGGCCGTCGTTCGCGCTGGTAGGCCAGGAGCGTTACTTCTTCGCCTTCTTGGCCTGGCGCTTCTCCTTCAGCGTCTTCTGAGCCGGCTTCTTCTCCATGCTTTTCTTCGTGTTCTTGTCTTTGCTCGCCATGTCCTGACCTCCCTTGTGTGGCCTCACGCGCGTCGCGGCTCGGCCGGCCGCATCCTGGCGACTCCATCTTCGTCGACCTCGACCACATAGCGTCCCGGGTCCGCGCCGCTCGTGAAGCGTTTGAAGCCTCTCGGTCGCCGCGCGATGATCGCGTGGGTGTCGGTGCGCGCCTCGATCTTGTAACCCTCCGCCACCTTCTCGTCGAGGAACGCGTCGAGGCCGTCCTTGCGAGTCCCTAGGGGATCGATCTCTCCCACACCACGAGTATCGCAAGCGAGGCTTTCCTGCCCGCATCCCGTCACGTTTCCGGCCGGACGCGGCGATACCGTGCTGGGATGGACCCGCTCGACGGCCTGAATCCCGAGCAGCGCCGCGCCGCCGAGGCGGTGCGCGGGCCGGTCTGCATCCTCGCCGGCGCGGGCACGGGCAAGACGACGACGATCACGCGGCGGATCGCGCAGCAGGTCGCGTCGGGCGCCTTCGAGCCGGCCCAGATCATGGCGGTGACGTTCACCGACAAGGCCGGCGGAGAGCTGCGCGCGCGGCTCGCCGCGTTGGGCGTCACGCGCGTCCGCGCGGGGACGTTCCACTCCGCCGCGCTCCGGCAGCTGCGCCACTTCGCCCCCGGCGACGTCGCCCGCATCCTGCCGTCGAAGGCGCTCGTCCTTCGGCAGATCGGCAACCGGCTGCCCGCGCCGTACAAGTTTCGCCCGGCCGGAGACCTCGCCGGCGAGATCGAGTGGGCGAAGAACCGGCGCATCGGCCCCGACGGCTACCTCGACGCCGCGGCCGGCCGCGAGCCCCCGATCCCGCCCGACCTGATGGCCCGCGTCTACCGCGACTACGAGCGGCGCAAGGCGGACGAAGGCGTCATGGACTTCGAGGATCTGCTCGAGGGCGCCGTCCGCCTCTTCGAGCGCGACGAGCACGCGGCGGCGACCTTCCGCGCCCAGTACCTCGCGTTCACCGTCGACGAGTACCAAGACGTCAACCTCCTGCAGCAGACGCTGCTCGAACACTGGCTCGGCGACCGCGACGACCTCTGCGTCGTCGGCGACGACTACCAGTCGATCTACGCGTTCACCGGCGCGGGGCCCGAGCATCTCCTCGCCGTCCCGACGCGCTTCCCGCATGCGACTGTCGTGCGGCTCGAGGAGAACTACCGCTCGACGCCGCAGGTGCTCGCGCTCGCCAACCAGCTCGTCCCCCGGCTCGGTGGCGCCGAGAAGGTGCTGCGCCCGACGCGAGCCGACGGCCCCGAGCCCGTCGTCAGCGCCTTCGCGTCGCCCGCCGACGAGGCGAAGGCGATCGCCGAGCGGATCGCCAAGGAGATGACACCGCACGAGGAGATCGCGATTCTCTGCCGCACGAACGCCCGCCTGACCGATTTCGAGGAGGCGCTGCACGACGCCGGCATCCACTTCCAGGGCTCGTCGCTGCTCGACCGCGACGCGGCGCGGAAGCTCGTCCGCCGGCTCGAAGGGAGTGGGGTGGATGCGGCGAGCGCGGTGCGCGCGGCGGCGCTCGAAGCCGGCTGGCTCGAGCAGCTGCCCGACAAGCTCGGCGAGCGCGAGCTCGTCCGCCAGACCGACCTGACGCGGCTCGTCACCCTCGCGGCCGAGTTCGACGGCGACTGCGCAGCGTTCGTCTTCGATCTCCGACGTCGTTTCGACCAGGGCGGCGACGAGGCGCGCGGCGTCAACCTCCTGACGCTCCACAAGGCCAAGGGACTCGAGTTCGACATGGTGTTCCTTCCTCGGCTGGAGGAGAAGGAGCTCCCGTCGCGCCAGGCGCGCACGCCGGCGGAGATCGACGAGGAGCGGCGGCTGCTCTACGTCGGGATGACGCGCGCGAAGCGGGTGCTCTGGCTCAGCTGGTCGGGCAAGCGCTCGCGTTTCCTGGTTGAGCTGGGCCACGCGGGGCCTGCTTCTGTCGCGCCTCGCGCCGCGCGCGCCCCAGCACGCGAATGGACGCCGACAGCAGAACGCCTCCGAGCCTGGCGCCTGGAGCGAGCGCGAGAAGACGGAGTCCCGCCCTACGTCGTCTTCCACGACACGGTGCTACACGAGATCGCCGCCGCGCAGCCGAAGTCGCTAGGCGACCTCGCCCAGATCGCGGGGGTAGGGCCGGCGAAGTTGGAGCGCTACGGGCCCGACGTGCTGGCACTCCTGTAATCGGCGAGACCGTCTCTCCGGGGGATGGTGGTCATCAAGCCTCGACTCCGAGCGCCAGCGGCGGTCGACGGCCGACGTCCCAGCCGCCGACCCGGACGATCTCGTCCCAGTTGCCGACCCCTGCGGCGTGCACTCCGATCACGACCTCGTCCGGCCCGGGAGTCGCGGGCGCCGCGAGCTCGAGCAGACGCACCGCACCGCCGAACGCGTCGATCCCAGCGGCTCGCATCGGTCGCATGAACACCTCCTGCGGAGATGCTAGAGCCGGCGAGCCGCGGGGCGGATCATCACCGCCTGCCGCAGCGGCGGCAACCCGCAGAGCCCGCAGGTAAGGACCCGCGCGGGCGCCGCACTAAGTGGGATCAAGCACGAGCAATCCGCAAACGAGGAGGAAGTTGCATGAGCACTGTCTTGATCTCGCCCCGCCGCGCAGCCGCTGTGGTTGCCGCGGCAGGAGTCATCGCTGTGGCCGCATTCGGCCTGAGTGCATCGGTCTCGACCGCCGGCGCTGCGGTGGCCGGCAGCAGCACCGAAACCGTGAAAGCAGCTTCATTCCAGGCCGCGATGCGCGCGCTCTGGCAGGCCCACGGCACCTATACGGAGCGCGCGATCGTCGACTTCGTCGGCGGTCTACCCGACACCAAGCTCGTGGTCGGCCGACTGCTCCGGAACCAGGTCGACATCGGCAACGCGGTCAAGCCGTATTACGGGGCCAAGGGCGGCGCCGCGCTCACGAAACTGTTGAAGGCACACATCAACGACGCGGTCGCGGTGCTCGCAGCGGCGAAAGCCGGCAACGCTTCCAAGGTCGCGAAGGCCAAGGCCAGGTTCTACGCGAACGGCAACCAGATCGCGAGCTTCTTGCACACCGCCAACCCCAAGTACTGGCCGCTCGGCGCGATGCGAAAGATGATGCGCATCCACCTCAACCAGGTGATCGGGCTCGCAGTCGACCAGCTCAAGGGACACTACGCCGCCGCGATCCGCCTCTACGACGTCTACATCAACCACATCCTCGTCGGGATGGCGGACATGCTCAGTAGCGGCATCATTCAGCAGTTCCCCGCTCGGTTCAGCTGAACGCGCCTCGACATCGCTCGACCGTTCTCAATCGGCCGGCCTGCGCTGAGCGCGGCCGGCCGATTCACGGTGGGTGGTCTTGGCCGCCGGGATCTGTCGGTCGCCTGCTACGCGGCGCTTGCTAAGCCGCGTCGCCGCGCACGAACGCGAGCAAGCTTTCGTGCTCCTCTGCGCAGGCCGGGCAGCCCTCGAGGTGGGCTCGCAGCCTGGGCAGCTGCGCGTCCGCGTCTTGGCCCGCCACCTCGAGCTCCACGTAGTGGTCGAGCTGTTGGAAGCACTCGTCGCAGCCGAGATCCGGCTCGGGCGCGACCGGGCCGAGCAGCGCCCGCAGCATCCTCTGTTCGCGGTTTTGCGTCATGGTCTTTCGATCACCTTTCCATCCAGCGGTAGTCCTTGCTCGGCGAGGCGGGCACGAAGCTTCCGCCTCGCGTCGTGGAGCGTCTTGTAGAGCGCGCCTCGCGTAGTGCCGAGCCGTTCAGCGAGCACGTCGATCGGGACGCCGTTCAGGGCGAGCGCGACGAGCACGCGCCGCTGGTGCGGCGTCAGCGCCTCGGCGATCGCCTCCCGCACGGCGCGCAGCAGCTCGCTCTCCTCGAGCTCGTCGAGCCGGCGTGGGACCTTCGCTCGCAACAAGCCCCCACGCGTCGGGCTCGAGCGGCACCTCGCGCCTCTGCCAGGCCCGTCTACGCAGCTTCGCCGCCGACTCGAGCAGCGCGAACTTGTACGCCCACGTCGTGAAGCGGCTCGCGCCGCGGAAGTCGTCGAGCCGGGCCAGAACGCTCACGAGCGCATCGTCGGCGGCTTCGAGAGCGATGTCCTCGAGCTCGTTCCCGCGCAGGTACGGCAGGGAGCTGCGCCGACGGGAGACCTCGAATCGGGCGGCTCGGAGCAGCAACGCGTGCAGCCGCGCTGCAGCTTCCTCGCGCACCGCGCCCGGGGCACGCAGCTCGTCGAGCCACTGCCGCGAGTCCTCGTCGAGCAGCCGCACCGGCGCCGGCGCCTCGACAGCGGCGGCCGGATAGGGGAGTGCTTCCACGTTCGCTCGGGCGGTGCTGAAGGTGGCCCGGCTACTCACGTGGCCGCCGGCTCCTCGAGCGGCGCGAGAATCCGCACGGCCAGCTCGGGCGGGCAGCCACGCTCGACCAGCTCGATCAGCACGTGCAGGTCATAGCGATCGTCCGCCGCCAGCGCGGCCGCGAGTTGCGGTGAGAACCGCGAGTGCAGCAGCTGCCTGCGCCGCCACAGCACCACCTGTCGCGAACCGAGCGCGGAAGCCGACGGCGTGCCCATATCTAATTGGTGACCCGCCCGGCCGCACTCTTACCTCGGCGACGGAAACGTAAGAACGGCGCGACCGCGGACACGAACTCTCACAATGTCGGCACACAACGGCTCCCTCACCGGCCCCCAGCGCGCGCTGCTCGTCCTCGCAGCGTTGATCAGCGCGGGAGTCCACGCCGGGCTCGCGCCCGAGCATCTGCACGAGTGGGCGCCGCTCGGTGCGTCGTTCGTCGCCGCCGCGGTGGCGCTCTCCGCCGCCGCGGCGGCGCTCCTCCTGCGACCCCGCGACGCCCGGCCGGCACTGGCGCTGGCGGCGCTCCTCACATTCCTGATCGCCGCCTACGCGCTCACGCGGCTCGTCGCCCTGCCGCCGCTCGATCCCGACCGGGAGCCGCTCGACCTGCTCGGCCTCACCACCTGCGCGATCGAGGCGGCCGGAGTCGCAGCCACGCTCCGGCTAGCGCGAGGCGTCCTCCGACCAGCGACGACCTGACGAGCGCCCAAGTCGCGGACGTATGAACCGAGCCCGCATCGACACAAACGAAGGGAACGGGAACGACTATTGAGAAGGAGGTCAGTGATGGCTATGCCCGTCGAGAGACCGACTCGGCCCATGGAGGACAGATTGGCCGGGCGCGGGGTGGCTCAGCTACAGGGTTCGCTATGGCGCGATCCGCGTTATCAGGCGTTCTGGATGCTTCGGCTCGCCTTCACAGCGCTGCCGCTGGCGATGGGGATCGACAAGTTCTTCAACGGAATGGTCTATTGGCCCAAGTATCTCGCCCACTGGATTGCCAGCATTCCGCCTGGAACCCCGCAGCAGATCATGTACGGGGTTGGCGTGCTCGAGATCGTGGCCGCCGTGCTCGTGCTGGTGAAGCCGCGCTATGCGGCGTACATCGTGGCCGCCTGGCTGGCGGGGATCGTCACGAACTTGCTCAGCGATTCGGGCTGGTACGACGTCGCGGCCCGCGATCTCGCCCTCATGGGCGGCGCGCTCGTGCTCGCCAGGCTCGCGTCTGTCTACGACCCGCCGCTTCGGTTCCGCCGTCGAGCGTGAACGCAGCACTGAACGAGCCGCTCGGGCGCGGTTGCGTCCGAGCGGCTCACGTTTGTGCCGCGCTCGAAGCTGACTCGCACGCGCTGAAGTTGCGGTGTCGCGGGTGTTCCACGCATCCTCCGCTGCCTGCACCTTCTGGGCCGCGGTCTCCCGGGTGAACGGGGGAAGCGGAGGCTTGTCTTCAGCCATCTCGACTCCTTTCAGGACCGGTCTGTGGACATCGGCGACCTCCGGCGGTGCCATCGGCGAGGGGCCGCCCGTGGCTCAGTTGGAGTGATCTGCGGTTTTGATTTGGGACTCGCGAGGTAAGGAGCGCTGGTCTCATTCAAAGACGCGCCAAGCGCGGACAATCTACGTTTCCTCGGGGGGAAAGATGTACGCATCGGGTCGTGCTGGCGCAGGGGCCAAGGCCGCCCTTGCGGTCGGATTTGCTGTTCTGGCCGGAGTCTTCATCATCTCGCCGGCGGCACATGGAGCAACGCCGTCGAGCGGGACGCTCACGGACACGTCGGGACCGATCACTTACACCGCTGGACCGTTCGCGGTGGCCAACCCGACCCCGGTTCCGGCGGTGGACACAGGCCCCGAGTGCGACAACCCGGTGCAGCCGTGCGACGACTTCGGGCTGACCGTCGCCCTGCCGAGCGATTACGCGGAGCAGCACCCGAACGACGTGATCCGCGTCACGATGAGCTGGGCCGACACCGGCGCCGGGCAGTCCGACTACGACCTCTACGTCTACAAGGGAGCCGTCACGAACACCGACGGCTCGGAGGCTGCCTTTACGCAGTCGGCGAGCAGCGCCGACCCCGAGGTGACGTCGCTTCCCGTCTTCGACGGAACGCAGACCTTCACCGTCAAGGTCGTCCCGTACACGCCGACCGGCGAGACGGTGAACGTCAAGATCGAGCTCGTCTCGGGCTCCAGCAGCGGAGGCGGCGGCGGCGGCGGCGGCGGCACCACCACCGGCTTCGGCGGGTCGACCCAGACCCAGCCTGGCGTGCCGCGCTACCAGATCCTCTCCCCGCCACAGGGCTCGGGCGCGAACGCGAGCTCCGGCGAGTTCAACATCGGCCTCGACCCGAAGACCGGCAACATCATGACCAACTCGTGGGGCGACATCTTCCGCGTCACTCCTCCGGAGCTGCGCACGCCGGCCCTGCCGGCAGCAGGTCCCGCGCTGTGGAAGGACGTCAGCCCGTCGATCGCCAGCCTCACGTCCCTCGATCCGATCCTCGTCACAGACCAGTCGACGGGGCGGACGTTCATCTCGAACCTCACGGCCGGCCCGACTGCGCTCTTCGCATTCACCGACGACGACGGGGCGACCTGGACGCAGACCTCGGTCGCGCCGCCGAACGGCGGAGTCGACCATGAGAGCATCGGCGTCGGCCCCTACCCGGCGCCGCTGGCGGGCCTGAACCCCGCCTACCCGAACGCGGTCTATTACTGCTCGCAGGCCGACGTGACCGACATGTGCTCGCGGAGCGACTCGGGCGGGCTCCAGTTCGGCCCGGGCGAGCCCGTGGACAGCGCGGTCACCGGCTGCAGCAGCCTGCACGGACACGTCAAGGTCGCTCCCGACGGCACCGTCTATCTGCCGGTGAAGGACTGCGGCGGGAGCGAGGGCGGCGCCGTCTCGACCGATGCGGGAGTCACCTGGAACCAGTTCCTCGTGCCGAACAGTGGGACGAGCCAGAGCGACCCGTCGATCGGGATCGACAAGAACAACACCGCGTACTACTGCTACACGCCGCACGACGGGTCTCCGCACGTCGCCGTGAGCCACGACGGTGGGACGACGTGGACCGACGACCATGACATCGGAGCTTCGGTCGGCGCCGTACAGGCCGTCTTCCCCGAGGCGGTCGCGGGCGATTCGGGCCGCGCCGCTTGCGGCTTCCTCGCCACGGACAAGGCAGGCGACTTCAACTCGTCCAGCTTCCCCGGCAGGTGGTACCTCTACATCGCCACCACGTACGACGGCGGCAAGACCTGGACGACGGTCAACGCCACGCCGAACGACCCCGTGCAGGGAGCCGGCGGGCTCTGCCTCGCCGGGACGTTGTCGTGTGGCATGAACCGCAACCTGCTCGACTTCAACGAGGTCACGACCGACGCTCACGGCAACGTCCTCTTCGGCTACGACGACGGCTGCGTCAGCGACGCGTGCATCTCGAGCGGAGGCGCGAACAACGACTTCGTCGGCTTCGAGCGGATCGCGCGGCAGACCGGCGGCAAGCCGCTGTTTGCGAAGTACGACCCGACGGAGCCGGCGGCCCCGCAGCAGCCGTACCTGAGCGGGACGCGCGACAGCTCCAAGGTCGACCTGAGCTGGAACCCGCCCGACAACGGCGGCTCCGACGTCACCGCCTACGAGATCCTCCGCGGCACGAGCCCGGGCTCGGAGACGGAGCTCGCAACGGTCGGAGGCGACAAGACGCAGTACGAGGACGCGACGGTGAGCGCCTCGGTGCCGACGTACTACTACGAGGTCGAGGCGGTGAACGCCGTGGGCAGTGGGCCTCCGAGCAACGAGGCCGCGCTGCATGTGGCGAACGTGTCCGGACCCAATCCGTGCAAGGCGCCCGGCGCCACGATCCTCACGGACTCCACGGGTGACAGCCTGACCGGGACGCCGGGAACGGATCTCTCGTCCCTCCAGCTGGCGCAGCCGTACTCGAGCGACGGGAGCCTCAAGCTCCGCTTCGAGCTGAACACGGATCCCGGCGTGAACCCGCAGGCGCCGGGCTCGTACTGGTACGTCTCCTTCAAGACGCCCAACGGGGTGCATGGCGTCCGGATGTGGTTCGACCCGACCTCGCCGAGCGCGCCGACCTTCCAGTCCTACATCGCGGCGCCGAACTCGAGCGGCGGCGTCGACGGGCGCTTCGTCCTCAGCGGTTCGACGAAGCCGGCCGATGCGTCGAGCTTCTACGACCCGGCGACCGGCACCATCGTCATCGTCGTCTCCGCCTCCGATCTCGGCCTGAGCGCCGGCGACACGATCACGGGCTTCAACTCCGCCTCGGTGCAGGGCGTGGATACCCCTGTCGGCGGCGCTGCCGAGCCCACGGACGAGATGCCGGACGGCCTCGGCTATCAAGGGAGCTACTCGCTCCAGAGCAACGCGTCCTGCGCCCCGAACACGGCTCCGACCGCGGCCCTGAGCGCCTCGCCGCTCTCGGGGAAGGCGCCGCTACAGGTCGCGTTCGACGGTTCCGGCTCGTCCGATCCCGACACGGGCGACTCGGTGGCGTCGTACACCTTCAACTTCGGAGACGGGACGCCGGTCGTCACGCAATCCTCGCCGACGATCGCCCACACGTACCAGTACACGGGCGACTTCACGGCGAGGCTGACGGTGACGGACACGCACGGCGCGAAGAGCGTCAACGACGCCTCCGTCGAGATCGGGGTGAGCCCGACGGTCACGTGCTTCGAGGACGACAGCTCCAACATCGCCTACGACAAGGGCTGGCACACCGTCACGGACTCCGCGGCGACGGCCGGCCACTTCCGCATGAGCAACGGCAAGGGGATGAGCTTCACCTTCCAGACCGGGGCCGCTAGTGGAAGCGTCACGTACGCATACGCGACGAGCACGAAGGGCGGCTCCGCCGACCTCTACCTGGACGGGAGCAAGGTCAAGAGCGTGAGCTACCACGGAAGCTCGGGCTCCGAGAAGGCGCCCGTCTTCGGTTCGTCCGTGACGCTGCCGTTGTCGGGCTCCGGCACGCACACCCTCGCGCTGAAGAACGCGAGCGGGCCGGACTTTGTCGACCAGGTCTGCGTGACGGACGGCAGCTCGAACGCGCAGCCGACCTCCGCGCCCGGGGAGACGACCACCTCGAGCCAGTCGGCCACGCCGAGCAGCAAGAGCAGCGAGACGCTGTTCGTCCCGCCGAACGCGAAGTCGATCTCCGTGTTTGCCGAGACGAGCACGTCCGTTCCCTTCGCGGTCACCGTGCTCGACCCGCTCGGCAGCGTCGTCGACACCGCGCGGTCGTCGAACGGGATCGCGAGCCTCGACGTGCCGGTGTCGAACCTCGGGCTGTACGTCGTCCAGGTCGTCGACCTCGGGCTCGGCCCGGTCAGCGTCTGGAGCGTGGCGACGCCGCAACTCGGGCTGGGCTGACGGCAAGGGTGAGGAGGCCGTCCGACCAGGACGGCCTCCTCACCCGAGCTGTTCTTGGCGAGCCCCGAGTCGTATCGCCGCGCTCGGAGCGGTGGACGTCTTGGACGTCACCTACGAGAGTAGAAACGGCCGCTGAGCAGGTCGTTCGCTGAAGCCCTCTGACGGACTCGAACCGTCGACCCCCTCCTTACCATATACTTGTGCACGCAACTAACGGCAACCGGTGGCAACGGCTTTGGCTTGTTTGAGCCATTTGCGGGCCTGAGCCATTTGCCACCGGTTGCCACCGTTTGCGTCCGCTCTGCTCCATTAATGCTCCATCCTGCGCGTGGGGAGGGGGTCGATTGGGCGAACCGCCGGTTGACCGCTCAAGAGCCCAGCACGAAGCGGACGTCGCCACGGCCTTCGCGCATCGCCCTCGCCGCCGGCTCGTCATGACCAGTCGGCGCACAGCCGGGACACTCAACGGCTGTAGCCCGCCCGGCTTGCCAGCCGAGGGCGGCGGCAAAAGCGACTGCGGCCGGTTCCTCGCCTTCGCGGAAGCGGCGCGATGCCTCGGCGACGATCTGGCCAAGCTGCGGGTCGTCCGGATGAGGAAACGGCGGGTCGGGCATTTCGCCAACGTTGTCGGGATCCAGACGATGGCTGGGAGACGCGAGGTGACCTTCCATCCATCCGTGTACCGCGGCATGCACGAGGCGTCCCTCAAGCGACGCTCCGCGCTCGGCGCCGGTGAAGCTCTCCGAGATCGTCAGCAGAAGCGGTAGCGCGTTCAAGTCTGCTGCCATGGTTTGGAAGTATCGCTACAGCCGGCGCGAGCGCCACGGTATCTTCGGCCCCCATGAGTGACGATTGGACGCCCGGCGACGTGAACGCGCTAATCGGTAATCCGTTTTACGCGGTCAACATCGACCCCACGCTCGCCGAGCCGCACGAGCCGCTGGTAAGCGAGGACGAGTGGGTTGCTGCGAATGCGAAGCAGATCGACGAACTCGGTCCAGAGGCTTATCTCCGGAACCTCCTGTCGATCTTGAAGGGAAACTACCCGAGGTAGCGCCAGCCGCCGGCCGCCACGACGTCGCGCGCCTGGATCATGCGCCGAAGCGGTCGGTGCGCAATGTGGTAGGGAGTCGAGTCGATGGCCACTGGCTGTTCCCCTTCGTGGGTTCCGCGGCGACGGCGGAGAGCGTGTCGACGAGCGCGTGCAGCGTCTCTGGCAACGTCCCCTCGTTCTGCTCTGCCTTGAGCCGGGTGATGAGATCGCGTCGCCTCTCTCCGCCTGAATCGATTGCGAAGCTGACGTCGAGAAGGTGCTCGGCGGGGGCCGTCCGTAGAAGAACAAGGCCGAGGAGGGGAGCTTTGCGCGCGCTTGTATTGAGGACAACGAGGGCCTCGTCGCTCCCAGAGGCGAGCATGCGCACGGCTTCTCTCAGCATGTGGCCACCGAAGTCGCAGACCGCCGTCGCGACCTCGTAGCCATGGTCGCCGTCGTTCGTCTCGTCCGAGCAGACGTCGTTGCGGACAAACGCAGGGCGGTAACCGCGCTCGTGGAGCCAGGCAGTGGCGGCACGGACGGCGCGACTCTTCGGGTTCGACTCGCTCCAGCGCGCCGCGATCCGGCGTCGAGTCAAATCGTCAGGCGCATCAGCATCCGGCAGACCGATGCGATCGACCTGCAAGAGCCGGAGATGATCGAGTAATGCAAGCTCCTCACGGATCGGTCGCGGCACGTACTTATCGAGCCCGGAAAGCGGTGCGATCACCGGGTCGCGCGCGGCGGCTCCGGCCGCGGCGTCTTCGGGGATCGCTGCGAGACGTTCCTGCCCCGCCGCCATCGGTTCACCCCGACGCCAGACCAGAACAGGTTCGAATCCGGCAACGCGCAACTCTTCGACGTTGTTGAACTGCATCTCAACCGAGCGCCAGTTGCCGCGGAGCGCGTGACGCAGCTGCAGTGTCCGGTCGCGCCCTGCGAAGAGGGCCGCCACCCATTTCCGTGACTCCTCCTCGGTCATCGCGTAGGTCACCGAGAGGTCAATGTCCCCAGGATTCAAGGCGCCTCGCGCATACGAGCCGAACACAAAGATCTCAGTCACGAGCTCGCACAGCTCTCCCCCTGCAGCTGCACGTTCAACAACACTCAGCAGGCGCTGTGTAGCTTCGACTCGCTTCATTCGTCGCGCTCAGCTTTGCACGCGGCGAAGGGGATGCTTTAGGTCAACCCCATTTTCTTCGCGCCGCATCCCAGGTTCCCGTGGCGCGGCCGGCGAGGATCGGGTCGATGAACTCGGCTGCGAGCGCGTGTGCGCCTTCGATGTCCGCCTCAACGGCGACTTCGGATGCAAGTCGTGCATAGGGCTCTCGCCAAGCTTCGGGCGGAGGCGGTAGCGCCGCGGGTAGTGACTGCTGCTTGCGCTCGGCGAACGTCGTCTCAAGCGCCTCTCGGAGCGCTGCGGCATCGATGCGCTCAGAGCCGGCGATGAGCAGGATGTCGACGAGGTCCTTCGGTCGTGTGCTCGCGTGACCGGACTCGCCGTAAGTACGCGTGTAGGCGTGCACCTTCTCTGCGATGTGCTGCGGAAGAGGCAGCGCCGGAACCCGAACCGGCTCGATTCCCGCGAACGAGAGCAGGTCGGAGGTCTCGATCTCCTCCGGAGCGGTGGAGATCGAATCGACGAACCCGACGTCGACGACGAACTGATCGAAGACGCGCCCCGCAAGCTCAGCAGTGACATGAAAGCGGATGGCCCGAAAGTCGTCGGCGTCGTCGAGGTCGTCGGTTCGCGCGACGACGAAGCTGAAGAAGTCGTCGAGAACGAGCTCCTGTGCTGCCGCGAAGTCCTCGACCGCCGCGTCTTCGTCGTCCGTTCGGCCGAGATCCATGTCCTTGGTTGGGCGACTGGTCGCTTTGAAGCGAAAGTCGAGCGCGAGCGCGCCTTTCAGAACCCACCGGTCGGGCGCGACGGCGACGAGGCGTCGCAGGAAGAGCTCGAAGGCCACGCGCTTGCGCAGGCGCGCGAGAGCGAGCCCGGTCTGTTCCGACTGAGACTTCAGTCGGTCATCGAGCGCCCGACGGAACGCTGCGGCGGTTCCGTACTTCATCGATCCGGAAGCAGCGTGTCGAGGAGGCGCGTCTTTCCGCGACGCGAGACTTCCTGCTCGAGCTGTCTTCGCGTGAGCAGGCCGCGGCTGAGCGCTTGTCGGGCCGCCATCTCCGCCTGCTCTGGTTGAAGCTCGTCGGCGACGTCGACCAGGGTTCTCGCCGGCGTGGTCACAGTCATCCCGTCGCGGCGGAGAGTCGCGACCTGCTCGGCATCCGGGAATGTGTGGAGAACCACGCCGGCCGGCGGGCGGAGCCCCCGGTACCGGCGCGGAACGAGCAGATGAACCCTGTCAGGGATGTTGTCGCTCAGGTCGAGCAGCGCGAGCGCGCTCTCGTGCGAGACGATCGCCCTCTCCGGTCCCACTGCCATCCACTTCTCGCGGATATCGTCGTGCTGGGAGCTGGGGAAGCCGCGGACGCGATAGAGCCCGCGGCGTATCTGCTCGAAGCGACCCTGCTTGACGTGGTGGTTCAGCAGCTGCCGGCTGACCCCGTGCGACCGCGCCTGCTCGCTGGTGAAGTAGCCGCTCTGCTCGTAGGCGACGGCCTCGAGCCCGCGAAGGTCGGTGGGCTTGGTGTCATGCATAGGTCAAGCATAGCTTTACTTTCGCGGACCATGAAGAAGGTTGGTCGTACAGGCGGGCTTCTTAGCCGCATCCGATAAAGCCCGATAAGACCGGCAAAACAAGCCCACGAACCGCGCTCGCGGGCGCTCTCCGCAGCGGCCGTGTTTTCTCCGCAGCGCGCCGCGCCGTGCAGGTATCGCTGACAGTTGGGTGTCGTGGGGTTGACGGCGACAATGTCCGGATGGCCCTGACGCACCAGCTCGATCGGCGGGGGACGCCCGTTCGGGAGTTCTTCGAAAACAGCTTTCCTTCTGCAGGATTCAAACCGCTGAGCAAGGCGTGGTACGCCGAGGTGCGGACGGCGCCGATTGTTTGCGAAGCCCCCCGCGGGCGTGAACGCCGGGACGATAGGAACTGCCTTCGACTACCGCGCCCGTCTCTGCTGGGCGCCCATCGACTGGAAGCGAACCGTCGCGGTCGGCGGGATGATGCAGCTCGTCCGCACCGGCCATCCTGAACTCGGCCTGCTACTCACTGCGGTTGGGGAGGAGCTCGAACGACTGGCGCCTGAGCGATGCGGGGCCGGCCTCAAGGCTGATCGAGAGCAGAGAATCTGCCGGTGTTGCTACGTGCTCGCTCTGTACGAGCAGTTCTTCCGAACGCTGGCAGCGGCGGCAAGCTCGCCGCTGCTTGAAGTAGCCGAGGACGCAACGATCGAAGAACTTCTCGCACTTGCGCCGCAACCTGCGGTGGACGATCTCGCGGCCATGGCGAACGTACTTTGTGGCCGTCTTCCGAACCTTGTCGATGCGCCGGCTGTCCTGAACCCGACCTTCGGGGGGAGCACCGCAATCGGCGGGGCTGATGCCGACATCCTCGTCGACAACATGCTCCTGGAGCTGAAAACGACACGGCGAGACAACTTCGAACGCGTCGACCACATCTACCAACTGCTGGGCTATGCGCTGCTCGACTACTCCGACGAGTACGAAATCGAGCGGGTCGGGGTCTACCTGGCCCGGCGAGGCGTTCTAGTCAGCTGGTCGATCGCCGAGCTGCTGGAAAGGTGCTGCATAAGTAAGGACTGGAGGTCGCTGCAGACGCAGTTCAAAGACGCAGTCGCTCTGATCGGCGCCGAGCCGTAGTCCGAGGGCGCACATGCCCAGCTGTAGTCGACCGAGACCTTTGACCCGTGGGGACCTGAGCCCTCCGAAAGCGCGATAGACAAGCGGAGCTTGTTCTATCGTCGCTGTTCAATGTCAGCTGACGTCGTTCACGAGCGGGCGGTTCTAAGCCCGCTTCGCTATCCAGGTGGGAAACGGCGTCTCGTGCCCTACTTGGCGGCAGTCCTACAGGCAAACGAGCTTGAACCCGACCTCTTTGTGGAGCCGTTCGCGGGCGGGGCGAGCATCGCGCTTGAACTGCTCGCGACCGCGAAGGTCGAGCGGATAGGGCTTGCCGAGCGTGATCCGTACCTTGCAGCGTTCTGGAACACGGTCTTCTTCGACAGCGATTGGCTCTGTGAGCAGATCGATGACATCGAAGTTTCGCTCGCCACGTGGGAGCGGCTGAAGCGGGGAAGGTTCCGGGCTCGTCGCGCCCGGGCACTCGCTTGCCTCTTCCTGAACCGGACCAGTTTCAACGGCACCTTGCACACGCGTGCTGGGCCAATCGGCGGTAAGGCGCAGACCGGCACCTACAAGATCGACTGCCGCTTCCCGCGCGACCGTCTCAAACGACGTGTTCGCGCATGCGCAGCGCTGTCAAGTGGCGTCGCGTTCGTCCGCGAGGCCGATGCGCTGGACGTCGTCCGAGATGCGCGACGTGCCTTTCGCGGGAAGACGATTTTCTTCTACCTCGATCCGCCGTTCTGGGCGAAGGCGCAGCAGCTGTACCGGTTCAGTTTCACGCTCGACGACCACAAACGCCTCGCGACTGCTCTCCGGTACGTCAAGGAGCCCTACCTCCTCTCGTACGATGCTGCGCCAGAGGTCGAGGCGCTATACGCGCGGCACGGCTCTCTGATCGAAAGGGTCGAGCTCTTGTACGGGACCCAGCGCTCAGCTGGCGAGGAGCTAGTGATCGCGAACCTCGAGCACCTGCCGGCCAACAACCGACTGTGGCGGACTCATCACGAGTGGACACGTCTTCGGCGCCGGCGCAGTGCCGTCCGCTTGCCGAAATAACCTTCAACCCCCTTTTCAGACGGGCCCAGAAGCGACATGCTTCCTCTAGGCAAGCGTCCGGGAGATAAAGAGTGGCGATCGACGAACAAGACGGCCAGGGACTTCGCCTCGGAAGCGCCGCGGTTGCGGCGGCCTCGCCGCTGCGCGCGCTCTTGCGTCAGGCGACCTACATCGGTGGCATCTACGACCTCGGGTTCCAGGAGGCTTCGATCATCTCGAACGACGAGTGGGTTCGGCAGGCCAACGGCGTACCGCAGCACTGCTTCCTTCTCGCCGCTGTCAAGGAGATGACGGACGACGAGGAAGCGGTCGGGATGGATGCTGCCGACCGCGAGGTCATCCTCCTGCGTGTGCTGCGCGAGACCACGCTCCCGAATCAGTCCGAGCTAACGGCGCTTCGCGCCGAGGTCATGGACAGGATCATCACCGAGCGCTATCAGACGCGCCCCCAGAGCGGACCTGTCGCCGACGTACTCACGCGCGAGGTGATGCAGCGCGCCGCCTTCCGTTGCCAGGTGCTGGGCACGTTCTACGAGGATGAGGCGGGAGGACTGCAGTTTGGTAAGGACATCGACAACGTTTACGCAGCAGGCCGCTACGAGGTCTCAAAGCCCTGGGGCGCCAGTCTCCAGACCATCGTTGACCACTGCGAGCTCCCGCTAGGCGAGCAGCAGGGCGAGGTCGACACGGAAGCGTCGCCGAATGCTGACCTTCCCGACGGAGGCCGCTTCCCGATCGGGACCCTTCGCTACTCGTCGACGCAGCGCCGTGAGCTGATCGCGCGAGACGCGGGGATCGGATCAACCGAAGTGACGGTGTCCGTGCGGGCGAAGGACTTCGTCGCACACAAGACCGCTGTCTTCGGCATGACGCGCGCAGGCAAGTCGAACACCATGAAAGTCATCGCGACTGCCGTCCACGAGTATGCGCATCGGAGCGGCGTCCGCGTTGGCCAGCTGATCTTCGATCCGACGGGGGAGTACGCCTACCCAAACCCGCAAGACGGAACAGCACTCTTCCAGATCAGCAACGACGTGCGGGTCTACCGTCTCGGCGCAACCGAAGCCGACATAGCGGCTGGGTTCAGGCCGCTGTCGCTCAACTTCTTCCGTCAGGAGGACATCGAGGCGGTCTGGTCTCTGATCTCGACGTACCTCCGCGAGTATGACGCGCAGTACATCCAGAACTTTCTCGCAACAGAGCCGCAGCTCGAGACCGATGGAATGGAACGCGGTGACAAGCGTCGGACCGAGGCTCTGCGAGCAATGCTGTACGCCTGCCTGCTGAAGGCAAACTTCCGGCCCCCAGCGAACTGGTCCTATCGGTTGCCTATGAAGGACGAGCTGCACCAGCAGCTTGTGCAACATCCCGGGCTGGAGCATCTTGCCGCGCAGAGTCGCGACAACTACTCGACGGCGACTGCTGATGAGCTCTTGGCCGCCTGCGAGTTCATCGCCGCCCTGATCCGAGCAGGGAACCCGCCGAATTACGTCGATCTCTTCAGCGGTGCTCCTGGCATGGACTCGATGGCACGCGTCCTCGTGACCTCCGGTGTCGCAAGTGGGTGGCGCATCCTCCAGCCTCTTCGGCCATTTCACTCGCCAATCTCGACGATCGATTACGCCGAGGCCATCTACAGCGACCTCGGACGCGGCAGGATTGTCATCGTCGATCTTTCGCGTGGGAACGAGGTCGTTCTACAGACGTGTTCCGAGCGGGTCGTCAACCACATCCTGCGGCGCGCGTCGACTCGCTTCCGCGAGGGTCGGGCACCGAGACCGATGCAGATCTTCATCGAAGAGGCGCATCGCCTGCTTCACCGGGACAAGTTCAACAAGGCAGCCGGGGAGAATGACCCCTACGTGAGGCTGGCCAAGGAGTCCGCGAAATTCCGGATCGGGATGATCTATGCGACCCAGGAAGTCTCGTCAGTCGACGAAAGCATCCTTTCGAACACGGCCAACTGGATCGCCGCGTACATGAACAACCAGCATGAGGCGAAGAGGCTGGCCGCGTATTACGACTTCGACCGCTTCACCGACCAGATCCTCTCGGCGGACGACAGAGGCTTCATCCGGCTGCGCACGGATTCGGCCGCTTACACGCTTCCGGTGCAGGTTCGGAAGTTCGACCTTGACATGGTGAATCAGGCCAGAGCAACCGCTGGCCTCGAGCCCGCGCGCGGCCTCGAGCCCGAGTCTGTGCATGGCGAACAGGCACTCGACGATGATGACCTCGTCGATACAGACGCGG
The DNA here is from genome assembly GCA_050697455.1 of Gaiellaceae bacterium. GTDB lineage: Bacteria > Actinomycetota > Thermoleophilia > Gaiellales > Gaiellaceae > Palsa-739. Next base: position 130,720 of record JBOGZU010000003.1, on the reverse strand, counting down.
CATTCGGGCGCACGGGCTAATGCCCTATCAGAACTCGCGCGGCTTCGAGCGGGCGAGCAAGCTCGGGCACGTTCCGACAGCGAACAATCCGGAGATTGCCGCGAAGCTCGGCCTCTACCGCCGTCCTGACGATGGAGACGCGGACTATTCCCTCGATCCGTTGCTTCTTGCAGCTTCGGCTCTCGATGGTCCGACGGAGCCGCACATCGACTTCGCGATTGCAATCGACGGGTCTCCTCACGAGTACCAAGAAGCCTTCGATCGGTTCCCTTCGACACGCGTCCTGTACTTCCAGGTGGCCGGCGTCTTCTGCGACTTGCGAGAGATGCTTGACCAGCGAGGGCCGTTTGTCAGTCCGGCGCGTATCGCGGACGCCATCGAGCAGGACGTGATTCCGGGTTTCCTCCCGTCGTCGCATCTTGAGCACGCTGTATATGACGACGCGATCACTGCCTTCCGGGCTGAGCTGTTTTCGTTCTTCGCTGAGAAGCAGGTCAACGACCGGCCGCTGACAACGATCCTGCTCCGCGTGCAGCGTCAGGCCACCGCTGACGACGCGGCCGCAGCTGCACAGGACATGATTCGCGTCCGTCGGTGCCCTAACGCTGAATGCGTGGATGCGGACGGGCGCCCGGCCGCCGATCTTCTTGTTCCAGCCGTGGCGTTCATCGATTGCCCTGTCTGCGGCACGCCGGTCTGGCCAACCGACGTACTGCGTCTTCACGAGGCGTTCAACCCTGAGGGCTCGAATCTTGAGGTGCTGGGCCGGACGCTCTCTGCTATCGAGCACCTCGTCGTCGCCGGCGTCGCATTGACAATCCTCGATGACGCCCCAGCGATGCTGCCGGAGTGCGCGTTCATCGTCGACGGCCCGCTCGCGAAATTCGGCGAAACTGCGCCGCTTCGTCTGGGATTGCTCGGCGTCTGGCACTACATCGCGAGGAAGTCGGCCGATAATGACCTCGGACTACCAGTCGTCGTCGGTATCGAGAAGACGGGGTACGCCGTCGATCACCTCCGGGCGCTCCGCGAGCGGATTCCCAACGGCACGCTCATGCGCCTACCTGACGTCTATCTGAAAGAGCGCCTGAAGACGACCTCATGGAAGGAGACCTATTACGGGCGCAAGTTCTTCTACGTCTCGAGCGCGGGCCAAGAGATCGTTCTCACCGTCCCGCCGCTCGGTGCGGACTGGTCGCCATATCCGTCTGATGCGCAAACGGATCGATCCGATCCGACGTACTACCCGACTCTCCGCCGGACGCTTGGACTTCTAGATGAGATCGGCACACAGCTCTACGACAACGCATTGATCCCCGTGGCTCTTGCTCACTCGTTCGCCGCGTATCCACTGACCACTTCGACGCAGGTGCTCCGGCTGCTGACGGAGCAGACGCTAGGCCGCGGGGCCTGACGAGGCAGCGGGTGCAGCTCTACAGCGGCGGGACAACTCAGTTCCTGAGCGACGTCGCGCAACGCGACCTCGCGGCCAAGCTGCAGGAGAGGTTCTTCGAGGAGTACCGCTTCCAGCCGCCCGAGAGCGAAGTGCAGGCATGGACGAACTCGCTTTCCGCGATGGCGGAAGTCATCGATACAGCAGGACTTCGCGACCACGGTGTGCTCGTCGAATACCAGCTCCCGCTGACTTCCCGGCGGCTGGATTGCATGTTCACTGGAACGGCCGCAGGTAGGGCCGGAGCGGTCATCGTCGAGCTGAAGCAGTGGAGCTACGTCCTGCCGTCCTGGGTAGAGGACTGCGTAGTCACAACCGTCGGGATGCGCGAGCGCGATGTATTGCACCCGTCTGCGCAGGCAGAGGGGTACCGACGCTATCTCCTCGACACGAACACCGCGTTCGCCGACCGGGAAATTCGCCTCGAGTCCTGCGCCTATCTGCACAATCTGCCGCTGGCCGGAGCCGGTGAGCTCCTTGCACAGAGGCATGACGCGCTCCTTCGGGCCACGCCTAGCTTCGTCGCCGAACAGGCTGGAGAGCTCGCCCAGTTCATGAAGCAGCGGCTTGCCGACGGCGCCGGTCTACCGGTCCTCGACCAGGTCATGACCGGCCGCTTCCGCCCTCATAAGCAGCTCCTCGAGCACACCGCCAAGGTGATCCGCAACGAACCTGCATGGGTGCTGCTCGACGAGCAGCGGGTGGCCTTCAACGCCGTCCTGACGAGGGTGCGGGAGCTCCATAAGAAACCGGGTCAGGCGGTCTTCCTCATCACCGGGGGGCCGGGGACGGGTAAGTCGGTCGTGGCCGTGAACTTGATCGCGGCACTGGCAGCCGAGGGCATAATTGCCCTCCACGCCACCGGGTCCCGCGCCTTCACCGAAAACCTGCGAAAGGCGGTTGGACGACGGAGTGCCGCTCTTTTCAAGTACTTCAACAGCTTCCAGGAGGCGGAGCCTCAAGAACTCGATGTCATTGTTCTTGACGAGGCACACCGAATCCGCGAGTTCAGCTGGAACTGGCGAACCCCGAAGCGTCTCCGCACCGACCGAACCCAGCTGCTTGAACTAATGCAGGCCGCGAAGGTCAGCGTGTTCTTCATTGACGACATGCAGGTCGTGCGACCCGGAGAAGTTGGAAGCTCGGAGATGATCCGGCGGACAGCCGGAGAGCTCGAGATCGATGTGATTCCCTACCAGCTCGAGGCGCAGTTCCGCTGCAACGGCTCTGAAGCGTTCGTCGCATGGCTCGAGAACACACTTGAGGTCAGACGAACGGCGAACGTGATCTGGGATCTTGGTGACGACTTCGAGTTCTCCGTGGTCGACTCCCCGCAAGAACTCGAAGCTTGGGCTCGAGCACGGGCGAAGAGGGGTACGGCGCGTATCAGTGCCGGCTTCTGCTGGCCGTGGTCGAACCCGCTCCCGGACGGAACGCTTGTCTCCGACGTCGCGATCGATGGCTGGGCGATGCCGTGGAACGCCAAGCCGGACGCGGCGAGGCTCGCGTCTGGAATTCCAAAGTCGAGCTACTGGGCGACGGACGCCGGTGGCCTAAGCCAGGTTGGATGCATCTACACGGCACAGGGCTTCGAGTACGACTATGCGGCGGTGATCTTTGGGCGGGATCTCGTTTACCGACCGGGCGCGGGGTGGGCGGGAGACAAGGCCTACTCGTATGACAGCATCGTCAAGAGAGACGCCAAGAGCGAGCCGGAGTTCACCGGGCTCCTAAAGAATGCGTATCGCGTTCTCCTCACGCGTGGACTCAAGGGATGCGCCGTGTACTTCCTTGACGATCAGACTCGAGATTTCGTGCTGTCGCGGCTCGAACGGAGGGGCGCAGCCGTCGCGAGCTAGGTCACGCCGTCGATGTCTTCGAGTCTCCGCCTCCGAGGGAGTCGTATCGATGCTCCTGCCAGATGCAGAGCGTGTTCTCGAAGTCCGCGGGCGTGTACGGCTCACCCTCCCAGTCGACCCCTGCTTCGGCGGTGACCCGCTGCCACTCATCTGTCCACGCCCGCAGGAGAGCTTCGCCCCAAGCGGCGTTCTCGGTCGTGATCTCGACTCCCCAGATCTTCTTGAACCCCTTCTTCGGGCCGGTCGAGCCGTCGAGTTGCGCGAACTCGGGCTCGTAGAAGCTGTCCCCGACGCCGAGAGCGCCAGCGCGAAGAAGGAGATCGAAGGTCGTCGTCCGCCCCCACTGAGGTAGCCGTGCGCTGCGGATCCGTGCGTACCGCTCTTCGAACGATCCGTTGCCGAGAAGCACGCTACTGAGCACATCGGCCCCGCCGCACGCCGCGACAAGCGCGCGCTTCGCGCCTATCACGGCAGGCTGGATCCTGTGACCGCCGACGGAGCCGCGCGGGAACGTGAACTGGCCGAGGACAGCCTCGGCGTGCTCCGACGAAAGTGGCCGCTGGAATGCGTGAGCGGCGAATTCTGTGCCGGTGATCGAGTCGAAGCACGAGTAGACGACGAGCCCCCACCACTCCTCCGGAAACAGGGAAACCGCATGCCGAGCGCGCGCGATGTCGGGCCGGTTGCGCATCCGCAGCGACCAGGATCTCTCGGCGTCCGCCGCCCATGCGAGAAAGGCCCGGACCTCCGAGCGACGCTGGCGCACGCGGTCGAGCAGTTCGGAGGTCGGAACCCGCGAAGGCGTCACGCCGCGAGCGCCTCCAGCCGTTCGGCGAGAAGCTGACCGAGTTCGTGCTCTCCGGTCGCGCCGAGTCCCGTCGGCCGGGCGAGAGGGAGATTCCAGCCGCAGACCCCGACGCCGCGGCCGTCAATGGCTGCCCGTCCAGTCCACCAGCGGACTCGCGCCAGTTCGCCGTTGTCCTCGATCTCGACCTCAAGCAGGCGGCGCACGTGGTCCGAAACCGTCTTGCTCGTGCAGACGACCGCGCGAAGTGGAAATGACTCGATCTCCCAGCGCAAGAACGGCAGATCGCTGCGGAGGAGCTCCTCTCGCGCGCCGACGCTGAGGCCGCTCCAGACCGGGGACGTCGACTCCTGCACAAGATCCAGGTGAGCGGCCGTCCGCCCGGCCAGGCTCGCGCCGAACCCACCCAAGACGCGCTCGAGTCCGATGAACCACCGATACACCGGCCGACCCGGCGCGTAGTACTCGCGCATCCGCCTGACCGCCTCCCGGCACTGCTCCTCGGTTAGCGACTCACGCTTGGACGCCTCCAACGACTCGAGGGTCGCGAATCGCTGGGCACCACCCACAAGCAACTCGCCACTCGGCGTCAAGTACTCCTGCTGACTTGGATTCAGACCTACCGTCACGACCTCGGCGCCGAAGAGATCGCCGAAGAAGAGAACGGGCAGCGAGCTGCGAACAGAGTGCGTTGTTGACGGCCTGCGCAGCCGCGCGTTCAGCTGCTCCTGAATACCCGCTGCCGGCGTCACTAGCCGATTATCCGCTGCCGCCGAGCGTTCGCGACCTCCTCTTTCGCGCGGAAGAGGTCGGCCCGCGAACGCGAAAGCTCCATAAACAGCTCCATACCCACCGCACGTGCGACGAAGAGCAAGTCGTCCTGAACGGAAAATCCCCGTGAGCGGGGATTTTGCAAGCCCTCTGACGGACTCGAACCGTCGACCCCCTCCTTACCATATACTTGTGCACGCAACTAACGGCAACCGGTGGCAACGGTGTTGGCTTGTTTGAGCCGTTTTCGGGGGTGTGCCATTTGCCACCGGTTGCCACTGGTTGCGACCGCTCTGCTCCATAAGTGCTCCATCCTCGGCGGCGCGATCGCTGATGGGAAGCGGGATTGCGAGGTCCCGCGGGCGCGGCATCGAGTCTCCAGTCCGTTTCCGTATGGAGGGGGTCGATCGGCGGGGTTCGACGGCTCGCCCGCTGACGCCTGCCGGCGCAGCTCGTCGCCAACGGTTGCCGGGCGGGTAGCGGGGTACGCTTCCTTCATGCAGACCGTTTGGAAGGGCCGCCTAACTCAGGCTGCCGCGAAGTACGGCGAACTCGCCCCAACTGCTACGACCTGTTGCAACGCCTGCCGAACCTGCGTCCAAACGAACGTGCTTGCAGGCGCGCTTGCTGGTATCGCCACCGCGGGAGCGTTCATCGTCCGGCGTCTGCCGCGTTTCGCCAGTCCCTCCTCGTAGCTCCAGCCGCATGGACCTTTCGGCGCGCGAAGGCGCCTTCGTCTAACGCGTGCCCGACGCCGAGCTATCCGACTGACCGCGACGGCATAGAGTGCGCAGATGGTCGAGCTGACCGCCAGCGGCGATGCCGACCAAGTCGAGGCGCGGCTGCGCGAAGCGCTCGACGCGCACGGCCTGCAGCTGTTCGCGCGTATCGACCATGCGGCTGGCGCCCGCAAGGCCGATGTCGAGCTGGAAGCCAACGTCCTGCTGATCTTCGGCAACCCGAGCGTCGGCACTCCCTTGATGCAGGCCGACCCGCGCGTCGGCATCGAGTTGCCGCTGCGAATGCTGATCTGGCAGGACCCCGGCGGGACGCATCTCGGCTACCTCGACCCCCGAGAGCTGGCCGACCGCTATGCCCTCGACGGCCACCAGCCGACGCTTGAGCGGCAGGCCGCGGTGCTCACCCAGTTGGCCGCCGCGGCCGCCGGCTGATCCGACTAGCGCGCGTAAAGACGGTTATTTTCGTCCCTAAGTGCTATAGTGTCGGCTATATGCGTCACTATGACAACAATCCAAGCGAGGACGCGCCAAAGAGGCGAGCGAAGAAGCGGCCCTCGCCGCTTCAGGTCACGCGCGCCCTGACGACGGTCGGCTCATCGCTTGAGGCGTGGCGGAAGCTGCGCGGCCTGACCCAGGCTCAGCTGGCTTCGCGCGCCGGCCTCAACAAGGACACGATCGTGCGACTCGAGAAGGGCGAGGGTGGCGTCAGCCTCGAGAACCTCCTCCTCGTGCTGCGCGCGCTCGGTCTGCAAGACCTGCTGCCGCGCGCGCTCGACCCGTATGAATCCGACATCGGGAGACTGCGCGCCGACGAACAGCTTCCGAAGCGCGTCCGGCCGCGCAACCTGAAGAGCAGCGATGCCTAACCCGGTCGACGTCATCGTCGAGATCGGCGGAGAAACCGTCGACGCAGGTCGGCTCTGGGCGCACCGGCGCGGTCAAAGCGAGTCGGCGACCTTCAGCTACTTCTCGGAGTACCTCGCCCGGCCCGATGCGTATGCGCTCGATCCGCTGCTTCCTCTCGAGCAGGGGCAGCTCCAGACCCCCGTGGGCAGGTCGATGTTCGGCGCCTTCACCGACTGCGCGCCCGACCGGTGGGGCCGGAGACTGATCAACCGCGACGAGCGCAACCGCGCCGAGGCAGAAGGGACGCGCCAGCGCACCTCTGCCGAGGTCGACTACCTGCTCGGCGTGCGCGACGATCTCCGCCAAGGCGCGCTTCGCTTCCGGGACCCCGAGACCGGCGCCTACCTCGCGGCCAGCGACGACGGTATTCCGCAGCTGATCGGCCTCGGCCCGCTCCTTGCCGCCGCCGAGCATCTCGAGCGCAATGAGGCGACGACCGAGGAAGTGCGGGATCTCCTCCGCGCCGGCAGCTCGCTCGGTGGCGCGCGACCGAAGGCGCACGTCCTTCTCCCCGATGGCACTACGGCGATCGCCAAGTTTCCGAGCCCGACAAGCGACGACTGGGACGTCATGCGCTGGGAGGCAGTCGCACTCGATCTGGCCGCACGCAGCGGGATCACTCCCCCGGCGTGGCAGGTCTACGAGATCGACGGCAAGGGCGTGCTGATCGTCACCCGCTTCGACCGACAGGCGGATCGCCGTGTCGGCTACGCGAGCGCGATGACGATGCTCGAGGCGGTCGACGGTGACGAGCGCTCCTATGTTGATATCGCCGAGGCGATCGAGCGCGAGTCGGCCGACGCCGCCGCGGATCTACGGGAACTGTGGCGGAGAGTCGCCCTCTCGCTCCTCATCTCCAACACCGACGACCATCTGCGGAACCACGGCTTCCTGCGCGAAAGCACGGCAGGCTGGCGCCTCTCGCCGGTTTTCGACCTGAACCCGAACCCTGGTCCGATCGCGCGGCGGCTCGCGACCCCGATCGCGTTCGGCTCGCCAGACTCGATCGAGACGCTGCTCGAGGTCGCCGACCTCTTCCGGCTACGACCGGACGAGGCTCGCCAGGCGCTCGCCGAGGTCGCGGAGGCCACGAGCCAGTGGCGCGAGGTCGCCACGGCGAACGAGCTCACGCCCGCGGCGATCGACCAGATGGAACCCGCGTTCGTGCACGAGCTCGCCGAAGCCGCTCACCAGCTCGCGGTCGCGTAGAACGACCTCGAGCCCGCGTCAGGCTTCTTGGCTGCTGGTGCCTCCGGCGGGCGGGAGCGCGAGCGGCTTCCGTTCCGGCGCTGTGAGCTGACGGCGGTCTTCGAAGAGTTCGCCGAGTTGGCGTCCGACCTGGCTGCGGCGTGCGGCGTTGTACTTCCATTCGTGCGCGTAGATGCGCAGGGTCGTGTCGCGCTCGCGTGTGAGGGCGACGAGCCGCCGCATCAGCTTCGGTGGAATGTCGATCGCCCGGCGTGACTCTTCGGTCTTGAGCGGGCTGCGGGTTCCGTCGCGGCCGAGCTGGCACTCCGCGCGGATCACGCAGTCTTCGACGTCGAGATCACCGACCGCGAGCCCGAGCGCCTCGCCGATCCGCAGCCCAGTAGACCGTGAGCTAGTCTCGAGACGAGTCGGTCGAACTAGGGCGGGTTGAGATCGACGAGCTGCGATGCGATGAGCGGTCATGTCGAAGAACCCGGCTCGTCGCCTCACTGAGCGACGCGGGATTGCGAATGAGCGGCGGGTGACAGATCATCAGATGTTCAGGCTGATTCAAGCGAACTAGGAGTCTGGGTATGCCGGAGGTCCTGTTGACGGATGCGATCCGACAGCTGCGAAGCCAACTCACCGAATCCATGGAACACGGCGAGGATGAGAAGCTTCGCTTTGTGCTTGGCGACATCGACCTTGAGCTTCAGGTCATTGTGTCCAAAGAGGGAAAGGGCGAGGCGGGCATCAAGTTCTGGCTCGTTTCGGTCGGCGGTACCGCGACGGCGTCTACGGGCACGACCCACACTGTGCGCTTGAGACTCACGCCTGAGATGAAAGACGGTGCGAAGGCACGCGTGGGCCGCTCTGGCCGCGGTTAACCGGGATTCTGACGGGGTCGGTAGCAATGCTCGAGGAGCGCTGCTATCGCCGTGGAGTCCGCAGCTGCCACCCTGGCTTGTCCGTTTTCACAACGTCGATGGCGAGGTGCAAGGTGCTGGCTGTCTCGTTGACGACAGCCTGATCGTGACCTGCGCGCATGTTGTCGCCATCGCCTTGGGATACGGAGACGGCCGGGTACCACAGGAGTCACCAGAACAGCGGGTGCAGGTGCAGTTCCCGAGCAGTGCGAGCAGAGAACCCTGCTTTGCGCGGGTAGTGAAAGAAGGCTGGCATCCGCCTGCAGGGCCTGGGCCGGAAAAGCCCGGGGACATCGCGCTGCTCGAGATCGAAGATGGGTACTTGCCGCCGCTCGATGCCTTTCCGGCTCCGCTTGGCCCGAGCCTTTCCGAGTGGGTGGACATTGAGTGCGTAATCCACGGATTCCCTGAACATGCTGGCTCAACGCTTGCCCGAGGCAAGATCGGCGGACCAGCCGGACCCGACGGGCAGCGTGGGCTGGCGGGTCCGGAATGGGCGAAGATCGAGTACGCCACCAGCCATGGCGAAAGGGTCACAGGCGGCTTTAGCGGAGGCCCGGTGTGGGACGTACAACTCGAATCCGTTGCCGGCATTGCTGTGGCCCAGAGTACGGCCTCGGATATTCGAGTCGGCTACATGATCCCGTGGCGTACGATCGTCCACTACCTTCCTCGGCTGCTTCAGCTGCCACGGCGGCGCCTCCGGCATGAAGGTGACGCGCTTAGAACGCACTGGGATCCGGCGGCGCGCGGGCTACCGGCTGGTGTGGGCGCGGCGACTGGTCTCAGCGCCGGCTGGCATTTCAGTGGCCGCGCTCAAATTCTCCACGAACTGATCAACATGCTGCGCAGCGATGATTCTCACCTGGCGCTCGTCGCCGTGACGGCGCTGCCTGGGGCAGGCAAGTCCGCTGTGATTGCGCGGCTCGCAACGATGGCCGACGGCGACTATAGGCGAACGGTGCCGCGTGCAGTGATCGAGGAAGCTAAGGCGGGAACGCTTCCCGATAAAGGCATGCTCGCCTTGGCGGTCCATGCCCGTGGACGGTCGTGCGGCCACGTTGCCCGCCGGATCATCGCGGCCGGTGGACTTCCGATCGAGCCACCGCGGACAGAACCATTGGATGAGGAGCGTGTTCATGAGCTTGGGGTTCGTCTCGGACACGAGATAGCGACGCGTCACCAGGGGCAGGTGCCGTTTCGAATCGTCCTCGATGCGCTCGACGAGGCGCGAAACGACGAGATCGCATCAGTGCCCGAGCCGCGAAGGCTTGCCCTAATGCTGCGCGCGATCGCAGCAGCCGCCGGCCCGGCAACATTCCGATGCGTCGTAGGCACACGGCGCCGTGCGCCTCGCCGTTCGGATCCCGGAAGTGGCGAACTTCTTACCGCACTGGGTCTCGAAGTCAGAGATCCACACCAGGTGATCAACCTCGATGATGTCGTTGAGACGGCCGGGACCCAGCGCTACGTCAATCGCCTGCTGCTCGGAATCGGAGAGAGCATTCGGCCGCTGAGTGCGGATACTTCCGAACAGCGCCGTCAGCAACTCGCTGACGGAATCGCCACTGCCGCCGCCGGTAATTTCCTGGTTGCGCTGCTCACCACGCTCGCAGTCCGGCGAGCACCGCTCCTCGACGTAGCTTATCCACGTGAGATAGGCGGCGCGTTTGAACTGTATCTCCATCACTTCGCTGAGCGCCGTGAGCAAGTACTAGCCGTACTCCGTGCGCTCGCATACACGGAAGGCGAGGGACTCGCAGCAAGTGACGTTGCACTGGTTCACTTGACGCGAGCCGTCGCAGGCGACGGGACATTTCCACATGAGTGGGACGACAACCGGATGAAGGTCGAGATCCATGACTGCGTGCTCTCCGATGCGGGTTACCTGGTCGAAGAATCGACACGTCGCGTCGGGCATCGTGGTCTTCTCGAGGACACCCCGCTTTACCGGCTATTTCACCAAGCGATCATCGATCATCTACGTGGCGATGACTATGAGTACCGGCAACAACGAATCGCCGAGCATCTATACCGAGCGGTTCCCGGCGATCGGCGCCCTGAATGGCCAGACGCGGACGACTACACCCGCCGGTGGCTTCTCCGTCACGCCATTGAGGCAGGAAGCAAGAGCGAAGTACTCGACGCGCTACTCACCGATCCGGCTTTCTTCGTTCATTCGGACCCCGCGCGCCTGGACCCGAGCCTCATCGTCCGAGCCCGAAGTCCAGAGTCAAAGGCAACCGCGGCGGCGCTGAGTCGCCTCGCCAGTCAGCTACGAGCGGCTTCGAGCGCGGCAGGACGAGCATCCTTGCTCGAACTGTCAGCTCGCCAGTTTGGATTCACCAGCCTGGCGAATCGCTTCGAAACTGAAGTAGCGCGGTCGCAATCAACATGGTCATGCAAGTGGGCGCATTGGACCCGCGACAGCGCGCACTTTTCATTCACTGCCCACACCGGCGGGGTGAACGCTCTGGCGTTCGGCGACATAGGCGAAGAGACGGTGATCGTCACCGGCAGCCGAGACGGCACAGCCCGGGTGTGGCGACCGGATGGCACTCCTCTTCTGGCGCCGTTAACTGGTCACACCACAGGCGTGCTCACCGTCGCGATCGGCAAGCTCGGCGGGGATAAGGTGATCGTCACCGGGGGCATCGATCGAGTGCTCCGCGTATGGAACACGGACGGGACCCTCCGAGGGAGGCCGATTACCGGCCACGCCGGCTCGGTCGCAGCGGTTGTGATCGGTGAGCTATGCGGTGCGGAGGCGATCGTCAGCGGTAGTTACGACGGAACAGTCAGGGTATGGCACGCGGACGGCACCGCGTGTGGCTCCCCAATGGCCGGCCACGCAAGAGGAGTGAGCGCGCTAACGATAGGTGAACTGAGCGGGGAGCAGGTGATCGTCAGCGCTGGTCAGGACGGGACAATGAGAGTGTGGCACGCGAACGGCACGCCGCGTGGCGATCCGCTTCACGGCCACACCGCATGGGTTAACGGAGTCGCGATCGGCAAGCTGGACGGCGAGGACGTGTTCGTTAGCGGCGGCGCCGCAACCGACGAGACGGTGCGCATATGGAACGCCGACGGTACGCCTCGTGGCGAGCCGCTCACGGGCCACACGAGCGGCGTGTCTGCAGTCGCCGTTACAAACATTGCCGGGCACTCCGTGATCGTCAGCGCTAGCTGGGACGGCACCTTGAGAGTTTGGAATGCAGATGGCTCTCTCCGCAGCCCGCCGCTCGCGGGCCATATCAACTACGGCGGCGGAATCGCCTCGCTGGCCATCGGTGATCTGGGCGGAGAACCCGTGTTGATCAGCGGAGGATTGGACAACACGGTGCGCGTCTGGCCAGCAGACGGCACCCGCAACGAGGATCTCGCCGGTTCAATCGGGGACACGCGTGCAGTGACCGTGGGGGATCTCGGCGGCGAGAGAAGGATTGTCACTAGCAGCGAAGATGGTGTGGTTCGCGTATGGCATACGAACGGAACCCTTAGCGGCGAACCGCTGGTCGCTCGGAAAAGTGGCGTGAACAGGATGATGCGGACGGTGGCGACCGGTGAGTTGGGGGGAGAGAAGGTAATCGTCAGCAGTAACTCCTGGACGGTGCACATATGGAGCGCCGACGGAGCTCGTCGTCGCGCGTTTTCAGCCGAGGGCAGGATCGAAGCTCTAACGGTCGGCGATCTCGCCGGGACACAAGTGATTGTGACCGGGAACTTCGACGGAACAGTGGGCGTATGGAACGCAGACGGCACGCCGCGCGGCGACCCGTTCACTCATCACACCGAGGGCCTCGTATCGTTTGTCAGAACCGTAGCGATCGGCCAAATCCGTGAGGAAAAGGTGATCGTCAGTGGCGGCGGCGACGGCACGGTCCGCTTGTGGCACGAAGCCGGGCGACCTCGTGGGGATCCCCTCACCGGACACCTGGGCTGGGTGAACTCAGTAGCGATCGGCAACTTCGGCGAAAAGCGAGTGATCGTGAGCGGCGGTCAGGATGGAACAGTGCGTGTCTGGAACGAGGACCAGAAAGCTAGCGGCGATCCTCTGCAGGGCCACGCTGGCGCGGTGGAAGCAGTCGCACTTGGTGAACTCTGCGGGGAGGAGGTGATCGTCAGCGCGGGCCTCGATGGGAGCGTCCGGGTTTGGGGGACCGAACGGACGTCACTCTTGGTAATTCCTTTGGGCACGCCGCTCTTCGCTGTGGCGATTGTCCCTCCATCATCGGTGGTGGTCACGGGCCTGTCCGGGATCGCATATCTCGACGTTCGCAGACTTGCTTAGGACCTCGAAGCAGAGTGAGTTCGAAGGGGCCTGAAGCAGATGAGTCAGCAGCCGAGCTCGAGCCTGCGCACAGCGAGGGCGATCACGGCTCACGCGGCCCGCACCATGCTGCGGTCTTCGTCCCAAGCTGGACGAGCCTCTCGAGTGGCGGCTGTCTGGGTGACACTCGTCTCCTAGAAAACCGCGAACGGAGTACAGGGCGTGCAAGCTGGAGCACTGATGGTGCCCGCCGAAATTGACTACGCCGCGCTCGCGGCCGTTGGCACTCCGAACGCGTCGCGGTGGGAAGAATTCGTGCGCGAGGCACTGGAGCCTAAGTGGCTGGCGGCGTACCGGACAGCGACACCATGGGTGACAGAGGTGTTGGAGATCCGCCAGGGCAGCCTCATCTTTCTGTTCGACGCGGCGCCGACGCTGTGGCGTGCGCCAGAGTCGGGCGACGATCGCGCGGTTGCCGTGTGGGGCTTCTCGCGGGTTCCTGATCAGCAGCGCGACCGTGCTCGGCTTGCCGGTTTCGTGCCGAACCCGCTTTCGTGGTCTCGCGCCGGGCTCGATCGCGGTCACTTGGTGGCGCACGCCGCTGGTGGCGGGCTCGATCTCAACCTCTTTCCGCAGCTCACCGTGCTCAACCGGGGACGCTCGCGCGAGGGGCGCCTTTGGCGGCGAATGGAAAGTCACGCGGCCCGACATCCCGGCACGCCGCTGTTCGTGCGTCCGATCTACGGCGGTTCCAGTTGGCGACCGGTGACGATTGAGTTCGGTCTGCTGGTCGGCGAGAGGCTCTGGACAGAGAGCTTCGCTAATCAGTTGCGCGCCCCGACTACCCCGGGGGCTGCCGGCTTGCCGGCTGCCGATCTCGGCGGAGAGATCGCTGACGGCAAGCGCTATTGAGATGTCCTGCGGGCGGGCTGAGCGCGGCTGCTGTCAGGCTTCGTGCGTGCTGGTGCCTCCGGCAGGTGGAAGCGCGAGCGGTTTCCGTTCCGGCGGTGTGAGCTGCCGGCTGGTTTCGAAGAGTTCGCCGAGTTGGCGTCCGACCTGGCTGCGGCGTGCGGCGTTGTACTTCCACTCGTGCGCGTAGATGCGCAGGGTCGTGTCGGGCTTGCGGTGGCCGAGCCGTCGCTGTATTTCGACGATCGAGGTGTCGAGCGCGATCAGCATGCTCGCGTGGCTGTGGCGGAGGTCATGAAGAGTCGGGCCGGGGGCGGTGATGCCGGCCTTGCTGACGGCTCGCTTGAGCGCCTCGCGGGCGACCTTCCGTTCGATGCCGCTGCCGTTGCGACTCGCGAACACGAACGCCTCCGGGTCGCCATGGGTTCCGCGCTCGCGCGTAAGAGCGACGAGCCGCCGCATCAGCTGCGGTGGGATGTCGATCGCCCGGCGTGACTCCTCGGTCTTGAGCGGGCTGCGGGTTCCGTCGCGGCCGAGCTGGCACTCGACGCGAATCACGGCGTTGACGATGTCGAGGTCGCCGACGGCGAGTCCGAGCGCCTCGCCGATGCGCAGCCCTGTCGTGAACAGCAGCTCGAGCAGGCAGTGGTAGAGCATGCACTCGCTATTCGCGAGGACGGCGTGCATTTCGTCGAGGCTGAGGATCCGGTGCGGTCGTGTGTCGTTCAGCTTCGGCCGCTCGCCGCGTTCGAGCTGACTGCGCGGGTTGATCGGGATCGCTCCTCGCCGGGCGGCGTACGAGAGGATGCGCGACAGCGAGCGCAGCGCGGTGTTCGCGGTCGAGCCGCGCAAGCCCTTGTCTTGCAGCACGACGATGAAGGCGGCGACGTCGTCGACCGTGATCTGATCGATCCGGCGTCTGCCGAAGTACGGGATCAGATGCTGGCGAAGCGCCCAGCTGTGCACCTCGCGGGTGCGGTCGCGGGTCGACTGCCGCTCGACCCATGCAAGCGCGTACTCGGCGAAGCGCTGCGTGGTCGGTTCGATCCGCTCACCCCGATGGCGGCGCAGCTGCAACTCCGCTCGCCGTGCTTCGGCGTCGGCGAGGCTGCCGTGAACGACTTGCCAGCGGCGCCGGCCGGTCGAGTCGAGATAGGCGATCTCGTACGGCGGTCCGACACGGCCGCCAGGACGGGGCCGGTAGTAGATGCCGGGATGGCGGGCGACCGGCCGCCGCCGCGGCCGCTGGTTAGCCTTCGATTGCATCGGAGCATCACCTCCGTTGCCGGCCCCGGGGCGCGTAACGGCGCCGCCGGGGCATTTGTCTAGCGGGTCGACGACCTTAGCTCCACTCCGGAGGCTCTTCCAGTCCGCGGCCACAGCCGCCGACGCGGCATCTCCGGTACAACACGCCTTTCCACCACCATGTCGCGAGCTCTACGCCAGCACCGAAACGGCCGGTGTGCAGGAGCTTCGACCGTGTACGGATGGGCCGGTCCGGACCGGCCGACAGAACGGCCCACAGAACGGCCGACAGAACGGCCCCCACACAGGCTCCCCCGGGAGCCGCGC
Organism: Gaiellaceae bacterium; assembly: GCA_050697455.1. Lineage (GTDB taxonomy): Bacteria > Actinomycetota > Thermoleophilia > Gaiellales > Gaiellaceae > Palsa-739. The sequence continues at coordinate 115,321 of JBOGZU010000003.1, read as the reverse complement.
TCGCGCGCCGGCTAAGCGTTAGGCGGGCGGCGCGGCGATGGCCGCGGCGCCGACGCGCCCGTCCCATCCTTGCAACCAGGTCAATTCCGCACCCTCGTCGCGAGCAGAACCGAAGCTGGAAGCGGCGAACGTGCGGCGGCTTTGCAGCAGATGGGGCATCGGGTCCGGGACCCGACTACAGATTCGATGCCAGATCCGACGGCACACGCGATGACAGACGGTACGGCTGCTCGTGCCGGCGCTCTTCGGCATGCAAGGTCTGTGTAGGGGCGGTGCCCGCGAGCGGAACTCAGCGTCGAAGCATGCCCTTCAATCCTTTCTTCTTTGGACGCTCGAAGTACGACTGAGCGAGCACGATCCGTGCCTGCTCGAATCGGGGTTTGTCGCCGGCCGGAATCTTCCGCCCGAGCTGCTCGCACGCCTTTCGGAACGCATCACCGATCTTTCGGCCCATCCCGTGGCTTTGACCTAGGCCGCTCACCGCTACGAGGGCGATGTCGAAGTCGACCTTCTGATTCCGCTCCAGAAGCCAGACTACGAGTTCGCCAACGACGGCTTGACTCGCCGACGTGGATGGGTTGAGGGCGAGCAACTTGTCTACCGCCGATCGACGTTCTTCAGATCGGGAGGCCTTCATGGCATCAGATGCCACCGCGTGGGCAACGACCTCTTCTGCGTAATCACGAGTCGTCGTCGATACGGCAGCGCGTATCCATTCGAGTTGCTCGCCGCTTGACTCTGTTAGGCCAGTCAAGAACTCCGTCCTCTGAGAAGCGGAGGACAGTCCTGTAAGCCACTCTCGAAGCGTTTCAGCCTCTCCTGGTGTCGGTGAGCGGCCAATGAGGGGAATCAACTTCAAGACGTCCGCCGGCGACAGCCGAGCACGGAGGAACCAAGAGCGGAAGACGTGCTCTGCGCGCGCTGTGACCGGTTTGGTCGCTGCCGCGATCTGATCAAACGTAATCGTGTAAGGCGCGGCGCTGACATCTTCTTTGGCAGCTCGCGCCTGAATCCATAGTTCGGTGCGCGCCGCGACCAGCTCGACGTCAGTTGTCTGATCTCCCGAAAGCGGCGCAGTTGAGAGACGTGTTGCGAGATCGCGCAGCTGCTCCGCCTTGAGATCGTCGATCCAGTCGGCAACGGCCTGGAAAACGATCGCTACCAGCCCGGCGTTCGAAATACCGCGGACGAGATCTGCATACCGGAGGTCGGCCCACGTGGATGCTGTCGAAGCCCCGATGGCGGGGGCGAGGTCGCGGACGAGCCGGTGGATCTTCTCGTGGCGTAGGAAGTCCCCACCGCCGCTCCACCAAGCGAGCGTCTCAAGAGCTCCCTGCACTGTGGTGGTCAGCGGTGCACTGATGTCATCGTCCAGCAACCCCGCGACGGCGACCACCTTCATCGTGAGCGTGCGGGCCGTCTCGATTTGATCCTCTTCGGCTTGCGGTAACAGTCCCGCGATCCGGATCAGTGCGAGCTCTGCCATCTGCTTCTGGGCGTCGTACTTGGCGGCGCTCTCGTCGAGCCATCGCATCCAGAGCTGCCAGTGTCCGGCGGGTGCTGCGCCGAGGGCTTTCAAGGCCACGCTGTTCGCGATCTGCGATGTGCCGCTGGCGGTCAGTGCGGCGTCAGCGTGCTCGGCAACGGCTCCGTAGGCAACATCCGTTCCGGCTAGTTCGAGAGTCCACATCAACTCAAGCCGTGCTTCGGGCGCATCAGTCGTCCGATCGTCCAGAGCGTCGAACAGATCGGCAATCAGCGTCGTCGCGTCGTCGAGCACCGCTCCTTCGATGAGCTTCTGGAGAGGAGCGCGTACCGCCTTGATCAGAGCCTCGGCTGCCTGCGGCGAGACCAGTCGAAGCGGTTCTGTCAATACGTCGCTTGTCGTATCGAGGTATTCACCAACCGCCTCTTGCGAGCGGGCCGCTGCCTCCGGTGGCAGGTCATCGAGAAGATCCGCAACAGCCCGAATTCGATTCACATCCGTGAGAAGCCGCTGGTCGGCAAGCACCGTGTCCCGTAGGCTCGCATCCCCGCCGGCGCGATCTGCCGCAATGCCGACCCGCAGCGCTCCGGTGAGCTGACGCTCTTGCAGCCCTTGCAATCGAGCGAACGCCCCAACCGCACTCGCTGCGGGGCCGAGGCTTGCGCCGAGATCGAGGTCGACCAGCCGTACGACGTCGAGCAGCGCCGTGATGATGTTAGAGCGCTCTTCGGCGTATGCCTGCTCGGACATGCCGGCGAGTACGCGGATGATCGCCTGCTGTTCTTCTCTCGTCCTTCCTCGAGCTGCTGTCAAGACCGCCGCAGGATTGTCGATCGCTTCCGCCTCGAGCAACTCGCCAAGCTCGGGGTCGGAAAGGCCTTCGGCCGAGCCGCCAGGTTCGAGAAATAGAAGCTGCCGACTCGGGTTTGGCACGTCTTGCGTTCGCGTCAGGTAGCGGCGCAGGTTCTCTCGCTGGACGCCGACGAGCTTCGGTTGGTCGGTTGCAGAGACGATGAGCGTGTCGGTGGCGCCAGCAAGCTCGTCTGGCGCATCCGGGACGCCAGGCGTTTGGGCAGTGGCGGCCGCCGTTGCGTCGGCACGTGCAGCCGCATTTCCCTCATCGAGAGCCGTCGTTGGTTTTTCAGCGACTGCGTGACGCTCGAGGAGTCTGCGCGTGCGCTCTGACAAGACGTAGCCGGCACTGTCCAACAGAAGCGTCGGCAGGCGCGGCTCGAGATCAAGGTCGGCAGCAAGAAGGGGGAACTCCGTCTGAAAGACAGTGAGCTTCGCAATCTCTCGTGAGCGACCCAACCAGTCGACGCCTCGCGCTTGAGCGATCCGGGCATTTGTCGCAAAGTTGTTCAGCAGGACCTTCACCCTTCGTGGACTGCGGACGTGCGACGGAATGAGCACATACAGCACACCGTCGAGTAGGCGTCCATCGGCATCAGTTGCTTTGAGCTCGGCCCAGACGCCGTCAGCTCGGTCAGTCACAAGGTCATGGGCGAAACGAAAAAGCGACGATCCGCGCAGAGGTGGAAGAGCGAGCTGGTACTGGAAGATCTTGTCAAGGAACTCGCTCGCCGAGCTGTAATACGGCTCATCCTCGTTCGTTGGCGTTGCCTGCGGCAGCCTCTTGAATGCGTGCTCGAGTACCTGCTTATCGGCAGCAACTACGAATACAGCGTTCTTCTGCCCGAGGAAGTTCTTAACGACGCTAAGCGTTGCAATCACGTCTTTCGGTGCGACGCGATCTAGCTCGTCGATGAAGAAGATGAAGCGGTCGTAACCCTTCTGCTTCGCAGCCCTTCTCAAGAGCGCTTTGAAGCGCTTCTCAAAAGCTTCTTCGGATGGCGGTCCCTCTGTGACTCGCATTTTTGCTGTGTCGGCGATGGGCTTGACGACGGCGCCCAAGAATGCGACTAAGAACGGCACGCCCCATAGCCACGCGTGGCTCAAGAACTCTCGGCTGACACTTCGGTTAGCCGCCCAGCTCGCCAATGCGATGATCCCGAGCACCGATGCGACGACCGCAGCAAAGACCGGAACGAGCGAGTGCCATACCCACTTCAGATGGGCCTTTGTCTGTCGACCGCTCGACTGCTTGAGGTCGACCTGCTCTTTCTCGACTGCCTGGGCGAGCTGACTTGTGAAGTACTCGTCGTCGATGCCGAGCTGGTCGGCGGTTTCGGCAATAAACGTGCGCTGTAGTGCGTCTCCGCTGTACTTCCAGGCGTCGTAGACGATCACGACCGTCTTCATTTGGTGCGCCGCGAGGGCTTTCTTCAGCAGCGTGGCGAAGCTTGACTTCCCAGATCCCCACGACCCGAACAGTGCGACATTCAAAGGAGGTTCGGCAGTCGTTACGAGTTCGGCAACTCGTTCGGCGATCTCTGTGTGCTTGAACTCATCCCGTTCGCGCTCGGTCAGCGCGTGATCCGGGATCAGGTCGCCCTCACGTAGCCGTGCTTCAGGGACGTTCGACGAGTTCATCTGAGCGGCCTATCGGCTCCGACGCGCCGGTCAGATCTCATGCTGCCCATCATTCGTCTCGTCGCCTCCCGAGTGCTTAGCCTAGATCCGCCCGATCAGCAACGTGTGCTGCTGCCGACGTTGATGTCGATTCGTCCTTCGAAGGCGACTGCGCACCCGCTGAGCCCGGCCTTCCAACGTCACCGTGTGCCGCCGCGCGGCGCGTCCCAACCTGGGCCGCTGCGGAGAACTCACTGAGTTAGCCGCCTCTAGCGGCCGGACGCCGAGCGCCGCGCCGCCTTCTCCGATGCAGGGACGTCGCGGCACAACTCGGCGAGGTCGCACTTGCTGCACTGTTCGCCCCATGCGGCCAGGCGCGGAAGGTTGTTCTCGCGCAGAGAGTCGCCCGCGTCACGGATCTGCGCACGCACGCCGACGAGGAGCGGCTCCTCGACCTCCTCGCGGATCGTCTTGCCTTCCTCATCAAGGTTGAGGACCTCGATGAGGTCTGCCCGCTCGCCAGTGAGTTCCTCGTAGCCGACGGCGTAGACGTGGAGCTGGTCGCGCGTGACGTCCTCGTCCTGTGCACGGGCGGTCGACTTGAAGTCGACGATCGAGAGCTCGTCCGTGTCCAGGCGTCGGACGAGGTCGATGCGGCCAGCAACGGTGATGCCGGGAGCGACGTGCACCTGGATCTCCTTCTCGCTGTGCACGGTCTTTTCCAGCGTCGATCCGTGCTCGTCGAGATAGCGCTGGACGGACTTCACAGCCCCGTCGTGCAGCGTCTGGCGCAGGGCGGGGTACGCGAATGGCGCGTGCAGGTGCCGATCGACGAGCTCCTCGGCTTCATCGTTCCCAACGATGTCGCCGGCTAGAGCACGCTTGTGCACCTCCGACAGGGCGTCGTGCAGGCCTTTCCCGTAGCCCAGCGCTTCGTGCAGCGGCGGGTTGAAGCCGTAGAGGAAGCGCAGCTTGAACTGGTACGGGCACTCGAACAGGTACTTCAGCTCCGAAAACGAGAACGTGACTTCGGGCGTCTCGTGACGGGCTCGAGGTTCGAGCCGAGCGGCGTCCGCCGGCACTCCGGGACCCTTGGTGGAGAACCATTGCTGGCTCGCACAGTGGTCGAAGAAAGGCGACCGCTTCTTGTAGAGCTGATTCGAGCCGGGCGAGAACGACACGAACAGGTACTTCTCAGCGCGCGTGACCGCGACGTAGAAGAGGCGTGTCTCGTCGTCGACCGTGCCGCGGTAGCGATCGGCATCGGCGATCGCCGCCTCCGGGATGACGTGGAAGAGGCCGAGCCCGCCGTGCCGCTTCGACGGGAAACGGTTCTTGCGGAGACAGGGAATGAAGACGGTTGGCCACTGCATCCCCTTGGCCTGATGCACTGTTGTGAGCGTGACCGCGTCGGGCGTCGCGTACCCCACGTCGGCGTCAGATTCCGCGTAGTAGTCGGGAGCCTGGTGCTCAAGCCAGCCGGCGAACGACTCGTACTTCTGCGCTGGCTCGGTATTGAAGTAGATCGCCTCGAAATCCGAGATCGTCTGGCTGAACTTCCCGAGCTGATAGAAGACGAGCTCGCGCCGCACCGGGTCACCCGGAAGGGTTTCTTCCCGCAAGCCGAGCGCCGCTAGAAACTCGAGGTAGAGGCGCTGGATGTTGTAAACGCCCCACCGCTCTCCCCGGTCGAAGTCGCGACTCTCGTCCAGGACCGCGAGTGCCGCCGTCCAATCGCCACTCGGGGGGAGAAGATTGGCGTCCTGCCAGAGAACCAATAGATCGGCGGCCTCCAGGAGACCTGCCATGTAGCGGAACACGCCGACGACGGCTGTGATCTCTGGGCTGTCGAAGAGGCGATTCAGGCCCTTGACGACGTAAGGGATATCGCGCCGCCGCATCTCCGCGACCAGCGGGTCGGCGTCCTTCGCGACCGACCGGAACAGCACGGCGAAATCGGACCACGAGAGGCCCCGCGCGTCGCCCTCGGCCGCATCCTCGAAGGCGAGCCCGCACATCGCCTCGATGCGATCACAGATCCACGTGGCCTCGTCGTCCTCGTCCGCGAAATCGCGAGCGATCAGGTCTCCCCGCACCCAGCTCTGATGTCCCGCCCGCACCATCGCCTTTGGCAGGCGACTGCCGACGGGGATCCGCTCGGCGACTGACTTCCCGACTTCGACGACGCCCTCGCTCGAGCGAAAGTTCTCGGCGAGCGTTACCTGGTGGACGCCGGCGTACCGGTCGGCGAACGTGACGATGTTCGTAACTTCGCTGCCCCGCCACTGGTAGATCGTCTGATCGTCGTCGCCGACGACGCAAAGGTTCGCGCCGAACTGCGTCAGTCCCCGGACAAGGCGCTCCTGCAAAGGGTTGACGTCCTGGTACTCATCGACGACGACGTAGCGGATGTCGTCACGCACGTGGCCGCGCACCGTGGCCGCTTCGCTGTCGTCGTCCTCGTCACCCTCGAGGAACTGAACGGCCAGGTTGATGATCTCGGTGTAATCGAAATACGCCTTCTCGTAGATCAGCTTCATGTAGTCGCTGAACGACGACTCCACGCCGTCAGGAATGAGGTTCCAGTTGATGGCGTCCTCTCGGAGAACGCTGGTCGCCTGCAGGAAGAGCTTCGAGTGGATGTAGCGGCGCAGCGTCGGCGTGCCGGGAGAGCTCGTCGGGCAGACCGTCAGGCCCGACTTTTTGCTGTTCCGGTCGACGAGGAGACGCGAGGTGATGTCCGTCAGTACTGAGAACTTGAAGGTCTCGGGAACAAGCCGCTGCAGCAGGTCGAGGGTGTACCCGTGCATCGTCCCGACGTACATCTCCGCCAGCCCGAGTCGGTCGACTCCCTCCTGCTCGAGGATCGAATAGATCCTGTCCTGGAGCTCTGCGGCCGCCTTCTCGGTGAACGTGAACGCGACGACGTTCCGCGGCTCGACGCCGGGAAGCGAGAGGATCGATGCGATCCGCTGCGAGATGACCTGCGTCTTTCCCGAGCCGGCGCAGGCAATGATCTGCAGCGGCTCATCCAGGCAGGCGATCGCCTCGGCCTGCGCCGTTGTGTAGCTCGTCACGTTGCCCCTCGCCCTCGAGCCCCTGCCGTCAGACCTCGAAGACCTTCATGACCTCGTCGCCGTAGTCGTTGATTACCTTGACGGCGAACTTGCCGGTCTCCGGCTTGGGAAATGGGCGTGAGACGGTCCTGTAGAGCGACTCCCAGGCCTCCCCGTCGATGTCTGCCTTCAGCGCGGTCTTGAGCCGCTTGTACGGGTCGTTGCCGCCCGTGAAATAGCAGTGCCGGACGAAGAATGACTCCTCGTCGTAGTCGGTATCGATCATCCAGAGCGCGATCTGGTCGGTGCTATTGCTCCGCACCTCGCCGGTTGTCGGGTCGTAGATGTCGACGCCCCTGAGGTCGACGACGATTCCGTCCTCGGTCTCGTCCCATGCGATGTCCGGCTCGCCGAAGACAGTGAAGAGGTTGCCGGCTCCGTTCTTCTTCAGCTCTTCGCCCATGAGGAGGTCGGCATTCATCCGCACCATCAGTACCGGGATGCGGCCGAGCTTGCGGACGCTCGCGACGCTGGCGAAGCCGTCGTCGGAGGCCTCGATGCTGACGCCGTCGTCCTGCGTGAGGCCGGTGACTTGTGGGTCGAAGGCGAAGCCGAGGATCGCGAGCAGGTCGACGTCCTCCGCCTCGAGGGCCTCCCGCGCCGCTTTCTTCACGTACGGCGGGCTGACGGTGCCGTACTGCGGCCCGATCGCTATCCCAATCCGGGACGGCGCGTCCCCGTCCGCCTCCCCGTCGCGCAGTCCGATCGCCTGGATGTACTCGCCCGCGTAGGTCTCGACCGCCGCGAAAGCGATCCGCTCCTGGCGGCGGCCGTTCTGGATGCCGGCCTTCGCGAGGTTGTCGAGGATCGACTGCTCGAACTTAGGCGCGTCGGCGTCCTTCGTAGCTTCGGACTCGGAGAGGGATTCCGGGCTGGCGCCGAAGGCGAGCGAGCGGTGCGGGCTCAGAGACTCGACGGTGAAGGGGCCGGCGACCCGCACCTTGTTCTTGGATTCGTACGGCTTGTCGAACAGCACCTCGAAGTCGGCGTGGCGACTGATCGCTGTATCGATTTGCCCGCGAGTCATTCCCTCCCCGATGTCCGGGTTATTGGCAATCGACTTCAGCGTGACGTGCGGGACGCGTTGATAGACGAAGCCCAGCCGGATGTCTTCCGCGAACTGGTGTCGTGGAAGAACCTGGCCCGTGAGTTCCTGCTCCTTGGCATGGCCATCGTCCGAATCTGCAAGCAGATACCACGGAAACCTCGCCCCCATCAAACGCTGACGAGCCAATGCAAGAGCCACGCGTGAGGTATCGATCGTGATCCAGCGACGCCCCCTCTGCTCGGCGACGAATGCCGATGTCCCCGACCCGCATGTCGGATCGACGACGAGGTCACCAGGGTCGGTGCACATAAGCATGCAGCGCTCAATGACTCTGGCGCTAGTTTGAACCACGTACCAACGTTCGACAACGAACGTGGACTCAATGACGTCGGACCACAGGTTGGTCATTGGCGTTACGGGGAAGTCCTCCGGATATCTGACGAAATGAGCGGTACGCGACGCGGGGTGAATGCGCTCGGCCAGGATGAGTCGATGCATGCCGGCCTCGTTGGTACGCCACCCTCGTCCAGACGGTGGCGAAAACGTCTTTCCGCCAAGTTCGAAGCTGAACGATGTTGTTGAGCCGCCGGATGCGGAAGCGAGACTGGCATAACCACACGCCTGTCCGTTCGAGTCCGTAGCCCCATAGAGATTGCCTATCTCGCGAGCGTCGCGTTCGCGAAACAACGCTCTCGTCTTGGCGACTTCCCGAGACTTCGCGTACCACAGGATGTGATCGACAACCCCAGCCATGACGTCGGCGGTTTGTCCCGGAGTCGTCCTAAAGTTGATCTGGGCGTAGAAATTCTCGCTGCCGAATACCTCGTCCAGAAGGCCGCGAACGAGGTGCACATTCTCGTCTCCGATCTGGACAAAGCAGCTTCCGCTCTCGCTGAGGAGTTCGCGAGCCCCAATAAGCCGGTCACGCAGGTAGCTCAGATATGAGTGGACGCCGAGTTCCCAGGTATCGCGGAACGCCTTGATTTGCTCCGCCTCACGCGCAGCGTCGTCGAGGTTTCCGTCTCGCACGCCACGCTGATCGACGCGGACTTGCCAGTTCGACCCGAACTTGATTCCATACGGCGGGTCGATGTAGACCATCTGTACCTTGCCGCGGAGCTTCTCGCGCTCGGCAAGTGATGCCATCACCTGCAGGCTGTCGCCGAGGATCATCCGGTTCGACCAGTTGGCGTCGTGCTTGTAGAAATCGACCTGGTCGAGCCCTTCGAGGCCGTCGAACGAATCGAAGAGCGTCAGCTCCGGCTCGTCCTCGGGCTTCTCGGCCGTGCGGCGGAGATTCTCGATCAGGACGCGGGGGTCGATCTTCTCCTGGATGTAGATGGGCGGCGCGTCGGTGACGAGATCGGACTCGGCTTCGCCGATCTCGTTGGCGGGGGGGTACTTCCCGCGCCAGACAAGCTGCGGATCGAGGCTCTCGTCGCGCGCGTAGCGAACCTTGCGAACGTCCTCGATCGCCGGGTCGACGAACGCGTGCGCATCGGCGGTGGGGATGTTGGTCCGCTTGTCGTCGTGGGTGATCGAGTCGACCGGCGTCGGCCCGGCTTGCTTCTTCCCGCCACTAGCCACGGGAAGCCAGCTCGAAGTCGAGGCGATCGGGGTCGCCGATGATCGGCGTGTCGCCGTAGAGCGCCTGGATCGCGTCGGCGAGGCGCGACTTGAACTCGTGCGGGTTCGTCATCTCGACGTAGCCCCAGCGGCCGAAGCCGACGTGGTTGTTGACTGCGACGCACCAGGAGTCGCGCGCCGTGGTCGCCTTCTGGCGCGTCGGCCCAGGACTCTTCTGGCTGCCGGAGACTTCGAGGACGAGGGTACGCACGACCCCGTCGTCGCCGTGCTCGAGCCGGACGAGAAAGTCCGGGGTGTAGCTGTGGCTCCGGCCCTTGTGCACGTAGGGGATCGTGAAGCCCAGGTGGTCGTTCTTCACGTACGACTTCACGTTCGGGTTCAACTCGAGCTCGCTCGCGAGGAGCTGCTCCCAGGTGTTCCCGTCCTTGCCGTCGAGGGTGACGTGGGAGACCTCGGACTTCTCCGTCGGCACGGTGCGCTTGCGGGTCTGGAAGTCGACCTCGCCGGTCGAGCCGACGGGATCGAAGCGGTTGATCATCGGACGCAGGCGCTCGCGTCGGTTGCCCTCCTGCCGCACGATCGCGTTCCACACCGCCTCGGCGGCGAGCACCCGCGCCTCCGTGATCGTCATCAGATACCCGAGGCTGTAGCCGCCGGACACGACCACGCGCTCCTCGATCCACGCCTGGCACATCTCGACCAGCCGGGGGAAGAGCCAGGGTCGCCTGTCGTCGACGGTGTTGAAGTTGGCGTCGAGGATGCGCTTCGCGACGGCGAACGCGACCTGCTGGGGGCGGTACTGCGTCGGGTCGCCCTCCTCCAGCTCCCGCTTGCCGACGACGCCGCCCATCTCGACCCAGCTCGGCACCGTGTTCGGACCGATCTCGAACTCGGGCGCGTCGCCGAGATCAAGCCAGATCTCGTCGTCGGGAAGCTCGACGCGGTAGCCGTCTAGCCGCGGGAACTCGATCCGCAACTCCTCGCGGCCCTCGACGGCGCAGACGTTGATCACCGGCTTCGGCGGCAGCGGATCCTTGATCGGCTTGTCGGACGAGATGAACTGGAACGGGATGCCGTAAACGTTTGCGTACTCGGGCTCGAACATCCCCTCGTCATTGACCGCGTACGAGCGGCGCCGTAGGCCACGACCCACGACCTGTTCGCAGAGGAGCTGGCTGCCGAACGCGCGCACGCCGAGGATGTGGGTGACCGTGTTCGCATCCCAACCCTCGGTGAGCATCGAAACACTGACGACGCAGCGGATCTGCTCGCCGAGGAGGCCGCGCTTGCCGACGGTATTCATCACTTCGCGCAACAGCTCGTTGTCGTCGATCTTCTCGACGTCGGCGCCGGGGTTGCGCTTGCGGTACTCCTGCTTGTAGGCCGCGATCTCGGCAGCCGCGACCTTCTTGAAATCGTCCTTCATCCCGTTGCCCGATTCGAGCTGCGCCGAGTCGATGAGGATGGTGCGCGGCCGCGCGAGCGGCTTGCCGTCGACGACGTTCGACAGCAGGGCGAGCTGGCCGGGCTTGTGGGCGACCACCTCGTCGTCCTCGACGACCTGCTCGCCAGCGATCCAGTCGTAAACGAGCTTCGAGACGACGGTGTTGGGGCAGACAACGATGAACACAGGCGGCGTCTCGCCGTACTGCGCCAGCTCCTTCTCCCAGTGCGCGAACGCCTTCTCGTATGAGCGGTGGAGGCTGCGCAACGCGCCTTCGAGCTCCTTTGGCGGGAGCCAGTCCGTGATCGTGTCCTTCGCGGCGCGCTTGGGGAGCTGATCGCCGACGTAGTCCCAAAGGCGGAGGTAGGTGACGAATGGGTCGGTCGCGTCGTCGTCGACCGGCGTGCGTGGCACTTTCACGATGCCGGCCTCGATCGCGTCCATCAGCGAGAAGTCGCTGACCGTCCACGGGAAGATGTACCCCTCGTTGTAGCCCGAGCCCTTGAGGTAGAAGGGCGTCGCCGAGAGGTCCCAGATCTGTTTGATGCCGGCGTGCTTTGCGATCGCCTGTAGGCCGCGGAACCAGACGCGCGCCTGCTCGTTCGCATCCTGCTGCTCCTTGTCGGCCTTCTCGCCGCCCTGCAGCGGCCGGTCGGCATAGCAGTGGTGCGCCTCGTCGTTCAGCACCATGATCTGCTGCTTGTCCGACCCGAGGTCGCGCAGTATTCGGCTAACCATCGCCTGCGGCGTCTCCTTGAACGGGTCGTCCTTGCGATCGCCCTTCAGCAGCAGGCGCGTGTTCTTCGCGACGCCCTTGATCTCTTTCGCGTCCTTGAGCTGGAAGGCGTGGAAGTTCGTGATCGTGATGCGGGCATGCTCGAGGCCGCCCTTGAGGTCGGCGGGGATCAGGTCGCGCAGGTCGTAGTAGTTCTCGGCAGCCTCGGGCAGTAGCACGCGGAGCCGGTCGCGGATCGTCAACCCGGGCGTGACGACGAGGAAACGGTTGGTGAAGCGAGCATCTCGCGGCGACTGCACCTTGTTGAGGGTCTGCCAGGCGATGACCATGGCCATGACGACGGTCTTGCCGCCTCCCGTCGCCATCTTCAGAGCGGCTCGCGGGAGCCCGTCGTTGTAGGCCTCATTCTCGGGCTCGAGCCGCCGTCGCCAGTCGGCGTACGCGTGGTGGCGGCCCGCGACCTCGGTGAGGAAGATCGCCGTCTCGGCCGCCTCGCGCTGCGCGAAGATCACGCGGTTCTCGCGGTCCTTGTCGGCCCAGTGCTGGAGCAGCTTGCGGGTGATCGGCGTGACGCCGCCGTACTGACCGCCGCCACGCCACTTCGCGACGTCGCGGCGGATCTCGTTGATCAGCTCGTTGCGCTCCCGGCGCTCGCCGGTCACGTCGAAGTCGATCGTCTCCTGGACCGGCTCCCCCTTCTTGCCTTTCGTGGACATGGCGATCGGGATCCAGGACTCACTTGGCCGGCGGCCGTCCCTGATCACTCCGGTCGGCCCGTTAGGCCCCACCTCGTAATGTCGGTCGGGCTGCTCGTAGGGCGAGTTGAGGATCGGGTTATCTATTGATGTCATCTAGCGGCGCTTACAGCGAGTTCGACCATTTTCGCAGCGTAACTGTGAGGTTCAACCGGCATGCAGCCTGCGCTGGCTATCCCGCCATGGCTCTGATCACCGGTCGCTGAAGGGGCTCCCACGCAGGAGGCCGAGCTGCCGTGTTGTCTTCGCGGACGGCGAAGCTGGTACCTCGTGAACGCGAAAGCTCCATAAACAGCTCCATACCCACCGCACGTGCGACGAAGAGCAAGTCGTTCTGAACGAAAAATCCCCGCGTGCGGCGCTTTTGCAGAGCCCTCTGACGGACTCGAACCGTCGACCCCCTCCTTACCATGCGCTCCGGAACCGTTGCCGTGGGTTGCCACTGGTTGCGGATCGGCTTGTTTCAGCCGTTTTCTGGCCTGGCGCATTTGGCAGCGGTTGCCACTGGTTGCCCCCGCTCGGCTCCATAAATGCTCCACGATCACACGTTCGATCCGCCTCTGTGGCGCGACCGCTACGACGCGCTAGGCCAGGTTGAGGGCGGCGATGAATTCGGTGATCGCGCCGACGGCGTCTCGGGCGAGTTGTGCCGGGTCTGCTTCTGGGTCGACGCGGCGAGCTTGGCGGACGTAGCTCTGGGCGGCGTACTCGGATGGGTCGTTGAATCTCGCCTCGATCTCGCCGAAGATGTTGCGCGCGGCCTTGACGTCGTCTGCGAACTGGCCGCCGGCGAACTGGGCTCCTGCTTGCCCCGGGCCGCCCGCCCGGTTGTAGAGGAGGACGTGGACGAGGTCGTAGTAGTCCTTCTCTGCGCCGCGGTGGCGAGCGGCGTACGACTTCGCGAGCAGGTAGCCCTCCAGCCCCGCGAAGCGGGCCTGGTAGGTCGCGGCCTCGGCGTCGACGACTCGCTCGATCGGTTCTTCGGCTCAGTCACGCGCGACGTAGCCTGTGCCGCGTAGGTGCGGCGGAGCGCGCCAGCGCAGGTGGGCGCGTAGAGTCTGGGCGGGCCGTTGTTTCGCTCGGTTGTAGGCGAGACCGAGTTTATGTCGTATCGCACGAGCCGTTTTGGCCCAGCTCGGGAGGAGGATCGCTATCGACAAGTTGCCGAGCGAGGACGTGCGCGTCCGGTATCTGAACGGCATTGAGGGCGCCGCGCCGCCGGCCAGGCGCGTGGCCAGCGATCGGATCGCGGCGGCCGCGGCGGTGGCGGTGAGCAACCAGTTGGCCGACTTGTTCGAGCGGGCTGTGCCGGTGCCGACCCCGGTTGTGAGCGAGATCGGAGCGCTGAGTGCACGGCTGAGTGCACGGGTGGCTCCGTGCGGCGTTGTTGGTCTCGGTGCTCCAGCCTTACCTCTGCCTGCGCGGGCCGCATCAGGCTGGCGTCTCTCGGGCGCCCGGCCGCTCGAGCTTTTCCGGTCGTGCCTGTCGAGAGGCCGCGTGGGAAGGCGGAGGCCGGTGCTGCTCTGTCCGGGGCCGGTGTTGCTTTCGGCCCATGTGATGCGTGCTGTGAAGAACACGAATATCGGGCATCGTGAGCCGGAGTTCTCGCGGCTGTTGCTTGAGAGCGCGGCGATGTTGAAGCCGATGGTGGGGATCGGCAGCGCAGATAGCTCGTACCGGGTCGCATTCATCACCGGTTCGGGAACTGCGGCGAACGAGGCGGTGTTGGCGAGCGTCGGGGCCGGCGGGCCGATCCTTGTCGTGAGCAACGGCGCGTTTGGGGACCGACTCCTGGCAACCGCACGACGGCAGAACCGCGATGTTGAGGAGTTGCGGTTTGCGTGGCAGGAGGCGATTGATCTCGAGAAGGTGGCGGAGGAGCTTGAGCGGAAGCAGTACCACTTGATCGTCGTCGTGCACCATGAGACGAGCACGGGGATGCTCAATCCGATCGCAGCAATCGCTCGGCTTGCGCATCGGTACGGGGCGCTGATCGCGGTTGATGCGATCAGCAGCATTGGGGCTGAGGTGATCGCCGCCGAGGAGTGGGGGATCGATGTCCTGACTGGCGCGTCAGGCAAGGCGCTGTCTGCGATGCCCGGCGTCGGAATAGTTGTTGTCCGGGGCAGCGTTCTCGAGCAGTCGGCCTTGGTGCCGGGCGGTTCGCAATACCTGAATCTTCATACCCACTGCGACTACATGGGCGATCGTGCGCAGACACCAAACACCCCTGCGGTGCACGTGTTCGCCTCGCTCCACGCCTCGCTCGAGGAGAGCACCCTGAAGGGTCTGGCAGGGGTGCGCGGAGTCATCCATTCGCGAGCGTTGTTCGCGCGTGAACGGCTGACCAAGATGGGCCTCGATTACGCCGACTATCACGGGATGAACTCCAGCGTTCTGACCTGCGTATCGCTGCCCGAAGACCTTTCCTTCGAACGCCTGGCGCGCCATTTGAAGTCGAAAGGGATCGTCGTCTATGACGGCAAAGGGCCGCTTGCGGACAAGATGTTCCAGCTCGGGCACATCGGCGCGCTGAGGAAGAACGATACGCGCGACGCGCTGCGGCAAGTTGGCGCCGTCATACGTCAGGGCACAGAGTCGACGGTCAGGCCGCTTCGGGTTGTTCCGACGGAGAGGCCGACCCGTGTCATCCCCTGAGCAGCCCCCTCGGGCTTCCGTCATCGAGCCGAACTTCTTCAGCAACTGGGGCGACCTTTGGTATCCCAAGCTCGCCAACACGTTGCTGATCCCGGCGAGCAGGTTCGCGTCTCTGACGCCGAATCGTCTGACGGTTATTTCGTTCGGCCTCTACGGCGCCGCGGCAGGCCTGATCGTTGTCGGAGGGGCATGGAGTTTCCTTGCGGCGGTCCTGTTTCCGGTCTCCTATGTCATCGACTGCCTCGATGGACAGCTTGCCCGCTATACCGGCCAGACCTCGGCAATCGGCGACTACCTGGACAAGACGCTCGACGTCCTGAAGATCTTCATTATCAATGCCGCGATGGCGATCGCGGCCTACGACCTCACCGGGAAGAGCCTGTTCCTGTTCCTCGGCCTGCTCTCGTGCTTCGGGTTCTTGTTTCGCTACTACATCAAGCTCGAAACGATGTTCGTAGCAGTCAGCCGCGACAACGAATATCTCAGCAAGTCACGCGAACTCCGCCAGGCGCTCTACCTCGACCTGGACGCCAGACGGACCGAATCGAAAGACCTCCGGCGGAAGATCACCTGGCTCTGGTTCCGGAACCGCTCCTTGTTCGCGCTCGATGAAGCCGAACACGTCACCTTGGGCGCGCTGGCTGCCCTTGTGCAGCGACCAGATCTCTGGATCTGGCTCTTCGCGATCAGCCAGCCGTTGATCGCGCTCGTCCGGCTTGTCCAGCGCGGCGATCAACTCGCACATCGGCCGGAGTCACTCACCTACCCGCTGCGGAAGTGACGATGAACGCAGGCGTCTCGTGAAAGCTGTCATCCTTCTCGCCGGTCTCGGCAGCCGGCTGGCGGAGCTGACGGTTTCCACCCCGAAATCGCTCCTACCGATCGGCGACAGCAACACGCTCGAGCAGATGGTCCGGAAGCTCTCCAAACACGGCGTGCGCTCGATGGTGATCGTCGGCGGACACAGGCAGGAAGCGATCGAGCAGTACCTCACGCGAACGTTCCCGCTCGTGGAGATCACGATTCTGCGGAACCCCGACTACCGGACGACGAACACCGCGTACTCGCTGCTGCTCGCGAGAGAACAACTTGACGATCAGACGTTCATCAAGCTCGACGGCGACATCATCTTCGATGAGGAGATCCTCGCCAGGCTCATCGCAGCAGACGACGGCTGGAGCTACGCCTGCGTCGATCACGCCGCGGTCAACGAGGAAGTCATCAAAGTCAGCTCCGACGCCGAAGGGAACATCTCACGGATCGGCAACGACGTCCCGGTGACGAGCGCTGCAGGCGAGTCGATCGGGATCGAGCGGATCGACGAGCGCTCCTGCGCAGCGCTGTTCTCAACGCTCGAGGCGATGATGGAAGACCCCGACAACCACCAGAGGTATTACGAGGTCGCGTACGACGCGCTCGTCCAGGCCGGAGAACCCTTCAAGGCCCTCGACATCACAGGGCTGCCCTGGGTAGAGATCGACACACCCGAAGACTACGAACTCGCGCAGCGCCTGTTCGGCTAGCCAGACCTGTAGGCGACGGCCGCTGCGCCCTGTCCTCTCTGCGTGTGGTCCGATGCGCCCTCGCCCTTCACTTCCACGATCAATTGCTACCAGTGCTGTGCTGGCGTGGCGGCCGCGTCCCGTCCGGAGGTCTCGTGGATCACGTCGGGCGCAATGACTGTGGGCGCGCGAATAGCAGATCTTGGTGATCCTCGTCGTGAGAACCGTCAGGATTCCGGGTTGGGAGGGGGTCGACTCGTGAAAGGAGTTGATCTCAAGCGATGGTGCAGCAGGGACAGACATTCGAACTGAGACGGCGAGGGCCTGGGGACGAACGGTTGTGGGCGTTTCGTTTCCGCACGGGCGGCCGCGACTCGAAGCGTGTTCAGCGTGGCGGGTTCGCTTCAGAGCCGGACGCGCGGGAGGCGCTCGAGCGTGAGCTGGAACGGCTTCGGCGGGAGCGGCGAATCACGCGCAGGCTGACGCTTGGAGAGCTCGTGGAGACGTACCTGGCACAGCATGATGTGCAGCCGGTGACGATCGAGAAGCTCCGCTACCTGCTCAGCAAGGCGACGGCGGTGTTAGGCGATCGAAAGGTCGGCGAACTGACCTCGGAAGAGATCGCGGCGTGGCGGATGACGATCTCGCCCGGCTACCGCTTCGAAGCAACCCAGGCGCTCCGGCAGGTCCTTCATCGGGCGGTGGCGTGGGGGATGATCGACATGAATCCGGCCAAGGTCGGTGTCGACAATCCGGTGCGGCGGCGGAAGGAGCAGCATCCGTTCGAGTCGTGGAAGGAGCTGGAGGCCCTCGCCGCGGCGATCGGTCCGCGGTATGGGCCGATGATCTTGTTCGCGGCCGCGACCGGGCTCCGGCCGGCGGAGTGGATCGCACTCGAGAAACGCGACGTCGACCGGAAGGAGCGGGTCGTGTACGTGCGCCGCTCCTTCACCCGCGGCGAGCTGAAGTTCCCGAAGACGGAGGCGAGCATGAGAGCAGTGCCACTCCAGGCGCGAGCGCTCCAGGCGCTCGACCGGATCAGGGACGGAAGCGGCTCGCCGCTCCTGTTCCCCGGCGAGCGGGGCGGCTACCTCGACATCCACCACTTCCGCCCGTTCCAATGGCGGCCAGCGCAGAAAGCGGCGGGTCTCACGCCGACCCGGAGGGTCTACGATCTCCGGCATACCTTCGCGACCTTTGCGCTCCGTGCCGGAATCTCGACCTTCGATCTCTCCCGCTACATGGGCGCCAGTCTCACCATGATCGATCGCCACTACGGCCACCTCGCAAGAGACGGCCGCGAGTACGCGATCAAGCTTCTCGACGCGCTCTACGCGCCGTGGACGCTGGTGGACGCTCGGTGGACGCCGGAACAGAGAAACGGCGTCACGCCCGACAACAACAGTCCGGAGATAGCAGGCTAAACAGCGAAGCCCTCTGACGGACTCGAACCGTCGACCCCCTCCTTACCATCGCATCGGGGTCGAACGACGCGACCGGCACCGGCCCTGTCCGCCACCAGACGCCAACAATCGGTGGGCTGACGCGCAACATCCACAAACGGGCGAGTGCCGGTGGCAGCCGCACGTCGTGCAACTCGCGGTAAGCGCATGGCGGCGTCAGGGATCGGCGACGGGTTAGATCTGAAACCGAGCGCGTGTGCTCGAGCAGCAGTGCGATCTTGGTCGCCCATGTCGCCAGAACCGTCCGCTCGTCATCGCTGATCGGCCGCGCGTCATTGCGGATAAGCGGCACGGCGATTGGCTCGACAGCGTGGTCGAGTTCGTTCAGCCACGTGTTGTTGCAGCTCGCGCAGACGGCCCGCACGACGACTTCAGTGTCGTCTGCCGACCACGGCGGCTCGTACTCGAGCTGGCTGCCGATCGGGGGCGGAGCATCCGCTGGTGTCGAGCGGTAGTGCGTCGCTTGACACCAGCGCCGCCGACCGCTTGCCGGAGCCAGAACGGGAAGATGTGCTCTCGTGTAACTGACTCGACACCGCAGAAGACGCAGGTGCGCTCGTGCTCGGGCCGAGTCGACTCACGGGGGAGCGACATCACTCGCTCGGCTCGCGCTGGCGTTCGATCTTGTAGTCGAATCTCAGGCCGACTTCCGAGGTGAAGCGCGTCTCGTGGAAGGGCCAGTCCGACAGCTCGTCGAGCGCGTGGATGTAGACGTCACCAGTCGAGCTCGGTCCAAGCGCCTCGAAGACGAAGATGAGCAAGATGTCATACGTCCGGCGCAACAGATCCGTGAACGACTCGAGCTCGACCGCCGTCTCGAAACCGATGTAAACGCCGCGCTCCGCCTCTTGCAGTCGCTGGGCGAGCTGGTCGTACGAGGGATGCGCAAACTTGGACAGCTCGCCGTAGAGACGCCGCGTTGCCTGCTTCAACGACTCAGGGTCGGCAAGGTAGTGCGAGAGCGGCATCTGCGCGAGTAGCCCAACGTCTTCGGTGCCGAGCTTTTGCTCGACGTACGCGAGACGCGTTTCGAGCGGTGTGTCCCGGGTTGCAAACTCCGTGTCGACGTAGAGGTTGCGGACGACGAGCTCGAGCATGAAGCGCAGCTCGCGGCGTGCGGTACGATCCACGCCCTCGCGGATCAGGTTGGCGACGCCGATGGACGAGGCAACCAGGTCGTCGGTGAAGCGCCAGAACAGCCATTGGCGTGTTGCCGGATCCCGCGTCGACGCCAACCACGCCAGGCGGACCGCGTGTAGGAAGCCATCGGTAAGGGCCGCCAGTTCGCGGAGCTGCGCCTGGTAGGGCTCGGAGGCGCGCACGGCAGCGTGCGCAACGGCGCGTTGGCGCTCGGCGTCAGCGGGTAGGTTCACCGAGCAATTGTGGCGAGTTCACACGCCGCGCGAGCGCTGCGCTACCTGCTGGTGCCGCCGGCGGGTGGGAGCGCGAGCGGCTTTCGCTCCGTTGTGAGCTGCCGGGGACGCCAACTCGGCGAACTCTTCGAATCCACGAGCTCAACCCGAGCGCCGAAACGGCCGACGTGCAGGAGCTTCGACCGTGTACGGGTGGGCCGGTCCGGACCGGCCGACAGAACGGCCCACAGAACGGCCGGCAGAACGGCCCACAGAACGGCCGGGCCGATGTTCGGCCGCGCGCGAGCGGCGAGGCGACGCGCCGGGGCTCGCCTCTCGCCGACATCACCAGATTCCACCACTTGTCGCGAGCAGAACCGAAGCTGGAAACCGGCCGAAGTGCGGCGGCTTTGCGACAGATGGGGTGATCGGGTCCCGGACCCGATGGCAGATTCGACCCCAGATTCGACGGCAGAAGCGACGACAGATCTGACGGCGGAGCGACGACAGGCGGCCCGGCTACGGGAGGTCGAGGGTGGCGATGAATTCGGCGATTGCGCCGATGGCGTCTTGGGCGAGTTGTGCCGGGTCTGCTTCGGGGTTGACGCGGAGGGCCTGATTGGCGTAGCTCTGGGCGGCGTAGTCGGATGGGGCGCTGAATCGCGCCTCGATCTCGCGGAAGAGGGTGCGCGCGGCCTTGACGTCGTCTGCGAACTGGCCGCTGCCGAGCTGGGCGCCTGCTTGTTCGGGTCCGCCGGCGCGGTTGTAGAGGAGGACGTGTACGAGGTCGTAGTAGTCCTTCTCTGCGCCGCGGTGCCGAGCGGCGTAAGACTTCGCGAGCAGGTAGCCCTCGAGCCCGGCGAAGCGCGCCTGGTAGATGACGGTGTCGCCGTCGACGACTCGCTCGATCGGTTCTTCGGCCCAGTCGCGCGCGACGAAGCCGGTGCCGCGCAGGTTCGCCGCTCGTAGCCGCTGACAGCCGGGCAGGGAAACGGTGACACCCTCAGGTTGGTCTTCGAGATCGCAGAGAAACTCGATTCTCACGCGACTCCCGCCGGAGGGGATTAGCCAACGCCAGCCGTCGACTCCTTCGTCTGGCTTGGCATCGATCGCCTCAAGCGCGGCCTCGAGCGGTCCGACATCACTCTCTGCATCGGCGAAGAGGGAGATGTGGATATCGATATCGGTGGTGCCGAGATGGGCCGGCGCATCGTTACCTTCGCCGCCCGTGAGCAGCTCGGGTACCAGCCCGCCGAGCACGACCAGGTTGAGGTCGTGGGCGCCGAGAGCGTCGAGGAGCTGAAAGAGCGCGTCCTCGGCGAGCTCGCGCGCTTCGGGTGAGCGTTCGAGTTCGAAGTCAGACATGGATCAGCTCCTGGCGGACGTGCTCGGCTGCTTCTTCGCCGCGGCCGCCGAGCGCCCGCAGGTCGGCATACAAACGGGGCGGACTCACAACCGGCAGCCCGTGGAACTCGCGCGCGAGCGACAGCGAGAACTTGGAGAGCGCGAGAAACTCGATCCGAGCGCCCTCCGTGACCTCGCGCAGCCCGAGGCTGCGCATCGCTTCGCGGAGGCGCCCGTCCACGAGCGCGTTGGCGTCCACGGCGACCTGGATGACCGGCACGGTCGTCACGAACGGAGCGGCGAGCTCGAGTCCGGCCCAGCCGGAGAGCGCCCACTGCATCTCTGGGCTCAAGGCCTGCGCGAGCTCTGTGCGCGCGAACTGCATCGGGTCGCGCAAGACGCGATGTGCCCCAACCGCCTCCGGACGGTGGCCGACCAGGTACGTGGTCCACGCCTCCAGCAGGCCGGCCGCGTCAGCGAGCTGCCAGCCGGAGCCGACGCCGCGCGAGCCGCCCGTCTTCTTCACCCAACCGCGCTCACTGAGCTGGCGTAGAACCTTCGTCGTCTGCGCGTACGACCAACCCGATCGATCAGCGATCTCGTGCGCATTGAAGGCGTCGCGCGGCGGTTCAGTGAGCAGCCACTCGACGATCTCGAGCGACGACGACGCCCAGCGAAAGCCGCGCGGCGCCTCATGCTCGGCGCCCGCTTCGTCCGGTTCACGAAAGACCAGAAGCCCCGTGTCGGTTTCGATCCGCGCTGCCCCTGTCTCGTCCAGCCAGTTCGCACGATGCTGGGTGAGCTGGTGGATGGCGCCGGGCGAGAGTCGCTGTCCGACCAGCACAAGCTGCCTCGGCCAAGGTTCGGGAAGAGAGGTCAGCAGCTGCTTGAGATCAGCCGGCCAGCCGCGCCCGACCCAGCGAAGCTCCAGCTCGTGAGAAGTGCTTCCGATGACAACCGTGGCCCGGGCGGAGCGAGAGTCGGTCTCCTCGATAGAGTCCACGGGACGCTCGAGCACCCGCGACAACGCAGAGTCCAGACGATTAACTACCGAATTCACAAAAACTACTGTAGCAGTAGTTTATTGATCTGGGTAGCAAATATCGACAACTCCGACCCTGGCCAGTGAGGGCTACGCGGCCGCTGGCGCGAACGGCAGGGTGATCTGCGCCATTCGCGCCGCCGCAGAGAACACAACCATGTTCATCGGGAGCGCGCCTGGCCAGCTTAAGCCGGCCTTGGTGAAGTCGAAGATGAAAGCCATCGAAGCGACCGCATTGCGAATCACCGTTAGGCGAGCAGCGATCGGGAGCTGACGTTCATTGCGAAGTTCACCGCCGCCCTCCACGACGGTGCTCGCGGCCGCCAAGAGGGAGCTGTGTACGTACTGACTGAGTACGCGGTACTGCAGGTAGTGCATCGCGCTGTCGGGCATCCAGTCCATCAGCGTTTCGAAGCGAGCGGGGAATCGGAGGTCGCCCGCATTCGGCAGCAGCTCCGCGTCGACAAATGCTGCGAAGAACATGCCGGGGTCGATCTCCTGAGTGTGCGCGGCTTCGGTGATGAGTCGATGCCCGCGTGCTGCTTCGCCCAAGAACGCGGCACGTCTTTCATCGAGGTCTTCGTCGACCCACGCCCACCGCATCGACTCCTCGAAAAGAGCGCGTGCGAGCGTCGCCGCTGGGACATCGTCGCCCGACTCGAGGAGCGTGGCGAATGCGCGGTAGTTTTCGCGCGCCTGGAGGAACGAGAGCTGCTCGACGAGATATTGCGGGCGCCGCGCGTTGGGAGCACTAACCGGCGCGAGCATCTCGAGTATCTCTCCCACGAGATCGCGCGCTTCGACCTCAGCGGCCTCCGGCGTCTCGGGTAGCGGCGGCTCCTGCGGTACTTGGGGCACCCGCAGACACTAAGAGGCCGAGCCGACGATTGCTGCTGGGAGCGTCAATCGGCGGCTATGCCGTTGGTGGCAGACCGGGCAAGAGTTCATCGGGATCAAGCGTGATGAGCGCGGTCTCCCACCTACCTCCAGCACGATCGGCGGGTACAAGTTTCGACAGAGGGTCGCCGGGTGTCCAGCCGACGATCTCGCCTTGTCGCCCGTCTACGTCCGTGATGCGGCAGACAACGAGCGCCCAATCCTTGTAGCGCATTCCGGTCTCGAACTCGTTTCTGCTCAGATGAACGGCGAGCGGCTCGCCTTCGGCGAACCGGCCAGACTTCACTTCCAACAGCCGCGCCGATCCGATGATGCGCGGCGCTGTGATGTCATATCCAGTCTGATCGGTGTCGAGACTGATCCGTCGGACCCGGGCGGCGAGCTGTGGGTAGCCGAAGTTGGTGAGCTCGTTCGTTGCGAACTTCAGCACGACCTCTTCGCCGATTTCGCCGAGGAGTCTTCGATAACTGTCGTCAAATCGTCGCCCGAGAGCGAGTAGCATCTCCTCACGACGTGCAGGGTCGAGCACGAGTTCTTCTAGGCGGCTTCCGACGGCCTCACCCAGTTCTCTCGTCGCTGGGTGATGTTCCAGAACCCATAGCGTCAACGCAGCTGCGCTTTCGTCGTCGGCCTTCTCGACCAGCGTTGCCAGCTCTGGACGCGGATAGAGAACTCGGTCACGCTCCTCAACTAGGCCAAGATCAAGAAGGAGCTGCTGGCCAAGGCGCAGATCGGGCGGGGCATAGATGCCGCCGGTCGCGCGATGCCAGTACGACTCGTCGGCATCGACGACGCGCGAACCGTTCTCGTCGAGCACGGCGGCAACGTGCACTGCAGCTCGCGCGACGTGGGCGGTGGGGAGGCCATCCGGACCGGCCCACACGGGACGATTAGCTGTCGCCACTTAGATGCGCGAAGAGAGCGTCAATATCGTCCGCGTCGACCCAGCTGCCGTACGCGTCCTCATCGGGAAGCGCCATTGTCACGAGGTTCGGATCAGAAAGCATCTCGGAGAGTCGCTCCGCCTTCACACGCACACGATCATCGACGGTCTCATCGATCGTGCCGGCGCTGACGAGGAACGTGATCCGCGTGTCAGTACCGGAGGGCAAGCCCAGCCGGTGGATGCGATCAATCGATTGCAAATGATGACCAGCATTGAAAGTACGGTCAACATAGATCGCATCGTGGCACGCATGGTGAAGGCTCACACCTTCCGACATCGCGGCCGGGTTGGCGATCAGCACCTGACAATGCGGGTCGTCGCGGAAGCGCTGCAGCTCGCTCTCTCGCGTAATGACGCCCGCACCGAGTTCGCCCGAAGGGACGCCGCCATGGATGACCGCGGGCGCATAGGGCGCGAGGATGCGCTCCGCGAGGTCGACCAGGTTGGCGATGAAGTTCGACCACACGAGTGTCTTGCGTTCGGCTGCCGCATTGGCCGCGACCATTGCGGCCAACACCTCGAACTTCCGCGGCACCTCGTGCTCGCTGTAGTGGAGCACGCGCTCAGCGAGGCTTGATCCGGCGGGGATCGGGTTAGGCGGCCACTGAGTGGACGAGGGTTGGCCACCGACTGCCGAGGCGAGCAGCGCAGGGTTCGTCGCCGCTTCGATCATGTACATCACGACAGATCCCATGTCTCCGAACGCGACGCGATCTCGCGCGCTGGCCTGTACGACACTTCGCATCCGTGTGCGTAGTGCCTGATAGATCTCGGCCTGTAGCGGCTTCATGTGGACGACCTCAACTTTGAGATCGGGATCGTCGAGTCCGAGCTCGTCCTTCTTAGTGCGTGTGAAGAGTGGCTGAAGCCGTCTGGACACTTCGCTCATCACGTCGTCTGGTGGATTGGTCTGGCGGGCGGCGCGCGGGAGTATCCGACCTGACTGCTGGGGCCACACGAAGTCGAGCAGCGCAGCGAAGTCGTTCGGGTGCTGCGGCGCCGGTGTGCCGGTGAGGATGTCCCGACGCACAGCAAGGTGAGCGAGACGGAGACAGGCCGATCCCCACTCGCCGCTGCGTCCCCGCTTCATGCGATGCGCCTCGTCAAGGATGACCTGACACGGTGCGGCCTGCACCCAGGCGGCAATCGTGTCGTAGCGTGCAGCAAGGCGTTGGTAGTTGACGAGTACAACGTCAGTGCCGGGAAGAACTCGCTCCCCGAAGCGTCTGACGTTCGGCGGCGGTTCGAGGCACTCGCCTGCCTCCTCGAACCAAGCATCGAATGCTGAGAGTGGGGCGACGACAAGCAACCGTGACACCCTTTCTCGGACTCGCTCAGCAGCGAAGGTGGCGTAGGCGACGGTCGTCTTTCCCGCGCCTGGAACCGAGAAGTTCGCCCCGTGGGAGAGGGTAAGAATTACAGCTAGATCGCGGAGCTGGAAGTCCTTCAGCGGCCGCTTGAAACCGCCCGCCTTGAGGAGATCCGCGACCTCGCTCTCGGCGAGAGGGGTTGCGGCGGATCTAAGTAGGCGAGTCACTTCATCGCGTTCATCGTCTCCGCGTCTGAGCAGAGAGAGCACTTCGTCGGAGATGTTCGCGTCGGAGCTATATGTCCCGAGCGCCTGGCCCAGCCAGTTCCGCGAGCCGAGGAAGAGGTCGAGTGGAACATGGACCTCGTAGTCGTCCACGCGAGTAGTCGCGCCCGGCGCGATGTTGCGGCCGATCGCGTTCCAGAACGCCTGCTCGACCTCCGCGTTCCGCTCGATCGAAACGACGGGAGGGTTGCCGGCGAGGGCAATGCGCAGCTGCGCGCTCGTAGCGTTACTCCGCGATGATTTTCGACTTGACAAGCTGTTGCTCGAGATCACGCATCGTGCGCTTGAGCTTCTTGTAAGCAGCCTCGAGCGTCTTCTGACGCTTCGCGTCGAAGTCTGGGTCGCCGGCGACGGCGCGTACAGCCTCGACAGCTTGCGTGACGTCACGCGTCGCTTTTTTGACTGATGAGGAGGGCGCTTCGAGCTTGTCGGCTTCCTTTTCGATCAGTCGCTTGTCCTTGATGCCGGTGATGATCGCGCTCTTAATGGCCTGCTTGACATCGTCCTGGCCGATGGTCAGGGGTGTTCCCGAGACCTGAACACGCTTGTCTCGCCGCGTCACGACGTCGATCAGCTGCTTGAGGTCGACCTTCTGCTCTTCACCGTTCTGAGCGCTCGTCGATGTGAGGAGAGCCTCGCTTCCCGACGGCTTAGGAGAATTCAGCTTGTCGCTGTTGGGAGCGACGAGCTGGGCGGCGACCTCTCCCAGAACCTCGTCCTCCTCAAGTTGAGGAAGCATGTGCTTCGGCATGAACGATGCGTCCAAGCGTCGCGTCTGATGAACCGGCGTGACGTCGCACGCAATTGAGAGCAAGAACGTCTCCAGGTACTCGCGCGCCTCTGCCGGGTCTTGCTGCAGCAGGGCCTCGTACGTGCGCAAGACGTCGCGCAGGTGTTCGTACGAAATCTTGTCGAAGAACGTCAGCGGCAGTGTTTCGGTCGGGATCTTCTGCATCTCACGAATCAGGTCGAGCGCCTGCAGACGGAACGCGATTTCGTTGATGCCTTTCTTCTCACTCTCCGGGAACAGGCGCAGTTCGCGTGCGATCTGAGCGTTCGGTAGGTGGCGCTCGCTCGAGAGCTCCTCGATGAACAAGAGCTCGTTCGTGAGCGAGTAGTCGACCTTAAGTTCCTTCTGCATCTGCAACCGAAGCTCGAGCAGCGCAAGCTCCTCGCGCTGAGCCGTCTGGGGCAGAACAGCGACCTTGATGTACTTCTTGCCGGGATCCTCGAACTCGCGCATCGCCACCGCGCGCGTGTTCGCATTGACGAGCACGCCGTCGTGTGTCATCACGCCCGGAGCTGACTGCCCGTCGTCGAGGAGCGACAGCTTCAGGCGATTGAACTCCTCCTCGGTGCGGGCTGCTCTGACGTGGCGCTCGATGATGCGCTGAGCCGCCTCGCTGTGAGGATCGTTCTCGTGCGCCCTCCACTCGGGGTCGTCCTCGAGTTGTGCGCGGACGCGATGTGAGCGGTGATTGAGGAGAACCTCGTCGGCGGGCAGCTTGATAACTGGGCAGAGGAGAGGGCCGCCGCCCCAGGGCAGCTCCTCGACAGCGTGGCGCTCGGGAGGCTGCTTGTTCAGCTCGGCGAGGAGCTGGTTGATCCGCTCGATCCGCTGTGCCCTCGTGATCTGTGCCACGCCCACGACCTCCCGTTGCCCGTTGTCGTCCTCGCCAGCACTCGGAGAATAGACCTGGATCCGTCGTACACATAGGAGCGCGACGGCTAGCCCGGCTCGACGTTGACCGCCAGTCGGAGTAATTTCCCGGTGTGTCTGACGCGTTGAGGGCCGTCGAGGAGTTGGTCGGCCGCGTCCGGGCCGAGGCTGGCGAGGCCGCTGATTCGGCGTCCTTGAAGCGAACGCTCGAGTTGGTGTTGGCCGATCTTGGTATCCGGCCGGGTGATCCCGCCTGGTCAGACGGCCGGGACGTTGTCGGTATGGCCTACGAGCGACTCGTCCCTGGGAGCGAGCGGCGCCGGCTAGGGCAGTTCTTCACGCCTCTCTGGGTCGGACGGGTGATGGCGCGCTGGATCTTCGAGGCGCCGATAGAGCTCCTCGTCGAGCCGGGGTGCGGATCGGGGTCGCTGCTCGCGGCGGCTGCAGAAGAGCGTGGTGAGCGCTCCACGAAGTTCCTCGGGATCGACGTCGATCCGCTCGCGATCGAGATGGCCAGGGCAACTTGTGCGGTACGGGCAATCGACAACGCGGAAGTTCGCCGACAGGACTTCCTTCTCGAAGACTTCGACGAGAGACCGGGCGGGATCGTCTGCAATCCGCCATACACGCGCCATCATGCCCTCGACACTAAGACCAAGACTGCGATCCACGATGGCTTCAAGAGCCGACTCGATCTGAAGTTCAGCAAGCTCTCGTCGTTGCACGTCTTGTTTCTCGTCCGTGCGCTCGAGGTTTGTGCGGACAATGCGCGGCTCGCCTTCGTGACGCCGTCTCATTGGCTTGACATGAACTACGCGCGCGAGATCAAGCGGCTGCTGCTCGAACGCGCGCACGTTGAGGCGATCATCGGTTTCCCCGCTCGCGAGCTGCTCTTCGATCACGCTGTGACGACGGCAACGATCACTCTGATCACGAGGCAGTCGGACGGCGCTGACGGTGCGACTCAGCCAACCCGTCTACTCCAAGCGGCACGTTCTGACGTCGACGAGGTCTACGCGTCCATAGCTGATCTTGAACGCGGCGAGCGTGTATCGCTGACCAGCAAGAGCAAGTGGAGTCACGCCTTGAGCATTCCGAGGCGAGGGACGCCGATCGAGGAAGTTGCCAATGTGCGCCGCGGAGTCGCGACGGGGTGTAACGCCTTCTTCGTGATCAGCGACGAAGCACGGCGCGATCATGGTCTCTCGAAGTCCTACCTCACTGCGTGCGCTGCCTCGCCCAAGCTCTTTCCACGAGGTGAGATCACAACTGAAACGCTCTCGGGACTCTCGGACACTGCGTCTCGCTGGCTTCTTACCGCTTCGAATGAATGGACGTACGGTCCGCTCGCCGACTATCTGGCGTTCGGGCTGAGCGAGTACGACTTGCTCGAGCGCCACCTGATCCAGCAGCGCGTCCAAGCGGGTAGACACTGGTTTGCTGTCGAAACGATCTCCGCGCCGATTCTGTTCAGCTACTTCAACCGTCCTCACGGACGCTTCGTTCGCAACCGCGCAAGCGCGATACCGCTCAACAACTGGCTGGCGATCACCCCCAAGAAAGGCATCTCCGCGGACGCCCTGTTTGACGTGCTGAAGAGTCCAGCGGTCACAGAACGTCTCACCGAGCAAGCACGCCTCTATGGCAACGGTCTCTGGAAGCTTGAACCGCATGACCTCCGTTCGGTCAAGCTGCCGCCGTCGGTTGCAAAGAGTCTCCTAGGCTGAGGCGGGCGCCAGTGGGTTCGGCGATGGCTCTGCGCTGCCGATGACGGTTCACCACATGCTCGCCCGCCCATGCTGCAGAAGTGTCGATCGGAGCTCAGCGACCGCTGGCTCACCGGCAAGCGCTCTGGAGCGTGACACGGCGCTGTCCAAGATCTCTAAGCCCTGATCGCCAGCCTGAGTGACGAGAAGCATCAGCGCCGGCCAGGCGGCATCGATCGAGGCACGTCGTGCGACGTCTATGAGCTCGTTTTCGACATCGGGCGCCCAGCCGGTGCCCACGATTGCGGCGACGTCTCGTCCGACACCACCGCGAACGTATTCGTCGGGTTCGGCCGCGCCAAGCAGCTTGCAGAGCTCGTCATAGCTCCAGTCCATCTCGGCGACCACCCGCGCTCGGATTTCCGAGGGGATCCAGTTACGCGCACTCCAAAAGATGTCCTCATGGCCGCAGCACAGTGCCAAGATGTGGATCGCAAGGCGCAGCGGTGCGGGATCAGAGATGTAGCGCAGTGCTGCCCTGAGGAGGAGTAGGGCGCGTGCATCTGTGCGACCGAGTGCGAACGCGTCGTACACGGCCGCCTGCTGAATCGTCGGATCGTCGCTAACGAGATCGAGGAGCACGGGCGCTCCGGACGCGCGCAAGAAGTCACGTGCTTCGGCCACGAACTGCGGCAGGGTCGTTGCCGAGAGCGAGTAAGCGCCATCAAGCTCCACAGTTCGCGGTCGAGAATTGGTGCTGGTGTGTGAGCGTGCCCAGCTTGTGAGGTTGATCCAGGGCAGCCGACCCGATTTGGGATCGTGGACCACGGCGAAGATCGGGACCGTGCTTGCTGCCCACAGGGCGAGATCATCCCGCGTGCAGGAGAAAGAAGAGCCAGTTCGCCGCTGATAGCTCTCCCCACCCTTCACCTGGACCGCGATGACCTCGCCCGTTGCGCGGCTCTCTTCGGTGACGTCCACGTAAAGGTCCTTGCCGATGTCGATCGAGCCGTCGACAGGTTGGACAAGCATGTTCGCGTCTTCGAAGACCGCAGTAACTGCTCGGACAGCAGCTCGTTCGGTCGGGCGGTTCTGGCGGACTCGCTTGCCGGGTATGCGATCGTCGTGCGCTGATCTCGTCACGCCGCGAGTCTAGGACGAGGCTCCCCGATGCGCGCTTATCGGAGCCGTCGTCGCGACGCTCGGACGGCAAAGCTCCATAAACGGCTCCATACCCACCGCACGTGCGACGAAGAGCAAGTCGTTCTGAACGAGAAATCCCCGTGAGCGGGGATTTTGCAAGCCCTCTGACGGACTCGAACCGTCGACCCCCTCCTTACCATGGAGGTGCTCTACCAGCTGAGCTAAGAGGGCTGGAGGCGTCCCAGTGTAGCCCGCTCTTTGCCCGGCTCTTGCCGTGGGCCGTGGCTACACTTCCGCTCCCGCGGGGGTGTGCCCGAGCGGCCAAAGGGAACGGGCTGTAAACCCGTCGGCTCAGCCTACGGAGGTTCGAATCCTCCCGCCCCCATCGTGAGTTACGACGTCGCGATCGCCGGCGCCGGGCCTGCCGGCTCGACCGCCGCCTACCACCTTGCGAGCGCCGGCGCTCGCGTCCTGCTGCTCGACAAGGCGACCTTTCCGCGCGACAAGCCGTGCGGGGGAGGAGTGACCGGACGCGCCGCGCGGCTGCTGCCGTTCTCGATCGAGCCGGTCGTGGAGGACGTCGTCGACCGGATGGACTGCGGGCTCCGCTACCGGCAGCACATCTCGCGCAAGGCCCGCGCGCCGCTCGCTTACATGACGCAGCGCGCGCGGCTCGACCACTTCCTCCTGCAGCAGGCGGCCGATGCCGGCGCCGACGTCCAGCAAGGGACGACTGCCGACGCGCGCGAGCTCGACGCGCGGATCGTGATCGGCGCGGACGGCTGCAACGGCTCGTCGGCGAAGCAGCTCGGGCTTGCGGAGGAGGTCGTCCACGGCGTCGCGCTCGAGGCGAACTACCCGTGGGAGGCGCGCTTCGCCGGCGCGATGCTGCTCGAGATCGCGGTCATCCACGGCGGCTACGGCTGGATCTTCCCGAAGGGCGACCACGTCAACGTCGGCGTCGGCGGCAACGAGGCGGAAGGACCGCGGCTGCGCGCCGAGCTGCGGCGGATGTGCGAGGCGCACGGAATCGATCCCGACGCCGCGACCCGCACGCGCGGCTACCGGCTGCCGATGCGCGCCGCCGGGACGACGCTCGCGCGCGGCACCACCGCGGTGATCGGCGACGCGGCCGGCTTGGTCGATCCCTTCTCCGGCGACGGGATGTACGAGGCGTTCTACTCCGCGAAGCTCGTGGCTGAGGCGTCGCTCGAGGTGCTCGCCGGGCGGGCGGACGATCTCAGCGCCTATCAAGACGCGGTCGAGCGGCGGATCATGCCGCTGACGCGCGCCGGCTGGGGAGCGAAGCGCGCCTTCGAGCGCTTCCCGCGCACGACGTACGCGCTCGCGCGGCTGCCCATCACCTTCCGCGCGCTCGAGAAGCTCCTCACCGGCGACCTGCCGGAGCCGGCGGCCGCGCGCGGCGTCGAGAAAGCTGCGATTCGCGCCATATATAAGGTCGCGAAGCGCGCCGCCTAAAGAGAAAGGCCACCACAGCCGATTCCTGGGAGGTGGAGCTCAACTCCCTCCTCCGGCGCGCCGCCGAGCTCGGCGCGAGTGACGTCCATCTCAAGCCCGGCCGGGCACCCGTCGTTCGTCGTGACGGCGAGCTCGCCGAGGTGGAGGACTGGCCGCAGGTCACTTCAACCGAGCTCGACGACGTGCTGGAAGCTGTGGCGCGCCCCGACCAGGTGGAGAGCTTCCGCGCGAGCGGCGACCTCGACGTCGCGTACCAGGTGGAAGGACTGCCGCGCTTCCGCGTCAACGCCTTCCGCCAGCGCGACCAGATGGCTTTTGCGTTTCGCGTCATCCCGGCGCTGATCCCGACCTTCGAGCAGCTCTCGCTGCCGCGCGGCGTCGAGCGCCTCGCGTCCGAGCCGCGCGGCCTGATCCTCGTCACCGGCGCGACCGGCTCGGGGAAGACGACGACGCTCGCAGCGATGGTCGACCACATCAACCGCGCGAGGCACGACCACATCGTGACGATCGAGGATCCGATCGAGATCCTCCACGAGGACAAGGGCTGCGTGGTCAGCCAGCGCGAGGTCGGGCTCGACACGGCCTCGTTCGGCGAGGCGCTGCGGCGCGCGCTGCGGCAGGACCCGGACGTGATTCTGATCGGCGAGCTCCGCGACGCCGAGACCGCGCAGATCGCGCTGCAGGCGGCGGAATCCGGCCACCTCGTCCTCTCGACGCTGCACACGGTCGACGCGGCGGAGTCGTGCGGCCGGATGATCGAGTTCTTCCCGCCCGAGAAGCAGCAGGTGATCCGCTCGATCCTCGCCGGCGTGTTGCGCGGCGTCGTCAGCCAGCGGCTCATCCCGCGCGTCGGCGGCGGGCGGATCGCGGCGGTCGAGGTGATGGTCACGAACGCGCGCATCGCCGACCTGATCCGCGACGGCCGGCCCGACGAGATCTCCGACGCGGTCGCCGAGGGCGAGTACTTCGACATGCAGACCTTCTCGCAGGCGCTGATCCGCCTCGTGCTCGACGGCATGGTCGAGCGCGACGTCGCCGCGAATGCGGCCACGAACCGGCACGACTTCCTCGTCGCGCTCGAGCGGGCCGAGAAGCAGGCGGTCGTCGACGCGGCTGCCGCCGCGAAGGCGGCGGAGGGGCCTGCCGACGAAGAGCCGGCCGAGTCGCCCGGGCTGCGGGTCGTCTCCTGATGGATCTCGCGCTCGCCGGCATCGCGCTCGCGCCCGGGCTCGCGCTCGGCAGCTTCCTGAACGTCGTCGCCGCCCGCGTGCCGCTGCGCCGCTCGCTCGTCTCGCCCGGCTCCGCGTGCATGACCTGCGGCCACGAGATCGGCTGGCGCGACAACATCCCGCTCGTTTCCTGGCTGCTGCTGCGCGGACGTTGCCGCAACTGCGCCGCATCGATTCCGTGGCGCTATCCGGCTGTCGAGCTGGTCTCGGCGCTGCTCGTCGCCGGCTCCGTCTGGAAGTTCGGCTTGCATCCCGAGGCGCTCGTCGCAGCGTTCTTCTGCCTCGCTCTGGTGGCCCTTTCGGCGACGGACCTCGAGCACGGGATCATCCCGAACCGGATCGTCCTGCCCGCCGCAGCCGTCGTCCTCGCCGCGCAGACGACGATCCATCTCGGCCCGCAGTGGGCGATCGGCGCCTTCGCGGCCTCGGGCTTCCTCTTCGGCGTGGCGCTGATCGCGCCCGGCGGCATGGGGATGGGAGACGTCAAGCTCGCCCTCCTGCTCGGCGCGATGCTCGGGAAGTACGTCTCGGTCGCGATGTTCGTCGGACTGCTCGCCGCGATGGTGCCGGCGGTTGTGCTCTTCGCCCGCTTCGGCCTCGGCGCGCGCAAGGTGAAGCTGCCGTTCGGGCCGTATCTCGCGATCGGCGGAGTCGTGGCGTTGTTCGCCGGACATGCGCTTTTGAGCGACTACTGGCGCCTGCTCCACCCCTAACGATCCGGGCCCGAAATGCCGATACCTCGTTCGAGGGATCGGACCCATGACTTCGGCCACCCATGACTGAGCGGCAGAGCCACTTCCCGCGCCTGCGGACGGCGCCGTTCACCGGCGCCGAGACGGAGACGCCCGGCCCCGCCACGCCGGCGCCGTTCGGCGCTGCCGAGTCGGTCGAGCTCCTCGTCGACCTGCTCGGTGCGACGGCCCTCGTTCCCGCCGACAAGCTCGCGCTCGCCCGCGGCCGCGCCCGCCAGACCGGCTCCCTCGCCCGCGCGCTGCTCGACGAGGGGATCGCGACGAGCGACGGGATCGCACGCCACCACGCCGCCCAGTTCCGGCTGCCGCTCATCGATCTCGCGAGCGCCGGCGTCGACGAGCATGCTGTCCAGACCGTCCCGCTCCACGTCCTCGAGCGCGTCGTCGCGATCCCGTACGAGCTCGTCGGCGACACGCTGCGGATCGCGGTCGCCGACCCGGCCAACGTCCAGGCGATCGACGAGCTGCGGCTCGCGACGAGCCACCAGCTCGAGCTCACGGTCGCGTCGCGCGACGACATCCTCGGCGAGCTCGGGCGCCTCGAGCGCGTTTCCTCCGCCTCCGCGCTCGCCCCGACCGTCGCCGAGACGCCGGATCTCGATTTCGACGACGCCTTCGCGCCGGAGGCCGACCTCGAGGCCGACGACGGGCTCTCGGACCAGCCGCTCGTGCGCCTCGTCAACTCGATCCTCTTCCAGGCGGCCGAGGACGGCGCCTCCGACGTCCACTTCGAGCCGCAGGAGGACGCGCTGCTCGTCCGCTTCCGGATCGACGGCGTTCTGCACGAGGTGCAGCGCATCCCGAAGCGGCTCGCGCCAGGCATCACCACCCGCCTCAAGGTGCTGGCGAAGCTCGACATCGCCGAGCGGCGCAAGCCGCAGGACGGCCGCATCTCGGTCAACGCCGCCGCGGCGGGCCGCAAGCTCGACGTCCGCGTCGTGACGCTGCCGACGGTCGACGGCGAGGGCGTCGTCATGCGCCTCCTCGACCAGTCGCACCGGCCGCCGACGATGCAGGAGCTAGGGCTCTCGGAGGAGATGCAGGCGCGGCTGCGCGAGATCATCGGCGCCCCGACCGGCGCCCTCCTCGTCACCGGCCCGACCGGCAGCGGCAAGACGACGACGCTGTTCTCGGCGCTCAGCCAGCTGAGCCGGCCGGAGATCAACGTCGTGACGGTCGAGGACCCGGTCGAGTACCGGGTTCCCGGGGTCAGCCAGATCCAGGTCAACCAGCGCGGCGGCGTCACGTTCGCGACAGGGCTGCGCTCGATCCTCCGGTCGGACCCCGACGTGATCATGGTCGGGGAGATCCGGGACGGCGAGACGGCGAAGATCGCCATCGAGGCGGCGCTGACCGGCCACCTCGTTCTCTCGACGCTGCACACGAACGACGCGCCGAGCGCGCTGACGCGCCTGAACGAGATGGGCGTCGAGCCGTTCCTGACGGGCGCCGCGGTGACTGGCGTGCTCGCCCAGCGGCTCGCGCGCAAGCTCTGCTCCCACTGCTGCGAGCTGTACACGCCGACGGTGGAGGATCTGCTCGCCGCGCGGATTTCTCCCGACATAGCCGCGGCCAGCGACGGCATGGCGCTCTACCGCAAGCGCGGCTGCCCGCGCTGCAATCAGACGGGCTATCGCGGCCGGATCGGCATCTTCCAGCTCCTCTCGATGAGCGAGGAGCTCGCGCAGCTCGCCGCCGCGAAGGCGTCGCGCGAGGAGATCGAGCGCTCGGCGCTCGGCAACGGGATGCGGACGCTCTGGGACGACGGCCTCGCCAAGGTCTCCTCGGGGCTGACGAGTCTCGAAGAGCTGGCGCGCGTCACGACTTAATACGGCGGCTGCGGGTCGTACTGGATGTAGCGGCGGACCTCGCGCGCCCGCTCGGGCGAGGCGAGCCGGCCGACGAGATGGATCGCCATGTCGATCCCCGCCGAGACGCCGGCTGCGGTCACGACTTCGCCGTTGTCCACGAACCGGTCGTCGGGCCGCGGCTCGATGTCGCGTCCGAGTGCCGTTAGCTCGTCGAACGAGCTCCAGTACGTCGCCGCCGGCAGGCCGTCGAGGAGGCCGGCATCGGCCAATACGAGAGCGCCGGTGCAAACGCTTGCCAGCAGCGTCCCGTCTTCCTTCATCTGCCGCAGGCGCGAGCGCACGGTCTCGTCGCCCAGCTGCGCACGGGTGCCGCGGCCGCCGGGATACACGAGCACGTCGACGCTCCCGAGGTCGTCCCACGTGCACTCGGGGAGGACGCGCAGTCCCTTCGCGCAGGTCACGGGCTCGAGGGAGTCGGCGACGAGGCAGATCGTGACCTCGTCGGGATGGAGGTAACGCCAGGCGGCGAGCACCTCCCACGGGCCGACGAAGTCGAGCTCCTCCGCTCCCTCGAAGACGGCGACGGCGATGACGGGCATTGCTCGATTATGGGCGTTCCGCGTAGCCTCACCGCATGGCGTTCGCGGGCGGGCTCGTTCTGTCGTTTCTTTCCGCGATCGCGATCAACTGGTCGTACTCGCAGCAGCACGACGCCGTGGCGGGAATGCCCGAGCTCTCGCTGCGGCGGCCGCTGCGCGTGATCAGCTTGCTGCTGCGCAACACGGCCTGGCTCGTGAGCTTCGGTGTCGAGTCGGTCGGCTGGCTCCTCTATCTCGCCGCGCTGCGGCTCTCGCCGCTGTCGCTCGTGCAGGGAGTCGGAGCCTCGGGAATCGCGGCGCTCGCGATCTTCAGCGCAAACGGGCATCCGAGCCACCTGCCTCGCCGCGAGCGGGCGGCGGTTGTCGCCGGCGTGCTCGGCCTGCTGCTGCTGGCGATTTCGCTCGTGAACACGACGCAGGTCGACACGAAGCCGTCGGCGGTCGGAGTCGCGATGTGGCTCGGCGCGATCGTCGCCGGCGCCGTCCTGCTCACAGGGACGCACGTGCGGATCGCGAGGGCGCCGGCGTTGGGCCTCGCCGCGGGGCTCGCGTTCGCGGCCGGCGACATCCTCTCGAAGCTCGGGGTCTTCGGCGGGATCTGGCTGCTGGCCTTCGCGCCGCTTCTCGCCGTCTACGCGCTCGGGACCGCGCTGCTCCAGCAGGCATTCCAGTCGGGTGGGGCGCTCCCGACGGCCGGGCTCGCCACGCTCGCGACGAACGCCGTGCCGATCGTGTCCGGCTTCGTCCTGTTCGGCGAGACGGTGCCGAACGCGGCAAGCGGGGTTCTCCAGATGCTCGCCTTCGGGACGCTGATCGCCAGCGCGATCCTGCTCACCGGACGCCGCTCGTAGAGCGCGGGGCTACTGCGCGTAGACGTCGCAGCCCAAGTACAGGAGCGACTCGACGGCTTCCGTGACGAAGGCGGTCGCCTGGACGGCGTCCTCGAACGTGTACGGGCCGGCGTGCACCGGCTCCTGCGCGCCGGCGGGGAAGACCTCCGCCTGGACGACGCACGAGCCGCCGCGGTCGATCGCGCGCAGGCGGGCGACGGAGCGTCCGTCGCGCATCGCATGGCGGACGAAGAGCTCCCGCTCGGGGGCCTCGAGCATGCTCACCGCAGGTTGTCCACGGCCTGCGTGATCGCCGCGCGGTCGAGATAGCCGTCGAAGCGGTAGACGACTTTCCCGTGCCGGTTGTAGACGAGGATCCCGGGCGTGGGGAGGAGCTGGTTAGCCGGCAGCAGCGCGGTAAGCCTGCCGGCGACGCTGTCGTCGAGGAGGTTGACCTGGAGGAAGCCTGCGTTGGCGCCGTTCGCGCCGGCGCGCGCCTCCGAGACGACGAGCGAGTCGACCCTCACCTGCGGGTCGTAGGTCGCGACGACGACGAGCGGATGCCGGGCGAGCGCCCCGCGCAGCGGTCCCGGCAGGAGCGGGTTGATGGCGGGATTGACGATCTTCACGCGCCGCGGCGGCGTCGAGGCGTGCCGATGAGAGGCCGGGGAGGAGGGCTTCGTCGCCGGATGCGTCGCCGGCGGCGAGCCGGCGGTAGGCGCCGAATGGCGCAGGAACATGAGCGCTCCGCCGGCGAGCGCGATCAAAAGCACGCCGGCAAGCGCCACGATCCTCATCTGGGGGCTGATCTGCGTGGTCACGGCTCCTCTAGATATCGGGATCGCGGGCATGAGTCTTTAGCCCGGGCCGTGGTCGAAGGCCGTCTGCTCCTCGAACACCTGCGGCGAGCCGGATTTGCTCATGTCTCGCACGATCACGGTGATGACCTTTTCGGTCCATGTAGACCCCGCGGGCGCGATCGCGCGGATGAACGTCTCGAGTTTGTAGCTCCTGCCGTCACTGCCGGTCAACGTCTGGACGGGGGCGCACCGTGCCGAGGAGCCGCAGCTCGAGATCGTGACGTCGGTGCCACTGCCGGGGAGCGCCGCCTCGTCGGTGCTGTAGTTCGCGTCGCTGCTCTTCGTCGTCGTCCGGGTCGCCGAGTCGAGGCCGATCGAGGAGTACGGCAGCGAGGCGTAGAGCTCGAGCTGGGTCTCCGCAACCAGGCCGGCGGAGGAGGTCTTCGCCGAGGAGTGGAGCGAGAAGAACGCCTGGTCGTAGGCAGCCATCAGCGCGAGCAGTGCGATCGTGATCAGCACGATCGCCACGGTGAGCTCGATCGTGAGGAAGCCGTCCTCGCTGCGGGGATTCGCGCGCATCAGCCGGACCAGAACGTCGGCGCGGAGGCCGGGAGGTATGTCGTCGTGGTGTTCTCCGGCGTCCCAGGCGGGAAGACGTGGAACGGGATCAGCGTCTGGGCGTTGCCGCCGAGGTTGAGCGACTCGGCGAGGACCGGGCCCATGTTCGAGGAGTGGCCGGCGGTCGTGTACTGCGTCGTGCAGTAGACGCCGAACTGGACGTTCGAGCCGCCGCCGAGGTTGACGCAGGCGGTCGTCGTGAGCGAGGAGCCGGTCGAGTTCGCCCAGCAGCCGGCGATCATCACGACCCCGTCCGTGTCCGGGTTCCACGCGGTGGTGCAGTTCGAGCCGCCGAACGTCCCGCTCGCTCCGCAGAAGACCGGGCTGCCTGTCGTGTTGACGCCGCCGGTGAAGTAGAAGGACGCCTGGCCCGAGTAGAGGACGGTGCCGCTGATCGTGAGGCTCCCGTCGAAATAGAACGTGCCGTTGACCGCAAGCGAGTGGGTCGACGGCGTCCACTTGATCTCGCAGACGTTGACGGAGGTTGTGCACGGCTGCGACGTCGAGCCGAGCGTGCAGTCGTAGGCGGTGGCCCTGAGCATCACCGTGCTGATCGACGTGTCGCTGTTGTCGAGCGTGGCGTTGTTGTCGAACAGGTTCGACGGGCAGCCGTTGGACGGTAATGCCGCCTGCGCGTCGTAGACGGACTTGAGCGTCGTCCACGTCCCGTCGTTGGTTCCGGTGCAGGTCGGGTCATAGGAGGACGGCTGGCCGATGCACGGCATCGACGGCGTCACATCGACGCCCTCGCCGATGGTCGTCGCGTAGATCGGCGATCCCTTCCCGTCGCACTTGCCCGCGCCCGGCATGACGGGCGAGTTGGTGCCGACCGTGCACGTGTTCGTGGAGGTCGAGGTGAGTCCGACCTTGATCCTCGTCACGGGCTTGCTCGGCGTGCCGAGCTTCGCGCTGCCGGTCACGCTGAGGTTGCCGCCGATCTCGAGCTGGACGCCGGTGTAGTTGAGGCTGCCGCTCACGCAGAGGTCGCCGCGCACCATGATCGGGACGCTGATCGTCACGGAGCCGTTGATCGTCGTCGCGCACGTCGAGCCGGAGGCGTCCGCGTAGACGTAGTTCCAGACTCCGGTCTCCGTGGACGTGACGGGGCTCGGAACGTTTGCCTGGGCCGAGACCGTGC
The DNA here is from genome assembly GCA_050697455.1 of Gaiellaceae bacterium. Taxonomy (GTDB): domain Bacteria; phylum Actinomycetota; class Thermoleophilia; order Gaiellales; family Gaiellaceae; genus Palsa-739. The sequence continues at coordinate 76,114 of JBOGZU010000003.1, read as the reverse complement.
GGGTGATGCCGTTGACCGCGCCCGTTCCGTACATCGTCCAGGTGACGCCGTCGGGGGCGACCGTGGCGTAGTACTGGCCCGAGCCGACGGGCAGATCCGTGAGATCCACCGGAGGGTTCTCCGGCGATTCGCACGCCGGTGTCGAGTTGTTGGTCGCGGCGGCCGAGTAGATACAGCCCTCGGCGTAGGCAAGACCCTCCTGCGCGATGCCGAAGGCCTGGCGTTCCTCGTTCGACACAAACGTCGTCCGCTGGTTTGCGGTGCCGGCGGTGATGATCCCGGTCGTCGTGATCGCGAGCACCATCATGATCGCGAGCGCGATGATGAGCGCGACGCCCTCCTCCTCGTGAAACAGCCGGTGAAGGAGCAGGCGGCTCACGCGCATGACGACGTGGTCGAAGTGGTCAGGGCGGCGTTCCGCATCGCGATCTCGTCGGTGGCCGTAGCCTGATCTGCTGCGGTCTGCGTCTCCACGGCGAGCGCCACCTGCAGCTCCGGGTAGTCGCCAACGGTCGAGACGCACGAAAACGGCGTCGCCGACGTGATGTTCGTCGCCAGCGTCGTACCCGTCCCCGTGCAACTCGCGGCGGCGTAGCGGATGAGTGAGCCGCTCGTCACGCACCACGTGACCGTTCCGGTCGCGTGTGTGCACTCGCTCGGCAGCGTCAGCGTCACGCCGGCGCCGCTCGAGACCAGCGCGGCCTGCGACGAGCAGCGCGCCTCGTACTCGAGGCGGCCCAAAGCGTCATGGATCTGCGTTTGCGAGGAGAGGATGTCGTTCGTCGTCTTGCTCGTCCGCAGGCCGGAGACGAAGAGGTTCGAGAGGCCGGCCATGAGCAGGACCGTCACGAAGGTGACGACCACCAGCTCGATCAGGGTGAAACCAGACTCGTCGCGTACGAGACGATTCATCGCTTTCCTCATTTCGGCTCTAGAGGGCCGGGACTCAACCCCCGAAAAGCGGAAAGGCGCGGTTTCCCGCGCCCTCCCGCTTCGAGCTGAGCTCAGTTCGTGCTACTTGCCGTCGGTCGCGCAGTCTCCTGGGGAGATCGTCGACGCAACGCCCACGGTGAGCGTCCCCGGGGTGCCGCCGATGTAGTAGAAGGACTGGCCGCCTTCCTTCGTGTCGTCGAGGCAGTAACCCTTGCCAGTGTTGAGAAGGGTCACGCCGACGTTCGGCGAGACGCCGGGTGCGGTCGCGGCCAGGGTGCCGCTGACGCCGCCCGTCAGGCCGGTGTACGAGTTGTTGCCGGTCGTCTGGTAGTACGTCTCCGCCGCCGGGATGGCCGAGCGGACGTTGGACTTGGCGGCCGCGTCCTGCGCGTTGCCGCGGAGGCTCAGGTACGAAGGCACCGCGATCGCGACGAGGATGCCGAGGATCACGATGACGACCAGGAGCTCGATCAGGGTGAAACCCTCTTCCGAGCTCAGCCGCGTCTTGATGCGATCGAACATGTTGTAGTTCTCCTTCCACAGAGGAAATGGGGGATGGCGCCCCGGGTATCGACCGGTCGCGGCGAGAACGGATAGCCCCATTCGAGGGATTAGGCTCACCCGGCACGAGCGAGGCCGGCTGACCCTCAAGAAGCGACGGGCGCGTGCCGATAGCCGCGACAGGAGATGTCGCAGCCGGCCTCCATAGACCGCCTGCTCGAGCGTATGCCCGAGCTCGACGCGTCCGACCTTCACCTGACGGTCGGGAGTGCTCCCGCCTACCGTGTGCGCGGCGCGATCGCGCCCGTGGAGAGCGAGGAGAAGCTCGACGCGGACGGCACGCGCCAGGCGCTCTACGGGATCCTGACCTCCGAGCAGCAGAAGCAGCTCGAGTTGAACCGTCAGCTCGATTTCGCGTACGCGCTGCCCGGCGTCGCCCGCTTCCGCGTCAACGTCTTCTTCCAACGCGAGTCGCTCGGCGCCGCCTTCCGGCTCGTGCCGCAGGAGATCAAGACGCTCGACGAGCTCGGCCTGCCGCACGTCCTCCACACGCTCGCGGAGAAGCCGCGCGGCCTCGTCCTCGTCACCGGGCCGACCGGCTCCGGTAAGTCGACGACGCTCGCGGCGATCGTCGACGAGATCAATCGCAGCCGCAGCGAGCACATCCTCACGATCGAGGACCCGATCGAGTTCCTCCACAAGCACAAGCGCTGCATCGTCAACCAGCGCGAGATCGGGCCCGACGCAACGAGCTTCGGCGACGCGCTGCGCGCCGCGCTGCGCCAGGACCCTGACGTGATCCTCGTCGGCGAGATGCGCGACCTCGAGACGATCTCGACCGCGCTGACCGCCGCGGAGACCGGCCACCTCGTCTTCGGCACCCTCCACACGCAGAGCGCTTCCTCGACGATCGACCGCGTCATCGACGTCTTCCCGCCGGCGCAGCAGCAGCAGGTGCGGATCATGATCGCCAACTCCCTCCAGGCGGTCGTGACCCAGGCGCTGCTGCCCACGGCGGACGGCGCCGGCCGCATCGCCTCGCTCGAGGTTCTGCTGCCCGACGACGCCGTGCGGAACCTCATCCGCCAGGCGAAGGTCGAGCAGATCTACACGGTCATGCAGACGAGCTCGTCGCGCGGCATGCAGACGATGGAGCAGGCGCTCGCCGATCTCGTCCTCCGTCATGTCGTCTCGTACGACGAGGCGATGGCGCGGACAACGCGTCCCGAGCAGCTCGTCGGGATGCTCGAGCGTGCCGGCATGCCCGTTCCGGCTGGCAACGGCAACGGCTCCGGTCTGAAGGTGGCGCTCTCGTGAGAGACGACTCGATCTGGAAGAAGGAGATCAGCTTCCGGCGCAAGCCGAAGCCGAAGGCTGTGACAGCCGCCGAGCCGGTGGCTCCTCCGCCCGCGCTTGTCGCGCCGGAGCCGGCGCCGGTCGTCGCGCCGGAGCCGGAGCGCGTGGATCCGTCGATCCTCGACTTCGAGGCGACGGCGGAGCCCCAGCCGGCACCTCAGGCTGCGGCCTGGCCGGAGCCCGAGGCAGCGGTGGACCCGGAGCCGGACCCGGAGCCGGTAGCCGAAGCCGAGCCCGAGCCCGCGTTCCGGGTCCCGGAGTCGAGCCAGCGCTGGTGGAATCGCGAGGTCTCGCTGCGGCCCGGCAAGCCGGCGCCCGAGCCCGAGCCCGTGCGCGAGTTCGTCATCCCCGAGCCAAAACAGCATTGGTGGGACAGAGAGGTCGGACGCAAGACGGCCGAGGTTCCGGCCCAGCCGGAGCCGGAGCCGGAGCCGGAGCGCGAATCGAAGCCGAAGCGGTCTCTTCCCAAGCCGTCGCTGCCGAAGCCGTCCCTGGCGAGGCCCTCTCTTCCCAAGCCGTCGCTCTCCCTCCGGCGCGGGTCGGGCGACCGCATCGTCGGGCTGAAGATCGGCGGCTCCCAGATCGCGGCCGCCTGCATCGCGAACAACGGCAGCGCCAAGCTGGAGCAGGTCGCCCGCATGCCGCTTGCTAACGGCATCGTCAGCGGCGGCGAGCTGCGCGATCCCGAGGCGCTCGCTACCGCGCTGCGGACATTCTTCGCCGAGCACCACCTGCCGAAGAAGGGCGTCCGGCTCGGCGTCGCGAGCAGCAGGATCGGCGTTCGGAGCTTCGAGATCGCCGGCGTCGACGACGAGAAGCAGTTCGTCAACGCCGTCCGCTTCCGCGCCCAGGAGACGCTGCCGATCCCGCTCGACGAGGCGGTGCTCGACTACCGCGTGCTCGAGGAGCGGGTCGGCGAGGACGGCCAGCCCGTCAAGCGCGTCCTCCTCGTCGTTGCGCACCGCGACCTCGTCGAGCGCTACACCGAGGCGTGCCGTCTCGCCGGCGTGACGCTCGCCGGAATCGACCTCGAGGCCTTCGCGCTGCTTCGCGCGCTCGCGCCCCCGACCGACCGCGCCGGCTCCGCGCTGGTCGCCGTCTCGATCGGGCACGAGCGGACGACGCTCGCCGTCTCGGACGGGCGCGTCTGCGAGTTCACGCGTGTCCTCGAGTGGGGCGGCTGGGTGCTCAACGTCGGCCTCGCCCGCGTCCTCGACTCCACGCCGGCCGAGGTAGAGCTCGTGAAGCGCGATCTCTCCCTTGCCGCCGGCGCGACGCCTGCAGGACTGACTCCCGAGCAGGCGACGGCCGCGGTCGACGCCGTCCGCCGCGGCATCGAGTCGCTCGCGCGCGAGCTCGTCTCCTCGCTCACGTACTACCAGTCGCAGCCCGGCAGCCTCGGCATCGGCGAGGTCGTCGTGACCGGCGGCACGGCGCGGCTCGGCGGCCTGGCCGACGAGCTCGGCCGGCTGCTCGGCGTGCCCGTTCGCGTCGGAGACCCGCTCGGCCGGGTCGAGGTCGCGATGCCCGTCGACGAATCCGAGCTCGGCTCCCTCGCGATCGCTGTCGGACTGGGAATCGAGGACTGATGAAGGCCGTCAACCTTCTCCCGCGCGAGGCGAACGCCGGCCGTAGCTTCAGAGGCGTCGATCCCGTCCGCGCCGGCGGCGCCGCGCTCACCATCGCCGTCGTGGCCGCGGTCGGCGGCGCCTTCGCGCTCGCCCACTCGCACGCAGCGTCCGCCCAGCGGCAGCTCACGACCGCGAAGTCGGAGCTCGCGCAGCTGCAGAAGGAGCAGACCCAGGGCGGAACGGTTGCGACCCCGATCCTCCCGACGCCGTCGGTCACCGGCCAGACCCCGACCTGGCAGGCGGCGGTCGAATCCGCGCTCGCCGGCCGCGTCGCTTGGGACGGCGTCCTCTCCCAGATCGGCCGCGTCACGCCTGGGAACGTGACTCTCACCAACGTGACGCTCGGCGGCGGTGCGGCGGCCACACCCGGCTCGCTCAGCCTCGCCGGCACCGCTTTCAACGAGGACGGCGTCGCGCAGCTCCTCGCTCGGCTCCAGCTTGTCTCGAGCCTCTCGGGCGTGACACTCACCTCGAGTAATGCCGACCCGAAGTCCGGCGTCGTCAGCTTCGTGATCGGTGCCCAGACCAACATTCCCGTTACGTCTGTCACCGCCGTGGCCGCAGGAGCCGGAGCATGAAGAACCGCCGCCTCATCGGCGCGATCGTCGGCGCGAACCTCGTGCTCCTGCTCGGCGGCTGGTTCCTGCTCGTCTCGCCGCAGCGCAACCACTCGAGCACGGCTGCGCAGGAGCTGAAACAGACGCAGGACGAGCTGACGAAGCTCGGCGCCTCGGCGGGGAAGTTGTCCCATCCGAAACAGCCCTTGATCAAGACGGCCGCCCTCTACAGGCTCGCGCAGGCGATGCCGACGAGTGCGGACGAGCCGGATCTGATGCTCGGTCTCGACCAGCTCGCGCGCTCCGCGGGCGTCAAGGTGCTCGGCATCTCGCCCGCGACGCCGACCGGTGTGGCCGGCGGCTACACGCAGATCCCGCTCACGCTGACCCTGCAGGGCAGCTACGGCTCGCTGACCCGCTACCTGCACAGCCTGCGGATGCTCGTCTCGGTCCGCCACGGTGCGCTCCACGCGACCGGGCGGCTCTTCTCCGTCACCTCCGTCGCGCTGGCGCCGGGAGCGTCGGGCAAGACGGAGCAGGCGACGGTCTCACTCGACGCCTACGGCTATGGAACGCTCGCCGGCGCGACGCCACCTCCGAGCACCACGACCGGCACTACGTCCACGACCACGACCTCGGGGTAGAGACATGGCCGCAAAGTCCGCACATGAAGCCGCCAAGGCGAAGGCCGCGAAGGAGAAGAAGATCCTCATCGTGCTTGCGGTGCCGCTTGCAATCGCCTTGTTCTTCGCCTACCACACCGTGACCAAGCTTCACAAGTCGTCGGCGCCCGAGGTCGTGGCGCCGGCCGCGACTCCCGGAACGGCTACGACCGCTTCGTCGTCGACGACGCCGGCGACGACGGTGGCGACTGGCACGCCCGTCTCCGCGACGCTCCCGACGGCGCCGGCGCCGCCGCCCGACGCAGGGAAGCTGAGCCGCCTGACCCTTCTCTCGTCGAAGGATCCGTTCTTCGACCAGGGGCCGCACGTGACCGCGGCGGGCGGCTCGAGCACCAAGCAGACGAACCAGTCGACGCAGCCGAAGCAGAAGACGGCGTCTGTGCCGCCCGCTTCGGCCGTGATTGCCGTCAATGGGCGTCTTTCGCTCGTCGCCGTCGGCGAGGTCTTCCCTCTCACGAAGGACTCCGCCACGAACGGGATCTTCCGGCTCGTCGGCCTGACTGCGAAGTCGGCGAAGGTAGCGGTCGTCGGCGGCTCGTACACCACCGGCGCGCGCGCCCTGACTCTCACCGTCAACTCGGTCGTGACCCTTCTGAACACGGCGGACGGGAAGCGCTACACGCTGATCCTCTACCCGCCCGGGACCCCGACGCCGGGCGCCACGCAGACGACCGGCGCACCCACGACGACCACGACCGGGCCCTAGTCGCGTGACCTCCTTCGCCTACACCGCGATCAACTCGCAAGGTCTGGAGATCGACGGCGTCATCGCCGCCGGGGACCTCACCGCGGCCCGCGAGCAGCTTCGCCGCCGCGGCCTCCTCGCGCAGCGGCTGAACGAGGTCGACGACGGCGCGTCGCTCTCGGAAAAGCGGATCAACATCGGCGGCCGCGTCCGCCCGAAATCGCTGCAGATCTTCTCCCGCCAGTTCGCGACGATGATCGAAGCGGGGCTCAACGTCGTGCAGGCGCTCGTGGTCCTCGAGGAGCAGACGAGCGAGATTCGGCTTGCCGAGGTCGTCACGCAGCTGCGCCACGACGTCGAGGCGGGGCTGCTCCTCTCCGAGGCGATGGCCCGCCACCCGAAGGTCTTCTCCCGCCTCTACGTGGCGATGGTCGAAGCCGGCGAGGCGGCCGGCATCCTCGACATCGTCCTCGACCGGGTCGCGATCCAGATCGAGAAGTCGGAGGCGATCAGGCGGCGTGTCAAGGGGGCGATGATCTACCCGACCATCGTCCTGACGTTCGCGACGCTCGTTCTCTTCGGCCTGCTGCTCTTCCTCGTGCCCGTCTTCGTGAAGATCTTCGCCGAGCTCAATGGCCAGCTCCCGACGCTGACACAGATCGTCGTCCACGCGTCGAACGGGATGCGCAGCTACTGGTACATCATCATCCCGTTCTGCTTCGCGCTGCCGTTCGTCTTCCGCTGGTGGAGGGGGACGGAACGTGGCCGCAAGCAGTGGGATCGCCTCATCCTCCGCGTGCCGATGCGGATCGGCGAGACGGTGCGCAAGGTGACGATCGCGCGTTTCTCCCGCACGCTCGCGACGCTCGTCGCCGCCGGCGTCGACATCATCAAGGCGCTCGAGATCACCGGCCAGGCGTCGGGCAACTGGGTCGTGCAGAGCGCGCTCGAGGACGTGCGGGACCGCGTGCACGCCGGCGCGTCGATCTCCCAGCCGCTCGCCGACAATGACGTCTTCCCGCCGATGGTCGCGCAGATGATGAAGATCGGCGAGGAGTCGGGCGAGCTCCAGAGGATGCTCGACAAGATCGCCGACTTCTACGAGGACGAGGTCGACGCGTCGATCGCGTCCCTGACGAGCATCGTCGAGCCGGCCATGATGCTTTTCGTCGGCGCGATCGTCGGCGTGATCGTGATCTCGATGTACCTGCCGATGTTCAAGATGCTCCAGCTCGTCCACTAGGCGGCGGGAGGGAAACGCCTAGTGCTGGATCGGCGGGCAGGCACCGGGTCGCTATGTCAAAGAAGCGAAAAACGGTCAAGCGATCGGCGCCGACCCGTGCTAGAACGGACTGTGATGGAACGGAGGGGATTTCTGCTCGTCGTCATCGCCCTCGCGCTCCTCGCCGGCTCGGCGTCGACCGCGAAGGCGCGGCCGAGAGCGCTCACGAGGACGATCACGACGAAGTTCGTGGTCAGCTTCTCGGGGACTAACACGACGAGCTGGACGCTTGGCCAGGGCACCGGCTTCGACTGCAGCTACGGCTCGTCCGCGACCTGGCCCGTCGCCGGCGGCAGCGGCAACCAGCTGATCTCGATCAAAAGCGCCGGCCGCGCCAAGAAGCGCACGCTCACGCTCGTCTTCTACTACGCCGGCAGGAGGCTCGACGACATGGAGGTGAAGCTGCCGATCGCGGGCAGTGCGTACGGCGGCAACTCCTTCCAGGTGGACCAGAGCGAGACACGGAGCGGCTCGATCACCGCACCAGGCTCGAGCCAGTGCCTCACCGACGGCAGCGGGCACGACTTCTCGCTCGGAGGCCCGAACTCCCTCTGTGGCTCGTGGAACCAGACCGGCGTGCAGGGGATGGCGTTCGACGTCGAGTACGACCGCAACGACAACTTCGTGATGAAGAAAGGCGGCCTCGAGTTCGGGATCGGCAGCGGCGCGCTCGGCGGGACGGGCAAGGATCCCTACTACAACGGCAACCAGCCGGACTGCCCGATCGCGGGCGACAACTGGCTGCCGTTCTATCTCCCGCAGCTGCCCGCGGGCAGCGACGCGAGGTGGGACGACTTCCTCCTGTTCTCGCACAGCTCGCCCGACAATCTCTTCGATTCGCGGCCCGCGTACGCGCCGTTCTCGCTCAAGGGGCTCATCAGCTGCAAGGTGCCGAAGCTCTCGACGAAGTACTCCGGCCACGACAGCTTCGCGGGGCCGTTCGACTGGACGGGCATCGACTCGCCACCCGCCGGCTGGGCCCGCTGGAACGCGACGGCGTCGCTCCACTGGAGCATGTCGCTCAAGCGGACGAGCTGCAAGAAGAGCTCGACCTAGCTCCTAGGGCGTAGTTGTCGTCGTCGGCGTGGTGGTGGTCGTCGGCGTCGTCGTTGTCGTGGTCGGAGGTGGAGGAGGCGGCGGCTTCTTGCTCGTGGTAGTCGGGCTGGTGGGCGGCGGCGGTGGAGTGGTGTGGGCCTGAGTCGTGGTGAAGGCCGTCGTCGTTGTCTTCTTCTGAGTTGTCGTGGTCATCTGCCGCGTCGTCGTCTGCTGCTTCTGCCGGCAGCCGTCGCTCTTGCGCGCAGTGCGAAACGTGAGGGCGAACTGGTACCGCCCGCACCAACGGCTGTATGGCGGGGTGCCGGGGTTCGCGAACTGCTCGACCGGCTGGCCGCTCAGCGCCTGGGTCATATAGGTGTGCCAGATCTCGGCCGGGAAAGAGCCGCCCGTGACGGCGGGGTTGCCGTGCACCGTCCCCATCGGACGCTCGCGCGTCGGATATCCCACCCAGACCACGGTGGCTAGCTGCGGCACAAAACCGGCGAACCACGCATCCGTGTAGCGGTCGACGGTCCCGGTCTTCCCGGCGGCGGGTCGGCCGGCGAGTGCCGCGGCGGTGCCTGTCCCAGACCGGACGTTCGCGGCGAGGATCTTCGTCACCGCGGCTGCGACCTGCGCGTCGACCACCCGCTTGCCGGCCGGCCGCGACGCGTTCTCGGTGTGTCCGTCCGGGAATTCGACCTTGGAGAGGATCCTCGGCTGCCTGGCGATACCGCCCGCGGCGAGCGTTGCGTAGGCGCTTGCGAGATCGAGCGGGCTGACGGCGTTGACGCCGAGCCCGAGCGAGGGAACCGGTTTCAGCGTCGACTGGATGCCCATCTGCTCGGCGAGGCCGGCGATGGGCTCTGGCCCGAGATCGAGCGTCAGGCGCGCGTAGACCGTGTTGTCGGAGAGGAGCGTCGCCTGCGAGAGCGGGATTCGGCCGGAGTACGTGTGCTCGTAAGTCGCGACGTGCCAGTTGTCCGGGCCGAGGAACGGCGCAGAGAGGTACTGCGTCGCAAACGGGTTGATCCCCCGCAGCACCGCCTCCGTCAGCACGAACATCTTGAACGTCGACCCCGCCTGTCGCTGCCCGTCCGCCGGGATGTCGTACGCGACCTGCCGGCCGGTCTGCGCCACGGCCATGGCCCGAATCGCGCCGCTCGCCGGATCGATGGACACAACCGAGCCGGCCGGATCGGCCTTTCGGTTCAGGGTGCCGAGGACGGCGCTGGTCGCCTCGGGCTGGAGCTTGGAATCGAGCGTCGTGTAGACCCGCAGGCCGCCCTGCCGGACGCGCTGGGAGCCGTACTCGTTCACGAGTTGCGCCGTGATGAAGTCGGCGAGATACGCCCCAGCCGCGAGCGTTTGCGCCCGTCGTGGATGGAGGCCGAGCGGGCTGTGCACCGCCCGCCGATAACGGTGCGGCGAGATGTCGCCGGCTTGGAGCATCGCCTGCAACACCTCCGCGCGCCGAGCTCGCGCCGCCGCCGGACGCGTGAACGGGTCGTACGCCGACGGCGCTTGCGGCAGGCCCGCGAGCAGCGCCGCCTGCTCGAGCGTCAGATCCTTGGCGTGCACGCCGAAGTACGTGCGGGCAGCCGCTTCGACCCCATACGCCTGCTGGCCGAAGTAGATGTCGTTGAGGTACTCGGCGAGGATCCGATCCTTGCTCCAGCGCTGGTCGAGCTCGACCGCCAGGCAGCCCTCGGTCAGCTTCCTGCTGAGGCTCGGCTGCGGGGTGAGGTAGAGGTTGCGGACGAGCTGTTGCTCGATCGTCGAGGCGCCCTGGGACAGCTGCCCCGAGGCGACGTCCGTTTTCAGCGCTCGGACGATCCCGATCAAGTCGATCCCGTCGTTCGAATAGAAGCGCCGGTCCTCGGTGTCGACGATCGCGCTGCGCATGGTGTGATCGATCCCGCGGCCGGCGACCGGCAGCCGGTGGCTGTTCGCGCCGAGCGAGCCGAGCTTGGTGCCGTCGCTGAAGAAGAGGACGCTGGCTTGCGAAGGCCCGTGCGCGTCGAGGCTGTTCAGGCTGGGGCACGGATACCAGAAGAAAGGCCCGGCGGCGGCCGTGCCGACCGCGTAGGCGCCGATGGCGACGATGACGACCGCGGCGGCGATCTGGAGCGCGCGCTTCACGCCCAGTGAACGTCACCGGACCGGACAACGGTTACGGCAGAGTCAACGCCCGAAGAGGCGCGCGAGGAGGCCGCGCTTCTGCGGCTCGGGCGGCGACGCGGGCGGCGGCGCCGGCTCGACCCGCTCGTCCTCCGGCGGCAGCATCGACTTGGGGACGGCGCCGCGCTCGCGCTGCGCGCGAATCGCCTCGTTCATCTCGTCCCGCTGCGATTCCTCGGTCACGCCCGCAGGGTACGCCGCGCGGGGAAGGGTTCCTCTCGTAGGCTGACGCAGCCGTGTGCTTCGACCTCGACTCCGCGCCGCCGATCCCGCCGCTTTCGGGCGCCGCCGTTTCGCATGCGGACCTCGTGCTCGAAGCGAAAGACGGCAACCAGTTCGCCGCCTTCCTCGCCACGCCGGAAGATGAAGTCGGGTCGGGCGTCGTGATCCTCCCGGACGTCCGCGGCCTCTATCGCTTCTACGAGGAGCTCGCCCTGCGCTTCGCCGAGCGCGGCGTCGCCGCTCTCGCCTTCGACTACTTCGGGCGCACCGCCGGCGTCGACAAGCGGCCGGACGACTGGGACTACATGCCGCTCGTCCAGCAGCTGACCCACGAGCAGGTGCAGGCGGACGTCGCCGCGTGCGTTGCCCATCTCCGCTCGCTCGGTTCCGATCCCATCTTCGGCGTCGGCTTCTGTTACGGCGGCAGTGGCTCGTGGGCGGCGGCCGCCTCCGGCCACGGCCTCGCCGGCGCGGTCGGCTTCTACGGGCGTCCGAGCCGGATGATCGAGCTCGTCCCCCAGCTCGAGGCGCCGATCCTCGCGCTGCAGGGCGGCGCCGACCAGGGCATCCCGCATGAGGACAACGTCGAGTTCGAGCGCGTCCTCTCCGAGCACGGCAAGGAGCACGAGCTCGTCGAGTTCGAAGGCGCGCCGCACAGCTTCTTCGACCGCAAGCAGGAGGAGTTCCAGGCCGCGTCGGATGAAGCTTGGACGAAGACGCTCGATTTCATCGCCACGCACTCCTCGCGCTAGCGGCTCGACCGCCGGGCGGCGCCAGGCTTGACAAGCGGAATGACGCTATTGATAATAGTTCCATGGAGGTACGGGAACCGCGTCCAGGCTTCTCGCTCGATGCGCTAATCGCCGAGGCGAAGCGCCGAGCACGGCGGCGGCGGGGCCTCATCCTGCTGCTTCTCGTCGTCGTCGCCGCCGCAGCCGTCGGCGTGACATTCGGCTCGTCAGGCGGCGGCTCGCGCCCCGGCGGCGGGGCCGGCAAGGTCGGGAGCCCGTCCAACGGATCCCACTCCGTACAGGTCGGGTCACTCTGGGTCAGCGTCCCGCGGCGTTTTCAGGTGTTGACGGGGTCGCCACAGGGCCAGCTCACGATTCGCAGTGTCATTCCGCAGGCCAAGAACAAGACGCACGCCGAACTAATGGCCGCGATGGCAAACGGCGTCGAGCTCGATATCGAGTACCTCTCTCCCGCATCTGCGCGGCAATGGAAGAGGGCACATCTGCCATTGGAGCGCCAGGAGCTTCACCTTGGAGATGCTCGAGCCGGCCGGACCTGGAACGGCCTTGTGTCCGGAGGCGGCTCCGTCTACTCGGTGATTCTCTACATGGGGAAGAGAGCCACCGCTGCCGACCGCGCGGCGATCCTTCGCGCGCTCGGCTCGGTCCGCCGCAGTCGCTAGGTCTCCGGCGCGCCGCCCCTTCCTCGTAGTTGCGTTTCCCGTTCCCTCGGAACGCGAACAACCTTCTCGAAGCCATTCGAGGAAGGGATCCGCCAATGTCCGAGCTCGTCGTCGATTTCGCTCTCCAGCGCCTGCGTGAATGGGGAGTCCACCGTGTCTACGGCTATCCCGGCGACGGCATCAACGGGTTCCTTGGCGCCTTCGACCGCGCCGACGACGACCCGGAGTTCACGCAGACGCGGCACGAGGAGATGGCCGCCTTCATGGCGTGCGCGCACGCGAAGTTCACCGGCGAGATCGGCGTCTGCATCGCGACCTCCGGCCCCGGCGCGATCCACCTCCTCAACGGCCTCTACGACGCGAAGCTCGACCACCAGCCGGTGCTCGCCATCGTCGGCCAGCAGAACCAGTCGGCGCTCGGCGCGAGCTACCAGCAGGAGGTCGACCTCCAGGTGCTGTTCAAAGACGTCTCGATCGCCTGCAACACGTGCGCGACGCCGGTGCAGGCGCGCCACCTGATTGACCGGGGCATCCGCACCGCGCTCGACCAGCGCGGCGTCGTGACGATCATCTTCCCCGAGAACGTGCAGGAGTCGAAGGCGGTCGAGTCGCCGCCGCGCGTACACGGCTCCGTCTACTCCTCGATCGGCTACTCGCGGCCGCGGATCTTGCCGAAGGAGTCCGACCTCGACCGCGCCGCCGAGATCCTCAACTCCTCGGAGAAGGTCGCGATGCTGATCGGCCAGGGCGCTATGGACGCGGCCGACGAGGTCGTCGAGACCGCGGAGGTGCTCGGCGCCGGCATTGCGAAGGCGCTGCTCGGCAAGGCCGTTCTCCCCGACGACCTGCCGTTCGTCACCGGCCCGATCGGTCTGCTCGGCGCGAAGCCCTCCTACGAGATGATGGAAAGCTGCGACTGCCTCCTGATGGTCGGCACGAGCTTCCCCTATGCGGAGTGGCTGCCGAAGGAGGGCCAGGCGAAATGCGTCGAGATCGACATCGACGCGCGGATGATCGGGATCCGCTACCCCTGCGACGTCCATCTCGTCGGCGACGCCAAGGAGACGCTCAAGGCGCTCCTGCCGCTGCTCGAGCGGAAGGACGAGCGCGGCTGGCGCGAGGAGATCGAGGCGAACATCGAGGACTGGTGGAAGATCGTCGCGGACACCTCGCACGAGGAGATGGACCCGATGAACCCGTCGCGCGTCCTCTGGGAGCTCTCCGACGCGCTGCCCGACGGCGCGATCGTCTGCGCCGACTCCGGCTCGTCGACGAACTGGTTCGCGCGCGACCTGAAGCTGCGCAAGGGGATGAAGGCGTCCCTCTCCGGCAACCTCGCGACGATGGGGCCGGGCACGCCGTACGCGATCGCGGCGAAGTTCGCCTATCCCGAGCGCGCCGTCGTGGCGATCGTCGGCGACGGGGCCTTCCAGATGAACGGGATGAACGAGCTGATCACCGTCAAGCGGTACTGGGACACGCACCTGAAGAAGGGCAATGCGCCGCTCGTCTTCTGCGTCTTCAACAACCAGGACCTGAACCAGGTGACGTGGGAGCAGCGCGTCCTCACCGGCGACCCGCGCAACCCGGCGACGCAGCAGATCCCCGACTTCCCATATGCGCAATACGCCGAGCTCATCGGTTTCAAGGGAATCCGGTGCGAGCAGGCCGACGGCGTCGCGAACGCGTGGCAGGAAGCGCTGGCGACGACGGACACGCCCGTCATCCTCGAAGTCGTCACGAACCGCGAGTTCCCGCCGCTGCCGCCGCACATCCGGCTCGACATGGCGCGGAAGATGACGAAGGCGATCGTCCACGGCGACGAGGACTCGACCGGGATGATGCTCAAGTCGGCGAAGGGCAAGCTCGCGGAGTTCAAGGAGTCCTTGAAGCCGTGACAGCGGCCTCCGGGGTCGCCTCCGACGCGCGGGTCGAGCGGCTGGAGATCTCGAGCTTCGAGATCCCCGTCGACGGCCCGGGCGGCAAGGAATCCGACGGGACGCTCGAGTGGAGCTCGACGTCGGTCGTCGTCTGCCAGGTCGCCGCCGGCGGAGAGACCGGTCTCGGCTGGACCTACGGCCCGCGCGCTGTCGGCGTGCTGATCGAGGAGCAGCTCGCGGACGTCGTCCACGGCACCGACCCCCTCGCGGCGCGCGTCACCTGGGAGGAGATGGGCCGCCGGCTCCGCAACGCCGGCCGCCCCGGCATCGGCGCGATGGCGGTCTCCGCGGTCGACACGGCCCTCTGGGATCTCCGCGCCCGCCTTCTCCGCCTTCCGCTTGTCGATGCGATCGGCCGTTGTCGCGACGCCGTGCCGATCTACGGCTCGGGCGGCTTCTGCAACTACCCGCTCGCGCGGCTGCGCGAGCAGCTGGGCGGCTGGGTCGCGGACGGCATCCCGCGCGTCAAGCTCAAGCTCGGGCGCGAGCCCGACGAGGATCCGCGCCGGCTCGACGCGGTGCGCGAGGAGATCGGCGACGACGCTGAGCTCTTCGTCGACGCGAACGGTGTCTTCACCCCGGAGGAGGCGCTCGCCTGGGCGGAGCGCTACGCGCTCGAGTGGGGCGTGAGCTGGTTCGAGGAGCCCGTCTCCTCCGCCGACTTCGACGGCCTGCGCTTCGTCCGCGAGCACGGCCCCGCCGGGATGGACGTCGCCGCCGGCGAGTACGTCTACGTCCTCCGCGACGCCGTCAACCTCCTCGAGGCGCGCACCGTCGACTGCCTCCAGCTCGACGTGACGCGCTGCGGCGGGATCACCGGCTTCCTCGCTGCCGCCGCGGTCGCGCACGGCCACGGCCTGGAGGTCTCGGCGCACTGCGCGCCGCAGCTCTCCGCCCACGTCATGTGCGCGATCCCGAACGCGCGCCACATCGAGTACTTCCACGACCACGTCCGCGTCGAGCACGACCGCTTCGACGGCGTGATCGAGCAGGAGGGCGGGGAGCTGCGGCCCGACCGATCGCGCCTCGGCCACGGCCTGGAGCTGAGAGAGTCGTGAGCATCGTCGTCCCCAAGCGCATCGACACGCGGTTCCGCGGCGGCATGGCCGGCGTGGAGGAGATCGACCGGCGCTCGCTCGCCGCCGACATGCGCGCCGCGATCGAGGGGGAGGTTCGTTTCGACACCGGCAGCCGCGCCCTCTACGCGACCGACGCCTCGAACTACCGGATGCCGCCGGTCGGCGTCGTCATCCCGCGCCACGTCGACGAGCTCGTCGAGATCCACCGCGTCTGCCGCGAGCACGGCGCGCCGATCGTCATGCGCGGCGGCGGCACGAGCCTCGCCGGCCAAGGCTGCAATGCGGCCGTCCTCGTCGACTGCTCGAAGTACCTCCGCGAGATCCTCGAAATCGATGCCGACCGCCGGCTCGCGCGCGTCCAGCCCGGCTGCGTCCTCGACCACCTGCGCGACACCGCGTCGGAGAAGTACGGCCTCACGTTCGGGCCGGATCCCTCGACGCATGCCTACTGCACGATCGGCGGAATGCTCGGGAACAACTCCTGCGGCCGCCACTCGGTGCAGTCGGAGTTTCACGGGCCGGGGCCGCGGATGGCGGACAACCTCGTCGAGCTCGAGGTGCTGACCTATCGCGGCGAGCGGTTGCGGATCGGCCCCGGCGGGGTCGGCACGCCCGACGAGCTCGCCGAGCAGCTCCGCGCTCTCGCCGCCGCGAACGCCGACCAGATTCGCGCGCGCTACCCACAGATCCCCCGGCGCGTCTCCGGCTATAACCTCGACGAGCTGCTGCCGGAGAACGGCTTCGAGGTCGCGCGCTCGCTCGTCGGCACCGAGTCGACGTGCGTCACCGTCCTCGAGGCGACCCTCGAGCTGATCGCCGCCCCGCAGTGCGTCTCGCTCCTCGTCGTCGCGTACCCGGACAAGTTCCGCACCGCCGACCACGTGATGATCGCGCGCGAGCACCGGCCGATCTCGATCGAAGGGATGGACGACACGCTCATCCAGGACATGACCGTGCTCGGGATCCACAAGCACGAGCGATCGATGCTCCCGAACGGCGGCGGCTGGCTCTTCGTCGAGTTCGGCGGTGACACGAAGGACGAGTCGGATGAGAAGGCCCGCGCGCTGATGCGCGACCTCGAAAAGGACGGCCACCCGCCCTCGGGGATGAAGCTCTACGACGACCCCGACGCCGAAAGCCACATCTGGGAGACGCGCGAGGCGGGCCTCGGCGCGACCGCCTTCATCCCCGGCAAGCCCGACACGTATGAGGGCTGGGAAGACTCGGCAGTGCCGCCCGAGAACCTCGGCGAGTACCTGCGCCGCCTCGCGAAGCTCGCGGAGAAATACGACTACGAGAGCTCCCTCTACGGCCATTACGGCCAGGGCTGCGTCCATGCCCGCTGGAACTTCGACCTCGTCACGAAGCCGGGCATCGAGAAGTTCCGTCGCTGGCTCGACGACGCGAGCGACCTCGTGCTCGAGCTCGGCGGCTCGCTCTCGGGCGAGCACGGCGACGGCCAGTCGAAGGCGGAGTTCCTGCCGAAGATGTTCGGCGACGACCTGATCAAGGCCTTCGAGGAGTTCAAGTCGATCTGGGATCCCGACTGGAAGATGAACCCCGGCAAGGTCGTCCAGCCGTACCGCGTCGACGAGAACCTCCGCCTCGGGGCCGACTACGACCCGTGGCGCCCCGAGGTCAAGTTCGCCTACCCCGCCGACAACGGCGACTTCGCGCACGCGACCGTCCGCTGCGTCGGAGTCGGCAAGTGCCGCACACCCGACGGCGTCGACGTCATGTGCCCGTCCTTCATGGCGACAAAGGAGGAGATGCACTCGACGCGCGGCCGCACGCGGCTCCTGTTCGAGATGCTCGAGGGAGAGGTGATCACCGACGGCTGGCAGTCGGACGAGGTGATGGAGGCGCTAGACCTCTGCCTCTCGTGCAAGGGCTGCACGAACGATTGCCCGGTCAACGTCGACATGCCGACCTACAAGGCGGAGTTCCTCTACCACCGCTGGAAGCACAGGCTCCGCCCGCGCCACGCCTACGCCTTCGGACTGATCGACCAGGTCTCGCGCGTCGCCTCGCGCGCGCCTGGGCTCGTCAACTTCCTCACGCAGACGCCGCCGTTCGCGCAGGGCTTCAAGCTCGCCGCCGGGATGACGCAGAAGCGGGCGGTGCCGGAGTTCGCGCCGCTGACGCTGCAGCAGTGGTTCAAGCAGCGCGGCGGCACGACGAACCCGAACGGCAGGAAGGTCGTGCTGTATCCGGACACGTTCAACAACCACATGCACACCGACGTCGGCGTCGCGGCGGTCGAGGCGATCGAGGCGGCGGGCTGGCAGGTCGTCATGCCGGAAGGACACGTCTGCTGCGGACGGCCGCTCTACGACTACGGCTTCCTCGATCTGGCCGAGCGCTACCTCCGCCGCAACCTCGCGCAGCTGCGCGAGTGGTACCGCGATGGCATCCCGATCGTCGGCATGGAGCCGAGCTGCGTCGCTGTCTTCAAGGACGAGCTCGCCAAGCTGATCCCGCACGACGACGACGCGAAGCGGCTCGAGACGTGCTTCTTCCACTTCGCAGAGTTCTTCCAGGAGTTCGAGATCGAGCCGCCTACGCTGAACCGCAAGGCGTTCGTCTGGGGCCACTGCCATCACAAGGCGACCGGCGGCATCGATCCGGAGGTCGAGCTGCTGAAGCAGATGGGCGTGGAGGTCGAGACCCTGAAGGCGGGCTGCTGCGGCCTCGCCGGCTCGTGGGGCTTCGAGGCGGGGCATCACGAGATCTCGATGCAGTGCGGCGAGCAGGGTCTTCTCCCGAAGGTGCGCGACCTGCCCGAGGACACGCTCGTCGTCGCCGACGGCTTCTCCTGCAAGACGCAGATCGAGGAGGGGGACACGGGCCGCCGCGGGCTCCACGTCGCGCAGGTGCTGAAGCTCGCGCATGAGCACGGCCCGAGCGGGCCGCCGGGGCCGCGGCCGGAGCGGCTCTACTACGGCGTCAAGCCCAAGCCCTCGACCGTTCGGCGCGTCGCGAAGGCGGCCGTGACCGTCGGCGCGATCGCAGGAGCGGCGAAGAGCGTGCGCTACTATGCGCCGGCCCGAGGCGCCGTAGCTCAGCTGGTTAGAGCGCTGCACTCATAATGCAGAGGTCGGTGGTTCGAGCCCACCCGGCGCTACTGGAGCGTCACCCACACTCAGATCTGAGAAAGAGCAATGGCAACCGGAGTCAGAGTCGCAATCACGCTCGCTTGCACCGAGTGCAAGCGTCGGAACTATCAGACGCAGAAGTCGAAGCGGAACTCGCCCGACCGCGTCGAGTTCAAGAAGTACTGCCGCTGGTGCGGTAACCACACCCTGCATCGGGAGACCCGCTAGTGCCACGCTCGACTCGTCAGCAGCGCCGTCAGCGGCGCGCCCAGGCAGCCGGCACTCCGCCGCTGCGGCCGGCGCCGCGCCAGCGCCCCGCCGAGGAGGAGCCGGTGGCGCCGCTCGAGAGCGCCGCGCCGCGGCCCGAGCGCGCCGACGAGCCTCGCTCCGGCGTCCCGTTCGTCCGCTTCCTGCAGGAGGCCATCGCCGAGCTGAAGAAGGTCGAGTGGCCGACGCAGCAGCAGGTGGTCAGCGGCACCGCGGTCGTGCTCGTGGCCTGCGTGATCGTCGGCATCTATCTGTACGCGAACGACCAAGTCTGGAAGTACGTCGTCCAACACCTCCTCCTCAGGTAGAGCATGTTCCGCTGGTATGTGATCAACACCTACTCCGGGCACGAGAACAAGGTGAAAACCAATCTCGAGCACCGGATCGAGTCGATGAACCAGCGCCAGCGCTTCCGGCGCGTCGTCGTCCCGACCGAGCAGGTGATCGAGACGAAGGACGGCCAGAAGGTGCAGGCCGAGAAGCGGACGCTGCCCGGCTACGTCCTCGTGAACATGGATCTCAACGACGACGCCTGGACGGTCGTGAAGAACACGCCCGGCGTGACCGGCTTCGTCGGCGCCGGCGCGAAGCCCGTGCCGCTCTCGCAGCCCGAGGTCGACCGGATCCTCCACACGGGCTCGCCGACCGCTGCAGCGGCGCGCGCCCAGGTCGAGTTCCAGCTCGGCGAGTCGGTGAAGATCACGTCCGGCCCGCTCGCGGACTTCGACGGCGAGATCACCGACGTCAACCCTGACGCGCAGAAGCTCCAGGTGATGGTCAACATCTTCGAGCGGCAGGTGCCGGTCGAGGTTGGTTTCGAAAACGTCAAGAAGCTCGACTGAGCTAAACAAGGAATCACATGGCGAAAAAAGTTCTCACCCTGATCAAGCTCCAGATCCCCGGCGGGCAGGCCAACCCGGCGCCGCCGGTCGGCCCCGCGCTCGGCCAGCACGGCGTCAACATCATGGAGTTCTGCAAGGCGTTCAACGCGCAGACGGCCGATCAGAACGGGCGAATCACCCCGGTCGAGATCACCGTCTTCGAGGACCGGTCGTTCACCTTCATCACGAAGACGCCGCCGGCGGCCGTCCTGATCAAGGAGGCGCTGCGGCTCGAGAAGGGCTCGGGCGAGCCGAACAAGGAGAAGGTCGGCCGGCTCTCGCGCGCACAGGTGCTCCACATCGCGGAGACGAAGATGCCCGACCTCAACGCGCGGGATCTCGACCAGGCCGCCCTGATCATCGCCGGCACCGCGCGGAGCATGGGCGTGGAGGTGGACCTCTAATGGCACAGCACGGCAAGCGCTATCGCTCCGGACGCGCGCTCTTCGAGCGCGAGCAGGTCTACTCGCCCGCCGAGGGCGTTCGCCTGCTCAAGCAGATGCAGGAGACGAAGTTCGACGAGACCGTGGAGGTGCACTTCCGCCTCGGCCTCAACGTCCGCCACGCCGACGAGCAGCTGCGCGGCACCCTGATGCTCCCGCACGGGAGCGGCAAGGATGTTCGCGTCGCGGTGTTCGCCGAGGGCGACAAGGCACGCGAGGCCGAGCAGGCCGGCGCCGACGTCGTCGGCGCCGCCGATCTAGCCAAGAAGATCGAGGAGGGCTTCACCGAGTTCGACGTCGCGATCGCGACGCCCGACCAGATGGGGAACGTCGGCAAGCTCGGGCGCATCCTCGGCCCGCGCGGCCTGATGCCGAACCCGAAGACGGGCACGGTCACGATGGACGTGGTGAAGGCCGTTTCCGAGGCGAAGGCCGGCAAGCTCGAGTACCGCACCGACCGCGGCGCCAACGTCCACCTCTCGATCGGCAAGAAGAGCTTCGACGAGCGCGCTCTCGTCGAGAACTACGCCGCCGTGCTCGACGAGATCCTCCGCGCGAGGCCGTCGGCGGCGAAGGGCCGCTACATCCGCCAGATCACGCTGACGAGCACGATGGGCCCCGGCATCCGCCTCGATCCCTCCCGCACGCGCGGGGTTGTCGAGGATCTGGACGAGCTGCAGCGGGAGACAGCTACAGTCCCGGCCTAGCCACTGACCCGCCTGAGACCACTGGCAGTCCTCTTTGTGAGGACAGAAGACCAGTCGAGGTGAGATGAAGAAGGAACAAAAAGAACAGGTTGTCGAAGAGCTGACCGCGCGCCTCAAGGCGGCGGAGACGCTTCTCGTAGCCGACTACCGCGGCCTGACGATGCCGCAGATCGACGACCTCCGCACGCGCCTGCTCGAGAGCGGCGCGCGGTTCACCGTCGTCAAGAACACGCTTACGCGCCGCGCCGCCGAGGCGGCCGGTGCCGACGGGCTGCTCACGCTGCTCGACGGGCCGAGCGCGATCGCCTTCCTCGAGGCCGACGGCGACATGGTCGCGGCCGCGAAGGCGCTGGCCGACTCCGCGCGCGAGACGAAGGTGCTCGAGATCCGCGGCGGCATCATGCAGGGCCGCGCGGTCACGGCGGACGAGGTCGAGACGCTCGCCAAGCTGCCGCCGGAGGATGTGCTGCGCGGGCAGGTGCTCGGCGCAATCGTCGCGCCGCTCACGGCCCTCGCCGGCCTCCTCAATGCGCCGCTCCAGAAC
Organism: Gaiellaceae bacterium; assembly: GCA_050697455.1. Classification (GTDB taxonomy): domain Bacteria; phylum Actinomycetota; class Thermoleophilia; order Gaiellales; family Gaiellaceae; genus Palsa-739. The sequence goes on along the minus strand of JBOGZU010000003.1, from coordinate 54,678 downwards.
CTCGTCGGGCTGATCGACGCACGGATCGAGCAACTCGGCGGCGAGGCAGAGCCCGCGGTCGAGGCAGAGCCCGCGGTCGAGGCAGAGCCTGCCGCCGAGGAGGAGTCGGCGGAAGAGACCACACGGGCGGACGCCACAGCGGCCGCCGCCGAAGAAGTTGTTGGTGACGAGAATGCGGAGGTTCAAGAGCCGGCCGCCGCCGAACAACAAGCCGAAGAACAAGAGGAGAGCTAGCCAATGGCAGTCGACACGATTTTCGACGAGCTCGGGAAGATGTCCGTCCTCGAGCTGGTCGAGCTGAAGAACAAGATCGAGGAGGAGTGGGGCGTCACCGCCGCCGCTCCGGTCGCGGTCGCAGCCGCGGGCGCGCCTGCGGGCGACGGCGCCGCGGCAGAGGAGAAGACGTCCTTCGACGTCGTCCTCACCGAGGCGGGTGGCCAGAAGATCCAGGTGATCAAGGTCGTGCGCGCGGTCACCGGGCTCGGCCTCAAGGAGGCGAAGGACCTCGTCGACTCGGCGCCGAAGCCGGTCAAGGAGGGCGTCGCCCAGGAAGAGGCCGACGCGCTCAAGGCGCAGCTCGAGGAGGCCGGCGCCTCCGTCGAGCTGAAGTAGCTCGCTCGTTCCGTAGCCCCGCCTGCCGACCTCGTTTGCTCGAATCGGCAGGCGGCGCTACAGTTCTCCGGCACACCGGCTCTCGCCGCGGCTGCCGCTTGCGGTGAGAGGGGTCGTTCCGGTACCTTTGCGGGTTGCGCCCTCTTTAGGTCGCTCTTCGCTCTGACGCCGATTTCTTGCCCGTTTTCGCTCGTCCCAAGGGAGGCTGCTCTTCTTGACCACGATGGTCGTTTCGCCCCGCGCTCGTAAGTCGTTCAGCCGGATCGAGCACGTTCTCGACCTACCGAATCTCATCGATATCCAGAAGGCCTCGTTCCAGTGGTTCCTCGACGAGGGACTGCGGGAGACGATCGACGACATCTCCCCGATCGAGGACTACACCGGCTCGCTTGCCGTCGAGTTCGGCTCCTACAAGTTCGGGGAGCCGCAGTTCTCGATCAAGGAGTGTCGCGAGAAGGACCTGAGCTATCAGGCGCCGCTCTCGATGACGGTCCGCTTCGTGAACAAGGACACGGGCGAGATCCGGGAGCAGACCGTCTTCATGGGCGACTTCCCGATGATGACGGAGCACGGCACCTTCATCATCAACGGCACCGAGCGCGTCATCGTGACGCAGCTCGTCCGCTCGCCGGGCGCCTATCTCATGGAGCCGAAGGACGCGACGAAGCAGGTCTTCATGGCGAACCTCATGCCGAGCCGCGGCTCGTGGCTCGAGCTCGAGATCGACAAGAAGGGCATCGTCTACGCCCGCATCGACCGGAAGCGGAAGCTGCCGATCACCACGCTGCTGCGTGCGCTGCCGGCCGAGGATCCCACGACCGGCTTCGCGCTCGACACGTCCACGAACGAGGCGATCCTCGCCCTCTTCAACAACTCGCCGTACATCGTCAACACGCTCGACAAGGACCCCTCCACGCGGGAGGAGGAGGCCCTGATCGAGGTCTTCAAGAAGCAGCGGCCGGGCGAGCCGCCGACGCTCGACAACGCGCGGAACCTCCTTCGCGCGCTGTTCTTCGATCCCAAGCGCTACGACCTGACCAAGGTCGGCCGCTACAAGCTCAACCAGCGGCTCGGCGTCGGCGTCCCCGAGGGCTGCCGCGTCCTCACGACCGAGGACATCGTCGCGCTCGTCCACAAGCTGATCGAGCTGCCGGTCAAGCTCGGCCTGCCGGAGGATGCGAAGGACTTCGCCGCCGAGGCGATGACGCTGTCGCGCGCGCCGATCGTCAACGATCTCGACGAGTACGAGCACTTCGGCAACCGGCGTCTCCGCACGGTCGGCGAGCTGATCCAGGAGGCGTTCCGGGTCGGCCTCTACCGCATGGAGCGTGTCGTCCGCGAGCGGATGACGACGGAGGACGTCGACACGATCACGCCGCAGACGATCATCAACATCCGCCCGGTCGTCGCGGCGCTGAAGGAGTTCTTCGGCTCGTCCCAGCTGTCGCAGTTCATGGACCAGACGAACTCGCTGGCCGGGCTGACGCACCGGCGCCGCCTCTCGGCGCTCGGCGCGGGCGGCCTGACGCGCGAGCGCGCGCCGATCGAGGTGCGCGACGTCCACCCGACCCACTACGGGCGCATGTGCCCGATCGAGACGCCCGAAGGCCCGAACATCGGCCTGATCGGCTACCTCGCCTCGTACGCGACCGTCTCGGAGTTCGGCTTCGTCCAGACGCCTTATCGGAAGGTCTCGGGCGGCAAGGTCTCCGACGAGATCATCTATCTCGACGCGGTCGAGGAAACGAAGTACGTGATCGCGCAGGCGAGCGAGCTACTCGACAAGAACGGCCGCTTCATCGGCGACAGCGTCCTCTGCCGTTCCTCCGAGGGCGAGGCCGTGGCCGCGTCGCCGAAGGACGTCGAGCTGATGGACGTCTCGCCGGCGCAGATCGTCTCGGTCTCGACGGCGCTCATCCCGTTCCTCGAGCACAACGACGCGAACCGCGCCCTGATGGGCGCGAACATGCAGAGGCAGGCAGTGCCGCTGCTCGTGCGCCAGGCGCCGCTGGTCGGCACCGGCCTCGAGTACCGCGCCGCCGTCGACTCGGGCGACGTCGTCGTCGCGGCGAGGGCCGGCACGGTCGTCGACGTCGACGCCGAGAAGGTCGTCGTGGAGACGAAGGACGGCAAGGACGAGTACGGCATGACGAAGTTCATGCGCTCGAACCAGGGCACGCTCATCCACCACAAGCCGATCGTGCTCCTGGGCGACAAGGTCAAGGCGGGCGAGGTGCTCGCCGACGGCAGCTCGACCGACACCGGCGAGCTCGCCCTCGGCGCGAACCTGCTCGTCGCCTTCATGCCGTTCGAGGGCTTCAACTTCGAGGACGCGATCGTCATCTCGGAGCGCGTGGTCAAGGACGACATCCTCACGTCGATCCACATCCATGAGTACGAGATCGACGCGCGTTCGACGAAGCTCGGCGACGAGGAGATCACGCGCGACATCCCGAACCGCTCGGAGGAGTCGCTCTCGCAGCTCGACGAGCGCGGGGTCGTGCGGATCGGCGCCGAGGTCGGCGCCGGCGACCTCCTCGTCGGCAAGGTGACGCCGAAGGGCGAGACCGAGCTGACGGCGGAGGAGAAGCTGATCCGCGCGATCTTCAAGGAGAAGGCGCGCGAGGTTCGCGACACCAGCCTCAAGGTTCCGCACGGCGAAGGTGGCGTCGTCATCGACGTCAAGACGTTCGCCCGCGAGGACGGCGACGACCTGTCGCCGGGCGTCAACGAGCTCGTCCGCGTCTTCGTCGCCACCAAGCGCAAGATCGCGGAGGGCGACAAGCTCGCCGGCCGCCACGGCAACAAGGGCGTCATCTCGAAGATCGTCCCCGAGGAGGACATGCCGTTCCTCCCGGACGGGCGTCCGGTGGACATCATCCTCAACCCGCTCGGCGTTCCGAGCCGGATGAACATCGGCCAGGTGCTCGAGACGCATCTCGGCTGGGCCGCGGCGCACGGCGTCTACGGCGAGAACGGCTCCGGCAACGGCAACAACGGCGCGGTCGACTGGCGCCACCGTCGCCAGATCATCAACGGCGGCAACCCGACGCCGGTCGCGTCCCCCGTCTTCGACGGAGCGACTCCGGTCGACGTCGACGACGCGCTGATCGAGTGGACGAAGCAGAACCCCGACTCGCCGATCCAGTTCCTCGTCGACCTGAAGCGGCCCGAGGGAAGGCGCTGCTCGGGCAAGACCGTGCTCTACAACGGCCGCAGCGGCGAGCCCTTCGAGCAGAAGGTCACCGTCGGCTACATGTACATCCTCAAGCTCCTCCACCTCGTGGACGACAAGATCCACGCGCGGAGCACCGGCCCGTACTCGCTCGTCACCCAGCAGCCGCTGGGCGGCAAGGCGCAGTTCGGCGGCCAGCGCTTCGGCGAGATGGAGGTGTGGGCGCTCGAGGCGTATGGCGCGGCCTACACGCTGCAGGAGATGCTGACCATCAAGTCCGACGACACGGTCGGGCGCGTCAAGGCGTACGAGGCGATCGTCAAGGGCGAGAACATCGCCGAGCCGTCGATCCCCGAGTCCTTCAAGGTGCTGTTGAAGGAGATGCAGTCGCTCGCTCTCGACGTCCACGTCCTCTCGGACGAGGGCCGCGAGGTCGAGGTGCGGGAGGAGGAGGACGAGCTGCTCCGCGCGGCGGAGGAGCTCGGCATCGACCTCTCGCCCGGCTCTCTCCGCGCCGTCGGCCGCGAGCCGACCGCCGAGGAGGCCGAGGAAGGACAGGAGCGGACCGACGAGACCGGCGCCGAGCTGACGCTGCCGGCCGACGAGGCGCTCGGAGATCTCGAGAACGTCGAGGTCTCGGCAGAGAAAGAGGCGAAGGACGAAGCCGAGGCGGAGGTTGGACCGCTCGGTGAGCCTGTCGTGGATCTGGAACTCGAAGACTGAGCTACTCGAAGACCTGAGCTAGAGGAGAACCTTGATCGATATCAACGATTTTGACGCAATTCGGATCGGGCTCGCGTCGTCGAAGCAGATCCGCGACTGGTCGTCCGGCGAGGTCACCAAGCCGGAGACCATCAACTACCGCACGCTCAAGCCCGAGCGCGACGGCCTGTTCTGCGAGCGCATCTTCGGGCCGACGCGCGACTGGGAGTGCTACTGCGGCAAGTACAAGCGCGTCCGCTACAAGGGCATCATCTGCGAGCGCTGCGGCGTCGAGGTGACGCGGCAGAAAGTGCGGCGCGAGCGGATGGGTCATATCGACCTCGCCGCTCCCGTCTCGCACATCTGGTTCTTCAAGGGAGTCCCGAGCCGGATCGGCTACCTCCTCGACATCGCCCCGCGCGAGCTCGAGAAGGTCCTGTACTTCGCGGCCTCGATCGTCACGGCGGTCGACACCGAGAAGCGCGCCGCCGACCTGAACGGGCTCGAGGACCAGGTCAAGGCCGAGGCCGAGCGCGTGGACGTCGATCGCGACGAGGCGCTCGCCGCGCTCGAGGACAGGCTCACTCGCCGCCGCGACTACTTCGCCAAGGGCAAGGAGCGGAACTTCGACGAGGACGACGACTTCTGGACTCGCGGCCTCTCCAACTGGGCCGAGGAGCAGGCGTTGCCGCCGCTCGAGGAGGCACGCACGCTCGTCGGTGGGCTCTTCGTCGAGCTCGTCCCGCAGATCACGACGGAAGACGCGAAGAAGATTCGCGAGCTCGTCCGCAACACCGCGGTCCGCGACGATCGCCGGCTGACGCCGCGCGAGGTCGAGGTCGTCGCCGCCTCCGCGGAGCAGATCAAGGCGGCCATCGCGCCGCTCGAGAAGGAAGCCGAGAAGGCGACCGGCTCGAAGAAGGGCGCCGTCACGAAGCACATCCACCGCATCGTCGACGGGCTGCTCGAGGGCGCCGAGCTGAACGAGGAGGATCAGGCGCTCGTCACGGGCGTCGATCTCAAGAACCTCGAGAAGGCGCGCGACCTCGGCAACGGGCTCCTCAAGGACGCGATCGAGGGCGCGGAAGCCGACACCGACATCCGCGAGCTGACGAACGACCTCTGCCTCCGCACCGACGGGCGGATCCAGAAGGAGGATCTCGACGCGATCGTCCAGTGGGCGCTGAAGGTGCGCGAGATGTATCTCGACATCGAGTCGCGGCGCGAGGATGCGCGCGAGGCGGCGGTCGACGCCGGCAACCGGCTCGAGGAGACATGGCGGCTGTTCCGCGAGCTCGAGCCGAAGCTGATCGTCAACGACGAGCAGATCTTCCGCGAGCTCAAGGACCGCTTCGGCTCGCCGTACGGGTTCGGCGTCTACTTCAACGGCGGCATGGGAGCGGAGGCGATCCGCGAGCTGCTCAAGGACCTCGACCTCGACAACGAGGCCGCGACGCTGCGCGAGACGATCGTCACGTCGAAGGGCCAGAAGCAGCAGCGGGCGATCAAGCGGCTCAAGGTCGTCAACGCCTTCATCACGAGCGAGAACCGTCCCGAGTGGATGATCCTCGAGGCGATCCCGGTCATCCCGCCGGAGCTCCGCCCGATGGTCCAGCTCGACGGCGGCCGCTTCGCGACGTCAGACCTCAACGACCTCTACCGCCGCGTCATCAACCGGAACAACCGGCTGAAGAGGCTGTTGGATCTCGGCGCGCCGGAGATCATCGTCAACAACGAGAAGCGGATGCTGCAGGAGGCCGTCGACGCGCTGTTCGACAATGGCCGCCGCGGCCGCGCCGTTACCGGCCCGGGCAACCGGCCGCTCAAGTCGCTGTCCGACATGCTGAAGGGCAAGCAGGGCCGCTTCCGGCAGAACCTGCTCGGCAAGCGCGTCGACTACTCCGGCCGCTCGGTCATCGTCTCCGGCCCGCACCTGCGGCTCTACCAGTGCGGCCTGCCGAAGCTGATGGCGCTCGAGCTCTTCAAGCCGTTCATCATGAGCCGGCTCGTCGAGCGGAAGATCGTCCAGAACATCAAGGCGGCCAAGCGGCATGTCGACCAGATGCACGCCGAGGTCTGGGACATCCTCGAGGAGGTCATCCAGGAGCATCCGGTGCTGCTCAACCGCGCGCCGACGCTGCATCGCCTCGGGATCCAGGCCTTCGAGCCGACGCTCGTCGAGGGCAAGGCGATCCAGGTGCACCCGCTCGTCTGTCACGCCTTCAACGCGGACTTCGACGGCGACCAGATGGCCGTGCACGTCCCGCTGTCGGCGGAGGCGCAGGCCGAGGCGCGGATCCTGATGCTCTCGGCGAACAACATCCTCTCGCCGGCGCACGGTGACGCTCTCGCGACGCCGACGCAGGACATGGTGCTCGGCGCCTACTACCTCACGTACTCCGACAAGGACCTGAACACGCTGGCCGCGGAGAAGCTCGACCCGCGTCCGTCGCGCTTCCGCACGGAGGAGGAGGTCGAGTTCGCGGTCGAAGCGAAGCAGCTCCATCTGCAGGCACCGATCGAGTACCTCTGGAACGGCGAGCTCGTCCTGACGACCTCGGGCCGGGTGATCTTCAACGCGGAGGTCGAGCGCTCCCTGCAGGAGGCGGCCGGCGGCAACGGCAACAAGGCGAAGCCGCACCAGTACGTCAACCGGACGCTCTCGAAGAAGGAGCTCGGCAACTTCATCTCCGCGCTCGTCTACTCGCACGGCGCCCACGTCGTGGCCCACGTCCTCGACACGATCAAGGACCTCGGCTTCCGCTACGGCACGCGTGCCGGCGTGACGATCTCGAAGAACGACATCGTCATCCCGCCGAACAAGGAGCAGATCCTCTCCGGCTACGAGGAGCGGGTCTCGCGCGTCGAGGACGCGTACGACCAGGGCTTGATCACCGAGTCCGAGCGTCACGAGCAGATCACGTCGATCTGGACGGAGGCGACCGACGACGTCGCGCAGGCGATGGTCGACAACCTCGACGAGCTGAACCCGATCTACATGATGGCCAACTCCGGAGCCCGCGGTTCCTTCGCGCAGCTCCGCCAGCTTGCCGGCATGCGTGGCCTGATGGCGAATCCGAAGGGCGAGATCATCGAGCGTCCGATCAAGGCGAACTTCATGGAGGGCCTGTCGGTGCTCGAGTACTTCATCTCGACCCACGGCGCCCGCAAGGGTCTCGCCGACACGGCGCTCCGCACGGCTGACTCGGGCTACCTGACGCGGCGTCTCGTCGACGTCTCGCAGGACGTGATCATCCGCGAGGAGGACTGCAAGACGAAGGAGCACGTCGAGCTGCCCCTCTTCCTGCCGGACGGGCTGAACAAGTCCGTCGCCGGCCGGATCGTGGCCGATGACGTCCACAAGCCGCTCGCCTCGGGCAAGCCGGGCAAGACGGTCGTCGCCGCCAAGGGCGAGGAGATCACGACGCCGCGGCTGCGCGAGATCGTGGCCGAGCTCGGCGACGATCTCGCGGACGGCTTCTCGATCCCGGTCCGCTCGGTGCTGAAGTGCAAGGCCGAGACGGGCGTGTGCCGCAAGTGCTACGGCACCTTCCTCGCGACGGGCGAGCTCTCCGAGATCGGCGACGCGGTCGGGATCATCGCCGCGCAGTCGATCGGCGAGCCGGGCACCCAGCTGACGATGCGGACCTTCCACACGGGCGGCATCGCCGGCGCCGACATCACGCACGGCTTGCCGCGCGTCGTCGAGATCTTCGAGGCGCGGAACCCGAAGGGCGCCGCGGTGCTCGCCGAGGTGGCAGGCACCGTCGCGATCGAGGAGACGGAGCGCCAGCTCCGCATCACGGTCATGCCCGACAGCGGCAACGAGGACGACGAGTTCTCGATCCTCGTTCCCCGCCGGACACGGCTCACGGCCGTGCACGGCGAGCACGTCGAGGCAGGCGATCCTCTCCACGAGGGATCGATCAGCCCCGCCGACCTGCTGCGCCTCAAGGGCTACACCGCGACCGAGCTGTACCTCGTCGGCGAGGTGCAGAAGGTCTACAAGTCGCAGGGCGTCGAGATCCACGACAAGCACATCGAGCTGATCGTCCGCCAGATGCTGAAGAAGGTGCGCGTCGAGAACGCGGGCGGCACCGAGCTTTTGCCGGGCCAGCTCGTGGACAAGATCAACCTCGAGCGCGAGAACACCCGCGTGAAGAAGGAGAAGAAGGAGCAGGCGACGTCCGAGCCGCTGATCCTCGGGATCACGAAGGCGTCGCTCGCCACCGAGTCCTTCCTCTCGGCGGCCTCGTTCCAGGAGACGACCAAGGTGCTGACCGACGCGGCGATCGAAGGCAAGGTCGACCGGTTGCTCGGGCTGAAGGAGAACGTGATCATCGGGAAGCTGATTCCGGCGGCGACGGGCCTGAAGCGCTACCGGACGATCGAGATCGGCCCATCCTCCAAGGTGCCTGCGAGTGCGCTCGCGCCGCGTGCCACCGAGGAGCAGCTCCTCGCCGCGCTCGAGGAAATCGGCAGCGACGGCACCGACGCGCTCACGGAGCTCGGGATCGACTTCGGCGGCGGCCCCCAGGTGAACGACAACTCCTCGAGCGAGAACGGCGAGCCGAAGTCGGACGTCGAGGCCGAGGAGATCCCCGAGGTCGACACTCCGCTCGACGACTAGCTCGTCGGGAGCGACCGTAAGGAATCCGAAAAGGGGCGGCCATGTGCCGCCCCTTTTGGTACACAGGAGGGGGTTGTGAAGAAGGTCCTCCTCGTAGTCGTCGCCGCGCTCGCGGCATTCCTGCTCGGCGCCGGACAGGCTGCGTCCAATCCTGTCTGGGCCGGCCAGTGCGGAATCGCCGCCCAGCAGACGGTCTGGGCCGAGTACGGCTGGCCATCGCTGCTGTCGGTCCTCGCGAAGCCGGGCACGCTTCTCGCGGTCACCAATCCTGCGGGCAGCGACTACCCGGCGGAGGCGCGCGCGCGCGGAGCCGCGACGTACGGCTTCGACCTGAAGATGAAGAACAAGGTGGGGACGCCGGCTGCGCCGGCCGACCCGTCCACGATCGATTCGGCTGCGGACGGGCAGTACCAGACGAGCGTCGCGCGCACCGGTGGCTGTACGACGCCGCTGATCGTCGAGAACGAACTCTTCGGTGCCGGCAACGTGACGCCGTGGTCGGACGCCAACACGCAATACCGTGCCGACGTCCTCGCGTATCTGCAGGATCTCGCCAAGCGCGGCGCCCATCCGGTTCTGCTCGTCAGCAAGCCGCCGTTCACGGCTTCCCCCGACGCGGCCGCCTGGTGGCTCGACGTCGCGCAGGTGGCCAGCATCGTGCGGGAGGACTACATCCCGGCACCGGCGGTCTGGCACCTCGGGCCGGTGGTCGGCAACCGCTTCCTGCGCGAGCGATACCGGCGGGCGATCGCCGACTTCACGTCGATCGGGATCCCGGCCGACCGGGTCGGGCTGATGATCAGCGTCCTCTCGGCGAAGGGCGGCGGTGGCCGTGCCGAGCTCGAGCCCGTGGCGGATTGGTACCGGGTCGTGAAGTGGTACGCGCTCTCGTTGAAGCAGGTCGCGCGGGAGGTCGGGCTCGGCTCGGTGTTCTCCTGGGGCTGGCAGCAGTGGAATCCCGTCGAGGTCGATCCGACGAAGACGAAAGCAGCCTGCGTCTGGCTGTGGGCCCGCCGGCAGAGCCTCTGCAACGCGCCGCGAACGCTCGGCCCCGGCTTCGATGCGTCACTCAGCGAGGGTCAGATCATCCTCCCGCGCGGCGGCTTCTGCCGCACGCCCGGCTTCGGCTCGATCGGGGCGGGAGAGGTGACGAGGCTCGCGTCCGTCACCGGCGACCGGAACGCGGCGCTGAGCGCGCTCTTCGAGCGGCTCGTCGAGGACCAGCACGCCGCCGCCTCTCCCAAGCTCGTGCGCGCGGCCGAGCACGCCGTCATCGAGGAGTCCTTCAACGGCAATGCGTCTGCCTACCGCGCCGCGCTCGCGCAGTCGCATGCGACCGTCGCGCTCGCACGAGCCGTGCTGGGAGACGAGCTGCGCCGGGCGCGGATGGAGGCGGAGCTTCCCGTGCCCACGCCGTCGGCCAGACAGGTCGCGGCGTTCTACAACACGTATCCGCAGCTGCTCGTGCGCAGAGTCCGCGCGAAGCCGAAGGCACGCTGGCTCGGCGACAAGAACAAGGGCTACGCGCTCGAGGGCTCGGCGCCGGAGCAGATCTTCTCCGCCGCCTCCGGCCGCGAGTCGCGCATCACGACGCTCCTCGGCGCGTACAAGGTGAGGCCGTCGGGCGCGGCGATCCAGCTGGGCGCCCTGTCGATCTCGGCCGCCAGGCCGGCGATCGTGGCGGCCCTCGAGGGCTTCGAACGCGCCGCGGCCCTGCAGCGCTGGACGATCTCCCTGCAGCGTGGCGCGCTCGGCCGAGCGATCTGCCGCGGCGACCAGCTCCCGCAGCCGGCCGAGGTCGACCTCACCGCGTACCTGCCGTTCCTGCAACTTCAGTAACACGAGCGCGTAGCCTTCTCGCGTGCTCGAGAAGCTCTGGGGAAACATCCCGGTCGGGCCGGAGACGCGGGGAGCGCGCGTCGTCGGCGCGGTCGGCAAGCGCTGGCTCCACGTCGTCGCCCGTTACGCGCCGCTGCCGCCGGCGGCGCGCGCAGCACTGCACCGCCGCCGCGGCGTCAGCGTCGGCCGGCGCGTCTTCATCGGGACGGAAGTCTTCATCGACGACGCCGCGCCGTCCTCGGTGACGCTCGAGGACGACGTGACGGTGATCGCGCAGACGACGATCCTCGGCCACACGTATTACCCGCGCCACTTCCACCGCCTGCTCGGCGACGAGTCGACCCGCGCAGATCTGCGGACGACGATCCGGCGCGGCGCCTACCTCGGGCTGCGCAGCACGATCCTCGCCGGCGTCACGGTCGGGGAGTACGCGATCGTCGCCGCGGGCGCAGTCGTCGTCGACGACGTGCCGCCCTACACGACGGTCGCCGGAGTCCCGGCGCGCGTCGTGCGGGAGTACTCCGCCGACGACGTCGACACGTAGCTCTCGCCGGTTAGCGCGCGCTAGAGCGCAGCTCTCGCGCGCGCTTCGCTGTGTAGAGCGACTCGTCGGCGCGCTCGAAGAGGCTCGTCGCGTCGTCCTGGGGCTCCAGCTCGGCGACGCCGGCCGAGACGCGCACGCGGCCCGCACGCGCGACCGGTCGCGACGCGACCGCCTGCTGGATGCGCGTCACGAGCTGTTGCGCGTCGTCAAGTCGTGACTCGGGGAGGATCACGCCGACCTCGTCGCCGCCGACGCGACAGGCGACGTCCGACTCGCGTACCGCCAGTCGCACGCGCTCCGCCGCCTCCGCGAGGGCAGCGTCGCCGGCGAGATGCCCCAGCCGGTCGTTGATCTCCTTGAAGTCGTCGACGTCCATGAGCACGAGCGCGAGGCCGCGTCCGTAGCGATGCGCCCGCGCCACCTCGCGGGCCAGCGTCTCGTGGAAGAAGCGGCGATTGTTGAGTCCCGTGAGCGCGTCGTGGTCGGCGAGCAGTCGCGCCTCCTGGAAGCACCGCGCGTTCTCGAGCGCCGGCGCGACGCGTTCCGCGAGCTCCTCGAGCCGCCGCAGCTCGTCGTCGCCGAAGCGCGCCTCGGGAGTGCGGGAGAAGACGCCGAGCCAGCCGATCCGCTCGCTTCGATCGACGAGCGGCACGCCGAGAGCCGCTCGCACCGCGCCGTCTGCGTCGGGCGCGTCCGCGTAGCGATACGAGAGCTCGACCGCGCGAGCGCCCCAGCTGTCCGACTGCCCGAACAAGGCCGCTGCGGCGGGGGCGTCGCTCTCGAAGCCGCGTGACGCGACCACCGGCTCGTCGGTCATCCCGCCGTCCAGCTGGACGAGGACGGCGTCGACCCGGGGCAGCGCCGCAGCCGCATCGAGTGTCGCGGCGAGCACGTGCTCCAGATCCATCGTGGCGCCGATCTGGTTGAGGAAGCGGTTGCGGCGCGTCTCCTCCTCGGCGCGGCGCACGCTCTCCTCGAGCTCGCGAGCGAGCTCCTCCATCCGCTGCTCGAGATTCCCCACGACAGCGGCCACGCCGCCGCCATCGGGCCTGCGCGAGTCGTGGCGCCGTAAGCGGCCCAGCAGGTCGAAGAGGACGACGAGGCAGATCGCAAGGGCCGCAGCCAGCCCGATGACGGTGGGATTCATCGGCTCAGGCACTCTAAACCGGGCTTCGGGCGCCAACCTTCCTCCCTGGCGACGATTGCGTGTGTTCGCTACCATGCCGCGGGCCGGTTGGCAGGGGCAATTTGCCTCTTGCCGACCGTCTCTTTGTGAAGAGGGATCGTGAAGAGGGAGTAGACGAAAGAACTCATGCCGACTGTCAATCAACTCGTGCGCAAGGGCCGCAAGGCCCCCCAGGCGAAGACGAAGACGCCTGCGCTCGCCGGCGCGCCGCAAAAGCGGGGCGTCTGCACGCGCGTCATGACGCAGACGCCGAAGAAGCCGAACTCGGCTCTCCGGAAGGTCGCGCGCGTCCGCCTGACGAACGGGGCGGAGGTCGGCGTCTACATCCCCGGCGAAGGCCACAACCTGCAGGAGCACTCCGTCGTGCTCGTGCGCGGTGGCCGCGTCAAGGACCTGCCGGGCTATCGCTACAAGGTCATCCGCGCCGCGCTCGACACCAGCGGCGTCGCCGACCGCAAGCAGGGCCGCTCGAAGTACGGCGCCAAGAAGGGCTCGTAATGCCCCGCCGTGCCGAGATCCAGGTCCGCGCGGTCGAGCCCGACTCCGTCTACGGGTCGGTGCTCGTGACGCAGGTGATCAACAAGATCATGCTCGACGGCAAGAAGTCGATCGCCGAGCAGATCGTCTACGAGGCGCTCGAGACCGTCGGCACGAAAAGCGGGAAGCCGCCGGTCGAGGTGCTCGAGCAGGCCGTGAAGACGGTCACGCCGGTGCTCGAGGTGCGCAGCCGCCGCGTCGGCGGCGCGAACTACCAGGTGCCGATCGAGGTACCGCAGCGGCGTGCCCGCACGCTCGCCGTGCGCTGGCTCGTGACGTATGCGCGCGAGCGGCGCGAGAAGGGCATGTCCGACAAGCTCGCCAATGAGATTCTCGACGCGCTCAACCAGCAGGGCGGCGCGTTCAAGCGGAAGGACGACGTCTACCGGATGGCGCAGGCCAACAAGGCCTTCGCGCACTACCGCTGGTAGACGGAAAGAGGAGCCGAAGACTTGAGCACCAAGATGACAGAACAGGCCGTCGCACTCGACCGCGTCCGCAACATCGGGATCATGGCCCACATCGACGCGGGGAAGACCACGACGACCGAGCGGATCCTCTACTACACCGGCCGCACCCACAAGATGGGTGAGGTGCACGAGGGGGCCGCGACGATGGACTGGATGGCCCAGGAGCAGGAGCGGGGCATCACGATCACGTCGGCTGCCACGACCGCGTTTTGGCGCGACCATCGGATCAACATCATCGATACGCCCGGGCACGTGGACTTTACGGTCGAGGTAGAGCGCAGCCTGCGCGTCCTCGACGGTGCGGTCGCCGTTTTCGACTCCGTCGCCGGCGTGCAGCCGCAGTCCGAGACGGTCTGGCGGCAGGCGGACAAGTACAAGGTGCCGCGGATCGCGTTCATCAACAAGATGGACCGCACCGGCGCGAACTTCTTCGCAGCCGTGCAGTCGATGCGCGACCGGCTCGGCGCCAACCCGGTGCCGGTGCAGATTCCGGTCGGCTCCGAGGACAACTTCACCGGCGTCGTCGACCTCGTCGAGATGCAGGCGATCCTCTACAAGGACGATCTCGGCCAGACGTTCGACGTCGCCGAGATCCCGGCCGAGCTCGCAGAGCAGGCGCAGGAGTACCACCACCAGCTGATCGACGCGATCTCGCACTTCGACGACGAGGTGCTCGAGGCGTACATCGAGGACGAGTCCTCGGTGACGGCGGACATGATCCGCCGCGCCGTGCGCGCCGGCACGCTCGCCGACGCGATCACGCCCGTCCTGCTCGGCTCCGCCTTCAAGAACAAGGGCGTGCAGCCGCTGCTCGATGCCGTCGTCGACTACCTGCCGAGCCCGCTCGACGTGCCGCCGGTGCACGGCGTCGACCCGAAGAGCGGCGGCGACGAGGAGCGCGCGGCCGATCCGAAGGCGCCGTTCTCGGCTCTCGCCTTCAAGGTCATGTCCGATCCGTACGTCGGCAAGCTGACGTACTTCCGCGTCTACTCCGGCACGCTCAAGGCGGGCGACCGCGTCCTCAACACGATCACCGGCCGCACCGAGCGCGTCGGCCGCATCCTCCAGATGCACGCGAACCACCGCGAGGAGCGCGAGGAGATCATGGCCGGGGAGATCGCCGCCGGCGTCGGCCTCAAGGCGACGACGACGGGCGACACGCTCGCCGCCGACAACGCGCCGATCGTCCTCGAGTCGATGACCTTCCCGGATCCCGTGATCTCGGTCGCGGTCGAGCCGAAGTCGAAGGCCGACCAGGACAAGCTCTCGACCGGGCTCCAACGGCTCGCCGAGGAGGATCCGACCTTCCGCGTCGAGACCGACGAGGAGACGGGGCAAACGCTCATCTCAGGCATGGGCGAGCTGCACCTCGAGATCATCGTCGACCGTCTCAAGCGGGAGTTCAACGTCGACGCGAACGTGGGTCGGCCGCAGGTCGCCTACCGCGAGACCGTCTCGAAGCCGGCCGAGAAGGTGCAGGGCAAGTTCGTCCGGCAGACGGGCGGCTCGGGCCAGTACGGCGACGCGATCATCAACCTCTACCCGCAGGAGCCGGGCGCGGGATACGAGTTCGCGGACAAGATCGTCGGCGGGAAGATCCCCAAGGAGTACATCCCGGCCGTCGACGCCGGCATCCAGGAGGCGATGGGCTCGGGCATCCTCGCGGGCTACCCGATCGTCGACCTCAGGGTCGAGCTCATCGACGGGTCGTACCACGACGTCGACTCGAGCGAGCGGGCGTTCAAGATCGCCGGCTCCATGGCCTTCAAGGAGGCCGTGAAGCGGGCGAAGCCGAAGCTGCTCGAGCCGGTCATGCTCGTCGAGGTGACGACGCCGGAGGAGTACCTCGGCGACGTGATGGGGAACCTCAACAGCCGCCGCGGCCGCGTCGAGGGCATGGAGCCCGTCGGCAACGCCCAGGTGGTGCGGGCGATCGTCCCACTCGCCGAGATGTTCGGGTACGCGACCGACATCCGGTCGATGAGCCAGGGCCGCGCCACGTTCCATATGGAATTCGACCACTACGAGGAAGTGCCTCAGTCGATCGCAAGCGAGATCACCGACGCTCAAGGCTGAGCGTCAGAGATAAGGGAGACAGGGAGAGCCACCAATGGCCAAGCAGAAGTTCGAGCGGACGAAGCCGCATGTCAACGTCGGCACCATCGGTCACATCGACCATGGCAAGACGACCCTGACCGCCGCGATCACGAAGGTGCTCGCGGAGCAGGGCGGAAATACGATCGCGCGCGACTTCGCGTCGATCGACGCCGCTCCCGAAGAGCGGCAGCGCGGCATCACCATCAACACCGCGCACGTCGAGTACGAGACGGCGAATCGCCACTACGCGCACGTCGACTGCCCGGGGCACGCCGACTACATCAAGAACATGATCACGGGCGCCGCCCAGATGGACGGTGCGATTCTCGTGGTCTCGGCGGCCGACGGCCCGATGCCGCAGACGCGCGAGCACATCCTGCTCGCCCGCCAGGTCGAGGTGCCGGCGATCGTCGTCGCCCTCAACAAGGCAGACATGGTCGACGACCCGGAGCTCATCGAGCTCGTCGAGATGGAGGTGCGCGAGCTGCTCTCCAAGTACGAGTTCCCGGGTGACGACATTCCGATCATCCAGGTCTCGGCGCTGAAGGCGCTCGAGGGCGACGCGGAATGGAGCCAGAAGGTCGTCGAGCTCATGGACGCGGTCGACAGCTTCATCCCGGAGCCGCAGCGCGCCCTCGACAAGCCGTTCCTGATGCCGATCGAGGACGTGTTCACGATCACGGGCCGCGGCACCGTCGTCACGGGCCGCGTCGAGCAGGGCGAGGTCAAGGTCGGCGAGGAGGTCGAGATCGTCGGCATCCACCCCGAGACGACGAAGACGGTCGTCACCGGGGTCGAGATGTTCAACAAGACGCTCGACACGGCGCAGGCCGGCGACAACGCCGGCGCGCTCCTCCGTGGCACCAAGCGCGAGGAGGTCGAGCGTGGGCAGGTGCTCGCCAAGCCGGGCTCGATCACGCCGCACACGCACTACAAGGCTGAGGTCTATGTCCTCTCGAAGGAGGAGGGTGGCCGCCACACGCCGTTCTTCAACGGCTACCGGCCGCAGTTCTACTTCCGGACGACGGACGTCACGGGCTCGATCAAGCTCCCGGATGGCCAGGAGATGGTCATGCCGGGCGACAACACGAACATGGAGATCGAGATGATCCAGCCGATCGCCATGGATCAGGGCCTCCGCTTCGCAATCCGCGAGGGCGGCCGCACCGTGGGTGCGGGCGTTGTGACCGAGATCATCAAGTAGGAGAAGGGAGGCGCCGGTGCCACAGCAGAAAATCAGAATCAGGCTGAAGGGCTACGACCACCAGCAGGTGGACAAGTCCGCGCGCGACATCGTGGACACGGCCCAGCGCACCGGCGCCACCATCACCGGTCCCGTGCCCCTGCCCACCGAGAAGAACGTCTACTGCGTGATCCGGTCTCCGTTCAAGGACAAGGACTCGCGGGAGCACTTCGAGGTGCGCACGCACAAGCGGCTGATCGACATCCATTCGCCGACCCCGAAGACGGTCGACTCGCTGATGCGGCTCGACCTCCCGGCCGGCGTCGACATCGAGATCAAGCTCTGAGATGAAGGCAGAAGGCATGACGCACCGGAACCCCGAAACGGCGACGCCGGCTACCGCGAGGCGTGAACGAAACCTTGCGGCCGCCGAGGTGGTGTCCTAGATGAAGGGCCTAGTCGGCCGCAAGGTTGGGATGACGCAGCTCTTCGACGAGGAGAGCGGCGGCGTCACCCCGGTCACCGTGATCGAGGCGGGCCCGTGCCCCGTCGTCGCCGTCCGCACCCCGGACGCCGACGGCTACGAGGCCGTCCAGCTCGCGTGGGAGCCGGTCGCCGAGCGCAAGGTCTCGAAGCCCGAGCGCGGCCACCTCGCGAAGGCGGGCATCGACGGCGCCTACCGGCATCTCGTCGAGTTCCGCGGCCACTTCGCCGACGCCGTGCAGGGCGAGAACGTCACCGTCGAGATCTTCCAGCCGGGGGACAAGGTCAAGGTCGCCGGCACCGGAATCGGCAAGGGCTTCCAGGGCACGATCAAGCGGCACAACTTCAGCCGCGGCCCGGTCACGCACGGCTCGCACAACGTCCGCAAGCCGGGCTCGATCGGCGCGTCGGCGTACCCGTCGCGTGTCTTCAAGGGCATTCGCATGGCCGGCCGGATGGGCGGCAAGCGCGTCACCCAGGTCGGGCTCACCGTCCACTCCGTCGATCTCGAGCGGAACCTCCTGCTCGTCAAGGGCGCCGTGCCAGGCCCGAAGAACGGGCTCGTGGAGATTAGAGAGGACGTCCGCTGATGGCCGCGCCGAAGGCACCCATTCTCGGTGGCCCGAAGAAGGAGGCCTCCCTCGACGAGACCGTCTTCGCCGCGGAGGTCAAGCCGCACCTCGTCCACGAGGCGGTGCGGGCCGAGCTGAACGCCGCCCGGCAGGGCACTCGCGGCGCGAAGAGCCGCGGCCTCGTCGCCGGCGGCCGCGCGAAGCCGTGGCGCCAGAAGGGCACCGGCCGTGCGCGCGCCGGCACGATCCGCGCGGCGCAGTTCACCGGTGGCGGCGTCGTCTTCCCGCCGACCATGCGCGACTTCTCGGTCAAGGTGAACAAGAAGGCTTTGCGCGCCGCGCTGCGGGCTGCGCTGAGCGACCACGCTCAGGCGGGGACGCTCGGGCTGGTCGCGGACGGCTCGTTCGAGGCTCCGTCGACGAAGCAGGCCGTCGAGCTGCTCCAGACGTGGGGGCAGCAGGCGCCGACGCTTCTCGTCGCGAACGAGGACGAGGTGGCGCTGATCAAGTCCTTCCGGAATCTCGAGCGCGTGCTCGTCACCGTTCCGGCGGAGCTCGAGGTCGCGCAGGTCGTCTGGGCGCGCTCGCTCGTCGTCAGCGAGGCGGCGCTGCCTCTCATCCAGGCGAAGGCCGGGGTGAGCGCATGAGCCTGCATCCCGGAGAAATCCTGATCTCGCCGGTCGTGAGCGAGAAGAGCTACGGCCAGATCGTCGAGAACCGCTACACGTTCAAGGTGCACAAGGACGCGCACAAGACCCAGATCCGCCAGGCCGTCGAGCAGCTGTTCGACGTCAAGGTCGTGGCCGTGAACGTCGTCAAGGTGCAGGCGAAGCCGAAGCGGCGCGGCGTGATCAAGGGCACGCGCCCCGGCTGGAAGAAGGCCATCGTCGAGGTCAAGGCCGGCCAGAAGATCGACATCTTCGAAGGAGCCCAGCTGTAATGCCGGTTCGCAAGTTCAAGCCGACGAGCCCCGGGCGCCGCTTCATGTCCGTCTCCACCTTCGAGGAAGTCACGAAGTCGGAGCCGGAGAAGAGCCTGCTCGCGCCGCTGTCGAAGAAGGGCGGCCGCAACCACAACGGCCGGATCACGACGCGCCACCAGGGCGGCGGTCACAAGCGCCGCTACCGCGTCATCGACTTCAAGCGCCAGAAGGACGGCATCCCCGCGAAGGTCGCGGCGATCGAGTACGACCCGAACCGGTCGGCTCGGATCGCGCTGCTCCATTACGCGGACGGGGCGAAGAGCTACATCCTCGCGCCGGCGCAGCTGCGGGTCGGCTCGAGCGTCGAGTCGGGCCCCGCCGCCGACATCCGCGTCGGCAACACGCTGCCGCTCGAGAACATCCCGACGGGAACCCTCGTCCACGCCGTCGAGCTGAAGCCGGGCCAGGGCGCGAAGATGGCGCGCTCCGCCGGCTCGGGCATCCAGCTCGTCGCGAAGGACGCGGGCTTCGCCGTTCTCCGCCTGCCGTCCGGCGAGATGCGGCGCGTCCCGCTCACCTGTCGCGCGACGGTCGGCCAGGTCGGGAACCTCGACCACCAGAACATCACCGGCGGCAAGGCCGGTCGCAGCCGCTGGCGCGGCAAGCGCCCGACCGTGCGCGGCTCCGCGATGAACCCCGTCGACCATCCGCACGGCGGCGGCGAGGGCAAGTCGAAGGGCGGCCGTCACCCGGTGACGCCGTGGGGCGTCCCGACGCTCGGCAAGCGCACGCGCCGCAAGCACAAGGAGTCCGACAAGCTGATCGTCCGCGGCCGCCGCCGCGGCAAGGAGGGTCGCCGCTAAATGAGCCGCAGTTCGAAGAAGGGGCCGTTCGTGGAAGAGCGGCTGATGAGCCGGATCGAGGCGATGAACGCGTCGGGTCAGAAGAACATGATCCGGACCTGGTCGCGCACCTCGACGATCTTCCCGGAGATGGTCGGGCACACGATCGCCGTCCACGACGGCCGCAAGCACGTGCCGGTGTTCATCTCCGAGCAGATGGTCGGGCACAAGCTCGGCGAGTTCGCGCCGACCCGGACGTTCCGCGGCCACGCCGGCGATCGCGCGGCGAAGGTGAAACGCTGATGGCAGTTCTCGAGCAGGAGCGGCAGATGGTGCGTGCCCAGGGAAAGTGGGTGCACTCGAGCGCGCGCAAGGCGCGGCTCGTCACCGATCTCATCCGCGGCCGTTCGGTGCCGGAGGCGCGCACGATCCTCGCCTTCTCCAACCGTGCGGTGGCCAAGGACGTCGAGAAGGTGCTGCGCTCGGCGGTCGCGAACGCCGAGACGCGCCGGGACCTGCATTGGGCGGGAGACGACCTAGTCATCGCCGCCGCGTTCGTCGACGAAGGGCCGACGCTGAAGCGTTGGCGCGCTCGCGCTCGCGGCCGCGTCGCCCGGATCCGCAAGCGCACGTGTCACATCACGATCGAGCTCGCGCAGAGCCCGGTGGCTGTTGCAGCCGCGGCCGAAGCTGCCGCCGCGCCGAAGCGGCGCGCCCCGCGCAAGAAGGCCGAGCCGGTCGAGGCGGAGGCTTCGGTCGAGGAGACCACCGCTGTCGAGGAGACCACCGCTGTCGAGGAGACCACCGCTGTCGAGGAGACCACCGCTGTCGAGGAGACCACCGCTGTCGAGGAGACCGCGGTCGAGGCAGAGCCCGAGACGGAAGAGACGGAGGCATAGATGGGCCAGAAGATTCATCCGGGCGGGCTCCGCGTGGGCGTCATCCACGACTGGAAGTCCAACTGGTACACCGGCAAGAAGGAGTTCGCGGCCTACATCCTCGAGGACGTCAGGATCCGCGAGCACATCTACAACAAGCTCGCTCACGCGGGGCTGTCCGACATCCTGATCCGCAAGGACAAGCAGCGGATCACGGTCGACATCTACACCGCGCGGCCGGGCATCGTGATCGGCAAGTCGGGCGTCGAGGTCGACGCGCTGCGCAAAGAGCTGCACGCGCTCACCCAGAAGAACGTCCACATCAACATCAACGAGATCAAGCGCCCGGAGCTCGACGCGAAGCTCGTCGCGCAGTCGATCGCGGAGCAGCTCTCGAACCGCGTCGCTTTCCGGCGCGCGATGAAGCGCGCGCTCGCATCGGCGATCCGCTCCGGCGCTGCCGGCGTGAAGATCCAGTGCTCGGGCCGCCTCGGCGGCGGCGAGATGAGCCGGCGCGAGATGTACAGCGAGGGTCGCGTGCCGCTGCACACGATCCGCGCGGACATCGACTACGGCTTCGTCGAGGCGAAGACATCGGCCGGCCGGATCGGCGTCAAGGTTTGGATCAACAAGGGCGAGATCATGCCGGAGGGCTTCGGCGAGACCGACACGCGCCTCGGCGACCAGGACACGCGCCGTCGTCGCGGCGGTGCGCTCGAGGGTCTCGGCGCCTCCCGCGAGAGCGGCCGCGGTCGCGGCCCCGACCGCGAAGGCCTCGGCCCGGTGCGTCAGCGCAAGCGCGGCCCCGGCGGCGGCGGTCCCGGCAGGCCGGGCCAGCGCCGCGGCCCCGGTGGCGGCGGCGGGCGTCCGCGCCGCGACCAGCGGGCCGAGCAGCCGCGCACCGAGGAGCCGAAGAAGGTGGAGACCACCTCGACCGAGACGCCGGCTCCCGAGCAGGTCGTAGAGACGCCGACGCCCGTGGAGACTCCCGAGGCCAAGGCTCCTGAGGCAAAGGCTCCTGAGGCCAAGGCTCCTGAGGCCGCAGCTCCGGTCGAGCCTGCCGCCGAGGAGAAGCCGAAGCCGAAGCGCGCTCCGCGCAAGACGGCGAAGAAGGACACCGAGGCGAAGAAGGACGGCGAGTAACAGATGTTGATGCCGAAGAAGACGAAGTACCGCAAGGTCCATCGCGGCCGGCGTCGCGGCGCCTCGACGGGCCAGACCGTCGTGCAGTACGGCGACTACGGCCTCAAGGCGATGGACGCCGGCTGGATCACGAACCGCCAGATCGAGGCGGCTCGTATCGCCATGACGCGCAAGATCAAGCGCGGCGGCAAGGTCTGGATCAACGTCTTCCCCGACAAGAGCTTCACGAAGAAGCCCGCCGAGACCCGCATGGGCTCCGGCAAGGGCTCGCCCGAGGGCTGGGTCTGCGTGATCAAGCCGGGCCGCGTGATGTTCGAGCTCGCGGGCGTCCCCGAGCCGCTTGCCAAGGAGGCGCTCCGGCTCGCCGGCCAGAAGCTGTCGGTCAAGACGAAGATCGTGAAGAGAGAGGAAGTGCTCTTTGACTAGGGCATCGGAACTGCGCGGGCTGACCAATGAGGAGCTGGACCACCGGCTCTCGGAGCGGCGGCAGGAGCTGTTCAACCTGCGCTTCCAGTCGGTGACCGGCGCGCTCGAGAACTCGGCGCGGCTCAAGCTCGCGAAGCGCGAGATCGCGCGGATCCTCACGGTCGTAACGGAACGAGAAGCGGAGAAGGCAACGAGTTGATGACTGAAGAGAACGAGAACACCGAAGAGCAGATCGAGGCGACTCCGGCGGAGCCGGAGTCGGTGGAGGAGACCCCGGTCGAGGCCGAGGTTCCCGAGGCGGAGGAGACCCCCGCCGAGCCCGAGGCTGCCGCCGAAGAGGCGGAGCCCGAGGCTGCAGCTGAGGAACCCGCTGCTGCCGAGGAGCCTGTCGCTGCCGAGGAGCCTGTCGCTGAAGAGGCGCCCGCCGCTGAAGAGGAGCCTGCTGCTGAGGAGCCTGCTGCGGTCGAGGAGTCTGCGGCCGAGGAGCCTGCTGCTGAGGAGCCTGCCGCGGAAGAAGCTGCTCCGGCTCCGCAGTCCGAGCCGAAGAAGAAGCGGAAGCGCCTCCCGCGCCCGCTGCGGCCGCAGAAGACGCGCCCGCGCCGGACGGCAGCGACCGGGGAGCGCAAGCCGATCGTGCGCCTGCCGAAGCCCGAGCATGAGCGCGGCCGGAACCAGGAGCGCCGCGGCGTCGTCGTCTCGAGCGCGATGGACAAGACGATCGTCGTCAAGGTCGACGTGATCAGCTCGCACCAGAAGTACAAGAAGGTCATCCGGCGCAGCGTCAAGTTCCACGCGCACGACGAGCAGAACACCGCCAAGATCGGTGACGTCGTCCGCATCGTCGAGACGCGCCCGCTCTCCAAGACGAAGCGCTGGCGGCTCGCCGAAGTTGTGGAGGCTGCAAAGTGATCCAGCAGGAATCCCGCCTTCGCGTTGCCGACAACACCGGCGCCCGCGAGATCCTCTGCATCCGCGTTAAAGGTGGCCATCACCGGCGCTACGCGCGGGTCGGCGACATCATCGTCGGCACGGTCAAGACCGCGACGCCGCAGGGCGCGGTCAAGAAGGGCGAGGTCGTGCAGGCGGTAGTCGTCCGCACGAAGAAGCCGTTCGGCCGCAGTGACGGGACGACGATCGCGTTCGACGAGAACGCGGCCGTGATCATCGACCAGCAGCGCAACCCGCGTGGCACCCGCATCTTCGGCCCGGTCGCGCGCGAGCTGCGCGAGAAGAACTTCATGAAGATCGTCAGCCTGGCGCCGGAGGTTCTCTAAATGTCCCAGACCATGAAGATCAAGAAGGGCGATGTCGTGCACGTCCTCCGCGGCAAGGACGCCGGCAAGGAAGGGCGCGTCCTCGAGGCGCGGCCCAAGGACGGCAAGGTTCTCGTCGAGAACATCAACGTGATCAAGAAGCACCGGCGTCCGCGGCCCATCCGGAACACGACCGGCATGGGCGGGTCCGTGGTGCCGGGCGGGATCATCGACCTGCCCGCGCCGCTGCCGGTCTCGAACGTGATGCTCGTCTGCCCGACCTGCGGCAAGCCGACCCGTGTCGGCACGATCGAGAAGACCATCTCCGGCAAGCAAGTCCGCCTGCGCGTCTGCAAGCGCTGCGGCGAGGAGATCGACAAGTAATGCCGACCGCGACAGAGACATATACGCCGCGCCTCAAGGAGCGGTACGAGAGTGAGATCCGCGGGCGTCTCAAGGACGAGCTCGGGCTCGCCTCGGTGATGCAGGCGCCGCGCATCGAGAAGATCACGCTGAACATGGGCGTCGGCGAGGCGAAGACCGACTCGAAGGCGCTCGACTCGGCGATCGAGGAGCTGACCACGATCGCCGGCCAGCGCGCGCAGGTGCGCAAGGCTCGCAAGTCGATCGCACAGTTCAAGCTGCGCGAGGGGATGGCCGTCGGCGCGCGGGTCACCCTGCGCGGCGCGATGATGTACGAGTTCCTCGACCGGCTGGTCTCGATCGCGCTGCCCCGCATCCGCGACTTCCGGGGGCTGAACCCCGGCTCGTTCGACGGCCGCGGCAACTTCTCGCTCGGCATCCGGGAGCAGCTCATCTTCCCGGAGATCAACTACGACGACATCCAGGACGTCCGCGGGCTCGACGTGACGATCACGACGAGCGCCCAGACGGACGAGCATGCGCTCGTGCTGCTGCAGGCGCTCGGCCTGCCGTTCGCCGAGAGCGACAGGAGGGAGCAGTAATGGCGAAGACGTCGCTCGTCGTGAAACAGCGGCGACCCCAGAAGTTCAAGGTGCGGAACTACACGCGCTGCAACCGGTGCGGCCGGCCGCGCGCGGTGTTCAAGAAGTTCGGCCTCTGCCGGATCTGCCTGCGCGAGCTCGCGCATCAGGGCGCGATTCCCGGCATGACCAAGTCCAGCTGGTAGGAGAGAAGACGTGCTGACCGATCCGATCGCAGACATGCTCACCCGCATCCGCAACGCCAACAAGGCGCTGCACGAGCACGCGGCCATGCCGAGCTCGAGGATGAAGGTCGAGATCGCCCGCCTTCTCAAGGAGGAGGGCTACATCCGGGACTTCCATGTGGAGAAGGGCGAGTCCTTCGATACCCTGGTGGTCGACCTCAAGTTCGGCCGCAATCGCGAGCGGGTCATCTCCGGCCTGAAGCGCGTTTCGAAGCCGGGCCGCAGGGTCTATGCGCGGAAGGATCGCCTGCCGCGCGTGCTGGGCGGGATGGGCGTAGCGATCCTGTCCACATCGTCCGGTCTCGTCACGGGCCGCACCGCTCAGGAGCGCGGCATCGGCGGCGAGGTCGTGGCATTCATCTGGTAACGCAATGTCATCCCTAGTCCAATGAGCAGAATCGGCAACGCACCCATCCAGATCCCCGACGGCGTCACCGTCACGATCGAGCCTGCCCGCGTGGCGGTCGCCGGCCCGCTCGGGACACTGCAGCAGCAGGTGCCGGCGCGGATGAAGATCGAGCAGGCCGACGGGATCGTCACCGTCAAGCGGCCGACCGAGCGCGGCGAGGATCGCGCCCTGCACGGCCTGACGCGGACGCTCGTCGCCAACATGGTCGAGGGCGTGACGAAGGGCTTCGAGAAGCGCCTCGAGATTCAGGGCGTCGGTTATCGCGCCCAGCTCAAGGGAACCGACCTCGAGCTCAACGTCGGCTACTCCCACTCGGTCGTCGTCAAGCCGCGCACCGGTATCAGCTTCGATGTGCCGACGCCGACCGAGGTCATCGTCAAGGGAACGGACAAGCAGATGGTCGGCCAGACGGCCGCCGAGGTCCGCAAGGTGCGCCCGCCGGAGCCGTACAAGGGCAAGGGCATTCGTTACGAAGGGGAGTACGTGAGACGGAAGGTCGGAAAGCGTGCCTAGCCTGACCGTGAGAGACGCCCGCCTGCGCCGTCACCGGCGCGTGCGCGCGAAGGTGAGCGGCAGCGCCGAGCGTCCGCGCCTCGTTGTCTTCCGCTCGAATCGCGGCATCGAGGCCCAGCTCGTCGACGACTCGTCGGGCAAGACGCTCGCATCCGCCTCCCATCTCGGGCTGGCGAAGTCATTCAAGGGCGACAAGTCGAAGCAGGCCGAGGCGGTCGGGAAGGCGCTCGCGGCGGCGGCCAAGACGGCCGGCGTCGAGATGTGCGTGTTCGACCGCGGCGGCTACCTCTACCACGGACGCGTGAAGGCGCTCGCCGAAGGCGCCCGCGAAGGAGGACTGAAGTTCTGATGGCAGGGATCGAGTACACCGAGACGCGCGAGCTCAAGGAGCGCGTCGTCGAGATCAACCGCGTCGCCAAGGTCGTCAAGGGCGGCCGGCGTTTCTCCTTCACGGCGCTCGTCGTCGTCGGGGACGAGGTCGACCGCGTCGGCGTCGGCTACGGCAAGGCGCGCGAGGTGCCGCTCGCGATCACGAAGGCCGTCGAGGACGCGAAGAAGAATCTCTTCACCGTCCCGAAGCACGGCTCGACGATCACGCACGAGGTGCTCGGCCGCTTCGACGCGGCCAGGGTTCTGCTGCGCCCCGCTTCCGAGGGAACCGGCGTCATCGCCGGCGGCGGCGTGCGCGCGGTGCTCGAGCTCGGCGGCGTCCGCAACGTCCTCGCCAAGAGCCTCGGCACGACCAACCCGATCAACATGGCGAAGGCCACCGTCGCCGCGCTGCAGGATCTTCGGCGCCCGGAGGACGTCGCGAAGATCCGCGGCAAGCGGATCAGCGAGGTGCTGCCGCTGCCGGCGATTCGCCCAGACGCCGAGGAGGCGCCTGTCGAGGACGCTGCGCTCGCCGCGACTGTCGTCGAGGAGACGCCGGCCGTTGTCGAGGAAGCGCCTGCTGAGACAGAAGAGGCGCCCGCCGAGGAGCCGGCTGCCGAGGCAGCGCCCGAAGCCGAGGCTCCCGCCGAGGAGCCGACGGCCGAAGCTCCGGCTGAAGAAGCGCCGAAGAAGCGCCGCACGCTGCGCCGCAAGAAGGACGAGTCTTAGTGTCCAAGGTCAAGATCACGCAGGTCAAGTCCCAGATCGGGCAGTCCGAGCGACATCGCGGTACCCTGCGCGCGCTCGGGCTCGGCAAGATCGGCCGCAGCGCCGAGCATCAGGAGTCGCCGGTGCTCGCCGGCATGCTCCGCAAGGTTCGCCATCTCGTGAAGATCGAGAACGCGTAATGCCAGAGAAAAAGCTGTCACTCCACAATCTCTCGCCGGCGCAGCCGCGCGAAGACCGCAAGCGCGTCGGCCGCGGGCTCGGCTCGGGCAAGGGCCGCTACTCGGGCCGCGGCATCAAGGGCCAGAAGTCGCGCGCGGGCTCGCACAAGATGAAGGCCGGCTTCGAGGGCGGGCAGACGAAGCTCTTCATGCGGATCGGCAAGCTCCGCGGCGCGACGTCGAAGGACGCGATGCCGATCGGGCCGTTCCGGACCTACACGGTGCCGGTGAACATCCGCGACCTCGACCGCTACGACGCGGGAGAGGAAGTGACGCCCGAGACGCTCGTCTCCAAGCGCCTGATCAAGAACACGCGCACCGACGTGAAGCTGCTCGGCGTCGGCGAGGTCTCGAAGAAGCTCACCGTCCGCGTCCACGCCATCTCCGGCTCGGCCCGGGAGAAGATCGAGGCCGCCGGCGGCACCGTCGAGCTCCTGCGCGAGCCGAAGGTGAAGAAGGTGCGCCACCACAAGGCGAAGCCGGTCACGGCCGAGGAAGAGCCCGCCGGCGAGGAGGAGTCGACGGACGAAGCCACACAGGCGGACGCCACAGCGTCCGCCACCGAAGAGACCGACGAACCCGAGACAACGGACGAGGAGAGCTAGCGCGTGTTCTCGTGGCTCGCGAATGCCTGGCGCGTGCCCGAGCTGCGCCGGCGCGTCCTGTTCACCGCCGCCGTCCTCGCGGTCTACCGCTTCGGCTCGTTCGTGCCGGCGCCCGGCGTCGACCAGCACGCGATCCAGCAGTACTTCACGAACGGCGCGGGCAACACCGGCGCCCTGAGCCTGCTCAATCTCTTCTCGGGCTCGGCGCTCTCGCGCTTCTCGCTCTTCGCGCTCGGGATCATGCCGTTCGTCACCGCCTCGATCATCCTGCAGCTGATGACGGTCGTCGTGCCGACGCTCGAGCGGCTGCAGAAGGAGGGTGAAGCCGGCACCGCCAAGATCACGCAGTACACGCGCTACCTCACGGTCGCCCTCGCCGCGGCTCAGTCCACGGGCTACGCATTCCTCTTCAAGCACTCGAATGTGTTGAACGCCAACGCCGGCCGCCTGATCATCATCATCCTCACCCTCACCGCCGGCACGACGCTGCTGATGTGGATGGGCGAGCTGATCACGAAGCGCGGCGTCGGCAACGGCATCTCGCTGATCATCTTCGCCTCGATCCTCGCCTACGCCCCATCAGGGATCAGCGGCTGGATCAACGGCAACACGACCGCGCGGCTCTTCTTCCCGCTCGTCGCGATCGGGATCGTCGTCTCGGTCGTCTTCGTCATGGAGGGGCAGCGACGCGTCCCTGTCCAGTACGCGCGCCGGCAGCTCGGCAACCGCCAGTCGGGCGGCGGCAGCTCGACCTACATGCCGCTCAGCGTCATCATGGCCGGCGTCATCCCGATCATCTTCGCGGCCGCGATCCTCGCCCTCCCGCAGACGATCGGCAGCTTCAAGCCCACGTGGCAGAACTGGCTCAACACGAACTACAGCTACACGGGCTGGCAGTACCTGCTCACCGAGGGAGTGCTGATCTTCGTCTTCACGTTCTTCTACACCTCGGTGATGTTCAACCCCGTCGACCAGGCGGACAACCTGCGGAAGTACAACGGCTACATCCCCGGCATCCGGCCAGGCCCGCCGACCGCGGCTTATCTCGACCGCGTCCTGACGCGGCTGACGTTCTTCGGCGCCCTCTTCCTCGCCGCCGTGGCCGTCGCGCCGTCGGTCTTCATCGCCCACTTCCACTTCTCGCAGGCGACGTATCGAGCCCTCGGCGGCACTTCCGTCCTCATCGTGGTTGGCGTCGCGCTCCAGACCATGCGACAGATGGAGTCGCAGATGGTCATGCGCCACTACGAAGGCTTCCTGCGGTAGGGCGGCCGGCATGAACATCCTCGTGCTGGGCCCGCAGGGCTCCGGCAAAGGCACGCAGGCGAGCCGGATCAAGGCGACGTACGGGATTCCGCACATCGCCACCGGCGACATGCTTCGCGAGATGAGGGAGTTGTCGACCGAGCTCGGCCGGGAGCTGAAGGAGGTCATGGATCGCGGCGATCTCGTCGACGACGAACTCATGGTCAGGCTGATCCGCGATCGGCTCGCGCGCGGCGACACCTTCGGGGGCTTCGTCCTCGACGGCTTCCCGCGCACGATGCCGCAGGCCGAGGCACTCGACGACCTCCTCCGCGAGCTGGGGCGCGATCTCGACGTCGTCTTCGACTTCCAGGTGCCCGACCGCGAGGTGCTGCTGCAGCGGATGCTCAAGCGCGCCGCCGACGAGGGCCGCTCCGACGACACGCCCGAGGCGATCCAGCGGCGGCTCGAGCTCTACGAGCGCGAGACGGCGCCACTCGTCGACTACTACCGGACGCATCGTGCGAACGTCGTCGGCATCCACGCCGACCGCAGCGTCGACTCGGTCTTCTACGAGATCGAGCGCTCGCTCGAGTCCGTGGAGGCCCGAGCTTGATCATCCGGAAGTCGCAGGCCGAGATCGAGGGGATGGCCCGCGCCGGCGCGCTCCTCGCCGAGACGCTTGCGCTCGTCGGCGAGCACCTCGAGCCCGGCGTCGAGATGCGCGAGCTCGACCGGATCGCCGACGAGCATCTCGCCGCCAACGGCGCCTCGCCGACGTCCAAGGGCTACAAGGGATTCCCGGCCGCGCTCTGCATCTCGCCGAACTCGATGGTCGTGCACGGGATCCCCGACGACTACCGCGCCCGCGAGGGCGATCTCATCTCCCTCGACCTCGGCGTCACGCTCGACGGTCTCGTCGCCGACAGCGCGGTGACGCTGCCGGTGGGGGAGATCTCGCCAGGGGCGCAGCGGCTGCTCGACGTCTGCCAAGAGGCGCTCGCGGCCGGCATCGACCAGGCGCGCGCCGGCAACCACCTCTCCGACATCTCTCACGCGGTTCAGCTCGTCGTCGAGGAAGCGGGCTTCGCTGTCGTGCGCAGCCTCGTCGGGCACGGCGTCGGCCGCTCCTACCACGAGGACCCGCAGATCCCGAATTACGGCCCGCCCGGCCGTGGCCCCGTCCTGCAGGAGGGGATGACGCTCGCGATCGAGCCGATGATCACGGCGGGCGAGCCGGACGTCTACGTCCACGCCGACGAATGGTCGATTTCGTCCGTTGACGAGTCGCTCGCGGCCCACTTCGAGCACACCGTCGCGATCACGAATGAGGGCCCTCGCGTGCTTACGGCTGCTGGAGCCGCTTTGCTACGATGACCCCCTTCGCGCACGGCTCAGCCGTGCGCGGTTGCGCGTCTGAGCCTCCTATGCACTGAAGGGGATTTGCCTACCAAGGAAGAGAAGATCGAGGTCGAAGGTGAGGTCGTCGAATCGCTCCCGAGCACGATGTTCCGGGTGCAGCTCGACGGTGGTCACTCGGTGCTCGCGACCATCTCCGGCAAGATGCGGAAGCACTACATCCGGATCCTCCCGGGCGACAAGGTCAAGGTCGAGCTCAGTCCCTACGACCTCAGTCGCGGCCGGATCACCTACCGGCACAGGTAACTCACGATGAAAGTCCGCCCATCCGTCAAGCCCATGTGCGAGCGCTGCCGCGTCATCAAGCGGCACGGCAGGACCATGGTCATCTGCAGCAACCCGCGGCACAAGCAAAGGCAGGGGTAGGGCCCAGTGGCACGCATCGCCGGAGTCAATCTCCCCAACCAGAAGCGGCTCGAGATCGGGTTGACGTACATCTATGGGATCGGCCAGCCGACGGCGCGCAAGGTCGCAGCCGAGCTCGGACTCAATCCCGATACCAAGGTCAAGGACCTCACCGATGACGAGGTCACGAAGCTCCGCAACTACATCGACGGGAACCTCGAGGTCGAGGGCGACCTCCGGCGCGACCGTCAGCAGGCGATCAAGCGCCTCTCCGAGATCGGCGCCTACCGGGGCATCCGCCACCGGCGCGGCCTGCCGGTGAACGGGCAGCGGACAAAGACGAACGCCCGCAGCCGCAAGGGCCCGAAGAAGACCGTCGGTCGCGGCAAGAAGGCGGCGAGCTAGGTGGCGCCTCCTCGTCGTGCAGCGGCCACGCGCGGCCGCACGCGCCGCCGTGTCCGCAAGAACATCGCGATCGGCCAGGCGCACATCAAAACGAGCTTCAACAACACGATCGTCTCGCTGACCGACAAAGAGGGGAACGTCATCGCCTGGGAGTCCGCCGGCTCCGCCGGCTTCAAGGGCTCCCGCAAGTCGACGCCGTTCGCCGCGCAGGTCACCGCGGATTCCGCCGCCCGCAAGGGGATGGAGCACGGCCTCCAGAAGGTCGAGGTCTTCGTCAAGGGGCCGGGCAGTGGTCGTGAGACCGCGATTCGCTCACTACAAGCTGCCGGTCTCGAGATCCTCTCCGTCAAGGACGTGACGCCGCAGGCGCACAACGGCGTCCGCCCGCGCAAGCGGAGGCGCGTCTAATGGCTCGCGACTTGGGGCCGAAGTGCCGCGTCTGCCGCCGCGAGGGGATGAAGCTCTTTCTCAAGGGCGAGCGCTGCTTGACGGAGAAGTGCGCGATCGAGCGCCGTTCGTATCCGCCGGGTGAGCACGGACGCGGCCGCATCAAGCAGAGCGAGTACCTGATGCAGCTGCGCGAGAAGCAGAAGGCTCGCCGCTACTACGGCTTGCTGGAGAAGCAGTTCCGCACCTATTACGAGAAGGCGTCCAAGCGCTCCGGAGTCACCGGCGAGGAGCTGCTGCGGATGCTCGAGACCCGGCTGGACAATGTTGTCTACCGGCTTGGCTTTGCCGCTTCGCGCGCGCAGGCGCGCCAGCTCGTGCGGCACGGCCACTTCCATGTCAACGGCCGGCGCGTCAACATCCCGAGCTACCAGGTGCGGCCGAATGACGTGATCACCGTCCCGCCGAGCTCGTCGGCGCAGCAGGTGATCCGTGACGCGACCGATCTCGTCTCGACGGTCGCTCCCTGGCTCCAGGCTGACCACGACGGGCTCACGGGCAAGGTGCTGAAGCAGCCCGAGCGCGCCGAGATCGACACGCCGGTTCAGGAGAGCCTGATCATCGAGCTCTATTCGAAGTAACGGAAAGAGGGAGTTTTTTGGCAACTAGAGAGATGAATTTCCAGATCCCGAAGATCGTCCACGAGGAGGTGGACGACCATCGCGGGGTCTTCGCGATCGAGCCGCTCGACCGCGGCTTCGGCCACACCTTCGGCAACTCGCTGCGGCGCGTCCTGCTGTCCTCGCTCGAGGGCGCCGCTGTCACCTCGGTCAAGATCGAGGGGACGGCGCACGAGTTCACGACGCTGCCGGGCGTCCGCGAGGACGTCACCGACATCATCCTCAACCTCAAGAACCTCATCGCGCGGCTCCATGGCGAGTCTCCGGAGATCGAGGTGCACATCGCGAAGAAGGGTCCGGGCGTGGTCACGGCTGCCGACATCGAGGCACCCGCGGATCTCGAGATCCTCAACCCGGAGCTCGAGATCGCGAACCTGTCCGACAAGGGCCGGCTCGAGATCACGCTGACGATCGGCCGCGGTCGCGGCTACTCGCCGGCGGAGATGAACCGCGGGCAGCAGCACACGATCGGCGTCATCCCCATGGACTCGATCTTCTCGCCGGTGCGCCGTGTCGCGTACCAGGTCGAGGCGGCGCGCGTCGGGCAGCGGACCGACTACGACAAGCTCACGCTCGACATCACGACGGACGGGTCGGTCGATCCGAAGGACGCGCTCGGCGAGGCGGCCGAGATCCTCATCCGCCAGCTCGCGATCTTCACCGACCTCGACCGGATCGAGGGCTTCGGCGAGGCGGCGCCGGTCGACGGCGGCGTCACGCCCGAGACCGCGCTCGCGCACGGGATGGAGAACTTCCCGATCGAGGAGCTCGAGCTCGGCGTCCGCTCCTACAACTGTCTGAAGCGGGTCGGGATCGAGACGATCGGCGACCTCGTGATGAAGACGGAGCAGGAGCTGGCCGCGATCCCCAACTTCGGCAAGAAGTCGATCGAGGAAGTGCGCGAGACGCTGTTGCAGCACGGCCTCAACCTGCGCGGCGAGAACGGCGCGGGCAGCTTCCCGGCGGAGTAAGAACGAGCGATGCGCCACGCCCGCACAGGCAAGAAGCTCGGCCGCGACTCGTCGCACCGCAAGGCGCTCTACGCGAACCTGACGTGCTCGCTGATCGAGCACGGCCGGATCCGGACGACCGAGGCGAAGGCGAAGGCCGTCAAGCCGTACGCCGAGCAAATGATCACGCTCGGGCGGCGCGGCGACCTCCACGCGCGCCGGCAGGCGCTCGCGGAGCTGCGCTCGCAGGAGACGGTGCACAAGCTCTTCGCCGACGTCGGGCCTCGGATGGCGGAGCGGCCGGGCGGCTACTCGCGAATCGTCAAGCTCGGCCACCGGGCGGGCGACGCAGCCGAGATGGTCTACCTCGAGCTGGTCGACTTCGACCCGGCCGCGGCGCGCTAGGTCAGCCGCCCGGCGTTCCGAGCAGCGAACCGAGGCCGGCGCTGATGCCGGCGATGAGGATGCCGGCGAAGGTGACGATGCCGAGGGCGCGGACGAAGGTGTCCTGGAAGAACTTCCAGCGGAAGTAGGCGAGCATCAGCAGCTCGAAGCCGACGACGGCGACCGCGAAGGACAGCGCGACGTGGTAGTTCGTGATCAGGAAGGGCAGCGAGTGGAGGATGCCGCCCACGAATGTGCCCCCGCCGGTGATCGCCCCGCGCGCCCATGGGCTGCCGCGACCGGTCAGCTCGCCCGTGTCGGAGAGACCCTCCGAGAAGCCCATCGAGATCGCCGCACCGAGCGAGGTGGCGAGCCCCGCGATGAAGGCGTAGCGCGTGTCGTGCGAGGCGAGCACGACTGCGAAGATCGGGGCGAGCGTGGAGAGCGAGCCGTCGATCAGCCCGACCATCGCCGGCTGGACGCGCTGGAGGAGGAACTTGTGCTCGTCCGGCATCAGTTAGAGTGTATCAAGCATTGTGCAAAGTAATAGAACATAAGGCAATCCTGACAAACGGCGTCAGGACAGCCTGACGTGCGGCTCATCCTGACGCTCGAGTACGACGGCGCGCCTTTCAACGGCTGGGCCGCGCAGCCCGGCTTCCCCACGGTGGAGGCGGCGCTGCGCAAGGCGCTCGGCGAGACGTTCGCGTCCAGCGAGAACCTCGCGGTCGCCGGCCGCACCGATACGGGCGTGCACGCGCTCGCCCAGGTCGTCTCCGTCGACGTCGAAGGCGGCCCGCCGCCCGAGCGAGCTGCCTCCGCCCTCAATACGCGCCTGCCGGACGAGATCGCGGTCACCTCGGCCGCCGAGACGTCGCCGGACTTTCACGCGCGCCACTCCGCGCTCTCCCGCAGCTACCGCTACCGGCTCCTCACCCGCGCGACGGCGTCGCCGTTCGAGGTGCGCCGGAGCTTGTGGATCCCGCGCCCGCTCGACGAGGAGGAGTTCAACGTGGCGGCAGCGGCGCTTGTCGGCGAGCACGACTTCCGTGCCTTCACGCCGACCCAAACGCGGCACGCGGCCTTCGTCCGCAAGGTGGAGCGGGCGGAGTGGCTCCGCCGCGACGAGCATCTCGACTTCGAGATCACCGCCAACAGCTATCTGCGGCACATGGTGCGCAGCCTGGTTGGGACGATGCTCGAGGCGCCCGCGTCTATTCCGGACTTGCTCGACGGGCGCTCGCGCTCGGAGGCCGGGATGACGGCTCCGCCGTGGGGGCTCTACCTCGTCTCCGTTGCCTACTCGTAGCTGACTGACTGACGGTTCGATCGGGATTTGATCCCTTCCCTCCTGGGAATAACGCTCGTTCTGTTCGGCCTACCAAGGAGGCAACCACTTTGAACGGGGGGAAGATGAGGCGGGCAGCGCTGGCGCTCGCGGTTATCGCCGGCGTCACGACCGTGCTGGGGCTCACCGCCGGAGAATCGGCCAGGCCGTTGTCCGCGCGAGCGGCAATGGCCGCCCATGTCGGCGTGCAACGGGCCGCTCCGCTCGGCACGGCGAGCTCGACGTTGAGCGGGACGACGGCTCTCACCGGTACGGCGAGCCTCGGCCCGCACGTCGGTGACGGCACATTTCTCGGCGTCTCGCAGGCTGTCAGCGACCTGCCGCTGCCGCAGGTGCCGATCGTGACGTCGATCAACGTGCGGGACGGCGAGAACCTCGCCGCGGCGCCGAGCTCGAGCTCGACCGCGAAGGATCCGGTCGTCCAGCACGCCAAGGGGAAGGGGGCCGGCAACCTCACGGCGCCGATCATGAGCTTCGACGGGGCCTGCCTCCCGGCCGGCCAGCCGTGCGGGGATCCGAGCAGCTGCGGCTGCTTGCCGCCGGACACCAACGGTGCAGTAGGGCTGTCCCAGTACGTCCAGATGGTCAACTCCGACTTCACCGTGTACTCCAAGACGACGGGGCTTGCAGTCCGCCACGCCACTCCGATCGACGAGCTCTGGGCCGGGACGAGCTCCGAATGCGCCAACCACAACGACGGGGATCCGGTGGTCGTCTACGACCAATATGCGAACCGCTGGGTGCTCACGCAGTTCATCGCGGCACCGAACTCCGGCGAGTCGTACGGGGAATGCGTCGCCGTCTCGACGACGGGGGACGCGACGGGCTCGTACTACCTCTACGAGTTCGACTGGGGCCAGAACATCTTCCTCGACTACCCGAAGCTCGGGGTGTGGCCCGACGGCTACTACATGTCCGCGAACGAGTTCCCGACCGGGCAGGAGACGTCCTCCGGCGCGGCCGCGATCGTGCTCGAGCGGAGCGCGATGCTCAATGGGCAGCCGGCGCGGTACGTCTGGTTCGACGAGTCCGCGGCCAATCCGTCGGGCGGCCAGTACATCGGCCAGCTGCCTGGGACCGCTGACGGCTCTCGGCAGCCGCCGGCCGGGGCACCGGACATCTTCGCCGAGGTGGACGACCCGACCGGGATCCCGCCGACGAGCACGAGCGATCTCGGCTTCGATCTGCGTATCTGGCAGTTCCATGTGGACTGGTCGAATCCGCAGAGCTCGACCTTCGGCGTCGACGGCCAGCCGAACTCCACCACTCCTGTCGCGCCATTCGTGCGGCCGCAATGCACGTACGGCTACGGCGATTGCGCAATGCAGGAGGGCGGCCCGCAAGGGCTCGACGCGCTCGGTGACCGGCTGATGTATCGGCTCGCCTACCGCAACTTCGGCGACCACCAGACGGTCGTGTTCGACCAGACGGTGAAAGCCGGGGACGTGCTGGGGATCCGCTGGTACGAGATCCGGAATCCGCTGGCGAGCCCCTCGATCTACCAGCAGGGGACGTACGCGCCGACCGATTCGACGACCGACCCGCTCTCGCGCTGGATGGGAAGCATCGCGATGGACAAGAAGGGCGACATCGCGCTGGGCTTCAGCACGTCCGGGGTGAACGAGTTTCCCGGCCTGGCGTACACGGGCCGTGCCGCCGGCGATCCACTCGGGCAGCTGACGCAGACCGAGCAGCGGATCTTCACGGGTGGCGGCCCGCAGACCGAGGTCGAGGGGCGGTGGGGTGACTACAGCGACCTCACGGTCGACCCCTCCGACAACTGCACGTTCTGGTACACGAACGAGTACCTCGTGCCAGATCTCGAAGTGGTCGGGACGTGGGCGACGCGGATCGGCTCCTTCAAGTTCAGCGGCTGTAAATAGATGGGAGTGGGCGGAGGTCGCTTCGGCGGCCTCCGCCCCTCACCCGGCATCCGAGAGGCCAATCAGCTCGCGGTTACGATCGAGCCATGCGCTTCCCGACCGTGCTCTTCGACCTCGACGGCACGGTCGTCGACTCCGGCGCGATCATCCTCGCGTCGATGCGGCATGCGACGCGTGAGGTGCTCGGCCGCGACTACTCCGACGAGGAGCTGATGCGGACCGTCGGCGGGCCCGGCCTCGAGGCGCAGATGGAGGCGCTCGCGCCGGAGCACGTCGAACGGCTCGTCACCGTCTACCGCGCCCACAACGAGCCGCTCCACGACGAGCTCGAGGCGTGCGCCGGCATGGACGACGTGCTCCCGCGGCTCGCGGAGGGCGGGCGCCGGCTCGGAGTGGTCACCGCCAAGCGCCGCTCGACGGTCGAGCTCGCCTTCGTCAACGTTCCGCTCGGGCACCTGTTCGAGACGATCGTCGGCGGTGACGAGACCGAGCGCCACAAGCCGGACCCCGAGCCACTCCTACTCGCGGCGACGCGGCTCGGCGCCGATCCCGCGGAGACGGCCTACGTCGGCGACTCTCCTTTCGACATTCGCGCGGCGAAGGCGGCGGGGATGTTCGCGGTCGCAGTGACGTGGGGGCGCATCCACGACCGTGCGCGGCTCGAGGCCGAGGAGCCGGACGCGATCGTCGACACCGCCGAGGAGCTCCTTGCCATCCTCTGACCCGGCCAAGAGAGCCGCTGAGCTGCGCGAGCTGCTGAGCGGCGCGCTCGTCGCGTACCACGTCGAGGACGCGCCGATCATGGAGGACGCGGCGTACGACGCGCTCTTCGACGAGCTCGTCGCGATCGAGGCGGAGCATCCCGAGCTCGTCACTCCCGATTCGCCGACGCAGCGCGTCGGCGCTCCCGTCTCCGACCGCTTCCGCAAGACGCGTCACCTGACGCCGATGGGGTCGCTGGACAAGGTCACGACCGACGAGGCGGTGGCGAAGTGGGCGGAGGACGTACGCAAGCGGCTCGGCGGCGACGGCGAGGTCGCGTACGTCCTCGAGCCGAAGATCGACGGTCTCGCGATCAACCTGACGTACGCGGACGGCGTCCTCTCGCAGGGTGCGACGCGCGGCGACGGGGTGGAGGGCGAGGACGTCACGGTCAACCTCCGCACGATCGGCGCGATCCCGCTCGCGATGACCGGCGGAGCCGTGGCCGGGACGGTCGAGGTGCGCGGCGAGGTGTACATGCCGCTCTCCGGCTTCAACGCCCTCAACGAGCGGCTCGTCGCCGATGGCAAGAAGCCGACGCCCAACCCACGCAACGCGGCGGCCGGCTCGCTCCGCCAGAAGGATTCCTCGATCACCGCCTCGCGCCCGCTCTCCTTCTGGGCGTACGGGATCGGCGTCCGCGATGGCGTCGAGCTCGCCGGCCAGTGGGAGACGTTGCAGTGGCTCAGGGCGCACGGCTTCCCGACGAATCCCTTTGCCGAGCTGGTCGAGTCGGTGGACGAGGTCGTCGAGCGCGCCGTCGCCTGGGAGACCAAGCGGGCCGAGCTCGACTACGAGATCGACGGGATCGTGATCAAGGTCGACTCCTACGCGCAGCAGCAGCGGCTCGGCGCGCTGCACGGCCGGCCTCGCTGGGCGCGCGCCTTCAAGTGGGCGCCGCTGACGGCGGTGACGCGGTTGAGCAAGATCATGATCCGCGTCGGGCGCACGGGCGCGCTCAATCCATGGGCGCTGCTCGAGCCCGTCGAGGTCGGCGGCGTGACCATCTCCCGTGCGACCCTCCACAACGAGGAGGACATCAACCGCAAGCAGATCCGCGAGGGCGACGACGTGATCGTCCAGCGCGCCGGCGACGTCATCCCGCAGGTCGTCGGGCCGGCCGGGCCGCACCGGCGGGGGACGAAAGAGTTCCGGATGCCGGCCCGCTGCCCGCTCTGCGACACGAAGATCGTGAAGCCCGAGGGCGAGGCGACGCACCGCTGCCCCAACCGCGCCTGCCCGTCGCGCGGGCTCGAGACGCTCATCAACTGGGTCGAGGGACCGGCCGACATCGAGGGCGTCGGCGAGCAGACGGTGAGGACGCTGTGGGAGAAAGGGCTTGTCCGCTCGCTGCCCGACCTCTACCGCCTGACGAAGGAGCAGCTGCTCGAGCTCGACGGCTTCGGCGAGATCTCCGCGACGAACGCGATCGAGCAGATCGAGGCGTCCCGGCAGCGTGTGCCGTTCTCGCGCGTCCTCCTCGGGCTCAACATCAACGGCATCGGCTGGGTGCTCGCGCAGAGCCTCGCGCGCCACTTCGGGACGATCGACCGCCTGATGGCGGCGACGCCGGAGGAGATCGCCGAGGTCGACGGCTTCGGCTCCGATCGGGCCGAGGCGGTGGCGGAGTGGTTCGCCGACGACGAGGACAGAGCGCTCGTCGAGGAGCTGCGCGCGCTCAAGCTGAACTTCACGCTGTCGGACGAGGAGCGACCGACGGAAGGCCCGCTGACGGGCCGCACGTACGTGATCACGGGGACGCTCGAGCGCTTCTCGCGCGAAGAGGCGGGATCCCGGCTCGAGGCGCTCGGGGCGAAGGTGACCAACTCCGTCTCGGCGAAGACGACAGGCCTCGTCGTGGGAGAGGAGCCCGGCGCCTCGAAGCTCACGAAGGCGCAGAAAGCCGAGGTGCCGGTTCTGGCCGAGGCCGACCTCCTAGCGCTGCTCGGCGAGAGCTAGCCGGACTTCGCGGCCCGCGCGAGCGCCTGCGCGAAGCGGTTCTCCGACGCCTCGGCGTTCGTCGTGCGCACCGGGTAGCCGTTCTCCATCACGGAGAAGACGTAGCGGTCGCCGACGAAGCCCGAAAGGTCGGAGGAGTTGTCCGTCGTGCCGGTCTTCGCGCGGACGAAGCGGTGCGCCGCGCCTTCGCGCATCCGGTACGAGAGCGTCCCGTTCACGCCGGCGAGCGGCAGAGAGCCGACGACGTACGGGCGCAGGTCGGGGTCGAGCCACATCACCCGCAGCAGGCGGGCCAGCCCGGCCGGTGTCCAGCGGTCGTCGAGTGACAGGCCGGAGCCGTCGACCATCCGGACGCCCGCGAGCGGGACCCCTCCGGCGGCGAGCAGCTGCCGCGTCTCGACGATGCCGACGGTCGCGGTCCCGGCCGAGCCTTGCACGGCGCCGACCTGCTTCAGCAGCATCTCCGCCGTGAAGTTGTCGCTCTGGGTGTCCATGAAGCGGACGAGGGAGGCGACAGGCGGCGACTCGACCTCGGCGAGCGCCGCGGCGTCAGCGGCGGCGACGCCGGTGGTGGCAGGGCCGGAGACGGAGACGCCGGCGTGGACGAGGTCCTTCCGGAAGAGCTGCGCGGCGTAGAGCGCGGGCTGAGTCTCCTCGCGTCCGTCCCAGCCGCGGTTGACGATCAGCGCCGAGAGGGCCGGCGATTCGTGGAGGTAGAACTCGCGCTTCCAACCGACGCCGGCGCGGCGCGCGTCGAACCAGGACTCGTCGCCGAGGACGTTCCCGCTGATGTGGGTGATCCCGTCCGCCGACACCTGGGCGGCGAGCGACCGCAGGTCGGCGGTCGAGAGTGTCGGATCGCCATAGCCTTTGAGCACGACGTCGCCGTCCCACGTCGAGCCGCTCTGCATCCCGTCGCCGAGCACGTCCGTCTCGATGCGGAACGACGGACCGAGCGCGGTGAGCGCGGCGTACGTCGTGGCGAGCTTCTCGTTCGAGGCGGGGAGGAGCGGTCGGTGCGCGTGCTGGGCAAAGACGACGTGGCCGCTCGCGAGGTCGAGGACCGTCGCCCCGGTCAGGGTCGGGTTGACGTGCCGGGCGACGAGTGCCTTCGCGAGCTCATGCGGCAGCGTGGACGAACCGCCCGCTTGCGCGGCGGGGACGAGCAGCAGCCCCAGAAGTGTGGCGACGGTTAGGCGAAAGGCGCGGTTCACGCTGCAATCCATTTTTCAACCGATGTTCGAAACGTCAAGCGCAATGGGTCGGACTGCTTTCGAAGATGGGTCACGCGGCCCATTCCCGCGCGCGAACGACGCTTCGATAATTGCGGGGATGCCGCTGCAGGACGAAATCGCGGAGCTGCTCCGCTTGCCCGAGGACGGAGCCGGTGCGCCGACGCTGGCAACGCTCGAGCTGAGGCTCACCGACGGCTACGCCGAGGCCCTTTCCCTCGAGGCCGAGCGCTTGCGGATCGAGCGCCGGCTCGGCGAAGTCGACGGCGAACTCGAGCGCCTCCGCCCGCTCCTGCAGTCGCTCAAGGCGCGCGCTCGCACCCTGCGAGGCACCAGGGTCTCCTAGACGATCCCGGACCGCACCGCGTACACGGCCGCCTGGATGCGGTTGTCGATCTGGAGCTTCATGAGGATGTTGGAGATGTGGTTCTTGACCGTCTTCGGGCTGATGTGGAGTTCGGCGGCGATGACGCCGTTGTCCTTGCCGTTCGCGATCAGCTTCAGGACCTGGATCTCGCGCTCGGAGAGCTCGGTGCGGATCAGCGCCTCGATCTCCGGTTGAGCGCTCGTCGCGCGGATTCGCTGCAGCACCTTCGCGGCGATCGTGGGGGAGATCAGCGCCTCGCCGCGCGCCGCCGCGTGGATGCCGGAGACGAGCTCCTGGATCGAAGCGTCCTTGAGGAGGTAGCCGCACGCGCCCGCGAGGATCGCGTCGGTCACGTCGCTGTCGCCGTCCGAGATCGTCAGCATCACGACGCGAGTGAGCGGCGAGACCTCCGCAATGTGCCGCGTCGCCTCGACGCCGCCCATCGTGGGCATGTTGAGATCCATGACGACGACGTCCGGCGTCAGCTCGCGTACGTGGAAGATCGCCTCCGCGCCGGTCGCGGCTTCGCCGACGATGTCCAGGCCCTGCTCCTCGAGGAGGTTGCGCAGGCCGGTGCGGAAGAGGTCGTGGTCGTCGACGAGCAGCACGCGAAGCGTGTCGGTTTGCCGCTCCTCAGCCGTCTCCACGAGCTCGGGCACCCGTACCCCCCTTCCGAGCCGCCCAGTGTAGACAGATAAGTATCGCCACGGGACGGGTTCCTGACTTTCCATCCCCCGCGCGGTTGGCGAACGTCTCGAACCTGTCCCCGTGACCTCTTCTCAGTAAATCGTGATCGTGACCGTGCGCCGGCCCCACTTCGCGCACTGGGCGTACGTCGCATACCAGAGGTCGATGATCGCTCCTTTGATCCCGCCGCCGACGTCGGCTGCGACGCCCCTCCCGTAGCCCGGGATATAGAGCCTCGTGCCGAGTGGGATCAGGTGCGGGTCGACCGCGACGATGCCGGGGCCGACGGGAAGCCCGGAGGCGGTCGTGCCGCGCAGGATGTAACAGGTCGCGCTCACGGTCAGCTTGCGGCCGCCGGAAGGCGCGGGCGTTGCCGGCGGCGCGACGGGCTGCAGCGTCTGCGACTTCTGCTCCGCGGCGTGCGCCTTGGCGACGACGACGTGCACCTGCGGCTGCCGGATCTGCGCTCGGAGTGACGCGACATAGGACGTGCGGGCGGCGACGGTGCCGGCGAGGCTCGACTCGGCCGCGCGTGCGGCGGTGAGCGAGCGCGCGAGCTTCTGCGCGTCGGCCGCGAACGTGCGGCGGGC
The DNA here is from genome assembly GCA_050697455.1 of Gaiellaceae bacterium. GTDB lineage: Bacteria > Actinomycetota > Thermoleophilia > Gaiellales > Gaiellaceae > Palsa-739. Next base: position 12,506 of record JBOGZU010000003.1, on the reverse strand, counting down.
GCGGAGGAGGCGCAGCCGGGCAGCGCTCGTCGCTGCGACAACCTGCCGGCTCTCGTCAGCGACGCGGTTCAGATCGTCGAGCTTGCTGAGCCCCTTCCCGAGCGAGCTCGCGCCCAAGACGACGGCGAGCGCATCGACGTTGCCCTGCTCGTAGAGCGCGCGAAGATGGATCGCCAGCTGGTGCTGGGAGACGTGAAGCGATGAAACCGCCGTGCCGAGCTCGACTCGCAGCGACCGCCGCTGCTGCCGCAGGTGCGCCGCCTCGGCCTCGAGATACGCCACTCGCTCGTGCGCCGTGTGGAGGCGGCTGTCGAGTGCGTAGAGATCGAGCAGCGCCTGGTGCACGCGGCTGTCCGACGGGCGGGCCGGAGTGCTGCCGCTGCTGCCTGGAGAGGCGAGCGCCGCCGAGGTGGCGAGGAGCCCGGCGAGCACCGCGAGGCTTGCGAGCCGTGCTCTCCGTGATCTGATCGACCGGGCCACGAGGGGCAGGACCGTAACCGAACGCAGGAGTTTGTGCGCCGCTCCCTGCGCAGGGCCACGAGTGGCTTTGTGCCAAATTGCAGCAATTTCGAGAACGGTCCCATGTGGCGGGCAGCCGGGATGCTTGTTAGTGTCCCGACCTTGTGACGGTCCGGAGGACGTCATCCGGGCGCTGAAGCGGCAGGTAGCGGTTTCGGCGCTGTTGGTGGGTCTGTCGTGCGTCGCTGTTGCGGCGGCGCAGGCGGGGCCCTCGATCTCGGCCAAGAAGGCCGAGGCTCAACGTGTGCTCGGCGAGCTGCAGCAGCTCGACGCGAGCGCGCAGAAGGCGAACAACCGCCTTCGGCTCGCCTCGCACAGGCTGCAGCGCGTCGAATACCAGCTCAGGGTGAACAAGCAGGCGCTCGGCGTCGCGCGCGTCAACCTCGGCCGTGCGCAGAAGGCGCTCGCCGCGCGGCTCGTCGCGATCTACACGTCGCAGGACGAGCAGTCGTCACTCGCCGTGGTTCTCGGCGCAAAGAGCCTCGACGACCTCGTCTCCCGCCTCGAGGCGGCGAATGAGGTCACGAAGCAAGACTCGGCGCTGATCAACCAGGTCGTCGCCTACCAGCACGCGATCGTTCGCCACCGGCTGCTGCTTCGCCGCGCACACGCGACGTCGAAGCGTCTCGTCGCGGTGCGGGCGGCGGCGAAGCGCAGCATCACGACGCGGCTCGCGTCGGAGCAGCGCCTCTACAACTCCGTCCGCGGGGAGATCTCCCAGCTCGAGTCGCAGCAGCGTGCGCGCGAGCTCGCGGCCGTACGCCGCGCTCAGAACGCGGTGCAGGCGCAGCAGACGACCGCGCAGCTCGGGTTCGGAGACTTCGGCTCCGTCGGGCCGGAGACTCACAGCCAGGTCGTCTCCATCGCGATGCAGTACCTCGGCGTTCCGTACCGCTGGGGCGGCGCCAGCCCGTCGGGCTTCGACTGCTCCGGGCTCGTGATGTACGTCTACGCGCAGATCGGCATCTCTCTCCCGCACTACACCGTCGCGCAGTGGGACTACCCGGGCGCCGTCTCCGTGCCGCGCGACCAGCTGCAGCCCGGCGACCTCGTCTTCTTCGACGGGCTCGGCCATGTCGGGATCTACATCGGCAACGGCGATTTCATCCACGCGCCGCACACCGGCACGGTCGTCAGCATCGACAGCCTCAGCGGCTGGTACGCCTCCGAGTACGACGGCGCGAGGCGGATCCGCTAGCCCGCGTAGAGCTGCTCGATCTCCGCGGCGAAATGCTCGTGGATGACGCGGCGGCGCAGCTTCAGTGTCGGCGTCACCTCGCCTTCCTCCTGGGAGAACTCGCGCGGGACGATCACGAACTTCTTGATCTGCTCGACGCGGACGCGATCCTCGTTGACCTCGTCGACGATTTCCTGCGCGAGCGCCTGCGGGTCCCGGCCGCTGCCGGCGACCTCCGCCTCGTCGAGCGTCAGCAGCGCGGTCACGTAGGGGCGCCGGTCGCCGACCACGATCGCCTGCGAGATGAAGCGCGAGGCCTTGAGCGCGTTCTCGAGGTTCTGCGGCGCGATGTTCTTGCCGCCGGCAGTGATGATCAGATCCTTCTTGCGGTCGGTGATCTTGAGGAAGCCCTCGGCGTCGATCTCGCCGACGTCGCCGGTGTGGAACCAGCCGTCCTCGGTGAGGACTGCCGCCGTCGCCTCGGGATCCTTGTAGTAGCCCGCGAAGATCGCGTCGCTGCGGATGAGGATCTCGCCGTCGTCGGCGAGCTCGACCTCGGCGCCGTCGACCGGCCGTCCGACCGTGCCGATCCGGAAGTCGTCCGGGTCGTTCACCGTCGCTGAGCTCGCGGTCTCGGTCAGGCCGTAGCCCTCGAGCACCGGGACGCCGAGCGCGTGGAAGAACTCCATCACGTCGACCGAGAGCGGCGCCGCGCCGGAGATTCCGAGCCGCAGCCGGCCGCCGAGGCGCTCCCGCACCTTCGCGAAGACGAGCTTGTCCGCGACCCGGTGCTCCAGGGCGAGCCATGGGCCGACGCGCTTGCCGGCCCGGCTCCGGCGGCTGACGCGGGCGCCGACGTCGAGCGCCCAGAGTCCGATCTTGCGCTTGAGGCCGCCGGCCCGCTCGATCTCGCCGAGCGCGTTGGCGTGGACCTTCTCGTAGACGCGCGGCACCGCCGGCAGGATCGACGGCCGCAGCTCGGCCAGCGCCTCCGGCACTCGCCCCACATCGGCGACCGCGGCGACCGTCGCGCCGCGATGACTCGCCGCCTGGTGCGCGAGCCGCGCGTAGCTGTGCGCCATCGGCAGGAAGAGGAGGACGACGTCGCCCGGATGCTCGATCGTCTCCCGTACCCGTGTCGCGGCGGTGACGAGGTTGCGATGGTTGAGCATGCAGCCCTTCGGCGGCCCGGTCGTCCCCGACGTGTAGATGAGTGTCGCGAGATCCTCTTCGGCGACCGGCTCCGGCTGCAGGTGCCGTGACGCACGGCCCTCCGCTTCGAGCTTCTCGAGCAGGTCGAACGGCATGATCTCCCGCAGCACCGGCAGCGAGCCGCGCACCGAGACGAGCTTGTGGGTCTGCTCCTCGTTCTCGGTGAAGGCGAGCACCGCCTCGGAGTGGGCGAGAACGTATTCGCACTCCTTGGCCGAGCTCGTCGGATAGAGACCGACGACGACGGCGCCGATCGACATGATCGCCCAGTCGAGCAGGATCCAGTCGACGCTCGTCCGCGACAGCACCGCGACGCAGTCTCCGTGCCGGACGCCGTGCGCGAGCAGACCGCGCGCAAGCGCCTCGATTCGCTCCGCCGCCTCGTTCCACGGCACGGGCCGCCAGCCCTCGTCTCCCTCCTCGAGGTAGACGGGCGCGTCCGGCGCTTTGCTGAGGGCGTCGCGCCAGAGTTCAGGCGCTGTGCGCCGCTCCATGTCTAGATCGTAAAGCCAAAGGAGAAGACGACTGCGACTAGAATTCGCCCTCCCCATGCGCACCGTCTGGAACGGATCCATCAGCTTCGGCCTCGTCAACATCCCCGTTGGCCTCGCTTTGGCGACCCAGCGGCAGGACGTGTCCTTCCGCACCCTGCACCGGGAGTGCGGCACGCCGATCAAGCAGAAGCGCTGGTGCCCGGTGCACGAGCGCGACGTCGAGCCGGACGAGCTCGTCAAGGGGTGGGAGTTCACGAAGGGTCAGTACGTGCTCGTCGAGGAGTCCGATCTCGAGGCCGTAGCACTGACGCGGTCGCAGTCGATCGCCATTCTCCGCTTCGTCCGCCTCGAGGACGTCGACCCCGTCTACTTCGACCGCACCTATTACCTCGCACCCGCCGAGGCCGAGGCGCAGCGCCGCCCGTACGTCCTGCTGCTGCGCGCGATGGAGGGGACGGGGATGGCCGCGATCGGGAAGTTCGTGCTCTGGGGCAAGGAGAACCTCTGCCTGATCCGCGCGAGGAACGGCGCGCTGCTGCTCGAGACGCTCTTCTTCGCCGAGGACGTGCGCTCGAAGGATGAGATCGAGGAGATCGTCGGCGCGACGGAGGTGCAGGAGGCGGAGCTCCAGCTCGCCGGCCAGGTGATCTCGAGTCTCTCCGGCGATTGGACGCCCCAGGATTTCGCCAACGACTACCGCGAAGACCTCAAGCAGATGCTCGAGGCGAAGCTTGCCGGCAAGGAGATCGTCGCGCCGGAGCCGGTCGTCGAGACGCCCGTGATCGACCTGATGGAGGCGCTGCGCCAGAGCGTCGCCGACGCGCAGGGCCGCCGCGCGGAGAAGGGCTCCTCCTCCGGAAACGGGAAAGCCGCCTCGAAGGGCGGCTCCCGGTCTCGCAAGACGCCGGCGAAGAAGTCCGCCTGACGCCGATCTCCTTTTTTTACGCCGCGGACTTTTGAGCCGTGGCCTGGAGCTGCGCCTGGAAGAGGTACTTGTCGATCTTCCCCTGGTAGATCGGCACGCCCTCTTCGACGCAGACCCGGATCACCTCCTGCCGGTCGAGACCAAGCTCCTTCGAGAGTTCATCGGGCGTGAGGTGATTCGCCATCTAGTCTCCTCCCTGGAACGAAAAAACCCGCCGCGCACTACGCGCTGCGGGTTAGCTCGCACCCTCGCTTGTCGTCTTCGCGGGCCTCACTCGGCCCGTCCTCCAGAGACATCCATTGAGCGAAGAATATGCCCGGGTGGTGACGGAGCGCAAACAACGGCTGGACGGCTTCGATGAGCGGGAGCTCGTGCACGACGGCGCGCGGCTTCGTTACGTGATTGGCGGGGACGGTCCTCCGCTCGTGCTCGTGCACGGCCTTGGCGGCACGATCGAGAACTGGCGCGCGCTCGCGCCGGCCCTCGCGGCGCGGCACCGCGTCGTCGTCCCCGACCTGCCGGGGCACGGCCGCTCGGAGGCGCTGTCCGAGGCGCCGCCCGATGTCGACCCGCTCGCCGACGCCGTGCTCGCGGTGCTCGACGCCGAGGGGATCGAGAACGCTGTCTGGATCGGCCACTCGCTCGGCGGTCTCGTGGCGCTGCGCGCCGCCGGGCGACGGCCGGACGCAGTGCACGGCGTCGTCCTCGCGGCGGCCGCCGGGATCGGCACGAGCTCACGCGCGGCACAAGTGACGCTGACGCTGCTCGGGCTCGTCGAGCCGGGCAAAGCGATCGCGCCTTTCCGCCACGCGTGGGCGCGCTCCCGGCTCGGCCGCCGCGTTGCATTTGCTTGGTGGGGAGTCGCCGATACCGACGCGCTCGAACCGGAGCTGGCGGAAGCCTTCTTCATCGGCCCCGCCCGCCACACGAACACGCGCCAGGCCGGTCGCGCGCTCCTGGCCACCGACCCGCGCGACGAGCTCGACCGCGTTACCTGCCCGTGCCTCTGCCTTTGGGGCGCCAGCGACAAATGGGTCAAGCTCGACGCCGGCGTCGAGTACGCGCGGCGGCTCGGCGTGCCGCTCCGAGCCATCGCCGGCTGCGGCCATCTCCTGATCGGCGAGCGACCCGAGGTTTGCCTCGCCGCGATCGAGGAGTTCGTCGCCGGACTGCCTCCGAAGCCTTAGCTGGCGACCGGCGCTTCGAAGGGGATCACCTCGCCACCCGCGCCGTCTTCCGAGCGTGGCCCGCCGCCGAGGAACTCGATCCGGCGCGCCACCACCTCGACCGCGGTGCGGCGCTTGCCGTCCTCCTCCCAGGAGCGCGACTTGAGCCGCCCGTCGACCGCCACGCGCCGTCCCTTGCCGAGGTACTCGGCGCAGAGCTCGGCCTGGCGGTCCCACGCCGACACGTTCACGAAGTCCGCGCCGCCGTCGCGGCTCGCGCGGTCGACCGCGAGCAGGAAGCTCGCCACTTTCTTGTCCGGCGCCACCTCGCGGACCTCCACGTCGGTCGCAAGGTTGCCGATCAGCGTCACGATGTTCATGCCTCGACCGTAGGCGGGAAACCGTCACAACGGGGTCACGACTCGGTCGAGACTTCGTGCCGGCTTACGGCTAGAGTGCCCCGCCTATGGGCCTCTTCTCCGGATTGACCGGCTTCGGCGGCCGCGACATGGCCGTCGACCTCGGTACGGCGAACACGCTCGTCTATGTGCGCGGTCGCGGCATCGTCCTGAGCGAGCCGTCGGTCGTCGCGATCGACCAGCGCTCGGGCGAGGTGCACGCGGTCGGCGTCGAGGCCAAGCGGATGCTCGGCAGGACGCCGGGAACGATCCAGGCGATCCGGCCGCTCAAGGACGGCGTCATCGCCGATTTCGACGTGACGGAGCAGATGCTCCGGCACTTCATCCAGAAGGTGCACCAGAACCGCTTCGCGCACCCTCGCGTCGTCGTCTGCGTGCCATCCGGCGTGACGGGCGTCGAGAAGCGCGCGGTGGAAGAGGCGACGCTCTCCGCCGGCGCGCGTCAGGCGTATCTGATCGAGGAGCCGATGGCCGCCGCGATCGGCGCCGGGCTTCCCGTCGCCGAGCCGACCGGGAACATGATCGTCGACATCGGCGGCGGCACGACCGAAGTCGCGGTCATCTCGCTCGGCGGGATCGTCGTCTCGCAGTCGCTGCGCGTCGGTGGCGACGAGATGGACGAGGCGATCATCAATCACATCAAGCGCGACTACAAGCTCCTGATCGGCCAACAGACGGCCGAGGAGATCAAGCTCGAGATCGGCTCCGCCTTCGACATGAAGGAGGAGCTGCAGGCCGAGGTGCGCGGCCGCGACATGCTCACCGGGCTTCCCAAGACGGTGATCCTCACGAGCGAGGAGATTCGCCGCGCGCTCGACGAGCCGGTCACACAGATCATCGAGGCGATCAAGTCGACGCTCGACAAAACGCCGCCCGAGCTCGCCGCGGACATCATGGACCGCGGCATCGTCCTCGCCGGCGGCGGCTCGCTCCTCTCCGGGATGGACGAGCGGCTGCGCCACGAGACGCAGATGCCCGTCCACCTGGCCGAGAGCCCGCTCACGTGCGTCGCCGTCGGTTCGGGCCGGAGCCTCGAGGAGTTCGAGGCCATCCACCGCTCGAACCGCGCCCGCAGCCGCAACGGCCGCCGCTACTGAGTAGCGAGCGAGTCCGCAGGACTCGCTCACGCGTAAAGGGCGGTACCCTAGGGCGGTGGCTACCCGTAGTCGCAGCGCGCGGGCGGCGGTGCTCGCGTCCTCCGTCCAGCGCTCGAAGCCGACTCCGTACCCGTCGAAGGTCCGTAGCGCGCTCGTCCGCCGGGCGGTCCTTGCAGTGCTCGTCCTTGTCGCGCTGACGCTTCTGACGATCTCGTTCCGCTCGCCGACTGCCGGAGCTCTCCACGATCTGCAGGGCGCCGGCTCGTCTGCGCTGCGCCCGTTCCAGGTCGCGGCGACGCGCGTCGCGCAGCCGTTCCGGGACGCGTACGACTACCTCGACAGCCTCTCCACGGTGAAGTCGGAGAACGCGAAGCTGAAGAAGCAGGTCGCCGCGTTGCTCAGCACGCAGCTGCTTCACTCCGAGAAGGCCCGCGAGTACGACGACCTCGTCCGGCTGCTGCACTTCGAGCGCGGGCCGTTCTTCCCGACCGGCTACCGCGCGGTCAACGCCGGCGTGATCTCATCCTCCTTCGGGCCTTTCAGCCATGAGGTCGAGATCGCCGCGGGATCGTCCTCCGGCATTCGGATCGACTCGCCGGTCGTGAGCGGCGACGGCCTCGTCGGACGCGTCACGAACGTCGACTCCGACACCGCGGTCGTGACGCTGCTCAGCGACTCGCAGCTCATCGTCGCGGCGAAAGATCTCAAGACCAGCGTGCAGGGAATCGTCCGCACCGGGCCAGGCGGAGCGCTCATCCTCGACGAGGTGCTGAAGCAGAATGTCGTGCACGCCGGCGACGTCCTCGTCACGGCCGGGACCCACGACCCGCGCTATCCCGATCTCGACCCGTACGGGATCCCGATCGGAAGGGTGACGTACGCCAATGCAACGGACACGGCGTCCTTCCTCCAGGTGCAGGTGCAGCCGTTCGCGAACCTGAGCTCGCTCGACTCGGTCGCCGTGCTCGTCAAGACCCAAAAACACAAGTGAGCTGGCTCGACGGCGCCAAGACCGTCGTCCTGCTCTTCGTGGCGGCGATCGTGCAGGTCTCGGTCTTCTCCCAGCTCCACATCTTCGGCGCGGTCCCGGATCTTCTCCTCGTGACGCTCGTCGCCGTGGCGCTCCTGCGTGGCAGCGTCGCGGGCGCGGTCGGCGGCTTCTTCGCCGGACTGATCGTCGACACCGCCACGCTCGGCACGCTCGGGCTCACGTCCCTCGTCCTGACGCTTGCCGGCTTCTGGATCGGGCGCTATGGCGAGACGACGGGGCGCGACCGCGCGCACGCGCCGTACCTCTCGATCGCGGTCTTCACCGTCCTCTACCAGCTCGGCCTGCTCGTCGTGCACTTCGTGCTCGGGGAGAGCGCGCCGGCCGGGCCGGTCATGCGGAGCCTCCTGCCGGCGATCGTCCTCAACCTGATCGTCACCGGGCCGATCTACGCGCTCGTGCGCCGGCTGCTGCGGGCGATCGAGCGGTCGGAGCTCAGCGCGGAGGTACAGCTGCTTGGTTAGCGGCCACACCCGCCCACAGCTCTTCGGCCACGTCGGCTGCAAACCGGCGCGATACAGCGTCCTCAGTCGGCCGCATACATCCGGTATGCGGCCTCCCTGCGTCCTCGTCTCGCTTGGTTTTCGCGCGACCTGGCTCGAAGGAGCGGACGGCTGTGGCCGCTAGCGTCGCCGCTCCAGGGCAAGCCGAGCCGAAAAGCGACGGAGAAGAAGTCGTCGTCGAGCCGTACCGGCTGACGCCGAAGCTCGCGCGCCGTGTTGCGATCATCGGCGCCATCCTCCTCGTCGGCTTCGCCGCTCTCTTCCTCCGGCTCTGGACGTTGCAGGTGCTCGCCGGTTCGCAGTACGCGGCCCGCGCGCAGGCGAACCAGCTGCGCACCGTCGACGTGCCCGCGCCGCGCGGCGCGATCGAAGACCGAAACGGTGACGTCCTCGTCTCGAATGAAGCCGTCACCGCGATCGACCTCTGGCCATCGGGTCTCCCGAAGGACACCGGCGCGCGCGACAGCGAGCTCCGCGCGCTTGCGCACGTCACGCGGGTCGGGCTGCACCGGCTCACGAAGACGATCCTCGCCCGGCGGAAAGAGAACGACATGCTCGATCCGGTCGTCGTCAGATCACAAGTTCCGACGCCGCTCGTGACCTATCTCGAGGAGAGGGCGAGTGACTTCCCGGGAGTCGGCCTTGCGAACAGCTACATCCGCCGCTATCCGCACGGCTCGCTCGCCGCGCAGCTGCTCGGCTACGACGGCCAGATCTCGGCGCCGGAGCTGAAGACGCTCGCCAAGCAGGGCTACAAGCCCGGCGAGGTGATCGGCCAGGCGGGGGTCGAGTCGGCCTTCAACACCTACCTGCAGGGAGTTCCGGGCTCGGCGCGCGTGCGCGTCGACTCGCTCGGCCGCCCGCGCAGCTCTCGCACGCTCGTCACGCCGGCACAGCCCGGCCAGACCGTGCGCCTCACGCTCGATACCGGCCTGCAGCTTTCGGCCGAGAACGCGCTCCAGTACGGGATCCAGCTCGCCCACAGCCAAGGCTTGTGGGCGGCCGACGGCGGCGCGATCGTGGCGATGGACCCGAGCAGCGGCGCGATCCTCGCCATGGCGTCCTCACCGACGTACAACCCGTCCGTCTACACGGGACGCGTCACGCAGAAGGCGCTCAACGATGCGGGGCTCGGCAGCGCGCAGTCCGCGCTCGACAAGAACTACCCGGCGCTCAACCGCGCCCTCGACGCCACATATCCGCCGGGCTCGAGCTTCAAGCCGCTCACCGCGATCGCGGCGATGCAAGAGGGGATCCTCAACCCGTACTCACTCGTGCCTTGCACCGGGACCTACGTCGCGCCGGAGGACAGGGGGCACCACGTCTGGCACAACTGGGACCCGAACGTCAACCAGGGGATGGATCTGCCGACGGCACTCGCCTACTCCTGCGACACGTACTTCTACCGCGTCGGCAACAACTTCTTCCTCCTGCCGCCCAATCGCGGCCAGCCGGAGCAGCGCTGGGCCCGCGCCTTCGGCTTCGGCTCCCACAGCGGGCTCGAGGTCGGGACGGAGGCGAGCGGACTCGTGCCGACGATCGGCTGGCGTCAGCGGACGTACACGCACAAGAGCGATCCCTGCTGCTGGCGCGTCGACAGGATCTGGAAGCCGGGCGACAACATCCAGCTGGCGATCGGCCAGGGAGATCTGCTCGTCACGCCGGTCCAGATGGCGCGCTTCTACGCCGCGATCGCGAACGGCGGCAAGCTCGTCAGCCCGCACGTCCTTCTCGACGTCCAGAACCCGAACAAGACCGTCGTGCCGACGCCGGCGCCCGCGTCGCCGCGGCCGATCCCCGGTCTCGACCCGGCCTATCTGAAGGTCGTCCAGCAAGGCCTCGACGAAGGCACGCACCTCTCCTTCGGCACCTCGTACGGCGTGTTCGGGAACTTCCCGATTGCCATCGCCGGCAAGACGGGAACGGCCCAAAAGGTGGTTACCCTGCCGGGCGTGACGCGTGAGGAAGACCAGTCGTGGTGGTGTGGTTACGGCCCGGTGGATGACCCGAAGCTCGTCGTTTGCGCTGTGATCGAGAACGGCGGCCACGGCGGTTCGGCTGCAGCGCCGGCAGCCGAGCGGGTCTTCGCGAAATTCTTCAACGTCCCGCCGAAGCAGGCGGGCTACATCCACTCGGATTGAGGCAAATGCGCTGATGCTCGAATACGCCGGATCACATAGAGCAGGGCTCCGCCAGCGCGAAGCGCCGCACCTTCTCGCGGTCGTGCGCTCGCTCGACTGGATCCTGCTCGTGAGCGTTGCGGCGCTCGTCGTGGTCGGCCTGTGGGGTGTCGCGGGCGTGACGAAGTTCGCCGTCCCGAACGACCCGACCTACTACCTCAACCGCCAGATCCTCTACGCGGTCGTGGGCTCGGTCGTGCTCGTCGCTGCGGCGCTCGTCGATCCGGACATCTACCGCCGCTACTGGCGCATCATCTTCGGCGGCACGGCCGGCCTGATCGCGATCGTCTTCCTCGCCGGTCACGCCGCGAACGGCTCGACCCGCTGGATCAGCCTCGGCTTCTTCACCTTCCAGCCGTCGGAGTTCGGGAAGCTCCTCGTCGTCCTCGCGCTCGCGGGCTTGATCGCCGAGCGTCAACGGTCCGTGGGGGAGTGGGGAACGACGTTGAAGGTCATCGCGTTCGGCGCGGTGCCCGTTGTGCTGGTCTTCATCCAGCCGGACCTGGGCACGGCGCTCGTCTACCTCGCCGCGCTCGCCGCGATGCTCTTCGTCGCCGGTGCGCCTTGGCGGCATCTCGCCACGCTCGCGACGATCGCGGTGCTGCTCATCGTCGGCGTCCTCTGGGTCGGCCCGGGCGTCGGGGTCAACTTCCTCAAGGGCTACCAGCAGCAGCGCCTGACGTGCTTCACGCACCCGACGACGTGTCCGGTCGCCCAGCGCTACAACCTCGAGCAGTCGAAAGCGGCAATTGGCTCCGGCCAGATTCGCGGCCGCGGGCCGAATGGCGCCACACAGGTGCGCTTCAGCTTCCTGCCCGCGAGCGACACCGACTTCGTCTTCGCCGGCTACGCCGAGCAGCGCGGCTTCGTCGGCGCCGTGATCCTGCTCGCGCTCTATCTCCTCGTGCTGTGGCGTGGCCTGCGGGTCGTCACCGTCGCGCGCGATCTCTTCTCCGCGGTCGTCGCCGGCGGGATCGTCGCGGCGTTGCTCTTCCAGATGTTCGTCAACGTGGGCATGACGATGGGGATCGCGCCGATCACCGGCATCCCGCTGCCTTTCGTGAGCGTCGGCGGCTCGTCGATGATCTCGAACCTCGCAGCGATGGGCGTCCTGCTCGCGATCCACGCGCGCGGCCGCGCCTCGCGCCGCCGGCGCTAAGCCGCGCCCCATCCAGAGCATCGAAAGCAAGAACAGCACGGAGCGGGCCGGAACCCCGCTTCCGGCCCGCGCAGTTCCGTCACCCCAGCGAGCGAGAGCAAAGCTCTCGCGAGCTAACTAAGCGGCCGCCGGCCTGAGGCGGGCGCGCCGCCCCCTGATCGCACGGAGGCGTTGCGTCAGGCGGGCCCACGCCCAGGGCTCGATCTCGTGGTAGCGGTTCTCTCCCTGGCTTCGGGTCGCCTCGAGATACTCGAACCACGCATCGGCTTCCTCGATTAACAAGAGCTCCTCTGCCTCACGCTTGGCGGCCACCGCTCACCTCCCGGTCGTGGATGGCCGGATCGTAGGACCCGGACCGGACGGAGCACCTGCAGATACCGCTGCTACGCTTGTCGCCGAGGCATTCCATGCTTTCCATTGACAACAACGAGCGCGCGCGCGACCTGGATTGGAACCAGGTTGCGGCTGCGCGCCGCACCGAAGGAGTTTCTCTTTGCCCTGGTTCCGTATCCGGAAGAAATCTTCCGACGACCAGCGCGCGCCTGACGCGCGCGGGCTCGAGCAGAGGCCCGAGCCAGAACTGACCCAACCGGCCGCCGCGGCGGCC
>JBOGZU010000002.1:0-252626 GCA_050697455.1 Gaiellaceae bacterium | reverse complement strand
CTCATAACTCTGTGACGTCACCGGACCGCACATCGCCTTAGGGGATATAACCCGGAGGTCGACGCTTCCCGCTGCTCGGGCGTCAGCGTTCTCTGACCAGGCGAGAACTTTTGCCAGAACTTTTGCCAGAACTTTTGCCCGAGCCAGGCAATCCGACCTAATCTTAGGTGATCTGAGCCGACGGAGGAATGCCGGATGAGACGTTGCCTCACCTAGCAACAAACGTCTCATAACTCTGTGACGTCACCGGACCGCACATCGCCTTAGGGGATATAACCCGGAGGTCGACGCTTCCCGCTGCTCGGGCGTCAGCGTTCTCTGACCAGGCGAGAACTTTTGCCAGAACTTTTGCCCGAGCCAGGCAATCCGACCTAATCTTAGGTGATCTGAGCCGACGGAGGAATGCCGGATGAGACGTTGCCTCACCTAGCAACAAACGTCTCATAACCCGGAGGTCGCAGGTTCAAATCCTGCCCCCGCTACTGAGAAGGCCCCGGAAACGGGGCCTTTTTGTTTCCGGGCGAGAGATCGGCGCGCGCAGCTTTTGCCGAACTTTTGCCACTGATCTAAGTCAGGTGAGAGCGAAGGCTGGCGCAGGGGACGGCGACAGCCGTTGCAGCCTCTAATCTCGCTAACGGTGACCCCGACGCCTCGCGACCTCGCTGTTGCGGTCATGTCCGCCAGCTCTTGACGGCCCTGGAATCGCGGAGGCGCTCTGTTCTTCTGGAACGGGGCCATCAGCTTGATGGGCCCCTCAGCGGTCAGAAAATGCTCGCCCCCGCATGCCCACGCGCCCAACCCAACTCGTCAGCAATGGCCACATGGCCTCCTGCGGGACTACCTGAGCCGGAACAACTTAACTATCCCGTGCCAATGACACTCTGGACATGGTTGAAGCAGTACTCCCTTCGATGGGGAATCGGGGGATCCGGACAGGCTTTTGATCGGCATGCACTGTTACTTGACATAGACCTCGACAAGAACAACCGAGATGACACCGACAGCCGAGAGCCGCGGTCCGACGAGGCCGCCAGCGAGACTCAAGACGAGAGATGAAACCATGGGCTCTCCTGGGTTGCTCGGTCTCATCGATCCCAATGGCGATGAGCTCGGAGTCTCTACCTCGAATTAGTCAGTCGTCCGTGCCTGAGCCGAAACTCTTGTCGCGACCCCTCGTTAGTCAGACCTGGTGACGGCCTTTGAGGCCGCTGTTCAAGCGCATCACACCGCTGTGCGAAGACGCGTGCGAGACCCAGAACTTCGCACGGATCAAGGGTTCCTGCCGACTTGACGGCCGGTTCCGGGTCTGAGAGGCTAGACGGGTCGAAGCCCGCGGACTGCGCAAGCGGTTTGCGGGTTTCGGCATTTCTGCGCCTGATTCACGTGCCGCGAGCCGTAAAGTGAGAGGTGCGCTGACGCAGCCGAGAGAGCCGTACGATCCCGGGTCGTGCGGACGTTCAGAAGAGCGCTCGTATGCTCCTCGTCGCAACGGTGGTGTCGAGCTGCGGGTCTAGCTCGTCGAGGTTCTCGTCCGCTCTGCCGCGAAGCGTGCAGCGGGAGATCGTGAGCAAGTTCGCGCGTATCGCCTACGTCCCCACCCAACCTCCGAACTTCCCCTACGGCTCTCACTTCAACGACGTCTTCTCCAGCGGCCCGAACACATTCGGTCTGGACTTCACGGGGCCGGGTGGTCCTGCCGCGGTCGGCTTCACAGTGGGACTGGTTCGGCGATGTAGAGGAGCCTCGATGCACACGTTCACCGCGAACGGAGTGCGAGTCAGATGGAAGGGAACGGCCGAAGATCAAGAGGCGTGGCGTTGCATTACGCGCGGCCGCACCACGGTGGCCGTTTCCGCGGGCCCGTCGCTCTATTGAGTCAGTCGAGTGGCTGAGAAGGTTGGGGGAGGGCTGACGGCTCGGAGGCTGGGATGCTTTTCGGCCGTGGCCCAGACGATCTCGCCGCGGGCGAGCTCCACCATCGCCCGCAACGCGTAATCGACTTTGGCCGAGACCCGCATCGGCGAAGCTTACGAGCGCGGATGGGCGCGGCGGAGGCCTCGGGGGCGACCGTCTCCGAGCGGGAAACTGCTCGACCAGCCTCGCTCTGCCGCAGGGTCAGGTTCGAAGATCAGTTGCGGGACCGACGAGGTCGTGCAAGCCGTCGGTAGCGAGTCTTGATGACGGCGCGAAGGTTGACTCGGCAACGTGCGAGGCGTATAAGCGGCTAATTCACATGCCAAAACAACGTTTCATTGAATGAAACAAAGGAGGCCGTGGGTGAGTCGGATTGAGCAGGTCGAGCTGGCGCTGAGCCGCCAGGGGGCGACCTTCACCGCGCAGATGCTTTGGGACGACGCGCCGACGACGTGTCAGGCCGTCAGCGAGATGCTCGAGCGGGACCCCATTACCGGGCTCACGTATCACTCGATCTTCTCGGGCCACGAGTTCTACGTGTACTGCCCGTCGGTCGATCTGCCGCTCGAGAACCACATCATCCAGCCGAAGCCAGGTCAGCTTGTCTATTACTACCTGCCCGCGAAGACGTACGCGAGCATGCACGTCCACAAGGAGCGGATCGGCGACGTCAACGGAGCCGAGATCGCCATCTGGTATGGGCCTGGCGATCTGCGCATCGTCACCGAGACCGGGATCCGCGGGAACCTCTTCGCGCAGGTCGTTCCCGAACAGCTCGACGATTTCTACAAGGCCGGCAACGTGATCCTCGCAGAAGGCCGCGACGAGCTTGTGATTCGCGCAGCCGGGTGAGGCTGGTAGTTCCCGCACTTGGCGCGGCGCGGCGACTCGAGTCGGTACCGCGCTCCGGCATCCGCGAGGTTCTCGAGGCGGGCCGCGGCTCGAACGCCGTCGATCTCGCGGGAGGCGATCCGTCGTTTCCGACGCCGGAGCACATTATCGCTGCGGCTGCTGAGGCGGCGGCAGCCGGTTCAACCCATTACACGCATGGGCGCGGCGAGCTGCGGCTGCGAGAGGCGATCGCGCAGAAACTGTCGCGCGACAACGGAATCGTCTGTGACCCGGAGCGGGAGGTCATCGTCACCGCTGGCGCGTTGAATGCGCTGGCCGCGACCTTCCTCGCCCTTCTCGATCCAGGTGACGAGGTGCTCATCGCCGACCCCGCCTTCGCGAACTATGCGGCGCAGGTGGCGCTGGCGGGCGGGGTGCCCGTGCCGGTACCGCTCACGAGCGAGTGGCAACTGGATGTCGAGGCTGTGCGCGAGAAGTTGTCGAGCCGGACGAGGGCGATTGTCGTCAACTCGCCCGCGAACCCGACCGGAGCGGTGCTCGAGCGTTCGCTGCTCGAGGCGCTGGCGGAGGCTCTCGACGGCTCGCGGGTCGTGGTGGTCTCGGACGAGGCCTACGAGTTCCTGGTCTATCCGCCGGCTCAGCACAGCTCGCTCGCGGCTCTGGACGGCTTTGCGGATCGCACGATCTCGGTCTTCTCCTTCTCCAAGACCTATGCGATGACCGGCTGGCGCCTCGGCTATGCCGTCGCCCCAGCCGGACTGGACGAGGCCCTAGTCAAGGTGCAAGAGCACCTCGTCGGCTGTCCCTCATCAGTCTCACAAGCAGCCGGCCTCGCCGCGCTCGAAGGGCCCCGCGAGCCAGCCGAGCAGATGCTGGCCGAGTACGGGCGCCGACGCGAGCTCGTAGTCGAAGCGCTCACGGGCATCGACGGTGTCTCGCTCGTGGCACCCGCAGGCGCCTTCTACGCCTTCCCGCGAATCGACGCTCTCGGCCCCGCGCCGGCACGGGGATTGGCAGAGCACGGGGTGCTGAGCGTTCCGGGGGAGGCCTTCGGCGAGCAGGGCCGACGCCACATCCGCATCTCCTACGCCGGGCCTTTCGAACAGGTGGAGCGTGGCCTCGCTCGCTTGCGCGACACCATCGACGGGAGCTGCGCCTGATGCCGGAATACGAAATCACGGTCGTTCGCAGGGCGGCTCTTGTGTTGCGCGCGCTTGCTCAAAGCGGTCCGCTCGGTGTCAGTGAGCTCAGCCGTGAGCTCGGCATTGGTAAGGCATCCGTCTTTCGCCTCTTGCACACGCTTACCCAGGACGGGCTCGTCCGACAGGACGTGAGCACTAGTCGGTACGGCCTCGGGCCTGAGCTCGTCGTCTTAGGACAGGCAGCCGCAGAAGGTCTAGATCTAAGCGCGCACGCCCGCCCACGGATGGAGCGGCTTTCCCAGGAGACCGGACTCCCGAGCTATCTCAACGTCGCCGGCGCCCTGGATGTCGTCTGCCTGAAGCACGTCCCGAGCATGGCAGGGATCAACCTGTACGGCGAAGCGGGGCACACCATGCCCTACCACGCCTGTCCCTCAGGTCTCGTCCTTCTCGCCTTCGGCCCGCCCGAGCGAGTGGAGCAAGTGATTGAGCGCGGCCTCAAGCGCTACGGCTCGCAGACGATCACGGAGCCAAAGCTCCTGCTCGAGGCGCTTGCTGCGGCGCGAGCGGCGGGTTTCGCGAGCGGCGCCGACGACCTCGAGGACGGGGTCAGTTCGATCGCCGCGCCGATCACCGATGCAGCCGGCTGTGTCGTCGCCTCGCTCGGCCTAGCCGGCTTCTCGCATCTGTTCACAAAGCGATTCGAGCTGTTGGTGGCGGCGGTTCGCGAGGCCGCGAGCGAGATCTCGTTTTCGAGCCGAGACGGAATACCCGTTCTCGAACAGGCCGGGTCCTCGACTGACGGAGGTGGCCGGTAGCGGAAACCGAGGAGTGGCGGCGCGTGCGCGCGCCGATTGGAGACGACCGGAGTCAAAGGAGGGGACGTGAGCAAGTTCGGTCTGAAGCGAGTTCACCCCGGTGCAGGGATTGCCGCGGGAATCGGCGCGACCTTCGCGCTGGCACTACTGATCGGAATAACGAGTGCGGGTGCGGCTGCTACGAAGAGTCCGCGCGCCATGCTGCCGGCGAATATCAAGAAGGCCGGCGTCATCCATGTAGCCACATCGATCTACGCACCAGTCGACTTCTACAAGAAGGACGGAAAGACGCTCACCGGCTTCGACGCCAACCTGATGACCGCGGCGGCCAAGCTCCTCGGCGTCAAGGTCAAGTGGTCTGTGATCGACTTCTCGGCGATCCTTCCGGGGATCAAGTCCGGCCAGTACGACTTCGCAACGGATCTGACCGACGAGGTCTCGCGCGAGAAGAGCGTCGACTTCGTTGACAACTACCGCGACGGCACCTCGATCCTCGTCGCCCAAGGGAACCCGGAGCACCTCAAGACCCTGGGCAGCCTCTGCGGCAAGACGGTGGTGATGACCCAGGGCAGCGTCCAGATCCCGATCGAGGAAGCGCAGAGCAGCAAGTGCCAGAAGGCCGGCAAGCCCGCAATCAAGCAGCTGATCGTCGCGGACGATCCGCCCGCACGGCTGGCATTGAAGAGCGGCCAAGCAGACGCCTACCTGGCGAACACGCTCGCCAGCTCCTACGCGGCGAAGACGACCACGGACTTCCAGGTACTCCCCGGGGTCTACAACTTCGCCTACGACGGCGACATCTTCCCCAAGAAGAGCCGCCAGCTCCGTAACGCGGTCGCAGCCGCCTACAACGTGCTGATCAAGAACGGCACCTACGCCAAAGTCATGAAGCGCTACGGCCTCACAAACAACGAGGTCAAGAAGGTGACGATTAACGCCGCCAGCAAGTAGTTCCTCCCAAAGGCGGGCGCGCAGGAACCTCCTGCGCGCCCGCGCCCGGCTGACCAGCCATGAGCACCCACGCGCAGATCCCCCCCAGCGAGCTTGAAGCCGATCGCATCGTCGCGGTCCCTCTCCGCCACTGGGGGCGACTAGTCGCCGCGGTCGTCGTCCTCGTGATCGCGGCCGACCTGATCAACACCGTCGCCCACAACAAGAACTTCGGCTTCTCGGTCGTACCCCACTATCTCTTCAACGCGGTCGTACTCGACGGTCTGCGCACCACGCTGCTTCTGACGATCGTCGCCATGGCGGTCGCGATCTGCCTCGGCGTCATGGCGGCCATCTGCCGCCTCTCGCCAAACCCTGTCCTCAAGACCGCGGGTGGAGCCTACGTCTGGTTCTTCCGCGGCACGCCAGTCCTGCTGCAGCTGATCTTCTGGTTCAACCTCGGAATCATCTTCCCCCACATCTCGCTCGGCATCCCATTCACCCACCTCGTCCTCTGGTCGCGCCCCGCGAACGCGATCCTTCACCCATTCGTAGCCGCCGTGCTCGGCCTCGGCCTGAACGAGGGCGCCTACGTGGCGGAGATCGTCCGCGCCGGAATCCTCTCGGTCAACAAAGGCCAGACAGACGCCGCGCTCGCGCTCGGCATGAACCGAGGCGCCGTTATGCGCCGTATCGTGCTGCCGCAGGCCGTGCCGATCGTCATCCCCCCGATGGGCAACGAGTTCATCGGGATGCTCAAGTACTCGGCCCTGGCCAGTGTGATCGGCGTGGGCGATCTGCTCCAGTCGGTCGAGCGGATCTATTCGACGAATCTCAGGACGCTGGAGCTGCTCGTTGTGGCGAGCATCTGGTATCTCGCCTGCACGACCGTGTTCAGCTTCGGGCAGCGCCTGCTCGAGCAGCGTGTCGGCCGCAGCCGAGGAGCCACTTCGACAAGGAGCACACGCGTGAGATGGAGGCCGCTCGTCCGCGGAGGGCACGGGTGAACACAAGCGGCGAACCAGTGGTCGTTGCTGAGCGAGTACGCAAGCACTACGGGCGGCTCGAAGTGCTGCGCAGCATCGACCTCAAGGTCTATCCCGGCCAAGTCGTGGTCATCATCGGCCCCTCGGGAAGCGGGAAGTCGACGTTCCTACGCTGCATCAACCATCTCGAAAAGATCGACGGAGGTCGCCTGTACGTGAACGGCGAGCTCGTCGGCTACCAACAGCGCGGCGAGCGGATCTACGAGCTGCACGAGCGTGAGGTAGCCCGCAAGCGTGCCGAGATCGGCATGGTCTTCCAGCAGTTCAATCTCTTCTCGCACATGACCGTGCTGCGCAACTTGATCGAGGCGCCGATCCGCGTTCGCGGCATCCCGAAAGCCGAAGCGACCGCGAACGCGTATCGGCTGCTCGAGCGGGTCGGTGTCCGCGACAAGGCAAACGCCTACCCCGCACAACTATCCGGCGGACAACAACAACGCGTCGCCATCGCTCGCGCGCTCGCCATGAACCCACAGTTGATGCTTTTCGACGAGCCGACCAGCGCCCTCGACCCCGAACTCGTCGGCGACGTACTCGACGCCATGCGCAATCTCGCCGCCGACGGCATGACGATGATCGTTGTCACCCATGAAATCGCGTTCGCCCGCGACGTCGGCGACCACGTCGTCGTCATGGACGAAGGCGCAATCGTCGAGGAAGGCTCGCCGGCGAGCGTCCTTAGCGCACCGAAAACCCAGCGCGCGCGTGACTTCCTCGCCCGCGTCCTCACCCCAAACACGCACCAGCCCGCCGAAGCGGGCGCCAACGACTAGAGAGGAGACACAGGTGGGACAGCTTGGAGAGATTGGGGGCTTCGCAACCCGCGCGATTCACAGCGGCGAGGCTCCGGACCCCGTTACCCACGCGCACGCGACGCCGATCTACCAGACCGCGACCTTCGTCTTCGACACCGCCGAGGAGAAGGAGGCGGCCGTCGACGCCGCAATGGAATGGGAGCCACGCACCTTCTTCTACACCCGCACCGGCAACCCGACCACGAGCGCGCTCGAGGAAAAGATCGCAGCGATCGAGGGCGCCGAATCAGCCCTCGCAACCTCCTCCGGCATGGCCGCCGTAAGCACCACCCTCTTCAGCCTGCTCAACGCCGGTGACCACTGCATCGCCTCAGACGACATCTTCGTCATCACGCGCTTCCTCCTGGACGACGTCCTCGCAAACAAGGGAATCGAGGTGACACGGCTCGATGTCACCGACCTCGGCGCCGTACGGGCCGCCATTCGACCAAACACCAAGGGAATCTTCATCGAGTCGCTCTCGAACCCGCACATGCACTTTGCCGACGTGCACGGCCTCGCCGCGATCGCCCACGACGCCGGAATCGTTCTCGTCGTCGACAACACCTTCCTTTCACCAGCAGTGTTCCGGCCGCTCGAGCAAGGCGCAGACATCGTCCTCCACTCCTCAACCAAGTACCTCTCCGGCCACGGCGACACAGTCGGGGGAGTCGTCGCCGGCTCGCGCGAGCTCATCGACCGCGTCCGCTACCAGGCTGACGCCCTCGGCACCGCGCCCAGCCCGTTCAATTCATGGCTGACCCTGCGCGGCGTGCGGACCTTGCCGCTGCGCTTGAAGGCACATTCAGCCAACGCCCTAACGCTCGCGCGCTTCCTCGAGGAACGCGACGAGGTCGAGCACGTCCGCTACCCCGGCCTCGAAAGCCATGCGCAGCACGCACTCGCAACCGAGCAGCTCGTCGACGGATTCGGCGGAATGTTCTCGATGAGGTTGTGCGGCGGAGCCGACCAGATGAACGCATTCGCCAACGCCACCAAGCTCTCCGGAGTGGCAGTCAGCCTCGGCGACCTGAAGACGCTCGTCTATCCCATGCCAAAGCGCGACAACCTCATCCGCGTATCCGTCGGCTGCGAAGACATCGAAGACATCCTCGGGGACTTCGAACAGGCACTCGCCATCGTTCCCACTGCCGCCGGGGTCGCCTAGCGAAACCCGACCAAGCCGCTGCTGAACCCTTAAACAGGCGCGTCACGCCAGCTAGCGCCGCGGCGTCTGGACACCACGCTCAACAGGGCCTGGGATTCCTCGACAGGAGATCGCTCCTCCGAAGCACGGACCGTGAAGAGGCCAGCGTGAGACTCAAGGCCAGCGTGAGACTCACAGCAGCGAGCGTTCGAGTGAGACGTGTGTTCGTCCAAGCTGCGCGCTTGTCGCTCGGGCGCACGCGTCGCGGCCGCCGCACCGACGGTGTTTCGCGTCCCGGCCGCCACGTCTTCGCTCGAGGGCTGGGTAGGAGGCCCTCTCCTCGGCGGTCTCCTACTCCTCTCCGGGGCCTTCGCCTACCGCCGGGGCCGACGTGCGCCGGCGGCTAGCTCGACCACCGCTGCCGGGGACTGACCGGCGCGAGCCGGACGGAGGCGCCTCGGTGCGCTTCCGAGGAACGAGAGGAGGTAGATCGTCGCGGCGACGCCGATGATCGCGCTGCTCGGCGGGAGGGAGCGGACGATGTAGGCGAACGCGATGCCGAGCCAGAGCGATGCGACGGCGAAAAGACTCGATAGTGTGAGAGCGAGGTAGGTGTTGGCGGTGAGGCGGTGCGCGGCCCCGGCGGGGACCGCGATCAGCCCGAGCATGAGGAGGGCGCCGATGACTTGCGTCGTCAGGGCGGCGTCGACGCCGACGAGGGCAAGGAAGCTGGCGCCGAGGGCCGCGACGGGGAGACCGCGGGCGGCTGCGACTTTCGGGTCGATTGTGGCGAAGAGCAGTGGTCGTGCGATCGCTGCGAGCGCGAGAACGAGGCCGGCGCCGATGGCGGCTGCGAGCTCGGCCTGACTGCGGCTGAGTCCGAAGATCGATCCGAAGAGGGTTCGGGTGGCGACGATGCCGTTGCCGCCGTCGCTCGAGCGGTTGAAGAGGTCGAGAAAGAAGGCGCCGAGCCCGAGGATCCAGGCGAGAACGGTGCCGATGGCGACATCGTCGCTCATCGCGCGCTCGCCGAGCGTGGCGAGCAGGAGCGCGACGGCGATGGTGGCGGCGAAGAGGCCGACGCGAAGGTCGACGCCGATCGCCGCAGCGGCCAGTGCCCCGGTGAAGGCGACGTGGCTGAGCGTTTCGCCGGCGAAAACCTGGCTGCCGAGAACGACGAAGTAGCCGATCGCACCGCTCGCGAGTGCGATCGGCGTGCCGGCCAGGAGTGCAAGCCGGATGAAGTCTTGCGACAGCACCTCAGGCCGCCTGCAGGCGAGCGGGTAACCACGATCGCCGAGCGAAGCGGCGGGCAAGGCGCGCCGTGAGGTAGACGGCGAAAGCCAGCGTCGTCACGTAGAACCCGACCGAATAGTCGGTGTAGTAGGAAAGGCCGAGCCCGGCCCAGGTGACGACGAGCGCGATGGCGACGCTAAGGCCGATCCCGAACCCGATCCGGGCGGTGATTTGCTGGGCGGCTGCAGCTGGGGCGACGAGGAGCGCGAAGACAAGAAGAACGCCGGTGATCTGCGCAGTGGCGGCGACGGCGAGCCCAAGGACGAGCAGGAAGGCGATCTCGAGCATGCGGACTGGGACACCGCCGGCTCGGGCGACGAGATCGTCGATCGAACTCACGAGCAGAGGCCGGCCGGCGACGGCGAAGAAGGCGAGCGTGGCGGCCGCTACCCCGAGGAGAACCTCGACCTGGCTGGCAGTGATACCGAGGAAGGAGCCGAACAGGAGCGACTCGAGGCTCTCGAGCACGCCCCCGTAGAGGCTGAGGAAGAGGAAGCCGAGCGCGAAGCCGACGACCTGGACTGTGCCGATCAGCGCGGATTCTTGTGCGAGGTTGCGTCTGTTGCTCGTTCGTGAGCCGGTGGCGATTGCGGCGGCGGCGAGGGTGCAGGCGGCGAAGTAGCCGAGCGGCAGCGGCAGTCCGGCGAGGGCGGCGCCGCTGGCACCAGGAAACGACATCACCGAGAGAGCATGCGCGGCGAAGGCCTGGCGGCGGAGGACGACGAACCAGCCCGTGACGGCGGCCATGACCGCGACGATCGTGCCGGCTTCGAGCGCGTTGACCATGAACGGGTAGACGAACAACTGCCGCACGTCCGAGACGAGGTTCCAGGTCAGCGAGGGGTTCACGGGTGCTCGTGTCGGTCCGAGTGGTGTGCGGGCGCCTCCGGCTGACCCACGACCACGAGGCGACCGTCTGAGGCGTGCAACACCTCGATCGGTGTCTGGTAGAGGTCGCTGAGGGTTTCGTTCGTGATCACCTGCTCCGGCCGGCCCGACAGAACACGGCCGCCTGCGACGTAGACGACACGGTCGAGATAGGGGAGAAGCGGGTTGACGTCGTGGGCGACGAGCAGGACCGTCATCTGCCGGTGGCGGCGGATGCGGTCGACCAGCGCGGCAACCGCGTTCTGGTTGGGCAGGTCAAGGCTGTCGAGCGGCTCGTCGAGCAACAGCAGCTGTGGCGAGCTGATAAGGGTCCGAGCGATCAGCAGTCGCTGCTGTTCCCCGCCCGAGCACTCACCGATCGGCCGTTTGGCGTACTCAGTTGCCCCGACGAGGTCGATCACCTCGGCTACTCGGTGGCGGTGAGAGTTGCGCCAGGGGAGGGGTAGCCCGAAGCGTGTGCCGTCCAGTCCGAGCCGGACGATGTCGACGCCGCGGATGCGCGTGCTCGTGTCGAAGGCGTGTCGTTGCGGCAGGTAGCCAATCGCGTCGCCGCTTGCGCCGGCAGCCTCGCCCAGAACGGAGGCGGTGCCCGAGCTGAGCGGGAGGAGGCCGAGCAGCAGGTCGAGCAGAGTGGACTTCCCGGCGCCGTTCGGGCCGAGCACGGCCGCGAACTCACCCTGTTCAATCCGAACGGTCGCGCCGCTCCAGACCGGCTTGCCGCCGCGCGATACCGTCACGTCGCGGAGGTCGACCGCGAGGGAGTCACCAGGCTCGACGCGTGGCCCCGCAGCCGTCCCGCTCATCGCCGTTCCCGGCATCGCTCAGCGTCTGGTCGCGTAGTGGAGGGCCTTGGTCAGGCTATCCAGCTCGGCGACCTGCCACTGCTCGAAGCTGTCGCTCGCCGGAGCGAGCGTCTCGGTCACCGTCGCGATCGGAATATGCCGGGCGCGGCAGATCGAGTTGATCCGCTGGATGTCAGGGGTGGCGTTCTGGCTGTTGTAGACCCAGACCTTGATCAGCCGCCGCTGCGCTTGCGCATCGACGGTCTGCTTGTCCTGGGCGTTGATCTCGGTGCCTTCGGCCACCGCCTTCGCGAAGCTGTACGGCGTCAGCAGCTTGAGGCCTAGTGCCTGACCGAGCGGCTGGAAGATGCTCTCGCTGTAGCCGACCGGCACCCCGGCAAACCGCCTCCGGATCTCTGCCCGCAGCCGGTTGTACGCAGCCAGCGAGACGGTCTCGAAGTGACGCTCCTGCGCTGCGAAATACGCCTTGTCCGCCGGGTCGAGCCTTTCGTAGTCGGCCACCACCGTGTGAACCACCTTCTGCACGCTCTCTGGCGAGTACCACTGGTGCGGGTTGTCGCCCTCCTTCAGGCCGAGCAGCGTGCCGACGTCGAGCGTTGTACGCCCGGAGACCGGATTCGCGGCCAGCAGGTGCGAGGCCCAGGTGTCATAGCCGATCCCGTTCACCATCGCCAGCTTCGCGCTCGCCAGCGTCCGCGCATCGCTCGCCGTGGGCTCGTAGGAGTGGGGATCGGTGTTCGGGTTGACGATGATGCTCTGCACCGACACCTTCGAGCCGCCCAGCTGGCTCGCGATGCTGCCCCAGAAGTTCTCGGCCGCAACGACCTGCAGCTTCCCGACGCTCGGGCTGCTGCTGTTCCCGCCCGAGCCGCACGCGGCCAGCACCCCCGGACTCGCGAGCGCGACAAGAGTCGCGATCACCCACGTCCTCACATTCGTCTTTCCGCCGCTGCGCACCAAAGCAGATCATACCGATAATCATTCTTGCTAGCTAGAGATTATGGGAGGCGCTATCATTAAGCGGATGGGGAAGGCGACTAGATCGCAGGCGTGGGCCGAGCAAACGCTCGCCTCGCTGCGGACGAAAGGCCGCCGGGACGGTGGTGCGCGACGCGCCGTGATCGAACTTCTCGGACGGCAGTCGTGCTGCCTGACGGCACAGGAGATCTTCGACCAACTCCGCACCGGAGACAGACAGATCGGCATTGCCAGCATTTACAGAACCCTCGACCAGCTCAGCCGCGACGGTTATCTCCAGCGCATCGAGACCGGCTCAGGCACTACCCGCTTCGAGCCGCTCCACGCAGACGGCGAACACCACCACCACCTCGTCTGCAACGACTGCGGCAAAGTCGAAGCCTTCGCCGACGACGCCCTCGAAAAGGCCCTCCACGCCGTGGAACGAAAAACCGGCTACAACGTTGCCGGCCACGACGTCGTCCTCCACGGCGTTTGCGACGACTGCATCCCTAGCGCAGCCAAGACCCGTTAACGACGCGGGCTTCGCCGTAGCTCGTGCCGGTTGGGGGCTTGACCGCTGGCGTCGAGCGCGGAGTCGCGCCTAGTCGTCGGGTGACATTCCCGAGGACTGGCGCGGGCGCGCATCTATTGAGAATCGACCCGGGGCACGATAAAGCCGAGCCGGTTGCGCTTTCGTCCATCTCGCCAACCGACCTGACTTGGCCGAAGCCTTGTCGTGTCGCTCGGCGGGACTTCAACCTCCAGCGCCCCGTGCTCGGCAGAGCTCAACCTATCCGGCCTTCCCATCAGGGACAAGGTGGTGCGCCGAAGAAAACGCCGCTCTTTGCGGAGATCGCTCTCTACCGATGGGAGAGACCGCCATACCCCTAGTAACCGCTGCGACGCTACGTGTCCTCGCGAAGCAGAGCTCTGGCTATGCGGCTGGCAGCGCTAGTGCGAGTGTGCGCTCGATCTGGACGATTGTCTCGCGGTTGAGTGGTCCTTCGCTGTGGGTCAGTTTGCCGAGGGCGCGCGGCCAGAGGATATGGGCGCCACCGAGTTCGATCGGTTGGGCGAACAGTGACCAGTCGGCGTTGACGAAGCAGAGCGTTTTGCAGATCCGCACGCTTGCGTGCTGTTGAGCGAGGGCGGCGCGGACGGCTGCGACCTGCTTGTCGAGTCCCGCGATCAGTGGCGTTTTGTCGCGGCCGCCGACGTAGAGCCGGTAGTCGGTGGAGAACAGACCCCCGCGATTGCGGCGCTCGATGCGGCCTTTGTAGTTCTTGGCGTCGATGACGAAGACACCCCACGGGGCGACGACGAGATGGTCGATGTTGGCCCGCGATCCCGGGATACGGCGATCGTGGAGAACGCCCATTCCCTCCTCGCGGAGGGTGGTGAGGCTCGTTCCGAGGGTGTGCTCGCCGTTCGAGCCGTACGCCCATGCTTTCGTGGCGTGCGGGTCGTCCGATAGGGCGAGGGCGAGGCTGGCGAGCTTGCCCCATCGCGCGCGGACGGCTGCCTCACGCCGGTCGTGTCTGCGCTGCCACTCGCGTGCAGCTGAGCCACCGGGTTTGCCGCGATCAATCTCCACTTCGACGACAGCGGGCGGCTCGAGGCAGCCCAGGCAAGTTGCCGTCTTCGTCTCGCGATCCCATTGAGCCTGGTCGCCGCGCGGCAGGGATGCCCCACAGCTGCCGCAGTTGGCCGGGTAGCGGAGGCGGATCAGAGTTGCCGTAGCCACCGGACTGGTCATCGGTCGGCGAGCCAGCGTCCAGGAGCACCGATCGAGCTACTGACTACGTGCGTCCGAGGCCGTGCAGGGACACGCTGCCGGAGATGCCGGCGGGCGTCGCGGCTCAGGTGAGTAGTGCGCCGAAGGCTTGTTCCATTTGTTGGCGGGTGTGTTCGGCGTGTTCGGCTTGGGCGTATTGGTGGGCGTAGGTGGTGAGGGTGATGGCGGGGTTGGCGTGGCCGAGGATGCGGCTGAGGTAGGCGATGCTGGCGCCTTGGCTGATGAGCGCGCTGGCGGCGAGGTGGCGGAGGTCGTGCCAGCGGAGTTTGGGAAGGCCGGCCTTGGCCAAGGAGTGTTCGAGGCCGCGGCGGCTGATGTTTCTGTGGTCGAGATGGCCGCCGGTCTGGGAGCAGAAGACGAAGTCGGTCGGTTTTGCGTGTCCCTGAGCGAAGGCTTGGAGGCGGTGCTCTGTGAGGAGGCGGGCGAGTGTCACGAGCACAGCATGCGCCCACGCAAGCCAGCCACTGGTGGTCGCCGGCCGTCCATGTAGCTCGTTGCGCTTGTTCCGTAGATGCTCAAGCCAGCGACGGCAGAGGCGTTGCTCCTCATGTGACCAATGCTCAGAGAACAGGGATACGACCCCCATGTGAAGCTCGGAGCCACGTCGGCCAGCGCTGCCGCCGCGGGAAACGCCGAGTAATTGCTCGAAGGAGGAGACGAGCCAGACGAGGTCCTGCTCGACTGTTCCGTACTCATCCATGTCGTTACCCCTCAGGAACGGAACGACCGATTGGCGGACCGCCTTCGCAAGATCGTCCTCCGCGGTTACGCATCGGGATAGGGCGTCGACGAACTGCTGCCGGTAGAGCGTCATCGTGGGGTGCCCTCCGGCCGCCGTTGGCCGCGCCTCGGCGGCGGCGGGCTTGATCAGCCGGATGGTGCTCGTGCGCCACCGCGACTGAGCCCACCCTCGCGGCGGCGGCGTATCGTGTGAACTTCCGCTCGCGCCGCATGGAAGTAGAGGAAGAACTGGCGAGCGTGGGCCGCATTCATTGGCTCGAACACCATGTGCATGTAGGTGTTCTCGGCAAGCCCAGCCAAAGCGAGGAAGAAGACGCTTGTCCGGATGAACTCACGCGCATCGTCCGAGAGGCGGTGCGTCGGATGTCGATCGGCGTAGAAACAGACCGCCGGATCGATCTCATCGCCTCGGACGCTCTGAAAATGGCTCAGGAGCTGGCTCGCCGTTGAGCGTGCGGGCTCCGAGACGCCATCGCGAACCTGCGACCAATGGTCGAACACCAGCGGTCCCATCCGGACAGGCTCATCGAGCGGGAGCCAGGGAAGGACGCAGACGGACTGAGGCTCACCTGCATCCGGTTCGGGCTCGTCGCGGGGGTGAAAGGTCAGTGTTTGTTCGGCAATGCGCAAGATCCGCCGCAAACGCGGGTCAGAAGCGACCCGCCGCTCGAGCTCAGCCTCGACATTCTCGAGGACGTTGCTGCTGTAGACCGCTTCGCCGTTCGCATCCAACAACGCCCAGACCGCTATCGAGTCTTCAGACATGCCCTCTCTTGTAGCTAGCGCGTCGGCTTGGATCCGCCGCGATCAAGCCACGGGGCGACGCCTGCGTGTCGATTTCGCACCGATTTCGCACGCGCTAGTAAAAAGCAGGACCTGCAAGATCCGAACAGCTGACACCGGCCGCTATGCAGGGACTTTTCAGTGGGCGGAACTATGCGGTGCGCAAACCACCTCGAAGTCAAAGGTGGCCCCTTATCGATCTAGAGACGATCGAGCATTGCGCCTGAGGTAAGCGCTGCGGCTTCGGCGGCCATCCGCGCGTCGTGATTCGAGATCTTGGCTTCCTGCGGCCGCCCGTGCCCCGTCCCCTCTGCCTGCCGGAGCTTGTTAGCGGCCAGCGCGGTCAGGTAGACGCATTGCTGGAGGCGCTCCGCCGGGTCGCTGTCGAGTTGCTTGAGGATCTCTTGCCACTGCGACGGTCCTACCGGCGTCATGCCGATGGCTGCGAATGCGTTATGAAGCGTCCCCTGGAAGCCCATGCTTTCGCTGTAGCTGCCGCCGCGTTCGATGATCACGTGTCTCGCCGTCGCTTCGGCTAGGTCCTTCGCGGTGCCGGCGACGAGTGGTGCGTCGGCATCCCCTCGCCTTGCCCGCTCGACATAGACCCGCAGCGCCGTCGTCAGCGCGCGACCGGAGAGCCCATCCAGGGAGAGCGGCGCAACCGTGCCGTCGTCGGCGATGGAGAACCCTGCCGACCGGAGAGCGCCTCGAAGACTCGTCAGCGCTCCATTCTGCGCCAGGCGAGGGAACTCGCCTGCTCCCTTCAGAAGGTCGACCAGGTGGAGGAGAAGCTGGCCGCCTTTGACTGGATCCTGGTGTGCCGCCTCGGTCAGGACCTCGCGAACGCGCTTGATCTTCCCCGCGTTCGGATCAAGCCGCCGAGGATCGAACCCTCGGAGTTGAAAACGCTCGAAGGAGCGATCCAACACGTAGTGCGAGATCGGACTTTCAGGCGGGAAGAGCTCTGCGAGTGCCCCCGCCATTGGGACGGTGATGCGGAGTTCCATGAGGAACCTCCATCTGGCGACGCGGCATCGAGGCCGGCCACGCTCGACCCCCTCTGCACGTCGGGATGCCGAAGCTCCCGACGAACCTCGGGCTGATCGGAGCCTAGAGACATGACCGGATGGAGCGCTCTGATCAGACGGTCAGGTCCCGGTGCCTCCGGATACACGAAGCGCGCGCATCGCGTCCGCCCCTTCCTTGACGGGAAAGGCCGTGCCGTCGGAGATGGCCTTCCACCTAGCCTCGTGGTCGTCTGGCAGAGGCTCCGTCAGAACAACAATTACGTGAGGTGCAGTGCTCGTGGCCTGGACGATCTCTGGCTCTGGGTTCGGCAGCAACCAAGAACCGAGCCGCGTGCGTTCGCCCGTCAAGACATCCGCACGCGCGAGGGCGATAGGCCCAGCTTGCATCGAGGCCCAGTGTCCCCAGCGCTCCGATTCGGGTCCTGCATTTGCGATCACTTCAGCAGCACTTGGATCCACGATCACAACAGCCGCGAAGCCGGGGCCGGTAACGAGCCCGACCCCCTGAGGCTGAGCCGCGCCATGAATGAACCGGTCGAGAGCCTCTCGCGCCTGCCCGGGTTCTACGACGACCGGCTGTTCGCGCTCGCGCTGAATCGGGAGATCGAACCTCTGTTGAAGCACTCGCCGGAGCGGGTCGGCGTCACCGGGAGTGATACCGATCGCCCCGTACGTCGTATAGGCCTCTTCTGCCGGTTGGGTGAGTATCGCCTGGGCGAACCCGGGCTCCCATAGCTCCACCAGCCCCGTCTGGGCTGCGGTCGTCAACGAACGCTTGTACTCATCGACCCGGAAGCGGATGACGAACCGCAGGTCGATGTCGAGAATACGGACGTGCAGGTACGCGGTGGGCGACTCCTCAGTATCTGCTGACACCAACACGCTCCATAGGCTCTCTACGTCGAAGCGATGGCCGTTGCGATGCAGCGCGAAGGCCTCCGCGAGGCCAGGTAGCTCATCGAGATCAAGCGCGACGCCCATCAGCAGCGGGTGATCTACGTCATCCGGGCCAGTGGTGCCAAGCGTCGATGCGACCACCGGATCCAGAACGGGAGCATCAAATACCGGCTCACCCTCAATCAGCTCGCCGCCCATGCGCGTCGTCCTTTCGTGAGACGAAGATGCGTTCTGTCGTGCTGGGTGTTGAACATCGCCGGACGCTCCTTGGCCTCGCGCTCGGGGTGATTGCAGTCTCCCTCGCGGTTGGATTCTGGCTCGACTGGCGCGGCTTCGCCGGGAACAGTCTCGCCGGGCTTGCAGACATGGTGGCGGGCTTTCTGATCGCGATCGTCCTTGTTGATCGATACACGAAGTCGGAGCGGAACGCTCGCTGGGCATCCGTGGCTGAAGCGACCACCCGCACGCTCGAGTCCGCCGCGGTTCGGGCAGCTCTGCCAGCCTTTGTTCAGTTATCAGCCCCACGCCCGCCGGCGCTCGATCCCCAGATGGCGCTCACCCTCGGGCGGCTACCGCATGCGCTCTCAGCACTCGCAGAGGCTCTCCGGGAGGCGGGTCAGGACCCGTTCGCTCGCGCTTTCGATCCCAGAGCCTTTCTGGACGCAGTCCTTCCCAGCACGCATGTCATCACGGACATCGTTCTCCCACGGCTGCTCTCACTCGACGTCGATCCGGAGCTGGTGCGACCGATAGTCGAGCTCGAGCGTGTGGTTGCGCAGCTTGACTACCACGCTTGGATGGGCGCGACCATGCAGATGCCTGCATCGACTGTCTACAGGGACGCGGCCGACCTGAGTGGGGCACTCGCCGTTGTCGTCCAAGCGCACGAGCTTTAGCCGCGGAACTCCACCTCCGCTGTGATCCGCCACTCACTCCCCTGGCCCGCGCAGCCATGTGGTTCGCGCTTGGCAAACCAGTGACCTTCTGCGCCGGGTTACTCGCGATCACTGATCATCGGCCTCACAGGTGCAGTGTCGTCGTACATCGTCACGCTTGGGGTTTGCGCAGCACACGGAGCTCGCGGTTGAGAGCACGGGCAAATGGCATATGCTCGACGCGATGACGACTGGCGAGGAATGGGAAAACGCTCGCGAACTCATCGCGGCCGAGCAGGAAGACGATGAGACGATCCGGCTCGACGTGGAGCGGTACGCTCAGCTCGTCTGGGACGAGGATCGCGCCATCGGCAGGCCGGAGATGACCGGCCAGTGGAAGGTCCATTTCCGTGACGGGACTGTCTCGGAGCCGATCGACCGCCAGAAGGATGACGTTGACGGCGCTATCGCTGCTGCGCGTGACATCGTCGCACGGAAGCTGACGAATCTGTAGCGGTGCCATCGCCAGTCACGCGTCTGTTCGCCTCCGCTGACCTTGAGCCGGAGGGGTGTGTCCGTTGGTGCGAGCGCGTCCTGGAGCAGCGCCGAGGTATCTACGCCGTTGCACTGACTGAGGATGCCAACGCGATGAAGGCGCTAGGCGCAGCGCCGATCTCGATCGAAGCGATCGAGGAGCTGCTGGCCGTACGGCCCGAGTTAACGGTTGACGGTGCGCGGCCGACCGTCGATGAACTTGCCGCGCGACTCGCA
The DNA here is from genome assembly GCA_050697455.1 of Gaiellaceae bacterium. Classification (GTDB taxonomy): domain Bacteria; phylum Actinomycetota; class Thermoleophilia; order Gaiellales; family Gaiellaceae; genus Palsa-739. Next base: position 233,146 of record JBOGZU010000002.1, on the reverse strand, counting down.
TCGTTCTGGCTACCCGATGAGACCGTCGTCTATCTCGGACTCGCGGGTACATCGCTGCGGGCGCGGATCCGCGACTACTACAAGACGCCGCTCGGCGCGCGTCGCCCTCACGCTGGGGGCTGGTTCCTTAAAACGCTGGCGAATATCGACGATCTGTTCGTCTACTACGCGCAGACCGACGCGCCGAACGCCGCCGAAGACGCGATGCTCCGAGCGTTCAGCGGCGGTGTCTCGCAGGCGACGCTAGACAAGGTACGCGACCCGTCGCACCCGTTCCCGTTCGCGAACCTCGAATGGCCTCCGGGTGTACGGAAGGCGCACGGCATCAAGGGCGCTCGCGGGAGCCTTTGAGCGCGGTCGCGGGTCCGGCGCTCCATCCCCACCGCTTCGTTCGTTGGAGATGAGGGCGGATCTTCAGTGGGGCAGCGCCGTCAGCGTGCCCGCGAGCTGTTCGAGTGCGTGTGCTACCTGCGGAGACGCCGTCGCAAGTCCTCCGCCGATTGCGGCCTCGATGATGCGACGCGCTGACCCAAGGCTTTCTCGGATGATCGCCGGCTTGGGTCGCGGCGATGCGAGTTGAGCATCGATCGTGACCAACTCGGCGTAGAACTCTTCCTCCTCCTCGCGTTCGAGATCGAGCTCCGTGATGAGTGCTCGCAGGTCGTTAGTGAGCCCGCGAAGACTCTCGACGTCGAGAGGCGCCAGCGTCTGTACCGAGCCTGAGGTTCCTTGCTGGATCTGTGAGTTCGTCATCGAGCCGATCTGCAACACGTTCTCGGCGACGACGAGCGGAAGAAAGTGCTCGGTCGGTTGCTGCGGTGTGCTGAGGACCTCTTCGACCTCCTTCAGGCCCCAGTGCGTTAGCTCGATCAGACCGCCCATTGCCGCCCATTCGAGCAGGTTCTCTCCGATTAGGTAGCTCACTACCTTGTCCGTCAGTTCCTCGTCGAAGCTCAGCTTCGCGCCGATCTCGTTCATCTGGACCATGCGATCAGTCGTGCCATCGGTCTCGTCGTAGACTGCGCGAAGAAACGCGAAGCGCTGCGCTCGAATCTCGTCGAATCGACCGCTCGCGCTCATGGCAGGTCTTTCCGAACCTGCACGGATCCCTCGACGCCTTGCTGGATCTGCGAGTTCTCGATCCGTTCCGCGAAAATCACATTCATCTCGGCCCTCCTGGGGGTTACTGCGCCCTGAAGACCGCCGTTCTCGGCCGCCCGGAGTCCTGCGTGGGTAATCGCGATGCGCGGGCCTGGGCCTGCGAGTTCGACGAGTCCGTCATCGCGTAGTCGCAAGAACGCTCGCTTCGCCTGGCGACGGTCGAGGCCGACTTCGGCGCCAACCTCATCGAGCAGAAACCCCGCCGCGGTAGACCCGTCACTGATCTCGGCGAGCTTGTCGAAAAGACGCGCTCTCTCGTCCAGAAGCTCCGTTGCGTTCACAAGTCCGAGTTTCGCAGACACACCCGATGGCGAGAGCCTCGGAGCGGATGGTGGGTCAGCTGAGGCCAGCGAGGACACTCTGCTCCCCGAGCGCGCTGAACGCTTGTCGCAGCGTCGCGCGGAGTTCTGCCGGGAAGCCCGGCTGCAGCGCGCGAGCTAGATCCCACGCCTGTTCCAGCCGGAGGCCTGGTCTCGGTGTTGCGTGGTTCCTCTCCGTGTGCGTGAAGTCTCTGTCGAACTGTTCGACGTCGGCGGCATCAAGGATCGCTTCGTCGCGGAGCCGCGCAACCTCGCGCTTCCAGTCTTCGCGGCGGTAAACGCCAAGGCCTGCAATGTGCTCCACCCAGTGGGAAACGTAGGCGTCGGTGCTCAAACTCGTCCGGGTCCAGGTCAGTCCCTTGCTCATGAACCCGAAGTGGAAGTTCGGGCGAAGCGTCCAGCCGACGTCGCGCAGCGCCAGCAGTCTGTCGACGCGAATCGGGTCCGCGAAAAGGGATCGAGCCTGGCTGAGTGTGTCCGCCGGATATAGGTGAAGCGCGATACGGGCTCCGCTGCTCGGAAGCAGGTAGACGTACTTGACAGTCGCAGCTGCGTCTACCTCCCCGCGCGCGTGGACGCCGTGCCAAGGGTCGCTGTGTTGGATGACGGCGAGACCCGGCGCCGCCGCGCTCAGGAGTTCGACGCACTTCTCGGCAAGGAAAGGCGTCTGTTGCGGCATCGGTGGACTCAGGCGGGCGTGACTGTCGGCTCGCCCTCGGCCGACGTTTCGTCTGCGGCCCAGTCATGTTCGGGGCCGGGCCAGATCGCGCAGACGCGTTCGATCAGGACTCGCGTCCTTTCAGCGACTGCTGTCTCGTCGAAAGTTTCTGGATATGTCTCGACCAACCGGGCGTTGAGGAGTAGCCGCGATTCGGCGTTCAGTGCGCGCTGTTTGTCCGACCAGGCGCTGTTGGAGAGTGCGGTGTTGAGAGGCCCGGCGGTGAGGGTGAGGTTCCCCAGTCGATGTATCGCGCGGAGCCGCGTGTCTCGTGCTGCCTCCTCGTCTTCCGGAGGCAACCCTTCCGGGAGTGGCCAGTGGGTCTGCCACTTTTGCGGGATTACATGCTCAAGCGTGAGATTGGTCGGGATCGCGAGCAGGTCCGTCTTGTTCGAATAGAGCGACTGCTCGACTGCGGAGAGCGCCATCACGAGCCGCGCTTTGCCGACACTGTTGTAGACGTCGTGGGTGTCGTAGTAGTCGCGCAACTCGGCGTCCGTAGGCCAGCGGCTGATCTCGCCCGTACCCGTGCGAAGCTCGCTGAGCAGAATCTCGTCGGCACGGGCCGGGTCGTCTGCGATGCGGCTGATCAGGACCGGCACCTGGGCGTTGTAGGCCTTGACAGTCAGTCGAAGCAGCGACCGCCGGACGAGCCAACTTTCCAGGATCTGCAGCGCCCGCGTCCGCCGGTCGGTGCTGATCGCCGGTTCGCGGAAGAGGAGCAGCACGAGCGGCAGGACAGTCGTCACATCAAGAGCTTCCAGCCGCTGGAAGAAGAGCGCCTCCACGCTGCCGGCGGGCTTTGCCTCGAAATCGCGCATGACCGCTGCGTCGCGGCATAGCTCCCGGATCACGTCCTCCATGTTGGGTGGAGGTGTGGCCTGAAGGATCTACTTCCGGAAAGTCGTGAACAGCTCCGTCGCCGGCGTGACTCGGCGCAGTTTCATGGTCAGCCAATGCATCAGGAACAGGTCGGCCCGCGGCCGGAACAAGCGACCTTGCCGCTAGTTCTTACGCCAATGCTCGTCGTCGAGCTGTGGCTTCCAGACGGTTTCGTAGAGCGCGTCGACGTCGAGGCCTTGACGCGCGGCCTCGTGGAACACGGCGTTCTTTACGAGGTCCAGCGCCAGCAGCGGCGTGCCACGCGCGTTCAGCGTCTCGAAGATCACCTGTGCGTTGTCGCCTTGCTCGAGCGTGATCGAGACCATCCGCAACAGGTCGCAGAGCGTTACCTGCAGCGTCTCGATTAGTCGCAACTTGTCCTCTTCGCTCTCCGCGTCCGAGAGCCAATCGGCGATTCGGCCGACGAAATAGCCGTAGGCCTCGTCGATCAGGTTGGTCGGATCGTCCTCCCGGTCCGACTCAGGCCCACCCGCGCGCACCACTGCCGTGAACGCCGAACGGTTGGCGTTCGTGGGCCACACCTTCCACAAATGCTCCCCCGATGCCTTCAAGGGTCGGTTGCGAATCAGACTCAACAGCACTTCGGCGTCGTTTTCAGCTCCGTTCGCAGAGGCGACGTTCGCGGCAGCCGCGAGCACGATCTGCAGCGTCGTCAGCCTCTGCTGTCCATCTATCACCGTGTAGACCGGAATCGAGCCGGGCGCCTGCGTCTCCTGCTCTAGGACGATCGCGCCGAGAAAGTGCGACCAGTGGCCGTCCGGACCGGTGGGGCCGTTCAACTGATGGTCGAGCAGCACGCCGATGTCCTCCCATAGCGGCTCCCACTGGTCTGGCTCGTTCCAGACGTACGGGCGTTGGTAGAGCGGCACGACGTACCGCACGTCCCGCTCGAAAAGCTCCGTCACTGTCCTAGTCTCGGGCTTCATGGATCACAGCCTAGAACGGCTCGAAGCCGGTCCGCTCCCAAGGGCTCGGGCCCGTGTCAGTGCCGTGTCGGTGATTTGTCGGGTCCGTGTCAGAAGCGTGTGTCACTTTTCAGAGGCGAAAAGCGCCTCTCTATAGAGGAGAGACCGAATCGGCCTCTTCTCCGTTGACCTGAGTTCTGGCTCCTCTGCCGGCCCCGCAATGACTGACCAAACCGACTGAGTTCAAGCTGATGGAGCCGCGCTTCGCGCGGCTGACCGAGGAGCAGCGCCGCGAGGCGGTGGCGCTGCTCGCCGATCTGTTGCTGGATGCGGCGCGGAAGCGCGCCCGCGTTTCCAGCGGCGCTTCGGATGGCGTTATCGACGGCGCTTCCGGGAGCGTCGTCCCTCTCCCCGACAGGCGCGGGAAGGCGCGCCGTTCCGCGTGATCCGGCCGATAAGGGACGCCGACATAAGAGGGTCAGTGTCTGAATCTTCGTCGTCTGCGCGGGAGGCGCGGCCGGTACGGGTGAGCGCGGAGCGCGTGTTCGAGTTGGCGCGGCATCTGACCGAGCGTGATCGCGAGATCGCGACGGTGCTGTTCGACCAGCAGGTGCTAACGACGGATCAGCTGACGCTGCTGTTCTTCTCGTCGAGGCGTCGAGCGCAGGATCGGCTGCTGTTCCTCTATCGCCATCGCGTGCTCGATCGCTTCTACCCGCCGGCACCGTTCGGCCTCGGGAAGGCGCAGGCGCACTGGCTGCTCGATGAAGCGGGTGCGATCCTCGTCGCCGCTCGGCTCGGCGTGGAGCGGAAGAAGCTCGGCTGGCAGCGCCGCGACGACTGGGGCTCACACCCACAACTCGCCCACCGGTTGGAGACGAACCGCTTCGTCACCGACCTAATCGGGGCCACCCTCGCCGACCCAGCGCTGGGTGTGGCCTGGTGGGTGGGACCGGCGGCTTCGGCGCGGTGCTTCGACATCAATCAGCACCTTCCGACGCCCCGGCCCGACGGCAGCTTCGAGCTCGCCTGCCCGGCCGGGGCGATCGAGTGCCACTTGGAATGGGATCGGGCAACCGAGACCAAGCAGCGGCTGCAGGACAAGCTCCACGCCTACTTGGAAGTGCACGAGCACTGGGACTACAAGCAGTGGGCGCCGGTGAACCTGCTCGTCGTCGTCCCGACTGCGGCGCGGCTCGCCACCCTGGAGAGTGCGGTCGCCGAACTGCGCGACGACCGCAAGACGAAGGGCTACCCCTTCTTCACCGCCTGGGGCCTCTACGCGACCACCGCCGAGGACCTCGCGCGGCAGGGGCCGCTCGCCCCGCTCTGGTGGCCGCTCGCCGACCGCGACCCGGCGCGCGCTCTTACCCAGCTCTCGCCTCGTAGTCCGGCCGCCGATCCCGCCGCGGCGCTCGGCCGCCGCTGGCGCCACGACCGCCCGGACTTCTGGCCGCGGCTCTCGCCGCTCGGCCGCGCACCCGCGGCCGAACCCGAAGTCGACTTGCGTCCGGCCGGGATCGCTGGCTTCATGGACGACCCGGAACCCAACGAGGAGGGGTGATGGCGATAACCAAGGTCTGCATCTACACGAGAATCTCCACCGACGAAGAGAACCAGCCGACCTCGCTGCACACGCAGCGCGAACGGCTCGAAGCCTTCTGCAAGGCACAGGAGAGCTGGCGCATCGTCGCCCACGAGCAGGACCAGTCGACCGGCGCGAAGCTCGACCGGCCCGGCCTGCAAGCGGCACTCGACCTCGCGAGAAATGGCGCGATCGATCTGCTGCTCGTCTACCGCGTCGACCGCCTGTCGCGGAAGGTGCGGCAGCTTGCACAGCTGACCGAGGAACTCGATGCGCTCGGCGTCGTGTTGAAGTCGGCGACCGAACCGTTCGACACCGGCGCCGCAGCGGGCCGGATGATGCTGCAGATGCTCGCCGTGTTCGCCGAGTTCGAGCACGCGACGATCGTCGACCGCGTCACCGCGGGCATCGAGCGCCGCGCCAAGGAGGGCAAGTGGGCGACTGGGCGGCTGCCGTTCGGTTACCGCCGCAACGAGCGCAAAGAAGTTGTGCCCGACGAGCGCACTGCCCCGACCATCAAGCGGATCTTCGACCTCTACAGCCGCGACCAGCTCGGCACCGCAGCGATCGCGCGGGTGCTCACCGACGAGCACGCACCCGCGCCCGGCGCCGGCTGGCAACCGGCGGTCGTGCAATGGGTGCTCGAAAACGAGGCCTACCTCGGCCGCGTCATCTGGCGCGGCGAGAGCATGCCCGGTCTACACGAGCCGCTCATCGACGAGTTCACGTTCACGCGCGCGCAGAAGCTCCTCCGGGAGCGCGGCGAAGACATGGCACTACGGCGGAGCAACCCCGGCGACTACCTGCTCTCCGGGCTGCTCCGCTGCGGCCGCTGCAAGCGCGCCTACGTCGGCATGAGCGCGAAGGGAAACGGCGGCACCTACCATTACTACGCCTGCTCTGGTCGACAGAAGCTCGGACCGAAGGGCTGCGACGGGGCGCGCATCCCGCGCGACAAACTCGAAACAGCCGTCGTTCATCAGCTCGCTTCGCTCTACCGCGATGGCGGCGAGATTCACGACGCGATCGAGGCCGCGGCCGAGCAGCAGCGCGCCGACGGCCCGGCCCTTGAAGAACAGCGACACGCGCTCACCGAGGAGATCCGCCGCGCCGAGCGCGCGCTCGATCGCTACTACACCGGCTTCGAGACCGGCGACCTCGACGCGAAACGATTCCAGACTCGCGTCGCCACGCTCGAAACGCGCCTCACCGACCTACGCGAGCAAGACTTCGCTCTCGCCGCCCAGCTCGGCACACAGGCGCCCACAACGGCCGACACCGCCAACCTCGCCGCCGTCGCCGACCAACTCGAACACATCATCGGCGCCGGAGACCCGAAACAGGCGAAAGCGCTCCTCCGTCTGCTCGTCAAAGACCTCCGCGTCAACAGCCGGGCCGAGATCCTCCCGACCTACCGCATCGTCAACGACACGGTTTGCGCACTGCCAAGTTCAGTGGGCGCGGCTGGGATCGAACCAGCGACCCCTCGCGTGTGAAGCGAGTGCTCTCCCGCTGAGCTACGCGCCCTGAGCGGCGGATTGTAGCCCCGCTTCGATTGCGATTCGGACGGCCGGGAACCAGCGGCTCGTGCCCACCGTCCCCGCCTTTCTCTCCGCCCGCGCGATGCGCGCCCTCAACGTCGCGGTCGCGATCTGGGCCGCGTTCTGGATCGGCATCGCCGCGTACACCGCTTACAAGGTCGCGGCTCTGCGGACGCTTAGTCACACGATTGCCAAGGCGGGCGCCGCGACGGTCTCGACCGGACACGCGCTCGCGGCGCTCAATGGGATCCCGTTCGTCGGCGGCAAGATCGGCAGCCTGGCGGCGCAGGCGATCGCGGCCGGCGCCAGCGCGCGCGCGAGCGGAGGCTCCGTCGCGACGACGATCGACCAGCTTGCCGTCCTGCTCGGGATCTCCATCGCGCTGATTCCGACGTTGCCCCTCCTCGCGCTGTACGTGCCCTTGCGGTTGAGTTGGCGCCGCGATCGCAAGGCGATCCGGATCGCGATCGCACAATGGGACGGCGAGCCTGGGCTCGAGACATTCCTCGCGCGCCGGGCGATCGCGCACCTCCCGTTCGCCGAGCTACGGGCGCTCGGCTACGACGGCGCGGAGGAGTCCGCCTCGGCAGCCGAGCTCGCGGCGGCGGAGCTAAGGCGGCTCGGCATCGACCGCCAGACGAAGCGGCGCTTCTTGCTCGGGCCGAAGCGCGAGCGAGCAATCCGGTGATCGAGCAGCAGCGGCGTCCCCGGCTCAGGCCGTGGGGCAGACGCCGGAGGGGGCGCTCTCCCGAGCTTCCGGCCGGCCGCGTGGCGCGCGCCTACGGCCAGATCGTCCTCTGGCTCGCGCCGCTCCTCGTCGCGCTCGTCGGGGCAGCCGCCTTCGCGGCGTACCACTATCTGCCCTCGATCTCCACTGCGCCGACCGCGACGACGAACTCCCTCCTGCCGAGCCGCCCCGCCGCGCTCGCGGTGGAGCACGAGTCGGCGCGGCTGTTCGGCGCGCCGGTGGCCACGCCCTACGTGGTCGTGCAGCGGAACGCGAACGGCCTGACCGGGAACGTGCAGAAGCTGAGCGTTGCGAAGGCGATGCGGGTCGACGAGGGGAAAGGGCCGGCAGACCTCCGCGGCGTGTTCGCCGTCCCCGTCCTGAACACGCTCGGCATCGTCCCCGGCTCGCGTGAGCACGGGACGACGATCGTCACCTACCTCTATTTCCGCGCCGGAACGGCGTCGGGCACCGGCCTCCGCGACTCGCACGCTTACGCGCGCTACCTCGGCCCACGCCTCGACAGCGTCGGCCCGACGGGAGCGGTCGCGGCGCGGCTCGCGCAGTACAACATCCTCGAGAGCCGCCTGCCGTGGGTCGAGGGAGCGACCGTCCTGCTGATCATGCTCATCGTTGGGATCGCGCTGCGGGCGGTGCTCGCGCCTCTCCTCACCGTCGTCACGGCGGGCGTGGCGTTCCTCGTCTCGCAGCACCTGCTCGGCTGGCTCGAGGCGCACTCGACGCTGACGATGCCGAATGAGCTGACGGGTGTCGCGGTCGCGCTGATGCTCGGGATCGTCACCGACTACACGGTCTTCTACTTCACCAGCGCGCGTGAGCTGTTGCGGGAGGGAGTGCCGACGCGCGACGCGGTCCGCCGCTCGACCGTGCTCAACTCGCCGATCGTCTTCACGGCGGGGGCGGTTGTGGCGCTCGGCGTCGCGTCGCTCATGCTCGGGACGCTCGGCTTCTTCCGGTCGTTCGGCCCCGGCATGGCGATCACCGTCGCGACCGGGCTCGTCGTCTCGGTGCTGCTCGTGCCGGCGGGGCTGCGGCTGTTCGGTCGTGCGCTCTTCTGGCCCGGCCTGCGCGGCGGGCCGCCGCACGTGCGGCAGTGGCGGACACGGCTGGCGCGACTCGTGATTCGCAAGCCGGTTGCGCTGCTCGTCGCGCTCGGCGTCTTCGCTCTGCTCGCCGCGGCGGCGAGCGGTCTCGTCGGCGGACTGCCGCTCGGCCTGCAGCTCGTGCAAGGGCTCCCGTCGAGCGACCCCGTCGCTGTCGTCGCGCAGGCGGCTGCCAAGGGCTTCGCGCCGGGCGTCGTCGCGCCCACCGAGCTCCTGCTGCGCGCGCCGAAGATCCAGAACCGGCGCGCCGCGCTCGACCGGCTCGAGGCGGAGCTCTACCGCGAGCCGCATGTCGCTGGCGTCCTCGGCGCCGGCGACCAGCCGACCAAGACTCGTCTCGGCCTCGCCTTCGCACCGCGCGGCGGCGCAGCGCGATACGCGCTGATCCTCGACAGCGACCCGACCGAGTCTCCGGCGATTCAGCATCTCGAGCGGATCCAGCGGGACCTGCCGAGCCTCCTCCGCCGCGCCGGTCTGGGTGGCGCGAACGTCGGCTGGGGAGGGGAGACGGCGCTCGGGATCGAGACCGTGCACTCCACCGACGCCTCGCTCTGGCGCGTCATCGCGGCGGCGTTCGGCGTCAACTTCGTCCTGCTGCTGCTGTTCCTCCGCTCGCTGCTCGCGCCGGTCTATCTGCTGCTCGCGAGCGCGGCCGCCCTTGCCGCGACGTTCGGTTTGACTGTCTACTTCTTCACGAACGTCTTGCACGACTCGGGGCTGCCGTACTACCTGCCCGTCGCGTTCTCGGTGCTGCTGCTCTCGCTCGGCTCCGACTACAACATCTTCGTCGTCGGGCGGGTCTGGAAGGAGACCGAGCACCGGCCCCTGCGGGAGGCGGTCGCAGTCGGCGTGCCACGCGCGAGCCGCGCGATCACGGTCGCCGGGCTCGCGCTCGCGCTGAGCTTCACGCTGCTCGCGATCATCCCGATCACGCCGTTCGCGGTGATGGCCTTCGCGATGGGCGTCGGGATCCTGATCGACAGCTTCCTCGTCCGTTCGCTGCTGACGCCGGCTCTGATCGTCGTTTTCGGCCGCGTCGGCCTCTGGCCGCGCGTCCCTGTCGCCGTCGGCCAGGCCGTCGAGGATCAGCCGTTAACTCGTGAGGTCTGACGGCGTGACGCGAATTGCGCTGCGGTGTCTCGTGCGCCGCACCGCCACGAGCGCCGCGGCGCAGAGGACCGCGGCGATCACGAACGGCACCACGTCGCCGGACGCTGCGGCGACTGCGCCTCCCACGGCCGGCCCGAGCAACGCGCCGCTCGCCCACGCGGCGTTCATCAACCCGAACGCCATCCCCTGCGGCAGCCCGCTCTGTTCGGCTCCGTTCGCGATCAGCGCGAACGCCGGCGTGAAGAGGACGCCGTAGGCGCCGCCGGCGAGGACGATCAGCGGGACATAGGCGAGTGGCCGCGGCCCGAGCGCCAGCCCGATCGACAACGCGACGCCGAGCCCGAGCGCGGCCTGGACGGGGAGCAGCGCGCCTCGTCGGTCGAGGAACCGGCCGACGAGCGGTGATAGGCCGCCCTCGAGACCCGCGGCGACTAGCCAGACGGCGCCGATCGCGGCTGCTCCCCAGCCCGCAGCCGCGAGGTGGAGCGGCGCGAGCGTCGAGAGGACGCCGAACAGGAGCGCCGGCAGGCTCATCAAGGCGAGTCCGCCGACGAAGACGTTGCTGCGGAGAGCGCGCGCGACCGCGTCTGTCGAGGGGCGTTCCGGCGGGATCGGTTCGAGGCGGAACGTCCACCAGCCGAGCACGAGGGCAAGTCCGGCGAGCGCCGTGAAGACCGGTCCGCGGCCGAGCAGCGCAGCTATCGCCCCGACGACCGGGCCGAAGAGCGCGCCGAAGATCGCCGCTCCCATCGCGCTTCCGATCAGCTCGCCGCGCCGCTCGCGCGGCGCCGCCGCGAGTAGCCAGGCGAACGCTCCCGCCCAAGTGAAGCCGCTGCCGCAGCCCTGCAGGAAGCGCGCCGCCGCCAGCGGCCAGAAACCGTGGGCGAAGGCGAAGCCGATGCTCGCCAGCCCCATCAGCGTCAGCCCGACGAGCACTGCACGTCGCGCGCCGAGCCGCGCAGCAGCGGCGCCGCCCGGCAGACCGCCGACGAGCGCTCCCGCCGCGTAGGCCGCGACGAGGGCTCCCGCGCCCGTCTTCGAGAGATGCAGCGTCTTGGCGAAGTGGGGAAGAAGCGGCGTCAGCGCCGCGTAGAGCATCGTGTCCACCCAGACGAGGGCGCTGACGAGGACGAGCAGGCGGCGCATTCGCGCTCAGCGTATTTGCGTCGTACCGTTCCGGATGTGACAGTCGCGGCCCTCCGTGCCGTATGAACGACGTGAACGCGATGCCGGCGGCTCTTGCCGCTCCCCGTCCGGGCCGTGCGCAGCCCTTCGCCGATGTCGTGGCGGAGAATCTCGACGCGGTCTACCGCTATCTCGTCTACCTCACGGGTGACCGGGCGGCGGCCGAGGATCTTGCGGCGGAGACGTTCGAGAAGGCGTTTCGTGGCTGGCGCCGGTTCGATCCAGGCCGCGGCGCGCCTCGGACGTGGTTGTGCCGGATCGCGCACTCCGTCGCCGTCGACTGGTTCCGCGCCGAGGCGCGGCGGCAACGGCGCGAGGAGACGTACATGCGCGATGCCGAGCTGCACGAGGAGTCGGTCTTCGCCGACGGCTTCTCGCCGGAGCTCGAGCGGGCGCTGCACCGGCTGACGCCGGCGGAGCGGGAGGTCGTCGCGCTGCGGGTGCTGCTCGAGCTCGACGGGCCGAACGCGGCCCGCGTGCTCGGGATCAGCCAGACGGCGTGCTCCACCCGGCTGAGCAGGGCTATGACGCGATTGGAAGAGGAGGTCGGAGATGTCGGCGACTGACATGCCGTTCGAGCGGCTGGAAGCACTGCTCCGCGGCGACGAGCCGCGGACTTTGGAGGAGAAGAACCGCGCGGCGATGCTCGCCGAGCTGCGGGCCGGCGAGCTCGGGGCGCCGGAGCCGCTGCAGCAGCGAGTGCTCGAGGGCGCGACGCCTGCGGGAGCGAGGCGGCGGCGGATCGCGATGCCGCGGCGGCGGCTCGTCCTCCTCGTGCCCGTCGCGGCCTGCCTCGCGGTCGGCGCGGCGCTCATCCACGGCGCCTTCAACTCCGGCCCCAGTTTCAGCGCCGAACAGGCCGTCCCGAGCGTCGCCAACGGGCGGATCCCCAATCACGGATCAGCCTGGAAGACCGCGCAGAAGGGGTCGGCGCACACGAAGTCGAGGGCGTACTACGGGACGGCGACTGGCACCGGGGATGCCCCGACTGGCACCGGGGATGCCCTGAGCGGCAACTTCAGCCAGGAGTCCGCAGTCAACGGGACGGCTCTCACCGCGGCCGGCCGTTTCTCCACGGCCGGCAGCGCGAACCTCAGCCTTCTGCATGCCCGCCAGGCGGTCACGATCCCGTCCAACCGGCTCGTCCACGCGGACGCATCGCTCCAGGTCGTCGTCCCGAGCCACGCAGCCCTGACGAACGCCACGAACAAGGCGACGCAGATCGTCGCCGGGCTCGGCGGCTACGCGCAGTCCGTCCAGTACCAGGCCTCGCGCGGCGGCGACGGGAATGCCTTCCTCGACCTCCGCGTCCCGGTCGGTAAGACGGAGACCGCGATCGGCAAGCTCGGCGCGCTCGGCAAGCTCCTGTCTCAGCAGGTCTCGACACAGGATCTGCAGCAGCAGTTCAGCAGGCAGACCAACGTCATCGGGACGCTGAAGCGCAAGATCGCGATCTACGAGCAGGCGCTCTCGAGCGGCGCGGTCTCCGGCTCGCAGCGGGTGGAAGTCCAGATCAGCCTCTCGAACGCCGAGCACGAGTTGACGTCGGAGCGGAAGGCGCGCAGTCACACGGCCGCCTCGGCGGCGACGGCTGCGATCCAGCTCCAGCTGACGACGAACCAGCACGCGTTCGCCGTCGGGCCGCACAAAAGCGGACGCGTCGGCCGGCTGCTCGGCAACGCCGGGGACTTCCTCGGGCTCGAGGGGATCATCGTCCTCTACGCGCTCATCGTCGCCGGCCCGATCGCGCTCCTCCTCTGGCTCTTCTGGGCCGGCCTGCGCGAGCGGCGGCGGCGGGACGAGAAGAGACTCCTCGCGTCTGCGTGATCTGGTGAAATGGGGTCCGTGCTACTCGGCGCGGACCTCACCACCGGCCACAAGGTCGCGCTGATCGTCGTCGCGGCGGTCTTCATTGCTTTTGCGCTCGCCTCGTCGTTCCTCGTGCCGCGCTACAAGCGCGACTTTCCGGGCCCGACGGGGCTGAGCGTCTTCGTCATCGCCTCGCTGGTGATGTTCGGACTGATGGTCGCGGCCATCAACTTCTTCGGCTGAGCCCGCCCCTGGCCGGCGGCCGCTCCCGCCCGGCGGAGCCGGGCTCCGCGGTCGCCTGACGCCGCTCGCTGCGCGCTGCAGCGCTCGCTCGGCTAGGTCGTACCACGCGTACTGCCCGTCGCCTCGCTCGCTCGCCCCGCTTGCGAGCGACGCCCCAGGAACGGCCTACGCCTCGCTACGCTGTTTCGACTTCGGAGAAGTGGCCGAGTGGCTGAAGGCGGCGCCCTGCTAAGGCGTTATGGGGCTGAATGGCTCCATCGAGGGTTCGAATCCCTCCTTCTCCGTTAGCGCGGCGCCCGCGGGTCGCGCCCACCCGCGGAGGGGTGGCAGAGCGGTCGAATGCGGCGGTCTCGAAAACCGTTATCCGTCGTTAGGCGGATCGAGGGTTCAAATCCCTCCCCCTCCGCTCTACGTGCCGAAGTCGGCATCGGCGGCGAGGGTTAGCGGACGCGTGCGAGGAGTGGTGGTGAATACCACGCCGCCGAGTCGCCGTTGATGAAGCCGTCGATGTCCGGTTTCTGGGGTCGCGCGCCGCCGAGGAGATAGATCGCAGTCGATGCGGCGGCGCCGAGGAGTGCGAGTCCGAGTCCGATCCACAGCGCGATCCCCGTGCCGGCTTGGAGGTTGCCGCCGACGGTGGCGGCGAAGTGTGCGAAGACGGGCGCGATCATGAAAGCGGCGACGGCGCGCATCAGCTCGACGATCGCGAAGACCCGCTGCAGGTTGGTGGACGGGAGGGAGAAGCCGGCTGCGAACAGTGCTGGGGCGACGGTGGCGCCGAGCCCGATGCCGGTGACCGCCGAGCCGATCAGCGTCAGCGTCTGGCTCGGTGGCAGCTCGACGCGAAGGATGCCGATTCCTGCGGCGAGGAAGAGCATGCCGGCGAGCGGCAGGAGCTGCATCTCGCGGCGGGTGATGACGAGGCCGAGCAGGATGGCGGTGAGGAAGGCGCCGGCGAGCTCGGGCAGGTAGAGCAGGCCGAGGTGCACCGGGCTGTAGAGGCCCGACTGCAGGGTGGCCGTGAGGGAGGTGGCCGAGACAGAGGCGGCGGCTGCGAAGAGGGCGATCACGATGCCCGCGACGGGGATGGTGCTTTGCAGCATTGGCCGGATGATCAGTAGCGGCCGACGGATTCGGTACTGGTGGACGATCAGGATGACGATGACCGCGAGACCGAAGACCAGCGGCCCGATCGTCCACGGCCCGAGGAACCGATGGGTCAGTAGCTCGGACGCGCCCCAGAACGCGGCGACCGAACCGATGGCGGCAAGGCCGGTCGCCCCGAAGTCCCAGGGGGCGGTACGGTCGGCGGGCGGCTGGTACTCATAGGTCAAAACCGCGAGCAGGAGCGCCGCGACCGCGATCGCGGCGATGATCCAAAACAGCGGTCGCCACCCATTGGCGTTCGCCTGCAGTCCGCCGACGACTGGCCCGGCGGTGACGGCGCCGAAGATGCACATGCTCATGATCACCGCCGTCTCACGCAGCTTGGCCGCACCGAAACCGAGCGCCAACGGCGGCACGGCGGCGATCAGCAACAGGCTGGTGCTCAACCCCTGCAGCACGTGTCCGGCGATGAACATCGCGGCGTCCTGGGCGGTGGCTGACAGGAGGCAGCCCAGCACGAGCAGAGCCGTGTAGAGGAGCATCATCCGCCGCTGAGGAAGATGCATCGCGAACTGGACCGCCAACACGGTGCCAATCGCGTAACCCGCGTTGCCCATGCCGGAGGCCAGACTCATCGTCTGCAGGCTCATGTGCAGCTGGCGCGCGATGATCGGCGTGATCGGCCCGATCGCCGCCGACAACGCCAGGTACGGCACGAGCGCGAACACGACCATCGCGGCCGAGGCCCAGTAACGGTGCGCGAGCGGCCCCCGCCGCGCCCTGCGCCCGCCTTTTGCGTCGTAAGGGATCGTCGTAGCCAGGAAGCCTCTCTACCACGCGCTCCGAGATGCAAGCGTCAGAGAGCGCGATCCCATGACCCCGCGGATACTCTGGGCAGTCTCGGAGAGGTGTCCGAGCGGTCGAAGGAGCGCGACTGGAAATCGCGTGGGTGCGGAAACGTGCCTCGAGGGTTCAAATCCCTCCCTCTCCGCTGCAGACACGTCCGGTGCCTGGCACCGGACGTGTCCCTTTTAGTCGAGGATGCGGGCGATCAGATCCTCGCGCTTCAGCACCCGCTGCGCGGTGCCGGCGAGGCGGACGTCGTAGCCCGCGTCCTTCGGGAAGAGCACCTTGTCGCCGGGCGAGACGCCCTCCGCGTCCGGTCCCGCGGCGATGAGGATGCCACTCCGGCAATGCGCCTCGAGGCTCGCCGGCAGGATCAGCCCGGCGCGCGTCTCGGCCTCCTCCTCGGCGTACTCGACGACGACAAAGTCGTCGAGCGGCTCGAGCGCGAGTCTCGTGGGACGCGGATCCTCCAACACGACCGCCAGAATACTCCTGGCCATGGCCGACTCCCCTTTCATCGAGCTCGAGGTCGGGAAGCGCACCGTCAAGGTGACGAACCCGGACAAGCTCTTCTTCCGGAAGCGGCAGGAGACGAAGCTCGACCTCGTCCAGTACTACCTCGCCGTCGGCGACGGGATCGTGCGCGCGCTCTACGAGCGGCCGACCCAGCTCAAACGCCATCCCGACGGCGCCGAGGGCGAGGCGATCTACCAGAAGCGCGTGCCGCAGCACCGGCCCGACTGGATCGAGACCGCGACCGTCACGTTCCCCTCCGGCCGCACCGCCGACGAGCTCTGCGTGACCGAGGTCGCGCACGTCGCCTGGGCCGCGAACCTCGGCACGATCGACTTCCACCCGTGGCCGTCGCGGCGTAAGGACGTCGAGCATCCCGACGAGCTCCGCATCGACGTCGACCCGCAGCCGGGGACGACGTTCAAGCACGCGAAACAGGTCGCGGCGATCGTGCAGGAAGTGCTCGACGAGCTCGGCTTCACCGGCTGGCCGAAGACGTCGGGGAACCGCGGCATCCACATCGCCTGCCGCATCGAGCCGAAGTGGGGCTTCCGCGAGGTGCGCCGCTGCGCGCTCGCCTTCGCGCGCGAGATCGAGCGGCGCGCGCCGAAGCTCGTGACCACGGCGTGGTGGAAGGAGGAGCGCGGCAAGCGCGTCTTCATCGACTACAACCAGAACGCCCGCGACCGCACGATCGCGTCCGCCTACTCCGTCCGCGCGCGGCCCGACGCGACCGTCTCCGCGCCGTTCCGCTGGGACGAGCTCGACGGCCTCGCGACCGAGGACTTCACGCTGGCGACGATGCCGGCGCGCTTCGCCGAGCTCGGCGACGTCCAGGCCGGGATCGACGACTCGCTCTGCGCTCTCGAGAAGCTGTTCGAGTGGGTCGAGCGCGAGGAGGCGGAGGGCGTCGGCGAGGCGCCGTACCCGCCCAACTTCCCGAAGATGCCCGGCGAGCCGAAGCGCGTGCAGCCGTCGCGCGCGAAGAAGGGCTAGCGGAGGAGATCCTCGACGGCCAGGTCGCTCGCGCGGCGCGGCGGGCGCACCTCGCGCCACGTGCAGTCCTGCGGATCCTTGTCCTCGCGGAAGCGAATGAGCCGCGTCCCGTGCCGGAAGCGATGCTTCTCGAGCTTGTCGAAGCGCACCTCGACGACGAGCTTCGGCTTCAGCGGCGTCTCCTCGAGCTCGCCGGTTCCCCAGCGGTTCGGCTCGCTGAAACGGCGGTCGCTCTTCTTGTCGATCAGCGGGAGGACTTTCGCGGCGATCTCCGCCTGGTTCTTCGCGCCGACGGCCGCCGAGCCGACGTAGTTGAGCTCGCCGTCGGAGTCGTAGAGGCCGAGGAGGAGCGTGGCAATTGTGTCGCGGCCGCCCTTCTTCCAGCGGATGCCGGCGACGACGCAATCGGCGGTCTTGTGCGGCTTGACCTTCACCACCCCTTCGCGTGAGCCGGGGAGATACGGAAGGCCGAGCCGCTTCGCGACCACGCCGTCGAAGCCGGCCGCCTGCAGCGTCTGCAGCCACTCGCGCCCCTGCTCGACGTCGTCGGAGACGGGGGAGAGCTGCACCTTGCCGGCCGCGACCTTCTCCAGCTCGGCGCGGCGCTTCTCGATCGGCTTCTCGTGCACCGGCTTTCCCTTCCAGAGCAGCAGGTCGAAGGCGACAAAAGTCGCCGGGATCTCGGCTGCGAGCTTGCGGACGCGGCTTTCGGCCGGGTGGAGTCGCATCTGCATCGCGTCGAAGTCGAGCGCGCCGCCGTGGGCGATCACGATCTCGCCGTCTAGCGCGGAATGCGGCGGCAGCCGCTCGCCGACCTCGCGCAGCTCCGGGAAATAACGGAGCAAGGGTCTGCCGTTGCGCGACCAGAGCGCGAGCTCGCCGCCGTCGTTCTCGAGCACGCCGCGGAAGCCGTCCCACTTCGGCTCGTAGCGCCAGCCGCCGCCGCCCGGCAGCTCCAAGACGAGCTCCGCCTCCATCGGCGGGAACGGGACGTTGGGGCCGGGGGCGTCAGGCACGAGCCCGAATGTAACCTCGGCGGATGCGGAGGGTCGTGGTCACAGGGCTCGGCGCGGTGACGCCGATCGGCGGCGATGCTCCGTCGACCTGGCGCGCGGCGGTCGCGGGCGAGAGCGGCATCGACTGGATCGGCTCGTTCGACGCGAGCGAGTTTCCGGTCCGCGTCGCGGCCGAGGTGAAGGACTTCGACCCCGCGCAGGTGGCGCCGCCGAAGGAGGCGCGCCGCCTCGACCGCAACGTTCTGCTCGCACTCGGCGCCGCGCGCGAGGCGGTCGCCGACGCGAAGCTCGACGGCGCCTACTCCGCCGACCGCGTCGGGATCCTGTTCGGCACCGCGATCGGCGGCATCGCGGGGATCGCCGAGCAGGTGGACGTCCTGCGCGAGCGCGGGCCGGGCAGGGTCGCGCCGACGTTCATCCCCAACGTCCTCGTCGACACCGCGAGCGGCCAGCTCGCCATCGCGACCGGCTTCCGCGGCCCGAACTACGCGCCGGTCTCCGCCTGCGCCACCGGCTCGACCGCGGTGGGGGAGGCGGCGGAGCTGATCAAGCGCGGCGATGCCGACGCGGTGCTCGCCGGCGGCTCAGAAGCCTGCATCACGCCGCTGATCCTCGCCGGCTTCTGCGCGATGCGCGGCCTCGCCGCCGAGGAGGAGCAGCCGCCGCGCGCCTCCCGTCCCTTCGATGCGACGCGCGCCGGCTTCGTGATGGGCGAAGGCGCGTGCGTGCTCGTGCTCGAGGAGCTCGAGGCGGCGGAGAAGCGCGGCGCGACGATCTACGCCGAGATCCTCGGCTACGCGATGTCGAACGACGCCCACCATCTCGCGCAGCCGGATCCCGACTCGGTCGGCGTCGCGGAGATGATGCGGCGCGCGCTCGAGCGCGCGGGAGTCGAGCCGGAGCGCGTCGGCTACCTCAACGCGCACGGAACGTCGACGCCGCTCGGCGATGCGGCCGAGACCAAGGCGATCAAGGACGTCTTCGGCGACCACGCCTACAAGCTCGCCGTCTCCTCCACGAAGTCCGTCACCGGCCACTGCTTCGGCGCGGCGGGCGCGATCGAGGCCATGATGTGCGTCCTCGCCGTCCGTGACGGCGTCATGCCGCCGACGATGAACTACGTCCATCCGGATCCCGAGTGCGACCTCGACTACGTGCCGAACGAGGCGCGGCAGGTGCAGCTCGATGTTGCGCTCTCAAATGCGATGGGGCTCGGCGGTCACAACGGCTGCGTCCTAATAGGGAGGATCGAGTGAGCTACGACTTCGAAGAGGTGCAGCGCTACGCAGAGGCGCACACGACGCCGCCGACCGACGCGCTGCGCCGGCTCGGCGAGGAGACCGAGGCGACGCAGAAGGCTCCGCAGATGTCCGTCGGGCCGAACGAGGGCGCCTTCCTGCGCTTCCTCGTCGCGCTCATAAAGCCGCAGCGGGTGCTCGAGATCGGCGTTTTCACGGGCTGGTCCGGGATCGAGATGGCGCGTGGCCTGCCGCCGGGCGGGAAGATCCTCGCGCTCGACGTCGAGGAGGAGACGACCGCGATCGCGCGGCGCTACGCCGAGGAGTCGGGCGTGGCCGACCGGATCGAGTACCGCGTCTGCGATGCAAAGCAGGAGGTCGCCGCGCTCGACGGGCCCTTCGATCTCGTCTTCATCGACGCCTGGAAGCCGGACTACGTCGAGTACTACGAGGCCGTTCTCCCGAAGCTCGCCGACGGCGGCCTGATCCTCGCCGACAACACACTCGGCGCGCTCGACGGGAACGAGGGGATCGCGCGCTTCAACGAGCACGTCATCGCCGACGAGCGGGTCGAGTCGGTGCTCGTGCCGATCCGCGACGGGATCACGCTGATCCGCCGGAAATGAGCTGGGAAGGGCCGCTGGCGCCGCACCGGATCGAGACGGAGCGGCTCGTGATCCGCGCCTGGCAGAGCGACGACGCGGTGCTGCTGAAGGAGGCGCTCGACTCGAGCCTCGACCATCTCCGCGCGTGGATGCCGTGGGCGGACGACGAGCCTCAGACGCTCGAGGACAAGACGGCGCTCGTCGAGGCTTTCCGCTCGCAGTTCGACGCGGGGGAGAACTTCGTCTACGGGATCTTCTCGCCCGACGAGTCGCAAGTGCTCGGCGGCACGGGGCTCCACGCACGCGTCGGCCCGGGCGGGCTCGAGATCGGCTACTGGGTGCGCGCGAGCTCGACGCGACAGGGGATCGCGGCCGAGTCGTCGGCCGCGGTCACACGCGCCGGCTTCGAGGTCTGCGAGGCGGACCGGATCGAGATTCGGATCGAGCCACGCAACGAGGCGAGCCTCGGCGTGCCGCGCAAGCTCGGCTTCGTCGAAGAAGCCACGCTGCGGCGGCGGCTGGTCGGTCGCAAGGACGAGCCGCTGCGCGACGTGACCATCTTCACCATGTTCCGCGAGGACTTCGATCCCGTGATCGCGCCGCCGCTACGCGCCTTCGATGCGGGCGGGCGTCAGCTCCTCTAGCGACGCGAGCGTCACGTCGGCGAGTCCGAGCGCCTCGTCGCCGGGCGGATAGCTCGGGTTCGGGATCGCGATCACGCGCATCCCGGCGGCGTGCGCCGAGGCGATGCCCGAGTGGGAGTCCTCGACCGCAGCGCACTTCTCCGGCGCGACGTCCAGCCGGCGCGCCGCTTCGAGGTAGACGTCCGGCGCCGGCTTGCCGCGCGCGACCTCCTCGGAGGAGACCGTCGCCTGGAAGAGGTCGGCGATCGCGGCGAGCTGCAGCACCTCCTCGAAGATCGCGCGGTTCGACGACGAGGCGAGCGCGAGCGGGAACGCTGCGGCCGTCCGCTGGACCGCCTCCACCGCGCCCGGCAGCAGCGGCAGCTCCTGCGTGTACGCCTCGAGCATCAGCTCCACGACGTCCCGGTTGATCTGCTCCGGCTCGTCGGGCACGCCCGCGTCTTCGTGCAAAAAGCGCGACCACTCCGGCGCCGACATCCCCATCATCGCCCGCTGCACCTGCTCGTCGTAGCGGCCGCCGCGCTCGCGCACGTACCGCTCGCGCACGCCGTCCCAGACCTCCTCGGACTGGAGCAGCACGCCGTCGAGGTCGAAGACGACTGCGTCGATCATCAGCGGGCACTGTAATTTCGGCGCTGTGCCGGCCATCTCCTCAGCGATGGCGGACGACAGAGAGCGGTTCGAGCGGATCTATCGCGAGAACTTCAGGGCGGTGCTGCGGTTCGCCGCGGTGCGGATCGACCCCGAGCGCGCGAAAGACGTCGTGGCGGAGACGTTTCTCGTCGCGTGGCGGCGTCTCGACGACGTCCCGGCCGAGCCGCGTCCGTGGCTGCTCGGCGTCGCCCGGCGGGTGATCGCGGGCCAGTTCCGCTCGCAGACCCGGCGGGAGGCTCTCGCGACGCGCTTGCGGGCGGGCCACGATGCGGCCGGGCCGACCGATCCCGCCGCAGCCCTTGCGGATCGCGACCAGGCTCTTGCTGCGTTCGCGGCTCTCGGAGAACGCGACCGAGAAGTACTTCGGCTCGTCAGCTGGGACGGGCTGACCGCCGCCGAGGCCGCAGAGGTCCTCGGCGTCACCCGGCTCGCGTTCACCGTCCGCCTGCATCGGGCGCGCCGGCGGCTGGAGCGGGCACTCGAACCCGAATCGCCGTCGCCTGCGCCGCAGACGACAAGGAGGCACGTTGATGCGCACTCGTAACGCACTCGAACGTCTCGCGGCCGCCGGTACGCCGCTCCATGCCGGTGCGGACAAGCTGGTCGACGACGGCGAGGAGGATCGGATCCTCACGCAGATCCTCGGCTTGGACCGGCAACCGGTCGTAGATCGCGGAAGGCGGCGCGGCGTGCTCGTGCTCGCCGGCGCGGTAATCGTCGCCGCGTCGGTGGTGACCGTCGCGACCGACGCTTTCAACAACACGAACAAGCCCGTAGCCAAGACGAGCGGACCCCACCGCATCGCCCTGACCGGGCCGAGGATCCAGCTGGCCGGCTACGACTTCAGGACGCCCGCAGGTTTCACCGCGTCGGACACCGCGTGCCAGACGACGATGATCATCAACCCGCGCGTCGGCGCGTCGGATCCGCGCGACGATCCGGGCGACTTCGCTGCGGCGGCTTCCGCCGACGGCGGTTGTCTCGAGGCGTTTGCCGCCGCAGGCGTCTACGCGAAGATCCCCACGGGAGCGCAGGCCGTCGACGTTGGCAACTACCAGGGCTACGTCGTCCCACCCGACTCCTCGGGGGCGAGCGCGATCTATCTCGCCCTCCCACAGATGGGCGAGTACTCGCCGTATCTCGTGCTCTTCGCGCACGGGCTGACGCAGGACCAGCTGATCGCGGTGGCGCAGTCCGGCTTGCCGGCGAACCCCTAGCTCAAACGGAGTGGTAGGTGCTCTCGCGGTAGACGAGGGCGCGCTCGGACGGCCCGTGCTCGATCGAGAGGACGTCGGCGATGAAGAACGTGTGGTCGCCGGCGTCCGCCTCGACCTTCGTCTCGGCCTCGATCCAGCCGAGCGCGCCGTCGATGAGCGGCGCGACGTGCCCTTCGCGGGTCGGCACGCCTTCCCAGTGGACGATCGGCGGATAGCCGGACGCGAAGCGGCGCGCGATGTCCTCCTGGTCGGAGCCGAGGAGGCTGACCGCGAAGCGGCCGGCGGCGCGGAGGAGCTCGTAGCAGGACGCGTCCTTGCCGATCGAGACGCCGATCAGCGGCGGCTCGAGCGAGAGCGAGACGAGGGAGGAGACGGTGACGCCCATCCGGTCGCCTTCGACGTCGACGCTGAGAATCGAGACGCCATGCGGCCAGAGCCGCATCAGCCCGCGGAGATCCTCGCCCGCAACCATCGGCGGAACGCTAGCGGCGCGGCCGCCTCGAACTGAGGATCGGCGGGAGAACTGTGCGATCATCGGGGCGTGGTCGGGAGGGTGGTCGTCGCGCACGAGTCCGAAGAGGAGGCGCTTCCTGCCTGGAGCCTCCCGGCCGAAGCGGTCGAGCGGATCGGCGTGCCTGTCACCCTGCCCGACGAGGTCACGCGGGACTGGGCCTGGGGCGGCTCATCCGGCGTCGGCGTACGCGTCTGCATTCTCGACAGCGGGATCGAGCTGGACCATCCGCTGGTGGGCCGCGTCGACCGCTCTGTCGCCGTGCTGCGCGGGGAGGACGGCGAGCTGCGTGTCGAGGACAACGGCGAAGGCGATCTTTGCGGCCACGGCACTGCGTGCGCGGGGGTCGTCCGTTCGCTCGCTCCCGACGTCGAGCTGACGAGTGTCCGGGTGCTCGGCGCCGGCTACGCCGGCGGCGGCGAGATCATGCTGCACGGCCTCGCCTGGGCGATCGAGCAAGGCTTCCAGGTCGTGAACATGAGCCTTTCGACGACGCGCACGAAGTACGTCGAGCGACTACACGAGCTCGCCGACCGCGCCTACTTCCGCCGTGCCGTCATCGTCGCCTCGGCCCACAACATGCCCGTGGAGAGCTTCCCCTGGCGATTCGCCAGCGTGATCTCGGTCGGCAGCCACGAGGAGGCCGACCCGCTCACCTTCTATTACAACCCCTCGCCGCCGGTGGAATTCTTCGGACGAGGCCTCGACCTCGACGTCGCGTGGCTCGGCGGCGGCACGCTGCGGTGCACCGGCAACAGCTTCGCCACTCCGCAAATCGCGGCCATCTGCGCGCTGATCCTCGCCAAGCACCCACAGCTGACACCGTTCCAGCTGAAGAGCGTGCTCTACCAGACCGCCACGAACGCGCGGAGCGAGGCATGAGCGAGCTCGAGGCCGCCGTCGCGGCGGGCGTGCTCGGCGCGGACGAGGCGCACCGCGATCTCCTGCAGGCGACGGTCGAGGTGGCGCGCGCGATCTTCGGCGCGAAAGCGGCGTCGGTCTTCCTCCTCGACGAAGAGGCGGAGGAGCTCGTGTTCGAGGCGGTCGCCGGCGAGGGCGCGGGCGAGCTGCTCGGGATGCGCTTCCCGGCGGGCACGGGGGTAGCGGGCTGGGTGCTGACGACGCGCCAGCCGCTCGTGATCGACGATCTCACGTCCGACGCGCGCTTCTCCCGCGAGGCGGCCGAGTCGACGGGCTACGTCCCGAAGAACATGATGGCGGTGCCGCTCCTCGTGGACGAGCGTGCGCTCGGAGTGCTCGAAGTCCTCGACCGGCCGCCCGACTCGCGGGTCAGGCTGGCGGAGGTCGACCTGCTCGGGCTGTTCGCGAATCAGGCCGCGATTGCGCTCGACCTCCTGCAGCGAGCGCGGCGAGCCCGCCTCGCGCTCGCGGGCGAAGGACGTCTGGCGCCGTTGGCGCGGGTGGCGGCGCGACTCGAGGAGGAGGAGCGGGACGCGGCTCTCGAGCTCCTCCGGGCGTTGGACAGGCTGCTAGCCCGCTAGGGCGCCGGTCGAGAGCCGCCCTGCCATGACGGCCTCCGCAGCCGCGAGGGCCGGGCCATGGCCGGTCACGGCTGCGAGGAACTCCTCCCGCGCGATCGCGTACAGGCGCGTTTCGCCCACCGCCCGCACCGTCGCCGTCCGCGGCACGTCGCGTAGCAGCGCGATCTCGCCGAAGTAGTCGCCGGGACCGAGCTCTCGCGTGGCGCCGTC
Organism: Gaiellaceae bacterium; assembly: GCA_050697455.1. Taxonomy (GTDB): domain Bacteria; phylum Actinomycetota; class Thermoleophilia; order Gaiellales; family Gaiellaceae; genus Palsa-739. The sequence continues at coordinate 208,756 of JBOGZU010000002.1, read as the reverse complement.
CTCCAGCTCGACGGCGGCCCCGCCCGAGGCGATGACGTAGAAGTAGTGACCGGTCTCGCCGCGCGTCGCGACTTCCCGCCCCGGCGCCGCATCGACGGTCGTGGCGCTCGCCGCGAGCCGCTCGAGGAGCTGCTCCGGGAGCGGAGCGAAGATCTCCACACCGCGCAGGAGCGCGAGGGGCTCGGTCGCCACCTCTCCCGCTGCATCGATCCTCAGTAGCGACGGCCAGAGCGGCACGAGCAGGGCGGGAAGGAAGGCGCCTGCGGCGATCAGCGCGCCTCGCGGCCCGAGCCAGCTTACGAGACCGGGCGCGATGATCGACCCGAGCGCCAGCGATCCCATGATCAGGCTTTGGAGCACGGCAAAGACCCGGCCGAGGACCTCGTTGTCCGCCGAGCGCTGCAAGAGCGTCGTCCCGCTCACCTCGACGATGATCGAGCCCGCCCCGACCGCGCCGAGGAGGAGGAGCGCGGGCGGTAGCGTCCCGAGCGCGGCGAGGGCCGCGAACGGGGCCCCGGTGAGGATGAGCCCGATGGCGAAGCCCCCGGCGAGTCGCCGTCGCGCCGCCAGCACCGCTACCGCCGCGGCTCCCACGAAGCTGCCGATGCCGAGGGCGGTGTTCAGCCAGCCCACGCCGGCGTTACCGGAATGGAGGAGGCGGAGAGCCAGCACCACCAGCAGCACTTCGAGCGTGCCGACCACGAGGGTCTCGGCTGCGGTGAGGCCGACGACCACGCGAAGTGCCCGACGTTGCAGCACGGTGGTGAAGCCCGTCGCGAGCTCGGCGAGGAAGTGCGTGCGCTCGGTTCGCTCCGGGCGCTCGTCGCGCTCCACCTGTAGGACGAACGCCGCCGACCAGAGGAAGAGCCCGCCGTTGAGCGCGAACACCGCCGTCGGGCCGCTGACCGCCAGCAGGATCCCGGCGATCGCCGGCCCGGCGAACATCCCTAGGCTCGCGATCGTGTTGCCGACGAGGTTCGCTGCCGTGAGCTCCTCCGGCGTCGTGACGAGTGTGGGAAGAAGCGCGGCTTGAGCGGGCGGAAATGAGCCGGAGACGATCGTCGAGGTCACCGCGAGCACGTAGACCGCCCACGGGCTGCCGTGGACGCTGGCGACCGCGGTCATGCCGGCGAAGATCCCCGCCCGGATCACGTCGGCTGTCAGCATCAGGCGCTGGCGCGACCAGCGGTCGGCGACGACGCCGAGCCAGGGCGCCGCGAGGGCGGCGAGGACATAGCGGGCGAAGAAGAGCAGCCCGACGGCGCGAGCTCCGCCCGCGTGGTAGGCGAAGACGGGTAGGGCTACCGCGTACGCCCAGGTCCCGAGCGTCGAGCCGGCGCCGGCGATCTGCAGGTTCCGTACGCGACGGTTCTTGAGGACCGTCGCGAAGGCGCGCAGCGATGCGGAGATGCTGTCCATCTCAGGAGAGGATCGCAGGCTTCCTTGCCAGATTGAAGGGCCGGTGGGAAGATTCCCGTGCTAGCGCACGTCTAGTTGGATGTCGGCGCCGCAGGGGCGCCATGGAATTCCCGAAGGAGGACCACAAGATGTCGGAAGAGCCCCGGAACGACGAGATGGAGGACGAGGTCGAGGGCCACGTCCATCGCGCAGGCGCGAACGACGAGCCGAGCGAGGACGACAACGAGGTCGAGGGCCACGTGCACCGGGCGGCGGCCCCTCGGGTCGATGCCCCTCGCGAGTCCTAGAGAGTTCTCCCTCCGTGAAGGGCCCGGCCACGCCGGGCCCTTCTCATGGTCCGGCTCCGATCGCCGCCGCTGCGTCCGCTGCCGCTGCGGCCAGGCGGTCGGCCTCGGCGACGCGCGGATCGTCTGGCAGCGCGGTGAGGTTCACCGCGACGAGCGAACGGGCGCCCAGCGCAACACCGGCTGCGAGCGCTGCGGCCGCCGCCAGATCGGCGTGAACGCGCGGCTCGATCCGATCCGCCGCCTCTCGGCACAGCTCGGCGAGGTCGGCGGCGAGACGCGCGAGTGCGAGTGGAGGCTCGGCCGCGGCGGCGACTGCCTGTCCGAGCGTCCAGTCGCGTCGCTCCTGCTTGTCGTCGACGAGATCCGCGCGGGCTTCGAGCGCGCGCTCGTAGACCTCCGCATCCTCCTCGACCAGATGCACGGCGCGCTCGCGCAGCGACTCCGCCTGCGCCGCCACGCCGGCGCCCTCGGGCCAGCTGTCGCGTGACAGTCGGGCGGCCATTTGCACCGTCGCCGCGCCGGCGGCAAGCGCGGCCGCGAGTGCCGAGCCGGCCCCGGGCGTCTCGCGCGGCGCCCCCAGCTCCTCCAGCAGCGCGGTGAAGGAGAGATCGGCGAGCCTACGCACGCCGGCAGTGTCTCACCGAGTCTCCCTCGGCGCGCTGCTCAGTACGACCTGTTGAGGAGCCGGCGCAGTCGCGAGACGACGAACGGCGGGGGCTCGTAGCCTCCTGCGGCCAGCGCGTCCTCGAGATCGGCCTCGAGCGCTCGGCGGAACTCCGCGTCGGCCTCGACCCGCGCGACGAGCTCGTCGAGCATCGCCCTGGCGGCGGGCAGCTCCTGCGCCGCCTGCACCCACGCCTCCGGCGCGGGAGGAAGCAGCCTGAGCAGCTGGCCGATCTGTTCCTCGTCGTATCCGTTCATCTCACCCTTCATGACGCGCGAGAGCCCCTACTCCTTCCATCGAGCTCGCTACGGACTTTGTCGAGGCAGCGAGAGATTCGGCTGGCGATCGTGCCAGCGGGGATGTCGAGAGCCTCCCCGATCGTGCGATAGCTCTCGTCGCGGCAGAAGAAGCGATCGAGGAGCTCCCGGCAGGGATCTCCCACGACGTCGAGCGCGGCGCGCACGGCCATCGCCTCGTCGAGCGTCGCGAGCACGTCGGCTGCCTCTTGCTCGTCCGGCTCGGTCGCGTCGGGCGTGTCGCGGGAGAGTTGCCGCAGCCGGTCGATGCAGAGGCGGCGCGTCAACTGGGCGACCCAGGGACGGACGGCGTCGTCGCTGCGCAGTTCCGAGAGCTTCTCGTATGCGCGCGCAAATACCTCCTGGAAGACGTCTTCTGCGTCCTGCGAGCGAAGCCGGAAGCCGCGGCTGCAGATGGCGTAGACGTAGCGGGAAAACCGCTCGACGAGCTCGTTCCAGGCTTCCGCTTCCCCGGCGCGGCAGCGGGCGACGAGCTGCGCGTCGCTCTCCTCCGTCACTTCCATGGAAGGACGATATTGAACCCCGGAGCGACGCGCGCGAGAATCGTGCCGTGGCCGTATGCGGGCAGTGTGGAGTCGAGCTCTCTCCGGAGGCACGCTTCTGCGCCGGTTGCGGCGCGGCGGTCACGCGAGAGGCGGAGCCTGCGGGCGAACGGAAGGTGGCGACCGTGCTCTTCGCCGACCTGGTCGGATCGACGGCGCTCGGCGGCTCGCAGGACCCAGAACGGACGCGCGCCATGCTCGACCGCTTTTACGACTCGATGGCCGCGGAGATCGAGCGCGCCGGCGGCACAGTGGAGAAGTTCGTCGGCGACGCCGTGATGGCCGCCTTCGGGGTGCCGGCTGCGCATGAGGACGACCCCGAGCGTGCGCTCCATGTCGCCCTCGCCATGCAGCGCCGGCTCGCCGAGCTTTTCGGCGACAGGCTCGCGCTCCGGATCGGCGTCAATACCGGCGAGGTCGTCGTGGGCCGGCCCCGCGAAGGCAGCTCCTTCGCGACCGGCGACGCCGTGAACGTCTGCGCCCGTCTCGAGCAAGCGGCGGCTGCGGGGGAAATCCTCGTCGGCGAGCGGACGGCCGCGGCCGCGCGCGGCGCATTCGAGTTCCTCGAGCCGCAGACGATTCAGGCGAAGGGAAAGCCCGACGGCGTCGTGTGCCGCAAGCTCGTTCGGGCGCTGTCGTTGATGCGTCCTCGCGGCGTCGGCGGCTTGCGGCCGGTGTTCGTAGGGCGGGAGGACGAACTGGCCGCGCTCCGAGCGGCCCATGAGTCGACCGCCTCGGGCGGGGCGCAGCTCCTGACGATCGTCGGCGACGCCGGCGTCGGCAAGACGCGGCTCGTCCGCGAGCTCTGGCAGTGGCTCAGCAGCCGCGAGCCACAGCCGCTTCTCCGCGCCGGCCGCTGCCTCGCGTACGGCCAGGGGATCACATACTGGCCGCTGGGCGAGGTGCTCAAGGAGCACTTCGGGATCCTCGACAGCGACCCGCCGGAGACCGTCGCCGCGCGCGTGGGGCGGGACGGCCTGGCTTTCACTCTCGGCCTCGCACCTCCTCCGGGCATGCATCCGCTGACCGTCCGCGAGCGGCTGCAGGAGAGCTGGGTCGAGTTCGCCGAAGAATTGACCGCAGAGCGTCCGGCGGTCGTTCTGGTCGAGGACCTGCACTGGGCGGAGGACGATCTCTGTGACTTGATCGAGCTCCTCGCCGAGCGGGTCGACGGGCGACTCCTCCTTGTGACGACCGCGCGGCCCGAATTCGTCGAGCGGCGCCCCAGCTGGCACGGGACGCTCCTCCGGCTCGACGCGCTGCCGGCGGAGGAGACGCGCCTGCTCGTCGCTGAGCTGCTTGGCCCGGAGTGCCCTGCTCCGCTCTCCGACCTCGTCGTCGGCCGCGCCGAGGGCAACCCGTTCTTCGCCGAAGAGCTGATCGCGACACTCGTCGATCGCGGCGTGGTCGCGCGCTCGAACGGCGGGTGGTCGTTCGGCGAGCTTCCGCCGGGCTTTGCCCTGCCGGATACGGTCCAGGCCGTCCTCGCCGCACGCATCGATCTGCTCCCGCCGGCCGAGAAGGCTGCGCTGCAGGCAGCGGCGGTGATTGGGCGCATCTTCTGGACGGGACCGCTGCAGGCGCTGCTCGGCAGTGCGCCCGACTTCGACCTCCTCGAGGAACGCGAGTTCGTGCGCCGTCGCGCCGGCTCCTCGCTCGCCGGGGAGGAGGAATACGCGATCAAGCACGCGCTCACGCGCGAGGTCGCCTACGAGCGCCTGCTCGCCAAGGCGCTGTACTGGCTGCGCCGGGCGGCGGGGCTCGCGATCGGCCGCTATGAGATCGACGAGGGGCTCACGCTGCTTCGGCGCGCGCTCGAGCTCGAGCAGGATGCGAGCGAGCAAGCGCGGCTTTGGTACGAGATCGGCCGCGCGAACGCGCTCAAGTACGACGGCGAGGGCTTCCTCGCCGGGATGGAAATGTCCGTCGAGCTCGGCGGGCCGGCGGCGGACATCTACACGGAGCTCGGCTATCAGTTCGTGCAACGGGCCGGCATGTGGAAGACGCAACCCGACCCTGCAGTGGCGTGCGAGTGGATCGACCGCGCGCTGGAGCTCACGGACGATGGTTCGGCCCAGCGAGTGAAGGCGCTCATCGCGCGCGCGCAACTGGCCGACGAGCTGTCTGCGGCGCAAGAGGCCGTCGAGCTCGCCGAGCGGATCGGAGACGTCGAGCTCCACGCGTTCGCCCTTGCCACACTGGCGACGCTGTTCGTCTTCGCGGAGGGCAACTACGAGAGTGCCCTTCCTCTGCTCGAGAAGACGCGGACGCTGTGGCCGGATGTGCGCGACCCCGACCTACGCGCCGCGCTCGACCAGTACCGCGGCTGGATGCTGCTTGGTGCAGGTCGCATCGATGCGGCACTCGAATCGGCGCGCCGGCAAGAGGAAACTGCGGTCGGGCTCACGCCGCACCACCGCGTGCATGCGATCGGAACCGAGGTGCTGGTCGAGTCGCTCTCCGGCGCGTGGGGCGACGTCCTGGCTCTCGCACCCAGGGTCGAGGAACGAACCGAGGCGAACCTTGCGTCGCCGTGCCCAATGAACGTCTCGAATCTCCTCTACTGCGCCGTCGCAGCGGCCCACTCGGGTGACGGGGCAGAGGCGGAGCGACTCGAGCAGGAGGCCGAGGCGATCGGCATGGAGGGCTACGGCACGCAATTCGACCCACCGCGGATGCTGCTCGCGCTGGCCCGCTGCGATCTCGCGGCGCTCGACCGGCTCGTGTCCGGGCAGGACGAGAAGCCGCTCATCGTCGACTACTCCCAGTCGTGGGCGCCGCTCTTCGACGCTCTCGTCGTCCTCGGCGACCGTGAGCGGGTCGAGGCCGATGCACCCGCCTGGATCGCGCAGGAGTCCTACGTGTCTCCTTTCGCACTCCGGGCGCTCGGCCTGCTTCGGGAGGACGAGAGGCTGGTCGGGCAGGCCGCCCAGGCGTTCGAGGCGATGGGCCTGGCGTGGCACGCGGAGCGGACACGGGAGCACCGCATCTCAGGCTGAGACGGGCCGAAGCGGCGGGGCTGGGATTTGAACCCAGGGACCCCGTGAAGGGTCAGAGGTTTTCAAGACCTCCCCGTTCGACCGCTCCGGCACCCCGCCGCGCCGGATCAGTGTCGCAGCTACGACGCTTCCGACTGCTTGCGGCGGTCGAGCTCTGCTTGGGCTTTCTTCGCGAGCTCCAGAAGCCTCCGATTGTTCTCGTCCCAGCGGGCCAGGTCGGCCTTCGTCATCTTCTTCTTCGCCATCGTCCTCCTCCAGGAGCACGTCGCGGATCTCCCGAAGCGCGCTCGACACGTCGTTCGTCGTGAAGAGTAGACCCACGACTTCTTCGCGATAGATGACGGGCTCCGTCACGCCGAAAGCGTGGCGCAGCAATGTCGCGATCGCAAGACGCTATTTCGGACAGGTCAGGGAGTGACGCGCTCGGGCGCGCCGTACTGGCGCAGCACGTCGGGCACGTCACCTTGGAAGTTCTCGAGGATCGCGAGTGCCATCCGGTCGACGACCGCGGTGCCGTTGAGCATGTGGAGCGGCTCTGGGTTCTTGCCGTCCCGGTAGCGGATCCCGAGCCGGTGCGCCTGGAAGTCGGTCGCGTTCGTGATCGAGCCGATCTCGCGATAGCGGCTCTGGCTCGGCCACCAGATTTCGACGTCGTACGTCTTGGCCGACTGCGGAGCAACATCGCCGGCGGGCAGGGTGACGACGCGATAGGCCAGGCCGAGATCACGGACGAGCTGCTCGGTGTTCTCGAGGATCGACTCCAGCTCGTCCCACGAAGTCTCGGGTGTCGAGTAGACGAACTGCTCGACCTTGTTGAACTGGTGGACGCGGAACATGCCGCGCGTGTCTTTGCCCGCGGCGCCTGCCTCGCGCCGGAAGCAGGGGGAGAACGCGACGTAGCGGAGCGGGAGGTCGCTCGCGTCGAGGATCTCGCCGGCATGGAGGCTTGCGAGCGGGATCTCCGCCGTGCCGGCGAGGTAGAGCGGATCCTCCTCGACCTTGTAGACGTTCACCGTGTCGGTCGGGAAAGCGCCGGTGCCGATCAGCGCGTCCTCGCGAACGAGGACAGGCGGGAGTACGAACTCGAAGCCCTTGGCAACCAGGCGGTCGATCGCATACGCGTAGAGCGCGAATGCGAGCCGGCCGGTGTCTCCGATCCAGTAGCCAAAACGGGCGCCGCTCATTCGCGCGGCCCGCTCCATGTCGAAGCGGCCGAGCTCGAGGCTCTCCTTCGCCTCCGCAAGCTGTGGCGGCTCTCCGACAACGCGCTCGACGCGGACGTCGTCCTCTGTCGCGCCGTCGGGGACGTCGTCAGCGGGCGGATTCGGGATGCGCAGCCCGATCTCGTCCCGCGCCGCCTCCGCCTCGGCGAGCTCGCGCTCCGCTGCCTGCAGCTCCTCCTTGATCCCGCGCAGCTCCTCGAGCTGCTCGGTCGTCGGCTTGCCCTTCACCTTCGTGCGCGAGCGGAGATCGTCGACGCGGGGGACGAGCTCGCGCCAGCGCTCGTCGGCGGCGAGCCACGCGTCGAACGCCTCGGCCGCGCCCTTGCGCGCCAGCCGGCGACGGAACTTCTCGGGCTCGTTGCGCGCTGCGCGGGCGTCGATCACGGGAGTGAGTCTAAGTACGCCTCCAGCAAGGCGGCCACGCCTTCCTCCTGCACCGGCGGGACGACGAGGTCGGCGCGCGCGAGCACGTCCTCGTGCGCGTTTGCGACGGCGACGCGGAAGCCGGCCCAGTCGAGCAGTTCGCGGTCGTTCTCGCCGTCGCCGCACGCGACCGTCTCCTCCGCGGAGAAGCCGAGCCGCTCGGCGACCAAGGCGAGCCCGCTGCCTTTGCTCACGTCAGGATGCGCGAACTCGAGGAAGAACGGCAGCGACTTGGAGATGAAGAGGCGGTCCGCGAAGCGCGGCTTCAGCCCCGCCTCGAGCGCGTCGAGCGCAGCCGGATCGCCGACGGCGACGAGCTTCGTCGGGTCGCGGTCGAGCCAGTCGCGCAGGTCTCCGACGACGTGGATCTCGAGGTGCTGGAAGTCGGCGTAACGGCGCGCCTCGGGCGTCTTCTCCGCGACGTACAGCAGGTCGTCGACGTAGCAATTGAGGTGGAAGCCGGCGGCGATCACTGCATCCATCGCCTCGCGGGCTTCGGCGAGGGGGATCGGGAGGTGGAGCAGGAACTCGCCGCTCGCGGGATCCGCGACGACGGCGCCCTGGTAGCAGACGACGGGATCGTCGAGACCGGCCTGCTCGAGATACGGCCGCACGGCGCGGAACATCCGGCCGGTGACGATGACCACGTGCGCGCCGCTCTCTCGCGCGCGACCGAGCGCGTCGCGCGTGCGGGGCCGCAGCACGCCGTCCTCCGCGATCAGCGTCCGGTCGAGGTCGAGCGCGAAAGCGGCGACGCGCCGCGGGAAATCCGCCGGAAGCTCTACGGCGCTTTGCCGCCGATGGACGTGACCACGAAAGCGGCGACGTCCGCGATCTGCTGCGTCGCGAGGGTGCCCTTGAAGGACGGCATCACAGCGCCGCCGTTCGTCACCTGCGCGGTCGCCGCCTGGTAGTCGGGCGCGGGCGTGAACGTGTCGAGGTCCGGGCCGATCGTCCCGGTCGTCTTTGCTGCGGCGAGCGTGTGGCAGCTGCCGCAGTTGGTGAGGAAGATTGCCTTCCCCTTCGTCGCGTCGCCCTTGGCGTGGAAGGCCGGCACGATCGGGAAGGTCACCGTCGGCGTCGAGATCTGCTTGCCGATCACCTTCCCCGTCGGCGACACGACTCCCTCGGCGCCGCAGGCCGCGAGCACGAAGGCGCCGAGGAGAGCGACGGCGATGAGGGCGGGACGGCGCACCGGCAGAGACTCTAATGAAGCGCTAAGACCGCCCGTGCAGGTACCTGTAGCGCGCGCCGCCTCAGTAGCATTGCTGTCGTGAACCGCCGGAACTTCGGTCGCGACAGAGGGCTCTCCCTGCGGATGCTCTTCACGAGCACGCTGCTCGGCCTCCTCTACGTCATCTTCGCCGTCGTCCTCTTCAGCGTCCTGAAGGTCGGGCTCGCGCCGATGCTGCTGATCGTCGTCGGGCTCGCGTTCTTCCAGTACTACACCTCCGACAAGCTCGCGCTCAGGGCCTCCGGCGCGAAGATCGTCTCCGCCGACGAGGCGCCCGACCTGCACGCGATGGTCGAACGGCTCTGCGCGATGGCCGACCTGCCGAAGCCGCGGATCGCCGTCGTCGACAGCGACGTCCCGAACGCGTTCGCCACCGGCCGGAACCCGAAGCACGCCGCCGTCGCGGTGACGACCGGCCTCTGGCACCGGCTCGACCCGCAGGAGGTCGAAGCAGTGCTCGGCCACGAGCTCTCCCACATCGCGAATCGCGACGTTCTCGTCATGACGGTCGCGAGCTTCTTCGCGATGCTCGCTGCGATGCTGACCCGCTTCGGTCTCTACGCCGGGATGTTCGGCGGCTTTGGCGGCGGCTACGGCGGAGGGAATCGCAGCAACAACAACAGCAACCAGGTGCCGGTCTGGCTCATCGTCTTCCTCGTCTCGATGGTCGTCTACGCGATCAGCTTCATCCTCATCCGGACCATCTCCCGCTACCGCGAGTACGCGGCCGACCGCGGCTCGGCGCTGATCACCGGCGCTCCGGAGAACCTGATGAGCGCGCTCCAGAAGATCTCGAGCGGCATCACGCAGATCCCGCAGCAGGACCTCCGCGAGGTGCAGGGGATGAACGCCTTTTTCATCATCCCGACGAACTGGAAGTCGAACATGAGCGAGTGGATGATGGATCACCCGCCGCTCGAAAAGCGCCTCGCGGCTCTCTCCGAGATCGCCCGCGAGATGGGCAAGCCCGTCTCGTAGCTCGCGAGTGCTGCGCACTCGCTCGCTGGGATAAGGAACTCCGCGCGCCGGAAGCGCGGTTCCGGCGCGCTCCGTGCTGTTCTGGCTTTCGATGCTCTGGATGGATTGGCTGCCTCGTGCGCTCGCGCGCGGTGGGGGCCGGCGCGAGCGCAGTACGGCCTGCGGCTAAGCCCCGCTGTGCGGAGTCTTCGCCTCCGGCCCGGTGACCGCCGCATCGGCTGGCTTGTGGCTCTACCGGTATCGGGGCGGCCGCTAAAGGCCCTCCGGACGAAGCTCTGGCTTGCGCGAGTCCCCGCTCACGCCTAATCGCCTCTAGATCGGAGCGTCGAACAGAGCGAGCCACTTGCTGAGGTCGGGCTCGATCGGGAGCTCAGGCTCGAGCTTCGCTTTCAGCTCGAGCTCTTGCGCGTTGTCACGCTCTTGCTTCTCGCCCGTTGGGATGAACGGCCACCACGTTCCCGTCTTGAAGCCGTAGATCCAGTAGACAGGATGCCCGTTGCCGAAGGCGCTTCCTTCGAATTTAAACGCCGCGGCTAGGAGCTGGCCACCGAAGCCGTGCTCTTCCAGCTCTGAGGCGAGTGCGTGGACGCCGGCGACTTGATCGTCGAGCTGAGGATCGCGGACGATCACCCACTCGAAGCCGAACGTGTCCGTCTTGCGGTCGATCGTGGAGCCTTGGCTTGCGGCGACGCCTTTCAGCAGCTCCTCCGCATCGTTCTCGGTCGACGTGAACTCGCCCGCAGAGAGCGGCTTGAAGATCAGCGCCGAGTCGCCCGTGGGCTTGAGCGAGCACTCCGTGTCGAGCGTCACCGCCGCGGTCGAGAGCGCGAACAGCTTCTCCGCAGCGGGTTGCTTGAGCTTCTTGCGGCCGAAGAGGATGTCGCCGAGCGGGCTCAGGACTTCGGCGCGTCGTCGCCGGCGGGCTCAGAAGCTGGAATCGCCTTCGGCGCGTCGCCGGAGCCGACCTCCGCCTTGAGCTTCGCGAGCTCGTCGTTCACCTGGTTCGTGGAGGAGATCTGCTGGAGCTCGCGGTCGAGCTGCGTCTTGTCGCCGGCCGAGAAGTCCTCGAGCGCGCCGCTGGAGGTGAGCTCGTCGATCGCGCCGGCGCGCGCCTGCATCTCCTCGGTCTTGTCCTTCGCGCGCTGGATCGCGAGGCCCGTGTCCTGCATGTGCGAGCCAATCCCGGTCGCGGCCTCGCCGACCTTGACCTCTGCCTCGGCCGCGGTGTACTGCGCCTTGAGGACTTCCTTCTGCGAGCGGAAGGACTCGATCTTGGCCTCGAGCTGCTGCTCGGCGGCGATGAGCTTCTCCTGCTGGTCGGCGAGCTGCTTGACCTGGCCGTCCATGTCCTGCAGCTGCTGCTGCGCGACGGCCTTGCGCTGCAGCGCCTGGGTCGCGAGGTCGTCCCGGTTCGCGGTGACCGCCTCGCGCGCCTGCGACTCGAGCGTGACGACGTTCTGCTCGAGCTTCTGCTGCTGCAACTCGATCCGCTTCTTCGCGGTGACGACGTCGGCGACGCCGCGCTTCATGTTCTGGAGCTGCTCGAGCATCTGCTCGTACGAGTAGTCGAGCGTCTCGGTCGGGTTCTCGGCCCGGTTGAGGAGCTTCGAGTACTTCGACTTGACGACGAGCGCTGTGCGCCCCATGAGTCCGGCCATGGGGGCTAGCCTAGCGGCCGATGCTCGTCGCTAGGAGCATGCATCCCAGTTGGCTCTCGAACGCCTACGCGCTCGCCGCGGAGGAGGGAGGAGTCGCGGTCTTCGTCGACTCCGGCGCGGACGTCGAGCCGCTCGTTTCTGCGATCGAGGAGTGGGGCGCGCGGCCGGTCGCGCTCCTGCGCACGCACTCCCACCACGATCACGTCGAGAACGAGGACGAGCTCGCCGGCCGCTACGAGATCCCGGTGATCGCGGAGCCGGGCGAATGGGAGTGGGAGGGGCTGGCGGTGCGCGGGCTGGCGACTCCCGGTCACGCCGACGATCACGTCTCCTTCGTCGTCGGCGACGAGGTGGTCGCGACCGGAGACGTGCTCTTCCGCGACGCGGTCGGCGGCGGCAACGTCGAGCAGGTGCGGCACTCGGTGATGGACGTTCTTCTCCCGCTCGCGGCGACCTTGCGCGTCCTGCCCGGCCACACGGAGGAGACGACGATCGGCCGCGAGCGCGAGGCGAACCCGTTCGTCCGTGTCTGGAGCGGCGACACGCCGGAGGGAACCGAGCGTGTGCGCGTCGCCGGCCAGGACGCGACGCTTCTCGTCTGGTCTCCGGACTACGACGGCAAGGGCAAGGCCTGGGTGCGGTTCGCCGACGGGACGGACGCGATCGTCGGCGGCTCGCGCGTCGAGCGCGGCTGATCCGCTTAGCTAGCCGCTCGTTGTCGTTGTCACCGCAGTTGGTGGGATGCCGACGCCCTTCCCCATCGTGGTCGACGCCACAACAGTCCCGTCGCTGCGAATCGCGTCGAATGTCGCCGGCCAGTCGGCCGGGTGAGAGCCGGTCCCGGAAAGCTGGTAGACGAAGAAGCTGGCGTCTATCGGGGGGGAGACGTAGACGACCGGGATCGAGACGCTCTGGCCGTTGGCGAAGGCCACTTGGATGTGGTCGACGCCGGACGGGAGGGCGTCTCCGAAGACCACGGGTGGGATCTCCTCCGTGCCTCCGTCGAGGACGAGCGCAATGGGCAGCTGTCGATCGCGGTCGCAGCCGCCGCCGGAGTTCTCCAGCAGGAGGCAGAAGCCGCCACTCGCGGTGGGGGCGACCCAGAGGTGCACGTCCTTTCCGTTCACCCGGGCATCGATGACGCTGCGAGCCGGGCCGCTCACGCCCGGAGCCATTCCGGCAGGCGCGCCGATGTCGAGTGACTGGAAGGACCTCTGCGCCGGCTCCGGAGCAGGCGCAGCAGAGAACCAATCAACCATCGAATGGGCGAGGCCGAATGCCGGCACGGCGATCGCCAGGACGACGACGGCAGCTGCGCCAACCAGGAGCAGAGCGCGCCGGCGCGGGAGGCGGCCACTGCCCGAGAGACCGGCACGGCGAAGCACGTCGCCCCAATCCGCTCGGCCTCCATCCGGAAGTGGAAGCATCCGATGCAGCTCAGAAAGGACGAGTGCCTCGACGTCGGTCATTGCCCAACCTCCTGTAGTGAGTGGCGCAACGCCTGATGCGCCGAGCTCAAGGTCGCCGACACCGTCCCCACCTCGATCTCCAGCACTTCCGCGATCGCGCGGTAGTCGAGGTCGGCGTAGTAGCGCAGATAGACAGCGAGCCGCTGGCGCTCCGGCAGAGTCGCTACCCAGGCGCGGACTCCCGATTCGTCCGAGCCGCTGCCGTTAGAGCTTGGAGCCTCGACGGGCTCTGAGCTCTCGCGCCGCGCGAGGCGGCTACGCCGGGAAGCAAGGGCGGCGTTGACGACCGTTCGCCACACCCACGCCTCGAGCGGCCCTTCGGCGCGGAAGGAGTGCTGCTCGCGTAACGCTTGCGCGAACCCGTCCTGAACAGCGTCGTGGGCGCTCGCCTCATCGCCGAGGATCGCTACCGCGACCCGGAGGAACTGCGGGTAGAGGCCCCGGTACACGGCTTCAAGTTCGCTGGTGAGCGTTGCAGCTCGTGCCATCACCCAAACGATGCACCAGCGGCGCCAGTTTGTTTAGTCGCACCGGGCTGACCTGTCCGAAACGGACAGTAGGTTCCGCCGGTGCGTCTCATCGTCGCCCGCTGCGAGGTTGTCTACTCCGGCCGTCTCTCCGCCGTCCTCCCCGAGGCGGTGCGGCTGCTGATCCTCAAGTCCGACGGCTCGGTGCTCGTCCACGACGACGCCGGCGGCTTCAAGCCGCTCAACTGGATGACGGCGCCGACGTTTGTCGCCGACGAGGGCGACAAGCTCGTCGTGACGAAGCCCAAAACAGAGGACCAGCTCGAGATCCGGCTCGTCGAGGTGCTGAGCGACGTGACGCACGACATGGGCGAGTCGGCGGCGCTGCAGAAGGACGGCGTCGAGCGCGACCTGCAACTGGCGCTTGCCGAGGCGCCCGACGCGCTCGGCGAGCCGCTCACGCTCGTCAAGCGCGAGTGGGCGACGGAGGTCGGCCCCGTCGACCTGATGTGCAAGGACGCCGCCGGCGAGTGGGTCGCGGTCGAGATCAAGCGGACGGGGACGATCGAAGCCGTCGAGCAGCTGACGCGCTATCTCGCCTTCATCCGCGAGGATCCCGCGAAGTCCGGCTGCCGCGGGATCCTTGCCGCACAACGCCTCAAGCCGCAGGCCATCGCCCTCGCCGAGTCGCGCGCAATCCGTTGCGTCATAGTCGACCTAGAAGTACTACGCGGCGAGCGCGAACCAGACCTGACCCTGTTCGCCGCCTGACGAGGAGGCAGACGATGGCCGTGAAGTTGCACCGCTGCAGCGGCATGTGGGCGAAGTTCGGGGCGCATCCGTGCTGGAAAGTCACGAAGGCGCTCGACGCCGCCGGCGTGGACTACGAGGTCGTGCAGGAGGGCTCGGCGTTCAAATCCTCGAGTCGCCCGCACACGATCGAGAAGACCGGCCAGAACAAGTTCCCGTGGATCGAGTTCGACGACGGCTCCGTCTATCGCGAAGAATCGGCGGACATGGCGAAGACGATCCGCGGGGGCCGGCTCGACGAAAAACGCGGCTAGACTTCGCCCCCGCGGGGCTATAGCTCAGTTGGGAGAGCGCCTGGTTCGCAATCAGGAGGTCGCCGGTTCGAGCCCGGCTAGCTCCATTCCTGTTGCGCTTATTACAACGTTTTGCCTGCAACGGGGCACCTTTAGATGTCCGATCGCTTGTCCGCTCGCTCAGGGCTTGGCGATCGAATCGCGGGATCATCCGCGGCCCAGAGCCTGACTCCAGCTAAAACTCAACGGGCATGCGGTTTCGCTGGATGGTCTTCGCTACGGCGCTGCTCGTGGGGATCGCTGGCGGTGTCGGCGTTGCGATCGCGACGCGCGGCCCGGGTGAGTCGACAGCTCCCACTTTCCCCGTCGACGCCAGCGCGGTAGCGAACCCTCGGCTCGACCCGGGGACGCAGATGTCCGGCCGCGCTCCGAACTTCACGCTGACCGATCAGTTCGGCAAGCGGGTCTCGCTCAACTCCTTTCGTGGCAAGGTCGTCGTCCTCAGCTTCAACGACCCGCTCTGCACCACGATCTGTCCCCTGACGACGACGGCGATGTTGCACGCGAAGGCGCTGCTGGGGTCCGCGGCGAAGGATGTCCAGCTGCTCGGCGTCGGCGCGAACCCGGATGCGACGCAGGTGAAGTACGTGCGCGACTACTCGCGGGCCCATCGAATGATGCGCAAATGGCTCTTCCTCAACGGCTCGCTGCCCGAGCTGAAGCGAGTCTGGAAGGCGTACAACATCGCCGCCGCGGTCGTGCTGGGACAGATCGACCACACGCCGGCGACCTTCGTGATCAACCAGCAGGGTCGCCTCTCGCGCCTCTACATGAGCCAGATGGCCTACTCCAGCGTCGACCAGCTCGGGCAGGAGATGGCGCTGAGCATCGCCGCGCTCCTGCCGAGCCACCCGCAGGTGCGCGACACCACGTCGCTCCAAACGATCCGCTTGCTCGGGCCTCGTCAGCACGTGACACTCCCGCGGGCAGGAGGAGGAACGATCAAGCTCGGCCCCGACACCGGGCCGCACCTCGTCCTCTTCTTCGACACTTGGGAGAGCGAGGTGCTGAACATGCGCGCCGGCCTCCAGGAGTTGAACCGCTACGCCGGCCACGGTCTGCCGCCGCTCGTGGCGATCGACGAGGCCGGTGTCGAGGCGTCCCCCGGGGCGCTTTTGCGCTTACTCACGGGACTGCCGCATCCGCTTTCGTACCCGGTTGTGATCGACCGGAGCGGGCGTGTCGCCGACGGCTACCGCGTGCAAGACTCGCCCTGGCTGACCCTCGTCGGCGGCAAGGGGCGCTTTCTCTTCTACTACGACGTGAGCGTCAAGGGGTGGCCGACACTCACCTGGCTACTCAACCGAGTCCGCCATGCGCAAGCGCGTAGTCGCTAGCCGGCCGTCAGCTCGGTGATGCGGCCAGCCGAGCCGTCCGCGCGCGGCTCCGGCGCGGCCAGAGAAGCAACGCGGCACAGATCCCTAGCGTGACGAGCTGCTCGACCGTCATCGCGATTCCGGCGAGCTGCTGGTCTAGGAGCGCCGAGATCCCGTATGCACCGTGGTAGAACGGGTAGAGAGGCATGAACGTGAAGATCAGCACGTCCGAGAGGATCATTCCGGCCGCGAACATCGCTGCCGCGAGCGCGACGCGACCGCCGACGGTTAGGCGCCGGTGCCTGCCCGGATCGACGAGGAGGGTCCAGACGAGGATCCCGCAGAACACCCAGCACAGGTGCTCGAAGTCGTGGAGGTTCTGGTGTGTGAGGGCCAGGTCGTAGAGGTAGGGGATATGCCAGATCAAAAGGTTCGCGGCCCAGAGCGAGAACGCGACCCGCGGACGGAGGAGCGTGCTGAGGATCGCCCGGACTCGGTTGCTGCGCGCGAGTGGAGCGAGGATCGGGGCGGGAAGAAAGAAGACAAGGAGCGGCCCTCGCACCGCTGTGATCATCAGCGCGGGGCCGAGGTCGCCGATTAGGACGTGCTGGGCCATGTGCGCCGAGAGGAGCTTGTCGTCGGCGAGCCGGTCGAGTGGCCCGACGAGGGCGAAGAGCGTCACGCCTAGCCCGGCGACGAAGAGTGCGATCCGATCCCAGCCTGCTAAATCGGCGCGGCCACGCCGGCGCAGGCGCGCCACTGCCTGAAGGAAGAGAAGCGCCGCCACCGCGGCGGACACGATCGGAACCACGCCCCCGATTGTGCCGGGGCTCGGCCGGGCGCGCGCTACTTGGCGAGGGCGTTGATCTGGGCTTCGAGGTTGGCGAGATTCGGTAGCCCGGAGCCGTAGAACTGGGGGCTGCCGTTGCCCTTGACAAGGAAGAGCCCGGGCGTCCCGGTGAATCCTGAGAACTTCGCGTTGAGCGAGGAGGCGAGGCTGTCGACGCCTTGTGCCAGCGTCTGTGTGGCGCCTGAGTTGGCGTCGCTGACAAGTTGGGCGGGCTTGAGGCCGTCGACGCTGGCCGCGGCCTCAGAGATCACTGAGTCGTTCATCCAGTTGCTGTCCTCTACGCCCTGGTTGTCGTAGAGGATCTCGGCGAACTGGAAGGCCTTGTTCTGCGCCGCGGCGGCGATCGTTGCCTTCTGGCCGCGGTCTGAGTCGACGACCCCCGTCCCTGGGCGGTCGAGAATCGACCAGGGCTCCATCTTGATCCGGAGCTTGCCGGTGCGAACGTAGTTCGTGACCAGGGTGGGGAGCATGGTCGTCTCGAACTGCTGGCAGACCGGGCACTGCAGATCGATGAACTCGAGCAGCTCGACCGGGGCCGTCGGCTTCCCGAGGACGAACTGACTCTGCGGGATGCCCTTGAACAGCTTCGCCACATCAGGCGCGCCTTGAAGCGCGACCGCGCTGCCGGAGCTACCGACGGCAGGAGTGCCGGAGGCGAGGTTGATCGTCTCCGTGTCGCCGGTTCCGTTGGTCGTGCCGCTGCTGCCGCCGCCGCTCAAGCCAATGCCGAGCCCGATGCCTGCGCCGGCGACGACGACAACCGCGGCGATGATCAGGAGAGCCCGTCGGCTGAGGTTGATCGACACGCCTCCGCCGCTTCCCTTCGAGCGCACCGGCGGCGGCGTCCGAACTGCCGCCGCTTGGCGTTGCTGTCTGGCCCTCTTACCGCTCGGCATCGGCGGGAAGCGTAACCGCGTCGCTCGATCCGGCACCGGCGAGGACCAAGAATCCAATGAGAAGGAGGAAGGCGGTCAGCGCGAGCGTCGGGATCGCGAGGTAGCCGAACGACGCGTTCTGAACGGGAACGGCCAGCCAGTTGAACGAGCAGCCGCCCGCGGTCTGGGTGCAGGCCTGCAGCTCGTGGATCGCGCCGTACTGGATCAGCATGTGGTAGATCGAGACGCAGGCGCCTCCGATCGGCAGCGCGAGGAGATAGCGCGCCGCTCGATGCTGGCCCTTCCAGGCGAAGACGAGCAGGAGGATCGAGAGCGGATACATGCAGATCCGCTGGTACCAGCAGAGCTCACACGGCTGGAAGAGCTCGATCTCGGAGTAGAAGAGGCTGCCGCCCGTTGCGAGCGCGGCGACGACGAAGCCGGCCCAAAGCTCGTGGCCCCAAAGCCAACGCCGTACCACGTCAAGCGGGCCGCGCACGCCGCCGAGCGCGAGGAGTCCGAGTAGGAGCAAGAGCGCGACGAGCGCCTGGCCGGCGACACCAAGGCCCGAAATTACGAAGAGAACATCGCGCTTCATCGGCGCGCACCGTATCTGCCGCGAGGGTCGGAACTCCGGGAAAACCGGCCCGCCTTTACGAGCCAACTCCTGAAGCTCGCTAGACTGCCTAAAGCGCCTTCTTGGTCCTCCTGGCCGGTCGTGAGAGGAGTCGAGAGGAGGCGGGTGAGAGTTTCCCGAGGGTTGGAAAGCTGTTCGGCTAGCTCTACTCCTGCTGCACTAATTACAACGTTCTTCCTGCAGCGAGGCACTTTTCGAAGTTCGGTGGCCCGCCCGCTCGGTCGGCCGAGCGGGGCGCGAGCTATCTGCCGTCCTTGACAGCAGGCATGTCCGCGGAGTATGAGTGCAACAAGCAACGAAGGAGGCGCGGATGCGGCGCTGGGAGATTGTTGCTGCGGCCACCAGACCACGGCAGCGTGGACTGGGTCGAGGGCGCGCTTCTCACTGGACGCTCCGCACGAAGCTCCTCCTCGTCACTTTTCTCGGCGCCCTCATCGGCTCAACTGCCGCATGGTTCGCATTCCCGGCAATCGCGAGCGCTTCTACGTGCGGAGATGGCACCACCCACTACAACGCCGCGGTCAACGAGAGCAGCGGCGACCATTATGGGGTGCGCGTCACAAACCCAGGGATGTACATCTACAACCACCTGGTCGGCTGCACGGAAGTCTCATCCATGGAGGTCATAGGCATAACCGGCGATGACGCGGAGGTCGGGTGGATCCAGAACGCGGACGGAGTCGTCAACTGCAATGCAACGGGTGACGGCGCGGAGCGCGTTATAGCCGCCTGGGTGACAGCAAATACTTCCCACTGCACCCAGCACGGGTACCTCACAGCGAACCAAAGCGACACGTTCGCCGTCTGGAGCGACGCCGGTAGTGGTGGCAGCTACCCCTGGACGTTTGTACACGATGGCAACAACGTTCAGTTAGCAGACCTCGACTTCCGACTGGGCCTAATCGCCACGAATGGCGAGCGACATAGCAGTTATGACTCGGCGCAGTCCTTGTTCGATGGGTTGCAAATGGGACATGACTCCAGCTGGAATCCCTGGGCGGCCGAGAATTGCCTCACCGACAGTGATCCGGACTACAACAATCAGGCTCAGTCTGCTACGCACGTCACGGTTACCACGAACCCGACGTACTGCCCGTGAGAGGGATGAGATCCGTCGACGCTCGCGCCACCCGGAAGCATCGCATGGCTCTTATCGGGGTCTTGATTCTTGCCACGGGAGCTGCCTTCGCAGGCACTCGGTTGCTAGAGCCTCAGCAGCATGCGGCCGTCGGGTCGCAGCCAGACATGATCGGCTCGCTTCCGACGGTGGCGCGTCCGCTGCCGGCGTTTGCCAAGCAGACGACTCTTGCTGATGCTCAGGCTGCGCTCGGTCAGCAGGTTGTTCTGCCGCAGACGGCGGTGCTCGGGCCCTCCGATGGGGGGCCTGTTTGGATGGCGAGCTTCGGCGGTCAGACCGCGGTAGCGGCCACTTTCCCGGCGCAGGGCATGATCATGGAGTACACGCGTCCCGCGCCTTCGGACGGGAGCGCCTCGCACTTCCAGTCGATGACCGAAAGCATGCCGTCGCGGAATGGCGGTTCAGAGGGGCAAGTGATCACCCTCAGCGGTGGCGTGCCGGCGCTCGCCGTGCAGGAGAACTCCGACGATACGGGCGCCAACTTCGGCGAGATCATTTTCAACGTCGCTGGCACCGAGGTCCGAGTCATGGGCCACAACGACGAAGCCACCCTGCAGGGACTAGCCGAGTCGATCCTCGAGAGATCGAGCCCGTAAGGATCCCCTGCTCAACCCGAATTTGTCCGGGGGCAGGGACGTGAGACAATAGAGAGGAGCCTGACCAGAGCTTTCGGGGGGTTTGAGAGCTGTCCAGTTAGGTCCATCTTCGGATCCCCGACTATGCGGGGATTCTTCCAGGAGGCGTTTCGGGCGTAGCGCGAAGCGCGAGCTACAGGCCGAAGACGAGCATGAGCGTCTCGTCGACAGCTCGCAGTTCTTGCGCCTCGAGTCGGCCTGCCGAGCGGCCGAGCCTTGCCGGGTCGACGACGGTCGTCTGCTCGACGAGCACTCGCGTCTCCTCACCCTTGACCGTGATCGTGGGTCGGAAGCTCGCAGCGCGGGCGCTCGTCGAGGTGGGAGAGACAAGCATCGTGCTCAGGCTGAGGAACTCGTCGGCCTGGACGACGACCGCGTCGCGGGCGCCGCGGTGCTCGTGCCCACGCGCACGCCGCGCCGGCGGGAGCCGGAAGACCTCGCCGCGAACCATCTCAGTCCGCCGAAGACGGCGCGATCCACTCGCTCGGAACAAACGGGCCGCCAGTAGCGTTCTGTAGCCCGATGACGCCGATTGGAACAACCCGCGAGCTCGCGGACGGAAACGCGATCCCTCTGCTGGGCCTCGGGGTCTGGCAGGTGAAGAACAGCCAGGAGTGCGTCGACGCGGTGCGCTGGGCGCTCGAGCTCGGTTACCGGCACATCGACACCGCGCAGGCCTACGGCAACGAGGAGAGTGTCGGCGAGGGATTGCGCCAGAGCGGCGTCCCTCGCGACGACGTCTTCATCACGACAAAGTTCTATCCCAAGCAGAAAGACCCGCTCGCCGCGATCGAACAAAGTCTGGAGCGGCTCGGCGTCGACTCGGTCGACCTGTACATCGTCCACTGGCCCGAGGGCGGCCCGACCTGGGCGTGGCCGGGGCTGGAGCAGGCCAACGAGCGCGGCTACGCGAAGTCGATCGGCGTCTCCAACTTCAGCGTCGAGGAGCTGGGACAGCTGCTCGCGACCGCGAGCGTGCGGCCCGTCGTCAATCAGGTCCAGTTCAGCCCGTACGAGTACCGCAAGGGGCTCCTCGACTGGGGAGACGCCAACGGGATCGCGCTCGAGGCGTACAGCCCGCTGGGAACCGGGAAGCACCTCGACAGCGAGGCGGTCGCGCAGATCGCGGCGCGCCATGGCCGCACTCCCGCTCAGGTGCTGATTCGCTGGTGCATCGAGCGGCAGATCGTCGTCATCCCGAAATCGGTCCACCGCGAGCGCATCGAGGAGAACGGCGCCGTCTTCGACTTCGAGCTCTCCTCCGAGGAGATGGCCGAGCTCGACGCGCTCGACACGACCGGCGGAACGGAGCGCGCGCGCGAGAGCATGTGGTGGCGCTAGCCGCGGCGATCGAGGAGGTCGCCTCGCGCGACCCGGCGCTCGCCGAGCTCATCGCCACCGTCGGCCCGATCAAGCACAGGCCGCGCGACCCCGACGGGCCGTTCGCGAACCTCGCGCGCTCGATCGTCTTCCAGCAACTCGCGGGCGCTGCAGCGCAGGCGATCTACGGGCGCGTGCGAGCAGCCGTCGGCGAGATCCTGACGCCGGAGGCGCTGAGCGCCGTCTCGGATGAAGAGCTCCGCGCCGCCGGTCTCTCGGCGGCCAAGCTCGCCTCGCTCCGCGACCTCAGTGCCAAGGTGCTCGACGGAACCGTCGTCCTTACGCGCACCTCGAGGCGCAGCGACGAAGAGCTGATCGAGCAGCTGACGACCGTGCGCGGGATCGGCCGCTGGACCGCGGAGATGTATCTGATGTTCCAGCTGCACCGTCTCGACGTCTGGCCGGTCGACGATCTCGGCGTCCGTCAGGGCTACGGCTTCATCTGGGAGCTCGAGCCGGCGCCGACGGCCAAGGAGCTCGCGCCGCTCGGCGACCGCTTCCGTCCCTACCGCTCGGTCGTCGCTCGCTACTGCTGGGCCGCGGTGCCGCTCCTCCGCTCCGGAGGAACAGCCGCGAGCCTCCGCTAGCGCGTCGGCAGGTTGAGCGTCACCTTCGACCAGGCGATCGACGACGGCAGGTTGTCCGGCCGCAGGTAGGGCGCGTCGTTCTGGGTCACCTGGAGGAGGATCTTGTCGCCGGCCGGGAAGACCCAGTCGTTGCCGTACAGGTACGTGTTCAGCGTGCCGGTGGCCTTGTCTCCGCTGGCCGTAGAGAGCCGGTACTCGCCGCGCGTGACGAGGGTCTTCGAGCCGTCCGGCGCCTCGTCCCACACCTTGAGCCCGACCGTCGCGTCCGTCCCGGTCAGCGCGTAGCCGAGCTTCACAGTCGGCACTCCGAGCAGATGCGTGGCCTTGGGATTGGCGAACGTGTAGTAGACGGCGCCTGGGTCGCTCGTGTTCGCGTCCTCGTGCAGGCAGCCGCTGTTCGCGATCGGATCGCTGGCCGCGCCGTCGGCGGGGTTCGGCGTGGCCGATGTCGTCGTGCCGGGCGTGACCGCGCTGTAGACGGCAGAGCCGGTCGCGAGCGAGTCCCACTTGCCCGAGACCGGAGCCGGATGAGCAGTGCCAGAGCACTCGGTCTGGAACGAGTAGGCCTGCGCGCGCGGCGCGACGTTCTTCCGTCCCAGAACCTTCGCCTGGAGGAACCGGTAGGCCGTCGTGTTGATCGGCTTCCACTGCCACAGCGGGTTCTGCGCGTTGGAGTGGCCGATGTCGGCGAACGCCATCTGGATCGGATAGCTCGCGTCGGCCGCCTTGAGCTTCCGGAACATCTGCAGCGTCTGCACCACCGGGAAGAGCGGATCGGTCCAGCCTTGGATCGACATGATCGGGACGGGCCGGATCGAGCCCGCCGCGAGGCGCTTGAAGTACGCGGTCGCGTCGTAGGCGTTGCGGTACTGGAACGAGTCGATGGTCGCCTGGAGGCCCGGGTCGGTGCTCGGGTCGAACGGCTCGCCCTGCTGCACCCGCTGGTACTGCTCGTCGAGATCCGTGCCGTAGTCGGTCGGGTTCGCGTCGTAGCGGCCGCTAGCCTCCGCCCGTCCCACCGCCCAGAGGCCGGAGATGTAGCTCTCTTTCGGGATCCCGTACGGCGTGTAGTGGGACGCCGGCTGCTTGACCGCCGGTGTGGCGCGGCCGTTCGGCGCGAGCGAGTCGAGGAGATCCGTCCAGCCGTACTTCGCGACGCCGGCGGCGAGCTGGAGCTTCGCGCCCTTCGGGCTCTTCCACGGCAGGGAGGTGGCGAGGAGCCAGGTCTGCCCACCGCCGTAGGAGTCGCCGGTCGAGGCGAGCTCCTTCCGGTTCGCGATCCCGGCGTCGACGAGCTTGCCGAGGATCGTCTGCGAGTCGCGCGTCTCGAAGCGGCGGTCGGCGAGGTGCGTGTAGCCATTGGGCGTGCAGTTCGGGTTCTGGTCGGTCATTCCGCAGGACTGCTGGAAGCCGCGCGCGGTGTAGTTGATGACCACCCAGCCCTTTGACACGAACCAGACGTTGTTCCAGTGCCAGCTATCGGAGCTGTTGCCGGCCTTCGTGCTCGACTCCCAGACCGTCTTGTCCTGCGACCAGCCGTGCAGCATCACGAGCGTCGGGCGCGCCTTCGACACGCCAAGCGGGATCGAGACGTCGGTGTCGAGGGCGAGGCCGTCGAAGCTCGCGATCTTGCCGGTGCACTTGTCGTAGACGACGCTGTCCGAGGTCGTGACCTTCGAGCAGGAGAGGCCGAGCTTCTTCGCGGCGAGCTGCGCGAGCGTGGGCCGCGTCCTGGCCTGCGCGCCCGCCGCGAGGGCGAGCACGAGGACGACGATCAGGGCGAGAAGCTTCGAGGCGGAGCGCAGCACCGGTTCGGGCTAATACCCACGCACACCGCTTCGAACCCGCGCTAACGGAACCCTTACGGAGTGGCCGCGCGGAAGCTCTCGCGCGTCACGAGCGCGAGGACGGCCGCGACCGCCAGGGGCAGCGCGACGTCCGCCCGCAGCAGCAGCGCGCCCGTGAGCGCGCCGGCGCCCATCAGGAACACGGCGCTCGAGCGGCGCAGCGAGCCGAGCCCCGAGCCGCCCGCCGGCGGTGACTCGGAGGCGAAGCCGACGAGCGTCATCGTCAGGACGACGGTGGAGAGGTCGGGGACGCCGAGCCTCCGCACGCAAGCGCTGCGCAGTCCCATGGCGAAGGCGAGCATGATGATCAGGAGATAGGTCACCGCCGCGCCAACCGTGACCGTCGTCACGGCGGCGATCACGGCGGCGACCGCGAGGATCGCGATCTCGATTGCGAGCGCGGTCGTCAGGATCCGCCGCTCCTCGACGCGCCGCGCGACTCGGCCGCCGCCGATCGCGCCGAGCACGAAGGCGCCGAACGATGCGAACGGCGCGGCGATCGGGAGGCCGCCGCTGCCGGCGATGCCGAAACCGAGCAGGACGACGTTGCCGGTCATGTTCGCCGTGAAGACGCGGCCGAGCCCGAGGAAGCTGACCGCGTCGACGATTCCGGTCGTGAACGTGAGGACGAGCAGCGCTCGCGGCAGCGGGTGCCGGAGGCTGGCGACGGGGGCCGCAGCGGTCATCTCAGTCAGGTTCTGCGGCGAGAGCCGAACTCCGCCCACTACCATGCTCGGGCCGATGACGATCGCCGACTTGCCCGAAGAAGCTCTCGCAGAGCACGGCCTGCGGGTCGGCGGGCGTGTCCTTCGCAATCCGAGCACGTCGCAGCTCTACGCCGCGGCGCTCGAGCGCGGCGAGGGCGTCATCGCCGAGGACGGGCAGCTCGCGGTCGACACGGGCCGCTTCACCGGCCGCTCGCCCAAGGACAAGTTCATCGTCCGCGAGCCCGGCTCCGAGGAGCGGATCTGGTGGGGCGACGTCAACGCGGAGATCTCGGAGGAGAACTTCGACGGGCTGCGCGCGAAGGTCGTCGCGCACCTCGAGCGCTCCGACGTCTACGCGATCGACGCCTTCTGCGGCGCCGACCCGAAGCACCGGCTCGCCGTTCGCGTCCTGACGACGCACCCGTACCACGCGCTCTTCGCGAAGACGATGTTCATCGACCCGACCGACGCCGAGCTCGTGGACTTCGAGCCGGACGTGCTCATCCTCCACGAGCCAGAGGTCGAGGCCGATCCCGAGCAGGACGGCACGCGCACCGAGGTCTTCGTCTGTCTCCATCCGAGCCGCGGCGAGGTTCTGATCGGCGGCACGTTCTACGGCGGTGAGATCAAGAAGTCGGTCTTCTCCCTGATGAACGACCGGCTGCCGCTCGACGGCGTGATGCCGATGCACTGCTCGGCGAACGTATCGCAGGACGGGGAGGACGTCGCGATCTTCTTCGGCCTCTCGGGCACGGGCAAGACGACGCTTTCCGCCGATCCGTCGCGCCTGCTGATCGGCGACGACGAGCACGGCTGGGGCGACGAGGGCGTCTTCAACTTCGAGGGCGGCTGCTACGCGAAGACGATCCGGCTCTCGGCGGAGGCCGAGCCGGAGATCTGGAAAGCGGCGCACAGCTTCGGCACGGTGCTCGAGAACGTCACCGTCGACGAGCGCGGCGAGCTCGATCTCGACGACGACTCGAAGACCGAGAACACGCGAGCGGCGTACAAGCTCGAGCGGATCGCGAACGCCCTGCCGGCGAAGCGCGCCGGCCATCCGCGCTCGGTGATCCTCCTTGCCGCCGACGCGTTCGGGATCCTGCCGCCGATCGCGCGCCTCAGCCGCGACCAGGCGCTCTTCTTCTTCCTCTCCGGCTACACGTCGAAGCTCGCCGGCACCGAGCTCGGCGTGACCGAGCCGCAGCCGACCTTCTCGGCGTGCTTCGGCGCGCCGTTCCTGCCGCAGCCGCCGACCGTCTACGCGGAGTTGCTCGGCGAGAAGCTCGACGAGCACGGCTCGACGGCATGGCTGATCAACACCGGCTGGACGGGCGGGCCGTTCGGCGAGGGGAACCGGATGCCGATCAAGGCGACGCGCGCGCTGCTCGCTGCGGTGCTGTCCGGCGAGCTCGCCGACGTCGAGTTCCGTACGGATCCCGTCTTCGGCTTCGAGGTTCCGGTCACCGCGCCGGGCGTCGACGAGTCGCTGCTCGACCCGCGCTCGACGTGGGCAGACCCGGAGCGCTACGACGCGAAGGCCCGCGAGCTCGCGCAGATGTTCGCGGAGAACTTCGCGACGAAGCACGCCGACGCGCCGGCCGACGTGGCCGCAGTCGCTCCCAAGCCCTAGCTCAGCGCGGCTTCGCGCGCGCCCTGCCTTCGCGCGCACGCAGCCTCCACTTCCGGCCCTCCTCCTTTCGCAGCAGGATGTCGCGGCGCATGGCGATCGCCCGCAGCTCGCGCTGCAGGTGACGCCAGCTCGCGAGCCGCTCCGCGGGAAGCTCGCCCGTTTCCACCGCGGCGAGCACGGCGCAGCCCGGCTCGTGCGTGTGCGAGCAGTCGCCGAAGCGACAGTCCGCCGCGAGCTCCTCGACGTCCGCGAACGTCGTGTCGAGGGCCGCCGTGCCGACGTCCCAGAGCTGCAGCTCGCGCAGCCCGGGCGTGTCGATCACGAGCCCTCCACCGGGAAGCTGCAGCAGCTGCCGGTGCGTCGTCGTGTGGCGGCCCTCGTCGTCGTCCTCGCGCGTCTCCTTCGTCGCCATCCGCTCCTCGCCGAGCCAGCGGTTGACGAGCGTCGACTTGCCGACGCCGGAGGAGCCGAGCAGGACGGAGGTCGCACGGGCGCCGATCCGCGCCCGCACCGCGTCGCAGCCCTCGCCGGTGACCGCCGAGACGACGTGGACGGGAACGCCGAGCGCGACCGCCTCGACCTCCGCGGCCAGCTCCCACGGATCGTCGAGCCGGTCGGCCTTCGTGAGCACGATCTCGGGCGTCGCGCCGCTCTCCCAGATCGTGACGAGATAGCGCTCGATGCGCCGCGGCTCGATGTCCGGGCCGAGCGACGAGAGGACGAACGCGACGTCGACGTTCGCGGCAAGCGTCTGTGCGGTCGTCGACAGGCCGGCGGCGGTGCGGACGATGGCGCTGCGGCGCGGCAGCACCTGGCGGATCAGCCCGTCGGACAGGCCCACCCAGTCGCCGACACCAACGTCGAGGCCATCGTGCATCGCCCGGCCCGGCAGGCGGGAGCGGGCGGCGTCCTTCGCCGTCCAGACGTCGAATGCGCCGCGGTGTGCCGCCGCGACACGGCCCGGCACGAGTCCGGGCTCGAGTTGTTCGTCGAGCTCGTCGTTCCAGCCGAGCTCGGGTAGATCGAATCCAGGCAACGCAAAGCTCCTTCGCGAGAGATGGGAACGCCGCACGCGTCCCGCAAAGGAGCGCCGGCGCTAGGTCAGGAAGACCGAGGAGGCGGCAGACACAGACTTCATTGTTCGACCTCCTCTCGCCGGAAACAGGACGTCGCCAGCGTAGGCGCCGCGCCCGGTGCCGTCAAGGTGTCGGCGCGGACGGCGCGAAGCGTCGAGAAGCTGACGGCTTCCTATGTAAATGCGCGGCCGATGTGGTAGGAATCGACGCGATGCGCAGGACCGACGCCGAGCCGCTTCGAATCTCGATGAGCGGCGAGGAGCGCGGCGCCGTCGCGCCGGCCCGCCGCGTCGACGAGGTGGACCGCCGGATCATCGAGGCGCTGCAGGGGAACGGCCGCGAGTCGTTCCGCGCGATCGCGGCGCAGGTCGGCGTCTCGGAAGCCACCGTCCGCGCGCGCTACGGGCGGCTGACCGCGGAAGGGATCCTCCAGGTCGTCGGCGTCACGAACCCGCTCGGGCTCGGCTTCGAGCAAGCGCTCGTCGGAGTCAAGACGACCGGCCCGCCGAGCGCGATCGCCGACGAGATCTCTCGCTGGCCCGAGGCCGACTACGTCGTCGTCACGGCCGGGCAGTTCGACGTCGTCGTCGAGGTCGTGACATCCGACCGCGCCGAGCTCTTGGAGCTCACGAACAAGATCCGCGCGCTCGACACCGTGGTCTCGACCGAGACATTCCTGTATCTCGAGATGTGGAAGCAGCTCTACGACTGGGGGACACGTGGCGGCAACTGAACAGGTAGCAACCGATCTCCGCCGGCTCGCCGGCGAGCATCTCTGGCTGCACTTCACGCAGATGGGCGGCCAGGCGCCCCCGATCATCGTCCGCGGCGACGGCTGCTATCTCGAGGACGTCGAGGGCCGGCGCTACCTCGATGCGCTCGCGGGTCTCTTCTCCGTCAACCTCGGCTACGGCTTCGGAGAGGAGATCGGCCAGGCGGCGCACGAGCAGATGCGCGAGCTGCCCTTCTATACGAACTGGACGTACTCCCACCCGCGCGCGATCGAGCTTGCCGCCGAGGTCGCGTCTCTCGCGCCCGGCGACCTCAACCGCGTCTTCTTCTGCTCGGGCGGCTCCGAGGCGGTCGAGTCGGCGTGGAAGCTCGCGCGCCAGTTCTTCCAGGCGCGCGACGGCCTGGAGCCGGGCCAGAAGTACAAGGCGATCGCGCGCGACATCGCCTACCACGGCACGACCTTCGGCGCCCTGTCGATCAACGGCGTCGAGCCGCTGCGGGCGCCCTTCGCGCCTCTCGTCCCCGAGGTGCGGCACGTCAGCAACACGAACCGCTACCACCGGCCCGACGGCGAGACGGACGAGGAGTTCACGGCGTTCCTCCTCGACGAGCTCGAGCGGACGATCCTCGAGATGGATCCCGAGACGGTCTGCCTCGTCCACATGGAGCCGATCCAGAACGCGGGCGGCTCGTTCGTCGCGCCGGCGGGCTACTGGGCCGGCGTGCGGGAGCTTTGCGACCGCTACGACATCCTTCTCTCGGCCGACGAGGTGATCACCGCTTTCGGCCGCGTCGGCCACTGGTTCGCGTCGGAGCGCTATGACATCCGACCGGACATCGTCACGTCCGCGAAAGGCCTCTCCTCCTCGTACGCGGCGATCGGCGCGGTCGTCACGACCGACCGCGTCATGGAGCCGTTCCTGCAGAGCGGCTCGATGTACACGCACGGGATCACGTTCGGCGGGCATCCCGTGATGTGCGCGATCGCGCTCAAGAACATCGAGATCATGAAGCGCGAGCGGATCATGGAGCACGTTCTCTCGAACGAGGACTCCTTCCGCACGACGCTCGGCCAGCTGCTCGACCTGCCGATCGTCGGCGACGTGCGCGGCGCGGGCTTCTTCTACGCGATCGAGCTCGTCAAGGACAAGGAGACGAAGGAGACGTTCAGCGACGAGGAGTGCAACACGCTGCTGCGCGGCTTCCTCTCGCCGCGCCTCTTCGAGAAGGGGCTGATCTGCCGCGCGGACGATCGCGGCGATCCGGTGATCCAGATCTCACCGCCGCTCGTCGCGACGCAGGCGCATTTCGACGAGATGACAGGAGTTCTCGGCGACGTCCTCGCCGAGGCATGGGCGGAGATGCAGTGACGGCAGCGACGCCGGCGGCTGCGGCACCGGTCACCGCGGAGTACGACATCCGCCTGATCGGGCTGACGAAGCGCTTCGACGACGTGGTCGCCGTCGACGACATTTCGCTCGACGTCGACCGCGGCCACTTCTTCGCACTGCTCGGTCCCTCCGGCTGCGGCAAGACGACGACGCTGCGGATGATCGGCGGCTTCGAAGAGCCGACCGAGGGGCGGATCGAGCTCGGCGGCGTCGACGTGGCGCCGCTGCCGCCGTACAAGCGCGACGTCAACACGGTCTTCCAGTCGTACGCCCTCTTCCCGCACCTCTCGGTCTTCGAGAACGTCGCCTTCGGCCTGCGGAGGCGCCGGGTCAAGGCAGGAGACCTGAGCCGCCGCGTCGGCGAGGCGCTCGAACTCGTCGGGCTCGCAGGTCTCGAGCGGCGCAAGCCCCGCCAGCTCTCGGGCGGCCAGCAGCAGCGGATCGCCCTCGCGCGCGCGCTCGTCAACCGGCCGCGCGTCCTGCTCCTCGACGAGCCGCTCGGCGCGCTCGACCTGAAGCTGCGCAAGGAGATGCAGCTCGAGTTGAAGCGGATCCAGAACGACGTCGGGATCACGTTCGTGCACGTCACGCACGACCAGGAGGAGGCCATGACCATGGCCGACCGGATCGTGATCATGGACGGCGGGCACATCGAGCAGGTCGGCACTCCGACCGAGCTTTACGAGCAGCCGCAGACGGCGTTCGTCGCCGGCTTCCTCGGCGTCTCGAACCTCTTGCCCGGGACGGTCGTCGGGGCCGACCGGGTCAAGCTGCAGGACGGGACGGAAGTGCGAGCCCCGGCGCAGGCGCTTGCCGGCCGGAGCGGCGCTGTGCGCATCGGCGTCCGCCCCGAGAAGCTCCGGATCGGAGGAAGCGAGGAGAACACACTCTCGGGGACGGTCGCCGAGAGCGCCTACATCGGGGTCTCGACCCAATACATCCTCGACACGCCGGCTGGACAGGTGGCCGTCTACGTCCAGAACGACCGGCTCGGTGCGCAGGTGGCGAACGGCGAGCGATTGACGCTCGGCTGGAGCCCCGATTGCACATTCGTCGTCGACGCCCAGGAGGACATCTAGATGTCGGATCACATGGATTTCTCGGATCGCATCAGTCGGAAGGTCTTTCTCCGGCGCGCCGCCGTCAGCGGCTCCATTCTCACCGTCCCCGGCCTGCTCGCCGCTTGCGGCGGCAGCCCGTCGGCCGGCGGTACGTCAGACACCACGTCACACCAGCTCGCAAAGGTGCTCAACTTCTCGAACTGGACGCTGTACATCGACAAGAAGGGGAACAAGCACCCGTCACTCGACCAGTTCCAGGCGAAGTACGGCGTCCATGTGAACTACGCCGAGGACATCAACGACAACGCGTCGTTCTTCTCGAAGATCGAGCCCGATCTTTCGCGTGGGCAGTCGACCGGCCGCGACATCATCGTGATGACCGACAACTCGCGCTATCCCAGCCTGCTCGTCAACAAGGGGTGGGTGGAGAAGCTCGACAAGAGCGCCATTCCCAACATCAAGAACCTCGTTCCGCAGCAGCGGCATCCGAGCTGGGACCCGAACCGTGACTACAGCCTGCCCTGGCAGTCGGGATTCACCGGCATCGGCTGGAACACGAAGCTGACGGAGCCGGTCACGAACATGGGCGAGCTGCTCGGCAGCAAGAAGCTGAAGGGCAAGGTCGGGCTGCTGACGGAGTTCTCCGACACGCTCGCGCTCGTCATGGCCTACAACGGGGACGACCCGAGCCACATCACGGACAAGACGTTCAACAACGCGATCTCCGTCATCCAGCGCGCCGTACACGCGGGCCAGATCCGCCAGTTCTACGGCAACGACTACGCAAGCGCCCTCGCGAACGGCGACCTCACCGCGACCATGGCCTGGTCGGGCGACATCGTCCAGCTGCAGGCCGACAACTCGCACCTGCACTGGCAGATGCCGGACACCGGCGGCGACATCTGGACCGACAACATGTTGATCCCAAAGGGCGGCAACGTCTACACGGCGAGCGTCTACATGAACTGGGTCTACGACCCGAAAATCGCGGCCGAGATCGAGGACTACGTCAACTACGTCTGCCCGGTGCTGGGCGCGAAGGAAGCGCTCGTCAAGGAGGATCCGGCGATCGCGAACAACATCCTGATCTTCCCGACGAAGAAAGAGCTCGACCTCGCGCACACGATCGACCCGAACGCCCTCAACAACGAGAAGTACCAGACGGCCTGGCAGAACTTGATCTCGGCCTGAAGATCCGCCATGGGCTTTCTCCACCATCGCCGGGGGCTGGCTCCGTACCTGCTGCTGGCCCCCGGGATGCTCTGGCTGGCGGTCTTCTTCCTGGTCCCGCTCGGATTCCTCGTCTACCAGTCACTCGAGTCCGGCAACGTCGACTTCGGTTACGCGTTCAACTGGGCGTGGGGCAACTACTGGAGCGCGATCAAGGGATACCGCGGCGAGTTCGAGCGCTCGTTCGAATACGCCGGCCTCGCGACCGTGATCGCGTTCGTCGTGAGCTACCCGGTCGCCTACTGGATCGCGTTCCGCGGCGGACGGTGGAAGAACCTGCTCCTGCTGTTCATCGTGGCGCCGTTCTTCGTCACGTACCTGATCCGGACTCTCGCCTGGCAGACGATCCTCTCCGACCACGGGCTCGTCGTACGCCTGCTCACCGACATCCACCTCGTCTCTCCCGGCGGCCGCGTGCTCGCGACCGGAACCGCCGTCGTCGCGGGCATCACCTACAACTTCCTGCCCTTCATGGCGTTGCCGCTCTACGTTTCGCTCGAGCAGATCGACCAGTCGCTCGTGGAGGCCGCCGGCGATCTCTACGCGAGCAAATGGAACGCGTTTCTACGGGTTACCCTCCCGCTCTCGCTGCCCGGCGTGGTGGCGGGAACGCTGCTGACGTTCATCCCGGCCGCGGGAGATTTCATCAATGCCCAGCTGCTCGGCTCGCCGACGACCCACATGATCGGCAACGTGATCAACTCGAAGTTCAACGAGCTGATCGACTACCCGGCCGCGGCGGCGATGTCGTTCATCCTCATGGCGATCATCCTCGCGATGGTGCTGCTCTACGCCCGCGCGGTCGGCACCGAGAAGCTGACGGGATGACGCTCAGGGTCATCCGCCGGCACGTCCTGACGGCGTACTCGCTGCTCTTTTTCGGCTACCTCCTGCTGCCGATCGCGGTCGTTGCGGCGTTCTCCTTCAATCAGCCCAAGGGCCGCTTCAACTTCACGTGGGAAGGCTTCACCTGGTCGAACTGGACACACTGGAACGCGATCCCCGGCATCCAGAGCGCGGTCGTGCTGTCGCTCGAGATCGCCGTCATCGCCAGCATCCTCGCCACCGGGCTCGGGACCCTCATGGCCCTCGCGCTCGTGCGCTACGGGTTCCGTGGGCGCGGGACGACGAACTTCATCGTCTTCCTGCCGCTCTCTACGCCGGAGATCGTCCTCGGCGCGTCGCTTCTGACGCTGTTCCTCAACTTCAGCACGCCGCTCGGCTTCTGGACGATCCTGATCGCGCACGTCATGTTCTGCGTGAGCTTCGCCGTGGTGACGGTCAAGGCGCGACTCGTCGGCTTCGACCGCCATCTCGAGGAGGCTGCGATGGACCTCGGCGCGAACGAGTGGACGACGTTCCGGAAGGTGACGCTGCCGCTCATCGCGCCCGCGATCCTCGCCGCGCTGCTCCTGTGCTTCGCGATCTCGGTCGACGATTTCGTCGTGACGTACTTCGTCGCGGGGCCGCGGGTGACGTTCCCGATCTTCGTCTGGGGTGCGGCGCGCGTTGCGACTCCGCCGCAGATCAACGTGATCGGGATCGCGTTCTTCGTGATCGCTGTCACGGCGATGCTCGGCAACGTTGTCCTGCAGAACCGCCGCGCCAGTCGCGCCTGACAGATCCACTACGCTCGGCGCCGTGGCAATCACGATCTGTGACGTCGGGCCGCGCGACGGCCTCCAGAACGAGCCCGAGACGCTGGCGGTCGCGACGCGGGCCGAGCTCGTCGAGCGGCTTGCGGCGGCCGGCCTGCCGCGAATCGAGGCTGTCAGCTTCGTCCGCGGCGACCGCGTGCCGCAGATGGCCGACGCGGAGGACGTCGTGGCGAAGGTCGAGCGGCGCCGGGGCGTCGAGCTGTCGGGGCTCGTCCTCAACGAGAAGGGCTGGGAACGCTTCGCGCCGGCCGGCCTCGACCGAGTCAACGTCACGTTCGCAGCGACCGAGACCTTCAACGAGCAGAACGGCAACGCGACGCTCGCCGAGGCGCTCGCGCGGACCGAGGCGATTCTCGCGGCGTCGGGGGAGACGCCCGCGACCGTGACGATCTCCTGCTCGTTCGGCTGTCCGTTCGAGGGTCGCGTCGATCCCGGCGTCGTCGCGGAGCTGGCGGCGCCGTTCGCCGGCCGCGCCGAGGTCGTCCTCGCGGACACAATCGGGGTCGCGACGCCGTCTGCGGTCCGCGCGCTCGTCGAGCGAGCCGGCGCGGCCGGCTTTCACGGCCACAACACGCGCAACACCGGTTATGCGAACTGCGTCGCGGCGCTCGAGGCGGGCGCGACCGTCCTCGACGCGTCGGTCGGCGGGCTCGGCGGCTGTCCCTTCTCGCCGCGCGCGACCGGCAACGTTGCGACGGAGGATCTCGTCTGGCTGCTCGACGGCGAGGGCGTCGAGACGGGTATCGACGTCGACGCGCTCGCCGAGACCTCGCAGTGGCTGGAGGCAGTGCTCAGGCGCCGCCTCGAGGGCTACGTCTACCGCGCCGCGCCGTGGCCGCCGAGTTCCGGTGGCGGCCCCGAGTAGCGCGGCCGCTCTCCGTCGAAGCGGAGCGGCAGCGCGACCGTCGTCCCGCTCCCGAGCCGTTGCAGGATTCCGAGCGCCTCGGTTTGGGCGTGCGCGACGACTTCGCCGACGTCCCGCACGGGCGAGACGGGGACGCCCGCCTCGGTCAACCGCTCCTCCCACTCGGCGCTCGTCCCGGTCTGGAGCACCGAGGCGATCACCTCGACGAGCGCGACACGATTGCGCACGCGGTCGGGGTTGGTGCGAAACCGCTCGTCGTCCGGCAGCTCGAGTGCGCCGCGCAACCTCGTCCAGAGGGCGTCGCTGCCGGCCGAGATCATCACCGCGCCGTCGCTCGTCGGGAACAGCTCGTACGGCGCGATGAGCGGGAAGGCGGTGCCGTGCCGGCCCGGGACGTCGCCGCTCGCCGCATAGGTGGCGATGTGCGACGACATCGCGTAGAGCGCGGTCTCGTAGAGCGAGGTGTCGATGGCGCGGCCGCGCGCGTCGCCCGCGCGCTCGAGCAGCGCGGCGAGGATCCCGATCGCGGCCCACTGGCCGGTGGCGAAGTCGATCAGCGAGACGCCGACGCGGACCGGCGGGCCGTCCGGCTCGCCGGTGACGCTCATGACGCCCGCCGCCGCTTGCATCAACGGGTCGTAGCCAGGACGGTCGGAGAGCGGGCCGCCGCTCCCGTACGCGCCGATCGTGCAGTGGATCAGGCGCGGATTGCGGGCGCGGAGGGTCTCGGCGTCGAGGCCGCGCGTCTCGGCGAGCCCGGGACGGAGGCTGAGCACGAGCACGTCCGCGCCGTCGACGAGCTCCAGCAACGCCTCCCTGTCGGCGGCGAGGTCGAGCACCACCGACCGCTTGCCCGCGTTGGCGGCGAAGAAGAGGGCGCCCATCCCGTCGATGAACGGCGGCCCCCACGCGCGCGCGTGGTCGCCTTCCGGCGGCTCGACCTTCACCACCTCCGCGCCGAGCGCGCCGAGGATCTGCGCCGCCGTAGGCCCGGCTAGCGACGCGGTGACGTCCACGACCCGGATCCCATCGAGTGGCCTCACAGGACTATTGAGTAGAGCATCGCCGGCTCGCCCATCATCATGACCTCGCGCTCGTACGTCTCGCCGATCTTCTCGGCGACCCGCACCGAACGCTCGTTGCCCGGCCGGATGAGGGAGATGAGCCGAGTCAGGCCGCGATCGGCGATCGCCCAATCCCGCAGCGCCAGCGCAGCTTCCGTCGCATAGCCGTTTCCCCAGGCCGAGCGGACGATCGCCCAGCCGATCTCCGTCTCGCCCGTCGGCGCCGGCTCCCACACGTCGGGATCCCACACGAGAAAGCCCGAGCGCCCGATGAACCGGCCGTCGTCGCGCCGCTCGAGGACGAATTGGCCGACGCCGCTCTCCTCCCAGCGCGCAAGCCACCGCTCGATCGAGCGCTCCGCAGCCGCGAGATCGCCCGTCCTGCCGTTTTGGATGTACCGCATCACCTCGGGATCGGAGATCGCCTCGAGAAGGCCAGGCGCGTCGCCGGGCCGCGGCTTGCGGAGGAGCAGGCGCTCGGTCTCGATCACTGGGGATACGTCCAGACGACGTGAGGGTTGCCGCCGATCTCCACGGTCTCGCCGGGGATCGCGCCGAGCCGCTCCGCGACCCGAGCCGAGGTGACGTTGGGTAGTTCGATCAAAGAGATCAACGTCTTGCGCTTGCCCCAGTCGCGCGCGGCTCGTGCAGCTTCGGTCGCAAAGCCGCGACCGCGGTACTCGGGGATGAGCGTCCAGCCCAGCTCGGCAACCGCATGGTCGCCGCCGTCCTCGAACGTCGTCAGCGCCCAGGTGCGCGAGTCGAACACGTGGAAACCGGCTCGGCCGACGATCTCGCCGGCGTGGAGAACGGTGAAGTAGCCGATCCCGTTCGCCTCCCATTCGCCGAGCCATGCCTCGAGCCGTTCCGGCTCTTCTCCGAGCGTCGCCGCGTCGTCGAGTCTCGGCTTGCGCAGGAGGAGCCGCTCGGTCTCGATCACGGGTGCACCCAGATCTCGGAGGTTCCGTACTTCGCGGTCTCGACGCGGCCCGTCGGATCGCAGCCCAGCCGGCGCGCGACGGCGGCCGACGCCTCGTTCTCGACATTGATCAGCGAGATGAGGCGGGGAGGAGCGAGCTCGCTCCGGGCCGATTCGCGCACGGCGAGCGCCGCCTCGGTCGCGTCGCCGAGTCCCCGGTACCTCTCTCCGAGCAGCCACCCGAGCTCGACTTCGTGCGGGAGCGAGAGATCGCTCGTGAGGTCCCATGTCAGCGTCTCCCAGGCGTAGACGCCGAAGTCGCCGACGATCCGCCCGTCCTCGCGCCGCCCCGCGACGAGCGAGCCGAAGCCGCGCTCCTCCCAACGCGACCGCATCCTCTCGATGCGCGCCGGCATGTCCTCGGGGTCGACCGTGCCGCCGATGAAACGCATCGTCTCGGGCTCGGAGTAGATCGCACCCAGCTCATCGACATCGCCCGCCTGCGGCAGCCGCAGGACGAGTCGCTCAGTCTCGATCCGCATCGTCCTCGAGCGGCAGCATGATCGAGCGCTCGAACTCGATCACGAGCTCGTCCCGCTGATTGAGCCCGCGGGTGCGGACGGTGACGATCCCGTAGCCCGGCCGCGACTGCGACTCGCGCTTGGCGAGCACTTCCGTCTCGGCGCGGATCGTGTCGCCGGCGAAGACGGGCGCGGGCAGCCGCACCTCTTTCCAGCCGAGGTTGACGCCCCGCTCCGAGATGTCCGCGACCGACAACCCGGTGACCAGCGCGAGCGTGAACGTGGAGTCGACGAGCGGCCGCTGCCACTCCGTCCCCGCCGCGTACTCGGCGTCGAAGTGGATCGGGTTCGTGTTCATCGTCAGCATTGCGTGCCAGACCGCATCGGCCTCGAGCACCGTCCGCCCGAAACGGCTGCGATACACCTCGCCGACCTGCAGCTCCGCGTAGCCCACGTCCGCGATGATCCCACGATGACCAACCGGCTCGCGCAGGAGACGAGCCCGTACCTCCTCCAGCACGCCGGCAACCCGGTCGACTGGCTGCCGTGGGGGGACGAGGCGTTCGCGCGCGCTCGCGACTCCGGCAAGCCCCTGCTTGTCTCGATCGGCTACTCGTCCTGCCACTGGTGCCACGTGATGGAGCGCGAGTCGTTCGAGGACGAGGCGACCGCCGCGCTGATGAACGAGCTCTACGTCAGCGTCAAGGTCGATCGCGAGGAGCGGCCCGACGTCGACTCCGTGTACATGGACGCGGTCGTGGCGCTCACCGGCCAGGGTGGCTGGCCGCTCACCGTCTTTCTCACGCCGGACGGGGAGCCGTTCTTCGGCGGCACGTACTTCCCGCCCGAGCCGCGGCACGGGTTGCCGTCCTTCCGCCAGGTCTTGCGCGCGGTGGCCGACGCCTACCGCGAGCGGCCGGAGGAC
This sequence comes from Gaiellaceae bacterium, assembly GCA_050697455.1. Classification (GTDB taxonomy): domain Bacteria; phylum Actinomycetota; class Thermoleophilia; order Gaiellales; family Gaiellaceae; genus Palsa-739. The sequence continues at coordinate 170,929 of JBOGZU010000002.1, read as the reverse complement.
ATCGCCGCGCAGGCAGAGGCGCTCGTCGGCGCGCTGCGGCAGTCGGCGGAGGCGGAGCCGTCCGGTGAGCCGCTGCACGGCGGTCTGCTCGAGGAAGCGGAACAGGCTCTGCTCGGGCAACTCGACCCGCGCTGGGGAGGCTTCGGGCACGCACCGAAGTTCCCGCCGGCGTCGGCGCTCGAGTTTCTCCTCCGGCGTGGCTCGCTCGACGCGGCTCGCGTGACGCTCGACGGCATGGCGGCCGGCGGCATGTACGACCTCGTCGGCGGCGGCTTCCACCGCTACTCCGTCGACCCCGCGTGGCTCGTGCCGCACTTCGAGAAGATGCTCTACGACAACGCGCTCCTCGTACCGCCGTACCTCCACGCGTGGCTGCTCACCGGCGAGGTGCGCTATCGCGAGGTGGCCCAGCGGACGCTCGACTATCTGCTGCGCGAGCTGCGGCTGCCGAGCGGCGGCTTCGCGTCGGCGCAGGACGCGGACACCGACGGCGTCGAAGGACTCACGTACAGCTGGACGGAGGAGGAGGGCGCGCCGGCCGAGCTGCTGCAACCGTTCGAGCACGGCCGCTTCGTGCTCCGCGGCGCGCCGGACGAGGCCACGCGGGCGCGGTTGCTCGAGATCCGCGAGCGGCGCCCGCAGCCGTTCCGCGACGACAAGGTCATCGCCTCCTGGAACGGCCTGGCGCTTGCCGCGCTCGCGGAAGGCGCGCGTTTTCTCGCAAGTAACACTGTGTTACAAGCGGCGGTTGAGCTCGGGGAGTTGCTCGCGGTCGACCCGCTTTGGCGGACGCTCCGCGACGGCCGCTCGAAGTTCCCCGCCTACCTCGACGACTACGCGAACGTCGCGCATGGCTTGTACGAGCTGCATGTCGCGACGGGCGATCTCCGCTGGCTCCGGGAGTCCCGCCGGATTGCTCTGCGCGCGGTCGAGCTGTTCGGCGACGAGCAGCGCGGCGGCTTCTTCCTCTCGCCGGCGGACGGGGAGAAGCTCGTCGCGCGCCAGAAGTCGTTCGACGACAACCCGACGCCGGCGGGAAACTCGATGCTCGCCTTCGTCCTCCTGCGCCTTGCCCGGATCTGGGGCGACGACGAGCTCGAGCGCCTGGCCGTCGGCGCGCTCCGGCTCGTCCGCGACTTGATGCCGCGCGCTCCCGCGGCGTTCGGCTGGGCGCTCTGCGCGCTCGACCTCCACCTCTCGCCGCCACGGGAGCTCGCGATCGTCGGCGGCCCGGCCAGCGAGGTCGCGCGCGCGGCGCTCGGCGGCTTCGACCCGAACGCCGTCGTCGCCTTCGGCCCCGCCGAGGACGTCCCGCTGCTGGAGGGGAAGGATCTCGTCGACGGGAGGCCGGCCGTCTACGTCTGCGAGCGCTTCGCGTGCCGGGCGCCGGTCACGGAGCCTGCGGAGCTCGCTCCCTAGAGACGCCGAGGGGGAGCCGAAGCTCCCCCTCGTGAACCGTTGCCGGTCGACCGGTCAGTGGCCGCTGTTGACGACCTTGCCGATCGTCTTCCAGTTACCGGGCGCCTGCCCCGTCTGTCCGGCCCACTTCTGGAGCACGAGCTGCTCCATCGGGAACGTCCGCGACTTCGACGTCTTGACGACCATCCCCGGATAGATGAACGGGTTCGAGTTCTTCCCGCTCTCGTTCAGGTGCCGGAGTGCGTGCATCAATCTCGCCCGCGTCGGGTTCGCCCCGGCGTGCTTGAGGGCATCGACGAACGTCCAGCCCACGGCGAGCCCGTAGACGATGTTGCCGTCGCCCTCCTTGAACGAGTTCTTGAGGTCGCTGTTCCCGCTCGCATTGATGATCTTCTTCGCGAGCTTCATCCCCGGCAGGTTGGCCTGGGTCAGCTGGCTCGGGACGTAGACCGTCGTGACGACGCCGTTGAGCTGCGCCCCGTTCTGCTCCGCGAGGGCCATGAAGACGAAGTTGTTGGAGACGTTGTTCAGGATCGTCAGCGGCGACCAGTGGATCGCCCCCTCGGTTGCGAGCGACGTGATCGAGGCTGCCGGTGTGGCCAAGATGACGAACGTGTCGGCGCCATGCGCCTGGATCGAGACCACGTGCCCCGCGATGAGCTGGTTCGAGTCGGTCACGTTGTACGCCTCGGCGTCGACGATCATGCCCTGGTGCGACGCGCCGAGGCCCTTCTTGAACCCGGCCAGGTAGTTCTTGCCGTAGCTGTCGTTCTGGTACAGGATCCCGATCTTCGCGTTCGGCTTGTGCTGGAGGACGTACTTCGCGTACAGCCTCGCCTCGCTCGGATAGTCGGGCTGCCAGCCCGTCGTCCACGGCTTGACGCTGGAGCAGAACGGATGCGTCTTGTAGACGCAGTCGCCCCAGTAGGCGTCGCCTGTGGCGAGGAGCACCTGCGGCACCTTGTGCTTGTTGAGGTAGTCCCAGGTCGCCAGGCCCGGCGCGGTGCCGAGGCTGCCGACGACTGCCATGACGTGGTCCTTCTCGACGAGCTTCTTGACGTCGGCCGGAGTCTGGCCGGGGTCGTACTGGTCGTCGAGGACGATGTCCTTGATCGAGCGGCCGTGGACCTTGCTGTGCTTGTTGACCCAGGCGTAGTACGCCTGCTCGGCCGCCGGGATCGTCTTGTACAGCGCCGCGGGCCCGGTGAGCGGGAACGTGCCGCCGATGACGATCTGCTTCTTCGAAACGCCCGGGGTACCGCTCTGCGACGCGGTGGCCGTGCCGGCGACGAGCGCCGTGACGGCGAGAGCGCAGAGCAGCGCTCCGAGTCTCTTCCGGTTGATACTCATGCGCCCTCCTCGGATCAGTTGATGCGCCACCAGTATTCAGTTAGACGTTTTCGCGCGTAGTTTGACTGTCATTGACTGCTCGTTCAAGCCCTGCCGAGCGCGCGCACCCTCGCGAGCAGGCCGGCGAACCCCTGCGGCAGGAGCAGCATGACGAGGATGACCAGCAATCCGAACACGACGTCACGCCCGTGGTCGGAGCCGATCACGGGCACGCTCGACGACACTTGCGGCAGCAGGCCTATGAACGCCGCCCCGGCGAGCGTCCCCCAGAGCGAGCCGAGGCCGGCGACCGCGGCTCCGACGAGAAGCTGGAGGGAGAGGATCACGCCGAACTCCTGCGGTTGCGCGAAGCCGTTGAGCGCCATCACGTACAGCGCTCCCGCGACGCCAGCGAACGCGGCCGAGATCCCGAAGGCAAGGGTCTTGTAGAGCGGCAGCTCGATCCCGGACGCGGTGGCGGCGATCTCGCTGTCGCGGACCGCGCGGAAGGCACGGCCGACGCGGCCGCGGAGGATGAGCCAGGCGAGGAGGAAGAGGACCGCCGAGCAGGTCCACGCGGCGCCGTACAGCCACAGGTTGCTGACCGTCGCCGACGACTGCACCCCGCCGCTGCCCCCGAGGAAGTTCGACCACTGCAGCGGCAGCTGCGGGATCGAGACCGCGAGCGCGAATGTCGCGAGGGCGAGATACACGCCGGAGAGACGAAGCGCCGGCAGCCCGACCAGCAGCCCGGCGACGAAGCAGATCGCGAACGCCATCACGATGGTGAGCGGGAGGCTCGTGTGGTGGTTGCGCGACATGATCGCCGTCGTGTAACCGCCGACGGCCATGAAGGCGCCGTGACCGATCGAGATCTGGCCGGAATAGCCCGTGAGGACGTTGAGCCCGAGCACAGCACAGAAGTAGATCCCGACCTGGGCCGCCAGGAAGACGTTGTAGTCGCTGAGGAGGAACGGCAGCGCGGCGAGCACGGCCGCGACCACGGCCAGCCAGACGAGTGCAGGCAGCCGGCTCCTCATACCCGCCTGACATCCCTCCGGCCGAACAGCCCGGACGGCTTCACGAGGAGGATCGCGAGCAGGACGCCGAACGCGAACGGGGTCTGCAGCGAGACGTAGCCGGGCACATAGCCCGCGAGGAACTCGAGGAAGACGCCGATCGCGAGCCCTCCCACAAGGGCCCCACCAGGGCTTTCGAGACCTCCGAGGACGGCCGCGGCGAAGGCGTAGACGAGGGCGGTCTGCATCAGCGTGGGCTGGAGGAAGAGCGACGAGGGCTCGTACATCAGTCCCGCCACGGCTCCCAACACCGCGGCGAGGCCCCACCCGAGCGCGAGCATCCAGTCGACGCGGATGCCGACGAGCGCGGCGGCGGCGGGCCGCAGCGCAGCGGCGCGCATACCGAGCCCGAGCTTCGTGAAGCGGAAGAGTGCCCAGACGAGGACGACCGTCGCCAGGACGACGCCGAACATCCCCACGTAGAGGTGGCGGATCTGGACGCCGCCGACGGCGAACTCGCCGTTGCCGAACGGCTGGGGCATGAACTTGAAGTCGCCGCCCCAGATCCAGTTGACGATGCCGTCGATGAGGATGAAGAGGCCGACCGTGATGATCACGACCGCGATGTGCGAGCGGCGCTGCACCGGGCGGATGAGCGTCACCTGGAGGAGCATTCCCAGGAGGAACGCGACCGCGATGGTGGTGAAGAACGCCTCCCAGTACGACAGTCCCCACTGGATCAGCTGGTACGCGACGTACGTCGTCGCCATCGCGAGCTCGCCCTGCGCGTAGTTGATGATGCCGGTGGCCCGGTAGATGAGCACGAGCGCGAGCGCAAGGCTGCCGTAGGCCGCGCCGACCGCGAGCCCGTTCACGGTCAGGGTGGCGAAGAGCGTGCTCTGCAGCCCGAGCCAGCCGACGCAGCCCAGAAGGAGCGTGACTGCTGCCGCGCCGATCAGGATCCAGACGACGACGATGCTGTTCACGGACACGCCGCGTGCGCGGAGACCGTCGAGCGGAGAGGTCACCGCGCCCACCATCAGTAGCCGAGGTAGCTGCGGCGGACGGAGTCGTCGGCGCGGAGCTCGTCGCTCGTCCCCGCCAGCGAGATCCGTCCTGCCTCGAGGACGTAGCCGGAGTTCGCCGCCTCGAGCGCGAGCTGCGCGTTCTGCTCGACGACGAGGACGCTGAGACCGTCCTCCTCGTTGAGATGGGCGACGATCCGGAACAGCTCCGCGACGAGCACCGGCGCGAGCCCGAGAGAGGGCTCGTCGAGGAGGAGGAGCCTGGGGCGCTGCACGAAGGCGCGCGCGAGGGCGAGCATCTGCTGCTCGCCGCCGCTGAGCGTGCCGGCCTGTTGCTTCCGGCGCTCCGAGAGCCAGGGGAAGTAGGTGAAGACCCGCTCGAGCTCCGGCTGGACCGAGCCGCGCCGGGTATAGGCGCCGAGCCGGAGGTTCTCCCAGACCGTGAGCTCGGAGAACGTCCCGCGGCCCGCCGGGACATGGGCGATGCCGAGGCGCGCGACGTCGTCCGGGCCCATCCTCCCGAGCGGCCGGCCCGCGAAGACGATGCGGCCGCTGCGGCGGACGGTGCCGGAGATCGCGCGCAAGGTCGTCGTCTTGCCGGCTCCGTTCGGGCCGAGCGCGGCGACGATCTCGCCTTCGGCGACCTCGAGCGAGATCCCGTGCAGCGCGCGGCGCGGGCCGTACCGCGCCTCGACGTCCTGCAGCTCGAGCAACGCGGTCAAGCAGCCAGCTCTCCGCCGAGATACGCATCGATCACGGCCGGGTCGCGCTGCACGTCTGCCGGCGAGCCGGAGGCGATCATCCGTCCGAAGTCGAGGACGTGGACCTGCTCGCACACCTCCATCACGAGCCGCATGTGGTGCTCCACGAGGAGGATCGTCAGGTCGCGCTCGGCCTGGAGGCGCCGGATCAGCCCCGCGAGCTCGTCGACCTCCTCGTGGATGAGACCGCCGGCGGGCTCGTCGAGCAGGAGCAGGCGAGGCTTGGCCGCGAGCGCCCGCGCGAGCTCGACGCGCTTCAGCGTTCCGAACGGGAGCCCGGCGGCCGGGCGATTCGCGTGCTCCGCGATTCCGACCTCGGTGAGCATCTCGAGCGCGTGCCGGCGCTGCGCGCTCTCCCGCTGCAGGCGCGTGGCGGCGTGCGAGCCGACGAGGACGTTCTCGAGCACGCTCATGAACGGGAAGAGCTCGACGTTCTGGAACGTGCGTGCGATGCCGAGTCGCACGACGCGGCTCGGCCGCGTGCGGAGGAGCGAGCGCCCGTCGAAGACGACGTCGCCGGAGTCGAGCCGGTAGAGACGCGTGATCGCGTTGAACGCGGTCGTCTTGCCCGCGCCGTTCGGGCCGATCAGTCCCGTGATCGAGCCTGCCGCCACCTCGAGCGAGACGTCGTCGAGCGCGACGATTCCGCCGAACCGCAGCCGCGCGTGCTCGAGCGTGAGCATCAGTCGGCTGCCTGGAGTGATCGCCCCCCGGCGGATTGCATTCCGGCGATCATCCCGGGCGGCGAAACGCCGGCCGGGAAGCGTGCGACCAGCTCTCCGAGCAGGGCGTCCGAGTCCCAGCCCTCCGGCGAGTCGAAGAGCTCGCCCGCGCTCCAGCCCTGCAGCGCGTTGACCGCACTGCCCCAGACGTGGAAGACCTGGCCCGTGATCGCCTGCGCTTCGTCGGCGCAGAGCGCGACGACGACGGCGGAGATGTTGGACGGGTCGAGCGGGTCGAAGCCCTCCTCCGGGGCGCCCATCTCGAACGTCTCCTCGGTCATGCGCGTGCGTGCGTTCGGCGCGAGGCAGTTGACGGTGACGCCGTAGCGCTGCAGCTCCTGCGCACAGATGACCGTGAAGCCGGCGATACCCGCCTTGGCGGCGCCGTAGTTCGCCTGGCCGACATTGCCGAAGACGCCCGACGGGCTCGACGTGTTGACGACCCGCGCGCGTACCTCGTCGCCCGCCTTGGAGCGCTCGCGCCAATGGGCGGCGGCGTGCTGGGTCGGCGCGAAGTGGCCCTTGAGGTGGACGGCGATGACCGCGTCCCACTCCTCCTCGGTCATGTTCACGAGCATCCGGTCGCGGAGGATCCCGGCGTTGTTGATCAGGATGTCGAGCTGGCCGAACTCGTCGATCGCCTGCTCGATGAGGCGGCCCGCTCCGCCGAAGTCGGCGACGTTCTCGCCGTTCGCGACCGCCTCGCCGCCGGCGGCTTTGATCTCTTGGACGACCTGCTGGGCCGGCGTCTCGTCGGCGCCCTGGCCGGCGGCGTCGCCGCCGAGGTCGTTGACGACGACTTTGGCTCCCGCGGAGGCGAGGGCGAGTGAGTGCGAGCGGCCGATGCCGCGCCCCGCGCCGGTGACGATTGCGACTTTTCCGTTGAGGTTTGGCATGGCGGGGAGCCTAATCGCGCTCGAGGTAGCGCGGCGAGTTGATTCGCAGCCGCTCCGCGACATCCGCCTTGACGCGGGCGAGCATGCCCGGCTCTACGTCGCCGGCGCGGATCCGGTTCGCGAGCTCCCGCATTTCGGCGTCGTCCTCCGGCGGCAGCTTCGCCAGCTCCCTCTGGAGGATCCCGAGCGCGTTGAGCGCGACGAGCAGCCGGAAGCGAAGGCGATGGTCGGCGAGCGTGGGGAGGATCTCGGCGGAGAGGAACTCCTCGATCGCCTCGGCAAGCTCGTCGGGAGTGGGGCGCTCGCTCACCTCAGCACCGCCGTCTATCGGACGGGCTGCCGGTCACCCTGGCGGGCTTCCGGCCGTTGACAGGGATGCGCCAGAGCGCGCTGCAGCTCGGGTTGTAGGCAACGTCGCTGACGAGCAGCTGCCTGGAATCGGGCGACCAGGCGAAGTCCAGCACGGTGGCGCGCGTGTGCAGTGCTCGCACGGTCTTCGTGGCTTTGTTGACGATCGAGACTCCGCCTCTCGGGTTCTCGAAGGCGAAGAGCTTCCCGTTCGGCGACCAGCTGTTCGCCGCGATCCGCTGCACGCCCTTCGCCACGAGCACGGTGCTTACGCCGCCGCCGCTCGGGATCACGCGGATCTGATTCCACGCCGGCGCCCCACCGACCCGAACCGCGTATGCGATCTCCTCGCCGGTCGGCGACCAGACCGGGGTCGCTCCATCCGACGAGAGCTGTGCCACGTGGCTCCCGTCCGTCCAGGCGGTCCAGAGCCCGGCCGGCGTCTCCCACTCGCCGTCGCTGCCCGAGTCACGATCGAAGACGACCCGGCGACCGTCGGGCGAGAGGCTCGGGTCGCAGTTGTCGAAGGTCGTGCCCCCGATCGAGGTTCGTGTGCCGGTCGCGAGACTCATGACGGTCAGGGGCTCGGCGCTGTGGGGGTCGCCGGTGCAGCCGAGAGCGGCGAGGTCGCCACGCTCATCGACGGAGAACGCGAAGCCGTTGTTGGCTCCCCCGGAGACGTCTCCGAGATTCTTGCGACGTCCAGTGGCCGGATTCACCTTGTAGAGGCGGAAGTTCGACCAGAAGAGGAGCTCGTGCCGCCGCGGCCACGCGATCGCGTCGGTGATGTCCGGCGTGGCGTCGAAGTGCCGCAGCTTCGAGCCGTGGGCCTGCTCGATGCAGATGACCTTCCGGCCGCCCCATGCGATCTGGGTTCCGTCGGGTGCCCAGGCTGGCGCTCCGCCGACCGCGCAGCTCGACGTGCGGGTGGTCCGCGCGGCTCCGGCTTGCGCGCAGGCCGCGACGACCAGCGCCACCGCCAGAAACGGCAGGAGCCGACCCATGATCTCAATCGTACGTGCGCTCACGTGACTCCTTGCGCCTCGAGCAGATGGCAGATCTCGTACTCGACTTCGGCGCCGAGCCGGCCGAGGATCGCGAGCTCGACGCTGCGGTCCTGGCCGCTCAGGTGGCGCTGCGCCTGGGTGAGGCAGCCGATCGCCCAGGCGACGTTGCCGGCGACCTCCCAGTAGTCGAGCTCGTCCGGCCGGATCTCCCGTCCGGTCAGCTCGTTGTAGCTCTCGAGGTACGGCTCGACGTCGCCGATGCCGCCGAGCCGGAGGTTGTCGACGCCGAAGCGCCAGGCGCGGACGAGCCCGAAGGCGAGGTCGCGGGCCGGGTCGTCGAGGTGAGCGAACTCCCAGTCGAGGACGCCGACGAGGCCGTTCTCGTCAACCGCGACGTTGCCGATCCGGAAGTCGCCGTGCACGACGACCGGCTCGCGCGGCGCCGGGCGGTTCTCGCGCAGCCACCAGAGCCCGAGCTCGACGGCTGGATGGGGTTCAGCAACCTCGTCGAGCTCATCCACGAGCCGCTCGAAGGCGGCTGCCTCGAGAAACGGCAGCCGCTCGGGTGGGATGGCGTGGATCTTCGCGAGCTCCGCCGCCAGCTCGAGCGGCAGGCTCGGCGGCACCGGCTGCATCCGCACGATGCGACGGCCGATCGTCTCGCCCGGGATCCGTTCCATCACGAACGCCTCGCGCCCGGCGAGATCCTCGATGTAGAGGATCGGTCGCGGCACCTTGACGCCGGCTTCGAATGCGGCCTCGATCACGGCGAACTCGCTCGCGAGCGAGAGCGTGTGTCGGTGGATGACGCCGACCGCCGCGCGCCGCACGAGCAGCGGCTCGCCGTCTTTGTCGACGGCCCAGGCCTCCTTCGACGCGCCGCCGGCGAGCAGCACCGGTTCCGAGACCGGGCCGAGGACAGCTTCGAGCGCTTCGCGCATCCGTGCGATCATCGCCGTTGTGACCGATCGCCGCGACGAGGTGCGCGCGTTCATGGAGGAGCACGTCTATCCGAATGAGCGCGCCCTCACGCAAGAGGACGACGCAGCCGACGCCCTCATCGCCGAGCTGCAGCAGACGGCAAAGGACGCCGGCTTGTGGGCGCCGCACCTGCCGCCGGAGGCGGGCGGAACCGGCGGCGGCTTCCTCGAGTACGCCGACCTGAACGAGGAGATCGGCCGCAGCTTCATCGCCCAGCTGATCTTCGGCTGCCAGGCGCCCGATGCCGGTAACGGCGAGATCCTCCACCTGTACGGCACCGACGAGCAGCGGGAGAAGTTCCTGAAGCCGCTCGTCGCCGGCGAGGTTCGCTCCTTCTTCGGGATGACGGAGCCGGAGGTGGCCGGATCCGATCCGACGCTGCTCCGCGGGCAGGCGGTGCGCGATGGCGACGAGTGGGTGATCGACGCGCACAAGTGGTTCTCCTCGGGCGCCGACGGCGCGGCGTTCGGGATCGTCATGGCTGTCACCGAGCCCGACGCCGAGCCGCACCGCCGCGCCTCGATGATCCTCGTCCCGACTGACACGCCGGGCTACGAGCTCGTCCGGCGAATTCCGGTGATGGGCCACGAGGGACGCGGCTGGGGGACACACTGCGAGACGCGCTTCACCGGCGTGCGCGTACCGCTCGCGAACACGCTCGGCGAGCCCGGCGACGGCTTCCGGATCGCGCAGAAACGCCTCGGACCGGGCCGCATCCACCACGTGATGCGCTGGCTCGGCCAGATGGAGCGCGCCTTCGAGCTGATGTGCTCGTACGCGCTCGAGCGCGAGGCGTCCGGCAGCAAGCTCGCCGAGAAGCAGACGGTCCAGAACTGGATCGCGGAGTCGGCCGCCGAGATCCAGGCCTGCCGGCTGATGACGATGCAGGCGGCGCGACGGATCGACGAGGGCGCCGAGGCGCGCGTCGAGATCTCCCTGATCAAGTTCTACGCCGCGCGCGTGCTCGGGGAGGTGATCGATCGCGCGATCCAGGTGCACGGCGGGCTCGGGCTGACCGACGACACGCCCCTCGCGCTGATGTGGCGGAAGGCCCGCGGCGGCCGCGTCTACGACGGTCCCGACGAAGTGCACAAGTCCGTCGTCGCGCGCCGGATCCTGCGCTCGTTCTCCGAAGGAGACGGTTGGCGCTTCACGTAGCACTCGAGGGGGAGCGCGTGCGGCTAGCGCCGCTCAAGCCGCGGCACGAGGAGGAGCTCTGGGCCGTCGCGCAGGATCCGCGCACCTGGCGCTGGATGCGCTTCAACGGCTACGAGCGCGACGAGTTCCGCCGCTTCTTCGCCTCGGTGGGCATGGGCTTTCTCCACTACCTCGACGGCCAGCTCGTTGGCCATACGAGCTTCCTCAACGACCGGCCCGACGATCGCGTCATCGAGGTCGGCAACACATGGCTCCATCCGGACGCGTGGGGCACGGGCGCCAACACCGAGGCCAAGTACCTCCTCATGCGGCACGCGTTCGAGGACGAAGGCTACTTCCGGGTCGAGTTCAAGACGGACGCGACGAACGAGCGCTCGCGACCGGCGCTCCTCGGCGTCGGCGCGCAGTTCGAGGGGATCGCCCGCAAGCACCAGATCGTGCGCGACGGCGAGCGGCGCGACTCGGCCTGGTACGCGGTGATCGACGACGACTGGCCGGACGTGAAGACCGCGTTGGAAGCGCGGCTCAGGCGGTAGCGCGCCGCACGATCTGGGTGCAGCGGGCGCTGGCGATCAGCTCCCCGTCCTGGAACAGCTCGCCCGCGCAGAAGACGACCCGGCGGTTTCGCTGCACGACGTGGCCCTCGGCACGCAGGGTTCCCGGCCGTCCGGACGTGTGGAACTCCGCGCGCAGGTCGGCGGTGAGGAAGTCTTCGTCCTCCGCCATCAGCGTCCAGCAGGCGCCGCCCATCGCCGTGTCGAGGAGCGTCGCAACCATGCCGCCGTGGACGATCGGGCCGCTCGGGGAGTGGAAGCAGTACTCGGGCGTCGCGTCCCACTCGATCACCGCGCGGCCGTCGGCCTGCTCGACGCCGCGGTAGCCGAGCGTGTTCCAGACGTGCGGGTCGTCCGGCGGGAAGTCGCCCCACGGTCTGCGGGCTCTGGGACTCATCGAGGTCCGGGAATCCGCGGGAAGTTGAACGGGACGACGCGGTTCGGCTGCACGACCCAGGCGCGGCCGGACGCCTCGTCGCCGAGAACGTGCAGCGCGGCGGCGGCGACGAAGGACGGTTCCATGAGCGGAACGTCTAGCCGATCGCGCAGCTCCGCGTCGACGAGCGGCGTGTCGGCAAAGCCGGGGCAGATCGCGTTGATCTTGATGCGGTGCGCGGCGAGGCTCGGCGCGGCGGCGCGCACCCAGCCGACGACCGCGGCCTTCGTCGCGGCGTAGGCGGGGTCGAACGGCATCGTGTCGAGACCCGCGAGCGAAGCGGTGGCGACGATCGAGCCGCCGTCCGGCATCAGTCGCGCGGCGAGCTCGCGCGTCCCGTAGACGACGCCTTCGAGGTTGGCGCGGAGGATGCGCTGCCACTCGCCGTCGCTCAGGTCGGCGACGTCCGCGACTCCCGTGCTCGTGCCGGCGTTGAGGAAGGCGGCGTCGTATTCGCCCTCGAGCGCGCGCCACGCGTCCGGATCCCCGGCGTCGAACTCGGGGAGGTCGAGAACGAGCGGGTCGTCGAGCAGCTCACAGATCGCGGCGCCGATCCCACCGCGACCTCCGGTGACGAGGGCCTTCACGGGAGCAGGACGACCTTGCCGACGCTGCGGCGCGACTCGACGAGCTCGTGCGCCTTCTCCACGTCGGCGAGCGCGAACTCGGCGCCGACGAGCGGCTTGATCGTGCCGCTGGCCCACAGCTCGAGCAGCTCGCGCGTCGCCGCCGCAACGACGTCGGGCGCGTGGCGGAGGAGCCGGCCGAGGTAGACGCCCTGGATGCCGACGCTCCTCCCGACGACGTTCGCCGGTTGCAGCTCCGGCCACATCCCGCCCGCGTAGCCGATCGCGACGAGCTGGCCGAGTGGCCGCAGCCGGCCGATCGCCGCCGCGAACAGCTCGCCGCCGACGGGATCGACGACGACGTCGACGCGGAGGTCGTCCGGGAGCTCGTCGTAGAGATACGCCTCCTCGGCGCCGAGCTCGCGGCAGAGGTCGAGCTTCTCCGCCGAGCCGGCCGCGCCGATCACGCGCACGCCGAGCGCTCGCGCGACCTGGATCGTCGCCGTGCCGACGCCGCCCGCCGCAGCGTGGACGAGCACGGTCGCTCCGTCCCGCAGCACGACCTGCCGCGTCAGCGGGATGTAGGCCGTGAGGAAGGTGAGGAGGAACGCCGCACCCTCGGCGAACGACGCCTGCTCCGGCAGCGGCACGAGCGAGGCGCGGTCGACCGCCGCGAGCTCTGCGTAGCCGCCGCGCGTGACGAGAGCCATGACGCGGCTCCCGTCCTCGAGCTCGCCCGCGAGCTCGGCGCCGAGCACTGCCGGCAGCTCCGGCATCTGCGGGTAGCGGCCGTGCCGGATCAGGACGTCGAGGAAGTTGAGTCCCGCCGCGCGCACGCGCACGAGCGCCTGCCCGTCGCCAACCTCCGGATCCGGGACGTCGGTGAGCTCGAACGGCCCGTCGACCGCGCTGAGGAGCGCGGCCTTCAAGCGGTCTGCGCCGGTGTCTCGGCCGCGAACATCTCGCGCAACTCGAGCTTGCGGAACTTGCCGACGCTCGTCTTCGGGATCTCCTCGATGAACTCGAAGCGCTCGGGCAGCCACCACTTCGCGAACTTCGGCGCGAGGAAGTCGCGCAGCTCGTCACCCGTCACGGTCGCGCCCTCCTTGAGCACGACAGCCGCGAGCGGGCGTTCGCTCCACTTCTCGTCGGGGATCGCGATCACGGCCGCCTCGGCCACGGCCGGATGGGCCATGAGCGCGTTCTCGAGCTCGACGGAGGAGATCCACTCGCCGCCCGACTTGATCACGTCCTTCGAGCGATCCTTGATCTGGATGTAGCCGCGCGGATGGATCGAGACGATGTCGCCGGTGCGGAACCAGCCGTCGTCCGCCCAGCGGTCCGCGGTGTCGGCCGCGTCGAGATACGCCGCCGCGACCCACGGGCCTCGCACCTCGAGCTCGCCCATCGACTCGCCGTCCCAAGGCACGTCCTCGTCGCCGGCGCGGACGCGGATCTCGACGAACGGGAGCGGGATGCCGGCCATCGCCTGGAAGTCCCAGCGCGTGTCGGCGTCGGCCTCGGCGAGGTCGGGCGGCAGCGCGGCGGTGGAGGCGACGGGCGACGTCTCGGTCATCCCCCAGCCCTGCACGATCCGGATCCCGTGCCTCTCCTCGAAGGCTGCGATCATCGCGCGCGGCACGGCGGAGCCGCCGACGAGCATCGCCTTCATCGCGGAGAGATCCCATTTGCCCGGCTCGGCGTCGAGCCGCGCGAGGATCCCCATCCAGATCGTCGGCACGCCCGCCGCCCACGAGACGCGCTCCTGCTCCATGGCGTCGAGCAGGCTGTCGGGATCGAGGTGCGGGCCGGGATAGACGAGCTTCGCTCCCTGCAGCGTGGCGAGATACGGGTAGCCCCACGCGTTCGCGTGGAACATCGGCACGACCGGCAGCACGGCGTCGTCGACGCCGAACCCGAGCCCGAGCGGGTTGTTGGCCCCGACCCCGAGAGCGTGGAGGACGGACGAGCGGTGCGAATAGACGACGCCGCGCGGGCGCCCCGTCGTGCCGCTCGTGAAGCACATCGCGGCCGCCTCGTTCTCGTCGAGCTGCGGGTCTTCCCACTCGTCCGGGTCGGCGGTGGCGAGCAGCTCCTCGTAGGAGTCCTCGACGACGAAGACGTGCTCGATCGGGGTCTCTGCCTTGAATGTCTCGAGCAGCGGCAGCAGCGCCTGGTCGACGATGACCGCGCGGTCGTTCGCGTGCGTCGCGATGTAGGCGAGGTCGTTCGGATGGAGGCGGAGGTTGAGCGTGTGGAGGACGAAGCCGCCGCACGGGATGCCGAAATACGCCTCGTGGTGCTGGGAGTGGTTCCAGCACAGAGTCGCGACGCGGTCGCCGCGCTCGAGGCCGATCTTGCGCAGCGCGACCGCGAGCTGCCGGGAGCGGCGCATCGTGTCGCGGTAGTTCGTGCGGTGGAGGCTCTTGTCCGGGAGCCGGGTGACGATCTCGCCGTCGCCGAAGAACTGCTCCGCCCGCTTCAGCACATGCGTCAGCGTCAGCGGGAAGTCCATCATCAGCCCGTCCATCGCCCGGATTCTCCTCTCTAGGCCAACAGCGCGTCGGCCACTTCGAGCCGCAGCTCGGTCGGGCGGGTGCCGAAGCCCTCGAGCCACTGCGCGCGCTTGTAGAAGCGGTGGAGCGGGTGCTCCCACGTGAAGCCGATCCCGCCGTGCAGCTGGATGGAGCGCTCGCACGCGGCGACCGCAGCTTCGGTCGCGAACGCCTTTGCGGCGGCGGCTGCCAGCGGCGCGCGATCGTCCTCCTCGGCGACGCACCAGGCGGCCCAGTAGGCGAGCGAGCGCGAGAGCTCGACGTCGGTGTAGGTCTGCGCGAGCGGGTGCGAGACGGCCTGGTACGTGCCGATCGGCTTGCCGAACTGCTCGCGGGACTTCGCGTGCTCGATGCCGAGGTCGAGCGCGCGCTGTGCGACGCCGAGTGCCTCCGCCGCCATCGCGGCGCGCAGGCGCGGAGACTCCTGCGGCGGGTCGAGCGTCTTGACCGGCCGCGTGGGGTCGATGGTCGCGATCTCGCCGCCGAGCACCTCGCTCAGCCCGGCGACGTGTGCCAGGTACGGGCCGGGATAGAGCGCGTAGCCGAGCTCCTCGAGCAGCAGCGCCTCCTCGACGAAGCCGAGCCCGGCCTCCGCGACGTCCGTCCAGCCGAGCTCCTCGAGCTCGGACCAGCGGTCGTCTTGCGCATCCCAGTCGCGGTCGAGCGGGAACTTGTCGGCGAGCCACGAGCGCGCCGCCTCCTTCAGCTCCTGCTGCTCCTCGGAAAGCGTGAAGTTCATCAGCGGCCTCTCGGGAGGCCGAGGATGCGCTCGGCGATGATGTTGCGGAGAACTTCCGACGTGCCGGCCTCGATCGTGTTGCCGCGGCTGCGCAGCTGTTGGTGGTTCCACCAGCCGTCGTCGAGGATCCCCTCCGGCCCGCGCAGCTCGCGCGCGAGCTTCGTCAGGCGCTGGTTCGCCTCCGACCAGCGGAGCTTGACGCCGGAGCCCTCGGGGCCGGGGACGCCGCTGCGCTGGAACGTGCCGAGCGCGCGGTAGTTCGTGTAGCGGAGCGCCTGCAGCTCGATCCACTCGCGCGCGATCGCCTCGCGCACCTGCGGCGAGGGATTGCGTCCGTCGGCTTCCTCGAGCAGCCGGCCGACGAGGCCGTCGAGCGTCGAGGTGAGCGCGAAGCCGAGCGTGGCGCGCTCGTGAAGGAGGGTCGTCATCGCGACCTGCCAGCCGTTTCCCTCCTCGTCGAGGCGGTTGTCGACCGGCACCTCGACGTCGCTGAAGAAGATCTCGTTGAACTCGGCCTCGCCCGTGATCTGGCGAAGCGGCCGCACCTCGACGCCGGGCGCGTGCATGTCGACGATCAGGTACGTGAGGTTCTTGTAGCGCGGCGCCTCGGGGTCGCTCTGTGTGACGAGGATGCAGAAGTCGGCGATGTGCGCGAACGACGACCAGACTTTCTGGCCGTTGACGACGTAGACGTCGCCGCGCCGCTCGGCGCGCGTGCGGACGGCGGCGAGGTCGGAGCCCGCGTCCGGCTCCGAGAAGCCCTGGCACCAGATCTCCTCGGAGGCGAGGAGAGGCTGCAGATAGCGCGCCTTCTGCTCCTCGGTGCCGTGCGCGATGATCGTCGGCCCCGCCATGTTTAGGCCGATCACGCCGACCGGCGGGGGAGCCTGCGCGGCGGCGAGCTCCTCATAGAGGATCGCCTGGAAGCTGTACGGCGCGCCGACGCCGCCGTACTCCTTCGGCCAGGTCAGCCCGACGTATCCGCCCTTGTAGAGCAGCCGGCTCCAGTCGCGGATGAACGGATCCTCGAACCGCTGCGCGCCGCCGCGACTGCCGCGCTTGTCGGCCGGGAGGTTCTCCTCGATCCAGGCGCGCAGCTCGGTGCGGAATTGCGCTTCTTCCGGCGTGTCCCTTAGGTCCACGCGCGGAGGCTAACCGAGCAGCGTTCCGTCGAGCTCCCGTACCGACGAGCCGCCGCAGAGCGCGAGTGTGAGATCGACTTCTGCGAGCAGCTGCCGGCAGACGGCTTCGACGCCGGCGGCGCCGCCGACCGCGAGGCCGTACGCGTAGAGCCGACCGAGCAGGACGGCGTCTGCGCCGAGCGCGAGTGCCTTGATCACGTCGGCGCCGCGCCGGATCCCGCCGTCGACGAGGAGCGGGAACTCCGGACCGACCGCCTCGCGCACCTCGACGAGCGCGTCGAGCGCCGCGACGGCGCCGTCCACCTGGCGGCCACCGTGGTTGGAGACGACGATCCCGTCGACGCCGCGCTCGCGCGCGAGCAGCGCGTCGTCGCCGCGCAGCACGCCCTTCACGAGCAGCGGCAACGAGGTCTGCTCACGCATCCACGCGAGGTCGTCCCAGGTCAGCCCGAGGTTCGGGAAGGTTGCGAGCATCATCGCCGCGGCCGCGAGCATGTCCTCCTCCGGCGCCTGCTCGAGCTTGGCGCAGAAGACGGGATCGGTGAAGAACTGCGCGCAGCCCTCACCGCGCAAAAATGGGAGATACGCCTGGCGCAGGTCGCGCGGCCGCCAGCCGAGGATCGGCGTGTCGAGGGTGACGACGATCGCGCCGAAGCCCGCCGCCTCCGCGCGCCGCACGAAGCTCGCCGCCACCTCGCGGTCGTTGATCCAGTAGAGCTGGAACCAGCGCGGCG
The DNA here is from genome assembly GCA_050697455.1 of Gaiellaceae bacterium. GTDB lineage: Bacteria > Actinomycetota > Thermoleophilia > Gaiellales > Gaiellaceae > Palsa-739. The sequence continues at coordinate 153,538 of JBOGZU010000002.1, read as the reverse complement.
CATCGCCCATCGCCGCCGAGATGTCCTCGATCGAGGTCGATGCTGCGCTCGAGAGGACGAACGGGACGCCCAGGGCCGCGGCGGCGCGGGCTGCTCCCGCCTCCGCCTCGGCGTGCGCGATCGAGAGGACGCCGACCGGCCCGAGGAAGAACGGCGCCGGCGAGCTCGTCCCGAGCACCTCCACCGAGAGGTCGCGCTCGACGTTCCCGGTGAGCATCTGCGGCCGCAGGCGCCGCCGCTCGAAGGACTCGAGGTTCGCGCGTATCGTCGTCTCGCCACCCGCGCCGCCCGCGATGTAGCCGAACGCGCCGGAATCCATTGCCGCCTCGGCCGCCGCCTCCCAGTCCTCCGGCGCCACCGGCCACTCCGACTCGCCCGCGATGTAGATCGCGTTCTGGACGAGCGAACCCTCGAAGGCGTTCACGCGGAAGCCGGCGCCGGCACCAGGTCGGCGCGCGTCTCGACGACCACGTCACGGCGCCGCTGCACGGGCAGCAGCGTGACGGCGGCGATGATCACGGCTACGCCGATCCACTGGCTCCAGCGCAGGTGCTGGCTGTACGCGTAGATGCCGGCGATCACCGCGACGGCCGGGTACGTCAGCTCTGCGAGCGAGGAGAGGATCGCCGGCGTGCGCTGCAGCCCGTAGTAGTAGAGCGTCAGCGCGAAGAGCCCGGTCACGAGCGCGAGGTAGAGGATCAGGAGGCTGTCGTGGCCGTTCGAGTAGGCGCTCGCGCTCATGACCGGCAGGGCGATCGCGCTCGCGATGAGGCCGAAGAAGAAGCGCAGCGCGACGATGTGCTGGAACTCGATCTCACGCGCGAGATAGCGGCCGAGCACCGTCCCGAGCGCCCAGAGGATCGCGGCGCCGGTCGCCTCCGCGATCACCACCGCTCCCTGAGCCGACGGAGCGAGCGGATGCGCCTGGTTGACGAGCCAGAAACCGGCGAGGGCGGGCAGGAAGAACCACGCGAAGCGGCGACGTGGCCGTTCTCCCAGCAGCAGCGCGGCGCCGCCGACGGCGACGAGCGGCTGCACCTTCTGGATCACGACCGGGGTGATGAAGTCCGAGTGGCCGATCAGCGCGTCGGTGAAGAGGATCGTGGCGACGGCCGAGGCGCCGGCGCCGATCACGACCGCGGCGGCCATGTAGCGCCAGCCGGCGCGAACGACCGCGCGCAGCGCGGGGAGGAGGAGCGGCAGCGTGAGCGCGGCGAGGATCACGTGCTCGCCGAAGACGATCGTCGTCGCGGACGTCCCGAAGCTCATCGTCTTGCGGATGATCGGATCGGTCCCCCACATCGCAGCCGCGACCGCGATCAGGACGACACCGGGGACGGCGGCGAGGCGAAGACGCATCGTGGCTGAGGCTAGCTCCGAGTCGGGTCGTTGCGCGAACTGAGCGAAGCGTCCGGACTCAACGTACTCCGGAGGAGGCACCGGATCAGCGACAGGAACTGGACGCGGCGTCGGGTTGTCTTCCTTGTGGCCAAGCCGTACTTGATGAGGACAACCTTCAGACACTGTGCTGGCGCTGCAACCGAACGAAGTCCAACAAGCTGCCGGTCGGCTGACCGCGGTCGCCTAACCGGACTCGAACCTGAGGAGATCCTCGACCGTCTCCCGCTCGCGGATCACCCGCGCTTCGCCGTCTGCGACGAGGACGACTGCCGGGCGCGGGACGCCGTTGTACGTCGAGCCGAGGGCGAGCGTGTACGCGCCCGTCGCCGGCACCGCGAGGACGTCGCCCGCGCGCGGCTCCGGTAGCTCCGCCGCTTCGATCAGGACGTCGCCCGACTCGCAGTGCTTGCCCGCGATCCGGTAGACGCCAATCCCCGGTTCCTCGGCGCGGTTCGCGAGCAGCGCTTCGTAGCGCGCGCCGTAGAGCTGCGGGCGCGGGTTGTCGGACATGCCGCCGTCGATCGCCGCGTACGTGACGCCGCCCGACTCCTTCACCGAGCCGACGCGGTAGAGCGTCACGCCTGCGCAGCCGACGAGCGAGCGGCCCGGTTCGAGGATCAGTTGAACGCCGGCCGGGATCCGCTCGACGAGCGGGCCGACGAACTCCGCGACGCTCGGCAGCTGCTCGTCGCGGTTGTGGCGGACGCCGAGGCCGCCGCCGAGATCGAGATAGCGCGGCGTCCAGTCGAGCCCCTTGCAGAAGGAGAGGACGCGATCGAGCGCGAGGACGCTCTCCTCGACACGGCCGAGCTGCGAGCCGACGTGGACGTGGACGCCTTCGACCGCGAGCCCGAGCGCCAGCGCCCGTCCGACCTCGCGCGCCGCCGCGTCAGGGGAGAGCCCGAACTTCGACTCCTCGTGCGCTGTCCGGATCGAGCGGTGCGTCACGGCCTCGACGCCCGGCGTCAGGCGCACGAGCACTCGCCGCACGCCGGCGGCAGCTGCGGCCTCCGCCTCGCCGGGCGAGTCGAGCACGACGAGCGCGCCGGCCTCCGCCGCCGCGCGCAGCTCCTCGGCGGACTTGTTGTTGCCATGGAAGACGAGCCGCTCGCCGGAGATCCCGGCGGCGCGCGCGAAGGCGAGCTCACCGAGCGTCGAGACGTCGGCGCCGACGCCTTCCTCCGCGAGCAGCCGCAGCAGCGCGACGTTCGCGAACGCCTTCGTGCCGTAGACGAGGAGCGCTTCGGGCGCCGCGTCGCGGTATGCCGCGACCTGCTCCCGGATCGTCTCGTCGCAGTAGACGAGGAGCGGCGTCCCGTATTCGTCGGCCAGCGCGCTCGCGGCGACGCCGCCGAGCGTCAGCTCGCCGTCGGCGATTCGCGCGCTGTTCGGGAAGAGCTCGAGCACCGCGAGAGTGTTACAAGCACGAGCCAGGCGGCCGCGGGCGCGAGCGGGATCACGAAGCGGGCATAGGCCGCGAGGGGAACGTGCACGGCGAACGCGAGCGCGACGAGGACGGCGACCGGCAGTAGCTCGGTCCCCCGGCGCCGCATCCTCACCGCGACGCCGAGAGCGACGGCCAGCAGGCCCAGCAGGAGCACGTTCGGGACCGCATAGATCGCCCACCCCGACTTCTCCCGCGTGAAGCTGAACGGCGAGCTCTTGCTGAAGCTGTACGGGAGGTTGAGCACGAGCCGGCCGAGGTTGTTCCCGACGTTAGCGAGGTAGTGCGCCGGGTCGCTTCTGATGTTCCGGAAGGCGACGTGCTGCAGCTTCTCGTCCTGGGCCACCGGCTTCATGTGCGCGAGGGCGGCGAACAGCGGCCGCTCGGCGGCGAGCTGCGGAGTCGCGAAGACCTCCGTGCCGCTGTGCCAGTCGCCGAGGTTCCCGGGCGCACTCATCCAGTAGAAGGACAGCCCGCCGGAGTTACCCCAGTAGAACGGCTTGTGCGTGAGCGAGTACGTATAGCCGAGCCACGGCGCGCACACGAGCAACGCCACCGCGGCTCCGATCGCGCTTCGCCGGGCCATCTGAGACCGCCGCGATGCGAGCAGCCAGGCGCCGCTCAGCAAGACGACGGCGAGCAGGACGTAGCCGTACTCGACGCGGCTGAGTGCGAGCACCGCTAGCGCCACCCCGGCCCAAAGATGGTCACGCCGGCCACCGCGAACCGAGCGGACCATGAAGAAGGCCGCGAGCGTGAAGCACAGCGTGGCGAGCGGCTCCACGTAGATATCTCCGATGACGGTGAAGAACGGCAGGTAGAGCGCGACGCAATACGTCGCGAGCAAGGCCGTGCGCTCGCTCACGTACAGCCGCGCCAGCCGGTTGAACACGACCAGGGCGACGAACAGGAGCACCGGGCCGACGAGGATCCGCATCAGCCCGAGCGGAACGTGAAGCGCCACGAGCGGAGTGAGGAGCGCGGGAAGCCCCGGCCCGTGCCACAGGTACGCGCTCGGATTCAGCGTGTGCGTCTGCGCGTAGAAGCCATGCGTGAGGTTCCTCGCGTACGCGACGTAGGTGCTCTCGTCGGTCCCCGCCGGGTGAGGCTTGAGCGCCGAGATCAGCGTGTAGGCGCCGAGGATCGGGAGCAGCGAGATCCTCGGCCGGATACCGCTGAGGCGCGCAATGCCGAACACTTGGCCACGATAATCCGGTAGATTCAGCGCCGTGAAGGAGCTGCTTCTTAGCTAGGCAAGGGAGAACAGTGCGGCGACGCCGCGCCGGCCTCCCCACGACCTCTCTTCGGAGAGGTTTTTTCGTTCCAGGAGACCTTTTCGCATGACACCGAGATACGAGCCCCAAGAGATCGAGCAGAAATGGCAGCGCGTCTGGGAAGACGAGGGAGCCTTCAGCGTCCCGAATCCGGTTCCCGGCGAGCCGACGCCCGAGAACCACTGGTACCAGCTCGAGATGCTGCCGTACCCGTCGGGCCCGAGCCTCCACATGGGCCATGTCCTGAACTACACGATGGGGGACGTCCAGACGCACGTGCGACGGCGCAGCGGCTGGCATGTCGTGCGGCCGATGGGCTGGGACGCGTTCGGCCTGCCGGCCGAGAACGCAGCGATCCGCGAGGGCCAGCATCCTCGCGTCACGATCGAGCGGAACATCGGGACGATGCGCGCCCAGATGAAGCGCCTCGGGTGGGCGATCGACTGGGACCGCGAGGTCGCCGCGCACCAGCCGACGTTCTACCGCTGGACGCAGTGGCTCTTCCAGCAGTTCGTCGCGCACGACCTCTGCTACCGCCGAGAGGGGCCGGTCAACTGGTGTCCCAACGACCAGACCGTGATCGCCAACGAGTACGTCGTCGACGGCAAGTGCGAGCGTTGCGGCGCCGAGGTCGAGCTGCGGAACATGACGCAGTGGTTCATGCGGACGACCGCGTACGCGGACGAGCTGCTCGAGTACCCGGGCGCCGAGTGGCAGGAGAAGACGAAGGCGATCCAGCGCAACTGGATCGGCCGCTCCGAGGGCGCCGAGATCCTCTTCCGCGTCGAGGAGACGGGCGATGACATCGCGGTCTTCACGACGCGGGCGGACACGCTCTATGGCGCCACGTTTTTCGTCGTCGCGCCCGAGCACCCCTTCGTCGACGCGCACGCGAGCGACGAGGCGAAGGTCTACGCGCGTCGCGCCGGCGCCCGCCCGGTCGAGGAGCGCGCGGCCGAGACGACCAAGACCGGCGTCTTCACCGGCCTCCACGCGATCAATCCGATCAACGGCGAGAAGCTGCCGATCTGGGTCGCCGACTACGTCCTCATGGACTACGGCACCGGCGCGATCATGGCCGTCCCCGCCCACGACGAGCGCGACGGCGAGTTCGCGGAGACGTTCGCGCTGCCGAACAAGATCGTGATCGACGAGGACGGGAAGCTCGTCAACTCCGGCCGCTTCGACGGCCTGCCGGCCGCGGAAGGCGCGCGCGCGATCGTCGCCGAGCTGGAGAAGGAAGGGCACGGCAAGGCGACCGTCAACTACCGCCTGCGCGACTGGAGCGTCTCGCGGCAGCGCTACTGGGGCTGCCCGATCCCGTTCATCCACTGCGAGAAGTGCGGCGTCGTGCCGGTGCCCGCGGACCAGCTGCCCGTGATCCTCCCCGACATCGAGGACTACGCCCCGAAGGGCAAGTCGCCGCTCGCTCAGAACGAGGAGTACATGAACGTCGAGTGCCCGGCGTGCGGGGGCCCGGCGCAGCGCGATCCCGACACCATGGACACGTTCGTCGACTCGTCCTGGTACTTCCTCCGCTACATCGACTCGCACAACGACGAGGCGCCGTTCGACCCCTTCGTCGTCGACTACTGGCTGCCGGTCTCCCAGTACATCGGCGGCGTCGACCACTCGACCGGCCACCTCCTCTACTCGCGCTTCTTCGTCAAGGCGCTGAACGACTGGGGGCTGGTCGGCTTCCGCGAGCCGTTCCAGCGCGTTTTCCACCAGGGCTGGGTGACCCTCGGCGGCACGAAGATGTCGAAGACGAAGGGGAACGTCGAGGGGCCCGACGAGATCGTCGACGAGTACGGCGCCGACGCGGTGCGGCTCTACATCCTCTTCATGGGGCCTGCCGATCAGAACATGGAGTGGACGCCGAGCGGGGTCGAGGGGATCGTTCGGTTCCTGCGCCGCCTGTGGCGCCTCGTGCACGAAGTCGCCGCGAATGCGCCTGCCGGCGACGTGCGCGAGGGGGAACTGGCGCGCAAGGCGAACGAGGCGATCGCCCGCGTGACCGACGACGTGCTGCGCCGCTTTCAGTTCCACACGCCGATCTCCGCGGTGATGGAGCTCGTCAACGAGATCTCCGGCGCGGTCGATGCGCCGGACGCGCGCTTTGCGATGGACACGGCCGTCTCGCTGATCCAGCCGTACGCGCCGCACGTCGCGGAGGAGCTGTGGGGCGTGCTCGGGCATGAGCGGCTGTGGGAGGCGCCGTGGCCGGAGGCGGACGAGGCGCAGCTCGTGCGCGACACGTTCGAGTTCGTCGTGCAGGTGAACGGCAAGGTGCGCGACCGCTTCGAGGTCGACGCCTCGCTCAGCGAGGAGGAGCTCGTCGCGCGGGCGCACGAGTCCGAGCGCGTGCGGGCGTACCTGGACGGCAACGAGCCGCGGAAGACGATCGTGGTGCGCGGCAAGCTCGTCAACTTCGTGATCTAGGCGACACACACTCGGCACGGATTGACGGCGACGCTGGACGGATGGACGTCCGGCTCCCGGCTCTCTCGCGCAGGCAGCTCTTCGGCGCTGCGATCGGCGCCGCGGTGCTCCTCGTGCTCGTGGTCAGGCAGCTCGGCGGTGGGAGCGGTACGGCGGCTCCCGTCGTCGCGCCGGCGCGCGCGACGCGGCCGGCGGCGGCGGCGAAGCTGATGGTCGTCGATGTCGCAGGAGACGTGCGGCGGCCCGGCCTCTACAGGCTTCCGTCCGGCTCGAGGATCGACGACGCGATCGCAGCCGCGGGCGGCGCGACCGGCAAGGCTCAAATCGACGCGGTCAACCTCGCGGCGCCCGTCGCCGACGGGGAACAGGTCGTCGTCCCAGGCAGTGGCGCGGGCGGCGCCGCGGCGGTCTCCTCCCCTGCCGCCGGCTCGTCGCCGTCCGCGCCGCTCGACCTCAACACGGCCACGCTCGAGCAGCTCGACGCTTTGCCGGGAATCGGTCCTGTGACTGCGCAGAAAATCCTCGACTACCGCGCACAGCACGGCGCGTTTCACTCGGTCGCCGAGCTCGAGGGCGTGCCGGGGATTGGGCCGTCGCACATGGCGCAACTGAAGGGCCTCGTGATCCCGTGAGTTGACGCTTCGTCGCCCGCACGTCCTTGCCGGTGCCGTCTGCGTCGGCTGCGCCTGCGCGAACGCAACGCGAGCCGGGCTGTTTCCGGCTGCGGTCGCCGCCGGCGTGGGTGGCGCGATCGCGCTCTCGCTCGCGGAGCCTCGCGCGCGCTGCGCCGCCGCGGCGATCGCCGTTGCGCTGGGCGGCTGGGGTTGGGGGAGCCTGAGGCTCGCGCAACTCGACCGGAGCGTCCTCGCCTCGCGTACCGGCACGGTCGAGCGCGCACTCGTGGAGGTCGACGAGCCGCCGCGTCCCGGCAGCTTCGACCAGCGTGCGCGGGCGGTCGTCCTCCGCTGGGGGACGTTGCGCCCGCACGAGCCCGTCTACCTCGAACTGCCGCTCGGCCGCTCGCCGCCGCAGGGCGCCTACATCTCGCTCCTCGGTGAGCTGCGTGCGCCGACCGGCCCATCCAACGGCTTCAACCAGAGAACCTGGCTGCGTCGGCAGGGCATCCACGTCGTGCTGCGCGCCAAGAGCCCGTGGCGGATCGCGGGCCGGCGCGGCGGCGTCTACGGGCTGGGCGATCGGGTCGAGCGCTGGCTCGCCGGCGACAGCGTCCATGGTCTGAAGGGAGAACGCCGGGACGTGATCGAGGCGATCGTCCTCGGCCGCTCGAGCCTCGTCGGCCAGAACCTGCTCGCCGATTTCCGAGCCTCGGGGCTCTACCACTGCCTGGCCGTGGATGGCTTGAAGGTGGCGACGATCGCGGGTGCGGTCGCGGAGATCGCGCTGCTCGCCGGACTGACGCGGATCGTCGCCGAGCTCGCGGCCCTCGCGGCCGTCGCCGCGTATGCGCTCGCGGTCGGTCTCCATCCGTCGGTCGTCCGTGCGGCGATCGCAGCGTGTCTCGGTTCCTTGGCGTGGCTCGCGGCACGGCAGCGCGACCGCTGGCAGGCGCTGCTCGTCGGCGCCGGCGTCCTCCTGGCCTGGAATCCGTACGCGCTGCTCGACGCGGGCTTCCAGCTCTCCTTCGCGGCTGTCGCCGCGATCTTCGTGGTCACGCCACGCGTTGTCCGCGCGCTCGAGGGCTACCCGATCTCGCGCAAGCTCGCACAGCTGATCGGCATCTCCACCGCGTGCGGCCTCGCGACTGCGCCCGTCACCTGGCTCCAGTTCCACCAGATCTCGCTCGTCACGGTTCCGGCCAACGTCGTCGCCGTCCCGGTCGTGGTGGAGGTGCTCGGGCTGGCGCTGATCACCGCGGCCGTCGCGCCGTTCGCGCCACCGGTCGCGTCCGCCCTGGCCGGACTGAATGGTCTCGGCGCCTGGTTCGTCGCGGCGTGCGCGCGCGGCTTCGGAAGCCTTCCCGGCGCACAGATCACCTCCGGCCGCGCGGCCGCCGTGCTCGGTCTGGGCGCGGTCGGAGCAGCCGCCTATGCTTGGCGGCGTGGCGAGCGAGCGCGAGCTGAAGCCGGTCTATCTCTTCTCGGGGAGCGACCGGCCGAAGATCGCGCTGGCGATCCGGCGGTTGCGCGCGCGGATCGGTGAGGAGGCGACGGAGCAGCTGCACGCCTCCGAGGCGTCCGGCGCAGACGCGGTCGCCGCCTGCAACTCGCTCGGCCTCTTCGGCGGTGACTCGCGCGCCGTGATCGTCGACGGCGTCGAGGCGTGGAAAGCCGCGGATCTGAAGGAGATCGAGGCGTACCTCGCTTCACCGTCCCCCTTGACCGTTCTCGCGCTCGTCGGCGACGGGCTGAAGAAGGACTCCGCCCTCGCCAAGGTGATCGGGAAGAGAGGCGAGGTGCACGCCTACGAGGTCGGCAAGAGGCAGCTGCCGGAGTGGGTGGGCGAGCAGTTCGCGCGCCTCGGCGCGCCCGTCGACCGGGACGCCTGCCGCGCGCTCGTCGAGGCCGTCGGGGACGACCTCGGCGACCTCGGCTCCGAGATTCAGAAGCTCGCGACCTGGGCGAACGGCGAGCCGATCACGCGCGCCGCCGTCGAGCAGCTCGCGGTCGGCCGCGCCGAGACGCCGATCTTCTCCGTCACCGACAGCTGGGGAAGCCGCGACGTCGGAGCGACGCTCCGCGCGACCGAATCCCTGCTCGAGCGCTCGCACCGGCCACGCTCGGGCGAGCTGATCCGCGTCATCGCGTCCCTCGTCAGCCACGTCGGCCGCGTCCGGCGGATCGCAGCGCTCGTCGACGAGGGAGTTCGTCCGAGCGAGATTGCGTCGCGCCTCAAGGTCCACCCGTTCGTCGCGGAGAAGTCCGCCCGCCAGGCCGGCAACTTCTCGACCGACGAGCTCGCGCGCGCGACCATTCGGCTCGCCGAGCTCGACGCGGGCGCGAAGGGCGGCTCGCGGTTACCCGTCGAGCTTCAACTCGAGCGGACGCTCGTCGAGATCACCCGCAGCGCCGAGTAGGGACGAACTACTTCTTCGGCGCGGCGAGCTTCGCGGCCTGCGACTTGCGGCGCGCGACGGTGTTCTTGTGGAGGATGCCGCCCGAGACCGCGCGGTCGAGCCAGCGGACGAGCTCGCGGTGGGTCGTGTCGGTCGCTTCGGCATCGCCCGCGTCGGCTGCCTCACGTAGGCGCCGCATCAGCGTCTTCGCGGTCGAGCGCCAGCGCAGGTTCTCCTGCCGCTGCCGAGCGGCCTGGCGAACGCGCTTCTCCTGCTGCTTGATGTTCGGCATCTCGTGAAAGCGCCCGCGACTCGCGGGCCGGGCGATGGTAGCAACCCCTCTCCCTATGCTGCGCAGCGTGGACGACGCCGAGCGGCAGCGCCAGGAGCGACGGCAGGAGCGGGACCGGCGCCGCCGCGAGCAGGGGAAAGAGGGGTACTTCGAGAGCGATGCGGCGCTCGATTCCTGGCCAATCGCACAGGACCCCGCCGAGCAGTCGACGATGATCCTGCGGCCCAGTCGTGACCGCGGTGCGCTCGCCGGTCTCGAGGCCGAGGCACTCGACGAGGAGGGCCAGTCGATGCAAGGGGCGGCCGCCGTCCCCGCCGAGCCGACGGAGGCGGAAAGCGGCCTCGCGCGCTCGGGCGTCATCTTCTCCATCGCGACCGGGATCTCCCGCGTCCTCGGCCTGCTGCGGGAGATCGTCGCTGCCTACCTCTTTGGCATCCAGGGGCGAATCAACGCGTTCGAGATCGCCTTCCTGATCCCGAACACCGTACGTTCGCTCGTGGCGGACTCGGCGCTCTCCGCCGCGTTCGTTCCCGTTTTCAGCGACCTGCTGGTGAAAGGGGAGCGAAAGCGTGCCTGGCGCGTCGCCTCGTCGCTGTTCTGGCTGATGCTGCTCGGGCTCGGCGGCCTGACGGCGCTGTTCATCGTGATCGCGCCTTGGGTGATGCACGTCTTCGGGTACGGGCCGGGGGAGTACCAGTACGGCGTGCTCGCCACCGGCCTTGCCCGTGTCCTCTTCCCGATCGTCATGGTGCTGGGGCTGACCGGGATCGTCGTCGGGATCCTCAACAGCTACGACCATTTCACGCTTCCCGCGCTGAGCCCGGTTGCGTGGAACCTCGTGATTCTGCTCGGGCTTGCGATCGGCGTGCCCGAGGCGGGTAGCCACAGCGCGAAGCTCTACGTCTACGCGGTGGCCATCCTGATCGCCACCGTCATCCAGTTCCTGTTGCCGTTGCCATGGCTGCGGGGCCGCGACGACCGGTTACACCTCGTGATCGACATCCACGACCCGGCGGTCCGACGGACATTCGCGTTGATGGTGCCGGTGACGATCGGCCTCGGCCTGATCAACATCAACGCCGTCGTCGACCAGCTGTTCGCGACGCACTTCCTCGACAAGAACCTCGCGCCCGCGGCGATCGTCCGAGCTTTCCGGCTCTACATGCTGCCGCAGGGGATGTTCTCGGTCGCGGTGGCTACGGTGCTGTTCCCGCTCCTGTCTCGGCACTCGGCGCGCGAGGATTGGGACGCCTTCAAGGGCACGATCGCGACGGGACTGCGGCTGATCTCCTTCCTGCTGCTGCCGGCAAGCGCGGTGGCGGCGGTCCTCGCCACGCCAATCGTGCGGCTCCTCTACCAGCACGGCCACTTCACGGCGAGCCAGACATCGGTCGTCGCGCCGTGCCTTGCCGCGTTCGCGCTGGGTCTGACGTTCAACGGGACGATGCTGATGCTCAACCGCGGCTTCTTCTCGCTGCAGTCGCCGTGGATTCCGAGTGCGGTGGCCTTCGGCAACCTTGCGATCAACGCGGGGCTCGACGCGGTCTTCTACCGGTTCGGGATCTGGGGGATCCCGCTCTCGACGTCAATCGTGAACATCGCCGGAACCTGGGGGCTGATCGTCCTCTTCCGGCGGAAGATGGGTGGCTTCGGCATGGCGGAGACGGCGCAGAGCTTCGTCCTCGTCACGGTCGCGTCGGCGGTGCTCGCGGCGGTTGCCTGGTGGGGCTGGCACCTGCTCGATGCGGCGCTCGGCCGCTCGCTGCCCGCCCAGATCGTCTCCCTCGGCTTCGGGCTGCTGGCCGGCCTCGGCGCCTTCGTCGGCGCCTGCCGGCTACTGGGTGTGCGCGAGCTGGAGACGATGTTGCGACTGCGCCGCCTCCGCGCTTGACCTGACGCGGTCGCCGCGAGGAGACTCGTCACGACAACAACGAGGAGGCTTCGGATGTCCGTGATCATGACCATCTGGCTCAAGGGTGACCCCGCCGCCCTGGAGCAATACGTGCAGGAGAATCCGGGGAAGCTGGAGGCGATCCGAGACCATGCGGTTGAGCACGGACTGATCGCGCACCGCTTCTACGGCGCAGACGGGCAGCTTCTCATCGTCGACGAGTGGCCCGACGCCGAGAGTTTCCAGGGGTTCTTCGGGCACGTCGCGGATCAGGTCGCGCCGGCCATGGAGGCCGCTGGCGTGACCGAGGAGCCGCGCCCTGTTTTCTGGCACAAGCTCGACACGCAGGACGATTACGGCTGGGGCGCGTAGCCGAGCAGATCGGATTCCGGCCGCTGGAGGAGCGGGACCTGCCGCTCCTCCACGCCTGGCTGCAGCGCGAGCACGTGCGGCGCTGGTGGCGCGACGCGCGCACGCTCGAAGGGACGATCGCCCACTACCTGCCGTCGATCCGCGGCGAGGAACCCACCGATCACTACGTGATCGTCTTCGATGGTCGCGACATCGGGATGATCGAGACGTACCTCGTCGCCGACCATCCGGAGTGGGACGCGATCGTCGAGCAGGGGGAGGGCGTGGCCGGCGTCGACCTGCTGATCGGTGAGGAGGCGCTCATCGGTCGAGGCCTGGGGCCGCGAGTGCTCGGTGCATTCGTCCGCCGGCACGTCAGAGCGCCGATCGTCGTCGCGACGGTGGACGAGGAGAACCGCCGCTCCTGGCGGGCGTTCGAGAAGGCGGGATTTCGCCACCTGCGCGATGTCGAGGAGGACGGCCGGCCGCACCGGCTTTTGAGATTGTCGGTTGCGGACGTGCCCGCGGGCGGCGAGATTGCGACTGCTTCCTGACGAATCCGCCTCCGCCTCGGCACGCCTTCGCCGGTAGCGTCTTCCGCGAGGGCGGAGGGACAGCAACCCCACCCGGGTGGGGAGTGCGTCTCGGCCACGGCCGAACCGGCCCCGTCCACGAAGGACAGGCCGCAGTACCATCGCCCGCGGCATGGAACAAAGCCGCATCCGCAACTTCTCGATCATCGCGCACATCGATCACGGCAAGTCGACGCTTGCCGATCGCATCCTCGAGCTGACCGAGGCCGTCTCCGCCCGCGAGATGCGGGAGCAGGTTCTCGACTCGATGGAGCTCGAGCGTGAGCGCGGCATCACGATCAAGGCGCAGGCGGTCCGTGTCTCCTGGAAGGGCCACGAGCTCAACCTGATCGACACGCCCGGCCACGTCGACTTCACCTACGAGGTGTCCCGCTCCCTCCAGGCGTGCGAGGGCGCGCTCCTGGTCGTCGACGCGGCCCAGGGGATCGAGGCTCAGACGCTCGCGAACGCCTACCTCGCGATCGAGAACGGTCTCGAGATCGTCCCCGTCGTCAACAAGATCGACCTACCGGCCGCCGACCCGGATGGCACGGCCATCGAGGTCGCCGACCTGCTTGGCGACGATCCGGCGCGCGTCGTCCGTATCTCGGCCAAGACCGGCGAGCGCGTGGACGAGGTGCTCGACGCGATCGTCGATTGTGTTCCGCCGCCGGCCGGCGACCCCGCCGCGCCCGCCCGCGCCCTCGTCTTCGACTCCTCCTACGACCAGTACCGCGGTGTCGTCGCGTTCGTCCGCATGGTGGACGGCACCTTCTCGCCGCGCGAGGCACTGCGCACCATGGCGACCGGCACACGCTTCGACGCTGAGGAGCTCGGCTTCTTCTCGCCGACGATGACCCCGGTCGACTCGCTCTCGGCCGGGGACGTCGGCTACGTCATCACCGGGTTGAAGGACGTCTCGCGCCTGCGCGTCGGCGACACACTGACTGCCGTCAAGCGTCCCGCGGCCGACGCTCTCCCGGGCTACAAGGAGGTCAAGCCGATGGTCTTCGCCGGCCTGTTCCCGACCGAGTCCGACGACTATCCCGAGCTCCGCGACGCGCTCGAGCGGCTCAAGCTCAACGACGCTGCACTCGTCTACGAGCCCGAGACGTCGCAGGCGCTCGGCTTCGGCTTCCGCTGCGGCTTCCTCGGCCTCCTCCATATGGAGATCGTCCGCGAGCGGCTCGAGCGCGAGTTCGACCTCGACCTGCTGGTCACCGCGCCCAACGTCGCGTACCGCGCGCAGGAGAAGAACGCCGACTGGATCGAGGTGCACAACCCCGCCGAGTTCCCGGCCGAGGTCGAGGAGGTGGAGGAGCCGTACGTCGCTGCCTCGATCATCGTCCCGAAGGAGTACGTCGGCGCGGTGATGGAGCTGAACAACGATCGCCGCGGCACCTTCGGTCGTCTCGAATACCTCTCGCCCGAACGCGTCCACCTGACCTATGAGCTGCCGCTCGCGGAGATCGTCCTCGATTACTACGACCAATTGAAGTCGCGCACGCGCGGCTACGCCTCGTTCGACTACGACGTCGCCGGCTTCAAGCCTGGCACGCTCGTCAGGGTCGACGTCCTCGTCGCGGGGGAGCCGGTCGACGCGCTGTCGCTCATCGTCCATCGCGACTTCGCCTACGACCGCGGCCGGCTGCTCGTCGACAAGCTCCGTGAGGAGATCCCGCGGCAGATGTTCGACGTCCCGATCCAGGCGGCGATCGGCTCGCGCGTCATCGCGCGCGAGACGGTGAAGGCGAAGCGCAAGGACGTGCTCGCGAAGTGCTACGGCGGTGACATCAGCCGCAAGCGGAAGCTGCTCGAGAACCAGAAGAAGGGCAAGAAGCGCATGAAGCAGGTCGGCGCCGTCGAGGTGCCGCAGGAGGCATTCCTCGCCGTGCTCAACATCGGGCAGGGAGGGAAAGGCTCGTGAGCTCGGTGATGCGCGACATCTGCGAGCGCTGTGGTGCCGCGAGGAGGGTCGCAAGGGCGTGAGCGGTGCCCGTCACCTGTATCTGCACCTGCCCTTCTGCGCGCACCGCTGCGGCTATTGCGACTTCGTCACCGTCGTGGGCCGCGGCGGCCAGCACGCCGCCTACGTCGACGCGCTCCTGGGGGAGCTCGAGCTCGAGCGGACGCGGCTCGCCCCGGAGCTCGAGACGATCTTCCTCGGTGGGGGAACTCCGACCTTCACCGCGCTGCCCGAGCTCGTTCGGCTGCTCGAGGCGCTGCCGTCCGCGGCGGAGGTGACGGTCGAGGCGAATCCCGAGACGGTGACGCCCGCGCTCGCTGACGCTCTGCGCGCTGCGGGCGTGACGCGCGTCTCACTCGGTGCGCAGACGTTCCGGCCGGAGCTGCTGCAGGTGCTCGAGCGCGTTGCCGGACCTGGCGACGTCCGACGCGCCGTGCATCATCTTCGCGATGCCGAATTTGACAACATCTCACTCGATCTCATTTACGGGATTCCCGGCCAGAGCACCCCCGATCTGGAAGCGGACCTCGACGACGCGCTTGCGCTCGAACCGGAGCACCTCTCCTGTTACGAGCTCGAGGCGAAGCCGGGGACGCGCTTCACCCATGCCTGGGGAACCGAGCTGGAACGGCAGGCCGACGCGATGGAGGACTACTTCGAGCGCGTCGTCACCCGCCTGACCGGCGCGGGCTACCGCTGGTACGAGACGGCCAATTTCTGCCGCACCGACGCGGATAGGCGGGACCTCCGCGCGCGGCACAACCTGGCCTACTGGCTCGGCTGCGACTACCTCGGGCTCGGGATCGGCGCGGTCAGCACAATCGAGAACAGGCGTTGGCGAAACACGCCGCGGCTCGGGCGCTACCTGGAAGCGCTCGCGCGCGGGCGTGCGCCGGAGCGCGACGTCGAGCCGCTCGACGCCGGCGTCCTGAGGCGCGAGCGGGTCATGCTCGGCCTGCGGCTGGACGAGCCGCTGCCGCTCGTCGGCCTGCGGACGGCGCTCGATCCGGTCGGCCTCGCACGGGCCGAGCAGCTCGGTCTGGCGGTCGACGACGGCGAGACGCTCGCCCTGACTCCGCGTGGGCGATTCCTCGGCGGCGGCGTCACGGCCGAGATCCTCGCCTGAGCGCGCGGTCCTTGGCGTCCCCTGCAGCGGGTAAAATCTCCTGCAAATGCTGGAAACGATGCAGCTGACCGAGCGGCAGGGCGCGATCCTCCGCCGCGTCGTCGAGGAGTTCGTCGCCACGAGCCAGCCGGTCGGCTCGAAGACGCTCGTCGAGCGCTCCGACCTGCGCGTCTCGCCGTCCACCGTTCGCGCCGAGCTCTCCGAGCTGGAGATGCTGGGGCTGCTGACGCATCCACACACCTCGGCCGGGCGCGTGCCGACGGAAGCGGGCTACCGCTACTACGCAGACGAGCTGCTCGGGCACCTCGAGCCCCAGCCTGCGGCCTTCCCGATCGATCTCACGTCGACGAGCACCGAGGTCGAGTCCGCGCTCCAGGCAACCACGGAGATGCTCTCGCAGGTGACGCGGCTGCTCGCGCTCGTGTCGGCGCCGCCGCTCGAGGTGACCCACATCCGCCGTGTCGAAGTGCTGCTCCTGCAGCCGCAGCTCGTGATGGTGGTTGTGATCACGTCCGCCGGCGGTGTCTCGAAGCGCCTCTTCCACTTCGAGGACGCGGTCGACCCGGGGCTCGCGCTGTGGGCCGGCGATTACCTCAACGAGGCGGTCTCCGGCCTGCAGCTCGGAACGGGCCTCCTGCGGCAGCGATTCGAGGACGCGAGCCTGTCCGCGCGGGAGCGGTCGTTCCTCGATGCCCTGCATCCGGCGTTCACGGAGCTCGTCTCGACCGAGCAGCGTCTCTACGTCGGCGGGGCCGCCGACCTGCTCGGCGAGGTGCGCGCGGAAGAGCTCGACGCCTACCGCAGCCTTTTCGAGCTCGTCGAGCGCCGCGCCGACATGCTCGACGTGCTCGGACAGCCGAGCGCCTCGCAGCGGCCGTTCGTCCGGCTCGGACACGACCTCGCGCATCCGGGGCTCGCGGAGGTCGCGCTCGTCGGCGCCTGCTATGGCCTCGTGCACCGCGCGCTCGGCGCCGTCAGCCTCGTCGGCCCGGTCCGGATGGACTACGAGAAGGCGCTCGGCGCCGTGCGCTCGGCGGCTCTCGAGCTCTCCCGTTTCGTCGAGTCGATCTACGACGAAGCCTGAGCCTGCCGAGCCGGCCGGCCACGACAGGTGCCGGAGCTAGATTCCGGGCTTATGGCGACGACCGACCGGGACTACTACGAGCTGCTCGGTATCGCCCGGGACGCGGACGACGCCGAGATCAAGCGGGCATTCCGCAGCCTCGCACGCGAGCTGCATCCCGACGTCTCGGATCAGCCCGACGCGGAGGCCCGCTTCAAGGAAGTCGTCGAGGCGTATGAGGTGCTCTCGAAGTCGGAGACGCGCGCGCTCTACGACCGCTACGGCCAGGCCGGCCTGCGCAGCGGCGGCTTCCAGCCGGGGCACGTCGACTTCGGCAACCTCGCTGACCTCTTCTCGGCCTTCTTCGGCGACGAGATCCTCCTGGGCGGACGCCGCCGGCGCAGCCGCGGCGCCGATCTCGCGGCCACCGTCGAGATCGACCTGGTCGAGGCGGCCCACGGCGCGACGCGCGACGTCCCGTTCGAGGTCGCGGTCACCTGCTCACGCTGTGCAGGGAGCGGCGCCGAGCCCGGCTCCGAGATCACCACCTGCCCGACGTGCGGCGGTGCGGGGCGCCTCCAACAGGTGACCCGCAGCGTCTTCGGCGAGTTCGTGCGCACCCAGGCCTGCCCGGACTGCGCAGGCACGGGACGCCGCATCGAGCAGTCATGCCTCGAGTGCCGTGGCGGCGGCCGGATGGTGGAGGAGCGGACGCTCTCCGTCGAGATCCCGCCGGGCATCCATCACGGCCAGCGGATCCGGCTCAGCGGCGAAGGGCACGCCGGCGTTCTCGGCGAGGCCGCAGGCGACGTCTACGTCGAGATCGGGATCCGGGCCGACGAGCGTTTCGTCCGCGAGGGCGACGACGTCTACACAACGGTCGGCATCACGATCACCCAGGCGGCGCTCGGCGCGACGATCATGATCCCCACCCTCGACGGCGAGGAGGAGCTGGAGCTCGAGCCAGGCATCCAGCCGGGCGAGGTCAAGGTTCTGCGCGGCCGCGGCATGCCTGTGCTGCAGGGCTTCGGGCGCGGTGACGAGCGCGTCCTGGTCAACGTCTTCGTGCCGCGCCGTCTGTCCGACGAGCAGCGTCGTCTCCTGCGCGACTTCGACGCGCTCGCCGACGAGCAGACGTACGACAAGTCCGAGGGCTTCTTCGACAAGCTGAAGAGCGCGTTCCGCTGAAGCGGTACGTGATCGTCGGCGGCGAGGCCGAGCTCGCGCTGCTGCTCCATCTGTTTCCCGAGGGTGTCGAGGAGCTCGACGGGGCCTACGCGGTCTACGCCGATGAGCCGCCGATCGGCTTCGACGCGGTCGAGGGCGCGGAGGTGGAGGAGGGCTGGGAAGACGCGTGGCGCGAGTTCCACCACGGCGTCGTCGTCGGCCGCCTGTGGGTCGGGCCTCCCTGGGAGCTGCCGAGCGCCGCGTTGTCCGTGGTGATCGACCCCGGCCGCGCCTTCGGGACCGGCGCTCATCCGACGACCCGCCTCTGCCTCGAGCTGCTTCAGGAAGTCGAGCCGTCGAGCCTCGTCGACGTCGGCTGCGGCTCCGGCGTCCTCTCGATTGCCGCCGCGAAGCTCGGCTTCGCTCCCGTCAGCGCACTCGACCTCGACGAGGTCGCGCTCGAGGTGACGGCGACCAACGCGGCTGCGAACGACGTCCGGATCGAGCTCGTGACCGAGCCGCCGCCGGCCGAGCTCGCGGTGATGAACATCGCCCTGGACGTCGTGGAGGGTCTCCTCCCGACGCTGCGCACGAGCCGCGCCATCACGTCGGGCTACCTCGAGCGAGACACACTGGCGGCGCCGGGATGGCGCAGCGTCGAGCGGCGCGTCCGCGACGGCTGGGCGGCGGACCTGCTCGAATTCGAGCCGTGACGACGTTCTCCGTTCGCTTCCTCGGCTGCAAGGTCTCGCATGTCGACGCACACGCGGTGCGCGAGCGGCTGCTCGACGACGGCCACGCCGAGCGCGAGGACGACGCCGACGTCGCGGTCGTCAACACATGCTGCGTGACGCATGAAGCGGTGGCGAAGTCGCGCAAGGAGGCGGCGCGCGCGGCCCGCACCCATCGCCGCGTCTACGTCACCGGTTGCGGCGCGAATCTCGCGGGAGAAGCGTTCGCCGGCCTGCCGCAGAACGTGCTCGTCGTCCCGCGCCGGAGCGAGGAGACGCCCGCGTTCATCGCGGCCGACGTCGGAGCGATCGGCTGCGTCCAGGCCGACGCTCGCCTCGACCGCGTGCGCGCCTTCGTCAAGGTGCAGGACGGCTGCTCGTTCTCGTGTCGTTTCTGCGTCATCCCGCTCGTCCGCGGCGCCTCGCGCAGCCGCGCCGCCACCGCCGTGCTCGCGGAGATCCGCCGCCGCGTCGAGCAAGGCCACCGCGAAGTCGTCCTCACCGGCATCAACCTCGGCTGCTACCGCGACCGGGGCGCGGGATACACCCTGCCGCGGCTCGTCCGGGAGGCGGGCGCGACGCCGGGGCTCGAGCGGCTCCGGCTCTCTTCGATCGAGATCAACCACGTCAACGACGAGCTGATCGCCGCGCTGCGCGAGACGCCGACGGCGAGCCGCCACCTGCACGTCCCGCTCCAGTCCGGCGACGACGCCGTGCTCCGCGCGATGGGCCGCCGCTACTCGGTCGCGACATACCTGCGCCGGCTCGAGCCGCTGCGCGGCGAGTTCAACCTCACGAGCGACGTCATCGTCGGCTTCCCGGCGGAGGACGAGCGCGCCTTCGCGAGCACGTTGCGGACGGCGGCCGAAGCTGGCCTGACGAAGATCCACGTCTTCCCGTACTCGCCGCGTCCCGGCACGGGCACTGCGACCGACGATCCCGTCCCGCCGCAGGTGAAGAAGGAACGCGGCGCCCGGCTTCGCGCCGCGTCGCACGACGCGTGCCTCGCACACTGGCGCTCGAAGCTCGGCGCGGAGGACACGGTGCTCGTCGACCGTCTCGGCCGCGGCTACGGGGACGACTACTCGCCGTGGCTCGTGCCGGGGTCCGTCCCCGTCGGCGAGCTCGTCCGCGTCCGCGCCACCGGCGTCTGCGACGAAGGAGTGCTCGCAGCATGAGCGGCGACTGCCTCTTCTGCACGCTCTACCGCGAGGGCGACCACGTCGCCGCGACCGACGGCTTCGTCGCGATCGGGGACATCAACCCGCAGGCGCCGACACACCTTCTCGTCCTGCCCGAGCGGCACGTCGACTCCTTCCGCGAGATCGGCGAGTTCCCGCCCGACGAGGCGAAGCGGATGCTCGAGTTCGTGGCCGAGGTCGCAGCGCGCGAGGGCTTGACGGATTACCGTGTCGTCGTCAACGTCGGGCCAAGCGCCGGCCAGACGGTCTTCCATCTCCACTGGCACGTCATGGGCGGTTGGTCGTGAGCTTGATCGAGGAAATCGGAGCCGAGCTGAAAGACGCGATGAAGGCGCGCGACGCCGAGCGCCGCGACGCGCTGCGCCTGATCCTCAACGCGCTCAAGGGCTCGGAGAAGGAGCTGCAGCGGCCGCTTTCCGAAGAGGAGGAGCTGCAGGTGATGCAGCGCGAGCGCAAACGGCGGATCGAGGCGGCGGAGGCGTTCCGCAGCGGCGGCCGCGAGGAGCAGGCGGCCTCGGAGGAGCGCGAGCTCGAGATCCTCGAGGAGTTCATGCCGGAGCCGCTCTCCGAGGACGAGATCGACGAGATCGTCGACGACGTGATCGCCGAGGTCGGCGCGACGAGCATGGCCGACCTGGGACGCGTGATGGCGGACGTCATGCCGCAGATCGCCGGCCGCGCCGACGGCTCCCAGGTCAGCCAGATCGTCCGCGAGAAGCTCGCTTAGTTAGCGCGCGAGACCTGCGGTCTCGCGCGCTGGGTGGAGGAACTACGCGCGCCGGAAGCGCAGTTCCGTCACCCCAGCGAGCAAAGCCGAAGGCTTCGCGAGCTACTACGGGACGCGCCGCGCGCCGACGAACGAGCCGCCCCAACCGGAGAGGCTGTCGATGCGCACGACCGAGCCGGTGTGCGGCGCGTCGACGAACTGACCTCCTCCGATGTAGATCCCGACATGGCCGAGACCGTCGAAGAAGACGAGGTCGCCCGGCTGCATCTGCGACGGGGAGATCGGCAGCGTCGCGTTCCACTGCGAGACCGTGTAGTGCGGCAACGAGATGCCGAGCTGCCTGTAGACGTACATCACGAGCCCTGAGCAGTCGAAGCCGCTCGGGGTCGACCCGCCCCACTTGTACGGGACGCCGAGGTATTGCAGCGCGATCGTGGCGGCCTGGGGATGCCCGGCGCCGTTCCCGACCGGGATGGGGATCGGAACCGGCGAGCCCAAGAGGCCGCCCGAGCCCTGCGACTGCTGGGTCTGCGACTGTGCCGCTGCGGCCCGTGCTTCCGCGATCCGCCGCAGCCGCGCCAGCGCCTCCGCCTTCAGCAGCTGCTCGTGCTTCGCCTCCCGCACCTGCAGCGTGTGAATCGACGAGTGGATCGACGTGAGGAGCCGCCTCTGCCGGCCGAGGGCGGACTGGATCTCCTGCTTCTGTGCCGAGAGGCGTTCCACCGTCGCGACGCGCTCCTTCTTCAAGCGGGTCAGGTCGCGCTGCCGGTGCTGAACCTCCCGCTCGAAGCGGAGCGCCTGCCGGCCCAGCGCCGCGTCCTGGTTCGAGAGCACCTGGGCCGACTCGGCGCGGCTGATGAGGGCGCTGATGCTCGTCGAGCCGGCGAGGACGTCGAGCGTCGTCGGCTTTCCGTAGACGTAAAGCGAGTAGAGCCGCGCCATCAGCCGCTTCTGCGCCGCGTGGAAGTTCTTCTGCGCGACGTTGAGCTTGAACGTGTTCCTGCGCAGGCTTTCCCTTACCCGCTGCAGCTGCAGCTGCGCGCCGTCATACGACTGGATCACCGACTCGAGGTTGATCCCGATCCGGTTGATCTCGGCGCGGACGAGGCGCGCGTGAGCCTGCTGCGCGCGGATCTTCGGCGTCGAATGGGCGCCCGCCGAGGCCGCCGCGCCGGCGGCGAGGAGAACCGTGCAGAGGAGGACGAGACCGTGGCGTCGCATGGGAGACGGCGTCAGAAGTACGACCCGGAGCCGAAAACGCTAGCGGACGAACCGGCGGGAGCCAACTTCGTGCCTCATGCGACGAGTTCCGGCACCCCTACACTGGGCCGCATGCAGACGGTTCTCGACGTCCCGAACGAGGTTGCGGTGGAGCTCGCCGGCATCGGCGACGGGATCCTCGACGCCCTGCGTGACCGGCTCGGTTGCACCGTCAACCTGCGCGGCAACCGGCTGACGCTCGACGGCGACGATCTCAAGGTCGCCGAGGCGCAGGCGGTTGTGGAGGAGCTCGTCGAGCTGGTCGAGGGCGGCCAGGAGGTCGGCGCCGGCACGGTCGACGCGATCCTCAGCGCGATCGACCAGGCGGAGGACGTCCGCGAGATCTTCGAAGACGTCGTCTGGTCGCATCGCGGCAAGCGGATCACGCCGAAGACCGTCACGCAGAAGCGCTACGTCGACGCGATCCGCGAGTGCACGGTCACCTTCGGGATCGGGCCTGCCGGCACGGGCAAGACCTATCTCGCGATCGCGCTCGCCGTCGCCGCGCTCTCGGAGCGCCAGGTCGGCCGGATCATCCTCACGCGCCCCGCGGTGGAGGCCGGCGAGCGGCTCGGGTTCCTCCCGGGCGACGTCCTCGCGAAGGTCGATCCCTACATGCGCCCGCTCTTCGACGCGCTCTACGACACGATGGATCCGGAGAGGCTCAACACGTTCATGGAGCGCGGCACGATCGAGGTCGCGCCGCTCGCCTTCATGCGCGGCCGCACGCTCAACGACAGCTTCGTGATCCTCGATGAGGCGCAAAACACGTCGCCCGAGCAGATGCAGATGTTCCTGACGCGGCTCGGCTTCGGCTCGAAGATGGTCGTGACCGGCGACGTGACGCAGGTCGACCTGCCGCGCGAGCAGGCGTCCGGCCTGATCCAGGTGCGCAACATCCTCTCCTCGGTCGAGGGGATCTCCTTCGTCGAATTCGGGCACCAGGACGTCGTGCGCCACAAGCTCGTGCAGCGGATCGTCGAGGCGTACAAACGCCACGCCGAGTCCACCGGGACGCAGCGCTCACGGTGATCCCCCTCTCCCGATGATTTCGGTCGAGGTCGACAACCGCTCGGGGGAGCAGGTCGACGAGGCAGGCGCGACGGCGCTCGCGCGAGAGGTGCTCGCGGGCGAGGGAGTCGCGGCCGGAGAGCTCGGCCTGGCGTTCGTCGGCCCGGAAGAGAGCCGTGCTCTCAAGCAGCAGCACCTGGGGATCGACGAGGCCACCGACGCGCTTGCCTTCCCGCTCGACGGGCTCGAAGCGGTCCCGGACGGCGTACCACGCCAGCTCGGCGACATCGTCGTCTGCCCGCAAGTGGTTGGCGACGCGTGGCGGCGTCCGCTCATCCATGCGCTCCTCCATCTCGTCGGCTACGACCACGGCGCCGAGATGGAGACGCGCGAGGAGCTCTACGCATGAGCGTCACGCCGCTGCCTCGTGACCCGGAAGAGGAGCGTGACCGGCCGCCGCGGCGCTCGCCACCCCCCGCGCCCGGCCGCGCGCCGACCCTCCTCGACAGCTTCAACTACGCCTTCGAGGGAGTCATCCACGTCCTCCGGACGCAGCGGAACCTCCGCATCCACTTCCTCGTCGCGATCCTCGTCTTCGCCGCCGCGATCGCGGTCGGGATCTCGCGCCTGCAGCTGATCGCCCTTGTCCTCGCGATCGCCTTCGTCCTCGTCACGGAGATGCTCAACACGGCGATCGAGGGCGTGATCGACGTCTCGACCACATCCTTCGACCCGAACGCGAAGCTCGCGAAGGACATCGCCGCCGGCGCCGTGCTCATCGCCTCGATCACCGCGGTCGGCGTCGGCTATCTCGTCTTCGAGAGCGCTGCCGGCTCGCGCGCGACGCAGGTCCTCGACCGAGTGCGGAACGCGCCTGCCGAGGTCACGCTCGTCGCGCTCGTCCTGGTGATCCTGCTCGTGATCGGAACGAAGGCGTGGACTGGACGCGGCACGCCGCTGCGAGGCGGGCTGCCGTCCGGACACGCGGCGCTCGCCTTTGCCGGCTGGGTCGCGGTGACCTACCTCGTCGGCGACCTGCACCGCTTCGTCGTCTCGTCCCTCACGCTGGTCATGGCGCTGCTCGTCGCGCAGACCCGCGTCGAGTCGGGCGTCCACTCGCTGCTCGAGGTCTTCTACGGCGGCGCGGTCGGCGCGCTCACCACCCTCGTCATCTTCCAGTTCGTCGGATGAGCGACCTTCTGAGCGAGCAGAAGCGGTACTACGCGGCGCGGGCGCCCGAGTACGACGACTGGTGGTATCGGCGCGGACGCTACGCGCTCGAGCCGGATGCGCTGGCGCGGTGGCAGGCCGACGCCGCCGAGGTAAACGCGGCGCTCGAGGCGTTCGCGCTGCGCGGCCGGGTGCTCGATCTCGCGGCAGGCACAGGGATCTGGACGCGGAAGCTCGTTCGGATGGCCGAGCACGTGGTGGCCGTGGACGCGAACGCGGAAGTGCTCTCGCTCAACACGCCGGAGGCGGAGCTCGTGCGGGCGGACATCTTCGACTGGAAGCCGCCCGAGCAGTTCGACGTCGTCTTCTTCGGCTTCTGGCTCTCCCACGTGCCGGAAGAGCGCTTCGAGGAATTCTGGCGGACGGTTCGCGCCGCGCTCGCGCCGGGAGGCCGCATCTTCCTCGTGGACAATGCCTCCGGCGGCGAGTCGACGCACGGGAGGAGGAGCGGCGAGGAAACCGAGACGCGGACGCTCGCGGACGGGCGGGAGTTCGAGATCGTCAAGCGACGCCGGACGTCGGAAGAGCTGCGCGCCCGCGTCGCTCCGCTTGGCTTCGTCCTCGACCTGCGGCTCACCTCCAATGGCAACTTCCTGTACGGATTCGGGTCATGACGGGCGAAGAGCTGCTCGCGCAGGCGGACGCCGCGGCGGCGAACGCGTACGCGCCGTACTCGAGATATCTCGTCGGCGCCGCTGTCCGTTCCCGGGACGGCCGCGTCTTTGCGGGGGCGAACGTGGAGAACGCCGCCTATCCGCTAGGCATCTGCGCGGAACGCTCGGCGATCGCAAAGGCGGCGAGCGAAGGGCTGCGGCCAGGAGACCTCGAGGCGATCGCGATCACGGCCTCCCCCTGCGGCGGCTGCCGGCAGTGGCTGCACGAATGGCGGCTCGAGCGAGTCTGGTTCCGGCGGGCGGACGGCTCGCTCGCCGAGTACGCGGCCGACGATCTGCTGCCGGACACCTGGGACCTGCCGGAGTGAGATCGGGCTTCGTCGCGGTCGCCGGGCGGCCGAATGTCGGCAAGTCGACGCTCGTCAACGCGCTCTGCGGCGGCAAGGTCGCGATCGTCTCCGACAAGCCGCAGACGACACGGCGCCGCATCTTCGGGATCGCGAACGGCGACGACTGGCAGCTCGTGCTCGCCGACCTGCCCGGCTTCCAGCGTCCCCTCGACGCGCTGACCGAGCGGATGCAGAAGACCGTCGACGCGGCGTTCGAGGAGATCGACGCCGTCCTGTTCGTCCTCTCGACGCGCGAACGGATCGGCGCCGGCGACCGCTTCATCGCCTCGCGCGTCTTCGGCTTAGGCGTCCCGGTCGTGATCGCCGTGAACAAGGTCGACCGCCTCAAGGCGGGCCACGTCGCGCAGCAGATGACCACGGCGGCGAGACTCGGAAACTTTCACGCGCTCCACCCCGTGAGCGCGAAGACGGGCGACGGCGTGGCCGAGCTGCGCGAAGAGCTCGTCGGCCTGCTGCCCGAGGGGCCGCTCTACTTCCCGCAAGAGCAGCGGAGCGATCTGTCCGTCGAGCTCCAGATCGCCGAGCTGATCCGCGAGAAGGCGCTGTGGCTGACGCGCGACGAGGTGCCGCACGCGCTGTCGGCCGAGGTCGAGGAGATCGAGGAGAAGACGGTGCGCGCGTCGATCCTCGTGGAGACGGAGTCGCAGAAGCAGATCGTCGTGGGGAAGGGCGGCGCCGTCGTCAAGGACATTGGCGTGCGGGCGCGTCCCGAGATCGAGGCCCTGCTCGGCCATTCCGTCTTCCTCGAGCTGCGGGTCAAGGTGCGGCCGAAGTGGCGCCGCGACGCGGCGACGCTGGAACGGCTAGGCCTCTAGCCGCAGCTTGGGCCGCCGTGCGCGGTGAGCCACGACTTCAAGGCGCGGATCCGACCGGCGGCCTGCGCGAGGCGGGCCTGCAGGCGCGTTGAGCCGGGGGAATCGGTGACGAGCGTCGCATAGCCCTGTTCGGCTGCGCTCTCGCTGCCCCAGATCAGGAGGTCGGAACCGGCGAGCATCGCCTTCGTCGCCGCGTGCGGGATCGCCTCGGCGGCCGGCGCGGTGAGCGAGTCGGTGACGGTGACGCCGGTGAAGCCGAGCGTCTTGCGGAGGAGCGTCTGGATGATCCGGACGGAGAAGGCGGCGGGCTTCCGGTTCGAATCGAGGTGCGGGTAGATCGCCGTCGAGATCATCACGAGCTTGACGCCCGCCTTGACCGCGGCCTGGAACGGGAGCAACCCTTGCTTGATCTTCCACGCCGCCGCGTCGATCTCGATCTGGCCGTTGTCGGTGTTGCCGCCCGCGAGCCCGAGGCCGGGGAAGTGCTTCGCGGTCGCCGCGATCCCGTCCCTCTGCAGGCCGCCGATGAAGGCGCGCGCCATGTGCGCGTTCCAGGTGCGCGAGCGCGAGTACGCGCGTGTGCCGAGGAAGTTGTTCGGGGAGCTGGGCGTGTCGACGACCGGCGCGAAGTCGACGTCGATGCCTGCCTGGCGGAGCGCGTCGGCGGTCGCCGCCCCCTGCGCGTGCGCGTCTGTCGTGTCCTTCATGTCGGCGGGAGCCTCGGTCGGCGGCGCCCAGGAGAGACGCTTCACGATCCCCCCTTCCTGGTCGACCGCGATCAGGAGCGGCTCGCCTCGCGTGCACGCGGCCGTTTGCAGCTGGGCCGTGAACCTCTTGACGTTGCTCTTCGTCAGCCAGCCGTTCCCGAGGAAGAGGACGCCTCCCATCTCGCCCTTGCGCACCCGAGTGAGGAACGAGCGACTGGGGGCCGCGGTCAGCGTCCCCATCACCACTTCGGCCGTGTCTGCGATTGCGGCAGTGTGGTGCGCGCGCGTCGCCGTTTGCGCCGTCGTCGTTCCCGCCCCGACGCAGGCGGTGACGATCACGACGAGCGCGGCGGCCGTTCCCGCGGCGAGTCCCCTCCTCGGCACGCGGACAGCGTAGCCCGGAAACCGGCCGGGACTAGACTCACGCCATGGCTCAGGCGCCAGCACTCCCGGCTGGTTTCGAGCTCCCCCTCGAGGCCCGGCTGCCGCGCATCGGCGCGGTCGACGCCGTGGCGCTCGAGGAGCGCGCGGCCTCGCTCGCGAAGCGCTCGATCAAGCGCGAGTCGAAGGTCTGGGCGCTGCTGCTCGCAATCCGGACGACCGACTTGACGACCCTCGAGGGCGCCGACACGCCGGGCAAGGCGGCGGCGGTAGCGTCGAAGGCCCGGCGCCCGGACCCGTCCGATCCCTCGGTTCCTCCATGCGCGGCCGTCTGCGTCTATCCGAACCTCGTGCCGGCGGTGCGCGAGCGGCTCGCAGGGAGCGGCGTGAAGGTCGCGGCGGTCGCAACAGGCTTCCCCTCGGGGCAGTACCCGACCGCGGTCAAGGTGGCGGATGTCCGGTCTGCCGTCGAGCTCGGCGCGGATGAGATCGACATGGTCATCGACCGCGGCGCCTTCCTCTCGGGCCGCTACGCGAAGGTCTACGACGAGGTCGTGCAGGTAAAGGAGGCGTGCGGCGACGCGCACCTGAAAGTGATCCTCGAGACCGGCGAGCTCGGGACGTACGACAACGTGCGGCGCGCGGCGCTGCTGTCGATCGCGGCGGGCGCGGACTTCGTGAAGACGTCGACGGGGAAGATCTCCCCGGCGGCGACCCTGCCCGTGGCGCTATGCATGCTCGAGGCGATCAGGGATGTGTACGAGGAGACCGGCCGCCGCGTCGGCTTCAAGGCGGCGGGCGGGATCCGCCAGGCGAAGCAGGCAATCCAGCACCTCGTCCTCGTGCACGAGACGCTGGGGCCGGAGTGGCTGACGCCAGAGCTCTATCGGCTCGGCGCGTCGTCGCTGCTCAACGACATCCTCATGCAGCTGCGCAAAGAACGCACCGGCGCCTACCAGAGCGGCGACTACTTCACCCTGGACTGAAAGAGACACGCTTTCGTGACACAGGCTGCACACACGCGCGATCGCTTCGGCCCTAAGCTCGCCCCCTCCCATAAGGGTGGGGGGTGGGTTTGTGGAGGGAGCGCTCGCGCCCCCACCGTCCATTTCGGCCCCGTCCAGAGCAGCCGTGGCTGAGCTCGACAAGCAGCAGCACGAGGTCGCGGTCGCCGGCGACTGGACGTACGCCAGCGCGCCCGAGTCCCGCGACATCGTTCGCATCGCCGAGCGCTACGGCCACTACGTGGGCGGTGAGTGGCTCGAGGCTGCCGAGACGTACGAGACGATCTCCCCTCGCGACGAGGAGCCCCTCGCCGCGATCGGTCAGGCGAGCGTCGCCGAAGTCGGCAAGGCGGTCGAGGCAGCCCGCGCTGCGGCCGACGGCTGGGCCTCGCTTCCGGGCGCCGAGCGTGCGAAGTACCTCTTTCGCATCGCCCGCATCCTGCAGGAGCGTTCGCGCGAGTTCGCGGTGCTCGAGTCGCTGAACGGCGGCAAGCCGATCAAGGAATCGCGCGACGTCGACCTGCCGCTCGCGGCGGCTCATTTCTTCTACTACGCCGGCTGGGCCGACAAGCTCGAGTACGCGTTCCCGAACCGGAAGCCCCGCGCTGTCGGCGTCGCCGGCCAGATCATCCCGTGGAACTTCCCGCTCCTGATGCTGGCGTGGAAGGTCGCGCCGGCGCTCGCGTGCGGCAACACCGTCGTGCTCAAGCCCGCGGAGACGACCCCGCTCACGGCGCTCCTCTTCTGCGACGTCCTGCGCCAGGCAGATCTCCCCGCGGGCGTCGTCAACATCGTCACCGGCGACGGCCGCACCGGCGCGGCACTCGTCGAGAACGAGGGCGTCGACAAGATCGCCTTCACCGGCTCGACCGAGGTCGGCAAGGCGATCCAGCGGCAGCTCGCCGGCACCGGCAAGAAGCTCACGCTCGAGCTCGGCGGCAAGGCGGCGAACATCGTCTTCGACGACGCCGCCCTCGACCAGGCGGTGGAGGGAATCGTCAACGGCATCTACTTCAACCAGGGCCACGTCTGCTGTGCCGGCTCGCGTCTCTTCGTGCAGGAGTCGATCTACGAGCCGCTCGTCGCCAAGCTCAAGCGGCGCCTCACGACCCTCCGCGTCGGCGACCCGCTCGACAAGAACACCGACGTCGGCGCGATCAACTCCGCGATGCAGCTCGACAAGATCCGCGAGCTCGTCGCCGCCGGCGAGGAGGAGGGCGCCGAGATCTACCAGCCGCCGTGTGTCCTCCCCGAGAAGGGCTACTGGTTCGCGCCGACCGTGTTCACGAACGTCGCGCAGAGCTACCGGATCGCGCAGGAGGAGATCTTCGGCCCTGTCCTCTCCGTCCTCACCTTCCGCACCCCCGAGGAGGCGGTCGAGAAGGCGAACAACACGCCGTACGGGCTCAGCGCCGGCGTCTGGACGGAGAAAGGCTCGCGGATCCTCTGGATGGCCCAACGTCTCCGCGCCGGCGTCGTCTGGGCGAACACCTTCAACCGCTTCGACCCGAGCTCGCCGTTCGGTGGCTACAAGGAATCCGGCTTCGGACGCGAGGGCGGCCGGCACGGCCTCGAGCCGTACCTGAGGTTCGACGAATGAGCGAGCGTCTTCCCGTCAAGAAGACGTACAAGCTGTTCATCGGCGGCGCCTTCCCGCGCAGCGAGTCGGGCCGGACGTATGAGGCGGAAGGGCAGAACGTCGCCCTCGCCTCTCGCAAGGACGCCCGCGATGCCGTTCGTGCCGCCCGCGCCGCGCAGCCCGGCTGGGCGGCGGCGACCGCCTACAACCGCGGCCAGGTCGTCTATCGCCTTGCCGAGATGCTCGAGTCGCGCGCCGACGAGCTCGCCGAGCTCTGCAGCGGCCGTGAGGAAGTGGAGCAGGCGATCGACCGGATCGTCTGGTACGCCGGCTGGGCGGACAAGCTCTCGCAGGTGCTCGGCGGCTCGAACGCGGTCGCCGGCCCGTACTTCAACTTCACCGTGCCGGAGCCGACCGGGGTCGTGGCGGTGCTCGCACCGGAAGAGCCGCCGCTGCTCGGGCTCGTGACCCGCGTGGTCCCGCCGCTCGTCGGCGGCAACGCCGTCGTCGCCGTCGCCTCGGAGGCTCGCCCGCTCGCCGCGGTCGAGCTGGCGGAGGCGATCGCGACGAGCGACGTCCCCGCTGGGGTCGTCAATCTCCTCACCGGCTCGGCGGCCGAGCTCGGCCCGTGGCTCGCTTCCCACATGGACGTCAACGCGATCGACCTCTGCGGCGCCGACGGCGACTTGCCGGAGCTCGAGCGCCTCGCCGCGGACAACGTGAAGCGTGTCGTTCACGGCCAAGCGGATACGCAGAGCCCGTGGGAGATCGCCTCGTTCCTCGAGCTGAAGACGGTCTGGCACCCAATGGGCCAGTGAGTACGCAAGAATCAGGGAACGTGACGAGGGGACGCCGCTTCAGCCACGCGATCGCCGAGGGCGACGGGATCTCGGTCATCGCCGCCGTCGCCGACGCCGACGCAGCCCGCGCGGCCGAGGCGCAGCGGGCCGAGGCGCTCATCGTCGATGGCGATCCCACCGCTCTTCGGGGCGCGACAGGTCTGCCGATCCTCTGGCGTGGCGAATCCGCGCTCGAGCAGGCGGCCGGCCTCGCCGACGCTGTGACCCTCACGGTTCCCGAAGACGAGGAGGCCGATCCCGAGCTCGAGCGGCGGCACCAGGACGCGCTCGCCCGCGGCCTCGACTGCGCCGTCGAGGTGCGCAGCGAGGAGGAGCTCGAGCGGGCACTCGAGCTGCTCGACCCGGAGATCTTCCTGCTCGCACCGCCGCCGGCTCCGGCGGAGGAGCGGCTCGAGGCCGTGCTCGACCTCCTCGCGGAGGTGCCGGCCGGGAAGCTCGCGATCGCCGATCTGAAAGTGACGACCGAGGACGAAGTGCACGAGCTCGAGCGTGCCGGAGTCGACGCGGTGATCGTCCACGCAGACGACGTCTCGCCGCTCGTCGGCGACGCGCCGCCGGAGGTCTAGCCGAAGAAGGCGCGCGCGACCTCGTGCCACTCGCGCGGCACGACCTTGAGCTGAGCAGTGGCTTCGGCGAGCGGGACGGCGACGATGTCGTCGCCGCGGAGCGCCGCCATCTGCCCGAACTCGCCGGCGAGCGCGAGGTCGGCCGCCTTCAGCCCGAAGCGCGTTGCGAGGATGCGGTCGCGCGGGGTGGGGGAGCCGCCGCGCTGGACGTGGCCGAGAACAGTGACGCGCGTCTCGAAGCCGGTGCGTTCCTCGATCTCCCGCCGGAGCGCGTCGCCGACGCCGCGCTTCGACAGCGTCACGTGTCCGAACTGATCGGTCTCGCCGTCCTCCGCCAGCCCCGGCAGCTCGCAGCCCTCGCTCACCACGACAATGGAGAAGTTCTTGCCGCGCGCGTGGCGCTTCCGGATCGCCTCGGCGACCTCTTCGAAGTCGACAGGGATCTCGGGAACGAGGATCACGTCGGCGCCGCCGGCGATCCCGCTCATCACCGCGATCCAGCCGGTGTGGCGCCCCATCACCTCGACGACCATGACGCGGTTGTGCGACTCCGCCGTCGTGTGGAGCCGGTCGATCGCCTCGGTCGCGACGAAGACGGCGGTGTCGAAGCCGAACGTGTAGTCGGTGCCCGAGAGGTCGTTGTCGATCGTCTTGGGCACGCCGACGACCGGGAAGTCGTGCTCGGCGTGGAGGCGGGTCGCGACGCCGAGCGTGTCCTCGCCGCCGATCGCGACGAGCGCGTCGAGCTCGCGGTCCCGGAAGTTCCGCAGCACGCGCTCCACTCCGTTGTCGAGGTTGAAGGGGTTCGTGCGGCTCGTGCCGATGATCGTCCCGCCGCGCGGCAGGATCCCCGAGACTTGCTGCGGGCCGAGGTCCTCGAAGATCGGCTCGACGAGCCCGCGCCAGCCTTCGCGCACCGCGACGACGTCCCAGCCGGCCGCGTCCGCCCGACGCACGACCGCGCGGATCACCGCGTTGAGGCCCGGGCAATCGCCGCCGCCGGTCAGGATGCCAATGCTCTTCGCCACGTTCTTCGCCACGCTATGCCGAAGGTGGGAATCGAACCCACACGGCCCGAAGGCCACCGGATTTTGAGTCCGGCGCGTCTGCCAGTTCCGCCACTTCGGCTCGCGTCACCATGGTACGCGGCTCCTCAGCCGCCGACCTTGAGCGGGAAGTACGGCGGCGCGAGGAGGAAGCCGATGCGCGCCTCCGGCCCGCGGTGGCTGAGCGCCATCTGGACGGCGGCGCCGATGCCGCCGATCGGGACGAAGCCGAGCTGCCGCGCGGCCGCCCCGTCGCGCGCGCCGGCGACGTAGACCGAGCCGAGCCGGTCGAGCGCCGGGCGACAGGCGTCCCAGTCGCGAAACGGCAGGACGGGATGGACGGTGCGGCCGGCGCGATACTCCTCGATTGCGCGCGGATCCGCGAGCGCTGCCTCCTCCGCCGCCGCGAGCAGCTCCGGGCCGCGCGCGATCGGCGTCTGGCGGAAGAAGGCGAGATACGGCTGCTGGGTCGGCCGCGCGAAGACGCGGCGGAAGCGATCGACGAGGATCACGACGCCGCCCTGGGCCACCGGGAAAGCGTCGCGCCAGAGCGCGAGCGCGTGGGCAAGGCCGAGATGGGCGGCGGCGAGAGGGTTCGGCTGCTCGCGGGGGAGGAACGGTGTCGAGTTCGGAATCGCGAGGACGAGCGCGTCGAGCGGCTCGTCGAGCGTCGCGCTTCGCAGCTCTATCCCGCGCAGCAGCGCCTCCGCGTGGGCGACCGACGGCGGTCCGGCGAGCACGGCCGCGGCCGTCCGCTCGAGCCGGAGTGAGCGCAGGGCTCGGCGGCGGAGCGGCTCGGGCAGCGCCCCGAAACCGAAGCGGAGCGGCGAGCTGCCGACCCGCTCGACCGCCTCCGCCTCGTACGGATAGCCGCGCAACAATCCAACGGTCTGCGGATGGTTGAGGACGAGGGAAACGCCGAGGAGCCGGGTGCGCGCGGAGAGAGCGCGCTCGAGACGGGTCGCGAGTTGCCAGCCTTCCGAGCCACTGGTCTCCAGCAGCGAGTCCGCCCTCGCGTGCCGCTGCGCCTCCGCGTTCGCGGCCGCGAGCAAGGTCGCCGGCCCGCCGTGGAGGACGGTCTCTGCGGCGCTGACCACCACGACGAGATCGGAGCTCACGAGCGTCGGCGCGACGCGCAGTACCGGCTCCTCGTCCTCGCCGACCGCAACGAGAGCCGGATCGGCTGCATCGTGGACGACGACGCTTCCGCGGAAGCGCCGCGCGAACTCCGGTGCAACGAGCGCCGCAACCTCGCGCTGACTCACGCGGCGGCCGAGGCCGCAGGCGACGAGGAGCGTCTGGCTCGTGGCCGGGACCCCGAGTGCCTCGAGCGCGTCAGAGACCGCGGCGATCGAGCGCTGGCGCGGATCGCCGGTCGGGCTTGGGATCGGCAGGCCGGGCGCCTGGACGAGGATCGTGACGCGGCCTGCTCCCCGCGCGAGTGCCTCGAGCGGCTCGCCATCGAGCGGAAACCGAAGAGCCTCGCGCGTCGCGGCGTTGGCGTCGGTCCCGCGACCGGGCGGCGGCGGCCGCAGGACGAGCGCGTCCTCGGGCGCGGACGCGACCACGAGGCGCGTTCCGGAGAGAAGGGGGACGCGTGGCACCCGTGGATTCAACCAATCGCCCGAATACACTCGGACGGATGTCCCCGAAGACGCTCACCGGCGCCGAGCTCGACCTGAGCGACGCGCCCGCGCGCGAGTCGGAGCTGTTCCTCGTCGACGGGAACAACCTCGCCTACCGCGCCTTCTTCGCGCTGCCGGAGGAGCTCGCGACGAGCGAGGGCTTCCCGACCGGCGCGCTGCTCGGCTTCGCCAACATGCTCTTCAAGCTCCTCTCCGACTACAGGCCGAAAGGCGTCGCGGTCGCCTGGGACACCCGGCCGGTGCACCGTGCCGCGCAGGCCGAAGCGGTCGAGGTCGTCTACAAGGAAGGCCGCCGGCCGATGCCTGACCTCCTGCGCGAGCAGTTCCCGCACTTCCGCCCGATCGTCGAGTCGTTCGGCTACCGCAACCTCGAGTTCGAGGGCTGGGAAGCGGACGACGTGATCGCGACGCTCGCGACGCGCGCCGACGCAGCGGGAGTCAAGACGTGCGTCGTCTCGACCGACCGCGACGCGTTCCAGCTCGTCTCGGAGAACATCTGCCTGATGATGACGCCGCGCGGCGTCAGCGACGTCAACGTCTACACGCCGGACCGGGTGGAGGCGCGCTACGGGATCCGGCCCGAGCAGATCCCCGACTTCATCGGTCTCAAGGGCGACACGTCGGACAACATCCCCGGCGTCCCCGGCATCGGGGACAAGACCGCCGGCCAGCTCGTCGCGCAGTACGGCTCGCTCGAGGAAGTGCTCGAGCACGTCGAAGAGCTCTCGCCGGCGCGGCGGAAGAACCTGACGGAGTTCGCCGACCAGGCGCGCGCGGCGAAAGGGCTCGCGACGATGCGGCGCGACCTCGAGCTCGACTGCGACCCGGCCGAGCTCGTCCTCGCCCCGCCGGACCGCGCCGAGCTGCGCGAGACGTTCCGTCGCTTCGAGTTCCGCGCCTTGCTCGGGCGGGTGGACGAGCTCGACGAGGCGGTGCCGGCGCGCGAGCGGATCTCCGCGGGCACCGCCGTCTCCTGGCGCGAAGACGCAAGTAACACTGTGTTACTAAGTCAGGAGCCGGTCGGGATCGCGGCCGACGCCGGCCGGATCGCCGTCGCATCCGGCGACGAGGTCGTGATCGCGCCGCGTCCCGAGCAGCTGGAAGGCGGCTTCGTCGCCCACGACTCGAAGGCGATCGGCATCGACGCGGCCGACGACACGATGATCCTCGCCTACCTGATCGAGCCCGCCCGCAGCGAGTACCTCCTCGACGATCTCGCTGCGGAATACGCGGTCGAAGCCGTCCCAGCGCCCGAAGCGGAGGAGGAGACGGCGCAGCTAGTCCGTCACGCTGCGGTGACCCTCCGTCTGCGCGACCCGCTGCTCGAGCGCGTCCGCGAGCGCGGCGAGGAGCCGCTCTACCGCGACGTCGAGATGCCGCTCGTCCGCGTCCTGGCAGGCATGGAGCAGGCCGGCGTCAAGATCGACACGTACCGAATGGGCGAGATCACCGCTCGGCTCGCCGACCGCCTCGAGGAGCTCGAGTCGCGCTGCTACGAGCTCGCCGGCGAGGAGTTCGTGATCGGCTCGCCGCAGCAGCTCGCGCGCATCCTCTTCGAGAAGCTCGAGCTGACGCCCGGCCGCAAAGGCAAGACCGGCTACTCGACCGACACGAAGGTGCTGCGCACGATCCGCGCCGACCACGAGATCGTCCCCGTCGTCGAGGAGTGGCGCGAGCTCTCGAAGCTCCTCAACACCTATCTGCAGCCGTTGCCCGGGATGCTCGGCGACGACGGTCGCCTCCACACGACCTTCAACCAGACCGTCGCCGCGACCGGCCGCCTCTCGACGTCGAGCCCGAACCTCCAGGCGATCCCGATTCGCACCGAGCTCGGGCGCGAGATCCGCTCGGCCTTCGTCGCCGAGCCGGGTGCACGGCTCATCTCCGCCGACTACTCGCAGATCGAGCTGCGGATTCTCGCGCACGTCTCCGGCGAGCCGAAGCTGCGCGAGGCGTTCGAGCGGGGCGAGGACATCCACACCGCGACCGCGGCCGAGGTGCTCGGCGTCGATCCCGCGAAGCTGACGTCGGGCGAGCGCTCGATCGCGAAGATGATCAACTTCGGGATCGTCTACGGGATCTCCGCTTTCGGCCTCTCCGAGAACCTCGAGATCCCGCGCGACGAGGCGCAGGCGTACATCGACGCGTACCTCGCGCGCTTCCCACTCGTGCAGGACTTCATCCAGCGGACGATCGAGCGGGCAGAGCAGGACGGCTACGCGACGAGCCTGCTCGGGCGGCGCCGGCCCGTGCCCGAGCTGCGCGTCCGGAACCGCCAGACGCGAGGCTTCGGCGAGCGCGTCGCCGTCAACTTCGTCATGCAGGGCTCGAATGCCGACATCATCAAGGTGGCGATGGTCGCGATCGAACGGCGCCTGCGAGAGGAGGGGAGAAGCGCGCGGATCGTCCTCCAGGTGCACGACGAGCTGCTGCTCGAGGCGCCCGACGCGGAGGTCTCGTCGGTGAAGGAGATCGTGCGCGAGGAGATGTGCGCGGCGTACCCGCTAGACCCGCCGCTCGCCGTCGACATCGGCGCCGGCGACTCCTGGGCGGAAGCAAAAAGCTAGGGCGAGCGGAGGATGGGCGAGAAGCAGCACTCGCCCATTCGACAGCGCGCCGATCCGCTCCGCTGCACGGGTCAGCGCGTGGCAGGGCAGCGCAGATCGGCGTCGAGGGGGCCGATCCGGTATTGCGCGAGCGTGGGCGCGGCGCCCGTGAAGCCACCGCTCGAGCAGTTCTGCCGCGCCTGCGTGAGGGTGGCCTGGGTTCCGGCCACCCAGTCGGGTAGCTGGCCGTTGAAGGCGGCCGGTGTCGTCTGCGCCGTCAGGCCAGTGATGTCCTTCCATTGGGCACTGGTGGAGTAGATCCCGATCGGGCCGGTCGCGCCGGCGTTGTGCAGGCCGGCGATGAAGCCCTGCAGCGCGGCGATGTTGAGCTGGTATGTCCCGGCCCAGCTCGCCGCCAGCTCGACGTCGAGCCACCAGGGCGCGGTCTTGGCCGCGACCGAGTCGAGCGCGGCGACCAGGTGGTAGGAGTGGGAGGCGCGCTGCTCGCCGTAGAGGTACGAGCAGGCGTTGGTCAGCCGGCCGTTACAGGAACCGTAGGCCGGCGTGGTGCCGCCGCTAGGCCAGTCGGCGACATGGTGTCCGCCAGGGTTGCCGGTGTCGATGTACAGCGACAGGGGCGGCTGCTTCGGGCGCTTCTGTCCCGGCGTCTCACTCGCCGAGCGCAGCTCGCCGCTGATGCACCGGTTCGCGTTGTTCGCCAGCCCGCCGTTGACACCGACGATCCCGAACAGCGGATTCGGCGGATAGGAACCCGAGCACTGCGGATAGGAGGCGTCGTAACCGGTGGTCGGCGACGAGCTGCCGCTGATCCAGATGAACACCACCACAAAAACGACGATCAAGGCGAGCGCGGCCACCGACACAAACACGACTTCGGGCCGGGAACGACGGGTACGCCGCACTGGCGTCAAGAGAACGCGAGGTCATAGCTCACGGCACAGATCCTGCCACCTGCTTCGGGGGCACATTTCCGAGCACTCGGCCCAGGCGAGCGTCCCCGTGGAGTCGGCTCAGCTACAGGTGGTCGTGCCGGTGACGTGACGGCGTGGAGCGGTAAGCGCTGTCCAGGCGGCAGGGCGGGTGGTCGGGAACGCGTAGAGGCTGTAGCCGAGCGGGCTGCAGTCCGCCACGGCCTGCATGAAGCCGGCGGTTTCCTTCGCGCCCATCGACCCGCTGATCCCGCCGATCAGGTGGACCGGGAGGTGCGGCTTGCCGGCGGCGTTCCGTATCGCGGCGACAGTGGCGGCGAGATAGGCGCGGGTCGCCTTCCGGCCTCGCAGGTCGCGGTCGGTCGAGTAGGCCATCGGCAGGAAGACGCTGTAGAGGTGGGAGAGCGCGCGGTAGGGGATTCCCGGCCAGTAGGACGGCGACATCCCGATTGGCGAGGGGGTGATTGCTCCGAGCGGATACCGCGGCCCGACGTCCCGGCGCAGCCGCTTCGAGAGCCGAACCAGGCGCCGGTCGCGCAGGGGTATCCCTCGGACGACGGTCGCCTCGATGTCGAGGGAGAAGCCGTCGAAGCGCTGGCCGGTTGCGCTACGGAAGCGGATCGCCGCGACCGCCCGCCGCTCGTCCTTC
Source organism: Gaiellaceae bacterium (assembly GCA_050697455.1). Classification (GTDB taxonomy): domain Bacteria; phylum Actinomycetota; class Thermoleophilia; order Gaiellales; family Gaiellaceae; genus Palsa-739. The sequence goes on along the minus strand of JBOGZU010000002.1, from coordinate 115,602 downwards.
CTCAGGCTGGCGAACGAAGGGAGATACCAGGCCACCACCCGCATTCCCGCCGCGTGGGCGGCGTCGATGAAGGGTCCCAGCTGCCACGGGCGCACCAGATCGGTGTGCTGCCGGTAATTGCCGGTCTCCAAGTAGAGCGTCCGGACGCCGTCGGCGGCCATCGCCTCGACCTGCGGCTCAGGATCGCGCCAGGCCTTCTTCGCATAGATGCTCAGCCAGGTGCCGAGCCCGGCATAGGGCTTGCGGGAATGCGAGGGCACGGATGCACCGGCCGCCGGCGCCAGCAACACCGCTGACAGCGCAACAGCAAGCAGAAGGCGTGCCGACCCCGGACCCACCTCGAACAATGTGCCAGGTCCCGCGCCAGGTGGTCCGGTGCGTTTCCGGCTGCTCTACCGGCGGCCGAGCTAGCGGTAACCGAGCTGGGCGAGGAGAGGCCCCGCCTCCGACTCGACGTCTGCGAGCTGCGCCGGCGTGAGCTCCCGCTTCCAGCGGCCGATCGAGGAGTCGCGGAAGTCGTCGAGCGAGCGGTGCATCGAAGTCACGTTCGCGCCGAGGAACGCTGCGAGCCGGTCGGCTTGGGCCGCCAGCCCCTCGTAGCGCACTTCGAGCAGCCGCTCACCCGCGTCCGTCGAGCGCACCGCTTCGACGTACCGCCGCCACGCCCAGGCGCAGCGGCGCGCGTCGGACACCTGCGCGAACTCCTCTCGCCGCTCCGGCTCGACCCAGAAACGCGGCTCCGCGCCGTAGGGCAGTCCTGCGTCGTCGGTGCCGCTCTTCTCCGCGTTGAGCCAGCCGCGCTCGAGCAGGGAGCAGACGACGTCGCGTCCGTCGCGTAGCGCGTGTACGGCGAGCCCCTGCGGATACGCCGCGAGCGCTTCGCCGAGCACGTGGGAGGTCTCAGGCGTCTGCTCGACGCAGCGGAAGCCGCGGGCGAGCCCGAGCCGCCGCACCCGCTCGAGGATCCGGCGCACGTCGTCCGCCGACGGGCCCGTCGGGAGCGCCTCCTTCCATGGCGTCACCTCGCCGAGATCGATGAAGCCCGGCAGGCCGCCGATCGCTCGTCCCAGGAAGCTCGTTCCGGAGCGCGGGCAGCCGACGACGAAGACGAGCCGCTCCTCGTGACCGAACCGCGGTCGTTGCGCGAGAGCGCGCTCCGCGACGCGGGCGCCGGCCCGCGCATATCCGAAGAGAGTCACAGCACGTCCGGCAAGGAATCCGGCACGAGCCCGAGTCCCTGCCGCAGCGTCTCGATCACCGACTGCGCCTCGGCGAGCAGATCGGCCAGCTCGTCCACCTCGTCGCGCGGCACCTCGACCGTCACGCGCACCGGCGAGCGCGCGGTGGAGGACAGCGCGATCGTCTCCTCGCCGTCCGCGAGCAACCCCGTCACGTCGAGGTACTCGTCCCGCGCGAGCCGCAGCCCGGGAGCGAAGCGCTCGTCGGCTGCGCGCAGCTGCTCGGCGAGGACGCCCGCGTAGTGGCCGGGGACACGAACCGTCGCCTCGCCGCTCCGCAGCCCGATGGCCGCCGACCAGCCGCCGTAGGTGTCACCGGCGCCGTCGTGCCGCAGCACGGCGATCGTGCAGGAGTCCGTAACGCCGATCGGGTAGCGCTCCTCCATTCGGCTCAGCGTAACCCCGAGTAGCGGACGAACCCCGCTATATTGGCTCGCCGCATGACCAACGAGACCATCAACGATCCCCGGCTCGAGGAAGGCGTCTGGACGACCGACCCCGAGAGCGGAGAGATCGTTCCCGATTACGAGTCGACCTTCCCCACCATCGAGGAGGGGCAGGTCGTGAACGGCACCGTCGTCCGCGTGGACAAGGACGAGGTGCTCGTCGACATCGGCTACAAGTCGGAGGGCGTCATCCCGGTCTCGGAGCTGTCGATTCGGCGCTCCGTCAATCCGGCCGACGAGGTCTCGATGGGCGACGAGGTCGCTGCGCTGGTGCTGACGAAAGAGGATGCCGACGGCCGGCTGATCCTCTCGAAGAAGCGCGCCCGCTTCGAGCTCGCGTGGAAGGCGATCGAGACCGCCCACGAGAAGGGCGAGCCGGTCACCGGCCGCGTGATCGAGGTCGTCAAGGGCGGCCTGATCCTCGACCTCGGCGTCCGCGGCTTCCTGCCGGCGTCGCTCGTCGACATCCGCCGCGTGCAGGACCTCGAAGAGTTCACGGGCCAGGAGCTCGAGTGCAAGGTCATCGAGCTCAACCGCTCGCGCAACAACGTCGTCCTATCGCGCCGCGCCGTGCTCGAGGAGGAGCGCAAGGAGCAGCGGCAGCGGATCCTCGACCAGCTCAACCCGGGCGACGTCGTCGAGGGGACGATCTCCAACATCGTCGACTTCGGCGCGTTCGTCGACCTCGACGGGATGGACGGCCTCATCCACATTTCCGAGCTTTCCTGGAGCCACGTCAACCATCCGTCCGAGCTGCTCGAGATCGGTCAGACGGTCAAGGTGCAGGTGCTCGACATCGACCGCGACCGGCAGCGGATCTCGCTCGGCCTCAAGCAGACCCAGAGCGATCCGTGGCAGCAGGTGCTCGACACCTACCAGGTGGACGACACCGTCGAGGGCACGGTGACGAAGGTCGTCACGTTCGGCGCCTTCGTCGAGATCCTCCCGGGCGTCGAGGGCCTCGTCCACATCTCCGAGCTCGCGCAGCACCACGTCGAGAATCCGCGCGAGATCGTCTCGCAGGGCGACAAGGTCACGGTGCGGATCCTCGAGGTCGACGCAGAGCGGCGGCGCCTCTCACTCTCGCTGAAGCAGGTCGACGGCGACGGCGTGCTCGAGTCGGCCGGCGGCGAGGACGGCGAAGTGCCCGAGCTCGGTCTCTCCGACGAGGTCTTCGCGGACGAGGTTCCCGCAGCCGAGGCGCTCGAGCCCGCGGCCGAGGTCGAGGAGGAGCCTGAGGCCGAGGAGGAGCTCGCTGCTGAAGAGGAGCCCGAGGCTGAAGAGGAGCCCGCGGCCGAAGAGGAGCCCGCGGCCGAAGAGGAGCCCGCGGCCGAAGAGCCCGAGGCGGAGGCCGAGACGGCCGAGCCCGAAGCCTCCGACGAAGCAGCTCCCGAGGAATAGATGACGCGCCCGCTCGCGGTCGCGCTCACGGGCGCCATCGCGGCCGGGAAGAGTGAGGCATTGCAGGCATTCGCGCGTCACGGCGCGGCGGTGATCTCCAGCGACGGCGTCGTCCACGAGCTCTACCGCGACGACGCCGAGCTGCAGGAAGAGCTGCGCGACCGCTGGGGCGAGCGCGCATTCCGAGGCGGCGAGGTGGACCGCGCCGAGATCGGCCGGATCGTCTTCGCCGACCGCGACGAGCTCGCGTGGCTCGAGGCCGAGCTGCATCCGCGCGTCCGCTCGGCGATGTCCGACTGGCTCGCGCGCCAGACTGCGGACGTGACGGTCTCCGAGATTCCGCTCCTGTACGAGACCGGCGGCGAGGCGCGCTTCGACAAGGTGGTCGTGATCACCGCGCCGGCCGAGCTGCGGGCCGAGCGCCGCGGCGACGTCGCCGACCGGGAGGAACGGCTCGTGCCGGACGAGGAGAAGGTCCGCCGCGCCGACTTCGCGTATGTCAACGACGGCTCGCTGGAGGATCTCGACGCCTTCGTCGCCGCTGTCCTCGAGGAGCTGAGGCGACTCTGAGGCGCTGGGCTGCTGCGGTTGCGGTCCTTTTCGCCGCGCTCGGCCTCTTCCTCTACCTCCAAAAGACCGAGCCGCCCTGGTACGCCCGGCTCTGGTACCCACTCCACTACGCGACGATCGTGCGCGTCCACGCCAGCGAGAACAAGCTCGACCCGGCGCTCCTCGCGGCCGTGATCGAGACGGAGAGCAAGTTCAACCCCGAGGCGCGCTCGAGCGCCGGGGCGGTCGGCCTCATGCAGCTCACGCCGGACACGGCGAAAGGGATCGCGGAGTACACGCACGGCTCGCGCTTCCGCCTCTCCGATCTCACCGACCCGGACATCAATGTCCGCTACGGCTCCTGGTACCTCGAGCACCTCGTCCAGAAGTACGGCGACGAGCGGCTCGCGCTCGCGGCGTACAACGCGGGCCAGTCGAACGTCGACCGCTGGCAGGCCGCGCACGAGGGAATCCAGTTCGCCGACACGCGCGCGTACGTGGACAAGATCGAGCGACTCAAGCTCATCTATCGCCGCACGTACGCGCAGCAGCTCGGCTATTGAGCGCGAGCGAGTGCTGACGACGGTGTCCGACACCCGGTGAGAGACGCGTGTCGTGTCAAGAGCCGAACGTGTGCCAACTTCGCACCGGCTCGGTTCGCGGTCGCGACCTAGCCGCAGGCTCTCCCGCTACCCCACGCGTTCGGCGAGCTCGTCGCTCTTGTGCCCGAGCGCGGCGAAGCCGGCCTGGAGGAAATCGTTGAGCCCGGCGGCGCCGAGGGTCCACGTCAGGAGACGGCCGAAGCGCGGCGCCACGATCTGTGTCGCGCCGAGCGCGGCCGCGACCCATGTCCCGACGCAGCGCGTGCACGTGACGAGCTCGGTGAGCGCCTCCTGCATGCCGCCTCCCTCGTGCTCGAAGAGGATCGGCTCGCGGATGAAGCTCGTCACCGGATCGCGCGCGATCGTCCGCGCGCCCTTGAATGTCGCGAAGCCGAGCGCGAGGAGGTCGGTTGCGGTGTGCTCCTGTGCGTCGCGGCCGAGTAGCCGCGCGAGCGCTCCGGCAGCCGCGAGCCCGCCGCCGAACGCGGCCATGATCGCGGCGTACGCCTCATAGGGAGGGCGATCCGGCACGGATACGCTGTTCCCGTGCCGCCGCTTCGTACAACCTCTACCTACCGCCCGACCGGAGACCAGCCGAAGGCGATCGAGACGCTCGCGGCGAGCCTCGAGGGCGGGGAGCGCTACCAGACGCTCGTCGGCGCGACCGGCACGGGCAAGACGGCGACGATGGCGTGGACGATCGAGAAGATCGGCCGCCCGGCTCTCGTCATCGCCCACAACAAGACGCTCGCGGCGCAGCTCTGCAACGAGTTCCGGGAGTTCTTCCCGCACAACGCCGTCGAGTACTTCGTCTCCTACTACGACTACTACCAGCCTGAGGCGTACGTCCCGCAGGCCGACCTCTACATCGAGAAAGACTCGTCGCGGAACGACGACATCGCGCGCCTCAGGCTCTCGACGACGTCCTCGCTCTTCACCCGTACCGACGTGATCGTCGTCGCCTCCGTCTCCTGCATCTACGGCCTCGGCTCGCCGGAGGAATGGCGCGAGCGGATGGTCTACCTCGAGACCGGCGCCGAGCAGGATCGCGACCTTCTCCTGCGGAAGCTGATCGAGTCGCAGTACGTCCGCAACGACACCGTGCTCGGGCGCGGCCGCTTCCGCGTCAAAGGTGACGTCGTCGAGGTGCAGCCGGCGAACCAGGAGACGGCGTACCGGATCTCCTTCTTCGGCGACGAGGTCGAGCAGATGTCCCATTTCGACCCGCTCACCGGCGAGGTGCTCGCGAAGCTCGAGAACCTCTCGATCTGGCCGGCGACGGAGTACGTCACCTCGCAGCCGACGATCGAGCGCGCGGTCGACGACATCCGGCACGAGCTCGACCAGCAGGTCGCGCAGTTCGAAGAGGAGGGGAAGCTGCTCGAGGCCCACCGGATCAAGCAGCGGACGGAGTACGACCTGGAGATGATGCGCGAGCTCGGCTTCTGCAACGGGATCGAGAACTACTCGCGGATCCTCGAAGGTCGCGCGGCCGGCACGCATCCGTTCACGCTGCTCGACTACTTCCCGTCGGACTTCGTCGTCTTCGTCGACGAGTCGCACCAGACGGTGCCGCAGCTCGGCGGCATGCACGAGGGCGACCGCTCACGCAAGCAGACGCTCGTCGACTTCGGCTTCCGGCTGCCGTCGGCGCTCGACAACCGGCCGCTCCGCTTCGACGAGTTCCTCGACAAGGTGAAGCAGCTCGTCTTCGTGTCGGCGACTCCCGGCGCGTTCGAGCTCCGCGAGTCGAAGGTCGTCGCCGAGCAGCTGATCCGGCCGACGGGCATCGTCGATCCCGACGTCGACATCCGCGCGACGAAGAACCAGATCGACGACCTGCTCGGCGAGATCCGCGCTCGCGAGGCCGCCGGCGAGCGCGTCCTCGTCACGACGCTGACGAAGAAGATGGCCGAGGACCTCACCGACTACCTGCTCGAGTCGGGCGTCAAGGCGCGCTACCTCCACTCCGAGATCGACACGCTCGAGCGGATCCAGATCGTCCGCGACCTGCGGCTCGGCGAGTTCGACGTTCTTGTTGGAGTGAATCTCCTGCGCGAGGGGCTCGACCTGCCGGAGGTCTCGCTCGTCGCGATCCTCGACGCCGACAAGGAGGGCTTCCTCCGCGGCCGTACCTCGCTGATCCAGACGATCGGCCGCGCGGCGCGCAACGTCAACGGCAAGGTGCTCATGTACGCGGACAAGCAGACGCAGGCGATCATCGAGGCGCTCGACGAGACGAACCGCCGGCGCGCCGTCCAGGTTGCGTACAACGAGGAGCACGGGATCGTGCCGGAGACGATCGCCAAGGGCGTCTCCGACATCGCCGGGCTGCTGCAGCTCGAGGCGCCGCACGTGCCCGCGCGGCGGCGTCGCGGCTCGACGAAGGTCGAGGGCATGTCGCCCGAGGAGCTCGAGAAGCTCGTGATCACGCTCGAGGAGGAGATGTACCTCGCCGCCGAGGAGCTGCGGTTCGAGTACGCGGCGAAGCTGCGGGACGAGGTGAAGGAGCTGCGGCGCGAGCTCCAGGCTCTCCAGGAAACCGCCGCTTAGAACGCCCTCAGGCGAGAACGCTACGCTCCGCACATGCTCGGGTTGATCCTCGTCGCGATGTTCTCGGCCTTCATCACGGGCGCGCTCGCGCGCTTTGCCGTGCCCGGTCCCGACCCGATGCCGGCTTGGCTGACGGTCGCGATCGGCCTGCTGGGAACGGCGATCGGCACCGGCATCGTGGTCGCCGTCGAAGGCCGCCACACGAAGGACACGTCCTGGGTGGGCATCGCGAGCTTCCTTGCCGCGGTCGGCTTGGTCGTCCTCTATCGCCACTTCATCCAGAAGCGCCCGCTGTGGGGGAAGGACGCCTACCGCTTCCCCGAACGCGGCTTCGGCGTGGAGGCGTCCCGGCAACGGCTGAAGAAGGCAGGCATCGACCCCGATCAGATCGGCATCCAGCAGCCGTTCGGCGCTTTCCAGCCGATGGCGCCGACCCAAGCGGGGCATGCGTCCGCGACGCCGACCGCCGACTCCGACCCCACCGAGAATCCGGCCCACTACCTCGGCCTGCTCGAGGAGCTGCACGACGCCGGCGTTCTCCACGACGACGAGTACTCGGAAGCGCGGCTGCGCCTGCTCGAGCGGCTCCGCTAGCGGAGGAAGCGCCGCTCGGCGCGCAGAGCCCAGTCGCCGCGCAGCCACGCGTAGGAGCGGACGACGATCGCCTCGTCGTCGGCCTCGTGGATGTGTAGGCCGCGCGCCTCGCCGAGTCGGCGCGGGCGCGGCTGGGCGAACCCGGGCGCGGTTGCGACAACGGCCGTCTTCGTTCCTTCGTCGACGACCTCGAACTCGTGGCGTTCGCTCACCGTGGCCTGGTGGATGTGGCCGGAGAGGATCAGATCCGCGCCCGCCTCGACGAGCGCGTGGAAGACGCGGTTGCGCCGCGAGACCGGCCTCTTGTGCGCAGCGCGCCACGGCGCGCCGACGAGGTGGTGGTGAAGAACGGCCACGCGGAGCGCTCCCGGCTCCGCCGCTCCGAGGCGCGTCGCCGCTCGCCCGAGTTGCGCGCCGCTCAGCGCGCCGCCCTGGTGGCGGAACGGCCGCGCCGAGTTGAGCCCCACCACGTGGAGCCCGGGCAGCGCAGCGACCGGCTCGGTCGTCTCCCAGATCCGCTCGAACTCGGTCCACGGGCGGACGAAGCGCAGCGGGGTATAGGGGAGATCGTGGTTGCCGGGCACCGCGAGCACCGGCGGCCCCAGACCGCGCAAGAACCCCGCGGCGCGCTCGAGCTGCGCACGCCGGCCGCGGTGCGACAGGTCACCCGAGGCGACGACGAGTTGCGGTTCGACCCGCTCGACGAGCCGCGCGAGCGCCTGCTCGACGTCCCGCTCTTCGGGTGTACCGGTGTGCAAATCGGAAACGTGGAGGAGCCTGGCCATCACGACCGAACGAGGCTATAGATTGGAAACCGTGGCCGAAGACAACGCCGAGATCTTCGACGACCTCTACCTCGGCCTGCGGGCCGGCGGCGCGCTGCGCAAGCAGCGGCGCGGCGAGGAGCTGACGCACGAGGAAGAGGAGGCGCTCGGCCGCTGGCAGAGACTCTCCACGACGCGCAAGGTCGCCGCGATCGGCGCCTTCGCCTTCGGCACGTTCGGCCTGGGATTCACGCTCGGCGGCCTTGTCTTCGGCCGCTGGCGCAAGAGCTAGTCCTCACCTTTCTCGCTGCCCGGCAAAGAGCACGGCCGGCGCGTCCTCCTCGGCCGGATCACGGTCGTGGATCACGACATCGATCAGCGTCGAGGCGACCGCCGCGATCGGGATCGCGATCAGGACGTACACCGCACCGAGCAGGTAGCCGATCGAGATGACGGAAACGAGGACGACGAGCGGCGACAGCCCGACCGCGTGACCCATCACCCGCGGCGCGATGACGTAGTCCTCGAGCTGGCGGAGGACGAGCACCGCGATGCCGGCCCCGAGCGCCACGACCCAGCCGGCCGTCAACCCGACGCCGATCGCCAGCACGCCGGCGGCGAGCGGCCCGACGATCGGGACGAGCTCGACGAGCCCGGCGAAGAAGGCGATCAACAGCCAGTACGGCTCGCCGTCCAGCCAGAAGGCGAGCGACAGCAGCCCAGCGACGAGCAGGACAAGGAGGAACTCGCCGCGGACGAAGGCGCCGAGCTTCATGTCGATCAGCACCCAGGTGTCCCGCGTCACGCGCCGGTGCTTCCGCGGCACCATCGACTGCACGAGCGCGATCGCGCCGTCACGCTCGAAGATCCAGTAGGCGCCGACGGCGAACATGAAGACGATCCCGACGAGGATCTCGAAGGCGGTCTTCGTCGCGGTGATCGCCGGGTGGAGAAGGCCTGCGCCCGAAGGAAGCTGCCGCAGCCGCTTGTCGATCGCGCTGAGGATGTCGTGGCGCAGGCCGTGTGAGTGCACCGCCGCGTGGTGGAGCGCGGTCGTCGAGGTCGGCACCTGGCCAATCGCGTGATGAACCTGCGTGATCGCGACCGGCACGACGAGGTAGAGGAAGACCCCGATCGCTGCGAGGAACGCGACGTAATGGAGAACCACGCCGAGGCTGCGCGGCACGCGTGCGCGGCGGTAGAGCCATTCCACGCTCGGCCGCATCGCCGAGGCGATGACGAAGCCGAGGAAGAGCAGCGCGATGACGAGCTTGATCTTCCAGAGCGCGAGCGCCAGGACGACGATCCCCAGGGCGACGAGCGTCGCCGTCGCAGCTTTGCGTCCGATTCCACCCATCTGGCTGTTCACCTACCGAGGGATTCCCTGTGCGAAAGAGAACGAAGCGGACGTGGACGCACCAGTTCTCCAGCTGCACCGGCACGGCATCGTGCTGGCACGGCCCCTTTTGCGTTCGTCGGCGCTTGCGGCGGCCGGGGCGGCGTGCTTCCTCGCGCCGTGGCACCCGCTTGTTCTGGCCGGTCTCGGGCTCCTCGCGCTCGCCGCTCTCCTCGCCGTGCTCGCCGTCGCGCGCTGGGACCGGACGCATCTCGTCCTCACGGGCGACGGGATCTCGGTCGTGCACGGGCTCCTCTGGCGCGGCACCGCGTCGGTGGCCTTCGAGCCCGGGAAGGTCGTCGAGGTCGAGCGGTCACTCCTCGGCCGGCTCCTCGGCTACGGGACGATCGTCGCCGGCGAGCTCGAGATCGAAGGGGTGCCGAGACGCCTGCACGAACGTCTGTTCGGAGGGTAGAATTACCGCCATATGGCAGCCGACGAGCTTGTTGTCCACGGCGCCCGCGAGCACAACCTGAAGGACATCACCGTCCGCCTGCCGCGGAATCGCCTGATCTGCATCACCGGCCTCTCCGGGTCAGGCAAGTCCTCGCTTGCCTTCGACACGATCTACGCGGAGGGGCAGCGGCGCTACGTCGAGTCTCTCTCCGCCTACGCCCGCCAGTTCCTCCAGATGATGGAGAAGCCGGACGTCGACCACATCGACGGCCTCAGCCCGGCGATCTCGATCGACCAGAAGACGACCTCGCGCAACCCGCGCTCGACGGTCGGCACGGTGACCGAGATCTACGACTACCTGCGTCTCCTCTACGCGCGCGTCGGACGGCCGCACTGCCCGATCTGCGGCAAGCCGATCGCCGGCCAGAGCCTCGACGCGATCGTCGATCAGGTGCTGAAGCTCGAGGACGGCACGAAGTTCACCGTCAACGCGCCGGTCGTGCGGGACCGCAAGGGCGAGTACAAGGACGTCTTCGAGGATCTGACCCGGGAGGGATTCACGCGGGTCAAGGTCGACGGCGAGCAGTACCTCCTCGAGGAAGGCGTCCCCGAGCTCGACAAGAAGTTCAAGCACACGATCGAAGTGGTCGTCGACCGGCTCGTGATGCGCGCCGACCTGCGGCTGCGCCTGACGCAGTCGATCGAGACTGCGGCCGGGCTCGCAGAGGGGCTCGTCGCAGTCGATCTCATCGACGGGGGCGAGCAGCTCCTCTTCTCCGAGAACTTCGCCTGCCCGGACCACGGCGTCTCTCTGCCGGAGCTGCAGCCGCGGATCTTCTCCTTCAACGCGCCGCACGGCGCCTGCCCGCGCTGCACGGGCCTCGGCACGCAGCAGGAGATCGACCCCGAGCTCGTCGTCCCCGATCCGTCGCTCTCTCTCGACGACGGCGCGCTCGTGCCGTGGTCGGTGGGCGGGTTCTCCGGCTATTACGAGGCGGTCATTCGGGCCGTCGCCGAGCGATATGAGGTCGACACCTCGAAGCCGTGGGTCGAGCTGACGGAGGAGCAGCAGAACCTCTTCCTCTACGGCACCGGCGACGAGAGGATCTACGTCCGCTACACGAACCGGATGGGCCGAAGTCGCGGCCACGAGCTTGCGAGCTTCAAGGGGCTGATCGCCAACCTCGAGCGTCGCTACAAGGAGACGGACTCATCGCACCAACGCGAGCGGATCGAGGAGTACATGAGCTTCCGCCCGTGCCCGGTCTGCAAGGGCGCGCGGCTCAAGCCCGAGGTGCTCGCCGTGACGGTCGGCGGGATGTCGATCCACGAGTTCACACAGCTCTCGGTGGCCCGTGCGCTGCGGTTCGTCGACGAGCTCGACCTGACGCCGACCGAGCAGCTGATCGGCCACCGGATCGTGAAGGAGATCCGCGAGCGGCTGACCTTCCTCGACGATGTCGGCGTCGGCTACCTGACGCTCGATCGCGCGGCGGCGACGCTCTCGGGCGGCGAGGCGCAGCGGCTCCGGCTCGCCACGCAGATCGGCTCGCAGCTCGTCGGTGTCCTCTACATCCTCGACGAGCCGTCGATCGGCCTCCACCAGCGCGACAACGCGCGGCTGATCGAGACCCTCGAGCGGCTGCGCGACATCGGCAACACGGTCGTCGTCGTCGAGCACGACGAGGAGATGATGCGGCGCTCCGACTGGCTCGTCGACATGGGGCCGGGCGCAGGGCTGCACGGCGGCGAGGTCGTCGCGGAGGGACCGGCGGCGAAGGTCGAGCGCGTTGCGAAGTCGGTGACGGGCCGCTACCTGTCGGGCAAGCGCGCGATTCCCGTGCCCGAGCGGCGGGACGAGGATCGCGGCACGTTCGTCGTTCGCGGCGCCGCGCAGCACAACCTCAAGTCGATCGACATCGAGTTCCCGGTCGGCAAGTTCATCTGCGTGACGGGCGTCTCCGGCTCCGGCAAGTCGACGCTCGTCAACGAGATCGTCTTCAAGGCGCTCGCCAACCGGCTCAACAAGCAGCGCGTCAAGCCGGGAGCGCACACCGGCGTCGAGGGGATCGAGGTCTTCGACAAGGTGATCGAGATCGACCAGAAGCCGATCGGCCGCACGCCGCGCTCCAACCCGGCGACGTACACCGACCTGTTCACGCACATTCGCGAGCTGTACTCGCTGACCCCCGAGGCGAAGGTGCGCGGCTACAAGCCGGGGCGCTTCTCCTTCAACGTCCGCGGGGGCCGCTGCGAGACGTGCAAGGGCGACGGCCAGATCAAGATCGAGATGCACTTCCTGCCCGACGTCTACGTCCCGTGCGAGACGTGCAAGGGCGCGCGCTACAACCGCGAGACGCTCGAGGTGCGGTTCAAGGGACGCTCGATCGCGGACATCCTCGAGCTGTCGGTCGAGGAGGCGCTGCAGTTCTTCGCCAAGATCCCGAAGATCCGGCGCAGGCTGCAGACGCTGCACGACGTCGGCTTGGACTACATCAAGCTCGGGCAGCCGGCGACGACGCTCTCGGGCGGTGAGGCGCAGCGGGTGAAGCTCGCGTCGGAGCTGTCGAAGGTCGCGACGGGGAAGACGCTCTACATCCTCGACGAGCCGACGACCGGCCTCCACTTCGCCGACATCGAGAAGCTGCTCGAGACGCTCCAGCGTCTCGTCGACGGCGGCAACTCGATGATCGTGATCGAGCACAACCTCGACGTGATCAAGCAGGCCGACTGGGTCATCGATCTCGGGCCGGAGGGCGGCGAGGCCGGCGGCGAGCTCGTCGCGGTCGGGACGCCCGAGGACGTGATGCAGGTGGCGGACAGCTTCACCGGCCGATTCCTCCGTCACGTCCTGCCCGAGCCCGCGGTCGTAGCCGCCTGAGACCTGTCCGAGCAAGACACTTGTCGCGTCCGCGGCCGTGGGTGAGACTCCCGCCATGGACGCAGCGGAGAGCTCCGGCTACACGGGAGCCGCGGTCGCGGGGGCCACGCTCGCGACCGTCTTCTTCCCGCTGATCGCCTTGATCGCGGCGCTCGTGCTCATGGGCGGGCAGCCGGATCCGTACAAGCGCCGCCAACTGCGGACGTGGGCGTGGCTGTCGGGCGCGTTCATCGCGCTGCAGGTGCTCTTGGTCGTGCTGGCCGTTGGCGTATGGGGCGGGCACTCGGGCGGGATCTCTCCGTAACCTGGAGGCGATGAGCGCTCAAATGGCAGGGGGCTCCGCGCTCGAGCGGAGCTGGTGGCTGCGCGCGCCCGCCGTGCTCGTGGCGCCGCGCGCCGTCTTCGTCTCGTTGCGCGACGAGTCCGACGAGGCGATCGAGGCGCGCCAGGAGGCACTGGTCGCGCTCTCCTGCCTCGCAGGGATCGCGGCCGTCCTGGGGACGCCGGTCGCGCGGTCGCTCCTCAACGACTTCGACTTCTCCGCGGCGCTGATTCCCGTCTGGGCCTTCTTCGGCGGCGCGCTCTACGCGCTCGGCGTCTACTGGCTCGGTGGTGGGCTGCTCTACGGCGCCGCCCGCCGCTTCGGCGGCCTCGGTGGCTACCGCCGCGCGCGGAGCCTACTCGCGCTCGCCGCAGCGCCGCTCGCGCTTTGTCTGTTCACGCTCTGGCCGCTTCGGATCGCGATCTACGGCGAGGATCTCTTCCGCACCGGCGGCAACGACTGGGGGCCCGGCGACCGGATCTTCGGCGGCCTTCTCTACGCCGCCTTCGCGTGGGGCCTCGTGCTCCTCGTCGTCGGCGTGCGCACCGTGCACGGCTGGAGCTGGGGGAGAAGCACGGCGACGGTCGCGCTCGCCGCCGCGCTACCGGCCCTGATCGTGCTCGCCACCACCGTCTAGCGCGAACCTGGCTTACCTAGGAACAGTCTGTTACTTGCGGGTCGGGGTCTTCGTCGCTTCGAACGCGGCCTGCTCCTCTTCGGGCATGCCGTACGTGTGCTGATCCTCGGGGAAGGCGCCGCTGCGTACCTCTTCGGCGTACTTCGCCAGTGCTTCGACGATCGCTTCGCCGAGCTCCGCGTAGCGCTTGACGAAGCGCGGCGCGCGTCCCTCGTAGAAGCCGAGCATGTCGTGCCAGACGAGCACCTGGCCGTCTGTCTCCGCGCCGGCGCCGATCCCGATCGTCGGCACGGCGAGCGCCTTCGTCGCCGCGCGCGCCACCGCCGGAGGCACCGCTTCGAGGACGACGGAGAAACAGCCGGCCGCCTCGAGTGCGAGCGCATCGTCCACGAGCTCCTGCGCGCGTTCCGCAGTCCGCCCCTGCGCCTTGAAGCCGCCGAGCACGGTCGCCGTCTGCGGCGTCAGCCCGACGTGGCCCATCACCGGGATCCCCGCGCCGACGATCGCGGCCGCGCGCGCGACCGACGTGCCGCCGCGCTCGAGCTTGACCGCGTCCGCGCCACCATCCTTGATGAGTCGCACCGCGTTCCGCACCGCCTGCTCGTCGGACTCCTCGTAGGAGCCGAAGGGCATGTCGGCGATCACGAGCGGCCGCTTCGCGCCGCGCGTCACCCACTGCGTCATGAAGACGATCTCGTCGAGCGTCACCGGCACCGTCGACTCGCGGCCGTGCACGACCATCCCCGACGAGTCGCCGACGAGGATCAGGTCGACGCCGGCGGAGTCCGCGAGCCGCCCGCTCGGCGCGTCGTAGGCCGTGACCATCACGATCTTGTCGCCGCGCCGCTTCATCTCGGCGAGCTCGGGCAGCGGCAGCTTGCCGGCCGTCCAGGACGCGTAACGCTGAGGCTTGTCGCTCATGAGAGGTCTCCTTCCAAGAGAACGTTGTCGATCAACCGGGTGGAGCCGACGCGGACCGCGGCGGCGAGGACTTTCGCGTCGCCGAGGTCGACCGCCTCGACGTAGTCGGGAGAAAGGCCGTTCAGGGAGGCGCGCACAGCGCCGACGGGATCGGCGCTGCCGACCGCGCTCTGCAGCGCGCGCGGCAGGTCGAGCGCGCGCTCGCGCTCTGCCGCGGAGAGGTGGACGTTGCGAGAGGAGAGCGCGAGCCCGTCGGGGTCGCGCACCGTCGGAACAACGCGGATCTCGAGCGGCGCGTTCAGGTCGCGGACGAGCTGCCGGATCACGGCGACCTGCTGCGCGTCCTTCTGGCCGAAGTAGGCGCGCTCGGGCCCGACGATGTTGAAGAGCTTCAGACAGACGGTGGCGACGCCGCGGAAGTGGCCCGGCCGCGCCACACCCTCGGCACCCGTCTCGTCGGGCTCGACCCAGGTGGCGAAGCCGGCCGGGTAGAGCTCCGCCGCCGACGGCGCGAAGACGACGTCGACGCCTGCCGCGGCCGCTATCTCGAGATCGCGCGCCTCGTCGCGCGGATACGCCGCGAGATCGGCCTGCTCGTCGAACTGCGCCGGATTGACGAAGAGCGACATCACGACGCGGTCGTTCTCCTGGCGCGCTGCGGCCAGCAGCGCCTGGTGACCGGCGTGAAGCGCGCCCATGGTCGGCACGAGCCCGGTACCGCTCGTGGTCTCGAGCTCGGCGATGGTCCGCACGACCTTCATGCGAGCGTCACCGTCGCCTCGGCGAGCGCCTCGTAGACGGGCTCGAGCTCGGGCTCCGTCTCGCGGATCGCGTCTTTGTGCGCCTCGACCGTCGTCCAGTCGCCGCGTGCGATCGGGCCGGTCAGCTCGAAGCCGTTCTCGATCGTCCGCATCATCAGCGGTACGAGCCCTTCGGCCGGGACGCCGAGCCGGATCGCCGCTCGCTGCAGCGTGACGAGGTAGTTCGAGGCGAAGACCGCACCGGCGTGGTAGAGCGTCCGGTCCGACTCCGCGAGCTCGAACGGCCGCAGGCCGAGCAGGCCCGCGAGCTCGCGCGCGACACCGAGTGCCTCGTCCGTTTCGCCGCTCATTGCCGCCCACGCACCGTCGAACTGGGCGGGATCGCCGCTGCGGTCGAACGTTTGCAGCGGATGGAGCGAGAAGCGGCGCTCGTGCGGCGCCAGCGTGGCGAGCTGCGTCGCGCCCGAGACGTGGCCCACCCAGGCGTTGCCGCGCGGCAGACCCTGTGCGACCTCCGCAATCGCAGAGTCGGGGACGCAGAGGAGGACGAGGTCCGGCTCGTCGGCGTCCCCGGTGACGCCGCGCTCGCGCAGGCGGGCGCTGACGGCAGAGCCGACGCGGCCGGACCCGATGACATGGGCTGTTTCGATCACGTTCGCGCTCCAGCTCCAATGTGGATGCCGGGCGAAACGAGTGTACCCGCCTCACCGCATCCTCATGCTTGACGGATACAGCTGCGGTAAGAAGGCCTCGAGTGCGTTTCCTTTCCGCCATCCTCCTCGCCGCCGTCCTCGCCGGCTGCGGCGCGGCTCAGCGCGCCGTCTCTCACCACGGCCAGACAGTGGCGCCTCCGTCCCCGCCGCAGGCGACGGGCCCGTTCGCGCAGCCGCACAGCGCCGCCCACCTCGCGCCTGGCTCCCACCCGTCGGTGCTACCCGGCGACGTCCTCATCGCCGACCGCTCGAACAACCGCTTGCTCGTCGTCGATCCGCAGGGACGGATCGTCTGGCAGTTCGGCGACGCGAGCACGCTGCCGCTCCCCGACGACGCGTTCTTCTCGCCGGACGGCCGCCGGATCGTGGCGACGGAGGAGGACGTCGACACGATCAGCGTCGTCGACGTCGCGGCCCGTCGCGTCGTCTGGCGCTACGGAAGGCTCAACTCGCCGGGCAGCAGCCTCGGTCATCTCGCTCATCCGGACGACGCGATGCTGACTCCGGGCGGCGCGATCGTCAGCGCGGACATCGAGAACTGCCGCCTCATCGAGCTACGGCCGCCGACGCACCGGCTCGTGCGCGCGCTCGGCAGCCCGGTGCGCGGTTGCGTGCACGCGCCACCGCAGGCGTGGGCGAGCCCGAACGGCGCCTTCCCGCTCTCGACCGGCGGTTACCTCGTGACGGAGATCAACGGCGCGTGGGTGGACGCACTCTCGCCGTCGGGGCGCGTCCTCTGGTCGACGCACACGCCCGGGATCGACTACCCGTCCGACACCAATGAGGTGCGGCCGGGCCTCTACCTCACGGTCGGCTGGCAGAGCCCGGGAATCCTCGAGGAGTTCAATCGCCACGGCGACCTCGTCTGGCGCTACCGGCCGCGTCCGGGCGACCCGCAGCTCGACCATCCCTCGCTCGCGCTGCCTCTCCCGAACGGTGACGTTCTCCTCAACGACGACTTCAACGACCGCGTCATCGTGATCGACCCGCACACGAACCGGATCGTCTGGCAGTACGGCCACACGGGCGTCCCCGGCAGCGCGCCAGGCTTCCTCAACCGCCCGGACGGCGTCGATCTCGCCCCGCCGTCTTCTCTGCTGGCAGGGCGGCATGCGAAAATGCCGTTGCGATGAGCGCAGCCGCAGCATCCGTCGTCGAGCTCCCGCGCCTCGCGCGCCGCCGTGAGCTCCTGATCGGCGCCGCAGTCACGGCGGTGATCGCCGGTCTCGTGCTCGCGCTCGGGCCGGCGCCGGGCGACGCCGCCGTCCACCTCTACCGGACGTTCCTCGTCCAGCACGACGCGCTCGTCTGGGACAACTTCTGGTACGCGGGCACCTACCCGCTCGCCTCCTACAGCCTCCTCTATTACCTCCCCGCCGCGCTCGTCGGGAACCTGCCGCTCGTCTTCGCGGCCGCCGTCGTCTCGACCGTCCTCTTCAGCTCGATCGCGATGCGGGAGTGGGGACAGGCGGCGCTCTGGCCGTCGCGCGTCTTCGGCGTCCTCGCCGCCGCGCCGATGTTCACCGGCCTCTACGCGTACTCGCTCGGCTTCACGGCGATGCTCGCGACGCTGAAGCTCCTACAGCTGAGACGGATCAAGCTCGCGATCGTCTTCGCGATCCTGACCGTCGGCTTCAGCCCGCTCGCCTTCGCCTTCCTCTGCCTCGTCGTCGTCTCGTACGCCGTCGCGCACCGCCGCCGCTTCTCCCGCGGCCACCTCTGGTTCGGGCTGGGTCTGGCGGTGGCCGCCGGGATCGAGCTGACCGCGCTCCTCCTCTTCCGCACGAGCGCCGGCGTCTATCCGTTCCATTGGATCGACTTCGTCGGCGTCCTCGGCGTCACGATCCTCGGCGTGCTGGTCGCACGGCACGCCCGCGGCGCCGCAACGCTGATGTCGTTCTACGTCCTCTGGGGGCTGGGCAGCGTGCTCGTCTACATCGTGCCGTCGCCGCTCGGCGACAACTGGACGCGGCTCAGCGCCTTCATCTTCCCGGTGATGCTGCTCACCGCGAGCCTCGCCGGCTTCAAGCCGCGGCGGCTCGTCCTGATCGCGCTCGCGGGCGCGCTGACATACAACCTCGTTCCGTACATGCTGCTGATCCCGTCGCGCCTGAACACCCAGACGCAGCACGCGAGCTTCTGGCAGCCGCCGATCGACTATCTCCAGACGCACAACCCGCCCGGCTATCGCGTCGAGGTCGTGCCGACGGCGGAGCACTGGGAGGCGCTCGAGATTCCCAAGGCGGGCCTGCCGCTCGCGCGCGGCTGGTACCGGCAGCTCGACGAGGCCGACAACCCGATCCTCTACTCCAAGCATCTCGACGCCGTGAGCTACAAGGCGTGGCTTCGCTCTGCGGCGGTGAAGTACGTCCTCCTCAGCCGCACAGCGCCGCTCGACTGGGACGGCGCGCCGCGCGAGGCCCGCATCCTCCGCTCGCCTGGCTCGGGCTTTCAGCTCGTCTACCGGACGGCGGACTGGTCGATCTACGAGCTGCCGCACGCGACGCCTCTGCTGACCGGGCCGCACCATCCGCTCGTGACCTCGTTCGGGCACACGGTGATTCAGGGTCGCGTCTTTGCCGCCGGCCGCTACTTCCTGCGCACGCACTTCAACCCGTACCTGCGCCTGCAGGGAGCCGGCTGCGTGGCCCGTGGCCCGAACGAGATGACGATCCTCGACCTGAGCCGCGCCGAGAAGTTCTCGCTCGGCGTTCCGGGCACGCCGGAGAGCTGGGTCAGGGAAGTCGTCAGCGGCAAGCGCGCGACCTGCACGTCCGGCTAACGGTGCACAGCTCGCGTCTCTTGCGGGCCGCGCTCGTCGCCTGCGCCGCGGCCGCGGTCGTCGCGCTCCTCGTCTTCCACGGCCCGAACTGGGGGAAGGTCGGGCACGCGCTCGCGGGGATGAACTGGTGGTGGGCGCTCGCGGCCGTCGCCATCAACCTCGGCTCGGCGATCGTGCGCGGGATGTCGTGGCGGACGGTTCTCGTACAGGCCGTTCCCGAGCCGCATCCGCGCCTGCTCGACATCTTCTCGGCCTTCTTCATCGGGATCTTCGCCAACGGCGTCCTGCCCGGTCGCGTCGGCGAGGTCGCGCGCGTCGGCGTCCTGATGCGGCGGATGCCCGAGCGGGAACGCCCCGGCCTCTGGCCCGCGCTGCTCGGCAGCGTCGTCGCGCACCGGATCCTCGAGGTGTTCCCGTCGATCGGGCTGATCGTCTGGGTGCTCGCCGCCGCGAAGATCCCGGCCCGGGCGCGCACCTCGCTCTGGGCCGTGCTCGGTGTCGCCTGCGCGTTCCTCATCGCCGGCGTCGCCGCGGCCACGAGGCACGAGGCGGGGCGCGCTGAGGGAAGGGGGAGGGTCAGCACCATCCTGGTGCACGTTCGCGAGGGACTCGGCGTGCTGCGGCGGCTCGGTCCGGCCCTCGTCGCTGTCGGCTATCAGACCGCGGCGTGGCTTCTCCAGCTCGGCGCGGTCTGGGTGGCGCTCCTCGCCTTCCATCTCCACGAGCCGCTGATCGCCGCGGGGGCCGTCCTCGCTCTGATGAACGTCGCGCTGATCCTGCCGCTCTGGCCCGGCAACGTCGGCCTGCAGCAGGCGGCGATCGCCCTGCCGCTCACCGCGTACCACGTCGCCTACGCACGCGGCTTCGCGTACGGGATCGCGCTGCAGGCGATCGAGTCCTCGGTCGGCTACGCCGGCGGCCTGCTCTTTCTCGCGAGGGAGGGACTCTCGTTCGGGAGGCTTCGCGCGCTGACGACGCGCGCGTCTACGATCTGAGCGATGCCGATCTACGAATACGTCTGCATGGAGTGCGAGTCGCATTTCGAGGAGCTCGTCCGTGGCGACGAGCAGGTCGCCTGCCCCGACTGCGCGGCGACCAACGTCTCGAAGCAGTTCTCCTCGTTCGCGGTGCACGGGGTCACAAAGTCGGTGAGCAAGGTCACGGCCGGCGGCGGTGGCGGCTGTTGCGGCGGTTCCTGCGGCTGCGGCCACTAGCGGCCGTGGCGCCGGGGGACTCCGACGGCGAGCTGCTGACGCCCGCCGCGCACGAGCAGCTCGAGACCGAGCTCGCGGAGCTCGAGGGGCCGAAGCGGAAGGCGGTCATCGAGGCGATCGCGACCGCGCGGGCGCACGGCGACCTCTCCGAGAACTTCGAGTACCACGCCGCGAAGAACGAGCAAGGGCTGCTCGAGGCGCGGATCCGCGTCCTCCGTCACCGCCTCCAGCACGCGACGGTGATCGACGAGGCGGAAGCCGCCGCGAGCGGGGTCGTCACGGTCGGCTCCCGCGTGGAGCTCGAGCGCGAGGACGGCGAGCGGCTCGAGCTGGAGATCACCGGCGTCGGCGGCGTCTCTCCCGACTCGCCGGTGGGGAAGGCCTTGCTCGGCAAGGCGCCGGGCGACGAGATCGTGGTCGACGCGCCGCGCGGCCGCTGGCGGGCTCGCGTCGTGTCCGTCGGCCGCGCCTCGTAGACTCGCTTGCCATGAGCGCTGTCCCGGTGGAGCCGGTCGACGAGCTTCAGATCTACGCCGCCGCGACGTCCGGCTGCACGCGCTGCCGGCTCGCGGAGGGAAGGACGCAGGTCGTCTTCGGCGCCGGCAACCCACGCGCCGACCTGATGTTCGTCGGCGAGGCGCCCGGCTTTCACGAGGACAAGCAGGGCATCCCGTTCGTCGGCCAGGCCGGCAAGCTCCTCGACGGGCTGCTCGCCGGCGTCGGGCTGAAGCGCGACGACGTCTACATCGCGAACGTCCTCAAGTGCCGGCCGCCCGGGAACCGCGACCCGCAGGCGGACGAGATCGAGTCGTGCGAGCCGCATCTCTTCAAGCAGATCGAGCTGATCGAGCCGAAGGTGATCGCGACGCTCGGCAACTTCGCGACCAAGCTCCTTTCCGGCCGGCCGCTCGGCATCACGCGCGTGCACGGGCAGGAGCAGGAGCTCACGATCGCCGGGCGCAGCGTTGTTCTCTATCCGCTCTATCACCCCGCGGCGGCGCTCTATACGCGGGCGATGCTCAAGGTGCTCGAGGCCGACTTCGCGCGGCTGCCGGAAATCCTCGACGGCGGCCCGGCCCTGGCCCCGGTCCCCGACGAAGAATCGGTTGGTGACAACCTGTCACAAGCGTTGTCAGCGCCCGTCGAGCAGCTCGGGCTCTTCTAGATCTGCTCCTCGAGACCCTGCACGGCGACCATGCGCAGGTTCGCAGCGCCCTCGCGCAGCTTGCGCGCCTCGACGTACTCCGGCGAGTCGTACCAGCGCTTCACAGTATCGAGGTCGGGGAACTCGAGGATCACGAGCCGGGACGGATCCCAGTCGCCCTCGAGCACCGCGAGCTCGCCGCCGCGGACGACGAAGCGGCCACCGCCGGAGTCGACGGCGCCCGGCGACGCGGCTTTGTACCGCTCGTACTGCTCCGGATCATTGACGTCCGTCTCGATCACGACATAGGCGGGCATGGCCGGATCGTAGTGTTCGGAGTCGTGTCGGAGACGCGTACCAACTCACCGGAGGAGACCGAAGCGCTCGCGGCGGAGCTCGCGACGCGGCTCGCCGTCGGCGACGTCGTGACCGTGGCGGGCGAGCTCGGCTCCGGCAAGACGACCTTCGTCCGCGGCGCCTGCGCCGCGCTCGGCGTGCGCGAGAACGTCACGAGCCCGACGTACACGATTGGCCACCGCTACCACGGCGCGGGCGCGGAGATCTCCCACCTCGACCTCTACCGCTTCTCCGGAGTCTCGGCGGCGGAGTGGGGAGACCTCGAGCCGTACTTCGAGGACGCGATCGCGTTCGTGGAGTGGCCAGAAGCGGGGGAGGGCGTTCTGCCGCCGCCTCGCTACGCGGTGCGTTTGCGGCATGCTGGCGCAGGGAGAGCGGTGGAGATTCTCGAGTGCTGACGCTGGCTTTCGACACCGCGACCGGTGCGGCGACGAGCGCCCTCGTCGACGACGGCGAGGTGCTGGGCGAGCGCGTCTCGCGCGCGCAGTCGCTGCTCGAGGACGTCGACGCGCTGCTCCGCCAGGCCGGCGCGCATCCGCCCGACCTCACGCGGCTCGCGATCGGAATCGGCCCTGGCAGTTTCACCGGCGTGCGGATCGGGCTCGCCGTCGCTCGCGGGCTCGCGCTCTCACTCGACCTGCCCGGCGCCGGCGTCTCCACGCTCGCCGCGCTCGCGGCCGGCGCGCCCGACGCGCTGCCGGTGATCGACGCGAAACGGCGCGAGGTGTTCACGTTGCTCGACGGCGAGCCGCGCGTGCTCGCGCCCGCCGACCTGCCGCTCGAGCCCGGCACGGTCTGCGTCGGCGACGGCGCCGTCCGCTACCGCGAGCTGCTCGAGGAGCACGGCGCGGTCGTGCCGCCGGACCGCGACGAGCGCCACCTGCCGCGCGCCCGCTTCCACGCCGCGCTCGCCGGCGCGACCGGCCCTGTGGAAGAGATCGAGCCTCTTTATCTCCGGGTCCCGGACGTGGACGAGTGACCACCATCGAGCTACGCCGCCTCGCCCTCGACGACCTCGCCGAGATCGACGAGATCGAGCGCCGCTCCTACCCGACGCCGTGGTCGCGGTCGATGTTCGCCGGCGAGCTCGCGAAGCCGAGCTCGATCTGCCTCGGCGCCTTCGCGGCCGACGAGGAGGACGGCGGGCTCGTCGGCTATCTGGTCGTCTCCCGCTACGTCGACGCCTGGCACGTGATGAACATCGCGGTCGACCCCGAACAACGCGGCCGCGGCGTCGCGACGATGCTGCTCGAGCGGCTCTTCGAGCTGACGGCCGACGATGCCCGGCGCGGCTACACGCTCGAGGTGCGCGTCTCGAACCTCAAGGCGATCGAGCTCTACGAGCGGCTCGGCTTCACCGCCCGCGGCCTGCGACGCGGCTACTACACGGACAACCGCGAGGACGCGCTGATCATGTGGAAGGACCCGGTCGGACGCGAGTGATCCTGGGGATCGAGACGAGCTGCGACGAGACGGCCGCGGCGCTCGTCACCGAAGAGGGAGAGATCCGCGCGAGCGTCATCTCCTCGCAGGCAGACCTGCACGCTCGCTACGGCGGCGTCGTGCCCGAGGTCGCGTCGCGCCGCCATCTCGAGCTCGTCACGCCGGTGATCCGCGAAGCGTTCGCCGAAGGGGACGCAACGCTCGACGACGTCGATCGTGTCGCCGTGACGCAAGGGCCGGGGCTGATCGGCGCGTTGCTCGTCGGGCTCGCGGCGGCGAAGGCGGTGGCGTGGTCGCGGCGCCTGCCGCTCGTCCCCGTCGACCACCTCGACGGCCACGTCGCCTCGCTCTATCTGCAGCCGGAGCCGCTCGAGCCGCCCTTCCTCTGCCTGCTCGCGAGCGGCGGCCACACGATGCTTCTCGATGTTCGGTCGCATGCGGAACGGGAGCTGCTCGGCACGACGCTCGACGACGCCGCCGGCGAGGCGTTCGACAAGGGTGCGCGGCTGCTCGGGCTCGGCTACCCCGGTGGGCGGGAGATCGACCGTCTCGCGCGCGACGGCGACCCCACGGCGTACGACTTCCCCGTCGCGCGCGTCTCCGGCCTCGACTTCTCCTTCTCCGGCCTCAAGACGGCGCTCCTCTACGCCGTGCGCGATCTGGGCAAGGCCGGGCTGGAGGCCGGGCGCGCCGACCTCGCCGCCTCGTACCAGCACGCGATCGTGCGCGCCCTTGTCGAGCGGACGCGGCAAGCCGCCGAGCGCACCGGGCGCGACCGGATCGCCATCGTCGGCGGCGTCGCCGCCAACTCCGAGCTCCGCGCGGCGCTCTCCGACGCGACCGCCGCGCCGCTCGAACTCTGCACCGACAACGCGGCGATGATCGCCTCCGCCGCCCGCTGGACCGAGCCCCTCCCGTACCCGCGCTACCTCGCACTCGACGCCTATGCATCGCGCTAAGCTCGGCGGAGTTCGGTTTCCCCTCGTTTGCTCGACAAAAAGGAGCAGACCTTGACGGCAGTCGAAACGACGACCCACCTGCGCGAGAACCCGTTCGAGCTGGCGCGCGAGCAACTTCGCCGCGTCGGCGAGACCTTCGAGATCGACCCCAACCTCATCGAGGTCCTCGGGAAGTGCAAGAAGGCGATCGAGGTCTCGATCCCGGTGAGCATGGACGACGGCTCGACGCAGGTCTTCATGGGCTATCGCGTCACGCACAACATCGCCCGCGGCCCGTCGAAGGGCGGCATCCGCTACCACCCCGACGTCACCGTCGACGAGGTGAAGGCGCTCGCGATGTGGATGACCTGGAAGTGCGCGCTGATGGGCATCCCGTTCGGCGGCGCCAAGGGCGGCGTCGTCTGCGACCCGAAGAAGATGTCCCGCCACGAGCTCGAGGGGATGACCCGCCGCTTTACGAGCGAGATCATCAACGAGATCGGCCCGGAGAAGGACATTCCGGCCCCGGACGTCGGCACCGACGGCTCGACGATGGCCTGGATCTTCGACACGTACTCGATGAACAAGGGCCACTCGGTGCTCGGCGTCGTGACCGGCAAGCCGCTCACGATCGGCGGTTCGCTCGGCCGCATCGAGGCGACGTCGCGCGGCGCGCTGTTCGCGATCCGCGACGCGGTCGCGAAGCTCGACAAGCGGATCGCCGGGATGAAGGTCGCGGTCGAGGGATTCGGCAACGTCGGCAGCTATCTCGCGAGCTTCCTCCACCAGGAAGGCGCGATCGTCGTCGCCATCTCCGACTCGACCACCGCGCTCTACAACCCGAAGGGCATCGACGTGCCGGCTGCGCTCGCGCACAAGAACGAGCAGCGGACGCTCGTCGGCCTCAAGGACGCGGAGACGATCACCGACGGCGAGCTGCTGGAGATCGACTGCGACATCCTCGCGCCGTGCGCGCTCGAGCAGGTGATCACCGAGCAGAACGCCGACAAGGTCAAGGCGTCGATCATCTGCGAGGGGGCGAACGGTCCGGTCACGCCCGCCGCCGACGCCGTGCTCGAGGACCGCGGCATCCTGATCCTCCCCGACGTCCTCGCCAACGCGGGCGGCGTCGTCGTCTCCTACTTCGAGTGGGTGCAGGGCCTCCAGGAGTACTTCTGGAAGGAGGTCGAGGTGAACGCGAAGCTCAACGACATCATGAGCCGCGCCTTCGACGAGACCTGGGAGACGGCCCAGCGCCGCAAGCTGCCGATGCGCGTCGCCGCCTATGGGCTCGCCGTGCAGCGGGTCGCCGAGGCGACGGTCACGCGCGGGATCTACCCGTAGTCAATCGCGGGGGAACCCATGGTTTCCCCGCGAGCCCCCTCCTTCGTGTTTGCCGTCTTTTCAAGCCGCGGTGGGCGAAGGCGAGAGCGCGGTCTCGCCTTCGCGACCAAGCTGTGCGAACGCATAGGCGGCCATACTCAGGGAGTGACGCGCCCCGAGATCCGCCGACTGGCAGTGAACGTTGTCTGACGGTTGCCGGGCCGCCGGCGCGGAAGTCGTCCTCTTCACCGCGGCGGGCTGCCACCTCTGCGCGGCGGCCCGCCGGGTGGTCTCCGCCGCTCAGGACGAGCTCGGCTTCGAGCTGCGCGAGGTCGCGATCGACGGCGACGAGGCGCTCGAGGCGGAGTACCGCGAGTGGATTCCCGTCGTCGAGATCGACGGGAAGCGCCGCTTCGTCTACCACGTCCACCCCGACGCGCTGCGGCGTGCGGTTGTCGGCGCGGCTTCGTAGACCGGCCTGGTACAACGGACCGCGTGGCAGATCGTCTGAACGTCGGCGTCGCGGCGCGGCTGTCCCGGTATCTCCAGGTGCTGACCCAGGCCCGGAAGATGGGCAAGACGCGGATTTCCTCACAGGAGATCGCCGAGTACACGAACATCAACGCGACCCAGATTCGCCGTGACCTCTCGACGTTCGGGAAGTTCGGCAAGCGCGGCGTCGGCTACTCGATCGAGTCCCTGCTCGACGTGATCCGCAAGATCCTGCGGACGCAGGGCCAGCACAACGTCGCCCTCGTCGGCGCCGGCCGGCTCGGCCAGGCGATCGCCTCGTCGTCGATCTTTGCAGAGCACGGGATCAGCATCGCCGCGGTCGTCGACATCGATCCCGCGAAGGTCGGGCAGCCGATCGGCAAGGTCTCAGTCGAGCCGTACGAGCGGCTCCGCGAGCTCATCCGCGAGCACAACGTCGTCGTCGGCGTCCTCGCAGTGCCCGCCGACGGAGCCCAGGGCGCGGCCGACGACCTCGTCGCGGCGGGGGTGAAGATCATCTTCAACTACTCCGAGGCGCTGCTCGAGACGCCGTCTGACGTGACCGTGCACACGTCGAATCCGGCGGTCGATCTGCTCTACGCGCTCTATTTCCATCTGACGTAGCGTTTGACGACATGTCGTCGTACGACATATAGTCCGGCGCGTGGAGATCCGGCGATCGACCTACTTCGTCCTCGCTGCCCTGCTCGATGGCCCGCTGCACGGCTACGCGATCATCGGCCGGGCGGCCGAGCTGTCCGGCAGCGAGGTGCGACTCAGCACCGGAACGCTCTTCGGCGCGCTCGACCGGCTTGTCGAGTCCGGTCTCGTCGAGGCCGGAAAGGAGGAGAAGGTCGAGGGACGCGTCCGCCGCGCGTACACGCTGACCCGGGACGGGCACGCGGCGCTCGCTGCCGAGGCTGGGCGAATGCGTCGCGCGGCGCGTGTCGTGGAAACGCGTGTGGCGAAGGCGGCGACGTGATGCGCAGGTTGCTTGCTCTCGCATGCCGCGCATTCCCGCCGGCGCATCGCGCCCGTCAGAGTGACGAGGTGATCGACACCGCCGTCCTCGCCGCAGGCGGTTCGACCGTGGGCACGCTGCATGAGGCGCTCTCCCTCGTCGGTGCCGGGTTGTCGCAGCGGCTGCGCGGCGAGTCGAGGCGTTCCGTGCCAGACGGGGTCCGGCTTCTCGCGAGCGTTCTCGCCGTCGTCAACCTTGCGGTAGCCATGGCCGGAGTCATCTTGGTGGCCCGTCCAGGGTCGCTGCCGATCTATCCGGCGTCAACGCCGTTCTGCCTGAACGGCTGCATGGGCTCGTACGTGATGCACCCATTCGCCCTCGACTGGTGGTGGATTGCGTTCACGGCTGCGGCCGCCGGGATCGTCCTCGGTCTTGTGCTCGGTAATCGCCGCCTCGCGGTCGGCGCGGGGATAGCAAACGTCGCCCTCGTCGGTTATGACGCACTTTTCCTCGTGAACGGGACAGACTGGTTCAGCGGCCACCTGGCGGCCTTCACCTACGGACAGCCGTCGGCGTTCCCCGTCGGTAGGCATTGGCTCCCAGCGGCGATCGTGCTGGCTCTCGCCACTACTGCGGCGCCTTTGCGCCGGCGGCCGCTCATGAGCTTCCCCCTGGCGCTCGTTGCCGCCGCGCCGCTGGTTGTGCTCTCGCGGGAGATCCCTGGCAGTTTCTTCTTCCTGCTCGGGCCGCTGGCAGCGATCGTCGTGCTTGCGATCGCGTTCGGCGGCCTCGCGCCGCGGCTCGCGATGCTTGCCGTCGGCGGCGTCATGGTGGCCCTTCCGAGCGAGGTCGTGTACCTGGCGCACGGGTCTATACACCACGATTCCATCGTGACGTGGGCCGTCGCCGCCGGCCTTGCCCTCGGCCTTCTCCTGCCGCTCGCGCAGCTTACTCGCCGCCGCCTGACATAGCCTCCGCCGCGTGCGGATCCTGCTCTGGCACGGGTACCTGCTCGGCGGCACCGGGTCGAACGTCTATACCCGGGCGCTCGCGCGCGAGTGGAGCCGCGCCGGCCACGAAGTCACCGTCGTCTGCCAGGAGCGGCATCCCGAGCGCTATGACCTCGGCGGTGCGTGCGTCGTCGTACCGGAGCTGCCGGACGGGCTGCTGCCGGTCTTCGTCCTCGACCGCTACGAAGGGCTCGAGGCGCGGTTGCTCGTCGACTTCAGCGAGGCGGAGCGGGAGGCGTACGTCGAGACAAACGCGGCGGCGCTGCGGGAGCTCGGGCCGGCGGAGCTCGTCTTCGCCAATCACGTCCTGCTCGGCGCGCCCGTCGGCGCCGCGAGCGGGATGCCGTACCGCGTCAAGGCGCACGGTTCCGAGCTCGAGTACGCGATGCGCGGCAACGCGGAGCTCTGCCGATGGGGCGCCGAGACGCTCGCCGGCGCGGACGTCGTCTATGCCGGCTCGGAGCACATCCGCGACGTCCTCGCTGAGGTGTGCGGCCACGCCGGCCGCGTCGAGATCGTGCCGCCGGGCGTCGACGTCGAGGAGTTCCGGCCGGAGCCGTGTGAGGAGGCGCTCGCGGCGCTGCTCGAAGAGGCGCAGCGCGACTCCGGCGGCGGCGACGAGCGGCATCCCGATCCCGGCAACGCGGAGCGCTTCGTCGAGTTCTTCGCCGAGGACGCGCCGACCGTCCTCTACTTCGGGAAGCTGATCGAGAACAAAGGCGTCCAGGTCATGCTCGAGGCGTTGCGCGGGCTCGACGCGCGCTCGATCGTCGTCGGCTTCGGCGACTACCGCGAGCAGCTCGAGGAGCTCGCGCCGCCCGGCACGCTCTTCACCGGCGCGCTCGAGCACCGCCACCTCGTCCACCTGCTGCCACTCTGTGAGGTCGCGGTCGTGCCGTCGATCTTCCCGGAGGCGTTCGGGATGGTCGCCGCCGAGGCGGCCGCAGCGGGCGTGCTGCCGATCGTCTCCGCGCACTCCGGCCTCGCCGAGGTGGCGGCCGGGATCGGCGAGGAGCTCGGCCCCGCAGCAGCGGCTCTTCTCACCTTCCCGGCCGGCGACGCGAACGCGCTCCGCGAACGGCTTGCAGCCGTTCTCGCCCTCCCGCCGGAACGCCGCCGCGAGCTCGGTCTCGCCGCCCGCCGTGCGGTCGAGCAGCGCTGGAGCTGGAGCGTCATCGCCGCGCGCTTGCTTGACACCACAACCGCGTAAGTAGGCTTTTCCCGTGGGCGACGAGCAGCGGCTCGGGTACGAGGAGATGCTCGCGCAGTCGCGCGCGGCTTTCGAATCCGTGCCCGATTTCACGGTCGCGGTCGAGGAGGAGTTCGCGCTCGTCGACCCCGAGACGCTCGAGCTCGTCAACCGTTTCGAGGAGCTGCAGGCGGCTGCACCAGGCACCGAGCTCGACGGGCATCTCGTCGGCGAGCTGATCGCCTCGGAGGTGGAGGTGCGCACCGGCCGCTGCGACGCCTTCGCCGACGCGGCGGCGCTCCTCGGCGTCCGCCGCGACCAGCTCCGCGCCCTTGCCGACCCGCTCGGGATCGGCCTCGCAGCCACCGGCACCCATCCCTGGAGCCCGTGGCAGGAGCAGCGGATCATCGACACGCCGCACTACCGCCGCAACGACGAGCTCCTCCGCTACGTCGTCTGGCGCAACAACTCGTTCGGCCTCCATGTCCATGTCGGGATCAACGGCGCCGATCGCGCCATCCGCGTCTGCTCGGCCCTCCGCGCATACCTCCCGGAGCTGCTTGCGCTCTCCGCGAGCTCGCCGTTCGTCGAGGGCGTCTACACGTACCTCCACTCGGCCCGCACGCAGATCTTCACGCGCATGTTCCCGCGCTGCGGCGTCCCCGACTCGCTCGGCAGCTGGGAGGAGTGGGAGACCTACGTGCGCTTCCTCTACCAGACCGGCTCCGTCACCGAGCACACGCAGATCTGGTGGAGCGTCAGGCCGCATCTCGCCTTTCCGACCGTCGAGCTCAGGATCTGCGACGCGCAGCCGGATCTTGCGGAGTCGCGCTCGCTCGCGGCGCTCTCGTACGCGCTCACGGCGCGGATCGCGCGGGCCCTCGACGAGGGCGAGCCGCTGCCGGAGCTGCCGCATCGTCTGATCGAGGAGAACTTCTGGCGCGCGATCCGTCATGGCCTCTCGGGCGAGCTGATCGACTTCGCGCGTGGCGAGCCTGTGTCCGCGCGGGCGAGGCTCGAGCAGCTCGTCGAGTGGGTCCGGCCGGTGGCGGAAGAGCTCGGTGCGGCCGAGTTCATCGCCATTCCGGAGCGGAACGCGGCGGAGCGCGAGATCGCCCGCCACGAGGAGGGCGCATCCCTCCGCGAGATCTTCCAAGAGCAGGTCAGCTGGCACCTCCGCACGCCCACTTCGTGACACGACCCACCCGCCCCGTCTGATACAAACAGGCCGCGCCGAGACTGTCTCGGCGCTGACTTTGTAACGCCGCGGAGGGAGAGCCCGACCTATGAGCTGGTTCATGGATCACGCCGTGCTGTTCGCGCTGCTTTGCGCCGGCGCGGCCGTCGCCTATGGCATCGGCCTGACCGTCTGGCTGCTGCGTCAGCCGGCCGGCAACGAGCGGATGCAGGAGATCGCGCGCGCCGTGCAGGAAGGCGCCGCCGCTTACCTGCGCCGCCAGTACACGACCATCGCGATCGTCGCGATCGTCCCGTTCCTTCTGCTCGGCTTCTACCACTCACTCGGCTGGGGAACGGCGATCGGCTTCCTCATCGGCGCCATCCTCTCGGCGGCTGCCGGCTTCATCGGGATGAACGTCGCGGTGCGCTCGAACGTGCGGACCGCTGAGGCGGCGCGTTCCGGGCTGCCGCAGGCGCTCAACGTCGCCTTCCGCGCCGGCTCCGTGACCGGGCTCCTCGTCGTCGGCCTCGGCCTCTTCGGCGTCGCGGCCTACTACGTGGTGCTCGTCCGCTGGATCGGCGACTCGCCGCACACGGCGATCGAGCATCTCGTCGGCCTCGCCTTTGGCGGCTCCCTCATCTCGGTCTTCGCCCGACTCGGCGGCGGCATCTACACGAAGGCCGCGGACGTTGGCGCCGACCTCGTCGGCAAGATCGAGGCGGGGATCCCGGAGGACGATCCGCGCAACCCCGCCGTGATCGCTGACAACGTCGGCGACAACGTCGGCGACTGCGCCGGCATGGCCGCCGACCTGTTCGAGACGTATGCCGTCACCGCGGTCGCGGTGATGCTGCTAGGCGTCACGACGGCTGCAGGCGCGGGCAAGAGCCTCTGGCTCCTGCCGCTCTCGATCGGCGCCGTCTCGATCATCGCCTCGATCATCGGCGTCCAGTTCGCGCGCGTTCGGCCCGGCGGCAACGTGATGAACGCCCTCTACCGCGCGGTTCTCGTCGCCACGGCCATCTCGGCGCTGATCTTCATCCCGGTGATCAAGGCCTTCGTCGGGCACGTCTTCGTCGGTGGTCTGCACGGCGCCGTCGTGTCGTACTCGTTCGGCGAGCTCTACGGCTCGGCGCTGATCGGCCTTGCGATCACCGCGCTGCTCGTCGGGATCACGGAGTTCTACACGGGCACTCGCTGGAATCCCGTCAAGTCGATCGCGCGCTCCTCCCAGACCGGCCACGCGACGAACATCATCGAGGGTCTCGCCGTCGGAATGCAGGCGACGGCGCTGCCGGTGGTCGTAATCGCGATCGGGATCCTTGTCGCCAACCACCTCGCCGGCCTGTTCGGGATCGGCGTCGCCGTCATGGCGCAGCTCTCCATGACCGGCCTGATCGTCGCGCTCGACGCGTACGGCCCGGTCACCGACAACGCCGGCGGCATCGCCGAGATGGCCGACCTGCCGGACGAGGTGCGCGCGATCACCGATCCGCTCGACGCCGTCGGCAACACGACGAAGGCCGTGACGAAGGGCTACGCGATCGGCTCCGCCGCGCTCGCCGCACTCGTCCTGTTCGGCTCTTACGCGAACGGCTTGCATGCGCAGGCGTCGATCGGCTCGGCACTGTCGCATCTCACGTTCGACCTCTCGAACGCGTGGGTCATCGCCGGCCTGTTCATCGGCGGCCTCATGCCGTTCCTCTTCGCGTCGCTCGCCATGCAGGCGGTCGGCCGCGTCGGCGGCGAGGTCGTCGAGGAGGTGCGCCGCCAGTTCCGCGAGCACCCCGGGATCATGGAGGGCACCGAGCGGCCGCAGTACGGGCCGGCGATCGACATCGTCACCAGCTCGGCGATCCGCTCGATGATCCTGCCCGCGATCGTGCCGATCGCCTTCCCGATCGTTGTGGGGATCATCAACGCCCAGATGCTTGGTGGCCTCCTGATCGGGACGATCGTCACGGGTCTGTTCCTCGCGATCGCGATGACATCGGGCGGCGGCGCCTGGGACAACGCGAAGAAGCTGATCGAGGACGGGCTCTACGGCGGCAAGGGCTCAGACGCCCACGCGGCCGCCGTGACGGGGGACACGGTCGGCGACCCGTACAAGGACACAGCAGGCCCGGCGATCAACCCCATGATCAAGATCACGAACATCGTCGCGATCCTGATCATCCCGATCATCATCTCGATCCACGGCTAGCGCGGACCGACACCGCGCGTAGCATCCGCGCGTGGCCCGGCGGCGGAGGCAGGCAGAGCTCGAGCGCGTCCTCGGAGCGAATGCGCTCTTCGCCACCGCGTACGGCAACGTCGGCTCGTCGATCTATTACGCGCTCGGCGTAACCGCCTTCTTCGCGCTCGGGCTGACGCCTGTCGTCTTCGTCGTTGCCGGCCTCTTCTTCGCCGCGACGGCTGCGACCTACGCGGAGGGAACCGTCAGGTTCCCGGAAGCGGGCGGCTCGTCGAGCTTCGCGCGCCACGCCTTCAACGAGGTCGTCTCCTTCGGGGCGGCCTGGGCGCAGATGCTCAACTACATCATCACGATCGCCATCTCGGCGTTCTTCGTGCCGCACTACCTCTCGATCTTCTGGGCGCCGCTGCG
The DNA here is from genome assembly GCA_050697455.1 of Gaiellaceae bacterium. Lineage (GTDB taxonomy): Bacteria > Actinomycetota > Thermoleophilia > Gaiellales > Gaiellaceae > Palsa-739. The sequence goes on along the minus strand of JBOGZU010000002.1, from coordinate 82,790 downwards.
GACGAACCCCTGGGACATCATCGTCGGCGCCGCCGTCATCGTCGTCCTCGTCACCCTCAACATCATCGGGATCCAGGAGTCGGCGCGGATCAACGTCGGGCTCGCCGCGATCGACTTCGCCACGCAGGTCTTGCTCGTCCTGCTCGGCTTCGTGCTCGTCTTCAGCCCGCACGTCCTCGTGAAGAACGTCCACCTCGGCACGGCGCCGACGTGGAGCCACTTCCTGCTCGCGATCCCGATCGCGATGATCGCCTACACGGGGATCGAGACGGTCTCGAACCTCTCGGAGGAGGCACGCGACCCCGTGCGCAGCGTGCCGCGATCGATCCTCATGGTCGCGATCGCGGTCTTCGCCATCTACTTCACGCTGCCGCTGATCGCGCTCTCGGCGATGCCGGTGAAGCACGGCGTCACAGTTCTCGGCACGAGATTCGCCGCCGACCCGGTGCTCGGCGTCGTCGAGCACCTCGGCATCGGGGGAGCGTTGCTCTCCGTGCTCAAGGTCTACGTCGGGCTGCTCGCCGCGACGATCCTGTTCATCGCCACGAACGCGGGCGTGATCGGCGCGTCGCGGATCACGTACGCGATGGCGGGCTACCGGCAGCTGCCGGCGATCTTCCGGCGGCTCCACCCGAAGTTCAAGACGCCATGGCTGTCGCTGATCGTCTTCGCCGGCTTCATCTCGATCCTCGTTCTCCTGCCGGGGAAGACGTATTTCCTCGGGACGATGTACTCGTTCGGCGCGATGCTCTCGTTCACGATTGCGCACGCCTCGGTGATCCAGCTGCGACGGCAACGCGCGGGGGAGGACATCCCGTGGCGGGCGCGCCCGAACTTCCGCTGGCGCGGCGTCGACTGGCCGATCTTCGCAGTGGTCGGCCTCCTGGGGACGGGGCTCTCCTGGCTCGACGTCGTGATCCAGTATCCGAGCACGCGCTACGCCGGGCTCGGCTGGCTCGCGTTCGGCTTCGTCGTCTACCTCGTCTACCGCCGCCAGGTGCTGAAGGTGCCGCTGCGTGTCACCGTGCGTGCGCCGGTGGAGTACGGGCCGGCGGCGGCGCTCGAGTTCCGCAGCATCCTCGTTCCGATCGCGCCGGGCTATCCCTCCGATGAGGCGATGGACTTCGCCTGCCGTCTCGCGGCCGAGCGGCGCGCCTCGATCGTCGCGCTGACGGCGATCCAGGTGCCGCTCGAGCTGCCGCTCGACACCTACCTGCCCCGCGAGGTGCAGGAGGCGAACGAGCAGCTCGACGAGGCTCGCGCGATCGGCGACTCGTACGGCGTGCGCGTCACCGGCCGCATCGCGCGGACCCGGAACATCGGCCGGGCGATCGTCGACGAGGCGATCCGCCGCAGCGCCGAGGTGATCGTCATGGCCGGCCCGCGGCGCGTCCGCCTGCAGCACGGACGGCGCCAGATCTTCGGGGACGCGGTCGACTTCGTCCTCCGCCACGCGCCGTGCCGCGTCATGGTCGCGACCGCCCGCGAGAAGGCAGCATGAGAGGCCTCTACCGCAGCTCGACCTTCGCCTTCGGCCTTCTCTCGGTCGCGCTCGGCATCGCGCTCGTGAGCGAAACGGCCGCGCGCGACGGCGGCTCGGTCGGCTACCTCCTCGGCGTCCTGTTCGTCGCGTTGGGGATCGGGCGGCTGTACCTCGTGCGCCGGAGATAGGCTCACGGGCCGATGGCGCGCAAGCTGCCGCAGCTGCAACGGGTGCTCGACGCGCCGGCGCTCGCCTCCGTCGCGTACGGCGAGGTCGCCTCCTCGCTGTACTTCGCGCTCGGGATCGTGGCGCTCCACGCGCTCGGGATGACGCCCGTCGTCCTCGCCCTCGTCGGACTCCTGTTCCTGATCGTCACCGCCTCGTACGCGGAGGGGACGACGACGATCGGGGAGACGGGCGGTGCAGCGACGTTCGTGCGAGTCGCCTTCAACGATTTCGCCGGTTTCCTCACGGGCTGGGCGCTCTTCCTCGACTACCTGATCGTGATCGCGCTCTCGGCGCTCTTCGTGCCGCACTATCTCGGGCTCGCGCTCGGCATCCACTCGATCGCGCAGCACCCGGGCGACGCGATTGTCGGCTCCATCCTGATCGGCCTGATCGGGCTGTCGCGCCTCGTCGCACGGACGAAGCTCTACTCGTTCAGCCTCGTCGTGCCACTGCTCGACCTCGTCACGCAGCTCCTGCTCGTCGTGCTCGGCTTCGCCTTCCTCTTCTCACCGGACGCGCTCGGGCGGGGCCTCGACCTCGGCACCCAGCCGTCGTGGCACGAGCTGGCCTTTGCCGTGCCACTGGCGCTGCTCGCCTACACCGGGCTCGAGACCGTGGCCAATCTCGCGGAGGAGACGCGCCAGCCGGGACGCGACCTGCCGCGCAGCCTCTTCTCCGCGATCGGCGCGGTCGTCCTCGTCACCGCCCTCATCGCCTTGATCGGCATGTCGGCGTTCCCGGCGCCGCACGGCACCACGCAGCTGGGGACGACGTGGCAGCGCGCACCGTTGATGGGGATCGTCTACGCGCTGGGCCCGCACGTCGCGACGTGGCTCGAGCACGCATTGCGGGTCTACGTCGGCCTGACCGGGGCGCTCATCCTGGTCACGGCGGCGATCACCTCGAACTCCGGCTTCGGACGCCTTGCCTACTCGCTCGGAGAGCACGGCCAGCTGCCTCGCGTCTTCAGCCGCCTCAGCCGGCGCAGTATGCACTCGCCCGAGGCGGTCATCGCTGCGAGCGGGATCTCGATCGCGCTGCTTCTCGCCACCGCCTTCACGACGAACCCGGTCGCCTTCCTCGCGAGCCTCTTCAGCTTCGGCGTCCTTGTCGCCTTCACGGCCGCGCAGCTCGCCGTGCTGAGGCTCCGCTTCAGCAAGCCCGACGCCGAGCGGCCGTTCCGCGTGCCGTTCTCCGTGCGGATCCGCGGCGCCGAGGTGCCGCTCCCGACGCTCCTCGGAATCGTCGCCACAGCGGCGATCTTCGTCGCGGCGATGGCCACTCACATCGGCGCGCGCTACGGCGGCCCGGGCTGGCTCGTCGCCGGCGTCGTCGTCTACCTCCTCGTCCGCCGCCGCAGCGGGACCGGCCTGCTCGAGCATGTCGAGTCGGCGACTGAGGTGGAGCTGCCGGAGGCCGAGTTCTCCAAGATCCTCGTGCCGATGAAGCTCGGGGAGATCGGCGAGGAGATGATCGCCACCGCGGTGAAGCTCGCACAGGAGCGCAACGCCGCGGTCGTGGCGCTGCACGTGATTCGCGTCCCGCTCGAGGAGCCCCTCGACGCCGAGCTGATCGACGAGGAGGAAAGGGCGACCGCCTCGCTGGCCGAGGCCGCGGTGCTCGGTGACGAGCACGGCGTCACGGTCGAGGGCCGCTCGATCCGCGCGCGCTCGATCGGGGAGGCGATCGTCCAGGCGGCCGAGGAGAGTGGGGCGGACCTGATCGTGCTCGGCTCCTCGCCTCGCTGGCGGCGCCAGTCCCGCTTCTTCTCGCCGACCGTCGACTACGTCCTCCGCAAGGCGTCCGCCGAAGTGCTCGTGGTCGCCTTCCCGCAGGGCGTTCTCGAGGAGGGCTAGCGAGCTACGCTCCGACCGCCATGAACCTCAAGGCACTAGTCATCGGCTGTGGTCGCGTCGGCTCCACGATCGCTCTCCAGCTCCAGCAGGAGGGCTGGGACGTGACCGTCGTCGACGAGAACGAGGATGCGCTTTCCCGGCTCGGCGAGAGCTGGCCCGGCACGTTCATCGTCGGGCACGGCATGGACACAGACACCCTGCGGGACTCGGGCATCGAGGACGCCGACGCCGTCGTCGTCGCGACCGACGGCGACAACACGAACATCGTGATCGGCCAGGTCGCGCAGAAGCGCTTCGATGTCCGCTGCGTCGTCGTGCGCGTACTCGATCCGGCGCGCGCGAAGTTCTACGCCGAGCGCGGCCTCGACACCGTCTGCCCGACGAGCGTCGCGATCGACCGCCTCATGGACGCGGCGCGCACCTGCGCGATCCCCACCTCCGCAGCCGTCGAGAGCGACTGATGTACGCGATCGTCGCGGGCGGCGGCAAGATCGGGGCCAATGTCACGCGCTCGCTGGTGCGACTCGGTCACGAGGTGACCCTGATCGAGCAGCGTCGCGACCGTTTCGATCAGCTCGAAGACGAGTTCGAGCACCAGGTGCAGCGCGGCGACGCGACCGAGCTCTACGTCCTCGAGCGCGCTGGCATCGCGCGCCCACCCGACGTCGTTCTCGCGCTGACCGGGGACGACGAGGACAACATGATCATCGGCCAGCTCGCCCGCGAGAACTACGGAGTGCCGAAGGTGATCGGGCGCGTCAACGACCCGCGCAACCAGGCGCATTTCGACCTCCTCGGCCTCTCGCCCACGATCTGCGCCACCTCGAGCGTGATGGCGCTCGTCGAGCACGAGGTTCCCGAGCACGAGATCATCCACCTGCTCGAGCTGCGGCGGGAGAACCTCGAGATCGTCGAGGTGCTGATCGACGGCGGCTCGCCGTCCGTGGGCCGGAGCATCGAGGCCCTGTCGCTGCCGGAAGGCTCGCGGCTGATCTCCGTGATGCGCGAGGGTCGCGCCGAGATCGCGATCGGCTCCACCGTCCTCGAGGCAGGCGACCAGGTTCTCGCGATTCTCGAGCCGGGTAAAGAGGACGAGCTACGTCGCGTCCTGCTCCGCCGCTAATCGCCCTACTGGCCATCGGGGTCATCGCAGCCGCTTGTGGAAGCGGCGGCGCAGCCGGCGGCGTGCTTGGGGCGCGGGCCACGTCGTCAGCGGCGAGCGCCGACTGGACGCGCTTCGGCTACGACGCGCGCCGCAGTAGCTTCGACCCGAAGGCGACCGGGATCACGGCGGCGAACGTCCGCAAGCTCCGGCGGCAGCAGGTGACTCTGCCCGGCACGGTCGACGCCTCGGCGATCTACCTCCGGCGCGTCACGATCGGCGGCGCCGTCCACAACGCGTTCTTCGTCACGACGGCCTACGGGATCACGCTGGCAATCGACGCCAACAACGGCACGATCCTCTGGCAGTTCAAGCCGCGCGGCTACTCGTCCTACGCCGGCAGCTCGCAGATCACCACGGCAACGCCCGTCGCCGATCCGAGCCGGAAATGGATCTACGCCGCCTCGCCCGACGGGAGGATCCAGAAGCTCTCGGTCGCCAGCGGCCACGCAGCGTGGCGCGTGTCGATCACGAGGCTCGCAGCGCGCGAGAAGATCGCCGCCTCGCTCAACTACGCGGGCGGGCACGTCATCGCGGCGACGGGCGGCTACATCGGCGACACGCCGCCCTACCAGGGCCATGTCGCCGTCATCTCGCCCGGCGGCAAGCTGCTCGCCGTCTGGAACTCGCTCTGCTCGAAGCGGCGCCGGCTGATCGCCCCGTCGTCGTGCGCCTCGAGCGACTCCGCGATCTGGGGACGCGCCGGCGTCGTCGTCGTGCCGGGGACCGGCCGCCTTCTCGTCGCCACGGGCAACGGGCCGTGGAACGGCCGCACGGATTGGGGCGACGCGGTGCTCCTCCTGTCGCCCAAGGCGAAGCTGATCGGCAACTACACGCCGGCGAACACGCAGGAGCTGAACCAGAGCGATGCCGACATCGGCTCGACCTCGCCGGTCTACCTCACGTCGCGGCTCGTCGCGCAGGGAGGTAAGGACGGCAAGATCCGGCTGCTTGCACTCAGCCGGCTGCGCGGCACGGCGCCGCACCAGGGACGCGAGCTGCAGACGGTCTCCACGCCGTCCGGCTCGGAGCTCTTCACAGCGCCAGCGGTGTGGCGCGAGGGTGGGCACACCTGGCTGATCGCGGCGGACGGCGGTGCGACGCAGGCGTGGGTGCTGCGGAACAGCCGACTTCACTCGGTCTGGCGGAAGGGCAACGCGGGCACGAGCCCCGTCGTCTCCGGTGGGCTGCTCTGGGTCTTCGACCCGGGCGGCGGGCTGCGCGTCTACAAGCCGGCGAGCGGCAAGCTCATTGCGACTCTGCCCGCGGGCGGCGGCCATTGGAACAGCCCGACGATCACCGACGGCCTCGTGGCGCTGCCCGAAGGCGACGCGAACAACCACGCCACGTCGGGCGTCCTCGACATCTGGCGCCTGCCGGGCTAGTGGCTAGGCCGAGCGGCGGCGGCGAACCTGCGGCGCCTGCTGTCCGAGAGCGGCATACGCGAGCGCCTGCAGCGACTCGTTGAGCGTCGCGAGCTCGCGGCTGATGCGGAGGAAGTTCTCGTCGTTGTCGAGCCGCTTGTTCGTCTTCGCGAGCTCATCGGCGATGCGGTCGAGCCGCTCGAGGATCAGGTCGAAGCGCCGGTCGGAGAGGTCGTGCTCCATGCGGTCATCGTAGTGCGGCCAGCTCGTCGCGCGACCGGAGGATCACGGCGTCGGCGCCGAGCGCAGCCTGCACCTCGGCGAGCGTCCCGACCACTTCGACCTGCCTCGTTGCGCCGACGTGGGCGAGCGCCAGCTCGGCGAGCTCGCGCGGCGCATCGGTGAAGGCGCCGATCCGCCCGCCCGCAGCCGCGAGCCGCCGCAGCGCGGCGTTCGTCTCGGCGCGCGGCCGGAACCAAAGCGGTGCGCGGTCGGCGGCGAAGCGGAGAAGGAGGGGACGCCAGTCGCCGAGCGCCTCGTCGAGCAGCGGCGCCGCCGCCTCTCGATCCGCCGGCAAGTCGAGCTCCACGCGCGCGCGCCGCGCTGCGTCCTCGAGCCACGCGTCCCACACCGGCCGCGTGTCCGCGAGCACGGCGTCGAGATCGACAGCAATCGCGGAGAGGCCGGCCACCGGCAGCGATGCTAGATTCCCGCCACAAACCGGCGAGCGGTAAGGGAACTCCGGTGCAAGTCCGGGACGGTCCCGCCGCTGTAAGGGGAGACGCTCTTCCGCCACGACGCCACTGGGTCGCAACCCGGGAAGGCGGCGGAGGAGGGAGCCCCGAGTCAGAAGACCTGTCGCCCGCCGACAAACCCGAACCCCTCGCGGAAGGAGGATTCGTGCATCGCCTTGCTCTGGCATTCCTCGCGGCCCTCGCGGCCGCCCTCGTCGTCGTCTCCCTGTCGGCGGCCGCACCGCGGCACGGCCGGAAGACGCACACCTACCACCGGATCATCTCGCTCTCGCCGACGGTGACCGAGGATCTGTTCGCGATCGGCGCCGGCAAGAAGGTCATCGCCGTCGACCAGGACTCGAACTATCCGCGGCGCGCTCCGCGGACGAGCCTCTCCGGCTACACGCCGAACAGCGAGGCGATCGCCAACTACCACCCGGACCTCGTCTTCATCTCCTACAACCCGCACAACTTCGCGTCCCAGATGCGCCAGCTCGGGATCAAGGTCGTGATGGTCCCCGCCGCGAAGGACCTCGCGCAGGCGTACTCCGAGATTCTTCGCATCGGGAAGCTCACCGGCCATACGCGCGGCGCGGAGAAGACGGTCCTCTGGATGCAGACGCGCCTGAAGGCGATCGTGCGCAGCGTGCCGGGCGCGCGCCGCCACCTGCGCGTCTACCACGAGCTCGACCAGACGTACTTCTCCGCGACGTCGAAGACGTTCATCGGCAGCATCTACAAGCTCTTCGGCTTCAAGGACATCGCCGACGCCGCGGGAGCGAGTGCCGGGACCGACTATCCGCAGCTCTCCGCCGAGTACATCGTCCAGCAGAACCCGCAGATCATCGTCCTCGCCGACACGCGCTGCTGCGGCCAGACGGGCGAGACGGTTGCGGCGCGGCCGGGCTGGGGCACGATCAGCGCGGTCTACCGTCACCGCGTGGTCGGCGTCAACGACGACATCGCCTCGCGCTGGGGGCCGCGAATCGTGCAGTTCGCGCGTCGCGTCGCGGAGATCGCAAAGACCGGCTGATGGGAGTGGCAGCCGAACGAGTGAAGGTGGCGCTCCGGGTCGAAGCCCGGGGCGTCGGCCTCCGCGCCGCCCTCGTCGCCTGCGCCTTCCTCCTTGTCGCGCTGGCCGTCGGGCTCGTGGTCGGCCCCGCCAACATCGGCCTCGGCGCGATCCTCCGCTCGGCGTTTTCGTACGTACCGGGTCTCCACGTACACCAGCCGCTCGGCGGCACCGACCACGACATCGTCTGGCAGCTCCGGGCGCCTCGGGTCGTGCTCGCGGCACTCGTCGGCGGGATGCTCGCGATCGCCGGAGCGTCGTACCAGGGCGTCTTCCGGAATCCGCTCGCCGACCCGTACCTGCTGGGCGTCGCAGGAGGCGCCGGCCTCGGTGCGACGCTCGCGATCGTCTACAGCGCGGCGGCCGCCGGTGGCCGCTGGAGCGTCCCGCTCGCCGCGTTCGGTGGCGCGATCGCCGCCGTGATGCTGACGTACGTCCTCGGCCGCTCGGCTGGTGCCGCGCGTACGACGGGCGCACTCGTGCTCGCGGGCGTGACCGTCGCGACGTTCACCGCCGCGGTGCAGACGTTCGTGCAGCAGCGGCACACCGACGTCCTCCAGAACGTCTACTCGTGGTTGCTCGGCGGCTTTTCGAGCTCGACGTGGAGCGACGTCGCGATCTGCGCGCCGTACATCGCGGCCAGCTCGCTCGTCCTCATCCTCCACCGGCGCATCCTCGACGTCCTCAGCCTCGGGGACGACGAAGCGGCGAGTCTCGGAGTCGACGTGGCGCGGGCGCGGCTGATCATCGTCGTCGCGGCAACGCTCGGGACAGCCGCCGCGGTCTCGGTCAGCGGCCTGATCGCGTTCGTCGGGATCATCGTCCCGCACACGGTCCGGCTGCTCGTCTCGACGAGCTACCGCGCCGTCATCCCACTGTCGCTTGTCGTCGGTGCCGGCTTCCTCGTGCTCACCGACGTGCTCGCGCGGACGGTGCTCTCGCCCTCCGAGCTGCCGATCGGCGTCGTCACCGCCTTCTTCGGGGCGCCCTTCTTCGCCGTCGTCTTGCGCACCTCGAGGTCGATGCGGTGATCGAGACTCGCGATCTCTGGGTGCGCTTCGGGCTTGTCGCGGCGGTGCGCGGCCTGTCGCTCGAGGCGGAGTCGGGCGGTTGGACAGCGCTGATCGGGCCGAACGGCGCCGGCAAGACGTCGGCGCTGCGCGCGCTTGCGGGGCTCGTTCCTTATGACGGAGAAGTCCTGCTCGAGGGACGAGACGCGCGCCAGCTCGGCCATCGAGCGCTCGCGCGGCTCGTCGCGTTCGTGCCGCAGAAGCCCGAGACGCCGGCGGAGCTGACCGTCGCCGAGTACGTCCTTCTCGGGCGCACGCCGCACATCCCGTACTTCGGCGGCGAAAGCAGGCGCGACCGCGAGGCCGCGGCGCGCGCCCTGCGGCGACTCGACCTGGGCGGGTTCGCCGAGCGGCGACTCGGCTCCCTCAGTGGCGGCGAGCTGCAGCGCGTCGTTCTCGCGCGCGCGCTCGCGCAGGAGGCACCGCTTCTTCTCCTCGACGAGCCGACGACGGCGCTCGACCTCGGCCGCCAGCAGCTCGTCCTCGAGCTCGTCGACTCGCTGCGCATGGACGGGCTGACCGTCGTCACGACGATGCACGACCTCACGCTCGCCGGTCAGTACGCCGAGCGGCTCGTCCTCCTCAACGCCGGCGCGGTCGTCGCCGAAGGCCCCGCCGCGGAGGTTCTCTCCGCCCCGAACGTCGCCGCCCACTACGGCGCGAACGTCCGCGTTGTCGAAGAGGACGGCGGCGTCTTCGTCCTCCCGGTTCGCCGCGGCTAGACTCCTCCGCGGCGCCCAGGCGCCGTCTATGCGCGACTGACCCGTCTCAACCGGCCCTGTTCTTGCAAGGAACACGGTGTTACTTGCGGTCTTGTTGGAGGTCGTTGCGCATGTCCAGCCTTGCCGGCTCGCTCGTCGCGGCCGGAATCTCGAAGTCGTACGGATCCGAGCTCGTCCTTGCAGGCGTCGATCTCGTCGTGCCGCCGCGCGCGCGGATCGGCTTGGTCGGCCCGAACGGCGCCGGCAAGTCGACGCTGCTGCGCTTGCTCGCGGGGCTCGAGGAGCCCGACGCAGGCCGCGTCCGCCGCTCGCCGCCGTCGCTCAGCGTCGGGTATCTCGCGCAGGAGCGGAGAACGAGCGCGCGCTCCGGCGGCGAGCAGACGCGCGCCGCGCTCACCGACGTGCTCCGCCAGGATTTCGGCGTCCTGCTCCTCGACGAGCCGACCAACGACCTCGACTTCGCAGGCCTCGCCTGGCTCGAGCGGCAGATCACCTCCCAGCCAAGCGCACTCGTCGTCGTCTCCCACGACCGCGCCTTCCTCGATCGCACCGTTACCCGCATCGTCGAGCTCGACGAGTGGACGCGTGGGGCGACGGAGTACGCCGGCGGCTGGAGCGAGTACGAGGCCGATCGCGAGCGCCGGCGAGAGGGCCGGTACCGGCGCTGGGAAGCGTCGATCGCCGAGCGGAACCGGATCGAGGAGCAGCAGCGCCGCATGGCGGAGTGGGAACGGCGCGGCTACGGGCAGGGGCGCAAGAAGAAGAAGTCCAAGGACGTGAAGCGGACGTACGGGGCCAAGCTCAAGCGACTCGAGACGGTCGAGAAGCCCTACGAGCCATGGGAGCTCCACCTCGACCTCGCGCCGGTCGCACGCAGCGGCGATGTCGTCGTGCGCCTGGAGCGGGCGATCGTCGAGCGCGGCTCGTTCCGGCTCGGCCCGCTCGACCTCGAGATCGGGTGGGGCGAGCGCGTCGCGATCGCCGGTCGGAACGGCAGTGGCAAGACGACGCTGCTCGACGCGCTGCTCGGCCGCCTCCCGCTCGCTGCCGGCAATCGCCTGCTCGGTGCGGCCGTCGTGCTGGGCGAGCTCGAGCAGGATCGTGCGGCGCTGTCCGGCGAGCAGCCGCTCCTCTCGTTCTTCGGCGACTTCGACGAGGAGGCCGCGCGGACGCTGCTCGCGAAGTTCGGCCTCGGCGCGGAGGATGTCCTGCGCGTCGCGTCGTCGCTGTCGCCGGGAGAGCGCACCCGCGCCGGCCTCGCGCTTCTCGCCGCCCGAGGCGTCAACTGCCTCGTTCTCGACGAGCCGACGAACCATCTCGACGTCGAGGCGATCGAGGAGCTCGAGCGCGGTCTCGCGGGCTACGACGGCACGATCGTCCTCGTCACGCACGATCGCCGCTTCCTGGAGGCGTTCCGGCCCACCCGTACCATCGAGATGTGACCACGACCGCTACCGCGGCGATCCTCACGATCGGGAACGAGCTCGTCTCCGGCGACGTTCCGAACACGAACGCCTCCTGGCTGGCGAAGCGCCTCGGCCCGCTCGGCGTCGAGGTGCGGCTGATGGCCGCGCTGCCCGACGAGATCGAGGTCATCGCCGAGTTCGTTCGCGCGGAAGCGGCGCGTGTCGACTTCCTCCTGGTCACCGGCGGGCTCGGCGGCACGCCCGACGACCTGACGCGCGAGGCGATCGCGGCAGCGTTCGGCGTGCCGCAGGAGGAAGTTCCCGAGGTCGCGGCAGCCCTTCGCGAGCGCTTCACCCGCGATCCCGAGTACGCCGCCCGCTGGGCTCTCCTCCCGAGCGGCAGCCGCCCGCTCGCCAACCCGCTCGGCGGCGCGCCCGGCTTCGCAATCGAGAACGTCTATGTCCTGCCGGGCCTGCCGAGCGAGATGGAGGCGATGTTCGCGGCGATCGAGGAGGAGTTCCGGCGCGGCAGCCCGATCGAGAGCTGGCGCCGGATCTTCCGGACGTACGAGAGCGTCATCGCGTCTGCTCTCGCCGAGACCGGCGAGCGCTGGCCGGCGGTGCTTGTCGGCTCCTATCCCGGCTTCGGCGCCGGCGGCTTCACCGTCGAGGTCGTCCTCAAGTCGAGCGACGTCGGCGCGCTCGCCGAGGCGTCCGCCTGGCTCGAGTCAGCGATCGAAGAGCGTGGCGGACGGTAGGTAGAACGCCGCGATCGCGAACGTGATCAGCAAGGCGGCCTGAGGAAGAGCATCGTCCGGTCGACCCGCCTCAGCAGCGACACGGTGTGATGGTGGTTCATCCAGATGATCCCGATCGTGATGAAGCTCGTGACGTACGCGAGGTAGGCGGGCCAGAGATGGAGGAGCTCGCTGCCGAGCTTCGGCCCCGGCGAGACCGCGAACTCGAGCACGAGAAGAGTCGCCGCGATGGCGAAGACGCCGTCACTGAACGTCTCGAGCCGTCCTGTTCCCTCCATGCTCGGATCGTCGCCCACCGTCAGGACGGCTTGACACCTCGTAACACTAGGTATAGCGTGACGAGGTATGAAAGCGGAAGCACTGAAGGGACATCTGGACGCAATGATCCTCGCGGTCGTCGGTGCCGCGCCTGCGCATGGCTACGCGGTGATCGAGCAGCTGCGGCGGCGCAGTGGCGGCGTCTTCGACCTGCCGGAGGGAACGGTCTATCCGGCTCTTCACCGGCTCGAGGCCGAGGGCCTGCTGACGAGTTCGTGGGCGACGGCGAGCGGCCGGCGGCGCCGGGTCTACAAGCTGACGCGGCGCGGACGCTCCGCGCTCGGCGAGCGCCGCGGTGACTGGCGGCTCTTCGCGCAGGCGGTTGAAGGGGTGCTGGCGTGATCGAGCGTCTCGACCGCGAGCTGGCGGCTCTCGGTGTCCCCGCCCGGCGCCGGCGGCGGATTCGCTTTGAGCTCGAGGATCACCTCTCCTGCGACCCCGGCGCCGAACTCGGCGAGCCGGCCGCGCTCGCGCAGCAGTTCGCCGACGAGCTCGGGACCGCGTACTCGCGACATGCGGCGTTCGCGGCGTTCCTCGCGCTCGTGCCGCTCGGGCTCCTCTTCGTGACGGTCTTCGCCTTCGCGGGCGTCTACACGACGAGCGCGCCCCCAGTCCTGACCCTGGCGTTCGTGATCGGAGTTCAGCTCGCGTTCGTCGGCGGGATGCTCGGGCTCCTGCGAGCCTGGCGTCTCCGGAGCCTTCCTGTCGTCCCCGCAGCCGAGGCACGCGTTCTTCTTCGGCGTGCAGGTCTGGGACTCGGCGGGGGTGGAATCACCGTGGTGGCGCTCGGCCTGCTCGTCTCCGGCTACTACCCGGAGATGCAGTGGTCGCATCCGGCGTTGGCGTGGCTGACGGTCGGCGTCGGAGGCGCGTGCCTCACGGGCGGCGCCTGCGTCCTCTTCCGGGCCGTGCGGTTGCTTCCGGTGACCGGCGGTGAGCAGCGGGACCTCTCGTTCGATCTCGGCGTCGCGGCCGATCCGTGGCGACTCGCGTTCGCCATCGCCTGCGCCGTCGCCGTCTGCATCGCTGCTGCCGGCGTCGTTCAGGCGGATCCGCTCGACGGCCTCGTTCGGGCGGTCGGCGACGGCGCTCTCTGCCTCGTCGGCTTCGCTCTGCTCGGCAAGCCGCTCGGTCTGCAGCGACAGCGCTAGAGGTAGTCGAGCAGCGGATGCTCGGCGCGCGCGTCGAGGCAGTCCGCGGCGAACAGCGCGGCGCCGAGATCGCCGGCCCACAGGGAGTGCCGCCCGCTGCCGCGCCGTTCACGCCACCGCTCGGTTTGGCCGAGCGCATGGACGGCGAAGCGCCGCGCCCGCTCGAGCCAGCGCTCGTCGCCGGTGCGGCCGAAAGTGCGGAGGAGCGCGTAGCCGTTTCCGGCGGTGCCGTGGCAGATGCCCGGGCCTTTCTCCATGCTCGCAGGCCCGGCGTGCCAGACCAGCTCCGCGCCTGCGAGCAGTAGCTCCTCGTCGAGGAAAGGCGCTGCGCTCGCGACGACGCCGGCGCCCCCGTGACACCACTGCATGCGGATCTCGCCGTCCCACTCGAGTTCCGCGTCGGAGACCTCCATCGGCCAGTTCGCAAACTCGCCCTCGCGAACGGCTGTGCGAGCCAGCGCTGCTGCCGTGTCGCGCGCGAGCGGCTCGCGTCGGTCGGCCGGGAAGAGATCGCCGCCTGCGAGGAGGATCGTCGCGTTGACCGCGATCCCGTGCCCGGCGCCCGGCGCCTTTCCGTAGGGCGGATAGACCCAGAAGCCGTCCGGCTCGCGCCGCTGCCAGAGGATCTCAGCGCTCTCGCGCCACGCGTCCGCCCACCGCCGGTCACCGGTGCGCTCGAGCAGCTCGCGGGCCGCGATCATCGTCCCCGGCGAGCCGGCCTCCCACTCGTTCGTCTCGGAGTCGGCGTTCTCGCACACGCGCCCGTAGAGGAGATCCGCGAGGTCGTCCGCCGGCTCGAGCAGCCAGGCGACGAGCAGGATCCCGGAGTCGCCGTCCATCAGCGACGCGTGCGTGCGCACCGGCGACTCGAGCCGCTCCGGCGCCGGGTTCGCGCGCCACGCCTCGTAGGCGCGCCGGGAGGTCGCAGCGAGGTCGAGCGACGACTCCGCGAGCCCGCGGCGGCGGAGGACGTCGAGCGCCCAGACGACCCCGCTCGCACCGCGGTAGAGCGTCGTCAGCGGCAGCGGCGCGGTGCCTTTGGCGGAGTCCCAATCCTCGATGGGCGGCCAAAACTTCTCCGGGTCGAACGCGGCGTCCGTCTCGGCGACGAGCGCGGCGACGCGGTCGCGGACGTGCGCCTCGTCCCACGGCTCCTCCGTCAGCGGCTCGTAGTTCGCGGGCGTGTAGAGCACGCCCCGACCCTATCCGGCTGCCCTCAGGCCGTCTTGAACGTTTCGGACACGAGCGTCCGCGGCGTCGCGCCGCCGAGGCGGAGCGCCTCGCGGGTCAGGTGCGCCTGGTCGGCGTACCCAGCTGCGGCGGCGAGCTCGACGAGCCCGAGCGACGGCCGGGCGAGCGACAGCGCGCGGAAGCGCTGGAAGCGGAGGATGCGGTCGAGCGTCTTCGGCCCGTAGCCGAGCGCGGCGACGCAGCGCCGGTGGAGCTGCCGCTCGCCGATCCCGAGCCGTTCCGCGAGCTCGCCCACGCGGGTGCGCGGCGAGCGGAGGGCGGCCGCCGCCGCCTCCACGGCGCGATCCGGTGCCTCCCGGATGCGCGTCTCGACCGCGTCCTCGAGGATCGTCATCGCCTCGTGCGGCGTCGCTGCGGAGAGGAGCGACTCGAGCCGTTGCATCTCGGCGCGGCCCCAGAGCTCGCTGATCCCGATCCGCGCGTCGGCGAGGGCGCGGCCGGAGAGCCCGAGGACCCCGGCTGCCGCGCCCGGCCGGAAGGTGGCGACGACGAACGTCCGCTCCGGGAAGGAGCCGACCGGGAACGGCCGGGTGTCGGCGCCGCGGACAAAAAGACCTCTGCCGCTCCAGACGAGCTCGATGGCAGCGTCGGGCAGCAGCGGGGCGGCGCTCGCCGAGCACGCCGCCTCGAGCCGCGCGACGTGGCGTGCGAGCGGCGGCCGCGGCGGCCGCTCGATCCTCATGCCAGCGCCGGCGCCACGCGCTCGCCGAGCAGTCGCACCGGCTCGAGGTCGGCGTGGAGAAGGTGCTGGAGCATCACGCGATCGCAGCCGGCCGCCTCGTACTCGCGCAGCCGTGCGACGACCTCGTCCACCGTGCCGACGACACAGCGTTCCGAGTAGGCGGCGAGCCACTCGTCGAAGGATTGCTCGCGCGGCCGGCGGTCGTACAGCTCGTTCGCGCGCGAGCGCATCTCCTCGTGCGTCTCGCCGACGAGGAAGCCCGTCATGACGCTGAAGCGCAGGCCGGGCACCTTGGCGCGAATCTGCGCGGCCTCCTCGGGGGAGACGAACGGCGTGTTGTACTCGTCGGCGAAGCGGAGCGCCGGCTCGACCGTCCCGCGCCCGCCCGAGCCGCCGACGATCAGCGGCGGCCGCGGCTTCTGCACCGGCTTCGGCTGCGCCGGCGCGTCTTCGAGAACGTAATGCGTGCCCCGGAAGTCGACCCGCTCCTCGGTCCAGAGCCGGTGGACGAGCTCGAGCTGCTCCGCAAAGCGCGCGACGCGCTCGCTCGTCTCGGGGAACGGGAAGCCGTAGGCGAGGTGCTCGCGCTCCATCCAGCCGGCGCCCAGCCCCAGCTCGATCCGCCCGCCGGAGACGTGGTCGGCCGTCGCGGCGACGTTTGCGAGAAGTCCGGGCAGGCGGAAGGTCGCCGGCGAGACCATCGTCCCCAGGCGGATCGTCGTCGTGCGCGCGCCGAGCGCCGCGATCGTCGTCCAGGCGTCGTGCGCGACGTTCCCGGCCTCGTCGCCCTGCGAGATGTAGTGGTCCGAGCGAAAGAGCGTCCCGACGCCGTGCCGTTCGCACGCGTCGGCGAGCGCCAGCCACTGCTCCCAGGTGACACCCTCCTGGCCCTCGATCATCAGCGCAACGTCCACGGCTGTAGTTTCCCTGCTCGTCGCGCTGGGGACGAGCGCTGTGTGACGAGCCTCCGTTTCACCCAGCAGCTCGCCGACCTTGCGGAGCCGCTCGATCCGATCGCCGAGCCGGTGCAGGAGGCGGTTAGCGCCCTCCCGCAGCCGATCCGCGACCTGCTCGACGGCGTCTGGCTCGGCAACCCGCTCCATCCGGCGCTGACGGACATCCCGGTCGGAGCCTGGTCGACGGCGTTCGCCCTCGACCTCATCGGCGCGGAGTCGGCAGACGCGGCGCTCGCCATCGGCTGCCTCGGCGCCGTTCCCGCCGCGCTGACGGGTCTCAACGACTGGAGCCACCTCAAGGACGACTCGCGCCGGATCGGCGTCGTCCACGCGCTGCTCAACACGATGGCCCTGACCCTCAATGTCGCGTCGCTCGTCGCCCGCCGCGACGGCCATCGCGGCCTCGGAAAGGTCCTCTCCGGCGTCGCGTTCGCGGGCACGGCCTTCTCGGCGCATCTCGGCGGGCATCTCTCGTTCGGCCTCGGCGTCCGCGTCAACCGGACAGCCTTCGAGGATCCGCGCGACCGCTACGCGCCGGTCTGCGACGCCGACGACCTCGACGGCGGCGCGCTCGTCCGCGTCGAGCTCGAGGGCGAGGCGGTCGTCGTCGCGCGCTCGGAAGAGACGGACGAGCCCTGCGCGATCGCTGCCACATGCTCCCACGCCGGCGGCCCGCTCGACGAGGGCGAGCGCGAGGGCGACACGGTGATCTGCCCGTGGCACGGCTCGAAGTTCGACCTCTGCAGCGGCGAGGTCGAGGGCGGCCCGGCCGTCTATCCCCAGCCGCGCTATGAGGCGCGCGTCCGCGCCGGCAAGGTCGAGATCCGCGCCGCCAAGGACTGACCCACCGCCCGGCTATCCTCGACCGGTGGCCGCGACGACGCCGGAGACCTACCTCGCCGACCTGAATCCGGCGCAGCGCGAGGCCGTCCTCCACACCGAAGGCCCCGTGCTCGTCATCGCAGGCGCGGGCTCCGGCAAGACGCGCGTCCTCACCCGCCGCATCGCGCACCTGCTCGGCGCGGTCGGCGTCAAGCCGCCCGAGATCCTCGCGATCACGTTCACGAACAAGGCGGCGGCGGAGATGCGGGAGCGCGTCGAGCAACTCGTCGGCCCGCCCGCGCGCGCCGCCTGGGTGATGACCTTCCACTCGGCGTGCGGCCGGATCCTGCGGCGCGAGGCGCAGCGGCTCGGCTACCGCTCGAACTTCACCATCTACGACCAGGCCGACCAGATCCGCCTCGTCAAGCGCTGCCTCGAGGAGCTCGAGCGTGACCCGAAGCGCTTCACGCCGCGCGGGATCCACTCCCAGATCTCGAACGCGAAGAACACGCTCGTCTCGCCCGAGGCGTACGGCGAGCGCGTCGCGAGCTTCTACGACCAGACGGTCGCCGAGGTCTACGACCTCTACCAGAAGCGCCTCTTCGCCTCGAACGCCGTCGACTTCGACGACATGCTCTTCCTCACGGTCGACGCGCTCGAGCGATTTCCCGAAGCGCGCGAGAAGTGGCAGGAAGCCTTCCACTACGTCCTCGTCGACGAGTACCAGGACACGAACCACGCGCAGTACCGGTTCCTGCAGCTGCTCGCGGAGAAGCACCAGAACGTCTTCGCGGTCGGCGATCCCGACCAGTCGATCTACGCGTTCCGCGGCGCCGACATTCGCAACGTCCTCGAGTTCGAGCGCGACTTCCCCGGCTCGTTCACGATCGCGCTCGAGCAGAACTACCGCTCGACGCAGAACATCCTCGACGCGGCAAACGGCGTCATCCAGAACAACCGCGAGCGCAAGGAGAAGAACCTCTGGTCGGAGCTCGGCGAGGGCGACCCCGTGCGCGTCGTGGAGGTCGAGGACGAGCACGCCGAGGCGCGCTTCGTCGCCGCGGAGATCGCGCTCGCCGTCGAGGAGGGCTTTTCCGGCAGCGAGGTCGCGGTCTTCTACCGGATGAACGCGCAGAGCCGCGTCCTCGAGGACATCCTCGTCCGGCAGGGGATCGCGTACCAGGTGATCGGCGGCCCGCGCTTCTACGAGCGCGCCGAGGTGAAGGATCTCGTCGCCTATCTCCAGGTGATCGACAACCCGTACGACGCGGTGTCGCTGCTGCGCATCGCGAACCGGCCGCGCCGCGGCATCGGCGACACGACGCTCGCGCGCCTCATGAGCTGGGCCGATCAGCGCGAGATCTCGCTCTGGGAGGCGACCGCGGAGGCGGAGAACGCCGGCGTCGGAGCCGCACCGCAGAAGGCGGTCAAGGCGTTCCGAGGCGTCGTCGAGTCGCTGATGTCCGCTGCGATGGAGTACGAGGTGCCGGAACTGATCGAGGCGGTGCTCGAGCGCAGCGGCTACCTCGAGTCGCTCGAGGCGGAGCGGACGATCGAGGCGCAGGGGCGGATCGAGAACCTGCAGGAGCTCGTCTCCGTCGCGCGCGAATGGCGCGAGCAGACCGAAGAGGCGACCCTCTCCGGCTTCCTGCAGGAGATCTCCCTCTACTCGGACCAGGACGCGATCCGCGGCGACGGCTCGCTCGTCACGCTGATGACCCTCCACAACGCGAAGGGGCTCGAGTTCCGCGCCGTCTACATGATCGGGATGGAGGAGGGGATCTTCCCGCACTCGCGCTCGATCGAGGAGCAAGGCATCGAGGAAGAGCGGCGGCTCTGCTACGTCGGCATGACGCGGGCGAAGGAGCGTCTGACGCTCCTGCACGCCTCGTCGCGAATGCTCTACGGCGGGCGCAGCCACAACCTCCCTTCCCGCTTCCTCGACGAGGTGCCCGAGCGGCACGTCGAGCGCGAGCGGCTGCGGCCGAGCTCGTGGGCGGGCTACGGCTCGCCGCGCTCGAGCCAGGTCGTCCCGAAGGAAGACGTCCCCAGCCTCGCGACCGGCGACTCCGTCCGCCATTCCACGCTCGGCGAAGGCGTCGTGGTCCGCGTCGAGACGGGCGGCATGGTCACCGTTCGCTTCGCGGACGACGGCAGCGAGCGGAAGCTGATGCTCGACTACGCGCCGCTCGAAAAGCTCTAACTGCAGCAGGTTTTCGGCCGAGGCAATATCCTCCGGCGCTCTATGGGGAGGGGAACGCGCTTCGTGGCGGCGTGTGCCGTCGCGCTTTGTCTTGCTGCGCCCGCGGCGGCTCGCGGGAGTGCGCTCCGCGCGCACTCCTTCGTGTGGCCGGCGACCGGCACGATCACGACTCCCTTCGGCCAGACCGACATGGGTTTCCACCCGGGCATCGACATCGGGATGCTCCGCTCGCTCGACATCCGCGCCGCGGCGCCGGGCGTCGTCACCGCGGTCGGATACACGGCCGGCTTCGAGGGCTACGGGAACATCGTCCTCGTCAACGTCGGCGCCGGACTGCAGACGCTCTACGCCCACCTCTCCCAGTTGCGCGCGCACGTCGGCGAGCACGTCGTACCGGGCCGGCTGCTCGGCATCGCCGGCTGCACCGGCTCCTGCACCGGGACGCATCTCCATTTCGAGGTTCGCCTCGACGGCACAGCTGTCAGCCCGCTGCGTTTCCTGCCCGGCGGGGTCCCTGTCGCGCCGGCGAGCCCCGCGTTCGCCCGGCGGCTCGAGGTGGCCGACGCCGCCCGGATGCTGTTCGCCCACGTGGCCGGCATGCGCGTCTCCGCCTGGCTCACGCCCCACCGCGACCGCGTCGCGCAGCCCCGCCGCGTCCGCCGGCTCGCCGCCGCTCGACGCCCGTTCCCCTAGCAGCCGGCAGAAGTACGCCTTCCGAGCTAAAGCTCCCCCAGAAGGGGGAGCTTGCATTTCGTACCTCTTTGGGGGGATGCTAGGCGCCGATGTAAGACCTACGTTCCGGTTCTCCCCGAGGCTGGAGGGACTGCACCAATGCGGACTTCCAAACGAGGACGTGCTCCACAGGGCATGCGGCTCCTAGCCCCGCTTGCCGCTGTAGCGGTAGTGGCAGCTTTCGCTGCCTCCGCTACGCAGTCCCCGCGCTTCGTCCAACCACTGCGCGCTTACGTGTCGCCGCAGCTCGTCGCGGCCGCTCGCGCGCATCCGCAGCATGTGTTCCGCGTCATCCTCCAGGGAGCGGGAACCTCGGGTGAGCAGGCGGTCGTCTCGGCCGTCCGGAGAGAGGTCAGCGGCACCGGCGTCGGTCTTGGACGCCGCCTCGGAACCATCGCCGGCGCGTCGGCCGGCGTCACCGGTGGCCAGCTGCTGACGCTCGCGCAGACGAAGGGCGTCGCGGCGATCACCCTCGACCGTCCCGTCCGGTTGACCGGCGGGATCTCGAGCACGCAGCAGTGGCCGACAGCGGTCGACGCGAGGCAGACCTGGTCGTCGGTGACGAACGGCAAGCTCTCGACGCCGCCGGCGATCGCGATCGTCGACTCCGGCATCCAGGCGAACCGCGCCGACTTCGACAACGGGTCGCGCGTCATCGCGCAGACGACGATTCTCAACAGCGGCACGACGAACTCCGCGGGCGACGGCTACGGCCACGGCACGTTCGTCGCCGGCCTCGCGGCGGGGAGTGGCTCCGGTTACGCAGGGGTGGCGCCGAGCGCGCCGCTCGTCTCGATCGACGTCATGAACGACCAGGGAATGGCCCTGACGAGCGACGTCATCGCGGCCTGCGACTGGATCGTCGCGCACAAGGCCCAGTACAACATCGGCGTCGCCAACTTCTCGCTCCACTCGACCGCGCCGGCCAGCGTCTTCTGGGATCCGCTCGATCGCGCCGTCGAGAAGCTCTGGTTCGACAACGTCGTCGTCGTGGCGGCCGCCGGCAACTACGGCGTCAACGGCCAGCCCACGACGGTCGCCTACGCGCCCGGCAACGATCCGTTCGTGATCACCGTCGGGGCCGACGACATCGGCGGCTCGACGTCGACGACCAACGACGCCGCGGCGCCCTGGTCGGTGTACGGCTACACGTACGACGGCTTCGCCAAGCCTGAGCTCGCCGCGCCGGGCCGCTACATGGTCGGCCCTGTGCCGGACACCTCGACGCTCGCGACGACGCGGCCGGCATCGATGGTCTCCTCGGGATACATCGAGCTCTCCGGTACGTCGTTCGCGACGCCGATCGTCGCCGGGGCCGCGGCGTATCTGCTCGCGCTCCATCCGAGCTGGACGCCTGACCAGATCAAGGGCGCGCTCATGCTCACCGCGACGCCGGAGCCGAACGCAGCGCCGGGCTCCGTCGGGGTCGGGCTCGTCGACGCGAAGGCCGCGGGCAACGTCACCTCGCCGCCCAACGCGAATCTCGCGCTCGACAGTTTCGTGGGAGCGGACCCGAACGGCGGCTCGATCCCGGTCTTCAACTCCGCCGCCTGGCAGTCGGCAGCGCTTGCCGACCCCGCCTGGGATGCGGCTTCATGGGGCTCCGCGTCCTGGGGCTCCGCGTCCTGGGGCTCGGCTTCTTGGGGCTCGGCGTCTTGGGGCTCGGCTTCTTGGGGCTCGGCTTCCTGGGGCTCGGCTTCCTGGGGCTCTGCCTCGTGGGGCTCGTCGGCTCTCGCTCAGAGCCTTGCGAGCGCCTCCTGGGGCTCCACCGCGCCGAGCGCGGCCGCCGCGGCAGACGTCCGCGTCGAGCGCGGTCACTTCTACGTCTGGAAGCTCCGCTCCTACCTCCGGAACCGCCGGCTCTATCAGCGGTCCCGGGCTGCTGCGCATCACGCGGCGCGTTGATCGCGACGGCAGTGAAACTCCTTCCGGCGCAATTGCGCCGGCGAAGCCCGGCTGCGGACACCCTGACGCCCGGCGCCTGGCTCTACTGGTCGGCGATCGTCGTGCCTGCGACCGCTGCGCCGCTGCTCGGCTTCGTGCGGCTCCACCATGAGGACTGGGGACGCTTTGCCGTCCTGATAGCGCTCGCCTCGGTCTCGCAGCTCCTCTCGTTCCACCTGCACCGGAGCCGTGTCTTCCACACCGGGATCGCATTCACCGTGGCGGCAGCCCTGCTGTTGCCGCCCGAGCTGATCATCCTCGTCTGCGTCATCCAGCACCTGCCCGAGTGGCTGCGGCAGCGCTACCCGTGGTACATCCAGACGTTCAACATCGCGAACTACGTGGCCGCGGGTCTCGGCGCCTGGGCCGCGGCGCAGGCGGTCGGCTTCCCGGCCTCGGGAGAGCGGGAGGCCCTGGCGGGCGCGCTCGCCGCGCTGACGTTCGTGCTCATCAATCGCGCCCTGCTGCTGCCGATGCTCTATCTCGGCCGCGGCCTGAATCCTCGCGAGACGGGACTGCTCAACGGCGAGGACATCTCCCTCGAGCTCGTCCTCTCCCTGATGGCCGTGCCTTTCGCGGCGATCTGGGCGCGGAGCCTGCCGCTCGCTGCGCTTTCGCTCGTACCGCTCTTCGTCGTTCACATCACGCAGCGCGCGGTTCTTCGCCTCGAGGAGGCGAGCGACACGATCGGCCGCCAGAACGAGTCTCTCGAGGAGGCGCACCGCGAAGTGATGCAGCGGTCGACCGCCGCGCTCGAGGCCCTCTCTGCGACTGTTGACGCTCGTGACAAGTACACGGCGGGCCACTCGCGCCGCGTCGCCCAGTACGCGCGCGAGATCGCCGAGGAGCTGGGTCTGGACGACCCGCAGCTCGAGCTTGTCGGCCAGGCGGCCCTCCTGCACGACATCGGGAAGATCGGCGTCCCCGACGCGGTGCTCCTGAAGCGCGGCGAGCTGACGCAGGCCGAGGAGGCGGTCATGCGCACGCATCCGGCGGAAGGTGCGCGGATCATCGAGCGCCTCGGCTACCTCGACGAGATCGTCCCCGCCATCCGCTACCACCACGAGCGTCCGGACGGGCGCGGCTATCCCGACGGCCTGATGGGTGACGAGATCCCGCTCCTGGCTCGGATCATCCACGTGGCCGACTCGATCGACGCGATGACGACCGAGCGCGTCTATCGCGACGCTCTCGGCTTCGAGGCTGCGATGGGCGAGATTCGGGGGAGCCGCGGCTCGGACTTCTGCGAGACATGCGTCGATGCGCTCGAGCGGGCCGTGGCAGCAGGCGCGGCGCAGCTCGCTCGCGCCCGGAGGGTTGCAGCGTGACCGCGACCGCCTACGCGGAGCCGCTGCGCCTGACGCGGATCGTGGCGTTGCCGGACGGGGCGCGTCTCTTCCTCTACGGCACGATCGGAGCCGCGATCGTGGCGGCGTCCGCGACGTCGGTCTCGTCGATGAGCCAGGCACGCTGGGCGGACTTCGGGGTGATCGTCGTGGCGGGTGCTCTCGCGCAGCTCTTCGCGACACACACGCCGGGCAACCAGGTCTTCCACACGGGTCTCGCGTTCTCGGTCGCGGCGGCGCTCCTCCTGCCGCCCGAGCTCGTCGTGATCGTCTGCGTCGCGCAGCACGGCCCGGAGTGGCTGCGCCAGCGCTATCCGTGGTTCATCCAGACCTTCAACATCGCGAACTTCAGCCTCAGCGCTCTCGCGGCGTGGTCGGTGCGGACGTCTCTCGAGCGCGGGGGCTGGACGGTGGGAGGCGGAGCGGCCGTGTCGGGCGTTCTCGTCGCCGCTGCCGCGGCGGCCGTTTTCGTGGTCGTCAACCACGTGTTGCTCGCGCGGATGCTGCAGCTCGCCCGCGGGCACGATCTCTCGACGAGCGGGCTCTTCTCCATCGACGGGTTGATCGCCGACGGTGTCGTCTCGTCGGTGGGGATCGGCATGGCGTTCGCACTTCTCCACGCGCCGGCCCTCTTCGCGGTGACGGTTCTGCCGCTCCTCCTGATTCAGCGGGCGCTGGCGCTGCCGACCCTGCGAGAGCAGGCGTTCACCGACCACAAGACGGGGCTCCTCAACTCGCGCGGGGTCGACCAGCCGGCGCGCAACGAATTTGCCCGCGCGCAGCGGCTCGGCCACGCGCTCTCGGTGCTCATCTGCGACATCGACGACCTGCGCGGGATCAACAACCGTTTCGGGCATCTCGAGGGCGACGCGGCGTTGGAGCGCGTCGCGCAGGCCTTCCGTGCGGAGCTGCGGCCGTACGACCTCTGCGCGCGCTTCGGCGGCGACGAGTTCCTGCTCGTCCTGCCCGAGACGGAGCAGGGCGACGCGGTCGCCGTCGCGGGTCGGATCCAGCGCTGGCTGACGCTGCACCCCGTCGAGACGCGGCATGGGGAGCTCGTCGTCGGCCTCTCGGTCGGGTCAGCGTCGCTCCGGGACGACGAGCCGCAGATCGGCAGCCTGATCGGTCGCGCCGACGCCGCCATGTACGTGGCAAAGCGCTCGGGCCGCACGTCCTTCCTCACCGTAGGCTGAGCCCGAACCGCCGGTACAATCCGGGCCGACCGGGGCGGTTAGCTCAGTTGGGAGAGCACCAGCTCGACAAGCTGGGGGTCACTGGTTCGAGCCCAGTACCGCCCACCTTACGAGGTATTGCGCGAACCGCCGTCGGAATCCTGTAGGTGGGGATGATCCGGCGGCGGTCGTGCACTTGGATCTCTTTGACGAGTAGCCGCAGTAGCTCCTTGGCCTGTTCGGGGCTCTCGGTGCCGATGATCTCGTCGAGTTGTTCAGCGAGGCCCGCGAGGGCGGCCCTGTCGGGCGGCGTGTGCGCCTGTGTGTCGAGACCGCGGGCAAGGTCGGCTTCCTGCTCGCGCAGAACCTCCAGCCGGGCACGGTGGGCGCGGACGCGGTCATGGCAGTCGGCTGGTGAGAGATCGCCGTTCTCGAAGGCCTCGAAGTAGCGTTCGACCTTCGCTTCGACGCGTGTGATCTCTGCGCGAGTTGAGGCGAGTTGTTCTTCGACCCGCGGCCGCTCACTCTCAACGACGGTTGCTGCGTCGGCGAGCGCTTTCTCGATCACGTGACCGTCGCGGTAGAGATCGGCGAGCTGGGTGAGGACGGCGGCTTCGAGCCGGTCCTTGGGGAGCCGGTCGCCGTTGCACTTGGAGGGGCCGTACTTGTAGCGGGTGGAGCAGGCGTAGTAGGTGTAGCGGCCGTTGCGTCCGTGCGCGCTGGTGCCGACGTAGGCGCGCCCGCAGTGCTGGCAGCGCACCAGCCCGGAGAGGAGGAAGTCGGACGGGTTGCCACGACGTAGGGAGGCGTCGTCGCCGCGCCGCTTGAGGATCTCCTGCGCGGCCTCGAAGGTCTCCTCGTCGACGAGCGGCCCGTGCAGACCGGGATGCGTCTCGCCGTTCCAGCGGATCAGTCCGCGGTAGGCGGGGTTGGCGAGGATGAGTTGGAGCGCGTTCGGCGACCAGCCTTGTTTCCGCGGTGGCGGCGCGCCCTCGGCGTCGAGCGTTCGTGCGATGGCGGTTGTGCCGAGCTTGCCTTCGGCGTAGAGGTGGAAGATGCGCCGAACGACCGGCGCCTTGACCTGATCAGGGATGAGCAGTTTCGTGTCTTGGTCGCGTGCGTAGCCGTAGGGGGTGCGACCGCTCATCCATTTGCCTTCGCGGACGCGGCGTTCGAGTCCGGCGGTGACGCGGTCGACGATGGTGGCGTGTTCGAACTCGGCGAAGACGCCGAGCATCTGCAACATCATCCGACCGGCCGGTGAGCCGGTGTCGAACGGCTCGGTCACCGACTTCAAGACAACCTCGAACTGGTCCAACTCTTCGCAGAGGCCGGCGAGCTGGCGCACCTTCCGCGAGAGCCGGTCGACCCTGTATACGAGCAGCAGATCGGTCCGTTTCTCGCGGGCGAGGTCGAGCGCCTGCTGCAGGCCGGGCCGGTTGAGGCTGGTGCCGCTCGCCTGGTCTTCGAAAGCGGCGACGATTCGCCAGTCCTCCATCGCCTCGCAGTAGCGCTCCAGCCGCTCCCGCTGCGTCTTCAGCGACGTCGGCTGGTGATCCTCGTCGGTTGAGATCCGCTGGTACAAGCACACCCGCATCACAGGTCCCCTCCTCGGCTCAGGTTTCCGTCCATGGAGCCATCGATCGCCGCGACCGTCAAGTCCTCCTCGCTACGCGAACCGCGGCCCGGCACCTCACGACTCACCATTTACGTTTCTCCTCCACATTTGTCGCGAGCTGGACGCAGCAGCGGAATCGCCGCCTGTGCACGCCCTTTAGCGGCTTGTGGGTCGTCCGGTCCGGACCGGACCCCAGAACGGCCGACGGACCGGCCGGGGGACCAGCCCGCTCCTCGTCGCTTGCGAAGCCGCCGGCGAAGCGGGAACCTCACGCAGCCCGCCTGGGCGAGGGCGAGCCCGTTCGCACAGCGAGCGGAGCCACCGGCAATCTCACGCGTTTTGACCCGCTTCGCGAAGCCTATGGCACTCCTGAATGTCACCGTCATCATCATGGCGACTACGGCTCTGGCGATTCGGCTGTGACTGGATGTCCCTCACCAACGCACGGCCGTGGGCCTTTTCTGGTTATCGCCGCTGCTTGCCCGCGCAGCGGCGGCCGGCTGCGCGGGCAAGCACCAACAGGCACGGAACATCTCAGTAGCAAGCCGGCCGTAGCAAGATTGTTGCGCGCGGCGGCGGACGGCACCGTCGCGGTCTACCGCTCGCTCAATCGGCGCGAGCGGCTCGTGTAGGCCGGGATGTGTTTCGCCGTTCCAGCGAACGAGGCCGCGGTAGGCAGGGTTGGCGAGGATGAGTTGCAGCGCGTTGGGCGACCAGCCTTGCTTGCGCGGCGGCGGTGCCCCTTCGGCGTCGAGGGTGCGGGCGATGGCGGTGGTGCCGAGCTTGCCCTCCGCGTAGAGGTGGAAGATGCGGCGCACGACCGGCGCCTTTACCGGGTCGGGGACGAGCAGCTTGGTGTCCTTGTCGCGCACGTAGCCGTACGCCGGAGCGCTCAGTGTCGGCGCGGCGTCAGCTCCATGTCCGTACCACTGCGGCCCGGCAAGAGATACTTCTCGATTTTCTCGATACTTCGTGGTTAGGGAGCTGGGACGTACTCGCTAGGCGAGAGGATGTAGATGGCGGCGGCGCGCGGCAGTGTTGCGCCGGCCGAGGCGAGCGGGGAGCAGCCGAGCTGGTTCCCCTTGATAGTCGTGCAGATGTAGGCGAGTTCTGCGCCGCTGGGCGGGACGAGCTCGTTGCCGTTGTGATCAAAGACGCCTTGGCCCGGCAGGCTCTCGGCGATGTGACCGGTAGTGGGAAGATCGTCTCCCAACCTGTGGCTGAACTCGTAGAGCAGGCCACCTCCGTCGGTCGGTGCGGAGGCCGGAAGAACGCAACCGTTCGTAGCGCAGGAGATAAGGGCGGGCGGAGAGCCGACGATTGAGACGTGGCCGCCTTGATCGATGCTGAACCAGCCAAACATGCCGTTTGCCGCACCTGCGCTTGCGACGAAGATCAGAGCCGCCGCCGCGATGGCGAGACTCAAGCTCCGGCGGCGGCGCCGAGCCGAGTGCTGTGCATAGGCTCCCCGAAGGTCGTGTTCGAGGCGATCGAAGAATGGGCTGGTTGCGGTCATCAGACTCTTCCCTCCTTGGCCGGGGCGAGCATCTCGCGGAGGCGCTGCAGCCCGCGCATGACCTGCAAACGCGCTGCTTGCTCGCTTGATCCGTTCCGTGCTGCAATCTCGCGGTATGTGAGGTCGTCAACGATTCGTGCCTGGACTGCCTCTTGTTGTCCCTCACTAAGGAGCTCGAAGGCCTCCATGATCCGAGCGGCGTCGTGTTCGCCGTCGAGCCGTATCGCCACATCCTCGGCAGGGCTCGGCTCGTAAGCTTCGGTCCTGAATCGGAGCCGGCGACGAGCCCGGTCTTCGACAGCTTGTGAGCGGGCGTAATCGATGGCGAGGTGGTGGACGATCGTAAAGAGCCAGGCAGTGCCCGCGCCGACGTGTCTTCCCCGGAAGCGGTGTATACCAATGATCGCTCGGGCGAACACCTCGGCGGTCAGATCCGCGGCTGTGTCCGCGTCGGCGAGTGTGTGTCGACGAAACCAGCTGTAGACGGCCGGGGCATAGGCACGGTAGAGCTCGGCGAACGCGTCAGGATCACTTTTGGCGCGACGAAAGAGCGCGGCGTCCTCTTGGGCTGGGGATGGATTCATCGCTCTCATCATGAATGACGATGAACCGCCGATCTTGTTTCAGATCGTGCCGGATGGAACGCGATGGACCCGAGCTTCTCTCGCCTCGGGTCCATCGCGCCACTCCTACCTATCTCCTAGATAGCTAGCTACCGGCATACCAGTGCGAGTCGTCGAACGAGTAGTTCCCCGCACCGTTGACCCAGGTTTGCACGTTCGGGCTGGCGGACTGCAAGCATCCGAAGTAAGCGGATAGACAGAAGTCCGCGTGGGCTGTGGTGATATCCGTGCTCGGTCCCCATACCGCGTGATGCCATGACTGGTTAGAGCTCGTCCAGATCGGGGCGGTGTACACGTCCGTCCAACCGGAGACCGACGACACGTCCCAACTTGAGACGCACCAGTGCGTGTGGTTCCAGATCTTCCACATCGTGACGCCGAAGGCGTCCAATCCGGCTTTCCAATTGACAGCCGCGGTGCGACACCCAGTCGGCGCGAACGGAGTGATGATCGCAGCCGCTCCGCCCGGCTGGGTTGCGGCTACGGACGTCCCTTGCTGGAAGACGCCGGGCGCCTGGGTCGCAGGCACTCCGTCCACCGTCTCCGTTGCGCCTGGAGAACTGGAACCCGTGACGATTGTGGTGTACTGCCCGGTGGAGCCTGCGACGCCCTTACTGTTACCGGCCAACGCCTGCGAGGCAGACACCGCGGCCACGAGCGCGATTACGACCAGACCGACGGTCGTTCTTCTTGCCCTCATTGCGACCTCCCTGCGGTCGCCGCATGCCGCGTTTGACGGTTGTCAACCGACCCTACTCCTAGGTGACATCAAATAACAACCGGGCCGAGATGGGCGCCCGGGAGCTCTGGCTTTGGCAAGGTCGCCCGGCGCCCGCGGCGCTGCTTCGGCTACCCGCCCGGCGGCGGTCATCTTGTACGGCTTGCTCAGATGTTCGTACTGCTGATGGTCACTGCGCCACGCTGTCGTCTTCGAGCAAGCGAAAGAGCTCCCCTAACTTCACGCCGCTCATCCTGCCGAGCGACTCGGCCGGGTCGTGTCTCGAAGGTCAAGCAAGAGCGGCGCGCCAGCGACGACAACCTCGCGGTTCGCGTAATGCTCGGTTCGGCCCACTGGAACCCCGCCACGCGCGGGGTTCTTTTTTTGCGAGGCCCTTGAACCTGTCCGCCCGGTGTCCTAGCCTCTAGGCGGCTTCTCGCGTCGACTACAGGGGGATCTCGTGAACACCTACCACTACGTCCTTTACGTGCACCTGCTGGCGCTGTTCCTTGGGATCGGGGCCGGCGCGGTGCTCCTCGTCTGTCTCTTCCAGTTGCGCGCAGCGCGCACGCTCGAGCAGGCGGTTCCGTTCGGGATGGTCGCCGGCAAGGTCGGGAAGCTCTTCCCCATCGCGATCCTCGGCCTCTTCGGCACCGGCGCGTACATGACGAGCGACGTCTGGACGTGGAGCACGCGCTGGATCGATGTCGCGATCGCCGCGCTCGTCGTCCTCATGGTGCAGGGCGCCGGGATCGCCGAGCGGACGGGCCACAAGCTCGCCGCCGCTCTGCAGGCGAATGGCCCGGGACCGCTCGGCGCCGAGGCGCGGCGAATGGCTCTTCATCCGGGCCTCTGGGTGGTCGAGTTCTCGAATCTCGGCATCGTCTTCGCGGTCGTTTGGAACATGACCGAGAAGCCGGGGCTCGGCGGCTCGCTCGCGTCCGTGCTCGTCGCCTACGTGTTCGGCGCGGCGCTGGCGCTCTATGTCACGCGGATGCCGCAGGAAGAGCTCGCGGCGGCTCCCGAGACGTCGGCGTAGCCGCAGCTAGGACGAGCGGTACGCCGTCCCGATCACCTGGGCGTAGATCCTGCACGCCCACGGCCACGGGTGCGTCCCGTCCGAGAGCATCGAATCCTTCGAGTGGGCGTACCAGTCGGCGAGGTGCGCCTCGGGCCAGCCCTGTAGCCAGCTCGCGAGCGCGTGATTCGACTCGTCCTGCCAGCTCGTCGCGTTGCGGACGTCGACCACGATGACGTCCGGGACGCCGCGCAGCGCCGCCTTCAGCCTGACCAGGTCGCGGTAGTAGAGCGGGCCGTTGTTGCCGACCTGGATGATGATCGTCTTGGGAAGCCCCCACTTGTGGCGAAGCCGATCGAGCTCCGTGATCGTGTCGTTGATCGGACGCGCGACGGCGGCGTCGACGCGGACGCGGTGGTCGAGCGTCGACTCCAGTTGCGAGGAGCAGCCGAGCATCACGGAATCGCCCATGGCGAGGATCCGCCCGTGCGTCGGCTCGGTGGGTTTCGTCGTCGGAGTCTTGTGGTGGCCGATTTTGAGGTTCGGAAGCTGGAGGGGGAAGACGCTGCGGTTCGTTCCTGCGCTCGCTTTGGGGGCGCTGACGTATGTGCCGAGCGGATTGATGGCGTTCGGCAGCACGAAGAGGACGGCGAACGCGGTGACGAGCGCCGCGACACCTGCGCCGACGAGCTCGAGGCGGCGCCGGGCCTGGAACTCCGCGAGCCTCCGCTGCAGCCGACCCGTGCGGATCGGCTGCTCGATGAAGCGGAAGGAGAGCGCGGCAGCCGTGACAGTCAGCGCGGCTTGCGCGGCGATCAGGCCGGGGCCGGTCCACGAGACATCCACGCCGGGGCGAGTCAAGGCGATGATCGGCCAGTGCCAGAGGTACATCCCGTAACTTCGCTCGCCGATCCAGCGCAGAGGCGCGACTCCGAGGGACTTGCCGATGCGCGTCGCCGGATGAGCGACCGCGGCGATCAGCACGGCAAAGCAGAAGGCCGCCGCGAGGTCGCCGCCGCGGTAGACGATCGGATCGAAATCCTGCAGCGTCGAGAAGAGGTAGACCGTCACGCCGAGCGCGGCGAGGCCGAGCAGCTCCAGCAGCGGTAGCGCGCGCTTGATCCGCTCGACGTACGGCCAGACGAGCGCGAGCTCGATCCCCATCAGCAGCAGGAATGCGCGCGTGTCGGTGCCGTAGTAGACGCGCGACGGGTCGCCGTACGGGTTGTAGAGAAGCCACATCAGCGCCGCCGAGCCGGCGATCCCGGCCACGACGAGGAACGGGAGAAAGCGCCGGCCGAGGAAGATCAGCCCGGGCACGAGCAGCAAGGGCCAGACGACGTAGAACTGCTCCTCCACCGCGAGCGACCAGAAGTGCTGCAGCAGCGACGGGCGCCCCATGAGGGTGAAGTACGAGTGGTTCGCGATGATCAGGTGCCAGTTCGTGAAGTAGAGGAGGGAGCTGACCGCGTCGCCGCGCGTCCGGCCGAGATCCGCGCGCGCGAAGATCGCCGCGAGCAGGAGCGCCGCGAGCACGACGACGACGAGGGCGGGGAGGAGCCTTCGCGCGCGCCGCGCCCAGAAGCGGAGCAGGACGATCCGGCCGTGGTGCTCCCACTCGATCAGCAGCAGCGACGTGATCAGGTAGCCGCTGAGGACGAAGAAGAGATCGACGCCCAGGAAGCCGCCGGGCAGCCACGGGCTTCCGTCCGAATGCGGCCGTGCGTGGTAGAGGAAAACCCCCGCAACCGCGAGCGCCCGCAGCCCGTCGAGACCGGGGCGGTAGGTGAGATGCGGTCCTTTGGCGGGCTTCGGCACGTGAGCAGGTTAGGCGGTTCTCGACGGAGCCGTGAGCTCCTTCTCGACGACTTCCGCAAGGCACGCGGCGGCGTCGGCGAAGGCTCGCCGCCGGCCACAGAGTGCCACGAGAGATACGGAGTCGACGGGGCATTTCGTCACGGCCTCACCGGCGACGACGAGTGCCCGCACGCCTGCTTGCGAGGCGCGTCCCAGCACGCCGCCGACGACCTTCCCGGCCAGCGAGGTCTCGTCGAGGAGCCCTTCTCCAGTGACTACGAGATCCGCTGCGGCGAGACGCTCGTCGAGCCCGAGCCGGCCCGCCACGAAGTCGAAGCCCCGCACGAGGGTCGCGCCTTGCGCGGCAAGACCGCCGGCGAGGCCGCCTGCGGCGCCGGTGCCCGGCAGGTCCGGGACGTCGAGCTCAGAGAGGCGCTTGCGGAGGATCGCGACCTGCTCCGGTGTCGCGCCCTTTTGCGGCGCGAAGACGCCGGCTGCGGCGAGGAAGCGCGCGTCCACGTCGCAGGCCACCTCGAGAGGAACACGGAGTGGTAGGAGCCGCTCGAGTGCCTCCACGGCGCCGCGGCCGCCGTCCGTCGATGCCACGCCGCCGACCGCGACGATCACCCGCTCCGCTCCGGAGGCGACGGCAGCCGCGACGAGCTCACCGACTCCACGGCTGGTCGCGCCCAGCGGGTCGTTCCGCTCCGGCCCGCCGGCGAGTGTCAACCCGCACGCCTGCGCCGCCTCGATCAGCGCCACGCCGTCCTCCTCGAGCCGCCACTGCGCCTCGACGGGCTCGCCGAGCGGCCCGGTCACGACGGCGGTGCGATTGCCGCCGCCGAGCACGTCGAGAGTCCCTTCGCCGCCGTCTGCGAGTGGCAGCTCGATTGCCTCCCAGCCGGCGCAGGCCGCCCCGGCGGCGATCGCCGCCGCCGCTTCGCGCGCGGTGAGGGTGCCGCGGAACTTGTCTGGGGCCGCGAGAACATGCATGTCGCGCAGATTGTCGCTACCGTTCGCGCTGTTCTAGTACCACGAGCGCGTACCGGGCCCGCACTACCAGTGCCTCCCAGTCCGTTCAGAACTCTGCGGAGGGAGGTGTTTTCATATGGCAACCGGAACCGTGAAGTGGTTCAACGATGCGAAGGGGTACGGCTTCATCACCCCTGACGAGGGCGGCAAGGACGTCTTCGTGCACTTCAGCGCGATCAACAGCGAGGGCTTCAAGACGCTCGCCGAGGGCGCGCAGGTCGAGTTCGAGCAGGCCGAGGGCGAGAAAGGCCCCGAGGCTCGCAACGTCGTGCTCGTCGGCTAACCACAGGTAGAGCAGGGGCGCCTCAGCCAGAGGCGCCCAGCTCCCTTTCCTTACGAGCTCTTGCGCGCGGTCGCGCGGCCACCTTTGCGACCGGCGGCCTTCTTCTGGGCGGTCGTGCCGCCCTGGGAGGTGTTGTGGCGACGGGTGCCGGAGCCGGATGCTTTGCCGCCGCGACTCGAGGCGCCGGGCGAGTTCGCGATCTTCGCCGCGCGCTCCTTCGACATCCCCTTCTCCTTCAGCTTCTCGTACTGCTTCTCGTTCTTGACGCTCGGTCGCTTGCCGGGCATGCGATCCTCCTTCTCAGTCGGCCTCCGGATCGTCATCGGCGGTCGTCTCTCCTTCTTCGGGATCCGGAATAGGGGAGCCGTCGAGCTCCTCATTCGGATCGTCTTCCCGGGGCTGCATATCCTTGGGCTCTGTCATGAAGGTGCTGCTTCCCGACGATTCAGAGCTTGAACTTGCCGACGGCGCCAGCGGTCTCGACGCCGCGCGCGCGATCGGGCCGAAGCTCGCCGAGCAGGCGGTCCTCGTCAAAGTCGACGGGGAGGTCCGGGATCTCCGCGCGCCGCTTGCCGACGGCGACCGGATCCAGCTCCTGACGACGCGCGACACCGACGACCCCGACGCGCTCGCGGTCCTGCGCCACTCTGCCGCGCATCTGCTCGCGGAAGCCGTGCGCCGTCTCTACCCGGGCGTGAAGATCGCGATCGGCCCGCCGATCGAGAACGGCTTCTACTACGACTTCGACTTCCCGGAGCCGATCCGCGAGGAGGATCTCGAGCGGATCGAGACCGAGATCCGGCGCGAGCTGAAGGAGGGGCGCAGCTGGGAACGGAGCGAGATCTCGCGCGACGAGGCCAAGCAGCGTTTTGCCGCCGAGGACGAGCCGTACAAGGTCGAGCTCGTCGACACGGCAGAGGGAGAGATTTCCCTCTACACGCAGTCCCACGACGGCTCCGACGACTTCACCGACCTCTGTCGCGGGCCGCACCTGCAGAGCTCGAAGCCGATCAAGGCGCTCAAGTTGACGCACCTGGCGGGTGCGTACTGGCGCGGCGACTCGAGCAAGCCGCAGCTGACGCGGATCTACGGCACGGCGTTCTACTCCCAGAAGGATCTCGACGCGCACCTCGAGCGGCTCGAGCGCGCCCGCTCGCTCGACCATCGTCGCCTCGGGCCGCAGCTCGACCTCTTCCACATGTCGGAGTACTCGCCCGGCGCGGCGCTCTGGACGGCGCGCGGGATGGCGATCTACAACGCGCTCGAGGACCTGCGCCGCCGCGAGAACGCGAGGCGCGGCTACTCCGAGGTGAAGACGCCGCTGATGTGGGACGTCGAGCTCTGGAAGCGCTCCGGCCACTGGGAGAAGTACGGCGACAATCTCTTCCGGATCGAGCAGGGGGAGTCGCTCTACGGGCTCAAGCCGATGAACTGCCCCGGCCACATGCTCCTCTTCAACACGCAGCTGCGGAGCTACCGCGACCTCCCGATCCGGTACGCCGAGGCCGCCGTCCTCCATCGCGACGAGCCCACCGGCAGCTTGCAGGGGCTGACGCGCGCCCGGCAGTTCAGCCAGGACGACGCGCACGTCTTCTGCACGGAGGATCAGATCCAGAGCGAGATCGACGCGATGTTCGACTACGTCGACTTTCTCTACGACACGTTCGGCGTGCGCGAGCTGGCGCATGCGGAGCTCGCGACGCGCCCCGACAACAAGCTCGGCACCGACGAGCAGTGGGACCACACCGAGGGCGTCCTCAAGGCCGCTCTCGAGCGGATCGGGCTGCCGTATCGCATCGCGGAGGGCGAGGGCGCGTTCTACGGGCCGAAGATCGACTTCTTCATGGACGACGCGCTCGGCCGGCCGTGGCAGATGGGGACGATCCAGCTCGACGGCCAGCAGCCCGAGCGCCTCGGCTGCACGTACATGGGCGCCGACAACCAGGAGCACACGCCGTACGTCATCCACCGTGCGCTGTTCGGGTCGCTCGAGCGGTTCATCGGCATCCTCCTCGAGCACTACGGCGGCGCGCTCCCGTTCTGGCTCTCGCCGGTGCAGGTGCGAGTGCTACCCGTGGGCGAGACGCATCTCGACGCGGCGCGAACGCTCGTCCTGCGGCTCCTCGAGGCCGGCTACCGGGCCGCGGTGGCGGAGCCGAGCGACACGATCGGCAAGCGAATCCGCGCCGCCGAGCTGGAGAAGGTCCCGGTCACGATCGTCTACGGCGATCGCGAGAGCGACAAGAGCCTCGCTGTGCGCGAGCGCGGCGGCGAGCAGTCCGAGTTGTCGCTCTCGTCTCTTCTCGAGCGACTTGCTACCCTCTGACTTCTGAAAAGCAGGGGCGGACCCGTTCCTCACCTCCCGGCCCACGAGAGTGGCGCTGGCAGGTTCAACCGAGTCGACGGTGTTGGCTAACACCATGACGAGGAAACGGGCCGCTGCATGACAGCGGCTTTTTCATTTGTTCGATAAACGAGACAGGAGGAACAAGACCGACTTGGTGACTACCACTTGAGGCCCAGACGCCGGCCGTTCGATCAGGTTCGCCCAGCGCCTCGCGACTCGACTCGCATCAACGACGCGATCCGGGTCTCGCGCGTTCGGCTGATCGACGACGACGGGGCTCAGCTCGGTATCAAGACCACGGACGAGGCACGGGAGTACGCCTACGGCAAGAACCTCGACCTCGTCGAGGTCGCCGCCCAGGCGGATCCCCCGGTCGCCAAGGTCATGGATTACGGCAAGTACCGGTACGAGCAGGAGCAGAAGGCGAAGCAGGCCCGCAAGCACCAGAGCCAGATCCTCGTCAAGGAGATCAAGTTCCGGCCGAAGATCGGGATCCACGACTACAACACCAAGAAGGGGCACGTCGAGCGATTCCTCAACCAGCGCGCGAAGGTAAAGGTCACGATCATGTTCCGCGGTCGCGAGACGACCCATCCGGAACGGGGCCGTGATCTCCTACTGCGCCTCGCCGAAGACGTCAAGGAGATCGGGATGATCGAGTCCCAGCCGCTCCTTGACGGACGCAACATGGTGATGCTGCTGGGCCCGACGAAGAACGCAGGAGTGAAACGAGATGCCGAAGACGAAAACGAAGAGCGCAGCGAAGAAGCGGTTCAAGGTGACGGCGACGGGCAAGATCATGCGCCGGCCGGCGATGCGCAGCCACAACCTGGAGAAGAAGTCGTCGAAGCGTAAGCGCGGCTTCCGCAAGGAGCGGGTGGCGACTTCCGCCGACCGCAACGCGATCAAGAAGATGCTGGGGATGCGCTAATGCCGCGCGTGAAGAGATCGGTCCACGCGCAGAAGAAGCGCCGCAAGGTTCTCGCGCAGGCGAAGGGCTACT
Source organism: Gaiellaceae bacterium (assembly GCA_050697455.1). Lineage (GTDB taxonomy): Bacteria > Actinomycetota > Thermoleophilia > Gaiellales > Gaiellaceae > Palsa-739. The sequence goes on along the minus strand of JBOGZU010000002.1, from coordinate 46,403 downwards.
GGGGCCGCAAGAGCACGCACTACCGCTACGCGAAGGAGCAGGTCGAGCACTCGCTCGTCTACGCGTATCGCGACCGGAAGGTGCGCAAGCGGGAGTTCCGGAAGCTCTGGATCACCCGGATCAACGCCGCCGCGCGCGCGAACGGCCTTTCGTACAACCAGTTCGTGCACGGTTGCTCGAAGGCCGGGATCGAGCTCGACCGGAAGGTGCTTGCCGACCTCGCGGTCAGCGATCCAGCCGCGTTCGGAGCCATCGCCGACACGGCGAAGTCAGCGCTGGAGTCAGCGCGCAGCTCCGCGCCGGCCGCCTGATCACCTCGCGCGACAACGAGCGGCTCAAGCTCGTCCGCAAGCTGCACGAGCGCCGCTGGCGGGACAAGCTCGGCCTGTTCGCGGTCGAGGGAGAGGATCTCGTCGAGGCGGGGCTCGCTGCGGGTCTCGAGCCCGCGGACGTCCTCGTTGCGGGCGAGGACGTCGAGGCGGCGCTGCTCGCGGAGGTCTCTTCGCTCGCGCATCCGCCGCGCGCGGTGGCTGTGTTCCGGCGCGACGACCTGCCGCGCGGCACGGGGCCGGTGACGCTCGCGCTCTGGCGCGTCGCGGATCCGGGCAACGTCGGGACGCTGCTGCGCGCCGCCGATGCTTTCGGCGCCGGCATCGCGCTCTCGGACGGCTGCGCCGATCCGACCGGGCCGAAGGCGCTCCGCGCCTCGATGGGGTCTGTCTTCCGCGTTCCGATCGCGGGCTTCGACGAGCCAACCGGGCGCCGCGTGGCGCTCGTCCCGCAAGGGGGCACGCCGCTGCCGGAGCTCGCGCTCGACGGCGATATCGTACTCGTTCTGGGCGCCGAGCGCGACGGGCTTCCGGCTGAGGTCCTGGCTCGCTGCGACGAGCGCGCCTCGATCCCGCAGCCGGGCGGCGGGGAGTCGCTCAACGTCGCGATGGCGGGCGCGATCGCGCTCTACGAGCTGGCTCGCGGCGGTAGCGCCTAAAAAAGAACCGGCCCTGTTAAGGGCCGGTCCAAAGAATTCGCCGAGCCGGTTTCGCTTTCGTCCCCCTCATCCAACCGGCCTTCCGACTTGGGATTGCTCCCGTACCGTTTGACCGCTCGGTCGAGGCTTCGACCTACTCGCGTTCCGTTCTCGGCGCAAGAGGAAACCTAGGGGATCGTCGACGCCGGATCAAGGTCCCTCGTCAACATTTTGTCGCAATTTGCGCGGATCATTTTCGAACGGCGATCCAGACGCTGTCCTCGCCCCCCTCGAACGGTCGCCGGTCGAACCAGCCGTAGCAGGCAAGGACGTCGAAGCCGGCCTCGGCGAGGAGCGAGTGCCAGCGCGCCGGCTCGATCCACCACAGCGTCATCGTCGACTCGCCCGCCTGCCCGCGTACCGAGAGCGTCAGAGTCTGGGCCGCGAGATCCCAGTCGGCGCGCTCGTCGATCCCGGACTCGCGCTCGATCCAACGGCCGTGCGTCGCCTCGATGTCCTCGCGCGACGGGGTGAAGACGTCGAAGACGAGCCTGCCGCCAGGCCCGAGGAGATCGCGCGCGGCGCGGAGAGCCGCGAGCCGCTCGGCGTCGCTACCGAGATGGAGATAAGCCCGGAACGGACACGTCACGAGCGCCACGCGCTCATCCACAGGCGGCCTCGCGAGGTCGCCGAGCCTCAGGTCGAGCCGTCCCCCGACGCCCGCTTGGTGCGCGCGCTCTCCGCAGAGGGCGAGCATCCCGAGGGAGGAATCCACGCCGATCACGTCTACGCCGGCCATCGCGGTTGGGATCGCGATTCGGCCGGTGCCGACGCCGAGCTCGACGACCGGGCCTCCCGCCGCTAGAGCCTCGTCGACGTAGAAGGAGATGTCCTCGACGACGCTCGCGCTCCAGGGGTCGTAGAGCCGCGCGATGGGGTCGTACGCGTTCAGGGCCTGCGCGCGACCCAGACCATCTCGAGCGACTCGTCCGTGAACGACTCCTGCTCGAAGCCTCCGTAGAGCGCCTCGACCTCCAGCCCGGCGACGTCGATGAGGCCTTCCCACTCGGACTTCGTCGCCCACCAGAGATGGATCGTCGCGCCGTCGTCGCGCGTGATGTCGACCCGGTTGTCGGCCGGCGCATAGGTGATCGTGTGGACGACGCCGTTCTCGTCCTGCGTCTGTCCGTCGAGCCGGGCCGCGATCGTGTGGCTGAACACGAAGGCGTTGAACGCGAAGCGCCCGCCGGGTCGCAGCGAGCGCGCCACACGCTCGAGGACCTGTCGCTTTTCCTGCCAGCCGTGCAGGTGGAGAAGCGAGCGGAACGGGACGTAGATCAGCGCCGCCGGCTCGTCGAGCTCGAGCTCGCGCACGTCGCCGAGCCGCAGCTCGAGCGGCAGATCGCTCGAGCGCTCCCGCGCGATCTCGAGCATCGCCGGCGAGGAGTCGATCCCGAGCACCGGCTTGCCGGTCTGGCGGACCACCTCGAGCGCGACGCGGCCGGTGCCGACCATCAGCTCGACGATCGGGCCGTCCGCCTCTTGCGCGAGGCGCACGTAGTGTGCCACGTCCTCCGTCATCTCGGCCGACCAGGCGTCGTAGACCGGCGCCCACGGGTCGTAGTCGCTCATCGTCGCGATCGTATGGATACAGTCGCCGCCGTGGAGCCGGAGGCACTCCAGACGGAGGCGCTCGCCGCTGTCGGCGCCGCGAAGACGATCGCGGAGCTCGACGAGGTGCGCGTCCGTTACGTCGGTCGCAGCAGCGAGTTGAAGCTCGCGCTGCGCGAGGTGCGCGACCGCGAGACGGGCATGGCGCTCAACGCCGTGCGCGAGCAGCTCGAGGCGGCGGTGGCGGCGCGCCAGGTGGAGCTCGAGCGCGTCGAGCTCGACCGGACGATTCGCGACGACAAGGTCGACGTCACGCTGCCGGGCGTCAGGCGCCCGCGCGGCCGCCTGCACCTGATCACGCAGGTGCGCCGCGAAGTGGAGGACCTCTTTCTCGGCATGGGCTACGAGGTCGTCGACGGCCGCGAGGTCGAGACCGCGCACTACCTCTTCGACGCCCTCAACATGGCGCCGAACCACGTCACGCGCTCGCCGTCCCATTCTTTCTACGTCGGCGAGGACACGCTCCTGCGCACCGAGACGTCGCCGTCGCAGATCCACACGATGGAGGCGCGGCAGCCGCCGATCTACATGGTCTCGATGGGGCGCACATACCGGCGCGACACGCCGGAGGCGACGAAGTACCCGATCTTCCACCAGGTCGAGGGGCTCGCGGTCGACCGGGGAATCACGCTTGCCGACCTGAAAGGGACGCTGCGCACGCTGCTGCGGATGCTGTTCGGCGAGGAGCGCGAGACGAAGTTCGTCACCCACTTCTTCCCCTTCACGGAGCCCTCGCTGGAGGTGCTCGTCTCCTGCTTCCTCTGCGACGGCGCGGGCTGCGCACTCTGCAAGCAGTCGGGCTGGATCGAGATCGGCGGCTCGGGGATGGTCGACCCGAACGTGCTCCGCTTCGTCGGCTACGACCCGGAGGAGGTCTCCGGCTTCGCCTTCGGCTGGGGGCTCGAGCGGATGGCGATCCTGCGGCACGGGCTGCCGGACATCCGCGACCTCTGGGCCGACGACCTGCGTTTTCTGGAGCAGTTTTGAAAGTCCCGCTTTCGTGGCTGCGGGAGTACGCCGACCCCGGCGTTCCCGCACAGGAGCTCGCCGAGCGGCTCGCGGTCTCGAGCGTCGAGATCGAGGGTCTGACCCGGCGCGGCGTGGCCGACGAGGGAGGCAACCTCGGGCTCTTCCGGGTCGGCAAGGTGCTGACCGCGGAGAAGCACCCGAACGCCGACCGGCTGCAGCTGACGACCGTGGACATCGGTGAGAAGAAGCCGAGCCAGATCGTCTGCGGCGCTTGGAACTTCGGTGCCGGCGCGACGGTCGCCGTGGCGATGCCCGGCGCGACGCTCCCGAACGGGCTGACGCTCGGGCGGCGCGAGCTGCGCGGGGAGGTCTCCGAGGGGATGATCCTCGCCGAGGACGAGATCGAGCTCGGCACAGACCACGACGGGATCATGCTCCTCCCGGACGAGCTCGAAGCGGGAACGCCGCTCATCGACGTGCTGCCGCTCGTCGACGACGTGCTCGAGATCCAGCCGACCGGCAACCGGCCCGATCTCCTCTCCATTCACGGCGTCGCCCGCGAGGTCGCCGCTCTCTTCGACGTCGAGCTCGCTCCCTGGCCCGGCGTCGACCCGCCGCGCGGGGGCGAGGAGAAGGTCGAGGTCGACATCGAGGCTCCCGAAGGCTGTCCGCGCTACCTCGCGAGGCTCTTCCGCGACGTCGAGATCGGGCCGTCGCCTCTCTGGTTGAGGGCGCGGATCAGCGCCGCCGGCATGCGGCCGATCTCCAACGTCGTCGACGTCACGAACTACGTGATGGTCGCCCTCGGCAGCCCGCTCCACGCGTTCGACCACGACACGCTCGCCGGCGGCAAGGTCGGCGTCCGGTCAGCGCGCGATGGGGAGGAGATCCGCACGCTCGACGGGCAACTGCGCAAGCTCGACGCGCGCGATCTCGTGATCAAGGACGGCGACCGCGCGATCGCGCTGGCGGCGATCATGGGTGGCGAGGAGACGGAAGTCACCGAGCGGACGACGAGCGTCCTGCTCGAGGCGGCGAACTTCGAGCCGGTGACGATCCTCCACACCTCCGAGCGGCTGGCGCTGCGCACCGAGGGCTCGAACCGCTGGGAGAAGGGCGTCGACCCGTATCTCGCGGAGCACGCCGCACGGCTGGCGACGCAACTCTTCGTCGAGACGGCCGGCGCCCGGTGGGTCGGCGAGAGCGACGTGCACGGGAAGCTTCCCGAGCGGCCGGTGGTCAAGCTGCGCCCCGAGCGGACGAACGCCGTGCTCGGGCTGGAAGTTCCGGAGGAGCGCCAGCACGCGATCCTGCGGGGGCTCGACTTCGAGGTCGACGGCGCGGAGGTGACGGTGCCGACGTGGCGCGCGCGGGACGTCACGCGCGAGGCGGACGTGATCGAGGAGGTTGCGCGCTTCGTCCTCGACGAGGTTCCCTTCACGCTGCCGCAGCGTCGCGAAGCGATCGGGCGCCTGCCGCGGCTGCTGCGGCTGCGCCGCGAGGTGGAGGACGTGCTCGTGGGCTGCGGGCTCTCCGAGGCGTACACGCCGAGCCTCGTCGCCGAGGATCCGGACGCCGCGGCGCTGCGTCTCTCCTTGCCGCTCTCGAGCGACCAGTCCGTCCTGCGCACGACGCTTCTGCCGAGCCTGCTCACCGCCGCGGAGCGCAACCGCGACGCCGGCAGCGAGAGCGTCTCTCTGTTCGAGATCGCGCGGGTCTACCTCCCGTCGGGCCGGCAGCTCCCGAACGAGCGTTGGCTCGTGGCGGGAATGCTCGAAGGCGGTTATGCGGACGCCAAGGGCGTGCTCGACACGCTCTACGACAGCCTTCACGTCGAGCTCGCGCTCGAGCGCGGCGAACATCCGCTGCTCCATCCGGGCAAGACGGGCCGGTTCGCGCAGGGCTGGGTCGGCGAGCTGCACCCGGCCCTCGGCCGCGGCTGGGCGGCCTTCGAGCTCGACCTCGCGGAGCTGGAGACGACCATCCCCCAGCGGGTCCTGTACCGCGACGTGGCCAGTTTCCCGTCCGTCCTGCAGGATCTCGCCTTCGTCGTCGACGAGGACGTGCCGGCGAGTGACCTGCTCGCGACGATCCGCGAGGCGGCCGGCGAGCTGCTGCGCGAGGCCGAGGTCTTCGACGAGTACCGCGGCCCGCAAACGGGGGAGGGCAAGCGGTCGCTCGCCTTCCGGCTCGCCTTCGGCTCACCCGAGCGGACGCTGACCGACGCTGATGTGACGCCCGTCCGCGCCGCGATCGCCGCCGCGGTCGAGAAGCAGTTCGGCGCGACGCTGCGCGCCTAGTCGCTGCGGCGGCGCTTCAGCTTCAGGAGCAGCTTCGCGGCGATCGCCGCGCCGGTTGCGGCGCCGACGCGGATGCCGAGTTTCTTGCCGCGCTCGGCCGCGTCTCCGAGCTCGCCGCGCAGGTCCGCGACGGCTTCCTTGAGCTCCAGCCGCTCCTCGGCGAGCTCCTGCCGAAGCTCGGGCTCAGTGCCCATCTTGCAACGTCTCCCGTGTCATTTGCGCTTCCTCGATCGCCTGTTCCGGGATCGGCTTCGCGCCCTTGCGCAGTAAGGCGATGCCGATCCCGCCGAGCAGCCCCGCGCAGAGGAACAGCCCGCCGAACATCACGAGCAGCGCGGCCCAGGCCGGCAGGACGAGCGCGAGCGCGGCGGTTCCCGCAGCCAGTCCGAACACGAGCGCGAGGAGGCCGAACGTGGCGGCCGCAAGCGTGAGCCCGATTCCGGCGCCGAGCGCGATCAGCTTTCGCTTGATCTCGGTGGCCGCGAGGCGTAACTCGAGCTGCACGAGCGAGCGTGCGTGGTCGGCGACCCGTTTCGTCGCGTCGGAGAGTCCCATCCCGTTCACATCCTCCTCGTTACCGGCCTGGCCGGACCGTAATCAGGCCGGCCGGCGGCCGACGCTGAAAACGGCGCCTTGCGTGCCGACCGGATGGACGTCGCTGAGGACGCGCGTGATGCGGACGTGGCCCGTGATGCCGTCGGCGTCCAGGCGGGAGAGGCAGCGGCCGACCATGCCGGCGGAGGCGCCGTAGCCGTGCGAGCTCGCGCAGCGGAAGCGGAAGCCTGGTCTACCTGTCGACTGGATGGGATTGACGGGCGCGCAGAGAACGGCGCCACGGTCGACGTCGGCGCTCGACTCGAGCTCCAGCTCGACGACGAGGTCGCTCCAGTCCGAAGGCAGAACCCCGAGCGCGGCGTCCCACTCTGCCGCGAGGGTCGCCCGCGCGATCTCGGGCGCCGGCTCTGCCTCGCTCGCCGAGACGAGCGTCAGCTCGCCCGTGATCCCTTCGGCGTCGATCCGCCGCAAAAGCCGCCGCGCAGCCTCGGGTCCGATCCCGTGTCCCGTGCGGGTCACGTAGAAGCGAATCGAGTCGCGCCCCAGACCCGGGCCGGCCGGTCCGAGCAGCGCAGCGGCGCGCTCGCGGCCCCCGTCCGCGTCGATTCGGAGGCTCAGTCGGACGTCGCTCCAGCTCGGATCCAAGCCGCTGACGATGCCATTCCACTGCTCGACGAGCACGGCGCGAACCGTACACTCCGGCCCGTGGCAAAGGTGGAGCAGAGGGCGAGTCTGGCGAAGGCGGATCTCCAGGACGTGCTGCGCGAGATGCTGCTCATCAGGCGGTTCGAGGAGAAGGTCGAGGAGCGTTTCCGCGCCGGCGAGCTGCCCGGTTTCCTGCACGTCGCGATCGGTCAGGAGGCCTGCGCGGTCGGTGTCTGTCGCGCGCTCGAGGACGGCGACGTGATCGCCTCCACCCATCGCGCGCACGGCCACACGCTCGCGAAGGGGACGCACCCGAACGAGCTGATGGCCGAGCTCTACGGCAAGCAGGAGGGCTGCTCGCACGGCTACGGCGGCTCGATGCACCTCTACGACGTCGAGCGCGGCAACCTCGGCGCGAATGCCGTCGTAGGAGGGGGGCTGCCGGCGATCACCGGCGCAGCGCTCGCCTTCAAGCTGCGCGGCGAGCCGCGGGTCGCGCTCGCGTTCTTCGGTGACGGCGCGACGAACATCGGCACCTTCCACGAATCGCTCAACCTCGCGCAGCTCTGGCAGGTGCCGGCTGTCTACGTGCTCGAGGACAACAAATGGGCGGAGTCGACCCCGGAGTCCCAGCATTCCCCGATCCGAGACCTCTCCGACCGTGCGAAGGCCTTCGGGATGAAGACGATGAAGGCGGACGGGCAGGACGTCGAGGCGGTCTACAAGACGGCGCGGAAGGCGCTCGACCATGCGCGCCGCGGCGACGGGCCGGTCTTCGTCCACCTCGAAACGGTGCGCTTCACGGGCCACTACATCGGCGATCCGCAGGTCTACCGCGACAAGGACGAGGCGCGCGAGCTGCGCGAGACGCGCGACCCGGTCGAGCTGTTGCACGCCAAGATCGAGATGTCCGACTCCGACTTCGAGGAGCTGGACGCGGAGGTGACGGAGATCGTCGAGGCCGCGGTCGAGTTCGCGAAGAACGGCACGGATCCCGCGCCCGAAGACGCGTTGAAGAACGTCTATGCCTGAGCTGACCTACCGCGAGGCGGTGCGCGACGCGCTCGTGCAGGCGATGCGCTCCGACGAGGACGTCTTCATCATGGGCGAGGACATCGCCGAGATGGGTGGCTCGATGGGCGTGACGCAAGGGCTGCTCGACGAGTTCGGGCCTGAGCGCGTCCGCAACACGCCGATCTCCGAGATGGCGCTCGCCGGCGCGGCGATCGGCGCCGCGATCCAGGGCATGCGCCCGATCGCCGAGGTCATGTACGAGGACTTCTTGACCCTCGCCGCCGAGCAGGTCGTCAACCAGGCTGCGAAGCACCGCTACATGTCCGGCGGGCAGATCAACGTCCCCGTCGTCTTCCGCACGCAGGGCGGCGCGGGCTGGTCGCCGGGCGCGCAGCACGCTCAACAGCTGGAGGCGTGGTTCGTCCACATCCCGGGGCTCAAGGTCGTCTTCGCCTCGACGCCCGAGGATGTGCGCGGCTTGCTCTGGTCCTCGATCTACGACGACAACCCGGTGGTCTTCTTCGAGCACCGCACGCTCTATCCGATCAAAGGGAACGTGCCGGAGGAGATCGAGCCAATCCCGCTCGGCCGCGCGCGCGTCCATCGGGAGGGTGAGGACGTGACGGTGATCGCGACGGGCAGGCTCGTCCACGAGTCCCTGCGGGCGGCGGAGGAGGCCGAGAGCGAGGGCATCTCGGTCGAGGTCGTCGATCCGCGCACGCTGCAGCCTCTCGACGAGGAGACGCTCGTCAACTCCGTGAAGAAGACGAGCCGCGCGGTCGTCGCGCACGAGGCCGTGACGCGGATGGGGTTCGGCGCCGAGGTCGCGGCCGTCCTCCAGTACCAGGCCTTCGACTGGCTCGACGCGCCGGTCGAGCGTGTCGGCGCGAAGTTCACGCCGCTGCCGTTCTCGCCGGTGATGGAGAACTTCGTCGTCCCGCACGCGGCCGACGTGCTCGCCGCGATCAAGCGGACGGTGGGGAAGGCGTAGCGCGTGGCGACCGAGGTGATCCTGCCGCGGCTCGGCCAGGGCATGGAGTCCGGCACGATCGTCCGCTGGCTGAAGTCCGAGGGCGAGGCGGTGGAGAAAGGCGAGCCGCTCTTCGAGCTCGACACGGACAAGGTCACGCAGGAGGTCGAGGCGGAGGCGAGCGGCGTCCTTCTCAAGATCGCGGTGGCCGAAGGCGAGGTTTCCGTCGGCCGCACCGTCGCCTTCATCGGAAAAGAGGGCGAGGACATCCCCGAGAGTGCCGCGGAGCCCGCGATAAATGCTGACGAAAGGGCGTCCGTTCCCGAGCCAGAACCCGCAAGTAACACTGTGTTACAAGCGAAGGACGGGCACGAGACTGCCGCGGCGCCGTCCGGAAACGGACGGATCAAGGCCTCGCCGCTCGCGCGACGGCTCGCGCGCGAGCGCGGCATCGACCTCGCCTCCCTCAGCGGTACGGGACCCGAGGGGCGGATCGTCGCCGAGGACGTCGAGCACGGCGAGACCGGCGCACCAATTCCGGCAAGTGACGCTGTGTTACAAGCGAGGGTTCCTTCGGGCGAAGTCGAGCGCGTGCCGCTCACGAACATCCGCAAGACGATCGCGCGGCGTCTCACCGAGGCGTGGCAGATCCCCGTCTTCCAGCTCCAGGCTTCCGCCGACATGACGCGCGCCAACGCGCTCGTCGCCAGGCTGCGCGAGCGGGATCCCGACGTGCGCGTCACCGTCACCGACGTCCTCACGAAGGTCGCCGCGCAGGCTCTGCTGCGGCATCGCGAGGTGAACGCGGAGTTCACGGAGGAGGCGATCCTGCTCCACCCGAGCGCGAATGTGGGCATTGCAGTCGCCGCGCCGCAGGGGCTCGTCGTGCCCGTCGTGCACGGCGCCGAGCGGCTTTCGCTCGCCGAGATCGCCGGCGTCCGGGCCGATCTCGTCGGCCGTGCACGCGACAACAAGCTGCGCGCCGAGGATCTCGAAGGCGGCACGTTCACGATCTCCAACCTCGGCATGTACGCGGTCGAGAGCTTCACCGCCGTCCTCAACCCGCCGCTGGCCGCGATCGTCGCGGTCGGCGCGGCCGGGGACAGGGTCGTCGCGGTCGGCGGCGAGCTCGCGGTCAGGCCGATGCTCACGCTCACGGCCACGTTCGACCACCGGGCGGTCGACGGCGCGCCCGCGGCCGCCTTCCTCCAGACTCTGAAGGAGAGCCTCGAGGATCCGGGGCTGGCCCTCTAGGAGCCGAGAATGGCGCCAACTGTCTGGTACCACGTCCGCGATCTCGATTCCGCAAGGGGCTTCTACCGCGAGACGCTCGGCTTCGAGGAGCTCGAGGCCAATGCCGAGGAGCGCTGGTCGACGTTGCGCCGCGGCGAGATGGAGATCGGGCTCGCGGAGGGCGAGCCGAGCGAGGACAGTGGCGTCGCGCACGTCGACGTCGACGATCTGAAGGGCGAGGCCGACCGCTTGCGGCGGGTGGGCGTCGAGGTCGGGATCGTCCTCGAGCTGCAGGGCGAGATGCGGCTGCTCGACGTCTTCGACGCCGACGGCAACCGAATCCAATTCGCCGAGGAGCTGCGTCCGTAGTGGCGGGCCGCTAAATGCTCCGGCCGGCAGATCGCCAGGACACGCGCTTTCTCCGCGACATGCTCCGGCACGCCTACCACTGGCGGATCGCGGAGGATCCGGACCTGCCCGTCTTCCGCTACGTCCAGAACTGGGGACGGCGCGGCGATGGCGGCGTGATCGCCTTCGCCGGCCCGAATATCTTCGGCGCCGCCTGGTACCGGCTCTTCCCGGCCGCCGCGCCGGGCTTCGGCTTCGTCGACGAGGAGACTCCGGAGCTGACGGTCGCCGTCGTCCCGAGCCACCGTGGCCACGGCACGGGCGGCGAGCTCCTCGAGGCGCTGCTCGAGCGAGCGCGCGCGGACGGCTTCTCCCGCGTCAGCCTCAGCGCCGAGCCGGGGCAAACCGGCTTCTACGAGCAGTACGGCTTCCACGAGCACCGCCGCGACGACGGAACCGTGACGATGGTCGCGGACCTCTGACTACGCTCAACGCAAATGACTGAGGGAGATGAGCATGGACGTTGACGTCGCCGTCCTCGGAGGCGGCCCGGGCGGGTACACCGCTGCCATCCGCGCCGCGCAGCTTGGCGCGAAGGTCGCCTGCATCGAGAAGGAGCCCGAGCTCGGCGGCACGTGCCTGCGCGTCGGGTGCATCCCCACGAAGGCGTGGGTGCAGACCGCGTTTGCGCTCAGGGAAGCCGAAGAAAGCTTCGCGAAGTTCGGCGTCCAGGTCGGCGAGGCGAAGCTCGACTTCGGCGCCTCGAACGCCTGGAAGGAGGGCGTCGTCAAGCAGATGACGCAGGGCGTCGCCGGCCTGTTCAAGGCGAACGGCGTCGAGTGGGTCAAGGGCAAGGGCGCTTTCAAGGACGCGAACACGATCGCCGTCGAGGGCGGGGAGGACGTGACCTTCAAGTCCGCGATCATCGCCACCGGCTCGTTCCCGCTCCGTCCGCCGATCGACGGGCTCGACTCGCCGCGCTGCGTCGACTCCACTGGCCTGCTTGCGCAGGAGGACGTCCCCGGCCGGCTCGTGATCCTCGGCGGCGGCATCATCGGCTGCGAATTCGCCTCGATCTTCAACCGCTTCGGCTCCGAGGTCACCATCGTCGAGATGCTCGAAGGTCTCATCCCGCAGGAGGACGCCGACGCGGCGACGGAGCTCGCGAAGCAGTTCTCCAAGCGCGGCATCTCCCTCCAGCTCGGCAAGCAGTGCACGAAGGTCGAGGACGACGGCTCACAGCTGACCGTCCACTTCGGAGAGGGCGAGACGGTGCAGGCCGACCTGATGCTCGTCTCCGTCGGGCGCGGCCCGCTCGTCGAGGGGATCGGGCTCGAGGCGGCGGGCGTCGAGTTCGACAAGCGCGCCGGTATCGCCACCGACGACCACCGCCGCACGAGCGTTCCGCACATCTACGCCGTCGGCGACTGCGCCGGCTACTGGCAGCTCGCGCACACGGCGTTCCGCGAGGGCGAGGTCGCGGCGGAGAACGCCGCCGGCCACGAGGCTGTGATGGAGGAGCGCGCGGTGCCGCGGCCGATCTACACCGATCCCGAGATCGCTGCCGTCGGCCTGACCGAGGCGGAGGCCCGCGAGGAGTACGGCGACGACGTGGCGGTCGGGCAGTTTCCGTGGGCCGCGAACGCGCGAGCCGTGATGCAGGACGAGACCGTCGGCTGGGTGAAGTCGATCCACGAGACGCGCTACGGGGAGCTGCTCGGGCTCGTCATGGTCGGGCCGCACGTGACCGACATGGTCGAGGCGGGTGTGGTCGCGCTCGACGCGGAGTCGACGGTCGAGACGATCGCCGACGGGATCGCGCCGCATCCGACCCTCTCCGAGGCGATCAAGGAAGCCGGCCTCGTCGCGCTCGGGCGCGCGATCCACGTCCCGAACCGCAAGCCGCGCGCGAAAACGCCGGCGTAAAGGCTCGGTAAAGCCGGGGGCTGAACTTCGCACGTCGGCGGCCCGGTGGCGAAACTCCGGGCAGGACATCCTCGTCCCCGGTCCCGGATCGAGCGCCGCCCGCGGACGGTCCGGGACCGACTTCCTCGGAAGAGCCGCCACCCGCAGGGCGGCTCTTCCCCTTTCTGGCTCTGGCGATGCGCTAGCCTCGGCGCGAGGCAAGGAGGAGCCATGAGCATCGTCAACAGGCGTAACGCAGTCGTCGGCTGGCTCGCGCTGAAGGTGGGGAAGACCGTGGCGCGCAAGCAGGCGAAGAAGCTGGGCCGCAAGCTCCCGTTCGGGCGCCGGAAAGTCTGAATTGAGTCTCTTCCGCGACTCGATCGCCGACCTCGTGCCATACGAGCCGGGGAAGCCGGTCGAGGCGGTGCAGCGGGAGCTCGGGCTCGAGCACGTCGTCAAGCTCGCGTCCAACGAGGGGCCGTTTCCGCCGTTTCCGGCGGCGATCGAGGCGATGGAGCGGGGGGAGCAGGAGCTGAACCGCTACCCCGACGGCGGGGTCTGGGCGCTGCGGGCGGCGCTGGCCGATCGCGCGGGCGTGGCCTTCGAGCAGGTGATCGTCGGTTCCGGCGCAGACGGGATCATCGACCTGCTCTCGCAGGCGACGCTCGATCCTGGCGACGACGTCGTCTGCGGCTGGCCGTCGTTCCCGAGCTACGTCCTCGACGCGGCGAAGCTCGGCGCCGAGGCGAAGCGCGTGCCGCTGCGCGACCACAAGTACGACCTCGACGGGCTGCTCGAGGCGATCGGGCCGCGGACGAAGCTCGTCTATGTCTGCCACCCGAACAACCCGACGGGAACCGCGAACGGCAGGGAGGAGCTGCTCGCGTTCCTCGACCGTCTGCCGGAACACGTCCTCTGCGTCCTCGACCAGGCGTACTTCGAGTACATCGACGACCCGGACTTCGCCGACGGCGTCGAGCTCTTCCGCGCTGGGCGTCGGCTCGCGGTGCTGCGCACGTTCTCGAAGATCTTCGGGCTCGCGGGGCTGCGCGTCGGCTGGGCTGTCGCGCCGGCGGATGTCGTGACCGCGACGTCGAAGGTGCGGCGGGCGTTCGACGTCACCGCACAGGCGCAGGCGGCCGCGCTCGCGAGCCTCGACGACTCGGCCGAGATCGCGCGGCGGCGCGAGCTGAACGCGGCGGGAAGGGAGCGGCTCGCGGAGATCCTGCGGTCGCACGGCCTCGAGCCGGTCGAGCCGGCGCGCGGCAACTTCCTCTTCGCCGACGTCGGCGGCGGCCGCGAGCTGTTCGAGCGGCTCCTGCGGGAAGGCGTCATCGTCCGGCCGCTGGACAGTTTCGGCGCGCCGGAGGCGATCCGCGTCAGCGTCGGGACGCCGGAGGAGAACGAGCTCTTCGCTGTCGCCTTGGGACACGTCCTTTCTGGCGTCTCGTAAACCGCTGATTCGGGTGGTACTTTCCGGCCGACGCCCGTGAGGCCCAGTTCCGCCCAACTCGCCCCGCTCCGGCTCGCGGGGTTCCGCAATCTCTTCCTGGCCACGCTCGGGTCGAGCGTGGGCACGTTGCTCGCCGTCGTCGCGCTGGCGATCGACGTCGCGGACCGGACGAGTCGGTCCCCGCACACCGGCATCTGGGTCGGCGCGGTGCTCGTCGTCGAGTTCCTGCCGACGATCCTGATCGGCCTGTTGCTCGGGCCGCTCCTCGACCGGCTCGAGAGGCGCTCGCTGATGATCGCGGCGGACGCGTTGCGCGTAGGCGTCTTCGTCGCTCTGCCGTTCGCGCCGAACGCGGCAACCGTTGTCGGTCTCGCGCTCGTCGCCGGTCTCGCCACGGGTTTCTTCCGGCCGGCGGTCTACGCCGGGGTGCCGAACCTCGTCGACGAGGAGCTGCTGCCGCGGGCGAACGCGCTCCTGCAGACGGTGGAGAACCTGAGCTGGACGGTCGGGCCTGTCGTGGGCGGCCTCCTGACCGCGGCCGCCGGCCCGTCGGCCGCCTATGGGATCAACGCGGCGTCTTTCGTCGTCTCGATCGTGCTCGTCGTTCGGATTCCGCGGCGGCTCCTGCAGAGCGAGCGCGCGCTCTCGCGTGGCTACTGGCGAGATCTCGGGGACGGCTTCGTCGCCGCGCTCCGCTCGCGATCGATGCTCGCCGTGCTCGTCGCGTGGAGTGTCGCGTCGCTCGGCGTCGGCGCCGCGAACGTGTCGGAGATCTTCCTTGCGAAGCACACGTTCTCGGCCGGCGACTTTGGCTATGGCCTCCTCTACGGCGCGATCGGCTTGGGCCTCGTGCTTGGCAGCTTCGCCAGCGCGTCGCTGCTCGAGCGGCGAGGCGTCGCGTTCGTCTACGGAGCCAGCCTCGCGCTGATGGGAGCCGGCTATGTCGCCGCCGGCTTGAGCCCCGACGTCTGGGTTGCGGGCGCGTTCTGTGTCGTCCTCGGGATCGGCAACGGCGCGGCGGTCGCGTGCAATGCGCTCCTCGTCCAGCGCGCCGTGTTCGACGTCCTGCGCGGCCGCGCGCTCACGTTCGTCATGAGCGCCACGTATCTCGCCGTCGCGATTGGCGAAGGGGTGGGCGGCGCCGTCATCCATCAGGCCGGCGCGCGCTGGGAGTGGGGCGGCGCCGGCGTTGCGCTGGCGGTCGCCGCGGTCGCGGGCTGGGTGCTCGCGCGCCGCCTCGGCAGCGAAACGGCCGCGCAGGCCGAGCCTGTGCCGGAGGCCGCGCCCGTCCCGGTCGGCAACTAGCATCGTGCGGGTGCCGACCCGCCGTGAGTGGACACGCGAGGATCTCGCCGCCGGCGTCCGCAGCGGCGACCGGCGCGCCCTCGCGCGCGCGATCTCGCTCGTCGAGGACGGCGACCCGCTCTCGTACGGCGTCGTCGCCGACGTCTATCCGCAGACCGGCTCCGCCTATTCCGTCGGCCTCACCGGGCCGCCCGGGGTCGGCAAGTCGAGCCTCGTCTCCGCGCTGATCCGGCATGTGCGCGAGCAGGGGAGGACGGTCGGCGTCGTCTCGGTCGACCCGTCGAGCCCGTTCACGCATGGCGCGCTGCTCGGCGACCGGATCCGGCTCAGCGACCACTTCCTGGACCCCGACGTCTTCATCCGCTCGATGGGGACGCGAGGCCACCTCGGCGGCCTCGCCGAGGCAACGCTGCAGGCGCTCCTCGTCCTCGATGCCGCGGGCAAGGATCTCGTCTTCCTCGAGACGGTCGGCGCCGGCCAGAGCGAGGTGGAGATCATCGGGATCGCCGACACCGTCGTCCTCGTCCTCATGCCCGGCTCGGGCGACGCGGTGCAGGCGTTGAAGGCGGGGATCATGGAGATCCCCGACGTGATCGCGATCAACAAGATGGATCACCCCGCTGCCAAGACGATGCTCAACGAGGTGCGCTCGATCCTCAGGCTCGACCGCAGCGCTGACTGGAACCCGCCGATCGTCCTCACCGAGGCCGTGCGCGCCGAGCACGTGCCGGAGCTCTGGGAGAAGATCGAGGCGCATCGCGCTTTCCTCGAGCAGAGCGGCCGGCTGGAGGAGCGGCGGCGCGCGAATCTCGCACGGGAGGTGTTCGCCGTGGCGGCGAGCCGCGCGGGTCGCCATCTCGAGCAGGCGGTCGCCGACGACGCCGAGCTACGGCGCCTGCTCGCCGAGGTGCAGGCGCGTGAGCTCGACCCGCTCACCGCGGTGCGCGAGATACTCGAGAAGGTCTTCCGCATCCACGATGGCGACAGTGACGGCACCGGGACTTCCTGAGATCGAGCGCGCGCGCGAGCTGCTCGACGGCGTCGCGCGCCGTACGCCGGTCTTCCCGTCGGAGACGCTCTCGCGGCTCGCCGGCCGGACGGTCGTGCTCAAGGCCGAGAACCTGCAGCGGACGGGATCGTTCAAGATCCGCGGCGCCTACACGAAGGTCTCCTCCCTCGAGCCGGAACGGCGGGCGGCGGGCGTCGTCGCGGCGAGCGCCGGCAACCACGGGCAGGCCGTGGCCTGGGCTGCGCGGGAGCTCGGCGCGCCGGCGCGGATCTTCATGCCTCAGGACTCCCCGATGGCGAAGGTCGACGCGACGCGCAACTACGGCGCCGAGGTCGAGCTGACCGGGCCGGCGTTCGAGGAGACGCTCGCCGCGTCGCTCGCGTATGCCGAGGCGAGCGGTGGCGCGTACGTCCACCCCTTCGAGGATCCGGTCGTCATCTCGGGTCAGGGGACGATCGGGCTCGAGATCGCGGAGCAGGTCGAGGAGCTCGAGACGGTCGTGATCCCGATCGGCGGCGGCGGGCTCGCGTCGGGGATCTCGCTTGCGCTGCGGGCGGTGCGGCCGGGACTGCGGCTCGTCGGCGTGCAGGCGGCGGGAACCCGACCCGGCGGCTCAGGCTTCACGATCGCCGACGGCATCGCGGTGAAGGAGCCGGGCGAGCTGACGATGGGGATCCTCGGCGAGACGCTCGACGAGATCGTCACGGTCGAGGACGAGCAGATCGCGGAGGCGATCGTCCTCCTCGCCGAGCGCACGAAGCTCGTTGTCGAAGGCGCCGGCGCGGTCGGGGTCGCCGCGATCCTCGGCGGGCTTGTCGGCGGGTCTGGCCCGGCGCTCGCGCTCCTCTCCGGCGGCAACATCGACGCGTCGCTAATGGTTCAGGTCATGCGGCGCGGGCTCGCGAGCCACGGCCGCTACCTCGTCCTGCGGACGCGCGTACCCGACCGCCCGGGCGAGCTGGCGACGCTGCTCGGCCTGCTCGCGGCGGAGCGGGTCAACGTCGTCGAAGTCGAGCACCAGCGGGAAGCGGCCGGCGTCCCGGTCGGCGAGACGGGCGTCGAGCTGACGCTCCTGACGCGCGATACAGCGCACTGCGACGAGCTGGTGGCGAAGCTCGGCGAGTGGAGCTATCCGGTCGAGCGTCTGGACTGATAGCTCAGGCGGGAGCTAGGGCTCGCGCAGGGTGAGCGCACTACTCGCCTGAATCGAGTACCAGCCGAAGGGTCGGACGGAACCCGCGCTTTCCGGCCCGCGGAGTTCCGCTCCCAGCGAGTGAGGCGTCAGCCTCGCGAACTATGAGCCGCAGCGGCGGAAGCAGGAAAGCTCGCCGCCGTGCGCCTGCCACGTTGCGGTGCCGCCGTGGAGTACGGGCCGTGCTTCGACTCCCGCTGCCTGCAGGACGCTCGCGGCGATCGCTGCGCGCGGGCCCGATTCGCAGATCGTCACGACAGGGCGCCCGTCGAGGAGCCCGGCTTCGGCTGCGGCGCGCGCCGTCCGGTAGGGGAGATGGCGCGAGCCGGGGATGTGACCCTCGTCGCGCTCGTCCGCCTCGCGCACGTCGAGCAGCTCAACTGCGTCGTCGGCCAGCAGTTTCTCGAGCTCCTCGAGCGAGACGGGCTCGAGCTGCTCGTCCCCGCCGCCCTCCTGCCAGCCGGCGAGCTCGAAGATCGCCACGGCGTGCAGCGAACGCGCTGCGCGCTGCGCCTCGTGCTCGTCGCTCGCGTGGATCACGACCGGCCGCTCCGGCAGGACGAAGGCCGCCTTCGTCGCGAAGCTCGAGCCGCAGCAGGGAATGCCGACCGCGCCGGGCCGATGCCCGGCCGCGAATGTGTCAGTCGGCCGGACGTCGAGGACGATCGCGTCGCCGGGAGGGGAATCCATACGCGCGAGCGGCGGCTGTGCGCCGAGCAGCTCGCCGCGGTTCAGCTCGACGATCCGCTCCATGTTCGGCGGGCGGGGCGGCTGCGGGCGGCCGAGCGCGGCGGAGAGGAAGTCGCCGAGCTCGCCCTGTAGCTGCGGGTTGAAGCGCCGCTCGAAGCCGAGCGTGGTCGACGCCTTGGAGCTCATCGCCGCGCCGCAGAGCGAGCCGGCGACATGCCCGGGGAAGACCTCGACACCGTCGCCGAGCTTCACGAGGCGCCGCAGGCTGTGAAACTGCCCTTCCGCTCCCTCCTCTGCACCGACCGCCAGGTCCGGCCGGCCGGCGTCGCCGACGAAGAGGCAGTCACCGGTCAGGACGAGCCACGGCTCGTCACCGCGGGAGCGGTCGACGACCGCGAAGCAACAGTGCTCGGGACGGTGGCCCGGCGTGTGGATCGTCCGGACGACGACGTGGCCGAGCTCGACCTCCGTTCCGTCTTCGAGCGGCTCGTGCTCGAACGCCGCGCCGGCGAGCGAATGGACGTGGACCGGGACGCCGTGCTCGAGCGCGAGCCGGCCGTGGCCGGAGACGTGGTCGGCGTGCGTGTGCGTCTCGAGAACGGCGACGAGGCGCACGCCTTGCCGCTCGGCGGCATCCAGGAGCTGCTCGATCGCGTAGGGAGGGTCGACAGCAACAGCGACTCCGGCGTGCTCGTCTCCCACGATGTACGAAGCACAGCCGAGGTCGTCGTCGACGAACTGACGGAACAGCACGGCGCGAACCTAACACCAACTGCGGCTATGACTCCCGATGTGAAGCGCGTTCTTCCCGCGGTCGCGCTCCTCGCACTCGCATTGCCCGCGACGGCGGCGGCGCACGCGAACCTCGTGCGGACGGATCCGGCGTCGGGCTCCGTCCGCGCCCAGTCGCCGGCGGCGGTGCAGGTCGTCTTCGACGACGTCGTGCGCGTCGGCCCGGGCATCAAGGCGGTCCGGAACGGCGGCGGCTCCGTGCTCGGCAGCGCGCCGACCGCGTCGGGAAGGACGCTCGTCATCCCGCTGCAGGCGCACCTGCGGAACGGCGACTACTCCGTTCGCTGGTCGATCATCTCGGACGACGGGCATCTCGAGTCCGGCGTCCTTGCCTTCGGTGTCGGCGTCGGGCGCGCGCCGCCGACCGCGGTGCTGAAGGCGGAGGCGACCGGACCGGGAGCCGGCGTGACGGTGACCCGCTGGCTCTTCCTCGCCGGCGTGCTGGCGGCGGTCGGGATCTCCCTCTATGCGCTGTTCGTCTTGCGGCGGCTGGAAGGAGACGTGGCGCAGCGTGTCGCAGTCGTGCTCGGAGTCGCCGCCGTGCTCGTGGCGATCGGCGCGGGAATCGAGGCGCACCGGGTCGGGCTGGGCACCCGCTACGGCGCGGCGATGGGCGCCGGCTTCGCGGCCGCCGGCCTCGTCGCGATCGGTGCGATCGTCGCGCTGCGGCCGGCGCTCGTGCTCGCGCTCGGGCTGGCGGTCGTACCGTCGGTCTCCGGCCACGCGCTCGATCCCGGGCTATCGCGCGTCAATGTCGTGATCGACGTCCTGCACGTCCTCGCGGCCTCGGCCTGGGTGGGCGTCGTGCTCGGGCTCGTCAGCGTGGGTGGTGAGCGGCGCCGAGCAGGTCTGCTCGCGGGCGCCGGTGTGGTCGTCGTCGGAATCACCGGCGGGCTGCGCGCCGGCTTCGAGCTGACCGCGATGTCGCAGCTCTGGGAGACGTCGTATGGACAGACGATCCTCGTCAAGACCGGCATCGCGCTCGCCGCGCTCGCGCTCGGTTGGCTGCTCCGCGCGCGCTTCCGCCGACGCGCGGTGCTCGAGCTCGCGCTCGTCGCGGGACTCGTGGTCGCTGTCGCGGTGCTCGTGCAGCTGCGGCCGGGGCGGAACTATCTGCCGGTCTCGTCGCCGGCGGCCGCGCTCGAGCCGACCCCGAATCCGCCGGCGCCGCCGCCCGGCGCGATCGTCCTCGCGCGCGAGGCAGGCCCGCTTGCGATCGCGCTCGAGGCGGAGCCGCACCGGCTCACCGCAATCGTCCTCTCACCCGCCGGCGGCGGGCTGAGCGGCCTCCACGTCCGCTTCGTCCCCTCCGGCGCGGCCGCGTCGCCGTGCGGGAGCGGCTGCTATCGCGCCGCTGTCACCCCGAGCCGCCACGTCCGCGTCGAAGTGAGCGGCTTCGGCTCGCCCGAGACCGCGTCGTTCGCGTTGCCGCTGCACGCGCCTTCCGCCACCGGCATCGTGCGCCGTTACGCGCGGAGGTACCGCTCGCTCCCCGGCGTGACGTTCGAGGAGCGGCTCACCTCGAGTCCGACGAACGCGATCGCTGCGCGCTGGCGGCTCGAATCGCCGGACCGGCTGGCCTACGAGATCAAGGGATCGGGCGGCGGCATCGTGATCGGGAACCGCCGCTGGGATCGCAACTCGGGGCGCGGCCACTGGTTGCCATCCACGCAGGACCCGAAGCTGCCGCAGCCGGCGACGCTATGGGAGCGCGTGACGAACGCGCACGTGCTGTCGGTTCGCGGCGATCTCGAGACCGTCTCCTTCGCCGATCCGAGCCTCGGCGCCTTCTTCCGCGTCACCTTCGACCCCCGGACGCTGCGGCCGCGCGTCGTCCACATGGCCGCGTCGGCGCACTTCATGACCGACCGCTACCTCGGCTTCAGCCCCGCGCGGCAGATCCGTCCGCCTCGTTGACCTGCTCCTCGTCGAGCAGCCGGACGATGAACCAGCCGATCGCGAGGAGGAAGACGAGCGTCTGCTCGCCGTTCATCAGGATCCCACCGAGGTTCTGGTCGCGGGCCGGCGACAGTCCCCAGAGCCGCGGCGCGTGCTCGTAGAACGTGTAGAACGGCCGGCTCGAGAAGATGTACGCGAGGCCGAGGAAGGCGGAGCCGACGAACGCGGCGGCGAGATACGCGAGGCCGGTCGGCGGCGTCAGACGGCCGCTCACGATCGGCCACCAGAAGAGCAGGCCGGCGGCGATCAGGATCGCGTGCTCGACGTTCAGGCCCCAGCCGGTCCGCAGCGCCCAGTCGTAGAACGGCGCGATGTGCGTCAGGTACCAGGCCGCGAGCCAGACGGGAAGGATCCAGCGGGAGCGAAGCCGGCCGAGCCCTCGCCGCGCCAGCGATTCGCGCATCGCCGGGGTCAGGCCGAGCATCACGAGCAGTGGGGCGAGGTCCGCGATCAGCCCGTTCTGGAGCAGGTGCATCAGCAGGAGGTAGTGCGCCGCGATGTTCTCGAGCGGCGAGTTGAGGGAGGCCGCGATGAGGAAGAGGCCGGAGACGAACGTGACGACACGCCAGCGCGGCGGCTGGTCGTGGCGCGTCGCGCGCCAGTAGAGGAGGCCGGCCGCCACAGCGAGCGCGAGGAAGAGAGGCTCGAAGCCGAAGTCCCCAGGGTTCATGTGACTGCGCTCATGCCGCCGCGAGGTGGGCGTGCGGACGCCAGCGCGGGCGCAGCAGCAGCGCGACGCAGATCCCGAGCGTGAGCAGCTGCTCGGCCATCATCACGAGCCCCGCGATCTGCTGGTCGGCGAGCGCCGAGAGCCCGTAGGCGCCCTGATACGCCGGGAAGAGCGGCGTGAAGGAGAAGACGAGGACGTCGGTGAGGATCTGGCCGGCCGCGAACAGCGCCGCCGCGAGGGCAACGCGGCCGCCGACCGTCAGCCGCCGGTGCGAGCCGGGATCGACGAGCAGCGTCCAGACGAGGATCCCGCACACCGTCCAGCAGAGGTGCTCGAAGTCGTGGAGGTTCTGGTGGGCGAGCGCCGTGTCGTAGAGGTAGGGGACGTGCCAGACCGCGAGGTTCAGCGCCCAGAGCGAGAAGGCGACGCGCGGGCGGAGCAGCGTCCCGAGCACCGCGCGGACGCGCGCGTTGCGCGCGATGGGCGCGAGGACCGGAGCGGGGAGGAGGAAGACGAGCAGCGGCCCGCGCAGCGCGGCGATCATCAGGGCCGGGCCGAGGTCCCCGATCAGCACGTGCTGGCCCATATGGGCCGAGAGCAGGTCGTTATCGGCGAGCCGGTCGAGCGGCCCCACGAGCGCGAAGACGGTCACTCCGAGCCCCGCGGCGAACAGCGCGACGCGATCCCAGCCGGCGAGATCGGCGCGCCCACGGCGTCGCAGACGCACGACGCCCTGGGCGAACAGGAGCGCCGCTACCGCGGCGAAGACGACGGGCAGCACACAGGGATTGTGCCGCTCAGAGACCCAGGTGCCGCGCGATCACCATCCGCTGCACCTCGTTCGTCCCCTCGCCGATCTCGAGGATCTTCTGGTCGCGGTAGAGGCGCGAGATCGCGAACTCCTCCATGAAGCCGTAGCCGCCGTGGATCTGCAGCGCGGCGTTGACGACCCGGTTCGAGAGGAGCCCCGTGAAGAGCTTCGCCTGCGCCGCCGCGAGCGCGTATTCGCGGCCTTCGTCCTTCAGCCAGGCGGCGCGGTAGACGAGCTGGCGTCCGGCGTCGATCTCCGTCGCCATGTCCGCGAGCTGGAACTGGATCGCCTGGAACTCCGCGATCGGCTTGCCGAACTGGCGGCGCTCCTTCGCATACCCGAGCGCGAGGTCGTACGCGCCCTGCGCGAGCCCGACGCCCATCGCCGCGACCGAGATCCGCCCGCCGTTGAGGATCTCCATGAACTGGTGGAAGCCGCGGCCGCGCTCGCCGAGGAGGTTCCCCTCGGGCACGGCGCAGGAGTGGAAGGAGAGCTCGCGCGTGTCGGACGCGTGCCAGCCGAGCTTCTTCAGCGGGGCCGAGATCTCGTAGCCGGGCGTCCCGTTGGGGACGATGAGGTTGGAGATCTCCTTCTCGCCGGTGACCGCGGTGATCGAGACGCAGGCGCTGATGTCGGTGCCCGCGTTCGTGATGAAGATCTTCGAGCCGTCGACCACCCACTCGCCGTCGCGCAGCTCCGCCTTCGTCCGCGTCGCGCCGGCGTCCGAGCCGGCGTCCGCCTCGGTCAGCCCGAACGCAGCGAGTCCTTCACCCGAGGCGAGCTTCGGCAGCCACTCGCGTTTTTGCTCTTCATTGCCAAAGAGAAGGATCGGCATCGTGCCGAGCGAGGTGTGCGCAGCGACCGTGATCGCCACCGACGAGTCGATCCGCGTCAGCTCCTCGATCGCGATCGCATAGGAGACGGTGTCGCCGCCGGCGCCGCCGTACTCCTCTGGAATCGGCAGCCCCATCAACCCGAGCTCGCCGAGCTCCGCGACGAGCTCGTACGGGAAGCGCGCCTCGCGGTCGAGCTCCTCGGCTACCGGCGCGACCTTCGACTCCGCGAACTCGCGGACGGTGCGCCGGATCAGCTCCTGCTCGTCCGTCAGGCCGAAGTTCATACGAACGATTCGCCGAGCTCGGCGATGAGGCGGACTCCCCAGCCGGTGCCGCCCGGCACGCGCAGATAGTCGCCGCGGCTGCGCGCGAGGAAGGCCGGGCCGGCCATGTCGATATGCGCCCACGGGCCGTCGCCGGCGAACTCGTGCAGGAACTCCGCGGCGAGAACGGGCGAGCCCTCTCGCAGCGTCGAGCCGTTCTTCATGTCCGCAAAGGCCGAGTCGATGTAGCGGCGGTAGCGAGGGTGGAGCGGGAAGGGCCAGACGAGGTCGCCGCTGCGGTTGCCCGCTTCGACGATCCGCTCGAGCCACTCCTCGTCGTTCGCGAAGACGCCGGAGTAGAGGTCGCCGAGCGCGAGCTGCATCGCGCCGGTGAGCGTCGCCTGGTCGACCACGTGCGTCGCGCCCTCGCGCCGCGCGTACCAGAGCGCGTCGGCGAGGACGAGGCGGCCTTCGGCGTCGGTGTTGATCACCTCGATCGTCTTGCCGTTCGCGGCCCGGAGGATGTCGCCCGGCCGGAAGGCGCCGCCGCCCGGCATGTTCTCCGCCGCGGCGAGCAAGGCAATCGCGCGCACCGGCGTCCCGAGCGCCGCGAGCGCGCCGATCCCGTGCAGTGTCGCGGCGCCGCCGGCCATGTCGCCTTTCATGTCTTCCATGCCGCCGCCGGGCTTGAGCGAGATCCCGCCGGTGTCGAACGTGATCGACTTGCCGACGAGCCCGAGCAGGATGTCCTTGTTCGCCGGCCTCGGCGGCTCGTAGCGGAGGACGACCAGGCGCGGCTCGTTGCGGCTTCCCTGACCGACCGCGAGCAGCGCGCCCATCCCGAGCTCCTCCATCTCCTGCGGGCCGAGCGATTCGACCGTGAGGTGCTCGTGCTCGGCGGCGAGCTTCTCCGCCTCCGCGGCGAGGCCGGCGGGCGTGAGCTCGTTCGGCGGCATGTTCGCGAGGTCGCGGGCGCGGTTGACGTACTCAGCGACGAGAGCCGCGCGCTCGACGGCGGCGCGCAGCTCCGGCGTCTCCTCATGACCGACGACGACCCGCTCCAGCCCGCGCGCTTCATCCTTCGACTTCCAGCGACCGGGCGAGTACGAGCCGAGGATCGTGCCCTCGACGAGCGCCGCCGCCTGCTCGGGAAGCGGCACGGGCAGCGACTCGTCGAGCAACCAGACGAGCGTGCCGCCTATCCGCGACAGCGCTTGTGCCGCCGCCGCGCCTGCCGTGCGGAGCGTGTCGAGGTCGACCTCGTCCCGCGTCCCGACGCCGGCTGCGACAAGCCGCGGTGCCTGCAGCTCGCCGTCGAGGTGCAGGAGAAGCGCCTCGCCCTTCTCACCGCGCAGGTCGCCGCTCTCCCCGAGCCGCGCCAGCCGGCCGCGGAGCTTCTCGTCGACGATCGCGGCGCCCTCGCCGCCCAGCGGCTGCGCCACCGGCAGCGCGAGCGCGTCCGCGTCCAACTGCCCGGGAAGGGCGATCTCCACGTTGGTCATAGCGGCGCGATGCTAGCGGCGAGACGCATAAACTCGCGCCGTCAAACCGAGAAGGAGCGACAGATGGCACAGAGCGTGCAGGAGTTCTTCGAGAACCTTCCCTCCCAGGCCGACACGAGCAAGACGGCCGGAATGAACAATTCCTACGCCTTCGACATCGAAGGTGCGGGCCAGTGGACGGTCAAGGTCACCGACGGCAGCGTGACTGTGGGCGACGGCATGGACGACGCCGCCGACTGCACGATCAGCACCTCGCAGGAGGTCTTCGCGGGGATCATCGCCGGGGAGCAGAACCCGACGAGCGCGTACATGACGGGGAAGCTGAAGCTCAAGGGCGACATGGGCGCCGCCATGAAGTTGCAGAAGTTGTTCTAGGCCCCCGATAAAGAAACCCGCGCCGCCGTGCATCTAGCGGGTGTGAACGAAGTGCTCCCGCATGAGGTTCCGCTCGCCCGCGGAGCGAGCGCCGACGATTTGTCGACGCTCTACCACGACGGCTACCACCGGTTCGTTCGCGTGGCCGAAGGGATCACGCGAGATCCGGAGGAGGCTTGCGACGCGGTCCAGGAGGGCTTCTCGTACGCGCTCCGCGAGCTCGACCGCTTCCAGGGGCGTGGCAGCTTCGAGGGCTGGGTCTGGCGGTGCGTCGTGAACGCGGCGCGGATGTCGCGGCGCAAGTCGCGTCGTCCTGTTCCGTCCTGGCTTCGGTCCTCGACTTCCGAGCCCGCCGAGCCCGAACGGCGGCTGGTGGAGCAGATCGCCGGCCTGCCCGAGCGGCAGCGCCTCGTCCTCTTTCTCCGCTATTTCGCGGATCTGTCCTACGACGGCATCGCCGAGGCCTTGGAGGTCTCGCCGGGAACTGTCGCGGCGGCCCTGCACGCGGCCCACCGCGCGCTCCGAAGGAAACTCGAGGAGGCTGACGATGAGTAGCTTCGACCAGCGGATTGCGGACTCACTGGGCCACGCGGTCCCGATGCGGCCCGAGTTGAGCCCGAACTGGAGCGACGTACGCGCTCGCGCGACGCACGGCCGGCGCCGTGTGTCGCGGCGGCAATGGAAGCCCGCTCTCGTCGCGGTGGTCGTTGTGCTTGCGCTGGCGGGCGTCGGTGTCGCGATCGCGGACGGCTTCGGAGCCTTCGACGGCATCGGCGCCGTACAGCATCCCCAGACCGGCTCGGACGTGATCGATCCGGCGACGAGGGCCTACATGGAGGGCGGGAACGGGGACACGATGCCCGTCATCGGAGGCCTGTTGTTCGACACGGCGCGCCACGTCGGTCGACTGTCCAACGGCCAGAACGTCTATGTCATCACGACGACGAAGAGCTCCCTGTGCTTCGTCGTCGGACCGCCCGACCCGGAATGGTCGTGCAGCGATCCGCTCAGCAGCTCGCACCCGGCCACCGACTTCGCCTACACGGCAGGCCCCAAGCCGTGGACAACCATCGGCGTCGCCGTCGACGGCGCTACCGCGGTCTCGTTCGAGGCGAACGGACGGGAAGTCACGCTGCCCGTGACGGACAACTTCTGGACGTACACGACCGACGACTTCGAGGCCCTGAACGCTCCCCTGCTCGCGCTCACCGTTCACTTCGCCGACGGCACGACGCTCGTCGACCGGTGTCCGATGTGTTGAGCTAGCCGAAGGTGATCTCGGCCGACTCGCAGACGCGGCGATAGCCGATGCGCTCGTAGATCGCGTTCGAGGTCGGGTTCGCTAGGTCGGTGTAGAGGAAGCAGAAGCGGCGGCCGCCCGGCCCGAGGCGGCCGTCGAGCAGCCGGTGGGAGAGCTCTGTTGTGAGCGCCGTCGCGTAGCCGCGGCCTCTGAGCTCGGGCGGCGTGTAGACAGGCCCGACCCGGATCCCGTTCGGCGTCGCGCCGCCCCAGCCGGCGAGCGAGACTGCTGTGCCGCCGTCCTCCCAGAGCAGGATCCCGGCGCTCGCGGAGGAGAGGCGGTGGTCGAGCGTCGCCTCGGCGCGGTCGCGGCCGGGGCCTCCCTCGTGGAGCACGTCCTCGCCGAAGGCGACCCACCAGCGCAGTGCGAGCTCGCGATCCGCCGCCGTCGCAGCGCGCGCGACGCCGGGAACGAGCGGGAGCCGCTGGATCTCTTCGAGCGCGTACACGCCCTGGCGCATCCCGACCCGGGTCGGCTTGCCGGCGCGCGGCGCCCAGAGCTCGGCGAACGCCTCCGACTCGGGGACGGCGCCGACGACTCCCGGGAGCTCCTCCGCCGCGACGGCGTCGGCGAGCACGGCGAGCGCCTCGTCCGACTCGGGCCGCGCGAGGACAAGGTTGTAGGGCGGCGTGCGCAACGCGGCGGCGACGGTGCGGCCGTCGCTCTGGACGAGCCAGAGATGACGCTCGGGATAGAGCTCGGGCGCGTCGCGGATCGTCCCGGCGATCCCGAGGATGAGGTTGTGGCGCGCCTCGTCGGCGAGCAGCAGCGGCTCGGCCTGGGCGAGAAACTCGCCGGCGTCGTCGCTGCGGACGACGTCCATCACTCGTCCAGTTCGACCAGCACGGCACCGCCGGCGACGCGGTCGCCCTCCGCGACATGGACGGCGCGCACGGTGGCGTCGTACGGCGCGACGAGCGGCGTCTCCATCTTCATCGCCTCCAGAACGACGAGCGGCTGGCGGGCGGCCACCTCGTTGCCGGGCTCGACCAGGACGCGGATCACGGTGCCCGGCATCGGCGCGACGACCGCCGACTGCTCGCTGCCGCTCGCGCCGCCCGAGCCGGCGAGATCGTCGAGGTCGAGGGCGGGACGCGACGCCGGCGCAGGAAGGTTGAGCCGCCACGGCTCGCTCCAGACGGGGTCCGGTACCGCCGCCGGCAGCTCCGAGAGCGGCGGGTTCTCCGTCAGGAACGCGGTCGTGACGCGGCCGGCCCGGACGAGCGGGTGCGAGACGAGCCAGCGCAGGAACGGGAGGTTCGTGGTCACGCCGCCGACCTGCGTCTCGCGCAGTGCCGTCGCCAGCCGCGCGAACGCCTCCTCCCGGGTCTCGCCGGCCGCGATGAGCTTCGCGATCATCGGGTCGTACGCCGTGCCGATCTCGTCGCCCTCGCGGACGCCCGAGTCGACGCGGATCCCCTCCGGCAGCCGCAACCGCTCGAGCGTTCCGGCCTGCGGCAGGAAGGTGCGCGGATCCTCCGCGTACAGCCGAACCTCCACGGCGTGCCCGCGCAAGTAACAGTCTGTTACTAAGTTAGACAGGGCCGATCCGGAGGCGATGCGCAGCTGCTCCCGGACGATGTCGACTCCGGTCACGAGCTCGGTCACCGGGTGCTCGACCTGGATCCGGGCGTTCAGCTCGAGGAACCAGAAGTCGCGCCCGTCGACGACGAACTCGGCGGTGCCGGCGCTCTCGTAGCCGATCGCGCGCGCGAAGGCGACGGCCGCGTCGCTCATCCGCTCGCGCAGCTCTGGGTCGAGCGCGGGGGAGGGCGCCTCCTCGAGCACCTTCTGGTGGCGGCGCTGGATGGAGCAGTCGCGCTCGCCGAGCGCCACGACGTTGCCGTGGCCGTCGGCGAGGAGCTGGATCTCGACGTGGCGCGGCCGCTCGAGGTAGCGCTCGCAGAAGACGGTGTCGTCGCCGAAGGCGGCGGCCGCCTCACGCCTCGCGGCCGCGAGGGCGTCCTCGAGCTCGGACTCGTTCCGGACGATGCGCATGCCGCGTCCGCCGCCTCCCGCCGCGGCCTTGACGAGCAGTGGGAAGCCGATCTTCTCCGGCGTGCCGCTCGGCAGGACAGGAACGCCGGCCGCCCGGGCCGTCTCCTTCGCCGCGAGCTTGTCGCCGCCGGCGCGCAGCGCGGCAGGCGGCGGGCCGACCCACGTCAGCTCGGCCCCGAGCACGGCCTCGGCGAACTCCGCGCTCTCGGAGAGAAAGCCGTAGCCGGGGTGGATCGCGTCGGCTCCCGACTCGCGCGCGGCTCGTACGTGCTCGGCCGGATCGAGGTACGAGGCGATCTCGACGCAGGCGTCCGCCGACGCCGCGTGCAGTGCGCCGCGGTCGTCGGGCGCCGCGACGGCGACGGTCTCCACGCCTTCCTCGCGGCAGGCGCGGAAGACGCGCAGCGCGATCTCTCCACGGTTGGCAACGAGCAGACGGCGCATGGCGGCTGAGTTTATGCGGGCGCAGTTCGGGCGACTTTGCCCCGAGCGCTCTACCGTTCCCCAGATGAGGTTGAGGGTTGCCATCACAGTCACGCTGCTCGCGGCTGCCACCGCGGCGACCTCGCGCGCCGGCACGACGCTGCTCGTCGCCGGCCACGGCTGGGGACACGGCGTCGGGATGAGCCAGTGGGGCGCGTACGGCTACGCCCGGCACGGCTGGAGGTACAAGCGGATTCTCTTCCACTACTACCCAGGCACCAGCATCGGACACAGCGGCGAGCCGTACGTTCGTGTCCTTCTCGCCCAGAACGTCCGGGTCGCCACCGTCGGCTGCGCCGCGCAGCTGAAGGTCACGGATGGGAGACGGTTCACCCACACGCTGAAGTCCGGCACGTACGGAGTCGGCGCGAAGCTCGTCCTGCCTGTCCGCCGCAACGGGGTCGGCCGCTCGATCGGGAGGTTTGCCGTCTTCAGCTGCGCCCGCGCGCCACTCACGCTCGACGGCCGCCCCTACCACGGCGCCCTCGTGGCCCGAGGCAACGGGAGGACGGTGTCCGTCGTCAACCTGCTCCAGCTCGACGACTACGTGCGCGGCGTCGTCCCGTCGGAGTCGCCTTCGCGCTGGCCGCTCGCCGAGTTGGAGGCGCAGGCGGTCGCCGCTCGCTCGTACGCAATGGCCGAGCTGAAGCCCAGCAGAACGTACGACCTGCTCCCGGACACGCGCGACCAGGTCTACGGCGGGGTCACCGCGGAGCGGCCGCACAGCAACGTGGCCGTCCGCCGGACGCATGGCCAGATCCTCATGTGGAACGGGCAGGTCGCGAGGACGTACTACTCCTCGAGCTCGGGCGGCCGCACCGAGTCGGTGCAGGACGCGTGGCCGGGCTCGGCGCCGATTCCCTATCTCCGCTCGGTGCGGGACCCGTACGACACGTACTCGCCGCACCACGATTGGGGGCCGTTCGCCTTCGCGGGCCTGACGCTTGCCCAGCGGCTCGGGCTGGCCGGCGCGGTCGAGTCGGCGCGCCTGGCGCGGGACGCGAGCTGGCGCGTCGCCACGGCGAAACTGCGGCTCTCCTCGGGCCAGGTTGTGAGCCGCAGCGGCGAGCAGATCGCGCGCGCGCTGAACCTCCGCTCGACGTGGTTCTCGATCGGCGAGCTCGCGCTCAGTACGAGCAGCGCTCGCGTCGTCTACGGGCGTCACGTCCGGGTCTCGGCGCGAGCGATCGATGCAAAGGGCGCCGTCCTTCAGCAGCGCAATGGCGACGGCGGGTGGCGGACGGTGCGGCGCGTCCGGCGCCCCACCGACCTTTCGGTCGTACCGCGCACGAGCACCGCCTTCCGGCTTCGCGTGCCTGGCACCACCGGGACGAGCGTCGAGGTGAGCGTCGCGCCGCGCCTGCGCGTCCGCGCACTCGGGCCGCGGCTGCTCGCCGGCCAGCTGCTGCCACGCACGGCGGGACCCGTCCAGGTGTGGCGGCTCGAGCGCGGCGTCTGGCGGGTCGTCTCCCGGCCTCATCTCCTACCTGACGGCGAGTTCCGGACGCCTCTGCGACTGCGTCCGACGATCTACCGGATCACGGCCGGTGGCGACGGCGCATTCGCCCCGGGCTTGACGCGGCTCGTCGTCACGAGGCACCTGCTCGAGACGTTGCGCCGGTGAGCGGCGGCCCGGTCTGGGGAGCCGCCAGCGAGGATCTCAACGCGACGCTGCTCGCCTGGGACGCGGGAGGCGGCCCCGCCGAGCACGTGAACGCCGAGCGCGACGTGCTCTATGTCGTCATCGACGGCGCGGCCACCCTGAGTATCGACGGCGAGCCGCACGAGCTAGGGGCGGGGGAGGCGACGATCGTGGACAAGGGCACGCGCCGGGCGCTCGTCGCCGGGCCGGCAGGCGTCCGCTACCTAACCGCGCACGTGCGCCGCGGCGGGCTCGAGATCAAACGCGCTCCGACAGCGTGATCAGGAGGCGGCAAGGTGGATGGCCAGCCAGATGACGGCTGCCCCGGCGATGTTCATCACACCGGTCAGGGCCTTCGGATGGCGGTGATGGCTCTCGGGCAGCAGGTCGCTCGCGCCGATGTAGAGGAAGAAGCCGCAGAACAGCGCGAGGACGATGCCGAGCTTCGCTTCCGAGAGCGTGAAGAGGTAAGTCGATGCGACACCCAGAACGGGCGCGACCGCGTCGACGGCGAGCCACCGCAGCGCGCGCAAGCCGTGGCCGCGGTTCTTGAGCACGACCGTCACCGTGTTGATGCCGTCTGAGAAGTCGTGGGCGAGCACGGCTGCGGCGACAACGGCGCCGACGGCGGTCGAGACCTTGAACGCCAGTCCGATACCCACGCCGTCGAGGAAGCTGTGCAACGAGAGGCTCGCCGCTCCGAGCGCGCCACTGCGTCCGGGGGCAGCGTGCTCCTCCTCGCCCTCCGGGTGCAGCAGCAAGACGCGGTTCAGGAACATGAAGCTGAAGAAGCCGACGGCGACGAAGAGCGTGACGGTGGCCGTCGCATAGCGGTGCGCGGTGAGGTCGAACGCCTCGGGTAACAAATCGAAGAGCGCCACGCCGAGAACGGCTCCGGCGCTGAAGCCGAGGATGAGGTGGAGCCGGTCGCGCCGGTAGAGCGCGAACGTGCCGCCGAGCATGGTCGCCACCAACGCGGCGCCGCCGAGGACGAAAGCCATGCGTTCAGCGTGCCCGTCGCGCGGCTCTTATTGCAACTAATTTGCAACTATACGGGGATGCGCAACACGCGGGCCAGCCGCATGGTCGCCGACATCCTTCGCACCTACGCGACGCCGCTCACCCTCCAGCAGCTCCACGGCCTCGTCCGGGAGCACCTGCCCGGGACCGCGTACTCGACCGTCTACCGGATCGTCGGCAGGCTTCAAGACGAGCGGAAGGTCGTGCGGGTCGACTGGCGCGAGCGCGGGAGTCGCTTCGAGTGGGCCGACCTGCCGCACCACCATCACCTCGTTTGCACGATCTGTGGGCGGAGCGTCGATGTCGACGACCACGACCTCGGCTTCAGCGAGGAGCGCCTCCGCGCGCGAACCGGCTTCCTGATCGACCACCACGCGATCGAGCTCGAGGGCATCTGTCCCACCTGCCAGCGCCCGGGCCAGTCCGCCGCGCTCCGCTGAAGCCGGAGACGCCGGCGCGCTGTCCGACAGCGCGCGCACAGTGGCCGCGTGCGCCGTCACAGCCTCCTCGCGGCGATTCTCGCCAGCCTCTTCCTTCTGGCCGGCTGCGCCGTCGGCGGCACGACGAAGACCACGACGGTGACGGTCACGCGGACGGTGACGACGCCCGTGGCGCCCCGCTCGAGTGCACGGGCCCGCCGGACGATCACCTCATCGTTTCGGCGGGTAGTCAGCCGCTCACGTTCGTTCTCCCGGCGAAAACAACCGGAAAGGTGCTGACGCTCGTGGGTGTTGGACGGGACATGCGCGAGGTGACGATCTCGGCGGCGCAGCTCGCGACATTCGTGGATGGAGGCAGAAAGCCCTTCAAGCTGATGGAGTCGCTCGACTCTGGCCTCTGGCTGACGGTCGACGTCGACAGGGTGACGTCGTTCGCCCAGCAGTACCAGCCCTGAGCTAGAGCCAGCTCGGCTTGCGCTTCTCGAGGAAGGCGCGCAAGCCCTCCTGGCCCTCGTCGCTCGTGCGCCGCTCGGCGATCCAGCGCGCGGTCTCGGGGCCGTCCGGCCGCTCGCGAACGAGGCGCTTCGCCCAGCGCGCCGCGTGCGGGCCGGCGCCGAGCAGTTCGCCGACGACGCGATCGACTGCAGCGTCGAGATCCTCCGCCACCTCGTGGACGAGGCCGATCCGCAAGGCGGTCTCGGCATCGAAGCGCTCACCGGTGAGGAAGTAGCGCCGCGCCGCGCTCGGACCGATCTTGCCGAGCGCGAAGGGTGAGATGACCGCGGGGATGATCCCGAGCTTGACCTCCGAGAACGAGAAGACGGTGTCGGGCGCGGCGATCGCGATGTCCGACGTCGCGACGAGGCCCGCACCTCCGCCGAGCGCGTGGCCCTGCACCCGT
The DNA here is from genome assembly GCA_050697455.1 of Gaiellaceae bacterium. Lineage (GTDB taxonomy): Bacteria > Actinomycetota > Thermoleophilia > Gaiellales > Gaiellaceae > Palsa-739. The sequence continues at coordinate 13,185 of JBOGZU010000002.1, read as the reverse complement.
GCCACGACGGGCGCCGGGCAGCCGTCGATCGCCTCGAGCATCGCGCGCAGCGCGTTCGCGTCGGCGACGTTCTCGTCGTAGCCGAGGTCGGCGGACGCGCGCATCCACTCGATGTCGGCGCCGGCGGAGAAGCTCGGCCCCTCCCCGGCGAGCACGACGGCGCGCACGCGGCCGACGTCGACGAATGCCTCCGCGAGCTCGGAGATGACTGCGGCGTCGAAGGCGTTCCGCCGGTCGGGCCGCGTCAAGGTGATGCGGAGGACGTCGCCGTCGCGCTCCTTGCGGAGGTTCTCTGGCACGGCGAGGAGCTTAGAGTGAGCGACGTGTTGAGGGGAGCTCTCGCCGCCGCCGTGACGCCGCTCCGTGACGGGCGGCTGGACGCCGCTGCGGTCGGCCCGTACGTCGACTTCCTCGCGGGGCACGGGCTCGACGGGCTCCTCGCGCTCGGCACGACCGGCGAGGGAGTGTTGTTCTCGCCGCGGCACCGAATGGAGATCGCCGCCGCTTTCCTCGCAGCGTCCGGTGGCCGGCTGCAGGTTGCCGTCCATTGCGGCGCGCAGACGACGCACGACACCGTCGCGCTCGCGGCGCACGCCGCCGAGCTCGGCGTGGACGGCGTCGCGGTGATCGCGCCGCCGTACTTCGCGCTCGACGAGGACGAGCTCACCGCCCACTTCGAGGCCGCGGCCGCCGCCTGCGCGCCGCTGCCCTTCTACCTCTACGAGTTCGAGGCGAGGAGCGGCTATGCGATCCCGCTCACCGTGATCGAGCGCCTGCGCGAGCGCGCCCCGAATCTCGCCGGGATGAAGGTCTCGGACAGTCCGTGGGAGAAGCTCGAGCCGTACCTCGTCGCAGGGCTCGACGTCTTCGTCGGCGCGGAGTCGCTGCTCGAGCGCGGCCTCGCGGCGGGCGCGGTCGGCGCTGTCTCCGGACTCGCAGGCAGTTTCCCCGACGCAGTGGTGCCGCTCGTTCGCGAGCCGAGCGCCGCGAACGCCGAGCGGGCGACGGCACTTCGCGCCTCGCTGCAGCGCCTTCCGTTCCACGCCGCCTCGAAGACGGCGCTCGGTCTGCGCGGCGTGCCTATCTCGCCGGAGGTGAGCGCGCCGCTGCGTGGGCTGAGCGAGGAGGAGCGCTCGGAGGTCGAGCGCATCGTGCGGGAGTGGGACGCCTGAGCGTCCTCCGCAAGGCGATCCTCGCGGCGGCCGACAGCCCGCGCCTGCAGCGCTTCGTCCAGCGGTACGGCTTCCGGCTCGGCGCCAGCCGCTTCGTCGCGGGCGAGAGGCTCGACGCGGCGGTGCCCGTCTTGCGCCGCCTCAACGAGGGAGGCCTGCTCACGAACACGACGCTTCTCGGCGAGGGGGTCCGCGACGAGGCGGAGACGCGCGCGGTCGTCGCCGGCTACACCGAGCTTCTCGACCGCATCAAGACGGAGAGCCTGCGGACGAACGTCGCGCTCAAGCTCACCCATCTCGGCCTGGCGATCGACGAGGAGCTCGCGCACGGCAACCTCGCCGAGCTGGTCGAGCACGCCGCCGGCACCGGCAACTTCGTCCGCATCGACATGGAGGAGTCGGCGCACGTCGACGCGACGCTCCGCATCTATCGCCAGCTGCGCGAGAGTGGGCACGAGAACGTCGGCGCCGTCCTCCAGTCCTACCTCTACCGCAGCGAGGACGACCTCGCCGCGCTGCTGCCGCTCGCTCCCAACCTCCGCATCGTCAAGGGTGCGTATCTCGAGCCGCCGGAGATTGCCTATCCCGAGAAGGCGGACGTCGACGCGGCGTACGTCCGCCTCATGGAGGCCTCGCTCGTCGCCGGCCGCTTCACGGCGATCGCGACCCACGACGAGACTTTGATCGAGCACGCCATCGCCTTCGCCCATGAGAGCGGAGTTCCGCCCGAGCGCTTCCAGTTCCAGATGCTCTACGGCGTCCGGTCGCGTCTGCAGCTCGATCTCGTCCGCCGCGGCCATGCCGTTCTCGTCGCGGCTCCGTACGGACCCGACTGGTACCGCTACCTCATGCGCAGGCTCGCCGAGCGTCCCGCGAACGTGCTCTTCCTCCTACGCAACCTGATCCGCGGCTGAAGCTCGGCGAGAACCGCCGCGAGCGCGACGAGCGCGACGTCGCGGGCGAGGAGATACCACGACCACGGCGAGGCGTGCCCGCTCGCGAGCTGCCAGTAGCTCCACGGGAACCACGTCTGCGTGAGGCCGAGCGCGAGGAGAAGGAATCCCGCTGCGGCGATCCCGCGTGGGCCGGCAGCGAGCGCGACGAACGGTACGAGCCAGATCAGGTACTGCGGCGAGAGCACCTTGTCGAAGGCGACGACGGCGGCGACCGTGGCTGCGGCGGCGAGCAGCGCGGCCTCGTGCTCGTGCGTGCGGCGCCGCGCGTACGCGATCCAGATCCCGACCACAGCGAGGATCTCGGCGGCGGTGGAGAGTTTCGCCGCGAGTCCCGCGCCGCGCCCGCTCAACGCCTGAGCGCCGTGTGTCGTGACGGTGGCCAGCGGGCGCATTCCGAGGTGCTCGGCGGCCATCAGGATCGCCGCCCCGAGACTCTCGACCTGCAGCGGCCGGTCCAGCTGCCCGCGCAGGCTCGCCCACAGACCGTGCGGCGCGAGCAGCGCGAAGGGAAGGAAGCACGCCGCCGTGACGACGAGGAACGCCGCGACCGCGGTGAGCGCAGTCCCGCTGCCGCGCCGTCGCCAGAGGTGGATCGCGGCGACCGGCAGCAAGAGACCCGGCCAGAGCTTCGCCGCGAAGCCGAGCCCGAGCAGGCCGCCGCTCAGGACCGGCCGCTCTCGCACGAGCGCCGCGATTCCGGCGAGCGCGAGCAACGCCGGCCAGAGGTCGAAGCGCGTGTCGAAGAGCGAGCCGAGCACGAGCGGCGACACGGCGAAGAGGAGCAGGGCCGCCCAGACCCGCGCCGCGCTCGCCTCCACCGTGCGCAGCGCAGCCGCGAGCAACGTGGTGCAGCCGGCGCCGCAGACGCCCATGACAATCGCGAACGACGTGGCGTAGCTCCAGCTCATATACGACGGCACGAGGAACGCCGGCAGCGCTGCGGGCGGGTACTCGAGCGCGAAGTCGCGGTACGGGACTTGTCCGTCGCGGACGAGGCCGGCCCACTGCTGGTAGCCGCCGACGTCCGAGAGCTGTCCCTGCTCGAGCCAGCGCTGCAGCGCGTAGAACGAGAACGCGAAGAGGATCGCCGCCGCCAGCCCCGCGGGCCAGGACGAGCGCCGGCTCACTCGACGACGTCGAACTCTTCGGCGACGGTCGGCTCGGCGCCGATCAGGTCCGGCACCGCGCCGAGGTCGGGTAGCTCCTCGCCGACGCAGAGGACCCCGAACCGGTCCGACGCCTCGCTCGTGATCCAGTACGAGCCCTCGGGCAGCTCGGGGAGATGCTCGAGCAGCTCGCCGAGCGTCGTCTTCGAGTCGAACAGGTTCCAGATGAGGACGCGAGCGAACATGGCTACATCCGGAAGACGCCGAACGTCGTCTCGGGAATCGGAGCGTTCCGCGCGGCTGCGAGCCCGAGCGCGAGGACGCGCCGCGTGTCGAGCGGGTCGATGATCCCGTCGTCCCAGAGCCGCGCGGTCGAGTAGTACGGATTCCCCTCGGCCTCGTACTTCGCGCGGATCTCGTCCTGGTCGACCTCGCCGACCATCGAGAGGACGGTCGCCGCCTGCTCGCCGCCCATCACCGAGATGCGCGAGTTCGGCCACATCCACAGCTGCCGCGGCTCGTAGGCGCGCCCGCACATCGCGTAGTTGCCGGCGCCGAACGAGCCGCCGGTTACGACCGTGAACTTCGGCACCTGCGCGTTCGCCACTGCCATGACGAGCTTCGCGCCGTCACGCGCGATCCCGCCGGCCTCGTACTCCGTCCCGACCATGAAACCGGTGATGTTCTGGAGGAAGACGAGCGGGATGCGCCGCTTGCAGCAGAGCTCGATGAAGTGGGCGCCCTTCTGCGCCGACTCCGCGAAGAGGACGCCGTTGTTGGCGACGATCCCGACGTGGCAGCCCTCGATCCGCGCGAAGCCGGTGACGAGCGTCTCGCCGTAGAGCTGCTTGAACTCCTGGAAGCGCGAGCCGTCGACGATGCGCGCGATCAGCTCGCGCGGGTCGACTTGGTGGCGGAAGTCCTCGGGGATCAGCCCGTAGAGGTCGGAAGGGTCGAGCGCCGGCGGCTCGGGCTCGGCGACGTCCCAGGTCGTGGCGGCGCGCGGCGCCTCGAGGTTGCGGACGATGCCGCGCGTGACCGCGAGCGCGTGCTCGTCGGAGGTCGCGTAGTGGTCGGCGACGCCGGAGCGGCGCGCGTGGACGTCCGCGCCGCCGAGCTCCTCCGCCGTCACGTCCTGCCCGGTCGCCGCCTTCACGAGCGGCGGCCCGCCGATGAAGATCGTCCCCGTCCCGCGCACGATCACCGTCTCGTCCGACATCGCCGGCACGTACGCGCCACCGGCGGTGCAGGAGCCCATCACGACCGCGATCTGCGGGATGCCCATGGCCGACATCTGCGCCTGGTTGAAGAAGATCCGTCCGAAGTGGTCACGGTCGGGGAAGACCTCGGCCTGGAGGGGTAGGAAGGCGCCGCCGGAGTCGACGAGGTACAGGCACGGCAGCCGGTTCTGCGCCGCGATCTCCTGCGCGCGCAGGTGCTTCTTGACGGTGAGCGGGAAGTACGAGCCGCCCTTCACGGTCGCGTCGTTGGCGACGATCACGCACTCGCGGCCTTCGACGATGCCGATTCCGGTGACGATGCCCGCGCTCGGCGCGCTGCCGTCGTACAGCTCCCACGCGGCGAGCGCGTTCAGCTCGAGGAAGGCGGTGCCGGGATCGACGAGCCGGTCGATCCGCTCCCGCGCGGGCAGCTTGCCGCGGGACGTGTGGCGCGCCATCGCCTTCTCGCCGCCGCCGCGCGCCACCTGCGCGGAGCGCTCCCGCAGCTCGGCGACGAGCCCGTCCATCCGCTCGCGCCGGCGCGCGAACTCGTCGGCGTCTCGATCGAGCTGCGAAGTGAGGACTGCCATCCCGGGCAGAGCCTAATCTCGCCTGGTGATCGTCGCCCACCTCGACCTCGACGCGTTCTACGCCGCGGTCGAGGAGCTCGAGAATCCGGAGCTCCGCGCGCAGCCGCTCGTCGTGGGCGGCGACCCGCGCGGGCGAGGCGTCGTCGCGACCGCGAACTACGTCGCGCGCCGCTTCGGTATCCACTCCGCGATGAGCTGCGCCGAGGCGCTGCGCCGCTGTCCGCAGGCCGTCTTCGTCCGTCCGCGCCACGCGCTCTACCGCGAGTACTCGCGCAACGTCTGGGAGACCGTGCGCGGGATCGTCCCGACCGTGGAGCAGACGGGCGCCGACGAGGGCTATCTCGACGTGGGGGAGGTGGCGGGCGACTTTCTCGCCGCGCGCGTGATCGCCGAGGCGGTGCAGACGGCGGTGCGCGCCGGAACGAGCCTGACGTGCTCGCTCGGCGTGGCGCCGTGCAAGGTCGTCGCCAAGGTCGCGAGCGACGCGCGCAAGCCGGGCGGCATCGTCGTCGTGCCGCCAGGGCGCGAGGCGGCGTTTCTCGCCCCGCTCGCGGTGCGGCGGCTGCCGGGAGTGGGGCCGAAGGCGGAGCAGCGCCTGCAGGCGGCGGGGATCGAGACGATCGGCGCGCTCGCGGGGCTCTCCGACGGCGATCTGCGCTCGTTGCTGCCCGGAACGGTCGGGACGATGCTCCGCGACCGTGCCTGCGGCGTCGACCCGCGCAAGCTCGAGCTCGGTGCAGAGCGGATCTCGATCAGCGTCGAGAACACCTTCGAGCGCGATATCTCAGACACCGAGCGGCTCCACGACGAGCTGCGCGGGATGGCGGCGGAGGTCGCGGCCGCCCTGCAGCGCCGCGGCCAGGTGGCGCGGACGGTGACGACGAAGCTCCGTTACGCCGATTTCTCGATCCGCAGCCGCTCGACGTCGCTTGAAACGGGGATCGACGAGGCCGCGACGATCGCCGATCTCGCCTGCCGGCAGCTCGACCGCGGCCTACGTGACCGGCCGGGTGCGCTGCGCCTGGTCGGCGTCGGCGTTTCGGGCCTCGCAGACTTCCGCCAACTGGCTCTGGAAACCGGTTGAAAACTAGTTAAGTCGCAGCACGATGTTTAAACAGGTTAGGGGATTGTATTCGTCCGATTTCTACGCTAGGTTCCATGGCCGGTGGCCCGCCCAGCCCTCGTGCGCGGAGGGGGCCACGGAACCGGGTTCCATACTTAGGAGAGGGAGTGCAATGAAGGGACGGAGGGTCATCTACCTGCTTGGTGCCGTTGCGGCGGCCACAGCAGCGCTGGTGCTGCCGGCCACGGCAGGCGCCACGAACAACCTCGTTTGCGGCGGGACGATCGACACGAGCGTCACGCTGCCGGCCAACATGGACTGCTCGGGCACGAGCGCGACCGCGCTCACGATCACGAAGTCCGGCGTCACGCTCAACTTCGGCGGCCACACGATCACGGGCAACACCAACTACGACGTGATCGACGTCGTAGCCGGCGCGTCCAACGTGACGATCGAGAACGGCATCGTCCACAGTGGCTGGGATCAGATCTCCACGAATCACGACGACTACCTCGTGATCCAAAACATGACGATGTACAACGCCAGCTACATCGGGATGGCTCTGGAGTCCGAGGCCGGCGCTCTCGTCACGCAGAACAACGTCACCGGAGCCGCCTCACACGACATTCGCGTGCGCGACGGTGGCGGCAACGCGATCTTCTCGAACACCGTGAGCGATGTCGGCAACTACTGGTGCAACGGTTGCTCGTCCACCATGTACATCAACGACGAGACGTCGGACTCGATCGAGGGGAACACCTCGTTCCTCTCCGGGAACGTCTCCGCGCACAACACCAACTTCAAGGATTACTACAGCGACAAGAACCTCTGGTACGGCAACGTCGCGTACGGCGGGTACTACGGCTTCCACATGTACGCCGACGGGGAAGGCACGGTCACGGTGACCGGCAACGGAGCCGCCGGCCAGGTCGGCAGCGGCAGCACCGCCTCCGGCTTCTACATCGAGGACATGTACCTCGAGTACAACAACCCGTCGAACCAGTTCTCGCTGATCAACGGCAACACGGCGAGCAGCGGCGTCACCGGCGCGAACGGCTTCTACGAGGCCTACAACGTAGGCGCCACGTTCACGAACAACATGGCCAGCCGCAACGACGGCAACGGGTACTACTTCGACTACCCGTGGGGGGAGACCATCACTGGAAACACCGCGCAATACAACAACGGTGACGGCTTCTACCTCGAGACATACGGTGCCAATGGCGACCCGCTCTCCTTCGCGAACAACAACGCCTGGTACAACCAGGGTTGGGGCTTCGAGTCGGACGGGGCCACGGTCGGCAAGAACAACACCGGCCTGAGTGGTGGCACCCCGACGAACAACGGCGGTGAGTGCTACTCGGTCCTGGGCTGCAACTAAGCCAGACCGTCTAGGAATACCGTAAGAGCAATGGGGCCGCGGAAACGCGGCCCCATTGCTTTCCGCATTCAGCAGGGGCGGAGGGACTCGAACCCCCGACCTACGGTTTTGGAGACCGCCGCTCTACCAGCTGAGCTACGCCCCTCTGCCGGAGTCGCAGTGTACCCGGCAGTTTTCGGCGGTTAAGGTCGGCGCATGGCCATGACCGCGCTCTTTGCCGCGCTCGCTGCGGCCCTTGCCGCGGTCGCCGCTTACGCGCTAGCGGGCGGCACGAGCGCCCGGCATCTGATCGTCGGGATCGCGGCCGCGGCGGTCGCCGTGTGGCTTGCGACGCTTTCGCAGGCGGCTTTCCGGCGCCGTCTCTGAGGAGAAACGCCCGCCACGCCGTATTCTCTGACTCGTGGCGCGGGTCGACGAGACGCAGCAGCTGTGGCTCGAGTTCCGGAGCACCGGCGACCAGAAGCTGCGCGACCGGCTGATCCTCACCTACGCGCCGCTCGTCAAGTACGTCGCCGGCCGGCTCGGCTCGGGCCTGCCCGCGCACGTCGACGAAGGCGACCTCGTCTCGTACGGCCTCCTCGGCCTGATGGGGGCGATCGAGCGCTACGACCCGACACGCGAGATCAAGTTCGAGACGTACGCGATCGCGCGGATCAAGGGGCAGATCATCGACGAGCTCCGCGCGATGGACTGGGTGCCGCGCTCGGTCCGCGCCCGCGCGCGCGACATCGAGCGGGCGATCGGCGAGCTCGAGTCACGGCTCGGGCGCGCGCCGACCGACGAGGAGATCTCCGGCAAGCTCGGCATCACGGTGGAGGAGCTCGAGGAGAGTCTCGGCGAGATCGGGCGCTCCTCGATCGCCGCGCTCGACGAGCTCTGGAGCGTCTCCGGCGAAGGTGACCAGGTCGCGCTCATCGACACGGTCGAGGACGAGAACGCGCCCGACCCGCAGGGAACGCTCTCCGTCACCGAGCAGAAGGAGGCGCTGGCCGACGCCATCGCGCGCCTGCCCGAGCGCGAGAAGCTCGTCGTCACGCTCTACTACTACGAGGAGCTGACCCTCCGCGAGATCGGCGAGGTGCTCGGCGTCACGGAGTCGCGCGTCTCCCAGCTGCACACGAAGGCGATCCTGCGCCTCAAGGCGCACCTCGCCACGGCCGCCGCCGCGTAGCCGCCCGGCGAGCCCTGCGGCGCTGCGGGGTTACGATTCCGGCCGAAGCGACCGAGGAGGACACGTCCGCGATGCCTGCCACCGAGCCCGCCAAGATCCGCAACATCGCCGTCGCCGGCCACCGTGGCGTCGGGAAGACCGCGCTCGTGGAGGCGCTGCTGTTCCAGGCGGGAAAGACGAACCGGCTCGGCACGGTCGAGCAGGGAACGACCGTGTCTGACTGGGACGAGCACGAGCAGAAGCGCGCGATGTCGCTCTCCGGCTCGCTCTGCCACCTCGAGTGGAAGGACCGCAAGATCAACCTCGTCGACACGCCCGGCGACGCCGGTTTCCAGGCCGACACGTATGCGGCGCTGCGGGTCGTCGAGGGCGTCCTGATGGTCATCAGCGGCGTGATGGGCGTCGAGGTCAACACGGCGCGCGTCTGGCACCGCGCCGACGAGCAGGAGCTCTCCCGCGTCCTCTTCGTCAACATGCTCGACCGCGAGCGCGCCGATTTCTACCGTGTGCTCGAGGCGGCGCGGACGCAGCTCTCCGACCGCTGCGTCGCGATCCAGCTGCCGATCGGCGCCGAGCACGAGGTGAAGGGCGTTGTCGACCTCCTCCACATGTGCGCGTACATGGATCCGTCCGGCGGGCGCGAGGGCGGGCCGCAGCCTGTCCCCGACGACATGGCCGCCGTCGTGCAGGAGCACCGCGAGAAGCTGCTCGACGCGGTCGTCGAGACGGACGAGGCTCTGATGGCGCGCTACCTCGAAGGAGAGGAGCTCGACGCCGAGGCGGTCGCCGCGGCGCTGAAGGCGGCGGTCACGCGCGACGAGCTCTATCCCGTCGCGTGCGGCGTGGCCTCGAAGAACCTCGGCACCACCGCGCTGCTCGACCTGCTCGTCGAGGGCGTCCCGTCACCGGCGCGGAAGGGCACCACGATCGAGTTCGGCGACGCGAAGCAGGGCGTCTTCATCTTCAAGACCATCGCCGATCCGTTCACCGGCCGCATCAGCTGCTTCCGCGTCCTCGCCGGCCCTGTCACCGGCGACACGACGCTCGTCGATCCCCGCACACACGCGAAGGAGCGTCTCGGCCAGGTTCTCCTTCTGCAGGGCAAGGACTCGGAGCCCGTCGAGGCGCTCGGTGTCGGTGATCTCGGCGCGGTCGCAAAGCTGAAGGACGTCGTCACCGGCGACGTGCTCGTGGATCACGAGGTCACGGTCGAGCCGCCGCACATCGACTTCCCCGAGCCGGTGATGAGCTTCGCCGTCTCGCCGAAGGCGAAGGGCGACGAGGAGAAGATGGCGACCGGCCTCCGCCGCTTGGGCGAGGAGGACCTGACCCTGGTCATGCGGCGCGACCCGCAGACCGGCGAGCAGCTCCTCTCCGGCCTCTCGCAGATGCAGGTCGAGGTCGCGGTCGACCGGCTGAAGACGCGCTTCCACGTCGACGTCGAGCTCCATCCGCCGCGCGTCCCGTACAAGGAGACGATCCGCAAGGAGGCGCGCGCCCGGCACCGCTACAAGAAGCAGACGGGCGGCCGCGGCCAGTTCGGCGACTGCGAGATCCTGATCGAGCCGATCGGAGACGGGGGTGACGGCGGCGAGACGTACGAGTTCGTCGACAAGATCGTCGGCGGCGTCATCTCGCAGAGCTACCGGCCCGCCGTCGACAAGGGCGTGCGCGAGGCGATGGAGCACGGCGACCTCGCCGGCGCGCCGATCTACGGCATCCGGGTCACCCTGCTCGACGGGATGGAGCACAACGTCGACTCCTCCGAGATGGCGTTCAAGATCGCAGGCTCGATGGCCTTCAAGGAGGCGTACCACAAGGCGGATCCGGTTCTCCTCGAGCCGATCATGCAGCTCGAGGTGACCGTGCCCGACGACACGGTGGGCGCGGTGAACGGCGATCTGAACTCACGGCGCGGGCGGTTGCATGGCATGGAGCCGACGGGCGGGATGACGACCATCGAGGCCGAGGTGCCGATGGCCGAGATCCTCACGTACTCGCAGGCCCTGACCTCGATGACCGGCGGGCGCGGCGACTACTCGATGCACTTCCTGCGCTACGAGGAAGTCCCGACGCACGTCGCGCAGAAGATCATCGAGCAGACACAGAAAGAGCGCGAGGAGGCGAAGGTCTGATGGCGGACGACGAGCAGACGCAGCAGAAGAAGCCGGACTACGAGCCGCCCGCCGGCGCCGAGAAGAGCGCTCGCTGGACGGGAGGCTCCAAGCCGCTCGGCTATACGGCGACGGCGAAATGGGTCGTCCTCCGCAAAAAGGAGAAGCCGTCCGCCGAGATCTTCTCCGTCTCGTACGTCGCCGAAGGAGACGATGGGAAGCGGCCGGTCGCGTTCGTCTTCAACGGTGGCCCAGGCGCCTCGTCGGCGTACCTGCACATGGGCGCGGTCGGCCCACAGCGCGTCGCGTTCCCCGCGAACGGCACGCTGCCGGAGCTGCCGCCGCAGCTCGTCGAGAACGAGTCCTCGTGGCTCGCGTTTGCCGATCTCGTCTTCGTCGACCCGGTCGGCACGGGCTTCAGCCGCATCGTCGAGGACGACAAGAAAACGGACGAGAAGAAGAGCGGGGACGCGAAGGAGAAGCCGGAGGACGAGTACTTCGGCCAGAAGCGCGACCTCGAGTCGTTGTGCGAGTTCATGGCGCGGTGGCTCTCGGAGAACGACCGCTGGGGATCCCCGATCTTCATCGCGGGCGAGAGCTACGGCGGCTACCGCGTCGGTCGCCTCGTCAAGATGCTGCAGGAGGACACCGGTATCGGCCTGAACGGCGCGATCCTCATCTCGCCGGCGCTCGAGCTGGGCGACCTCGACACGAACGACTACGGCGTCGTGCAGTGGGTCGACGTGCTGCCGACGATGGCCGGGGCCGCGGCGTTCCACGGTCGCTCACGCGCCTTCACGGCGGGCGCGGCGCAGGCGGACGTGCTCGCAGCGGCGGAGGAGTTCGCCTCGGGTGACTACGCGATGTTCCTGATCCGCGGCGCGTCGCTCGGCGCTACCGAGCGCGAGCGGATCCTCGCCCGGCTGGCGGACTTGCTCGGCCTCCCGGTCGAGTTCGTGACGCGCGCGGAGGGACGCGTCTCACCGGTCGTCTTCGCGCGCGAGCTCCTGCGCGACGAGCGAAAGGTGGTCGGCCTCTACGACGCGACGATCACGACCAACGATCCGTTCCCGGATCGGCCGGGGCACGAGGCGCCCGACGCGACGCTCGCCGGGATCGCGGCTGCGTACACGGCCGCCGTCAACAGGCGCCTCCGCTCGGAGATCGGCGTCCGCACCGACCGCGAGTACCGCCTCCTCAGCATCGAGGTGAACGAGGCGTGGAAGGAAGACACGAAGCGGCACTTCTTCGAGGCGCCCGAGGGCGCAACCGACAGCTTGCGCTACGGGATGGCGCTCAATCCGCACATGCGCGCGTTCATCACGCACGGCCGCTTCGACATGGTCACGCCGTACTACACGAGCGACCGGCTGCGGAACCTCATGAAGCTCGACCCGGAAACGGCCGGCAGGCTGACCGTCCGCCACTTCGACGGCGGGCACATGTTCTATGCGTGGGAAGAGAGCCGCCACGCGTTCACCGCTGCGATCGCCGAGTTCTTCGCCGGCGCTCTGGCGGGCTGACGCTCACTGGAGGCCAGCCCGGCGCGCCTCGATCAGGCCTGTGCTTGCGGCTGCGCGTCGTCGCGGTCGCGCAGGTGCGTGATCACGTCCGCGATGTCGGCAAGTTGCTGCTCGAGGTCGCGCTGGTGGTTCTCCAGCCGCTCGAGCAGCTCGTGTCTGCTGGGGAAGCCGCCGCGGAACAACCGCGAGCCGTGACCCGAGCCATGGTGATGACGGTGGTGCATGTTCACCTCCTCTCCTCGTACCGTTCGATAAAGCGGGATGTGCGCTCCTGCGCGCGGCGCAGCGCCTCGGCCCAATGGTCGAGCAGGTGCGCGCCGGCGGGAGTGAGCTCGTAGCGACGCTTGGCGGGACCGGGGGAGGAGTCATCCCATTCCGACGAGACGAGACCCTCCTCCTCGAGCGCGCGGAGGAGCCGGTAGAGGTTGCCCATCTCCACGCGCTCCTCTCCCGTCAGCTCCGGCAGGCGCTCGAGCAGGTCGTAGCCATGCGCGGGGCGCTCGCGGAGCAGAAGCAGGAGCGCGGGCTCCGAGAAGCGCTCGACGCGCGCGAAGACACGCCAGCCGCCGTGGTGGAGGTGCCGGGAGCGGGGTCCCCGGCCTTTCATGCCGCTACTCGTAAAACACACATGTAAGAGACAATAGCGGCCACTTGGGCCGCTGGGCAAGCCTGGCTACACTCGACCCGTGCGTAGGCTTGACAGAGCACGGCAAGGAGCGGAGGCGCCGGCTTAGCCGGCGCCGAAGCGGAGAAATCGATGCGGGTCACGAACGTCTCCACGACTCGGGCGTGTGCGGTGTGCGAGCGGACGCTGCTGATGGGGGAGCGCGCCGTGCGGTTCGCTCCGGCTGAGGGTGCGGAGCTCGTCGACGTCTGCCCGCTCTGCCAG
>JBOGZU010000001.1:0-354693 GCA_050697455.1 Gaiellaceae bacterium | reverse complement strand
GCGCGCGGCCGCGCCACCGACTCCGGTCAGCTAGAGACGGCGCCCGCTGCCGAGACCGGGTTGCGGGTCTTCGCCCAGGCGACCTGGGGATCGATCACAGCCTCGTCGACGCGGTCTCGGTGCTCGATCGCCACGTTCATGAGCGAGTCGAGCAGAGCCTCGGAAAGCTTGTGCGGCTCGAGCCCGAGGTCGAGGAGCGCCGTGTGCTTCGGGTTGTAGTAGTGCTCCTCCAGCTCGATGCGCGGATTCGGGAAGTGCTCGATCGTCGCCTCGATCCCGAGCGTCTTCGCGGCATCGACGACCATGGTGGCGAGCTCGTTGACGCTGAAGTGCTCGGTGAACTGGTTGAAGACCCGGTATTCGCCCTTCGCCGGCGGATTGACGGCCGCGAGCTCGACGCAGCGGACGGTGTCGCGGATGTCGAGGAAGCCGCGCGTCTGACCGCCTTTCCCGTACACGGTCAGGGGATGTCCGACGGCGGCCTGCACACAGAAGCGGTTCAGCGCCGTGCCGAAGACGCCGTCGTAGTCGAAGCGGTTCACGAGCCGTGGGTCGCGCGAGGTCTGCGGCGTGACGCAGCCGTAGACGACGCCCTGGTTGAGGTCAGTCGCCCGCAGTCCCCAGATGCGCGACGCGAAGTGGATGTTGTGGCTGTCGTGCACCTTGGTCAGGTGGTAGAAGGAGCCGGGCATCTTGGGGTACGGCAGCCGGTCGCTGCGCCCGTTGTGCTCGATCTCGATGAAGCCTTCCTCGATGTCGATATTCGGCGTGCCGTACTCCCCCATCGTCCCGAGCTTGACGAGGTGGCACTCCGGCACGAGCTCGCGGATCGCGAAAAGGACGTTCAGCGTCCCGATCACGTTGTTGTACTGCGTGGAGACCGCGTGCTCGCGATCCATCATCGAATAGGGCGCCGAGGACTGCTCGGCGTAGTGGACGATCGCCTCCGGGCGATGCTCGTCGACCACCGCCGAGAGACAATCCCAGTCGAGCAGGTCTCCGAGGACGAGCTTGATCTCGCGGCCGCCGAGCCCGTGCCATGCCTCGAGGCGCTCCTCGGTCGTCCGGATCGGCGTCAGGCTTCCGGAGCCGAGCTCGACATCCCATTCGCGGCGGACGAGGTTGTCGAGGATCACGACGTCGTGGCCGCCTTCCGCGAGATGGAGCGCGGTCGGCCAGCCGCAGAATCCGTCCCCCCCGAGGATCAGAATCTTCACGCGGGCGAGCGTAGCCGAGAATAAAAGACGACTCATGATCGAACCCGTACTCGTCTCGGTCGTCACCCCGTCCCTGAACCAGGCAGGGACCATTGCTGACACGCTCGAGTCGGTGCGGCGGCAGATCCACCCGCACATCGAGCACATCGTCGTCGACGGCGGCTCGACGGACGGGACGCTCGAGATCCTCGCGGCGGCCGGCGAATCGGTGCGCTGGGCGTCCGAGCCCGACACCGGGATGTACGACGCTCTCAACAAGGGATTCGCCCAGGCAAGCGGCGAGATCCTCGCCTACCTCAACACCGACGACGCGTGGTTCCCCTGGACGGTCGCGAGGGCAGTGGAGGCGCTGGGCCGCCACCGCGACGCAGGCTTCGTCTTCGGCGACCTACTGATCGAGGGGCCGTCGGGCCAGCTGCGCCTCGACTTCCACCCGCCGTTCCGGCTCGCGTATCTGCGCCGGCACGGCTTCCTCGCCCAGCCGACGGTCTTCCTGCGCCGGAGCGTGTGGGAGGAGGCGGGCCCCTTCGACGCCTCGCTGCAGCTGCTAGGCGACATCGAGTACTGGTCCCGGATCGCCGAGCGCTTCCCGGGACGGAAGGTGAACGAGGTGCTCGCGCTGCAGCGGAACCACCCGGACGCCAAGCGGTTTGCGCAACCGGACGTTCTCGCCGCGGAGCTCGCGGCCGTCCGCGCGCGCTATCCGAGGCCCGGTCGCCTCCGCGGACGCCTGGCTTGGGCGGAAGCGACGTTGTGGCGACGGCTGTTCACGCTCGCGTTTCTCGCCGGCCGCGGAGGCTGGGCGCACTTCCTGCGCGAGAGCGGAGTCCGAATCTCCCGCGTGCGCCTCGCCGCGACAATGCTGCCCTTCGTCGGGCGTCCCTTCGCCGCGGGGGCGATCAGGCCCGAGCGCACGTTCCCGGCTTGACTTTGTACAGATCCCACGTCGACGTGGCGTCGAGGCGCTCGAGCCACGAGGGCGGGGCTACGGAGCTCTCGACGACGACGTAGCGAACGTCGAAGGCGCAGATCGGCCGGCGGGACGTCGCCACGGTGTGGTCGTAGTCGGACTCGATCAGCTCGGCCTGCGCGGGCGCGGCTGCGTACCCGCGTATCGGTTCGAACACCCGCGGATCGCCACCGGTGATGATCGAGATCCGCCGGATCCACTCGCTGTCGCCCGAGCCGAACTCGTACGCCGAGAAGGTGGCCACCACCGGCCGGAATGACCAAAGCGCGAATAGATCCGGGCCGGCCGGGGGGACGAGGAAGACGTCTCGTGGCTGGGAGGCGCTGCGCCCCGCCTTGGCCACCGCTATCCAGTCCTGCTGGGCCGGCGAGAGGGCGACGTCCCGGTCCCGGGCGTTCTGAAACGGCATCACGAGCGTCAAGGCCACGGCGGCGAGCAAGCCAGCGAAGACAATCGCTCCGGCGCGCCGCCCGACCTCGTCGCCGATTGTCTCGTGCTGGAGAGCCCAGCCGAGGCCGAGCACCACGAGAAGCACGATCGCGGCCTCGGAGCTACTCGTCGACACAGCTGTGACGAGACGGCCGGGTAGATGGTGAATCCCGAGAAGGGCACTCTGAAGCGGTGGTGCGAGCAGAAACACCAGAACGCCGACGGCGCCTGTCCAGCGCCCGAGGCGTGCGTGCAATGCGGCGAAGGCAGCCACGATCCCGAGCAGCACGAGGAGCGAACCGAGCCTGGCCGTCTGGAGCTGCACCAGCAGCAGCGGCCGGCCGAGCTGGCTCGCGATCGCGCCGAGGAGGCAGACGACGACGCTCGCAATCGCCGTGGCGGCGAGAACGCGCCATCGCCGATCCTTGGGCAAGAAGGAAAGGGAGACGACGAAGACGAGCGCCCAGCCACCGACAACCAGCCACTCCGCAGCTGGAAATGCCCTGTAGAGGTAGTGCCAGGGAGCACGGACCTGCGCGAGGAGGACGAAGCGGCGGTGCTCCGGCAGCGCTGAGCCGAGGGCAAGGTTGGCGAAGGCTCCGTACACCGCCGGGGCGGCCGGGATCAGCAGGGCAAGCGCGAGGGGCACGTGTCGGCGCCAAGGGCGCAGCTGAACGGCGACGGCGTGCGCGGGAAGAACCGCCAGGACACCCAGGACCCCCATGTCGGGATGAACGAGGATCGCGAGACCGAGGAAGAGACCCACGAGAACCGGCTTCGCGTACAGAACGGCGGCGAGTGCGCCGACGATGAACGCGAAGGACAGCTCGGTCGGATAGAAGAAGCCGCTGACGGGCTGAGATAGGCCGAGGCCCGTAAAGCCGGTACTCGCGGCGACCAGTCCTGCGCCGAAGACGCTCGACCACGAAAGGCCGAACGCCCTGCAGACTGCCGCGAACGCGAGCCAGACCCCGCCGAGGCTGAGGAGCCAGAGCACGAACACCGCCGCGGAGAGCAGCGACGCGGGAACCCACGCGAGCGTGTGCGTGACGGCCCACCACGGGCTCGCGAAGGACGTCGCCCAGTCACCGTGCAGGCGACCGGAATACCGGAGCACGTACTCCAGAAAGAACTGCGGCCAGACCTGGTACTCGTAGCCGGTCGTGGTGTAGCTGGCGATGCCGAGGCCCGTCGCGACGAACACCCATGGCAGAGCTCGTCGCCCTCTGCGTGAACGGACGTTCCACGCGGCTCTGTTGGTGCCTGAGGTCGGCTTGCGACCCACGAGGAAGCGATCGGCCAAGGGAATCTGCAGCCTACTGTGCGATCCGCCGACCGCCCGCGCCGGGGGATTGCTCGACGAACGTGACGGTACTGTACGCGGACGCCCGTCGAGTCGAGGAAAGGAGCACGATGCCGAAGTCGACATCACCCGCCGACGTGGCGAACCTCCCGCTCCTCGCGGCCCAGATGCGCCGCACCGTCCTCAGAACGTCGATGGACGCTCATGTGGGTCACATAGGCTCCGCGCTTTCCGTCGTTGACATCCTCGCCGTTCTCTTCGGGCGTACCCTGTCGCTTCCCGCGCAGGACGATCCCGAGCGGGACCGGTTCGTTCTCTCGAAGGGGCACGCGGCGCTGGCGCTCTACGCAGCGCTCGCAGCGACCGAAAGGATCCCCGAGGAGGCCCTCTCCACGTACTGCGGCGATGAGACCCTGCTCGGAGTCCACCCCGAGCGGGAGCTGAGCTGGGTCGACTTCTCCACAGGCTCGCTCGGCCAAGGACTGTCGCTGGCCGCCGGCGCGGCGCTCGCCGCCCGCCTCGATGGCTCGCCCCGCCGTTCCTTTGCTCTCCTCAGCGATGCCGAGTGCAACGAGGGCGCGGTCTGGGAGGCGGCCATGTTCGCCGCGCACCACAAGCTCTCGAACCTCACTGCGATCGTCGATGCGAACGGGCAGCAGGCGCTCGGCTACACGCGTGACGTCCTCGACCTCGAGCCGCTCGCCGACCGGTGGAGCGCGTTCGGGTGGCATGCCGTCGAGGTCGACGGCCACGATCACGACGCGATGACACGGACGTTGGAAGGCGCGCTCTCGCAGACGCAGCCGACGGTGGTCATCGCGCGGACCACCTTCGGCAAAGGCGTGTCGTTCATGGAGAACCTGATCAAGTGGCACTACCTGCCCATGTCCGAGAGCGAGTTCGAGCGCGCGCTCGCCGAGATCGACGCCGCAGGAGAGTCCCGTTGAGGCGCGCCTTCGTGGAGACGCTCGTCGAGCTCGCCGAGTCGGACGAGCGCATCGTCCTCATGTCCGGCGATCTCGGCTACACCGTGATCGAGCCGTTCGCCCAGAGCTTCCCGGCCCGGTTCTTCAACGCGGGAGTGGCGGAGCAGAACCTCGTCGGCATGGCGTCGGGATTGGCCGAGGCGGGCTATCTCCCGTTTGTCTACTCCATCGCACCGTTCGCGACGCTCCGCCCCTACGAGTTCATCCGCAACGGTCCGATCCTGCAGCAGCTCCCGGTCCGCATCGTCGGCGTCGGCGGCGGTCTCGAGTACGGCCACAACGGCCCTTCCCACTACGCCCTCGAAGACGTGGGGGTCCTCCGGATCCATCCGGGCATGACCGTCCTCGCGCCGGCCGATTACCAGCAGGCGCAGTCGGCCCTCCGCGCGACGTACGACTGCGACGGCCCCGTCTACTACCGGCTCGGCAAGGACGATTCCGCCGTGGTGCTCGGTCTCGAGGGCCGCTTCGAGCAGGGAAAGGCCCACGTCGTCCTCGAGGGCAGCGACATGTTGTTCGTGGCCATGGGCGCGATCGCGACGGAGGCGGTCGAGGCGGCGACGAGACTCACGGCTGAGGGCGTCTCGGCCGGAGTCATGGTCGTCTCGTCGGTGAACCCGCCACCTCGCGAGGATCTCGAGGCCGCGCTCGCTCGCGTGAGCGACGTCGTGACCGTCGAGAGCCACTACGTCGACGGAGGTGTCGGATCTCTCGTCGCAGAGGTGGTCGCGGAGGCCGGCCTCGACTGCAGGCTTCGCCGCTGCGGTGTCCGCACATCCCGTCACGGCACCACGGGGAGCGAGGGCCACCTGAACGAGCGGCACGGAATCTCGGCCGGGATGCTCGTCGCGACCGTGATGGAAGAGCTTCTACCCGCCTCGTGAAGCCCGCGAGCCCGAACGACCTCGCGCCGCGGACGGGCGGCCGGATCAGCGCGGTGATCGCGTCCTATCGCGACGCGCCGGCGATTCCCGACATGTACCGGCGCCTGACGACCGTGTTCGAGAAGCTCGGTGTCGCCTTCGAGATCATCTTCGTGAACGACGCCAGCCCGGACGACGCCCGCGAGGTGCTCGCCGAGCTCGCCGCCCGGGACAGCCGGGTGGTCGTGATCAATCACACTCGCAACTTTGGATCGCAGAGCGCATTCACGAGCGGGATGCGTGTCGCCACGGGTGATGCGGTCGTCCTCCTCGACGGTGACCTGCAGGATCCGCCGGAGCTGATCGAGGAGTTCTTCGACCTCTGGCGCAAGGGCTGGGACGTCGTCTACGGGATACGCGTGCAGCGCGAGGCCTCGCGGGCCATGCAGCTGGCGTACAAGCTCTTCTACAGGATCCTCAGCAGGCTGTCCTACGTCTCACTGCCCGTCGACGCGGGCGATTTCTCCCTCCTCGATCGCCGGGTCGTGGACAGCCTCAACGCGCTGCCCGAATCGAACCGATTCGTCCGCGGTCTCCGCGCGTGGGTGGGCTACCGGCAGACGGGCGTTCCGTACGTCCGCCCCGAGCGGCCGTACGGAACGACGACCAACTCGCTGCTCCGCAATCTGGGCTGGGCACGTAAAGCGATCCTGTCGTTCTCCTACACGCCGCTCGACCTGATCATGTGGATCGCACTGGCCACGGTCGGCCTCTCCGGGCTCGGGATCGTCGCCCAGATCATCCTGAGGCTCGCGGATCCGGCGAGCGTGCGCAGCGGCATCACCACCGTGCTCGTGGTCGTTCTCTTCATCGGCGGAATCCAGCTCCTCTGCTTGAGCATCATCGGCTCCTACCTCGCGCACATCTACGACGAGGTGAAGCGTCGTCCCGCCTACATCGTCGAAAGCGTCCTGAACGACCCGCGCCAGACGCCGGCGGGCTCCGCCGCGACGATTCCGGAAACGGTCGCAAGAGACGACGCATGAAGGCGCTGGTGACGGGCGCCGGCGGGTTCGTCGGCGCAGTCCTCGTCCGCGAGCTGCTCGGGGCCGGCCGGCAGGTGCACGTCGCGCTGCGACCCACGTCGCCCCGCTGGCGGCTGGCCCCGATCGAGGAGGAGCTGGCCGTCCACCTGGTCGACCTCGCCGACAGGGAGGCCGTCGCCGCTCTCGTTCGGCGCGTCCAGCCCGACGAGGTCTTCCACCTCGCCGCCCACGGCGCGTACTCCTGGCAGACGGACGCGGAGCAGATCGTCCGCTCGAACGTCCTCGGAACGACGAATCTCGTCGACGCGTGCGTCGAGGTGGGATGCCGCGCCTTCGTCAACGCGGGCTCGTCGTCGGAGTACGGCTATAAGCCGCATCCGCCGAGTGAGGACGAGGCACTTGCGCCGAACAGCGCCTACGCCGCCGCGAAAGCGTTCGCGACGCACTATTGCGCCTGGTCGGCGGCGGAGCGCGCACTGCCGGCGGTCACCCTTCGCCTCTACTCCGCATATGGACCGTGGGAGGAGCCGCGGCGGCTCGTTCCTTCGCTTCTTACGGCGGCGCTGACTCGTCGCTTGCCGCCGTTGGCGGCTCCTGACACCGCCCGAGACTTCGTCTTCGTGCAGGACGTCGCCGCTGCATTCACCGCTGCGGCGCGACACGCTGCCGGAGGAGGCAGCGGAGTCTTCAATATCGGCTCGGGGACGCAGACCACCCTCGCCGACCTGGTCGAGACGGTGCGCCGCCTCTTCGACGTGCCCGGCGAGCCGGAGTGGAACTCGCTGCCGGCGCGAGCGTGGGACACCGACGTCTGGGTCTCCCAGCCGCGCCGGGCGGCGGAGGAGCTCGGTTGGCGCGCGACGACTGCGCTCGAAGCCGGCCTTCTCGCGACTGCCGAGTGGCTGCAGGGGTCGGAGGCGGTCGGTGTTCTCTGAAGCGGTCGGGCACCTGCGCTCTGCCCACAATTGGCGCCAGCTCGCGAAGTACTGCGTCGTCGGCGTGGTCGGCAGCGGGATCAACGTCGCCATCTACGACACGCTGATCCACCACGGGCTCAGCTACCGCCTGGCGGCGACGGCCGCCTTCCCGGTCGGGGTTACCGCGAACTACGTCCTCAACCGCTACTGGACGTTCCGCGACCAGCGCGGCCGGTTCGCGACCCAGGGGGTCAGGTTCTTCGTCGTCGCGCTCGCCGCACTCGGGCTCAACGTTCTTCTCCTCGATCTGCTGATTCGAGCCGCCGGGGTCGAGAAGCTTCCCGCCCAGGTCGTGGCGATCGTGATTCTCACGCCGCTCAACTTCATCAGCAACAAGTTCTGGTCTTTCCGGAATGCCCCCGCGCCTAGCTAGGTAGGGCCGGGTCGGTCGCGACGTGGCTACGATCGCCGGCGTGACGACCCGGCGATTTCTCGTTCGAGCTACGGCCGCTGCCGGCTACCGGCTGACGCGACTCTCGCGACATCTCGAGCCCGCGCCGCCCGCTGGCGCAGGGGCTCACTCCACCGGGAGAACACTCGCGGGCGACCGCGAGATCGAGTGGACGTGGACGCTCGCGCACGTCCGGCGCGCCTCGGGACGGGTGCTCGACTTCGGCTCGGGCAACGGGATGATGGCGCTCGGCGCGGCGTTCGCGGGAAACGACGTCGTCGCCGTCGACCTCGAGCCGGAGCAGTACGCCTTCCATCCGGATGGGATCGACTACGTCCAGGGCGACCTGAACGCGCTGCCGCTGGAGCAGGGCTCGTTCGACCAGATCGTGAACTGCTCGACGGTCGAGCACGCCGGGCTCGCTGGCCGCTACGGCTCGGTCGACGACGCCGAGGCCGACCTTCGCGCCATGGAGAAGATGTCCAGCCTCCTCAAGCCCGGCGGCGACATGGTGCTGACGATTCCCGTCGGCCGCGACGCCGTCTACGCGCCGCTGCACCGGATCTACGGGCAGGAGCGTCTGCCGCGGCTCCTCGAGCACTGGGAGATCCGAGAAGAGCGCTACTTCGCCAAGCCGCGAGACAACAGGTTCGAGCCCGTGACGCGCGACGACGCGCTCGCCGAGACCGGGTCCGCGTCCTACTACGGGCTCGGGCTGTTCGTCGTCGTGCCTCGATGACGCCTCCGCGGCTGACGGTGATCACGCCGTCGCTCAACCAGGCGCAATATCTCGAACGCACCCTTCTGTCGGTCCTCGACCAGGGCTATCCCGATCTCGAGTACATCGTCATGGACGGCGGCTCCACCGACGGCTCCGTCGACATCCTCCGGCGCTACGACGATCGTCTCGCCCACTGGGTGAGCGAGCCCGACGAGGGCCAGTCGTGGGCGATCAACCGCGGCATCGAGCGCGCGACCGGCGACGTGATCGCGTACATCAACAGCGACGACTACTACCTGCCCGGCGCCTTCGCAGCGGCTATGCCGTACTTCGAGGTTCCCTCCGTCCGCTGGGCGTCCGGCACCTGCGAGTACTGGGAGAACGACGAGGTCGACGTGGTCATACCGGCGACGCGCCCGGTCGGGCCCCGGCCGAACTGGGTGCGCAGGCCCTGGTACGTCGCCCAGGCGTCGTCGTTCTGGCGGCGCGACGTGTTCGACGAGTTCGGGCTCCTGCGGGAGGATCTGAACTTCGTCTTCGACACCGAGTTCGGCGTCCGCCTCGCCCTCGGCGGCGTGCTCCCCGTCACGTTCGACCGCCACGTGGCGGTCCGATACCACCATCCCGAGGCGAAGTCGGCGCATCCCGAGGCCTTCCGGGCCGAATGGTCGAAGGTGGCGAAGGAGCTCCGGCGCCGGCTGACCCGCACCGAGCGCGCTCGTGACCGCGCCTCGAGGCTAAACCGCTTCCTGTTCCGCAACTACCGGATCCAGAGGATTCGCAGGCGCCTCGGCCTGCTCGACCTGCGCGAGCGCTGGTTCGGCGGCCGCTTCGCCCGACGCTGACGCCAGGCGGCGCACGCGGAAGAGGCGGCTATCCTGGCCGCGTGGAGGCCACGGAACCCCAGCTGCGTTCCGCTGCGCCCGGCGGCGAGTATCACCGCATCCAGCCGTCCCGCTGGCTCGTCCCCGTCGACTTCGCCGAGCTCTGGCGCCACCGCACGCTCGTCCGGTTCTTCATCCTCCGCGACCTCAAGTCCCGCTACCGGCAGACGTATCTCGGACCGGTGTGGGGGATCGTGCGACCGCTGCTGACGATCGTCGTCTTCACGGTGATCTTCGGCCACCTCGCGCGTATCAAGACCAAGACGGACCTCCCGTACGCGCTCTGGGTCACCCCGGCGGTGCTCGCGTTCACCTACGTCAGCACGGCCCTCAACAGCACGGCGATGAGCCTGGTGAGCAACACGCACCTGATCACCAAGGTCTACTTCCCGCGGCTCTACGTCCCGATCTCGGCGGCCCTCACGCCGATTGTCGACTTCCTGCTCGGGCTGCTCGTCGTGCTCGCCCTTTTTCTGTATTACCACCGAGCCCCGAGCTGGCATATCGTGTTCCTGCCGGCCTTCTTCGCGCTGAGCGCGCTCGTCACGGTCGGCATCGGGGTCTGGCTGTCCTCGTTCACCGCGCGCTATCGCGACATGATGTTCGCAGTGCCGTACTTCGTGCAGGTCTGGCAGTACGCGACGCCCGTCATCTACCCCGTGACATTCATTCCGGCCCGATTCAGATGGCTGCTGGACGTGAACCCGTTCACAGCGGTCGTCGACGGCTTCCGCTGGTCGCTGCTCGGAACGCCGTTCGGGAGCCTGTGGACCTTGGCCGGCAGTCTGGGAATCGGACTCCTCGCCACGGCCTCGGGGCTCTACGTGTTCCGGCGCGCGGAGAGGTTCATGGTGGACGCGCTTTGAGCGAGTATGCGATCAGCGCCCGCGGGCTGGGCAAGCGCTACCGCCTGGGTCGGCTCGAGTCCGGTCTTCAGACGGCGCGGCGACTAGCGCGCCGACAAGAAGGGCCTGGGCACCTGTGGGCGCTTCGCGACGTCACATTCGACGTTCCCGTCGGCTCGGCTCTCGCGATCGTCGGGAGCAACGGGGCGGGGAAGTCGACCCTGCTCAAGATCCTCGCGCAGCTTACGGAGCCGACGACGGGCCATGTGGACGTCGCCAGCCGGGTAAGGGCCCTCCTCGAAGTCGGAACCGGCTTCAGCGCTGAGCTGACCGGACGCGAGAACGTGTATCTGAACGGGACGCTGCTCGGGATGACGCGGAAGGAGATCGATCTGCGTCTCGACGAGATCGTCGCATTCGCCGGAGTCGATGAACACCTCGACAAGCCGGTGAAGTGGTACTCGAGCGGGATGTACGTCCGCCTCGGCTTCGCGGTCGCAGCGCACCTCGAGCCCGAGATCCTCATAGTCGACGAGGTTCTCGCTGTCGGCGACCTCGCCTTCCAGCAAAAGTGCCTCGGCCGAATGGGCGAGGTGGCGGGAAGCGGGCGGACGGTGCTCTTCGTGAGCCACAACCTCGCGGCCGTCTCGGCTCTCTGTGACAGCGCGATGTATCTGCGTGAAGGCCGGCTGACCGCGGAGGGATCGACCCAACAGGTGATCGACCGGTACGTCGACGACGTCCAGTCCAGCGCGCGGATCGACATCCACGACCGCGAGGACCGCACCGGCGACGGCCGGCTCCGCTTCACGGACGTCTTGGTCGGCCACGGCTCGCCGGTGCGAACCGGCGACGACTGCGAGATCTCCATCCGCTACCGGGGCCGGCCCGGACCGGGAACCGTCCGGGTCGGGTTCGCCGTCTACGGCGCGCTCATCGACCCCATCTTCCAATGCCTCAACGACACGACCGGCGACTACATCTCCGAGCTCGCGGCGGAGGGGACGTTCATCTGCACAATCCCGAGGCTTCAGCTCGCGCCCGGCCATTACACGCTCAGCGTCTACTGCGAGGTCGACGGGCAGGTCGCCGACTGGGTCCAGCACGCGGCGGTGCTCGAAGTCCTGGAAGGCGACTTCTTCGGCACGGGCCGCCTCCCGAGCGACGCGCACGGCAGGTTCTATGTCGACCACAGCTGGACGAGCGAGCCCGTCGGTGCCGCGACGCTCCAGCTCCGTCGCACCGCTCGGTGAGGCTCCGCTCTCTACCGGGCGTCGGCAGGCCGTTCGTCTGGCTGACGAACGCGTACTACCTCCGGCGGCAGGATCTGAACAACGCCGCCAGGGTCACGCGGGAGACGCGTCTGCCGGCCGCGCGCAACGCGACGGCGGTCGCCGTCGGCAGAACGCTCGCGAGGACCGGACGGCGCCTGTTGCTGTCCCCTTACCGCGGGGAGAGGGTCGGGCTGCCGCCGCCTCTCGAAGCCGGCGGGCACCGCTTCGACGTCGTCGCGGATCTCGTCGAGTTCACCGCGCTGCCGCCCGAGACGGTGCGCACGCTGCTCGAGCGCCGCATCGAGAACTTCCGCACGGAGTGGTTCGAGCTGCCGGAGGAGCTTCGGAACGACCACTGGTTCTACCTCGCGTCGCGCACCTACCTGTTCGGGAACGCCACCCATTTCCACGAGGCGCCCGAGCTGATCGACGAGATCGCCGAACTGCTCGAGCCGGGCGGACGCGTGCTCGACTTCGGCGGCGGCACCGGGAACCTCTCTCTCGCTCTCGCAGCCCGCGGGTTCGCGGTCGACTATCGGGAGCTGTCGGCGGTGCAGAAGGACTTCGCCCGCTTCCGCGTCCAGCGGCATGGGCTGCAGGAGCAGGTCGAGATCCTCGACGGCTGGACCGAGCTCCCCGCCGGCCGCTACGACGCCGTCTGCGCGTTCGACGTCTTCGAGCACCTGCCCGACCTGCCCGAGGTCGTCGGACAGGTCGCCGTCTCGCTGCGGGAGGGAGGCAAGCTCCTCGACACGCCGAGCTTCCTGCTCGGCCTCGCGAACCCGATGCATCACGAGGACCCGGGCCTCGAGGAGCTGCTCGCCGGTCGCGGCGTCGTGCTCGAGCAGACGCTGCCGCGCTTCCGCGTCTGGGCGAAGCGGCCCGCGTGACGGCGAGGCAACCGGTGTTCTCCCTCTTCTCCGACCGCGCGTTCCTCGCCTCGCAGTCGACGCCGCACACGGTGATCATGACGCCGTTCTGGGGCGCCAATCCCGAGGCGAGCCGATCGACTTCTTCGTACACGACAGCGATCACAGCTTCGAGCACGGGTCGTTCGAGTTGGGGACGTTCGCCCCTCGCTTCGCCCCCGGCGCGCCTGTTATCAGCGACAACGCCGGAGGAGAGGCATTTCCGCGGTTCTGCGAGGAGCACGGCCTGCACCACTCGGTCTTCTGGGAAAAGCCTTTACGGCACTTCTATCCAGGCGCCGGAATCGCGCTCGCCGTTCTGCCGAGCAGCTGGGATCGCAAGGCCTAGCTCGCCGCGGCGCGAACGCACTCCGCCACGCGGTCGATCTCCTCGCCTTCGAGCTCCGGATAGAGGGGCAGGCTCACGACTGTCGCGGCGAGCTGCTCGCTGACGGTGAGCGGTCCGACGCGGGCGACGTCCCGATACGCGGGGTGCTCGTGCACAGCGCTCGGGTAATGGACGAGTGTCTCCACACCCTCGTCGGCGAGCGACGCGCGGAACCGGTCTCGCCCCGCGACGGCCACGACGTACAGGTGGTAGGCATGCATCCCGCCGGTGGGATCGCTGGGCGCCGTCAGGCGGGTTCCGGCGAGAGCCTCGGCATAGCGCGCGGCAATCTCGCGCCGCCGTCCGAGCCACGCGTCGGCGTGCCGCAGCTTCACCGACAGGATCGCAGCCTGAAGCGCGTCGAGCCGACTGTTCGTCCCGCGACGGGCCGAGTCGTAACGCTCGAACTCCCCGTAACTGCGGAGCGCCGCCGCTTCGGCGGCGACCTCTGACCGGCTCGTCACGATGGCACCCGCGTCGCCGAGGGCCCCGACGTTCTTCGTCGGATAGAAGCTGAACGCTCCGGCGTCGCCCATCGTGCCGGCCGCCTGCCCGCGCCACGTGGCGCCGTGCGCCTGGGCGCAGTCCTCGACGACCTTGAGTCCGTGCTCGGCGGCGACGGAGAGCACCGCATCCATGTCGGCGCAACGGCCGTACAGATGGACGGGAACGATTGCAGCCGTCTGCTCGGTCACGGCGGCCGCCAGACGCTCCGGGTCGACGGTCATCGTGACCGGATCGGCGTCGACGAGAACCGGTGTCGCGCCGGCGCCCTCGATCCCGGAGACCGTCGGAACACAGGTGTTGGCGACCGTGATCACCTCGTCCCCAAGGCCGACGCCGACCGCGCGAAGCGCGATCTCGATGGCGTCGGTACCCGAGGCGACGCCAACGACATGATCGGCGCCGCACCACTCGGCGAACTCGCGCTCGAAGCGCTCGACGGCATCTCCGCCGACGAAGCGACCGCTGTCGAGGACGCCGGAAATGGCGGCGTCGAGCTCCGACCGCAACGGAGCCACGTGCCGAGCCAGGTCGAGGAACGGGACGCGGGTCACGACCAGTAGGCGGAGCCGTGCTCCCGGTAGAAGTCGATCGAGCGCCTCAGTCCCTCGTCCATGCCGACTCGCGGCTGCCAGCCGAGCTCCTCGCGGATCCGTGAGAAGTCGCTGTAGTAGTCGCCGATGTCGATCGCCTTCCTCGCCTCGGGAAACGGCACGAGTCGGTACGAGCCGTCACCGTTCAGCTCGACCAGGCGTTCCGCGAGGTCGAGCAGCGACACGACCTCCGAGTCCCCGAGGTTGTAGACCTTGCCGATGGCCTCGTCGCGCGTCGCGGCCAGCAAGAACGCGTCGACCGCATCGTCGACGTAGTTGAAGTCGCGCTTCTGCAGTCCGTCGCCGAACACAGCGAGCTCCTCGCCGTTCACGATCTGGCGCAGCCAATAGCCGAGGAAGGTCTGACGCGCGTCCTTGACCCGCATCCGCGGGCCGTACGTATTCGTCAGCCGCAGGACGGACACGGGAATGCCGTACACGTCTCCGTAGACCAGGTGGTACCACTCGCCGGCCGTCTTGTTGATCCCGTTCACGTCGACGGGATGAATCGGATGCCGCTCGTCGACGGGGAGGTACTCCGGGCGACCGTAGATCTGCCGTGTGCTCGCGAAGACGACGCGTGCCGAGGGATTGACGTCCCGACACGCCTCGAGCAGCGAGAGCTGGGCGCGGCAGTTGATCTCCAGGTCGGTATACGGATCGGCCATCGAGTCGAGGTGGCTCGTCTGGCCGGCGAGGTTGAAGATCACGTCACGGTCACGAACCAGGTACGGCAGGCTGTGCAGGTCGCGCACGTCGGCGATGTTCACCGTGACGCGGTCCTCTATCCCAGCGATGTTCGTCACGTTGCCCCCGTACTCCGGGATCATCGAGTCGACGAGCAGCACGTCGGCGCCCGCTTCGACGAGTCGACGAGCGAGGGTCGAGCCGATGAAGCCGAGGCCGCCCGTGATCAGGATCCGGCGGCCGCCCAGAAGCTCAGCGCTCATGTCGAAGCCTCGCCGAGAAGGAAACTGTGGACGTCGTCCGCCACGTGAAACGAGGAGAGGACGCGCCGCCCGCTTCGGGCCGCGATCCTCTCGAGGTCGGCTCGGTTGAGATATGAGCGATAGGTCGTCTGGCCGGCGTAGCCGGGTGCCATTTGGGCCCGCGAAGGACCTTCGGTCACCTGCTGGCGGTGAAGGAGTACATAGCGTGCGCCCGATCCGAGCAGTACGCCAAGCGCACCTTCGTAATCCTCGGTGACGTCGACGAGCGCGCTCGCACACACGATGTCGAACGTCTCCAGGGCGAGGGTATTCGCGAAGAGATCGTTCACGACGAAGCGGCGTCCCGGCCACTCGGCGCTGGCGGCGCCGACCATCGCCTCCGAGTAGTCGCAGCCCGTGTAGTCGAAGCGCCCAGGGTGACGACTTTCGAGCAGCTCGCTGTAGTGGCCCACGCCGCACCCGAAGTCGAGGAACCTCGCCGGCTCGGGCAGAGCCAGCTCGGCGAGCGCCCAGTCGACAGCCGCAAGGAAGGCCTTCAAGGGTGGCACCGCCTCCGGCTCCTGCAGCTCCCGGCGAACGAGAGCGAGCATCTGGGCGGCAACGTCGGGCTCCTTCCAGCTTGCCGCGTGATCCGCAGCCGGCTTGGCGAACAGGCGTCGCCTGATCCGTCCAGCCACCGCACGCGCCCGGCTCAGGCGCAGCCGCACGGCGCGGCGGGCACGGTCGAGGGCGAGCGCGCGGCCGTCGACCTGGACGAACCCCGCATTGAAATCCGGCTCTTCCCGCCGCAGCTCCTGCAGCGCCGCCCCGAACTCGCGCAGATACGGATCCCAGACGAGTTCGCGCTCGTCGGACCCGACGGGGTAGTCCGTCTCCCAGACGAGCGGGATCGGCCCGGGCGTGTAGCGGAACTCGTCGGACAAGAGGCCTGCCGCGCGCAGTGGCGTTACTCCCTGGTACAGACAGAGCGAGTGGTAGTGGAAGAAGACGAGCTCTCGTCCGTCGACGAGGACGTCGCCGTTCCGCCGCGCCAACTCGTAGCGCTCGATGTTCCAGGGGGCGAGCCCGGCGCCTGGATGCTCCAGCACGTGGACGCCGGCGAAGCGCTGCGGCCAGTCGTCGAGATACTTCTGGTCGCCCATCTTCCCGTCCTCGACGCGGAAGTAGCACCACTCGAGACAGCGCTCGCGCCACCACTGGAGCGCCTCGAGCCCGCGCTCGTCTCGCCGGAACGTCATGAACTCGACGTTGTATGTGCCGCTTGTCTCCTCCTTCGCCTCGTACGGCGCCGCGTAGCGGTGGGGGACGATCAGGACTGAGTCCTCTCCGAGCTCCTGCCAGATCGGCTCCGGGTCCCTGAAGAACATCAGATCTGCGTCGACGTACGTGATCGCGTCGAGCTCGGGCTCTCTTTCCAGCGCGTATGCGCAGACGGCGGGTGTCGCAGTCCAGCAGTACTCCAC
Source organism: Gaiellaceae bacterium (assembly GCA_050697455.1). Classification (GTDB taxonomy): domain Bacteria; phylum Actinomycetota; class Thermoleophilia; order Gaiellales; family Gaiellaceae; genus Palsa-739. The sequence continues at coordinate 337,981 of JBOGZU010000001.1, read as the reverse complement.
CTGGGTGCGCGTCGGCTTCACCGCGGCGAGCGCAGTGTCGTGCGACTCGAGCTCGTCGAGGCCGATCGCGGTCATGCGCGGCAGCTGGAGGCGCTCGAGGATCTGCTTCGTCCGCGCGTCCATGCAAAAGACACGCAACCGGAAATCCTCGCAATGCCGCTCGAGCGAACGGTAGAGCACGAGGCCGCGCGGCAGGTAGTTGACGTCGAAGAGGGTGCAGAACTCGTTCCGCATCTGCGCCGAGGATAGTGACCGGCGGGTGCCGATCAGCCGAGATGCGAGCCGAGGATCTCGACCAGCTCGCGCATCCGGACGGCGTATGTGTGCTCGCGTAACGTTCTGCGCTCCCCGGCTGCGGCGATCGCCGCTCGTTCGTCCTCATGCGCGAGGTAGTACTCGACGGCCTCCACGAGCTCGTTCTCGTCGCGATATGCGACAACCTCCCGCCCAACCTCGAAGAGCTCGTCGAGATTCTGCTTCGTGTCGGTCAAGAGGAGCGAGCCAACGCCTGTCGCCTCGTACAGGCGCATGTTGTTGGCGTTGTTCTCCGCCACGTCGATATGCCGATTGACGACGATCCGCGCTTCCCGCAGAACTCGGTACATCTCGAGCCCCCACGCTTCGCCGTGGTACCGGCGCGCAAACGGCGACGCCGGCGAGCGGTCGTCGACGAGGTATCCCCAGAACTCGATCGGAGCGCGTTCCGCCGCCCGCTCGAGAAGGTCGTTGCCGCGGGCGTGTTGCAACCGTCCAAGGTTGCCCACGAACACGGCCTGGTGCTTCATGTCGATCGGCTCGAGGCGCTTGAGAACACGCGGATCGAAAGCAAGCTTGAGGTACTCGGAGGCGATGCCCAGCTCGCGGACAATCGGTACGTAGTGGGGAAACGACGTCAGGATCAGGTCGAACGCGCGCAGCTGCCGCTCCGGAGGCAGCTCGCTGGCAAGCTGCCCCACGACCAAGCGCTTCCGACCCAACGTGCGCAGGAGCTCGGCGTCTAGGACGTTGAGGTTCTGTACGTAGAGCACGTCGGGCTGGAAGTCCTCGACCTGTGCGGTGACGATGTCCGCGAGCGAAGGCTGATCTCGCCGCCTGCGGAGCCATCGCCGCCCCACGCCGTGCTCGGCTGCCCAGGTGCGCTGGAGCGGCTCGCAGTTGACGACGATCTCGTGGCCACCGTGCCCGAGCTCGCCCAGATAGTGGGAGTACGAATCCGCGGTGCCGAAGAACGTGTCCATCAACGCGCGCCATTGCTCGGCGTATGGCCGCCGCGCAAGCCCAGGGTTCGAGGCGTAGTGGCGCGCGAGGAATTCCGGATAGCAGGTGTCGATGATGAGAATCCGCATCGCTTCAGCCTCGCGACTTCCGTGTCTCGGCATGCCGAACAGCGGCCTCATAGGCCTGCGCGTGGACGTCGGAGCAGGACTCGATCCCGAAACGCGCGACGGCAGCTTCCCGCCCCGGGGCGCCCATCCTCGCGCGCAGCTCGTCGTCTCCGAGCAGCTGCAGGACGGCGGAGGCGACCGATTCCGCCGAGCCGGGCTCGACGAGAAGGCCGGTCGTGCCGTCCTCCACGACCTCCGCAACCGCCCCGACGCGCGTGGCCACGACAGGAGTGCCGCACGACTGCGCCTCCAGCAGGGTGGTCGTCGTTCCTTCCGAGCGCGACGTCGTGAGGGCGACGTCGAACGCCGCGTACCAGTCCTCGACGTCGCTCCGCTCCCCGGTGAAGACGACGGGATGGGGCAGGGAGAGCGCCTGAGCCTGTTGCCGGAGCCCTGCGGCGTAGTCACTGTGCGACTCGGGCGCGGCGCCGACGACGGCGAAGCGTGCGTCCGGGCGCTCTGCGGCGATGCGCGCCGCCGCCTCGAGGAAGGTGTCGAGCCCCTTCAGTGGCGAGATGACCGACACGGTTCCGACGAGCGGCGCATCGGGCGGGATGCCCAGCTCGGCGCGGATGCGCTGACCGCGGTCGCGCGACGGCACGAATCGCTCTGTGTCGACCGGTGGGTAGTAGACGAACGTCGGCGCCGAGAGCGATTCGCCGCCGTGCAGCTCGAGGAGCGTCTCGCCGTTGAACATGACGGCGTCCGCATACCGCCGCACAAGCGCCATCGCGCCGCCGCGGAGGAGCCCGGGCCCGCGGGAATCCACGATCTGCCAGACGACGGCGGCTCCGCGGCGCCTTGCCGCAAAGGCGGCATGGGGATTGGCAAGGCCGCCGATCTGGACGACCGACGCGCCTGTCCGCTCGATCGCCTCCTCGAGCGCCTTCACGCCCGACCGGAACTCCCGCACGTAGCGAAGAGCCAGGCGCGGATCGGGCGAGGCGCGCAACCGCCCCAGCGGGAGCAACTCGAGGTCGACGCCGGCCGCCTGCAGGCGCGTCGCCGCCGTTCCCGGCTCAGCCGGGATTGCGACGGTCGTCTCCCACCCGCGGCGCCGCAACGCTTCCTGTAACCGGATCGTCTTGTTGTGCGGCCCGCCGAAGTGCGGGTAGTGGACGACGCACAGAACGCGTCCCCGCGCACCCTCGGCCTGGACAGACTCTTCCGCGGACGGCACGGCCGCGGACTGTAGCCTTGCCGACCGGTGAGTACCCCGACTTCGGCGGATCGCGTACGTCTCGCCGCGTGGTTCAGGGAGCCTCCGGCGACTGCAGCCGCGAATGCGCTCGACCTATCGCGGCTGTGGGAACTGCTCGCCTGCCCGGCCTGCCGGGGCGAGCTCGAGCGGCGTCCGCATGAGCTGGAGTGTCGATCCTGCGGCGCTGTGTACGAGGTGCGCGACGGGATTCCCGTGCTCTTGCCGCCGAACGCCGGGGAGAGCGCGCACAAGGAGCAGCAGGCGAGCTTCTTCGACGAGGCCGATCCGGAGTTCGAGATCAGCCGGCCCCACGGCACTCCCTGGCTCTATCGCTGGTTTCTCGCGGAGAAGTTCCGGCGCAGCTTGGTCGGGCTCGACCTTGCGCAGGGCACGGCGGCGCTGACGATGTGTGGTGGATCGGGGATGGACGCAGAGTTCCTCGCCCGCGCCGGCTTCGAGGTCATCGCATCGGATCTCTCGTTCGAGGCGGCGCGGCGCGCGCAGCAGCGGGCGCTTCGACACGACCTCCCGATCCTCCCCGTCGTCGCCGATGCCGAGGCTCTGCCTTTCGGCGATGCGACGGTCGATCTCGTCTATGTCCACGACGGCTTGCATCACCTCGAAACGCCTGCGGCGGGACTTCACGAGATGCTTCGCGTCAGCCGTCGAACGCTCTCGATCAACGAGCCGGCGCGCGCCGAAGCGACCCTGCTCGCGGCGCGACTCGGGCTTGCGGAGCACTACGAGGAGGCCGGCAACTTCATCGCGCGCATCGACCCCGCCTGGTTGGCATCGACCGTCGACGCAGCCGGCTTCGAGATCGTGACGAGCGAGCGTTACGCAATGGTCTACCGGCACGTGCCCGGCCGCCTGGCGCGCCTGCTCTCTCAGCCGGGACTGCGATGGCTGACACAGGCGGCGCTCGACGGGTTCAACGCCGTAGCCGGGCGAATCGGGAACAAGCTCACCGTGCAGGCGGTCCGGCGCGACCGAGGCGACGCTCCCGCTCGCTGAGCTGAACCGGATGGAGCGTGGCGAGCTGCCGGAATGCTCGCCTGGCGCGGCTGTCGACGTGCCAGGGGAACGCCGGGGTCTGACGCTCCCAGGTGAGTGCCGAGCCCAGCCCCGAGACACGGCGGCCAAAGGCGCCGGCTCGCCGGAAGCTGCTGTGCCTGAAGACCGGGCCGTATTCCCGGATCAGCAGCTCGGTCTCGTCGACGAACAGATCGTCGGACGTTCGAACCTTTCGCTCCGCATGGTCGCGGTCGACGGCGAGCACAGCCGGTAGGTGAACGAAGTGCGCGCCGCGATCGCGGAGGCGAAGCCAGAGCTCGTAGTCGAGCCGGCGGTGCAGGTCGACGCGCAGAAGCGGCTCGCCCGGGGCGAACGCCGAGCGACGGAGGAAGACAGCAGGCTGGGCGAGCGGGCTGATCAGCGGCAAGGGACCCTGCGCGCGCCAGCCGGCGCGGTGATGCCGCAGGATCAGGCCGGTCTCGTCGACCAGGGCCGCATCCCCAAAGATGACGTCGGCGTCGGGATGCCGCGCGAAGGCCGCGACGACGTGCTCGAGCGCGTCCGTGGCGAAGATCCCGTCGTCGCTGTTGATCCAACCGACGATCTCTCCCGTGGTCGCCGCGAAAGCCTTGTTCACGGCATCGGACTGCCCGTCGTCGGGCTCGCTCGTCCAGCGGACGCCCTCCCCGGCAGCCGCGAGCACGTCCACGCTGCCGTCGGTCGAGCCGCCGTCGAAGACGACGTGCTCGATCCTCGAATACGTCTGACGCGCGACCGAGACGAGGCAGTCCGGCAAAAAACGACCCTGCTGGAACGACGGCGTGAGGATCGAGACGAGCGGCGCCCGGGTTTCGCTCGACACGAAGTCACTGTATCGGGGTGGTGCCGTAGCCTTGCTCCGGTTTGAGCCCGCCATCGATCTCCGTCGTCATCCCCTCCTACAACCGGGCCGGAGTCCTGCTCCGCTCGCTCGAGTCGGTGCTCGGCCAGACCGTCCCGCCGCTCGAGGTGATCGTCGTTGACGACGGCTCGACCGACGAGACGGAGCGAGTCGTTCGGGAGCTCGGCTCGGAGCTCGTCCGCTATGTCCGGCAACCGCAGCGCACGGGCGCCCAGGCGGCACGGAACCGCGGCATCCGCGAGGCGCGCGGAGACTGGATCGCGTTCCAGGACTCCGACGACGAGTGGCTGCCCGACAAGCTCGAACGGCAGGTTGCCCTCCTCGCAGAGCGCGATTTCGATCCGTGGACGGTCGTGCACGGACGCTCCCGCGAGCCCATGAGCGGCTTGCTCGGGAACGACGAGGATCCGCTGGCGGTGCTGCTCAGCCGGCCGGCGACGCTCTTCCCGACCCTACTCGTCTCCCGTCAAGCGCTCGACCGGATCGGCCCGCTGGACGAGGATTTGGCGGCCTATCAGGAGTGGGACACGTCCTTGCGCCTCGCTCGCCTCTGCCGCTTCGCGGCCCCCGCCGAGCCTGTCTTCGTCTACCACCGGACCCCGGGAGCCATCTCGGAGTCGGCGCTGACCGACCTCCTCGGGTACGAGCGCGTGATCGACAAGCATCGCGCCGAGATCCCGGCCGACGCGTGGAAGAGCCATGTCCGCTTCGTCCTCCGCCGGGCGCTCGACTTCGGACTGTGGGACGAGGCGAGACGACTGGTGCGGAGAGACGAACGGCGCGACGCCCGCCACTACGCGTACGCGCTCTGCGCCCGCTTGAAGCTGCGGCCGAGTGCGCTGCGCCGAGCTCGCCGCACGAACGAGCAGCTGTACGGGTCGGCGGAGTGGTTCCTCGAGCGGATCGTGGCCGGCGACGTGACGACCGAGGAGCTCCGCGCTCGCGCCGGCCAGTATCCGACCGGGGTACTGCGGGGGACGGAGAGCGCGCTTATCCTGTTCGGCGCCGCGTTCCTCGGCGTGAACGACGCCATCCACTTCGCGAAGGCCGGCATCGCACGAGTCACCGTGGTCGACATCGACGAGACCCGGCTGGAGAGGATGCGCCCCCTCTATCCCGACAGCTGGGAGTTCGTCGCCGCCGACGCGTTCGCCTTCGCCGACGAGCGGCGCGACGAAGGGATGCTCTACGACCTGGTCAGCGCCGACCCGTTCTCGGACCTTATGCCGCGCTGCCGGGAGAGCTTGCCGACGCTCTGCGCGCTCGCGCGGCGCTTCGTCGTGCTCGGCGTCGAGCACGGGCTGACACCGGCCGCGCCGCCCGGATGGCGAGGCCGACGGTTCGAGCGCTCAGCGCCGCACGACTGGTTCGTGCTCGAGCCCGGCTAAGTCGAGATACGCCGCGTACGGAGCGAAGCCTGCGTGGCGCCGGAAGGCCGCCATCCCGTCCCGTCCAGGCGCGAAGGCGCCGTAGCTGAACCACGCGACAGCCGGATGGCCGGCGTACCGGCGCGCGGCCCAGGAGATCAGGCCGTTCATGATCCCGTCGCCGAGGTGGTCGGCATGCCCGAGGAAGTGCCGGAAGAAGCCGAAGTCGCCGCACTCCACGAGATGGAGATAGCCGTAGAGCCGACCCTCTCTGAACGCGCCGTAGTACCTCCTGAGCTCTGCTTCGTCCCTTGGCTCGACCGGCTCCGCGTACCAACCCCGCATCGGCCCGCCGGAACGACTGGCGGCCGACGTGTTGACCAGGAAGATGTCCTCGAGGTGGTCGTTCCACGTGAACTCCCGGAACTCGTAGCCGGTCTTGGCCGCCTTCCGGATCACGTTCCGCGTCTTCGGCCCTACTCGCGCGAGGTACTCGTCGTAGGTCGGCGGAAGCTTCAGAAGCGCGAGAGGGTGGTGGAGCAAGACGTGGCCCGGTTTGGGCGACCTCATCGTTCCGTAGACCGCCAGGAAGTCGGCCACGACGTCGCGCACGACGCCGCCGGCCGCCGGATTCGCCATGTCCATTCCTTCGAGTGGGTTCAGAACCGCGACATCGCCGGCGGCAATGAGGCGCTCGACCTCCGCGCGCAGAGCTCGATCACGCCGCACCCGGGCGAGCCGCCACCGCAACCCGGTCAGGCGAGCGCCTCCCGCAGGGCGCCGCAGACGCGTTCCACCTGCTCGTCGGTCAAGGCGAGACCCGACGGGAGGTAGAGCCCTTGCCGTGCGAGCCGCTCGGCGACGGGATAGGTCTCGTCGCGGAACAGCCCGAGCTCGTGCAGCGCCGGCTGCTCGTGCATGCCGAGGAAGAACGGCCTCGTGTCGACGCCACGCTCTCGCAGGCGCGCGGCGAGCTCGACGGCGTCGAGACCGGTCGCCTCGTCCACGACCAGTCCGTACATCCAGAAGACGCTGCGCGCCCACGGCGCCTCGCTCGGCAGCTGCAGCCCTTCGATCGCCGCGAGCCCGGCCGTGTACATCGCCGCCACCTCGCGCTTGCGCGCCACGATCTCGCCGATCCGCTCGAGCTGCGCGACGCCGAGCGCCGCCTGGAGGTTCGTGAGCCGGAAGTTGAAGCCGAGCTCCAAGTGGTGGAAGCGACGGTCGGCGTTGAAGCCGAGGTTGCGAAGCGAGCGGAGCCGCTCGGCGAGCGCGTCGTCGTCGGTCACGACCATCCCGCCCTCGCCCGTCGTGACGAGCTTGTTCGCGTAGAAGCTGAAGGTGCTCATCGCGCCGAAGCTGCCGCAGCGCTGCCACTCGCCGTTACCGACGCGGTACTCGGCGCCGTGCGCCTCGGCCGCGTCCTCGAGCACGGTGAGCCCGCGCCGCTCGGCGAGCTCGAGCAGCGGGTCCATCTCGACGGGATGGCCGTACATGTGCACCGGCATGACCGCCCGCGTCTTCTCCGTCACCCGCGCCTCGAGCTGCCCGACGTCCATCGTCCAGAGCGCGGGATCGGAGTCGACGAGCACCGGCACCGCGCCGACGGCGAGAACCGCCGTGACGCAGGAGACGATCGTGAACGTCGGGAGGATCACCTCGTCGCCTGGCCCGAGCCCAAGCGCGGCAACCGCCGCATGGAGCGCGGTCGTGCCGTTGCTCACCGCGATGCCGTGGCGGCGGCCGCAGTACGCGGCCCAGCCCGCCTCGAACTCCTCGATGTAGCGGCCGGCGGAGGAGATCCAGCCGCTCTCGACCGCCTCGGTCACGTACTCGAGCTCCCGCGCGCCAAGCTTCGGCTCGTTGACGGGGATCAGCTCGCTCAGAACCGCTCCTTCTCGTCGAGCCCGGTGTAGGGGCCTTGCTTCACCTCGAGGAGGACCGTGTCCTCGAGCATCCGGAAGCCGTGCCCGCCGCCGGCGATGAGGATGACGTCTCCGGCCCGCAGCTCGCGGGTCGCGACGAGATTCCGCTCGTGGTCGTAGAGGTCGATCTCGCAGCGGCCGGACCGGACGACGAGCACCTCGGGCGTTCCCACGATCTGCCGTTCGAGCGGGCGGTGGGAATGCCGCTGGATCTCGCCTCCGCCGGGGTAGACGACGAAGCCGACCTGGAGGTTGAGCTCCGGCGGAGTCGGAAACGTCGTCTCGCTCGGGTCGTCGGAGCCGGCCAGCAGCAACGCCAGCAGCGGCCCTTGGTCGGGGATCCGCTCAAACACCGACTGGCTCCTTCGACTCCCGCACGAGCGTGCCGGCGTGATCGAGCACCAGGCCGAGCCGCTGCGCGTAATCGGCGCGGCTGTAGAGCCCGAGCCGCTCGCGGCCCCGCTGGACGAGATCGGCCCGAAGCTCCTCGTCCAGCCAGACGCGGCGGATCGCCGCCGCAAGCGACTCGGCGGAGTCGGGGTCGATGAGCAGAGCGGCGTCGCCGGCCTGCTCGCGAACGCCGCGGATATCGGACGTGATGACCGGGCAGTCGAGCGCCCACGCCTCGAGAACCGGGATGTTCGTCGGCCCGAAGAAGGTCGGCATGACGAGCGCGACGGCCTCCGCATACAGCGCAGCCACGTCCTCCGCGGGGACGTAGCCGAGGTGGTGGATGCGCCGATCGACGCCGAGCTCGCGCGCCCGCGCGAACAGCTCCGAATGATTCCGCTCCCGCACAGCGCCGCGCGCCGAGCCGACGAGCACGAGATCCACATCCTCGAGTTCGGCCATCGCCTCGACGATCAGGCGATGGTTCTTGTGCGGCCAGAACTGCGCCGGATAAAAGAGGTAGCGCTCGGGTAGCCGGTGCGTGCGGCGGACGCGCGCGCGATCCTCGTCGGTCACGGTCGTCGGGGTGCCCGGCAGGAACGGCAGGACGGCCACGCGCTCCGGCTCGATCGCCTCGCCGTAGAGCTCGAGCACGTCCTTCTTGCCGATCTCGGAGTCGACGAGCACGACGCTTGCCTCGCGGATGCCGTTCCCGAACATGTACTCGCGCCAGGCGAGCTCGCTGCCGCCGAACTCCGGAAACTCCGCGTGACGACGGTGCATGAGGTCGTGCACGGCGAGGACATACGACGTGCCGGCCTCGAAGGCGAGCGCAGTCGTGTACGGGTAGACGACGAGGTCGACCCCCAGCCGTTCGAGGTGCGCTCGCACGTCATGCCTCCGCCTGGGACCGTCCGTCGGATGCGCCTCGTCGCGGCGAGGCAGGAGGCGTCGTTTCGCGGCTGCGACCGCTCGGCGACGAAAGTACCCGGGCGCCAGGGGCGCGATCTCCCACTCCTCGCCGCCGAGTAACGGGTCGCCGGGCCGTAGCCCGTCGGCCAGCACGACGAACTCCTCCTCGCGGCCGCCCCGCAGCTCCGCGAGCACGCTCAGCATCGTTTGACCGTACTGGTACGCGCCGCCACCCGTCTCGTTGGTCAGCGGCGCGATGCCGATGCGCAGCGGAGCCATGCGAGGTCGAGCTTACGGATGCCGGGCGGCTAGAACGCGCCGCGTCGGCCGAAGACCACAGGCAGCGTCAGGAGGACGATCCGGAAATCGCGCGTCAGCGAGAGGTTCTCGATGTACTCCCGCTCGACGGCCAGGCGCTCCGCGAAGGTCAGCTCCCCACGCCCGTACACCTGCATCGGCCCGGTCAGCCCCGGCTTCACCGCGAGCCGGAACTGATGCTCGGGCAGGTAGCGCTCGACGAGATCGAGCTGCTCGGGCCGCGGCCCGACAATCGACATGTCACCCCGCAACACGTTCACGAGCTGCGGCACCTCGTCGATGCTCGTCTTCCGCAGGAGCCGCCCGACGCGGGTGACGCGCGGGTCGTTCGGAAGCTTGAACATCGGATCCTCGAGCTGCTCGAGCGGCACGAGCTCGGGCAGCATCGCCTCGGCGTCGCGCACCATCGTCCGGAACTTGATCATCTCGAACGGGCGTCCGCCCTCGCCGCCCCGGGTCTGGCGGAAGAAGATCGGCAACCCGCTGTCAAGGACGATCGCGAGGGCGGCGAGCGCCAGCAGCGGGGAAAGGACGAGGAGGCCGACGAACGCGACGAGCACGTCGAAGCTCCGCTTGAGGGACTTCGTGACGCGCGAGATGTCCCACGTGTTGTAGTCGAGCAGCGGCAGGTCGGCGATGTGCCCGAGGTGGGTGGCCGTGCCGAACATGCCGCGGGTGGGCGGCACCACCGTGAGCTTGACGCCGCGGAGCCGGCAGGCCGGCAGCAGCTGCACGAGCAGTTCCTCACTCAGCTCGCTGCACGCGATCACGATGCGGTCGACGCCGTCGAGCTCGTCGAGCTGGTCGCCCAAGTCGAGGCAGCTGGCGACCTCGCCTACGACCTCGGCGTGGATGTCCGGGAACAGCTCCAGCTTGCGAACGACAGCCTCGGCGAGCGGACCATCCCCCACGATGAGCATCCGCTCGGGCGGCGTTGCGCGGCGCCAGATCGTACGGGCCGCGGCGCGGAAGAGGAAGCCGAGCCCGATCGCCGCCGCCCAGATGATGAGCCGGTCGGTGGAGCCGATGTCGAAGGACGGGAACGACGCCGTGAGCAGCGTCAGGAACGCGGTGCTTCCGAACGCCCAGCCGATGATCCATGGCAGCTCATCGACCGTGAGGTGCCGCAACGTCCGGTGATCGCGGTCGTACAGCCCCGCGATCTTCGCGGTCACGATCCACGCGGGCACCGAGAGAAGAAGCAACAGCGTCGTGCTCAAGCCGCCGCCCGAGAGGAGGACGATGAGGGCGACCGCGGCGACGGTGGCGACGTCGGCGGTCGCAAGGACCCGCCGGAGCATCGCGTCGCGTCCGTAGCGCGTCTCGATGCGATTGGCCACCACGCCCACGCCCTCGGCGCTCCGGCGTGTCCCCCCAACTCTGATCTCGATCTCGCTCATCCCCCGCTTTCGTCGACTCGACTCGATCCGTATACCCAAGTCACTGCGGAAAAAATGCTATCGAGACAGATGTAAATTCGTGGTTAATCACGGCGTTCCCGCCCCGATGGACGGTTCGAGCGGGTTGAGCCGCCGTGCTTCGCGCAGCTCCTGCCGCGCCTCGAGAGTCGCCGCGCGGCGCACGTCGAGCGCTGACTCGTATGCCCATAGACGCCAATAGTCGTGCGAGCGCCGGATGGCGGCTTCGAAGAACAGCTTGGCCTCGTTGGGGCGGCCCTCCTGCTCGTCGATCAGGGCGATCTGGAGGTACGGCGTCGCCGCCCAGGGCTCGACGGTCTTGGCAGCGAGCGCTTCCGACTTGGCCCGTACGAAGTTGCCCTGGTCGTCTGCGATCTGGCTGTTTCGCAGATGCAGGCCGACGGCGAGGATCGCCACCTGCGGGACGATCGCCGCGACGGCGAGCAGAGCGAGCGCCGGCCGCACGAAGCTGAGGCGTCCCCACGGCGCTGCACGGGTCGACGGCAGAGTGCCGAGGGCGAACCCGAGCGCCGCGACGCCGACGAGCGCGATGCCGCCCAGCTGCCAGATCCAGTCGTAGGCGGCCGCGACGAAGAAGGCGATCCCACACGCCGTCACTGCTGCAACCTCGGTGCTGCGGAGGAGGATCGAGGCGCGCACGGCGCCCCCGACCGCGACGAGCACGGCGCCTAGGAGCAAGAGCAAGCCGACGATGCCGAGCTCGGCGAGCGTCTCGAGGTAGAGCGAGTGCCCGTACTGAGAGAAGAGGTACGACAGGAAGCTCGGGCGGTGCTGCAGCCAGTAGTACTCGTACGATCCCGCGCCTCCGCCGTTGAGCGGATGCGCCTTGAACTCCGAGACGGCAGCCGACCAGAGCTGCCAGCGGCCGCTGCCGGAGCTCGACAACAGGTGCGACGTGACGAAGTTGCTCGAGCCGGTGAGATGTGCAGGCGTCTTGAACTCCTGGAATCGCCGGACGGGATGGGCCGCCGCGATCAACACGATCGCCGCGAGGACGAGCGCGCCCGCGGTCGCCCACCCGGCGAGCCGCGGCGGGGTCGGGAGGCGGCGGGCGAGCTCGCCGGCTCCAAGCCAGACGAGGGCGGTGACGATCGCGATCAGCCCGACCGCAAGGGCGACGACGTGCCCCTGGTGGTCGCCGGCCGCCGTGTAGGTCTGGCCATTGACCAGCTCACGGCGGGAGTGGATTACGTAGACGACGCACGCCGCGGACGCACAGGTGACCGCCGCCGCAGCCAGTGCGGTCCAGCGGCTTGCCGTCAGCAACAGGTAGGCCACTATCGCGACCGCCGCAGCGACGAACGCACCTCGCGACGAGGTGAAGTACATGTCGGCGGCGATCACCGGCAGCGGCAGCGCGGCAAGCGCACTCGCGAGCCGGCTGCGACGGGAAACCATGATCGCGAGCAGCAACGGCAACGCGAGCGCGACCTCGATCCCGAGACCGTTCCAGTAGCCCAGTGGAAAGCTCAGCCGAACGGCGAGCGGATTGAGGATCGCGGCCTGACTCGTCGACCCCGGGAAAGTGCTGGGGAAGAGGCGGCTGACCAGCGCGACGACTGCGATCGCGGCAAGAGCAACCGACATCCCCCCGACAAGCCACGTCACCGGCACGACCCGCGCCAGCGCGATCGCGAGCACGAGAACGGCGACGTAGAGCGATACCTGGTTGAACTGCGCGAACGTCCGCTCCCCGTCCGGCGACCAGCTCATGGAGATCAGGATCCACACGGCGTAGAGGCCCAGCAGGGCAGGGGCCGCAACCGCCAGCCGGCTCGCTCGTGCGTGAGCGGTCGAAAGCGTCAGCGCCGCGCCGACCCCGATCAGCCACCACGCCGCGATGGCCGCGTAGGCGCGCGTGGTCGTGTCGAAGCCTCCGTTCGTGTACGAGAGCAGGAACACCGAGACGCCGACAGCCAAGGAGGCGGCGACGTTGCGCAGCAGCAGCAGCCGGCCTTCCGCGCCCCAGGTCGCCAACACGTCGGCTAGGGTATCCACCGTTGTGATTCGGCGTCTGAAGCACCTCGCCGCCGCTCTGCTGGTACTCGCTGTAGTGCTTCCCCCGGCTGCCTTCGCGAACAGCGTTGCAAAGCCGAAGAAGCACCACAATGGCCCGTCCGATTGCGCGAGCGCGACCTGCGTCTATGTCGAGGGGAACGGGGGCGCGAACGGGCGCGGTGCGAGCGGCCCGCCCGTGGCGCTCTCTGCACACGCGGCGGCAGCGCTTGCCCGGTTCGGCGGCAAGGACAAGCGGACGCTCCTCGCGATCGGGACCTCTCCCGGGTTCGGCGTGCCCGAGCCGGGATCCGGCGGGCCGTTCGGTGACTCGAGCTCGCCGGGCACGCTGCTTGCCGCGCTCGACCTCGGCGCGGGACCGATCGCTCTCTTTGCGGTGCTCCTCGCAGGCGCGGCGGCGTTCGCCGTTGCCAGGACGCTACGCCGCCGGCGCGCCTCTCAGCCGTAGCACCTCTTCGAAGCGCGCGGCGATCGCGTCGGCGTCGAACGTCGTCTCCGCGTAGGCACGCGCCCGCCCGCCGAGCTCGCTCCGCAGCTCGTCGTTCCCGAGCAGCTCCTCTGCCGCGGCGACGAGCGCGGCTCCGTCGGCAGCCGGCACGACGACGCCGCCGCCGCTCCGGTCGACGACGCGCGCCGCCAGGTTGTCCGGCCCGACGGAAACGAGGAGCGGCCGGCCGGCGCAGAGGTACGTGAGCACCTTGGACGGCACCGAGAAGCCGGCGGCCGCAGGGTCGAGGAGCGCGAGGAGAACGTCGGCCGAGGCGAGCACCTCGGGCAGCCGCTCATAGGGCTGGTACGGCAGAAGCCGCAACGCCGGCTCGGCTGCTCCCTGCTCCGCGAGCCAGTCGGCGCCTTGTCCCTCCGAGACGACGACGACGAGAGCGCCACGCCCCGCCGCCCATCGGGCGAGCTCCAGCAGCAGGCTCGGGTCGTGCTTGAAGCCGAGCGTGCCCGAGTAGAGGAAGACGGTCCGGTCGGCGAGTTCCTGCTCGCGCGCCCACGCATTTTCACGCGGCAGCACCGGCAGCTCGTCGAGCGGCGCCCAGTTCTCGATCACGGTGACTCTGCTCTCGGGCACGCCCCAGCGCCGCAGGAGCGGCACGAAGTCCTCGGAGATGACGACGACGGCATCGCTGCGGCGGAGCAAGCTCCGCTCGAGCGGCGCGATCATCGCCTCCGCGGCCGCGCCGAGGATGGGAAGGCGCCGGCCAAGAACACGCCGCGCCGCGGCGCTGATCACGTCTTGCTGCCAGAAGACGAAGCCGGCTCGGCGGCGCGCGCACCAGCGCACGACGCGCGCCTGCACTACGAGCGGCGTATTCGACGAGATGACGACATCGGGCCGGAAGCGCTCGAGCTGCCCGACGAGCTCGCGTCCTGCTCTCAGCTCGTGCCCCAGCCTCCTCACCACGTCGTACCGGGCGAACTCACCGCCCAGGTCGACGGCGGCGAACTCGAGGCTCGCGGGATCTCCCGGAGCGCGTGCGACCCGCCCCTTCCCCGTCACGAACGACGCGCAGTGGAGGTGGAGCACGTCGTGCCCGCGATGGGCGAGCGCGCGGGCCAGCTGCGCCTGAAACGGATGCCCGACGTAATCGAGGACGACGAGCCGCATCGGCGGGCAGAGAGCCTAGGCGCCGCGGAACGCGAGCGCGGCCTCGTCGCGGGCGCCGCTCGTCATCTGCTCGTAGATCCAGGCGTACGTCTTCTCGAGCCCGGCCTCGAGCGAGACCGACGGCTCCCAACCGAGCAGCTCGCGGATCCTCGTGTTGTCGCTGTTCCGCCCGCGTACGCCCTGCGGCGCGTCGAGGTTGTAGCGGCGCTCGAGCTTCACCCCTGCGATCCCTTCGACGATGTCGACGAGCTCGTTGATCGTCACGAGCTGCGCCGAGCCGAGGTTGATCGGCTCGCTGATGTCCGCCTCCATCAACCGCAGCACGCCGAAGAGCGCGTCGTCGATGAACGTGAAGCTGCGCGTCTGGCGACCGTCGCCCCAGATCTCGATCGCGCCCGAGTCGTCGAGCTGTGCCTGGATCACCTTGCGGCAGATCGCCGCCGGCGCCTTTTCCCGGCCGCCGTCGTACGTGCCGTGCGGCCCGTAGACGTTGTGGAAGCGGGGAACGCGCACCGAGATCCCATAGTCCTCCATGAAGTGCCGGCACATCCGCTCGCCGAAGAGCTTCTCCCAGCCGTAGCCGTCCTCGGGCAGCGCCGGGTAGGCGTCCGACTCCTTCAGCGCGGTCACCTTCGGGTCGCTCTGCCGCTCGCCGTTGTAGACACAGGCCGACGACCCGAACAGGAACTGCTCGACGCCGCGGTCGCGCGCGGCTATCAGCATGTTCGTGTTGATCAGCACCGAGACCATGCAGTCGGCCTTGTGCGTCTCGATGAATCCCATGCCGCCCATGTCGGCAGCGAGATTGAAGACGAAGACGGCGTCCTTGCAGACCGCGTAGCACGGCTCCTTCTCGCGCAGGTCCGCGGAGACGTTCTCGACGCCTTCGTGCTCCTGGTACCAGCGCCCGAGCGGCTTGATGTCGACGGCGCGGATCTGCTCGTGGCCCCGTCGCTTCAACTCGGCGACGAGGTGACCGCCGATGAAGCCTCCGGCGCCGGTGACGACGGCGAGCCTCTTTGGGTCGAGCTCCATTAGCGGGTCAGGTTAGCCCGGCTTGCGCGCCCGGGCGACGAAAGTCCACGCGAGGTGCTTCACGAGTGGAAGCCGAACGAGCGCCGGGGCGAGCCGATTGATGGCGCGCGCCACCGGTACGGGCGTGCGTGGGTGCGGAAAGCCCGCCGCTTCGACACGCACGTCGACGAAGCCGGTCCGGCGCATGGCGGCGACGAGCTGCGACGCGCGGATCGGACGCTCGTCGGCGACGGCGCCGCTGATGTTCCCGACGACGCGACGGAGCGTCCAGGAGAGCCACCAGCCCGGATGGAGGGCCGACGGCTCCAGCGTCACGAGCACCCCGCCCGGACGCAGCACCCGTCGAATCTCGACGAGGTACGGGTCGTATCCCTGCCGGAAGTAGTGGTGGAAGAACAGCGACACGGCGACGGCGTCGAAGCTCTCATCCGCGTACGGAAGCTCGAGCATGTCGCCCACGCGCGCGTCGACGTCCGGATCGGCGATCGCGGCCACTGCCTCGGGAACGATGTCGATCCCGGCGATCCGCGCCGCCAAAGGCCTGAGATAGGGCAGATCCATGCCGCCACCGATCGGTGCGACGAGCAGCGAATCGACAGGGCCGAGCAGAGCCGCCAGCCGCCGGCGCGCCTCGACATAGTTGAACGCGTTCCTCTCCCGGCTGTAGAAGAGCCGCGCGTTCAGAGGATGGTCGGCGCGGAAGGTCGGCTCCGTGTACCAGCTCCGCTCGCGCTCGAGCTTTGCCTCGTGATCGCGTTCCTCCACCGGCCCCGATGGTACGGCAGCTCCTACCGCCACGCGGTCTCGCGCACCGGCGCGCGCTGCTTGAGCGGCTCCCACCAGTCGCGGTTCACGCGGTACCACTCGACGGTCTCGCGCATCCCGTCCTCGAACGCGACCTCGGGCTCCCAGCCGAGCTCTCCGCGGAGCTTCGACGAGTCGAGGAGGTAGCGGCGGTCGTGGCCCGGCCGGTCGGGGACGATCGTCTTCAACGACGCGGGCTTGCCGGTCAGCTCGAGCACGAGGCCGGCGATCTCCTCGATCGAGCGCTCGACGCCTGAGCCGACGTTGTAGGTCTCGCCATCGCCCCCGTGCAGGAGGACCAGCTCGACGGCGCGGCAGTGGTCGGCGACGTGGAGCCACTCGCGGCGGTTCGCCGTCGAGGCGTAGAGCGGCAGCTCGAGGTCGTCGAAGGCGTTGGTGACGAAGAGCGGGACGAGCTTCTCCGGGAACTGGCGCGGGCCGTAGTTGTTCGAGCAGTTCGTGATCGTCACGGGCAGCCCGAACGTCTCGTGGTAGGCGCGGACGGCGTGGTCGGCCGCCGCCTTCGAGGCGTTGTACGGCGTGCGCGGGCGGTACGGCGAGTCCTCCGTGAACGACTCCGTGGAGTCGAGCGGCAGGTCGCCGTAGACCTCGCAAGTCGAGATGTGGTGGAAGCGCGCCACGCCGTGGCGGCGGGCCGCCTCGAGCAGGGCCTGCGTGCCGAGCACGTTCGTGCGGAAGAAGCGCCCCGGCTCGAGCGCGGCGAGGCTGTTGTGCGACTCGGCCGCGAAGTTGACGACCGTGTCGAGCTCCTCCTCCGCGAGCAGCTGCTCGACGAGCTCGAGGTCGGCGATGTCGCCGTGGACGAGCCGTGCGTCGAGTCCCTCGAGGTTCCGCTTGTCGCCGGCGTAGGTGAGGAGGTCGAGCGCGACGACGTGGTCGTCCGGATGCTGCGCGAGCCAGTGGCGGACGAAGGCCGAGCCGATGAATCCCGCCGCGCCGGTGACGAGGAGCCGGCTCATCCGCGCGTCTTGCGGACGAAGTCGTTGACCGCGTAGTACGCCTCGATCGACTCGCCGGCGTCTCCCCAGTAGCCGTCGATCTCCGCCGCCTCCATCTCGCCGCGCTCGGCGTACCAGTTGATGACGTCGGTGATCTCGAGCTCGCCGCGGCCCGAAGGCTCGAGCGTCGGCAGCATCTTCCAGACCTGCTCGTCGAAGAAGTAGAGACCGGTCACACCGAGCTGGCTCGGCGGCTGCTCGGGCTTCTCGACGACACGGATCACGCGGTCGTCGCCATCGAGGTCGGCGACGCCGAGATGGCGGAGGTGCTCGTCCTCCTCGATGCGGGACAGGACGATCAGCGCGCCGCCTTCCTGTGCCTCGAACCGCTCGAAGAGAGGACGCAACGGCCGCTCGAAGACGTTGTCCGCGAGCAGGACGCAGCAGCGATCGTCACCGACGAACCGCTCCGCCAGGCCGAGTGCCTCGGCGACGCCGCCTTCCTTCTCCTGGTAGGCGTAGAGCATCCGCTCGACGCCGTGGTCGTGGCCGTTGCCGAGCAGGCGGAAGAACTCGCCGGCATGGGTGCCGCCGGTGACGAGCATCACGTCGGCGACCCCCGCCGCGACGAGCGCTTCGACCGCATATGTGACCATCGGCCGGTCCCAGATCGGCAGGAGATGCTTGTTCGTGATCCGTGTCAGCGGCGCGAGCCGGCTGCCGGCTCCCCCCGCGAGGATCACGCCTTTCATACGTAGTGCTCCTCAGTCTGGCGGCGTTCGCGGTCGTGGTCGACCATCATCTGGACGAGCTCCTCGAAGCGGACGGTCGGCTCCCAGCCGAGCTTCTCCTTCGCCTTCGACGCGTCGCCGAGCAGGAGGTCGACCTCGGCGGGCCGGAAGTAGCGCTCGTCGATCTGGACGTAGTCGTGCCAATCGAGGTTCGCGTAGCCGAAGGCGTGATCGAGGAAGTCGCGCACCGAGTGCGTCTCGGCGGTCGCGAGGACGTAGTCGTCGGGCTCGTCGGCCTGCAGCATCCGCCAGGCGCCCTCCATGTAGTCGCGGGCGAACCCCCAGTCGCGCTTCGCGTCGAGGTTGCCGAGCCACAGCTCGTTCTGCTCGCCGCGCAGGATGGCGCCGATCGCGCGCGTGATCTTGCGCGTGACGAAGGTCGGGCCGCGGCGCGGCGACTCGTGGTTGAAGAGGATCCCGTTCGCCGCGTACATCCCGTACGCCTCGCGATAGTTGCGCGTGATCCAGTAGCCGAAGACCTTGCCGACGCCGTAGGGGCTGCGCGGATGGAACGGCGTCGTCTCGGTCTGCGGCGTCTCGGCGACCTTCCCGAACATCTCGCTCGAGCCGGCCTCGTAGAAGCGGCAGCGCACTCCCTCCTCCCGGATCGCGTCGAGCAGCCGCAGCGTCCCGATCCCGCCGACGTCGGCCGTGTACTCGGGGATGTCGAAGCTGACGCGGACGTGGCTCTGGGCGCCGAGGTTGTAGACCTCGTCCGGCTGGATCGTGCGCATGAGGCGGTTGAGCGAGGAACCGTCGCCGAGGTCGCCGAAGACGAGCTCGATGTCGCCGAAGATGTGGTCGATCCGAGCCGTGTTGAACGAGCTCGAGCGCCGCAGCATCCCGTAGACCTCGTAGTCCTTCTCGAGGAGGATCTCGGCGAGGTACGAGCCGTCCTGGCCGGTAATTCCGGTGATGAATGCTTTCCGCTTCGGCACGGCGCCTTACCGTACCGGCCGCGCGGTCTACGCTTCAGGGGTGCGCATCTTGGTGACCGGCGGGGCCGGCTTCCTCGGCTCCCACCTCGTGGAGCGGCTGCGGGCCGACGGGGTCGAGCCGGTCGTGGCGCGGCGGAACGACTACGACCTCACGCTCGCCGAGGACACCGCTCGGCTCTTCGCCGACGTGCAACCCGAGCTCGTCTTCCACCTCGCGGCGGAGGTAGGCGGCATCGGCGCCAACCGAGCCAGCCCGGGTCGCTACTGGTACGCGAATCTCATGATGGGCGCCAACGTCCTCGAGCAGGCGCGCCTGCACGGCACCGGCAAGGTCGTGCTCGCCGGCACGGTCTGCGCCTACCCCAAGCACACGCCCGTCCCGTTCAGCGAGGACGACCTGTGGGACGGCTATCCCGAGGAGACGAACGCGCCCTACGGCGTCGCGAAGAAAGCGGTACTCGTCGGCGCGCAGGCCTACCGCGAGCAGTACGGCACGAACGCGATCTTCCTCCTGCCGGCGAACCTCTACGGCCCGCGCGACAACTTCCACTCCACGAACGCGCACGTCATCGCCGACTTGATCCGGAAGATGCACGAGTCCCGCGACGAGGTCGTGCTCTGGGGCGACGGCACGCCGACCCGGGAGTTCCTCTATGTCGACGACGCAGCCGAGGCGTTCGTGGTCGCCTCGCAGCGCTACGACGGGCCGGAGCCGGTCAACATCGGCGCCGGCAAGGAGATCTCGATCCGCGAGCTCGCCGAGCTCGTGGCGGAGCTGAGCGGCTTCAGCGGGGAGATCCGCTGGGACACCTCGATGCCGAACGGCCAGCCGCGGCGGTCGCTGGATGCCTCTCGCGCAAAGGAGCTGTTCGGCTTCGAGGCGAAGACGCCGCTGCGGGAAGGGCTGGAGCGGACGATCGCCTGGTACCGGGCGAACGCGCCTCAGACCGCGGCGCGTTAGACCTCGGCGAATCGCGCGGTGTCCGACACCGCCTGGTAAACGCTGCGGTCTGTCAAGGCAAAGGCGTCACAAAATTGCGCCAAGTTCTCTAGCCGCGCGCAGCGATCGCCGCGCGGTAGACCTCGACGGTCCGCTCGATCACGGAATCCCAGCCGAAGCGCTCGCGGGCGCGGCCGCGGGCCGCGTCGCCGAGACGCTCGCGTAGATCCGCGTCGGCGAGGAGGCGCTCGACCGCAGCTCGCAGCGCCGGCGCGTCGCGCGGGGGGACGAGCAGGCCCGTCTCGCCGTCCTCGACGAGCTCGAGGAGTGCGCCGCCCGCTGCCGCGACGACGGGACGGCCGAACGCCATCGCCTCCGCGGCGGCGACGCCGAAGCCCTCACGCTCGCACGGTGCAATGACGACGGTCGCCCGCTCGAGCAGACGCTCGACCTCGGCATGCGGCACCGCGCCGAGCGCGCCCGGCACGAGCTCGCGCAGCGGCCCGTCGCCGGCGGCGACGAGGTTGAGGTCGCCCACCGCCTCGACGAGAACGTCGACGTTCTTCTCCGGCGAGAGCCGACCGACGTAGAGCACCTCCGGCGGGTCGGCGGGCGAGCCGACCTCGTCGGGGATCCGGACGCCGTTCGGAATCACGACGGCGGCCACGCCTGCCTCGCGCATTGCGGCGGCGATCGTCTCCGAGACGCAGATCACCGCTGCGGCCGGACGCAGCAGCCACCGAACGAGCCACGGCCGCCGCTGCGCGAGCCCGACGTCCGACAAGCCCTCGAACCGGATCGAGCCGTGCAGCGTGACGACGAACGGCTTCCCGGCAAAGCGCGCGACGAGCGCCGTCAGGAGCCAGTGCGCGTGGACGAGATCGGCGTCCCGCGCCGCACGCCGCACGGCGCGCCCCATCGACCAGAGCATGAGCGGCGCCGCCCACGGCCTCCGCCGCAAGTTGACCGCCATCCCGTCCCCGTACGCGAGCCCGAAGTCCTGGAACCCGTCCCCCGGCGCGAGCACCCCGACCTCCACACCAGCAGCGCGCAGCCGCTCGACGGCGTCGGCGACGAAACGGCCGGCGAACTCGCTCTCGCTGCGCGGCCACGACGTCGTGAGGACGACGACGCGCACGCGCTACGGCGATGCATCGCGCGCCCGCCGGCCGAACACGACGGGCAGCGCGAGCGCGAAGGCCAGGAAGGCGTAGAAGTAATAGAACTGCATCGTCAGGTAGAAGAAGTTCGCCGCGATCGTGCCGATCAGCGCCGCGGTCATCCCGTAGGCCAGCGGCCTGACGCGCGGGCCTTCCTCGTCGCGTAGCCGTTCGAGCAGCCGGCCGAGCCGCCGTCCCGCGAGCAGCCGCACGAAGACGTAGCGGAGGAAGCCGAGCCAGACGACGAGCCCTAGCAGGCCCGACTCCACGATCACCGAAACCCAGTACGAGTGGGCGCCGAAGTTCGTCTTCCCCGTCAGGAATTGGTAGTAGACGGAGAAGTTGTTCTCGCCGAGGCCGAGCAGCGGATGCAGGTGCAGCACCGAGCCGATGAAGGAGTAGACGGCGAAGTGCGCCTGGGTCGACGAGCCGCTCGTCGAGAAGCGCTGGCCGAGCAGCGTCGAGAAGAAATGCTGGTGCGTGACGAGCACGGCGAGCAGCAGGAGGACGAGGGCGCCGAGCGGATAGAGGAGCTGGCGCGAGAAGACGAAGCGGCGATACGGGAGGACGAGGACGACCGCGCCGACCGCGAGGCCGAGCCAGCCGCTCCGTGAGAGCGTCGCGATCTCCACGAGCAGGAGGAAGGCGAGCGTGCAGGCGAGCGGCCACTTCAGCCGGTGCCCGCGCCGCAGGCGGAGGTAGACCGGCGTCAGCGCAAGCAGCGGGACCTCGAGCATCACGCCGAGGTGGTTCGGGTCGCCGGTGAGCGCGTTGACGCGGTAGATGCTCTGCCCGTTGATGTCGCCGAAGATGTTGATCGAGCTCGCGCCGCCGGTGAGCGGCGAGAGGACGATGTGGTCGAGGTTGTGGCCGGCGAGGGCGGCGCCGAGCTGGAGGATCCCGTAGACGGCGTTGGCGACGAAGCCGATCGTGAACCAGCCGAGCGCCCGCCAGTAGAAGGCCGGGCCGCGGCGCCAGAGACAGGCGATCGCCGCCACGATGAACGACCAGTGGATGGCGAACTTGACCATCCCCTTCACGAACTGGTCGAGCCCTTGCTTCGTCTGGAGATCCCAATAGCCCGCGAGGTAGACGAGGGCGAAGGCGGCGAAGAAGCCGAGCACGATCGCGCTCGTGCGCGGGAACGGCTCTTCACGCTCGCGCTCGTTCACGAGGAAGGCGAGCACGAACAGGATCGTCGCGACGTCGTTGACCCCGATCTGGCCTGCGAAGCTCCAGTGAACCTTCTCGAACGTCGAGACGAAGAGCGAGGTGAAGAAGAGACCCGTCGTGATGCGCTCGAGCGAGCGCGGCCGGGCGCGCGAGACGGGGATGGCGGCGGCGGTCACACCACGCTCCTTAACACGTCGGCGAGCTCCTCGACGCGGTTGGCGCGCGAGAGGCGCTCCCGCCACTCGGCTGAGAGCGGCGATGCGTCGAGCTTTCCGTCCTGCCAGCGACGGTGGAGATCGAGGAGCGCCTCGCGGATCGCGTCGACGTCCTCCGGCGCGACGATTGCGCCGGCACCGGTGTCGCGGACGAGCTGCGCGGCGGCGCCGTCCGGCGGGACGACGGCGAGGATCGGGCGCTCGGCGGCGAGGTACTCGAAGATCTTCCCGGTCAGGACGCCCTTGCCGCGCCCGCCCGATTCGGGAATCAGCAGGAGCAACGCCTCTGAGTCGCGCTGCAGCTCGAGCGAGCGGCGCCGCGAGACGTAGCCGAGCAGCTCGACGCGATTGCCGAGACCGAGTGACTCCGCGAACTCGCGGTCGGCGGCGCGGAAGTCGCCGGCGAAGCGGACGACGACGTCCTCGAGGCCTGAGTCGGCGAGCGCTTGCAAGAACGGCCTTGGGTCACGTTTCCCCTGGAAATTGCCGGTATGCGTGATCCGCAGACGGTCGCTCGCGTGATGCTCGAGGCCGGCGAAGTCGTCGAAGTCGCAGCCGTTGGCGATCGTCTCGACCTTTCCCTTCGGCTGCAGCGCCCGCGCCTCCTCGGCGATCGCGTCGGACGCCGCGACGATCGCGTCCGCCTGCGAAGCCACCAGCCGTGCCACTCCTCCCACCGCGGTCTCCTTCAGCCGCGCCAGCCGGGACTCGTAGCCTCGCCGGTGCGGATGAGAAGTGAGTGGGTCGCGCAGGTCGGCGACCCAGGCCGCGCCGCTCGCCTTCTTCACCGCGGCGCCGAGCAGGTGGAGCGACGGCGGCGGCGACGTGGTGAGAACGACGTCGATTCCCTCGCGGCGGGCGAGCCGGATCGCGAACGGCGTCGCGATCGTGCTCCACGGGATGTTCTCGTCGGGCACGAGGAGCCGCCGCCCGAGCAGCGCTGCCTGCGTCCCGACGCGCGCGAGTCCCTCCTTCTCCGCCAGCCGCTCGGCCGGCCGGCCGCCGCGCGGGCCGACATAACGGACGCGATGGATCCACGCCTGCGTCGGCAGCTCGAGCTCGGCGTCCGCCGGCACGGCGCCGGGTAGGTCGGGCGCGAGCACGTGCGTCTCGATGCCGAGCGCCGGCAGGTGCGTCGCGAACTTCAGGGGCCGGTGGACGCCGCCGCCACCTCCCGGCGGGAAGTGGAGGGTCACGAGGAGAACCTTCAATGGAGCAACGGTAGTGGCCCGCTCGGCATCTTGAACACGACGAAGTGCTTGTCCTCGTAGAGAGGCTTCAGCCCGTCCGCCAGGACGGCCGGCACCGGCTCGCTCTTGCGGCGGAGGATCAGGTAGTCGGCCCCCCAGCGCCGGGGCACGTAGAGGCTCGGTGCGGCCATGAACCGGTTGACGGCGTGCTTGCGCCCCCACACCTGATTCGGGCGCGTCCGGGCCACATGCGTGGGCGGCACCGCGACGGCGTAGACGGGCGCGAACGCGATCGCCTCGTAGCCCGTCTCCATGTCCGCGAAGACGACCGAGCGTGCCGGCACGTGGCGCTGGAGGTACTGGATCAGCCCCGGCGTCAGCTCGGTGCCGCGCGAGTCTTGCGGAGTCCACTGCGAGAAGCCGGTGACCGCGACGGGGATCACGAACAGGAACGCTGCGAAGGCGGTCGTGAGCCCGCGGCGGCGCGGTCGCTCGAGGAGGTAGTTGCGCCGCGACCAGACGAGCGCCGTGCCGATCACGATCGCGGCGGCGCCGCCGAAGAGCGCTATCCAGACGACGACGGACGGCATCGTCGTCGGCGCGCGCAGGCCGAAGTCCCCCCCGAAATCGTGCTGCAGCCAGATCCCCGTGCCGAGCGCAAGCGCGAGCGTGAAGAGGCGGGAGAAGCCGGCGATCACGGCGGCGCCTCCGGCGAAGGCGACCGTGAACGGGACGAACGTCGCTGCACGACGCGCCTGCGAGAGCGAGACCGCGTTGGCGAAGTGCGGGAAGACGAGCGGCCAGAGCTCGAGGGCGAGGATCGACACCGTCCCGCCGAGCACGAGCGCGCTCCAGCGCCGGCGGCGCGCGAGCAGGGCGAGCGGCACCAGGACGAGCGCGGCAACGGCGACGGAGCCGGCTCGATCCACCCGCTGCGGGGCGAGGTTGTAGCTCGTGAGCGAGTGGATCACGAGGTCGACCTGATAGTGGTGGAGGCTGCGCTCGAGGCCCTTCTCGTCGAGATGGAGGGTGAGCGTCTGGTCGATGGTCGGCTGTAGCCAGACCAAGGCGAGCGCCATCGGGACGCCAAGGGCCGCGAAAGCCGCGATGCCCCGCTTGAGATCGGCGCCCCGCGTGAACATCACGCGCACCACGACGAACGCGGCGAGCGGCAGGGCGAGGAAGAGCGCATACGTCGGGTGGACGAGCGTGAGAGCCGCGCTGTCGACGGCGAGCGTCAGCGCGAGCATCCAGACCGGCCCGCGGATGAAGAGGAAGAAGAGAGCTATCGCGGCGGGCGCGAGAAGCTGCGTCACAGCCCCCGCGGGCTGCCAGAGAATCGTGTACGAGCCGCCGTGGCCGGGTGCCAGCGCCTTGAGCGCGAAGACCGCGAGGACGACAGCGACGGCAGGCCCGGTCGAGCGGAAGATGGCCCAGCCCATCTCGAAGGCGACGACGAGCGCGAGCGGCAGGAGCAGGCTCGACTCGTGGTGGGCGACGCGAGTCGGATCGACGTCCGCCAGCCGCGCGACGAGCGCGATCCAGCCGTGCCAGAGCGGAAATGCGTACCCCGGGTGGAGGCCGCCCTGCTTGAACTCGCCGACCGCATGCAGCGAGAGCGCGTGCAGGTCGACGAGCTTCCTGATCCGTCCCAGATGGAAGAACGAGTCGCCGGTGAGCGCGCCCTGGATTCCCCAAGTCGCGGCGCCGACGACGAGTCCCGCGAAGACGAGGAAGCCGCGCACGAACCTCGCCCGCCCGGGCAGGACAGGTCCTTGCAAGTGACAGTCTGTTACTAGCGTTGTCAGAGCGATTGCGCCGACCGCGAGCGTCAAGGCGAGCGCGAGGTCGAGCGGCTCCCCGAGCGCGAACGTGATTCCGAGCCCGACGCCGACAATCGTCACCGACCACGCCAGAGTCGCGGCAAGCGTCCGCTGGCCGAGGCAGCGCGCGACGAGCCGGCCCGGCAAGAGGACGACGAGCGTCGCCGCGGCGAGTCGGAGCCAGAGGCCGAAAGCGTGATCCGGCAGGAGCCGCGAGATCCCGAGCAGCAACGCGACGAACGCCGGACCGGCCAAGCGATCCCAGCGGAGTCGCCTCACGTCACGGCCTTCGGCTCCGCCCGGTGTCGCACTCCCTCCCACGCGACGATCGCGGCGCCCGGCAGCGCGACGACGACCGTGACGAGGAAGAAGAGGAAGCCGGTCGAGAAGGCGCGGTCGCCGTGGACGCCGAGCGTGCCGAGGAAGCTGACGAAGAACGACTCCCGCACGGCGAGGCCGTTGATCGTGAACGGCACGAGCATGACGAGGAAGAGCAGCGGCCCCATCACGTAGTACGGCCGCGGCGAGAGGTCGACGCCGACCGCCTTCCCCGCGCACCAGATGGCGAGGACGCGGCCTGCCTGGACGACGAGCGTCAGCGCGAACATCGACGCAAGCAGGAGCCAGTCGGCGCGGAAGGAGTGGAGCGCGAGGTACGTCTCGCGCAGCGGCGACTCGACCCGCAGCCTCCGCAGCAGCGGGCGAAAGCGCCGGAGCAGCGGATGGAGGCGCGTCGAGAACAGGACGAACGCGCCGGCCACCGCGAGGACGACGAAGGCGAGCTCGACCCAGACGTAGCCGCCAACCGAGTAGCGGCCGACCGCGAGCGCGAAGCCGACGGCGGCGAGCACGAGCGTCGCGGCGGCGCCGAGCGCGCGCTCGAGCAGGACGGTGCCCGCGGCCGGCCCGCCCGAGCCCGGATGGCGGCGCGCCGTCTCGTAGATGCGCGACGCGTCTCCGCCGAGCGACGTGGGCAGGACTTGCGCCGCGGCGAAGGCGACGAAGCTCGTCCGCACGAGCCAGCCGAGCCGCTCGTGGATGCCGCGCGCGGCGAGCAGCCGCTGCCAGCGCCACGCGAACGGCCACACCGCCGCGAACCAGATTCCGCACGCGACGAGCCACCAGCCGACGCGCGCGTGCGCGAGCACGTGGCCCGTCCCGCCGAGGTCGATGCGCCAGAGGATGTAGGCAACGGCGAGCCCGGTGATGAGGAGCGTGGCGGCGGCGCGCTTCACCCGCGGCGAGTCTAGTCAGCCCCTCCGAAGTAGCATCGCGGTCGTGACCGATGCCCGCACCCAGCTCGTCGCCGACGGCTACGACGCGATCGGCGAGACGTTTGCCGAGTGGCGCGAGGAGGCCGTCGGCGACCCCCGCCGCGAGTGGGAGGACAAGCTCGTCTCACGACTGAGGGACGGGGCGCACGTGCTCGAGCTGGGCTGCGGTGGCGGATCACCCGAGACGAAACGGCTCGCACAGCAGTTCGCCGTGACGGGAGTCGACATCTCGCCGCGCCAGGTGGAGCGCGCGCGCGCGGCCGTCCCCAACGCCGAGTTTCTCTGCGCCGACTTCACGGACCTCGAGTTGCGTGCGGCGTCGTTCGACGCGGTGGCATCGTTTTACGTCTTCAACCATGTGCCGCGGGAGCTTCTTGCACCGCTGCTGGACAACATCCATGCCTGGCTCGCGCGCGATGGCTGGCTCCTGACCGCGTTCGGCAAGTCGGATAACCCGGGCTGGACGGGCGACTTCCTCGGCGCGCCGACGTTCTTCGCCAGCTTCCCGCCCGAGATCAACTCGCGCCTCGTTCGCGAGGCGGGCTTCACGATCGAGCAGGACGAGGTCGTCGCATGGGACGGCGCCGACACGCCGGAGTGCTTCCAATGGGTGCTCGCGCGGGCGTGACGACGATCCTCGTCACGGCGTGCGGCGCGCCGGGCGCGGGGCGGCTGCTGCGCGCGCTGCGCGAGAACGGCGAGCGCGAAGTACGGCTGGTCGGCGTGGACATGTCCGAGCGCGCCATCGGCCGGCAGCTCTGCGACGCGTTCCATCTCGTCCCGCCGGGCGCCGATCCCGCCTACGCCGATGCGCTGCTCGAGCTCGTAGAGCGGGAGAGAGTCGACGTCGTCTTCCCCGAGTCCTCGCACGATCTGCCGCACCTCGCGGCGCGGCGCGACGAGTTCCCCGTGCCGGTGCTCGTCTCCGGCCCCGAGACCGTGCGCCGCTCGAACGACAAGGCGGAGTTCTACGCGCTGCTGCAGGAGATCGGCGTCACGACGCCCGCGTTCCGGCACGTCACCGGCGCGGCGGGCGTCGAGAAAGCCGCGCGCGAGCTCGGCTACCCGGAGCGACCGGTCTGCTTCAAGCCGGTCTTCTCCTCGGGCTCGCGCGGCTTTCGCATCCTCGACCCGACCGTCGATCGCGCTCACCAGCTCCTCTATGAGCGGCCCGGCGCGCTCGCGATGACGCTCGAGGAGGCGGTCGAGCTCCTGCCGGAGGACGGCGCCGACCTTCTCGTGATGGAGCTCGCCACCGGCGACGAGCGCACGATCGACGGCATCGCCGACGGCCGCCGCGTCGTCCTCGGCCACAGCAAGACCCGCGAGGGGATGCGCGCCGGGCTCGCGATGTACTTCGTGACGCTCGACGCACCGGAGCTCGACGACGTCGCGAATCGCATCGTCGAGGCGCTCGAGATCGAGTGGTTCTTCAACATCCAGCTCGTCGGCGAGCACGTGATCGAGGTCAACCCGCGAATCTCGACCATCGTCTACCAGGAAGACCTCAATTTGCCGTGGCTCGCGGTGAAGCGGGCACTCGAAGAGATCTCCGACGACGAGCTCTCAGCGTTGCGCTCGCGCGTGAGGCCGGGCCGGACTGCGCTTCGTTTTTACGATCAGGTGGAATTCGACACCAATGCCTGAGTTGGCTCAGACCTGGAAGTCTCTCGAGGAGACGCTCAACTTGGCCTGCGACGCGCCCGGCGACGCGACCGCGGAGCCGGCGGTTCGCGCGGCCGAGCTCGTCGCGGCGACCGCGGGCGAGCCGCCCGATGAGCTTTCCGACGACGATCGCGAGTGGGCCGAGACGCATGGCATCCCGCCCGAGGAGCTCGTCGAGCTCGCCTGCCGCTCGATGAAGTGCGTCGCCGCGCTCTCCGACGACTGGCACACGCGGTTGAACGACCTCCGCTACCGCCTCGGCGACGTCGCGGCCGCATAATCAGGCGTATAACAGCGGAGGGATGTGGCGCTGTTTTCCGCTGCTCGTCGTGCTGACCGCGATCGTTGCCGGTTGCGGGAACGGCGCCGGGCCGCTCACGTGGCCCAAGGACGCCGGCACGACCGAGATAGGACTCCCCGTCACGCCGCATCAGCTCGCCGTGACGGCGATTCCGCACAGGGGGCTCGCGTCACAGATCCTGCTTCTAGGCGTCCGTCCGGAGTTCGCGCAGGACGCCGACGGGCTGACGATCCGCTACGCAGCTTCGACGTCGCCGCGTGCGCTCGAGATCGGTGGAGCGCGCGGCTGGAGCCCCAAGGGCTGGAGCCTTCACCCTCTCGCCGGCTTCGTCGTTCCTCCGAGGACGGGGTTCGCGGTCGTGGTCGGCGCCGCCTCGGCGAAGCGCGGCGTCCACTTCATACGCGGATTCGTCGTCGACTACCGCGTTGGCGGGACGACATACCACGCAGTGCAGCAGGTCGGCCTGAAAGTCTGCGTGGGACTGAAGACGTGCCCCTGACCGACGCGTTCTAGAGCACCAGCTCGAAGTACATGACATTCGGGATCGGGTTGTCGACGAACGCCTCGCAGGGCTGGAAGCCGAGCGACCGGTAGATCCCGCGCGCGGTCTCCATCCGCGGCAGCGTGTCGAGCCTGATCGTCGTGTAGCCGAGCTCGCGCGCGCGCTCGACGGCGGCCGCGGCGAGCCTCCGGCCGAGCCCGGTGCCGCGTGCGGCCGGCCGCACGTAGAGGCGCTTCAGCTCGGCGGCGCCGTCCGGAAGACGCTTCACCGCGACGGAACCCACGAGCTCGCCGGCGTCGTCGCGTGCGACGAACAACGCGTCGTAGTAGCCGGGCAGCGCCGCGAGCTCGTCCTCGAAGTCGTTGACCCAGAAGTCCTCGCCGATCCACGCGGCGTACTCGCGGAACATCCCGCGGAGCTCGGCGACGTCGCCGGGGCCGGCGTCGGAGATCAGCGGAGCGTCCGCAGCTCCTCCATGTCGTCGGCGCCCGGCTCCCACGCGCCCGTGGCGACGTTGGCGCGCACCTGCTCCGGCTTCGTCGCGCCTGCGATCACCGACGTGACAGCGGGCTGGCCGAGCAGGCCGCCGATCGCGACGTCGAGGACGGAGATGCCGCGCGCGGCGGCGAACTGCTGCACCGCCTGGAGCGTCTCCCAGCGATCGTCGGCGATCTCCTGGCCGGCGAGCCGACCCTCGGTCGCCTCCTCGCCGCGCGTGTACTTGCCGGTGAGCAGCCCGCTCGCGAGCGGGAAGAAGGGCAGGAAGCCGAGGCCGAGCCGCTCGCAGGCCGGGAGGACGTCATCCTCCACGCCACGTTCGACGAGCGAGTACTGGTTCTGGACGGAGACGAAGCGGTGGAATCCCGCGCCGCGCGCGGCCTCCTCGGCCGCCTCGATCTGCGCAACGGTGAAGTTCGAGCAGCCGATCCAGCGCACCTTGCCTTCCTCGACGAGCTCGTTCAGCGCGCCGAGTGTCTCCTCGATCGGGGTCGAGTCGTCGGGACGGTGCATCTGGTAGAGATCGATCACATCGGTGCGGAGCCGCCGAAGGGAGCCTTCGATCGCCCAACGGATGTACTCGGGGCGCCCGCGCGACTCGTCGGGGTTCTCCTCCATCGGCATCCCGAACTTCGTCGCGAGCACGACCTGGTCGCGACGCCCCTCGAGCGCGCGGCCGATGAACTCCTCGCTCTGGCCCTGGCCGTAGATGTCGGCGGTGTCGAAGAGCGTGATGCCGGCGTCGAGCGCCTCGTCAATCACAGCGAGCGTCTGCTCGTAGTCGCAGCGGCGGCCGAAGTTGTTCGTGCCGAGCCCGACGACCGAGACGTCCGGGCCGCCGTCTCCAAGAGTGCGCGTCCGCATGTTCAGGACGCTAGTGGAAGCGCGGCATACGATGACGCGCCTTGCCGGACCATCGCTTCGTCTTCCTCGCCGGCCTGCACCGCAGCGGCACGACGCTGCTCGCGCGGCTGCTCGCCGCGCACCCGCAGGTGAGCGGCTTCTCGGGCACCGACGCTCCGGCCGACGAGGGCCAGCATCTCCAGAGCGTCTACCCCAGCGACCACGAGTACGGCCGGCCGGGTCGCTTCGGGTTCGCCCCGGAGATGCACCTGACCGAAGACTCGCCCCTCGCGACGGAGGAGAACGCGCGAAAGCTGTTCGACGAGTGGGCGCCGCACTGGGATCTGTCGCGTCCCGTCCTGCTCGAGAAGTCGCCGCCGAACCTGATCAAAGCACGGTTTTTGCAGGCGCTTTATCCCGGCTCCTCTTTCGTGGTCATCGTGCGGCATCCGATCCCCGTCTCGATCCCGACCGCGAAGTGGCGCGGCACCCGGCGCTACGACCGGCTGTTCGAGCACTGGTTCCACTGCCACGAACTCTTCGAGGCTGACCGGCCGCTGCTCGAGCGCGTGCATCAGATCCGCTACGAGGACTTCGTCCACGAGCCGGAGCCCGTGCTGCGCCGCGTCTTCGAGTTCCTCGGGCTCGACCCGATCCCGCCGAGCGAGCCGGTCGACGCTGACGCCAACGAGCGGTACTTCGAGCAGTGGCGCTCGCTGAAGCGTGATCCGCGGATGCGGCTCTACCTCGACCTCGCGTCGCTCCGCTACGAGCGTCGCGCGCGGCGCTTCGGCTACAGCCTCCTCCGCCCGCGCGGCTAGCAGCCAGGATCGGTGCACACTTGTCACACTTTGCCCTTGACAAAGCGCGGCGTTTACTAGGCGGTGTCGGACACCATTCGCGCCAGGCGGTGTCGTTAGCCGAGCGCGTCGGGCAGCGGGCGCGTGTGCACGACAACGAGCGTCTGCGTCGGCCGCGTCAGCGCGACGTAGAGCTCGCGCAGGCCGCGATCTCCGTCGTCCGCTATCGCCGCCGGCTCGACGACGACCACGTGGTCGAACTCGAGACCCTTGGCCTGCCGCGGCGTGAGGATCGGGAAGGGGAAGTCGTCGGCGACCGCGACTGAACGCGGGACGATCACCGCCAGCAGGCCGCCGAGATCCTCAAGCGCGACAGCCTCGCGCAGCGCCGCGGTGAGCAGCTCGTCCGCCGCGACGCGCACGAGCCGCGGCGGCTCGCCGCCCTTGCGGTACGCGACCGGCGGCTCCACCTCCGGCGCGATCTCGTCGAGGAGCGGCAGCGCGAAATCCATGATCTCGGCGGGGACGCGGTAGGCGTGGCGCAGCTCTTCGATCTCGAGCTCCGCACCGTCGGGAAGAAACGGCTCGAGCTCCTCCCAGCGGCGGTAGACGACGGGTCCGGTCGCCTGCGCGACGTCGCCGAGAATCGTGAGCGAGCCGTCGACGGCGCGGCGCGAGATCGCGAGCAGCTGCATCGGCGAGAGATCCTGCGCCTCGTCGACGATCACGTGCCCGTACGACCGCGGCGCGCCGTCGAGCAACGCGCGCGCTTCGTCGAGCAGCGGCACGTCGTGGTCGCTCCACTGCAGGTCGGCCACGCGGCGCGGCCGGTCCCGAAGGAGCAGCGTGCGCTCGTCCGCATCGAGAGCTTCCTGCGACGCCGCCTCCAGCGCGGCCGGCGACGTCAGCAGCCGCGCGACGAGCCTCTCCGGCTGGGGCAGCGGGAGGACGCGGTCGAGCCAGCGCGTCAGGAAGCCGCCGCGGCGCAACGCGCGCTCGAGCTCGTCGAAGCTGCGGAAAGCCTGCGGACCGAGCAGCTCGCCGTAGCGCTCGTAGAAGCGACGGAGCACGGCCATCCGGAAGCGGTCACGCGCTAGCCCAAGCGGCGAGCCGGCCTCGAGCGCCTCGTCGAGCAGCTCGGCGACGTCTCGCTCGCGCACACGGACGTAGACACCGTCGATGCGCGCGTAGAGCTCCTCGGGCGCCGGGACGACAGCGAGCTCGACCGCGCGCGCGACGACCTCGCGCAGGCGTGGATCGCCCTTGAGGCGTGCGACGTCCGGCTCCTCCTCCCGTACGACCTCGACACCGTCGGCGAGCTCGGTCACGGAGCGCTGCTCCACCGCCTCCTCGCCGAGCGTGGGCAAGACCTGCGAGACGTACTCCATGAAAGTCGGGTTCGGGCCGACGACGAGGACCCGGCGCAGCCGCTCGCGATACGTGTAGAGGAGCCACGACGCGCGGTGGAGGCCGACGGCCGTCTTGCCCGTGCCGGGGCCTCCCTGGACGACGAGCGCGCCGTCCGGCTCGGCGGTGATCAGCCGGTACTGGTCGGACTGGATCGTGGCGACGATGTCGCGCATGCGCGCGTCGCGGCGGCGCTCGAGCTCTTCGAGGAGGAAGTCCGAGACGGCGGCGCCCTCGACCGCGCTGCCGTCGAGCGACTCGTCGGAGATGTCGAGCAGCTTCCTTCCCTTGGCGCGAAAGCGGCGCCGCTGCGTGACGCCGTGCGGATCCTGCGGCGTCGCGGTGTAGAAGGGACGCGCGGCTGGCGCCTGCCAGTTGACGACGAGGGACTCCTGCCGTTCGTCGGTCACCCAGCGGCGGCCGACGTAGAGCGGCCGTGGCGTCCCGTCCAAACTTAGACGCCCAAAGACGAGGCCGCGCTCGGCGTCCTCGAAGGTCTGCATCCGCCGCTTCGCCCACGCCTCCATGTTCAGCGCGGCCCACTCGGTCGCCATCGCCTCCTGGGTGCGCGCGACGGTCGACCGCATGCGGTCGAGCTGGTCGTAGGCGTTGTCGACATAGGCCTGTTCGGCTGCGAGCTCGGGGTGCGGCACGGGCGTCCGACCGTACCTACGTAGGATCGACGGCGCAATGAAGTTGGGACTCAACCTCGGTTATGCCCCGCCCGGCACGAATCCCGCCGATCTCGCGCCGCTCGTGCAGGAGGCGGAGCGGCTCGGCTTCGACTCGGTCTGGACTGCAGAAGCGTGGGGCACCGACGCGGTCAGCGTCCTCGGCTACCTCGCCGCCCGCACGGAGACGATCAAGCTCGGCTCGGCGATCATGCAGATCCCCGGCCGCACGCCCGCGAACACGGCGATGACCGCGGCGACGCTCGACCTCCTCTCCGGCGGCCGTTTCCTGCTCGGCCTCGGCACGTCAGGCCCACAGGTTGTGGAGGGCTGGCACGGCCAGCCGTGGGGGAAGCCGCTCGGCAAGACACGCGAGTACGTCGAGATCGTCCGCGCAGCGCTGCGCCGCGACGTCGTCGAGCACGCCGGCGAGCATTACCGGATCCCGTGGGACGGCGACGGCGCGACTGGGCTCGGCAAGCCGCTCAAGATGATGCTGCGCCCGCTGCGCGCGGACATCCCGATCTACCTCGCCGCGCTCGGCCCGAAGAACGTCGCGCTCGCGGCGGAGATCGCAGACGGCTGGCTGCCGCTCTTCGTCCATCCCGAGCATTTCGACAACGCCTTCGGGGAGAGCATCGCGGGCGCTCGGCCCGGCTTCGAGATCGCGGCCACCGTCAACGTCATCGTCGGCGACGACGTGCAGGCGCTCCGCGACTCCCTCAAGCCGTACCTCGCGCTCTACGTCGGCGGCATGGGCGCGAAGGGAAAGAACTTCTACAACGCGCTCGTGCGCCGCTACGGCTGGGAGGAGGAGGCCGAGCGGATCCAGGAGCTGTACCTCGCCGGCAAGCAGCGCGAGGCGATCGCGGCAGTGCCCGACGAGCTCGTCGACGCGCTCGCGCTCGTCGGCCCAAAGGAGCGGATCGCCGAGCGGCTCGCCGCGTGGCGCGAGACGCCGATCACCACGCTCATCCTCGGCGCTGCCCAGCCCGAGGCGCTACAGACGCTGGCCGAGCTGGTCCTCTGAACTTCGTCACGGAGTCGCGTGCCTTGCGTGCGGGTTGGCGCCCGTGACGCCACGGTTTTGCATGTGCTTTGGGTTGGCGTCGCCAGCCCACGCCACTTGGCGACGCCACGCCACGCCAACCCTTTAGCCTGCCGCGGATGGCTCCGCCTCTGATCGTCCTCGGCGTGGGACGCTCGGGCACCACGCTGCTGCGCGTGATGCTCGACCGCAACAGCGAGCTCGCAATCCCCGACGAGTCGTTCTTCATGCTCCCGCTCGCGCGCCGCCACCGCAGGCGCGTCAAGGCGGACGCGTTCTACGAGGATCTGCGCCGCCTGCCGCGGCTGCGCGAATGGGACATCGAGCCGGCGGACGTCCGCCCACGCCTGCGCGACGGTATGACGACCGGCGAGGCGATCGCCGCGATTTTCGAGACGTACGCGGAGAAGCAGGGCAAGCCGCGCTGGGGCGACAAGACGCCGCTCTACATGCAGCACCTGCCGCTGCTCGAGCGGCTCTTCCCAGACGCGCTCTGGCTCCATCTCGTGCGCGACGGGCGCGACGCGGCGCTCTCTTTTCTCGCGCTGCCCCCCGGCTTCTCGGGGAAGACGTGGGCGCAGCCGCGCACGGCCGCGCAGTTCGCGGCGCGCTGGAAGGTGGAGATCGAGGCTGCGCGCGAGCTCGGCCGGCGCGCGCCGAGCCGGTACCTCGAGCTTCCCTACGAGCTGCTCGTCGCCGAGCCCGAGGCCGAGCTGCGCCGCATCTGCGATTTCGCGTCGCTGCCGTGGGAGCCGGAGATGCTCGCCTACTCGGGCTCGGTCGACGTCTCGAAGCTGCCGCAGCACCAGCGCCTCGCGCAGCCGCCGACCCCGAACGTCCGCAACTGGCGCGAGGAGATGCCGGCGGAGGACGCGCGAGCCTTCGAGGACGTGGCGGGAGACGCGCTGCGCGACTCCGGCTACGAGCTCCTCTCACCGGAGGCGAGTTACCCCACGGCGCGTGGCCACCGCGAGCTGGCGCGCTTCAAGCTCCTCTACCGCAGCTGGAACGCGACGACCTTCGCCGTCCAGGCGTCACCGTTCTGGACGCGCTCGCACCCGCCGGTCGACTAGCCGCGGGTCAGGGCGTCACGGTGTAGTGCGACGCCGCTGCCTTGGCGGTGATCGTGTAGCGGCCGCGCGAGTTCTTACGCAGGAGATACGCGCAGGCGTACTCGACCTCGCCGGTTTTCCCGGCGAGCGCTGTGAACGTCTTGCTGAACTGCCCGGACGTCCGGTAGCTGACGAACGGCTCCTTCTTCGACACGAAGTAGGTCTGCCCGGTCTTGAACGTTTTCGCATTGACGCGCTTCGCCTCGCTCGCCCACGTCGACCGGCATGGCTTCCGATCGAGGTAGAGGTACAGGAGCGCCTTCACCGGCGCGTAACCGTGACTGTTCACGCCGAACTCCGCACCCGGGTGGGGATGCTGATCGGCGCCGGAATAAAGCCTGTAGCTGTTCCCGGCCAGCGCCGACGCGCTCGCCGCGAGCGCGAGCACGATGGCTGTAACGGCAAGACGTGATGCCCTCATCCTGCAGCGCAGGATCACGCATCGTGCGGAGTACGTCAAGCGGCCCGGCGCCGCAGGCGCCCGCCACGGCGGGCGACAAAGCGCTCAGCACGGAGGCGCGGAAGACCGCGCTCTTCCGCGCCGGAGTTCCTTCAACAGCGAGCGAGTCCGCAGGACTCGCTCGCTAAGAGATCACGCGGTACACCTGGAAGACCTCGGCGTACTCACGGTTCACGTTGACGCCGTGGATCCGCGCGAGGTTGCGGACGTATTCGGCGTTCGCGTAGCGGCGGTGCTGCTGCGAGGCGTAGTGCTCGAGCGCCGCGATCTTCCGCTCGACGTGCTTCTGCTCGAGCGCGACGTACCACTGGTATTCGAAGTCGAAGTTGTTCCAGGGGATCTCGTAACCGAGGATCGTCGTCCGCTTGAAGGCGCGCAGGCCCTCCTCGGCGACGGTGCGGTGATCCTGGTGGACGTCGTGCAGGCTCGGCTGGAAGACGACGTCCGGCTGCCACTCCTCCCACAACGCGACGAGCAGCTCGAGAATGTCCTGCCGCCGCCCGGGGAAGGTGCGTACGTCGAAGTCGTGGACGGTGAGCGACTCGGCCGGAATCCCGAGCTCGGTGGTCGCCGCGGCGACCTCGCGCGCGAGCGTGTCGGGCGGGAAGCCCGGCGGCAGCGACCGCGTCGCGATCGAGAACGCGACGTAGCGGACGTCGCAGCCGGCTTCGACGAGCCGCGCCATCGTGCCGCCGCAGCCGAACTCGCCGTCGTCGGTGTGCGGCGCGAGGACGAGCGCCTTCTGCCAGGTCTCGATCACGCGTCAATCATGGCTGAAGGCCGGCCGCGGGCTGCCGCCAGCCCGATCAGACCGAAAACGCCCCACGTCGTCGGATCCTCGAAGAAGTCGTTGTATCCGAGCGAGTGGGTGAAGATCGCCACGAGGACGAGCCCCGCCGAGAGTGCGAGCAGGCCGACGTCGCGGTCGCCGATCCGGCGGAACGCCACGCGCACCAAGCTGACGACGAGCCACGCGTAGAGGAGGAAGCCGATCGCGCCCCCCTCTGCCGCCACCGTAACCGGCGTGTTGTGCGAGGCGCTCTTGCGCGGCGTGTGGTGCGTGCGCTTCGAGTAGGCGCGCGAGAACCCGCCGATCCCGACGCCGTTCACGGGATGGGCCCTGGCGATCAGGATCCCGTTGTAGATCAGGCTTCCGCGCCCACTCGTCAGCGCGTTGACCTCGGAGACTCCGTGGTGGCGCAGCGCGTGCAAGAGCTTCGGCTCGGCCACCGCGGCTCCCGCGAGCAGCACGACGGCGACAGCGACGACCGCGAGCGATCGCCAGCGCCAGACGACCGCGCAGAGACAGAAGACCGCCACGATCAGCGCCGCGAAACTCGACTGGGAGAAGGAGATCAGCAGTCCGATCCAGGCGACGATCCCGAACACGAAGGCCGCGATCCCGTGCCGCAGCGAGCGGCCCCGCACGATGAGCACCGCGGTCGGCACGAGCGCGACCACGAGGAAGCGCGCATAGACCGACGGGTCGTAGAAGACCGAGTTGACGCGGAAGAGAGCCGCGTACGTGTTGCTCACGTCGAGCTTGTGGTTCTCGAAGATGTGGCCCGTCTCGTACTGGTAGAAGCCGACGCCCGCGAGGAAGAGCGCCATCGCCACGAGCTCGCCGTAAAGCAACCGGAGCCGCAGCTCATCCCACGGCAGCCGGGCGATCGAGAGAGCGAGGATCGCGAACGGGATGTAGACGACCAGCACATCGAGCGCTCCGTTGCGGACGTCGACCGTCCAGCCGAGCGAGAGACCGATCCAGGCGAGGTAGAGCGCGAGTGGCCGCGTCGCGATCCCCAGCTCCCGCGCCCGCTCATCTCCCTGGACGAGCTCGCGAAGCAGGTTGAACGCTGCCCCGGCCGCCACGACGTACAGCGGGGCGAGCAGCATGTGGTGGAGGAAATGCACCTGGACCGGGATGCAGGCAAGCGTCAGGTAGGCGACGAGCCAGGGCTCTCGCCGGAAGAGCCAGGCGAGCCCCGCGCCGAGCACCAGGAGGCCGACCACCGCCACGGCGATCTCGGCCGCGCTACCCGGCTTGAGAGAGGCGGCGAGCAGCGCCGCGCCCACGGCCGTGTAGGCGAGGCCGCCGATCCGGTTCCGCCGCTTCCTGGCCATGAGGAGAACGGCTAGCCCGAGGCACGCGATCGGCCCGGCGATCTCGGCGAGGCCGATCACCCGCGACCGACGCTGACGATCGCGCTCGCCGAATGGCCCTGCTCGGTTACGACGAGCCGGAATCTGCCGTGGCGCGACGGCGCCCGCAGCCGGAGCACCTTCCCGTGCCCGGTGCCCCGCTTGCCGGCGAAACGCCATGAGTACTTCGACGCCGCCGTTCGGATGCCGACCGAGAAATGCTTGCCCGCGCCGACGTGGATCCGCGTCTGCGCAACCTCGATGTAGCGAAGGAGCACCACGACGCGCTTGCGGTCGCCCGGCGGTGTCTCGTTACCGGCGGCGTCGCGAGCAGCGACCGTGAGCACGTAGCGCCCGACGCCGAGAATCCGGCCCGCGCGCCTACCGCTCCACCGGACCTTGTCGTGCGTGCGCGTCGGATGCCCGAGAACGACCTGCTGGCGGCCGAGATAGACGAGGGCGTTCGCGGCCTGGCTGAAGACGTAGTGGATCGGAACGCCTTTCTTGCCTCCGATGATCAGCGTGCGATGCACGCTCGCGGACAGCACCTTCGGCACCGTCGTGTCGACCGTGACCCGGTCGACGCTGAGCAGATACGTGCGGTGGGGCAGCGCGACCTCGGGCCGGTAGGTGCCGTCAGGAACCCGCGCCCCGCCGTCGGTACGGCCGTCCCACGTCCACGTTCTCTGCCCGCGAGGCACGGACTGCTGGGAGGTGAGCGTGGCAATCGTGTGCTGGCGGGCGTCGACGATCGTCACGGTGACGACCGTCCGGCGCCGGAACTTGAGCGAGACCGTCGCGCGCTCGGTAAGGCAGCCACACACGGGCGAGATGTACCTCGTGACCATGGGCGCGTAGACCGGGCTCTTGATGAGCTTCAGGTGCTCGGTGATCGCGAAAGCGGCAGCGCTGGCCACCAGCAGGCCCAGGAGCGTCACCGTCGAGAGAACCCGCTGCAAAGCGGCCTGATTCTACGGGCCGCCGCTTAAGAGGGGGATTAGGCCTGTTCGGCCGGGACGCGCGGCTCGTTCAGTTTCACCGCGGTGTAGATCGCGAGAAGGACGGCCAGGACCCCGATCCCGACGCCGAGCACCCAGTTCGCGGCCGGGACGTTGAGGAGCTTGAGCCCGCTGAGGATCAGAATCCCACCCAGGCCGCCGCGGATCGTGAGGTCGGGGACCTTCACCGTGTAGCGGCTCGAGATGAGGATGCCGGGCACCGAGCCCGTCAGCAGCCAGAGGACGGCGTGCCAGCTGACATCGCCGATGATCACGTGGCCGACGCCGGCAACCCAGAGCAGCGCCGCCGCGTGGAAGATGTCGGTCCCGACGATCCGCGGCATCGTGAGCGGATAGACGAGCACCATCATCAGCCCGAAATACGTGCCGCTGCCGACCGAGGTGAGGCCGACGATGAAGCCGAAGACCGCGCCCGTGGCGACTGCGACCGCCTTGTCCCGCTGGCTCATGATGAACGGCGCCTCGCTCGGCTGGACTCCCCGCTTCACGAGCGACTTCGCGAGGAAGCCGGCGCCTCCGCCGATCAGCGCGGCGCCGACTGCGTAGCCGAGCACCGACTGCGCGTTCGCGATCTGGTTGCGGAGGAACCAGGAGACGGCCACGCCGACGATGGCGGCAGGGCCGGAGCCTGCGAACAGCCAGACCGTCAGGTGCCCGTGCACCGTCCCCAACCGGCGATGACGAGCGGCGCCGAACGTCTTGAAGATCGCGCCATGGAAGATGTCCGTCCCGACGGCGAACGTCGGCTTGAAGCCGAAGAGGATGATCAGAGCCGGCGTCATCAGCGAGCCGCCGCCGACGCCGGTCAGGCCGACGATCAGGCCGAGTCCCA
The DNA here is from genome assembly GCA_050697455.1 of Gaiellaceae bacterium. Taxonomy (GTDB): domain Bacteria; phylum Actinomycetota; class Thermoleophilia; order Gaiellales; family Gaiellaceae; genus Palsa-739. The sequence continues at coordinate 297,896 of JBOGZU010000001.1, read as the reverse complement.
GCCCCGTCAGGGTGAACTGCCAGGTCATGAGGACGTGGCGTTGAGCACCGTGCCGGCGCCTACGGTCTCGTTCGTCGCCTCGTCGATGAGGACGAACGCGCCGGTCGTGCGGTTCTCGTCATAGGGATCGACGCAGAGCGGCTCCGAGAGGCGGAGACGGACGACGCCGATGTCGTTGAGCTCGAGCCGCTCGGGCGCCGGAATCTCCTCGATCGCGTGCACGTCGATGCGCGAGACGAGCTCCTCCGCGACCGCGCGCACCGAGCGCGTCGTCTGCTTCACCGCGAGTCGCGCGCGTGGCTCGAGCGGCCGGTCGCTCATCCAGCAGACACGTGCCTCGAGCTCGCGCGCCACGACCGGCGGATCGGCGGGATCCGCGAGCATGTCGCCGCGTGAGACGTCGACGTCGTCGGCGAGGCGGATCGTCACCGCCATCGGCGGCACCGCGCTGTCGAGCGGCCCGTCGATCGTCTCCACCGCCTCGACGCGCGTCCGCAAGCCGGCGGGGAGGACGACGACCTCGTCGCCGGCGCTCCAGACCCCACCGGCAACCTGCCCCGCGTAGCCGCGGTAGTCGTGGTGGGAGTCCGACTGCGGGCGAATCACCCACTGGACGGGAAAGCGGCGGCTGTCGAGGTCGCGGTCGCTCGCGATCTCCACCGTCTCGAGATGCTCGAGCAGCACCGGCCCCGCGTACCACGGCATGTTCTCCGACGGCTCGACCACGTTGTCGCCCTGCAGCGCCGAGAGCGGGATGACGACGAGGTCCGGCAGTCCGAGCTCGGCGATCTCGCCTGCGATCTCGTCGAACCGCTCCTGCGACCAGTCGACGAGATCCATCTTGTTGACGGCCGCGACGACGTGGGGGACGCGCAGGATCTGAAGGATGTACGCGTGCCGGCGCGTCTGCTCGACGACGCCCTGCCGCGCGTCGACGAGGACGATCCCGAGCTCGGCGGTCGAGGCGCCGGTGACCATGTTCCGCGTGTACTGGACGTGGCCGGGCGCATCGGCGAGCTGGAAGCGCCGGCGCGGCGTGACGAAGGAGCGATAGGCGACGTCGATCGTGATGCCCTGCTCCCGCTCGGCGCGAAGGCCGTCTGTGAGGAGCGCGAGATCGACGTACTGGTTGCCGCGCCGCCGCGAGACGTCCTCGATGTGCTCGAGCTGGTCGACGAAGATCTGCTTCGTGTCGAAGAGCAGCCGGCCGATCAGCGTCGACTTGCCGTCGTCGACCGAGCCGCACGTGACGAGCCGGAGAAGCTCCGCGCCGAGCGCTTGCTCAGAAGTAGCCAACGCGTTTGCGGTCCTCCATGGCCGCCTCGGTGAAACGGTCGTCGGCCCGCGTCTCGCCGCGCTCGGTGATGCGCGTCGCGGCGATCTCCTCCACGACCTCGGGAATCGTCGCCGCCTCCGACTCCACGCCGCCGGTGCACGTCATGTCGCCGACGGTGCGGAAGCGAACCGAGGTCGTGAATGTCTCCTCGCCCTCCATCCGCTCGACGTACGGCGACGCCGCGTAGAGCATCCCGTCGCGGCGGAAAACCTCGCGCTGGTGCGCGAAGTAGATCTTCGGCAGCTCGAGCCCTTCGCGCGCGACGTACTGCCAGACGTCGAGCTCGGTCCAGTTCGAGATCGGGAAGACGCGGACGTGCTCGCCCTTGCGGACGCGCGCGTTGTAGAGGTTCCACAGCTCGGGCCGCTGCGCGCGCGGATTCCACTGGCCGAAGTCGTCGCGGAAGGAGAAGATCCGCTCCTTCGCGCGGCTGCGCTCCTCGTCGCGCCGCGCGCCGCCGATCGCCGCGTCGAAGGAGTGCTTCTCGATCGCGTCGAGCAGCGTCGTCGTCTGCAGCCGGTTGCGCGAGGCGCGCGGGCCCGTCTCCTCGACGACGCGTCCCTTGTCGATCGACTCCTGCACCGACGCGACGATCAGCCGCTCGCCGAGCTCGGCGATGCGCCGGTCACGGTACTCGACCGCCTCGTCGAAGTTGTGGCCGGTGTCGACGTGCATGATCGGGAAGGGGAACTTGCCCGGCCGAAAGGCCTTCTCCGCGAGCCGCAGCAGGACGATCGAGTCCTTGCCGCCGGAGAAGAGCAGCACCGGCCGCTCGAGCTCCGCCGCGACCTCGCGGAAGATGTGGATCGCCTCCGACTCGAGCTCGTCGAGGTGCGTCAGCGTCGGGATCGCCGAGGTGCTCAGCTCTCGACCTCCGCGCTGGCGGGGACGAGGTCGAGCTCCTCGAGCCGCGTCAGCACGGCCGCGGCCGACTCGGGCGGCGTGCGGCCGGACGTGTCGAGCTTCAACTCGGGGTCGAGCGGCTCCTCGTACGGCGCCGAGACTCCGGTGAACTCGTCGATCTCGCCGGCGAACGCGGCCGCGTAGAGCCCCTTCGGGTCGCGCCGCGCGCACTCCTCGAGCGGCGTGGCGACGTGGATCTCGACGAACGGCGCATGCTGCTCGACGAGCGAGCGCGCGTGCCGCCGCATCTCCTCGTACGGCGAGATGGCGGAGACCACCACGACGGCCCCGGCGCGCGCGATCCGCGACGCGACCCAGCCGATCCGCGCGATGTTCGTGTCGCGGTCCTCTTTCGAAAAGCCGAGGCCCTTCGAGAGGTGGGTGCGGACGATGTCGCCGTCGAGGTGCTCGACGACGAAGCCGCGCCGCTCGAGCTCCGGCTCGACGATGTTCGCGATCGTGGTCTTGCCGGCGCCCGACAAGCCCGTGAACCAGAGGACGAAGCCGCTCACTTCTCTCCTTCCAGGATGGCGGACAGCTCGGCGGACGAAGTCGTGTGGATGCCGCATTCCGTCTTGTCCAGCCCGGCCCAACGGCCGGCGCGGCCCGCGCCGGGCCCGGTGGAGTGGACATCGCCGATCGACTCGTAGCCGCGGTCGTGGAGCGGGTTGTACGGGAGATCGCGCTCGCGGATGTAGGCCCAGCAGTCGTCGTCGCTCCAGTCGGCGAGCGGGTTCGCCTTCCACAGCTCGTGCTGGGAGTCCCAGCCGAGCTTCGGCGCAGCGGCGCGCGTCGGCGACTGGTCACGGCGGATGCCCGTGATCCAGCAGTCGAGATCGAGGAGCGCGCGGTTGAGCGGCTCGACCTTGGCGCGCGCGAGGTAGAGATCGGGATTCGTCTCCCAGAGCCCGTCCTCGACCTCCGCGCCCTCGAACTTCTCGATCTTCGTGTCGTAGCGCTGCTCGACCTCGCGCCAGAGGTCATACGTCTCAGGGAAGAGGTGGCGCGTGTCGATGGCGAAGACGCGCGCCCGCGGCTCGAGCGCGAAGAGCATGTCGAGCAGGACGCTCTCCTCCTTCTGGAAGGAGCAGGCGAGCGCGACGCGGCCCGGGAACTGCGCGAGTGCAAAGCGCAGCACGTCCTCGACGCTCATCCCCTCGAGCTCAGGCGGGAGCTGCAGGCTCTGGCTCATGGCCGAGCAGCACCTCCTTCAACGTGTCGGCCCGCAGGCCGAGGCGCAGCGTCTCGAGCGAGATCACCTCTTCGGGCGGGATGTTGCCGAGATTGACGTTCGCACCGAAGTGCTTGATGAACCACGCCTGCGAGCCCCTGGTCGGCGCCTCCCAGAGGAGGTCGTGGAAGTCGATCGAGTGCGCGATCTCGTCGACGAGACCGGTCCGCATCTCGCCGGACGGCCGGAAGATCCCGGCGGTGCCGCCCTCTCGCGACTCGGTGATCACCTTCCACGCACCGGCTGCGAGCTCTTCCTTGATCCACTCGACCCACTCGTAGGGCGCGAACACGACCTCGGAGTCCTTCGAGCCGACCTCGGAGAGGACCGTGAAGTCGCGGGCGAAGTCCTGGATCAGCTCGAGCTTGCGCTCGCGCGGGATCTCGACGGTGCCATCGGAGATCTCGACGTGCGTGAGGCCGAGCGACTGCAGCCAGCGCTTGTAGTCCTCGAGCTGGTCCTTCGCGTAGACGACCTCGAAGAAGGTGCCGCCGATCACGACCGGCTTCTCCTTCAGCACCTCGAGCTTCCGCTGCAGGCTCTTCGTGACGTACGCGGTGCCCCAGCCGAGCTTGACGATGTCGATGTAGTCGCCGGCGGTCTCGAGGACGTCCTCCCAGCCGTGCGGGCCGAGGCCCTTGTCGAGGACGTGCGTCAGGCCGCCGTCCCTCGTGAGGCCGATCTCAAAGTCGCTCATAGAGCTCCTCGAGCTTCTTCGTCGCCGCGGTCTGGACGTCGTGGTAGAGGGAGTTGCCGTGCGCGTCGATGCCGACGGTGAGCGGGCCGAAGTCCTTGACGCGGAACTTCCAGAGGCACTCGGGCATCAGCTCCTCCCAGGCGACTTCCTCGATCTCCTCGATCTGCGTCGTCTCGAGCGCCGCAGCGCCGCCGACGATCGCGAAATAGACCATGCCGAGCTTCTGCATTGGCGCGATCGCCTCGTCGGGGAAGCCGCCCTTGCCGCAGATCGCGCGGACGCCGTACGTCTCGCCGAGCGGCTCGGTGAAGCGCACCATTCGCGCGCTCGTCGTCGTGCCGATGCAGACCTTCTCGTAGGTGCCGTCGTCGAGCTTGCGGACGCCGGGCGCCGTGTGAAGGAGGAACGCGCCGCTGAGATCCATCGGCGGCTCCACGCCCTGGTCGAAGATGCGGATCTGCGTGCGGTCGCGGATGCCGATGATGTGGCCCTGGACGACCACCTCGTCGCCGGCGCGGAGCTTGAGGATCTCCTGCTCGTCCGTGATCGGGAACGTGACCTCGTGGACCGCCATTTCAGGCCTCCCGGTCGAAGTCGGTCGTGCCGTCGGCAGCGACGTGCGCCGTGGCACGGCGGGCCGCCCAGCACTGGTAGTTGACGGCGACGGGGTTGAGGGTCATGTGCGTGTCGGCGTGCTCGATGTGGCAGTTGAGGACGGTGACGTCCCCGCCGAGCCCCATCGGGCCGATGCCGGTCTCGTTGAGGAGCGCGTAGAGCTCGTCCTCGAGCTGCGCGACGACGGGGTCGAAGTTGCGCGTGCCGATCGGACGCGCGATCGCCTCCTTCGCGAGATACATCGCGTAGTCGGCGGAGCCGCCGATCCCGACGCCGACGATGCCGGGCGGGCACGGCTTGCCGCCGGCGCCGACGATCGACTCGAGCACGAACTGCTTGATCCCCTTCACGCCGTCGGCGGGCACGCACATCTTCAGGAAGCTCATGTTCTCGCTGCCCGATCCCTTCGGCACGCACTTGACGTCGAGCCCGTCCCAGTCGGGGATGAACTCCCAGTGCACGATCGGCAGCCGGTGCCCGATGTTCGGGCCGGTGTTCTCGCGCGTGATCGTGTGGACGGCGTTCGAGCGCAGCGGATGCTCGAGCGTCGCGCGCGCGGTGCCGTCGCGCAGCGCCTCGTAGATCCGCGTGGGATGGAGCGGGAAGTGCTCGCCGACGCGGCACGTGTAGACGGCGATGCCGGTGTCCTGGCAGACGAGGTTCTTCTCGTCGTCGGCGACCTCTACGTTGCGCAGGATCGTCGAGAGGACGCGCTTGCCGGGGATTGAGGTCTCACGCGCCGCGGCGTCCTTCAAGGCGTCGCGCAGGTCCTGCGGGATGTCCTTCAGCGACCAGACGTAGAGGTGCGCCGCGGCGTCCTCGACGGTGCGCTGGAGATCAGTGTCGAGCAGCTGCGGCACGTCCGGCCCTCCTTCCAAAGACCACACACTCGAGCAGGCTGTTGCCCATCATCCGGTTCCTACCATGCGTCCCGCCCGCGATCTCGCCGCAGGCATAGAGGCCCTCCAGCGTCGTCTCGGCGTCGGCGTCGATTACAAGCCCGCCGTTCTGGTAGTGGAGGACAGGGTACGTGAGGAGCGGCTCGGCCAGAGGGTCGACGCCGGCAGCGCGGTAGCGCCGCAGCATGTAGGGGAGCGAGAGCTCGGCGTCGCGCTCGGAGATGCGCGTCGTGTCGAGCCGGACGGCGGGACGGCCGTTCGGCGCGGCAACGCCCTTGCCCTTCTCCACCTCGTCGACGATGGCACGGCTGACCTCGTCACGCGGACCGAGCGAGTCGCAGAACTCCTCGCCGTCGGCGTTGAGCAGCACGGCGCCGTAGGCGCGCGTCGTCTCCGGGATCGAGTAGCCCTCCATCGACTCCGGCCAGACGCCGCCGTTCGGGTGGTACTGGAGCGCGTCGAGATCGCGTGCTTCCGCGCCGAGATCGAGCGCGAGGCGGCCGACCTCGCCGGTCGCGTTCGGGTGGTTCGTCGAGAGCTCGCCGCGCTCCTCGGCCAAGGCGAAGCAGCGTCCGCCGGCTGCGAGAACGACAGTGGAGGCGGCGACGTCGTGACCGTTGCAGCGGACGAGCCAGCCGTTCTCCTTCCGCTCGAGCTCGCGCAGCGGCGCCTTCGGGAAAACGGTGATGCCGTCCTCTTCCACGGCCGCGCGAAGCGAAGAGGTGAGGGCGTGGCCGGTGCGGTCGCCGACCTGGAGCAGGCGCTGCGCGGATGCCCCGCCGCAGCGGGCAAGCCGGTAGCTGCCGTCCTCGTTCTTCGTGAAGACGACGCCGAGCTCCTCGAGCCAGGCGATCGCGGCAGGCGCCTCCGAGGTGAGGATCTCGACGAGCTCGCGATTCGCTGTCTCGTGCGAGCTGCGCCAGACGTCGTCGGCGTGACGCTCGGGCGAGTCGTCAGGCCCGACCGCGGCCTGGATGCCGCCCTGTGCCTTCGCGGAGTTGCACGCCTGGATCGAGCCCTTCGTCGCTAGCGCGACCCGCGCGCCGGCGCGACGCGCCGCGACCGCCGCAGAGAGCCCGGAAGCCCCGCTGCCGACGACGAGCACGTCGAAGTGGCCGTCCTCCGTCACGGCGCCGACTATACCCGCTCCGCGCTAATGAGTGCAATTAGGTTTCCTTATTCATCAGCCGACTCTATATCCTGGCGGGCCATGCGTTGGCTCGCCAAGGCGGCTCTGCAGCGTGTCCTCGGCGGCTTACCCCGGGGCGAGCGCCTCAACTACGTCTTCCAGCGGCGCGTGCTGCGGTCGTTCCCGGTCGGAGACGCGGCGCTGCGGCAGAAGTTCACGCGGGCGCTCACGCATCTCGGCGCCTACGAAGAGCACGGTCCCGGCGTGCCGCTCGCCGAGGCGACGTTCTTCGAGTTCGGCGCCGGCTGGGACCTCGCGATCCCGATCTCCTACGCCCTGCTCGGCCTCGGCCATCACGTGCTCGTCGACATCCGCCCGAGCGCCCGCGTCGAGCTCGTCAACGAGACGATCGCCGCCTACGAGCGATTGCGGCCGGAGCTCGAGGAGCAAGCCGGCCGGAGCCTTGGCGAGCTCGGTGGGCCGGTCGCGTCCATCGCCGAGCTCGAGCCACGCTTCGGGATCCGCTACCTGGCACCCTGCGACGCTCGCGACACGGGCCTGCCGGCGGAGTCGGTAGATCTCGTCACGAGCACCGACACCTGCGAGCACATTCCCGCCGCCGACCTCGCGGCGATCTTCGCCGAGTGCCGGCGCCTGCTGCGGTCCGGCGGCGCATTCACCTGCCGGATCGACCTGCAGGATCACTACAGCTATTTCGACCGGAGCATCTCCCGCTACCACTTCCTGCGCTTCTCCGACCCCGCCTGGGCGCTCGTCAACTCGCCGCTCCACTTCCAGAACCGGCTGCGCGCGCCGGAGTACCTCCGTCTCGTGCGCGAGGCCGGCTTCGACCTCATCGCCGAGCGGCCCTCGGGGCCGAGCGAGGAAGGCCGCGAGGAGCTGCGAACGCTGCGGCTCGCGGAGCGGTTCCGCGACTTCTCCGAGGACGACCTCGGCGTCACGGTCCTCTCCTTCGTCGCCCGTCCGACTTAGCCCGAAAGGGCCATGGCCGGGCGCGGCGAGGCCAAAAGAGCCATCTTGATTGTCAAGTTTGACAACGCTAGCGTGACCCCCTCGCACCGCCCACGACCAGGAGGTCACCATGTCCAGACGACTAGCTCTCGTGCTCGCCGCAGCGCTGCTCACCGCGGGAATCGCTGTGTTCTCCGGCGCCGCGCCGGCGTTCGCCGACGACGCCGCGTCGCTGCTCTCCCCCGACGACGCCTCGGCCCTGATCGCCGGGCCGGCGGTGAGCGGCACATCCGCGACGACCGCCGTCGCTCCGAGCACGGCGCTCGCCGCCTCATCGCTCCCCAACTCCGTCACGTCCGTGGAGTCCGATCTCACGCTCGACCAGGCAGTCGGCCTCGATCCGACGTCGACCACGACCGCCGCCCTGCGCTCCAGCTCCAGCACCGGCACCGGCACCGGCACCGGCATCAACTCGCTCGCGTTGGCCTCGGTCAAGCCGATGTGCTGGGCGAACGCATATTGGGGCCGCTGGGGAATCTGGCCATACGAGCAGCGCATCACCGACACGACGTACTGGTGCGCGATCTACGGCTCGAAGATCACGTACCGCACGTCGAGCGTCACCGGCGGCGGCACGCTCTGCGGGATGAACTGGCGCGCGAGCCAGCTGATCGGCGGCGGGGTCGGCTTGCCCTCGTTCACCATGCGCTCCTCGGCGGGCTTCTCGTGCCCGACCGTGATCCCGTGGATCGTGCTCCATCCCAGCCACCACCTCGACGTCCGGCGCGACAGCCGCGGCGGCACGGTGCTGGTCGGGAGCGGGTGACATGAGCCGCGTCTGGCTCGGCGTGCTCGTCATCCTCGCCGCGCTGGCGGTCCTCGAGGTCGTGTTGCTCAACGTCGGCAGCGGTGGCGGCCTCCAGCGGATCTGGGGCGGCTAGAAGACGTCGCGTAGGAGGCGCTCGATCTCCGCCGGGCTCGCCGGCTTCGGGTTGGCGAGGTTGCCGCCGCGCTGCGCCGCGGCGGCGGCGAGCTCGGGGAGATCCGCCTCCGGCACGCCGAGCTCGCCGAGCCGGGTCGGCCCGGCGAGAGCGGCGAGCTCTTCGACGCGCGCCGCCGGATCGTCCGGCGCGCCGATCGCCTCGCCGAAGCGGCGAACGGCTTCCGGCGCGAACGCGGCGTTGAAGCGCAGGACAGGCGCGAGACAGATGCCGTTCAGCGTCCCGTGCGGCAGCCCGTACGCGCCGCCGACCGCCTGCGCCATCGCGTGCGCGAGCGCGAGCATCGAGCCTGCGAGTGCTGCGCCGCCGTGGCAGGCTCCGCGCAACAGCTCCGTCCGGCCTTCGAGCTCGGACGGGTCGGCGGCAACGTGCGGCAGCCACTCGGAGATGAGCGCCGCGCCGGCGAGTGCCTCCTCGTCGGCCGCCGGGTTATGGCCGCGCGCGTAGAGCGCTTCGGCGCAATGGGCGAGCGCGTTCATCGCGGTTCCCACCGTTGTCTCGAGCGGAAGCTCGAGCGTGAGCCTCGGCTCGTAGACGATCGCCGTCGGATGAGCGCCGCCACCGCCGCCGAGCATTCGCCGCCCCGGATCGCGCACCCCGAAGTACGTCGTCCACTCGGCGCCCGAGTACGTCGTCGGAACGGAGACGAGCGGCCGGCCGCCCGCGGACGAGATCGCCTTGCCGAGATCGATCGCGCTGCCGCCGCCGAGCGCGAGCACTCCGTCCGCGTCGCGCCCGGCCGCGACGGCGTCGGCGACCCGGTCGGACGGCACCTCGTGCCACCGTCCCGCCGGCGTGAGGGGCAACTCGAGCGCGTCCCAGCGCGAGCTCGCGACAAGGAGCGGCCGGGAAACGCCCGCGGCCGAGCAGGCCTCCGGCAGCTCGGCGAGTCCCCAGAAGACGTTCACGCGAGCCGCTCGCGTGCGTATGCGACGAACGCCTGCGCGACGCGCGTCTCGGCCCGGCCGGTGGCGCGGGCGAGTTGCACGTCACGCGCCGGCTCGAGGCCCTCGACGCGTGCCACCGCGAGCCTGCCGGCGGCGAGGTCGTCCTCGATCGCCATGCGCGAGATGAATGTGGCGCCGAAGCCACCGAGGGCGGCCAAGCGGGCGGACTCTTGCAAGCCGAGCTCGAGCTTGACGTTGAGGTCGCGGAGGCGAACGCCGAGCTGCCGCAGCTCATCGTCGATCATCTGCCGAACTCCGGCTCCCTCCTGCATCAGTACGAGCGGCTCCGCCTTCAGCTCCTCGAGCGACATCGTCTTCCCGGCCCGCGGGTGGTCGGTAGGAACCGCGAGCACGACGTCGTCGCGATAGAACGGCTCGAAGCTGACGCCGCGATGGCGTCCGCCGATGCCGACGACGCCGAGCTCGAGCTCGCGACGGCCGACCTGCTCGACGATCGCGTGCGAGTCCGAGACGGTCAGCGCGACGAACACTTCCGGATTGAGCCGCTGGAACTCCGCGAGCACGACGGGAAGGACGCTGCCGCCGGGCCCGGTCGAGGCGCCGATTTCAAGCCGTCCCGCCAGCTCGCCCTCTGCGTCGTCGCCGAGCTCCTGCAGGAGCTGCTGCTCGAGCGCGAGCAGCCGCTGCGCACCCCGATAGAGACGGAGCCCGGCCTCGGTCGGCTCGACGCGGCGACCCGAGCGATCGAGGAGCTGCTGTCCGAGCCGCTGCTCGAGCGAGCGGATCTGGAGGCTGACCGCCGGCTGCGTGACGCCGAGCTGGTCGGCGGCCTGGGAAAAGCTCCGCCGCTCGACGACCGCACAGAAGGCCGCAAGCTGCTTTGTATCCATATAACGACCACTTATAGCTAATGCCACCCTTTACGATCGAGCGCGTGCCAGAGACGACGCGGATCGAGGACACGCTCGTCCGCGGCTACCGCCAGCTCGCGCTCGAGACGCCGGATCGCCCGCGCGACGCGCTCTTGCGCGCGCTCGATGTCGGCCTCTCGACGCTGTTCCTCGTCCTCTCCTTGCTGGTCTCGCTGCCGATCGCGGCCCTCATCGTCCTGACGAGCGGCGCGCCCGTCCTCTACCGCGGCGAGCGCGTCGGCCGCGGCGGCCGGGTCTTCACGATGTACAAGTTCCGGACGCTGCGGCGCGGCGCGGAGCGGCGACTGGGCGCGTATCTCGGGGAGGAGCTCGTCGCACGCACGCACGCGGAGTTCACGCCGGTCGGCCGCTGGCTGAAGGCGACGCAGCTCGACGAGATCCCGCAGTTCGTGAACGTCCTTCGCGGCGACATGAGCCTCGTCGGACCGCGGCCGATCCGCCCGGTCTTCTTTGAGGAGCTGGCGCATGAGCTGCCGTCCTACTGGCAGCGGCTCGTCGTCCGGCCCGGCCTGACCGGCCTCGCGCAGGTGCGGCGCGGCTACGAGACGTCGATGGCCGAGAAACTTGCCCACGACCTCGAGTGGATCGCCGACCGTTCGGTCCGTCTCTACCTGCGCACCGTCATCGCGACTGGGTGGCGAGTCGTCCGCCAGTCACTGCGGGGGATTCTGCGGCCGGACGCCTAAGGTAGAGCCATGTGCGGGATCTGCGGGATCGCGGCGGCGCACGGGGACGCCGACGTCGAGGCGCTCCGCGCGATGAGCGAGCAGCTCGTCCACCGCGGCCCCGACAGCGGCGGCGAGCACCTCGATCGCGAGGTAGCGCTCGCGGCGCGGCGGCTGTCGATCATCGACCTCGAGCACGGCGACCAGCCGATCGCGAACGAAGACGGCAGCGTCGTCGTCGTCCAGAACGGCGAGATCTACAACTACCCGGAGCTGCGCCGCGACCTCGAGCGCGCCGGCCACGTGCTGCGCACGCGCTGCGACACCGAGGCGCTCGTCCATCTCTACGAGCAGCACGGCGCCGGCTTCGCGGAGCGGCTGCGCGGCATGTTCGCGATCGCGATCTGGGACGCGAGCCGGCGGCGGCTCGTGCTCGCGCGCGACCGCTACGGGATCAAGCCGCTCTACTACCGGCACGTCGGCGGCGAGCTGCGCTTCGCGTCAGAGCTGCGCGCGCTGCCTCGCGGCGAGATCGACCTCGACGCGCTCGAAGCCTTTTTGGCCTTCAACTCCATCCCGGCGCCGTACTCGATCTTCCGCGAGATCCGCAAGCTGCCGGCGGGGCACGTCCTCGTCTGGGAGAACGGCGAGATCTCGATCGAGCGCTACGCGCGACCCGGCCCGGCCGCGGCCGACGAGCTGCGCGACGGCGACGAGGCCGAGCTGGTCGAGGAGCTGCGCGCGCGCCTCCGCGACTCGGTGCGAGCGCATCTTCTCTCCGACGTGCCGGTCGGCGTCCTCCTCTCCGGCGGCGTCGACTCCGCGGCGCTCGCCGCGCTCGCGGCGCAGGAGACGTCCGAGCCGGTGCACACGTTCACGATCGGCTTCGCCGAGCGGAGCTTCGACGAGCGCGCCGACGCCCGGCTCGTCGCCGAGCGGTATGCGACCGAGCACCACGAGCTGCTCGTCCGGCCGGAGCCTGAGCTGCTTTTGTGCGCTCTCGCCGACACGTTCGACGAGCCGTTCGCAGACTCGTCCGCCCTTCCCACCTACCTCGTCTCGCAGCTCGCGGCCGAGCACGTCAAGGTCGCGCTCTCCGGCGAGGGCGGCGACGAGCTGTTCGGCGGCTACTACACCTACTCGGCGGATCTGGTCGCCGACCGGCTCGCGCCGCTCGCGCGCGTCGCGCGCCCGCTGGTCGAAGCCCTCCCGTCCTCTGCCCGGAAGGCGAGCCTCGACTACCGCGCCAAGCGTTTCGTGCGGGCCGCGCACCTGCCGCCGCTCGAGCGGCACCACGGCTGGAAGGAGATCTTCTCGCCGGACGCGCGGGCGGAGCTGCGCGGCGGCGCGGACGGGTTCGATCCGGTCGACGTCTATCGCGCCCGCTACGCCGAGACGGCCGGCGCGCCCGAGCTCGCGCGGCTGCAGGACGTCGACTTCGGCGTCTATCTCGTCGACGATCTCCTCGTGAAGACGGATCGGGCGTCGATGGCGCACTCGCTCGAGGCGCGCGTCCCGTTCCTCGACCCGCTCGTCACCAACCTCGCGTTCGCGTTGCCGACCCGGCTCAAGGTCCGCGGCCTCGCGAAGAAGGTGCTGCTGCGGAAGGCGGTCGAGCCGCTGCTGCCTCGCGAGGCCGTGCACGGACGCAAGCGGGGCTTCTCGATCCCGGCGGCGGCGTGGCTGCGCGGCGAGCTCGAGCCGTTCGCGCGCGAAACGCTGTCGGCGGAGAACCTCGGGCGGCAAGGCTTCTTCCAGCCGGGGCCGGTGGCGCGCCTGCTCGACGAGCACGCGGCGGGACGGGAGGACTGGAGCCGCCAGCTGTGGGGGCTGCTCGCGTTCACGCTCTGGTACGAGCGGCAGGTGGAGCAGGAGCCGCCGCTGCTCCGGTCGGCCCGGATGGAGGCGCTCGCGGCGTGAGGGTCTGGGTCGACATGACGGCGCCGGCGCACGTCCTCGTCTTCCGGCCGCTGATCGACATCCTGCGCGAGCGCGGCGACGAGGTGGAGATCACGGCGCGCGACTACGCGCAGACTCTCGAGCTGCTCCGGCTGCACGGCCTCGAGGCGGACGAGGTGGTCGGGCGGCATGGCGGCCGCTCGCGCTGGCAGAAGGCACGCCAGATGGGGTCGCGCCTACGGACGCTGCATCGCTGGGCGAAGGGGCGGCAGTTCGACGTCGCGCTCGCGCACGGCTCACACGAGCTGACGATCAGCGCACGGCGGCTCGGGATCCCGAGCTCCACGACCTTCGACTACGAGTTCGCGACGCTTCAGCACCAGCTCGGCTGCCGGGCGGCGACCCGGGTCGTCGTGCCCGCGGCGATCCCGCCGGAGCGTCTGCAGCCGTATGGCGTCCGGCCGCCAAAGCTCGTCCAGTACCCCGGGCTGAAGGAGGAGTACTACCTCGCGAACTTCGAGCCCGACCGGTCGCTGCTCGACCGGTTCGGGGTGGATCCCGCGCGGGTGCTCGTCGTCTTGCGGCCGCCGCCCGATGTGTCGCTTTATCACCGGCACTCGAACCCGCTCTTCCCGCAGACGCTCGAGCATCTCGGGCGAGCCGAGGACGTGCACGCGTTCGTGCTGCCGCGGACGGAAGAGCAGCGCGAGTTCGTGCGGGGGCTGGCGCTTCCGTCGGTGATCGTCCCGGAAGGCGCGGTCGACGCGCAGAGCCTGATCGCGCTGGCGGATCTCGTCGTGTCGGCGGGCGGGACGATGAACCGCGAGGCGGCGGCGCTGGGAGTGCCCGTCTACACGACGTACGGCGGCCGCCTGGGCGGCGTGGACGAGGAGCTGATTCGCGACGGACGGCTGAAGCCGCTTACCGACCCGCGCGCGCTCGAACTGCGGAAACGGGACGACGCGGAGTCATCACGCATCCGGCGCGACCCGGCCGCGATGCTGCAGTTCCTGCTGTCGGCGCTCGACGCCTGAGCCCGTCTCTCCGTGCATGGCCGAAGTGGACGGGGCCAGACACACACCCCACCCTTAGGGCGGGGTGCTGGTCCCTCCGCCCTCGGCGTCGACGCTATCCGTGAACCCGTCGCAACGGCCTCTCGACTTCGTGCCGATTCAGCGCCGATCCCCGCCGAGCAGGCCAGCCGCTGGCTCGCGCCGCTCGCGTCAGCCCGCAGGCGGAGCGGGCGGTGGCGCGACGGGCGCGTCGGCGAGGTCGAGCCGGTAGCTCCCCGTGTCGGAGAGGTTGGGCGGCTCGACGCGCTTCGCCTCGCGCACGATCGCCCCGAGCTTCGCAACCACCTCGAGCGTGTCCCCTTCGCCGGCGAGCCGCTCGAGCTCGGCAAGCTGCTCCGCCAGCCAGCCCGGATCGACCGGCGGCCGACTCAGTCGCATGATCTTCGGGTGGGTCGTCGCCCCGATCGACTCCTGCTCGCTCCACAGCTCCTCGTGAATCTTCTCCCCCGGCCGTGAGCCGACGAACGCGATTCGCACGTCGCGCGCGGAGGTCGCGTCCTCGTCCGGCATGCGCGGCTGCTTCCCCGACAGCCGGATCATGTTCTGCGCGAGCTCGAGGATCTTGACCGGCTCGCCCATGTCGAGCACGAATACCTGCCCGCGCCCGCCGATCGCGCCCGCCTGCACGACGAGCGACACCGCCTCCGGGATCGTCATGAAGTACCGCGTCATCTCCGGGTGCGTCACTGTGACCGGCCCGCCGCGCTCGATCTGCTTGCTGAAGATCGGGATCACGCTGCCGGATGAGTTGAGGACGTTGCCGAACCGCACGGCGACGAACCGCGTTGGCACGTCCCGCCGGTGCCCGAGCGACTCGACGATCCATTCGCAGAGCGCCTTCGACTGACCCATCACCGTCTTCGGGTTGACCGCTTTGTCGGTCGAGACGAAGACGAAGCGCTCGACGCCGAACTCCGCTGCGAGCTCCGCGACGACCCGCGTGCCGGCGACGTTGTTCCGCACCGACGCGAGCGGATGGGTCTCGAGCATCGCCACGTGCTTGTAGGCGGCGGCGTGGAAGATCACCGTCGGCCGGTACTTCTCGAACACCTCGCGCCGCATCGCCTCGCGGTCCTTCACGTCGACGAGTTTCGGAACCGCCGGCGTGAAGTCTCGCTCCGACACGAGCTCGCGCTCGATCTCGAACAGCGGCCCCTCGGCGTTGTCGACGAGGATCAGCCGGGTCGGACGCACCCGCGCGATCTGGCGGCAGAGCTCCGAGCCGATCGAGCCGCCCGCGCCGGTGACAAGGACGGTGTGACCCTCCAGGTAGGAGGCGACATCCTGGAAGTCGACCTCGACCTGCTCGCGCCCGAGTACGTCCTGGACCTGGACCGGACGGATCTGGCCCGCGAGCCCGAGATCGCCCGAGATCAGCTCGTACAGGCCCGGCAGCGTCTTCACCGTCGTCCGCGCCTGCTGCCCGGTCTCGACGATGCGCCGCCGCACGTCACCCGAGACGGACGGCATCGCGATCAGCACCTCGTCGGGCCGGTGCTCGCGCAGGACGCGCGGCAGCTCCTCGATGGTGCCGAGGACGCGGACGCCCATGATCCGCGTGTGCCGCTTACGCGGGTCGTCGTCGACGAAGCCGACCGGCGTGTAGTTGAGCATCCGCGAGCGCTGCATCTCCTGCACGATCAGGCGGCCCGCGTCACCGGCGCCGACGACGACGACCTCCTTGCCGCGAGCTACGACGCCGGTGCCGGGCCGCTCGACGATCGTCCGCGCAGCGAGGCGCGAGCCGGCGATGAGGGCGAGCGTGAGGAGAAGGTCGTACGCCGCGATCGAGCGCGGCAGCCGCACCGTGTTCACGGGGTTGACGAGGTAGACGGTGACGTCCGCAACGAGGGTCGCGATCACGACGCCGCGCACGGCTCCCCACATGTCTTGCAGCGACGTGTAACGCCACCAACGGTTGTAGAAGCCCGACGCGATGAAGACGACGAGCTTGATCGCGATGACGAGGAGAATCGTCCTGTCCAGCAAGTGGGTGTACGGGACGTTCGGCCCGTGATCGAAGCGGAGCTCGAAGGCGAGCCACCACGACGCCGCGACGATCGCCGCGTCCACGAGCAGCTGCCAGACGCGATGAGGAGAGAAGAGCGCGCGCATCGGGCTCAGACCGCGACGCCGACCGCAGCGCGCACGACCTCGACGACGCGCTCCTGCGCCTCCGCCGGGATCCCCGGCCAGAGCGGCAGCGAGAAGTTCTCGGCCCCCGCGTGCTCGGTCGCGGGCAGCGAGCCAGGCTCGTAGCCGAGATAGCGCAGCGACGGCTGCAAATGGAGCGGCGTCGTGTAGTAGGTCGCCGAGGCGATGCCCGCCTCGGAGAGCGCCGTGCGGATCGCGTCGCGCTCGGGCGAGCGGCAGACGAAGAGGTGGTAGACGTGGCCGGGCTCGTCCTGCGGGATGTCGACGAGCTCGCCGAGCCCGAGCTCCGCGTAACGGGCCGCGGCGGCGCGCCGGCCCGCGTTCCAGCCGTCGAGCTCCGGCAGGAAGATCCGCAGGAACGCCGCCTGCAGCTCGTCGAGGCGCGAGTTGTAGCCGACGAGGTCGAAGTCCGTCTTGTCCTTCGAGCCGTGGAACGAGAGGAGCTTGACGCGCTCCGCCAGCTCCTCGTCGTCGGTCGCGATCAGGCCGCCGTCGCCGAGGCAGAAGAGGTTCTTGGTCGGATAGAAGCTGAAGGTGGAGATCGCGCCGTGCCTGGCGACTCCCTCCGCGCCGAACGCCTGCGCCGCGTCCTCGAGCACCGGCGCACCGAGCTCGAGCAACGGCCGCACGTCCATGGCGCGTCCGAAGAGATGGACGGGGATGATCGCCTTCGTCCGCTCCGTCACCTTCGCCGCCGCGTCCTCGAGGTCGAGGTTGAGGGTCGCGGGATCGACGTCCGCGAAGACGGGTGTCGCGCCGCGCCGGGCGACCGACTCCGCGGTCGCGTAGAACGTGAACGCCGGGCAGATCACCTCGTCGCCGGGCCCGACGCCGAGGGCGTCGAGCGCGAGGACGAGCGCGTCGGTGCCGTTCGCGACGCCGATCGTCCGCTTCACGCCGAGGTACGCCGCGGCCTCTTCCTGGAAGGCCCAGTAGTGCGGGCCGCGAATGAAGTTGCCGTCCTCGAGAACCTCGCGGAAAGCAGCTTCGAGCTTGGAGATCAGTGGCCCGTACTCGGCGCTTACGTCAACGAGCGGGATCGTCTGCATTCGGCGTCACCTTAGCTGTGGCCCTCCACCGATATACGAGATACGCCGCGAACAGGATGACGCCTGCAACGACCGCATACTCCAGGTATCGGAACGCGTGGTCGGCGCCGTGGTAGCCGGTGCCGAGGGCGTAGCCGGCGCCCGCGAAGGCGAACGCCCAGACCGCGGAGCCGACGAGCGTGAGGAGGGTGTAAGGCGCCAGTCGCATCCCGAAGATCCCCGCCGGGATCGAGACGAAGGAGCGCACGACCGGCGTCAACCGGCCGAGCAGGACGCCGGCGTTCCCCCAGCGCGCGAACCACGCCTCGGCGCGATCGAGCCGCTCCGGCGACAGGTGGAACCAGCGACCGCGCTGCTCGAGAAGCGGCCGGCCGCCGTAGCTCCCGATCGCCCAGCCGACCAGCGCCCCGGCGAGGTAGCCGAGCGTTCCCGCGAGCGCGAGCGCGACGAAGGCGCCGGCGCCAAAGCCGATGTGAGAGCCGAACAGGGTCACGCCGTGCGCCGAGGCGAAGACTCCCGCCGCGACCGCGCCGGCGTAGAGCATCACGAGCTCGCTCAGCGCGGGAAAGACGGCGTCGATCGCCATCAACCCGAAGACGGCGTACACGCCGTGATGGGCGACCGCGGAGGTGAAGCTGGCGGAGACGCTCGCGAGGACCACGAGCGCCGAGTCTAGTGCCGGGACAGTGAGAATCCGGCGACGAGGGAGCTCGTGCCGACAGAGCTCGTCGCCTGAACATGCATCTGATACCGGCCGGCCGGCGCGCGGCGTCCGGCGATCTTCCCCTTCCACGCCACCCGGTGCGCCCCCGCCGCCTGCTTGGGCAGACGGAACGTCGCCACGGCGATCCCGTTCCTGCGCTCGACCCTGACGACGACGTCCGCCTGCCGCGCCAGGAGGAAGTTCGCCGTGGGATAGCCCCGGCTGCCACGCGTGAGCGTGAGCGAGCCGAGCGTGTCGTCGAGGGAGAACGCCCGCTGAGCCGTCGTCGTGACGTTGCGGTCGTCGCTCGCCGTAACCGTGAACGTCCAGCCGCCCTCGGGCGCGAGCCTGCCGCCGGAGCTCCCGTCCCAGGTCAGCGTGTGGACGCCGGCCGGCATGAACCCGCTCGCGAGCTGGATGGTCGTCCCAGCCGGCCCGGCAAGAGCCGCGGTGACGGTCGACGGGCGAGCGAGCTTGTAGGAGAAGGCCTCGGTGTCGCCGACGCGATCGCCGTTCGGTGACAGGACCGGCGCGACCTGCGAGGCGTAGACGCCGCTGTACGAAAGCACGAGTGCGTCGGAGATGCGCGCCTCGGCGCCGCTCGACGGCCGCGTCAGGAGGCTACCGTCAAACGCCATTCCCGCAGGCCCACCCGAGCCGAGGCCGATCGCCTGCGTGGCGCCGAGCTTGACGAGCTCGAGAGCGAGCTCGTAGCTCGAGAGGCCGACGCTGTAGGCCGGAGTCGTCCCCTCGACGCTGACGAGGAGAATGCGGCCGTTGGCGAGCTGTCCCACGGCGCCGCGCGCCTCATGGCCGTTGAGGGCGCCCGGCAAGAACGACTCGCCATCGGGGAAGACCGCCTTGCCGTTTGCCACGAGCAGCGGCCCGCCGCCGATCGCGGCGACGAGGCCACTCCAATCGGGTGTCAGGGTCAGGCGTACCTCCATGCTCTGACCGACCGGCGCCTCCGTCTTCAGCTGGAGCGCGTTCGCCGAGCCGCGCCCGACGAGCACCGCGCCGCCACGCGGGATCCGCGTGCCGCCGCTCGTCGTGACCTGCGTGACCGTCCCGTCGAGCGCCTGGCTCGGCTGCGTGGGCGGGAAGGAGGAGAGAACGATCTCCGTGACGCCGCGCTCGGCAGGTGTCGCGCCGCCGAAAGACGGCGTGTAGAGGGTGAACTTCCCCGAGCGAGTGTTGATGGTGAGCGGCCGCAGCCCGGCGCTTCCCCGC
This sequence comes from Gaiellaceae bacterium, assembly GCA_050697455.1. Taxonomy (GTDB): domain Bacteria; phylum Actinomycetota; class Thermoleophilia; order Gaiellales; family Gaiellaceae; genus Palsa-739. The sequence goes on along the minus strand of JBOGZU010000001.1, from coordinate 278,500 downwards.
CACGTGCCCGTGTACGCGACGCGCCCCACCTGCAGCGTCCCGTCGGCCGCGATGCCGAGGCTCGACCGGCCGGAGTTCGGCTCGTTGTCGAGAACGCCGCCACGCATGACGATGCTGCTCGGCGCGCCGGTCTTGGCGTTGAAGTAGTCGCCGTCGATCCCGACCGTGGTCGCGCCCGAGTCGAGGCGCTTCTCGATACCCGTGAGCTTCTCCGTGCCGGCGAGCGACTCGTTCGAGAGGACCGGGGCGAGGGAGTAGATGGTGCCGTCGGGCTTCGGCGTGGTGACGACGTCGAGCACGACGGGGCCGGCCGGCGTGAAGTCGACCTCCCGCTGGTACGTCACGCCGGGCATCAACTGCGTCGTCGTGACGGAGATCTGGCGAGTGCGCCAGTGCCGGCCGCGCGCGGCCGACGCTGCGGCAGTTGAGACGAGCGTCACGAGTGCGGCAGCGATGAGAAGCTTGCGAAACACGACCCGGAGCCAGGGTAGCGTCCTTCCGATGCAACAGCTTTTGGTCGAGAGAGACGACGGCTGGGACTTCAAGGTGCTCGTCGTCGCCGACGACTGGGTGGTGCGGTGGCCGCGCCACCGGCTCGCCAGCGAGGAGATTGAGAAGGAGGTCGAGCTCCTACCGGCGCTTGCCCCGCTCCTCCCCGTCGCGGTGCCGCGCTTCGAGTACGTCTCGCGCGAGCCCTGGCTCGTCGTCTACCGCTTCATCCGCGGCGAGCCGCTCGTCGACGAGGATCCCGACGGCGTGCGTGCGTTCCTCGCCGCCCTCCACGCCGTTGACATCGCCGCGGTTCCGGCCCCGCGGCCGGACTGGCTCGGGATCTACCGCGGGCACGTCGCAGAGTGGCGGCGCATCGTCCTCCCGCTTCTCGACGTCGACGAGCGCGCGGCGGGCGAGGCGCTGCTCGCGGAGGTCGATTCGCTGACGGGGTTCACGCCGGCCGTCATCCACTGCGATCTCGGCCCCACGCATCTGCTCGTACGCGACGGGAAACTCGCCGGCGTCATCGACTGGGGAGATTCGAAGATCGGCGACCCGGCACTCGACTACGCCTGGCTCCTCAACGGCCCGTTCCCGAACTGGGACGTGGACGACGAGCTCCGCCGGCGCGCGCTGATCTACCACCGGCTCGGCCCGTGGTTCGAGGTCCACTACGGCGACTTCACCGCACAGCCGCAGTGGGTGCGCTCCGGCCTCGCCGGGATCAGGTCCAGACTTTGACCGGGCGGTAGAGCGTGTCGCGCTGGACGGCGGTCTTGCCGAGCGAACGGATCAGGTGGACGAGCTCCTCCGCGCTCGTCCGGTGCGTCGTGCCGGCGGCGGAGACGACATTCTCCTCGATCATCACCGAGCCCATGTCGTCGGCGCCGAAGCCGAGCGCGACCTGGCCGATCTTCTTCCCCTGCGTCACCCACGACGAGCCGATGTGCGGCACGTTGTCGAGGTAGAGCCGCGAGACGGCCTGCGTGAGAAGGTAGTCGAACGAGGTCGGGCGCGCCTCGGCGGGGACGAGCGAGACGAGCCGGTTGCCGTCGTCCTGGAACGTCCAGGAGAAGAACGCCCGGAAGCCGCCGGTCTCGTCCTGCAGCTCGCGGATCCGCCGGAAGTGCTCGACGCGCTCCTCGAGCGTCTCGACGTGGCCGTACATCATCGTCGCGGTCGTCGAGATGCCGAGCCGGTGCGCCTCGCGCATCACGCCGAGCCACTCCTTCGTCTTCAGCTTCTTCGGCGCGATCACGTCGCGGACGCGATCGACCAGGATCTCGGCGCCGCCGCCCGGGATCGAGTCGAGCCCCGCGTCGCGCATCCGGACGAGCGTTTCGGGGACGGTGAGCTTCGAGCGGCGCGCGGCGTGGACGATCTCCGACGGCGAAAGCGCATGGAGGTGGATCGGATAGCGCGCCTTGATCTCCCGGAAGAGATCCTCGTAGTAGTCGACGCCGAGGTCGGGATGGTGGCCGCCCTGCATGAGGAGGCCGGTGCCGCCGAGCGCGAGCGTCTCCTCGATCTTCTTGAAGATGACCGTCTTCGGCAGAAGGTAGCCCTCGCGCTGATCGCCCGGCGGGCGGTAGAAGGCGCAGAAGTCGCAGTCGGTGACGCAAACGTTCGTGTAGTTGAGGTTGCGGTCGATGATGAAGGTGACCTGCTCCGGGTCGTGGAGCCGGTTGCGCATCTCGTTCGCCGCGCGTCCGACCGCGACGAGATCGCGGGAGCGGAGCAGCTCGACGGCGTCCTCGTCGGTCAGCCGCTCGCCGCTCGTGACGCGCTCGAGGATCTCCGAGACGGCGCTGCGCTCGGCGACGCTCATGCGACGGCCGCGCCGGCCGACTGGACGAAGCGCAGCTCCGGCACCGTCTCCAGCAGCCCTGCGTCGCGCGCGAGCTCGAGGAATGTGTAGAGGCCGGCGCGCTCGCGCGGACCGAAGCGGTAGCGGAGCTTCTCGAAGTAGCGCGCGAGGAAGCCGGCGGGGTAGCCGTAGCGCTGCGACGCCTCGTACGCGAGCTGCTGGGGCTCCGCCCGCGCGAGCCGGACGGACGAGACGAGCGCGTCCTCCAGCTCGGCGAGCCCTTCGGCCAGCGGCTCGGGACAAGCCCAGACCGCGAACACCATCGGCAGGCCGGTTCGCTCCAGCCAGAGCTTGCCGAGGTCGTAGTGCGGCGTCGGATCCTCGAACGCCGAGCGCAGCGCCGCGTCGCCGATCAGGAGCTTCGCCTCCGCCTCGCGGCTTTCATACGCCTCGAGCGGCGCCTGCGCGGCCTCGGGCAGCAGCACCTTGGTCAGCGCCACGGACGTCGCGGACTCCGGCGTCACCGCCACCGTTCGCACCTGCTCGAGCGGCACGCGCGTCACGAGCTGGATCGAGTCGACGGCTCCCTCCGACGCGACGCACAACCGGGGCAGCAGCCGCAGCTTGTCGGCGTCGCGCGCGTAGGCGATCGAGGAGATCGGCGCGGTGTCGAGCTCGCCCGCGACGAGCATCCGGTTGAGCTCGGTGGGGACGCCCTGCACCTCCTCCACCTCGGCGTCGACCCGGTAGAAGACCGGCGCCATGTTCACGTACGAGATGCGGCCGAGCTTGATCATGCTGCGACCGGCTCGTAGCGGCGGATTTCGTTGTAGAGGCTGTCGCGCTGCACGGGAATCCGCCCCGCCTCGCGCACGAACCGCACGAGCTCGGCGACCTTCTGCTCGGTGCCGGCGCTCGCGCCCGCCGCCTGGAAGATCTTCTCCCGCACGACCGTGCCCTGGACGTCGTCGGCGCCGAAGTGAAGCGCGACCTGGGCAAGCGGCAGGCCCATCATGATCCAGTAGGCCTTCACGTGCGGGATGTTGTCGAGCAGCAGCCGTGCGACCGCGATCACCTTGAGGTCGTCGGCGCCGGTCGTGAAGCGGAAGCCGCGGCGCTCGAAGACGGTGTTCTCGGGATGGAAGGCGAGCGGGATGAACGAGAGGAAGCCGTTGGTCTTGTCCTGCTGCTCGCGCAGCCGGAGCATGTGATCGACGCGCTCCTCGTACGTCTCGACGTGCCCGTAGAGCATCGTGCACTGCGTCGTGATGCCGAGCTTGTGCGCGGTGTCGTGGACGTCGAACCACTCGTCGGGATGCTCCTTGCCCGGCGCGATCAGCGCGCGCACGCGGTCGGCGAAGATCTCGGCGCCGCCGCCCGGCATCGAGTCGAGGCCGGCGTCCTGCAGCGTCCGGAGGACCTCCTCGTGCGAGCAGCCCTCGAGCTTCGAGATGTGGTGGATCTCGGAGGCCGTATAGAACTTGAGGTGGACGTCGGGCAGCTCCTTCTTGAGCATCCGCAGCAGCCCGGCGTAGTACTCGAGATCGACGTGCGGGTTCTCGCCGTTGACGGTGTGGATCTCCGTGAAGCCATGCAGCTCGTGCTGCTGGACGGCGTCCTCGACGAACTCCTCGGCGGTGAGCGTGAAGGCGTCCTCCTGCTTGCGTGTCTTCGCGAAGGCGCAGAACTTGCACTTCACCCGGCAGACGTTCGTCTGGTAGAGGTTGATGTTCTGGACGAAGAAGACCTCGTCGCCGCCGCCGCGCTGCCGGCGCGCGAGGTCGGCGAGCTCGCCGAGCGCGAGCAGGTCGTCCGTCTCCATGAGCGCGACGCCGTCGTCGAAGTCGAGTCGCTCGCCGGCGAGGACTTTCTCCCGAGTCGGAGCGAGCGTGTCGAGCGTGTCGAGCACTGCCATTGCGGCCTTACCTTTCCCGGTCGACGACTGCGTGAGTCAGGGCCTCGAGCTCGCCGCGATGGAGCTCGCCGTCGAGGCATACCCTGGCGCGATTAGCGTAGTCGAGGGCCACCTGCCGGGCTTCGTCGAGGGCGCCTGTAGCGGCGACTCGCACGAGCGCGCCGTCCATCGGGCCGCCGGCGAGCGCGGCGCGGACAACGGCATCCCGCTGGGCAGCGAGGAGGAGCGGCAGGGTGGGCGTTCCGTCGCGAAGGTCGGTGCCGGCGATCTTCCCGGTCTCGATGGTGGCGCCCGAGCAGTCGAGAACGTCGTCGGCGATCTGGAAGGCAATCCCGAGCGCGAGGCCGTACTCGCCCGAGCCGCCGCCCAGGCGGCACGCGGCCTCGAACAGCTTCCCGGTCTTGAGCGCGCACCGCTCGAGGTACGCCTCGACCGTCGTGGCCGGGTCGCGCGTCTGCGTGCGCTGCAGCGCCTCCCCGCGCGCGAGGCAGAGCGTTGCGTCGGCAAGGATCTCCACGGCCGCGGCGTCACCGGTCGCGCTGAGCTCCGCGAACGCGCGGGCGAAGAGATAGTCGCCGGTCGCGCGCGCGGCGCCCGGGCCGTAGACCGACCAGGCCGCGGCCTTGCCGCGACGGAAGTGGGCGCGGTCGATGAGGTCGTCGTGGACGAGCGTTGCCATGTGGACGAGCTCGACCGCCACGCCTGCCGCGAGGGAGGGCTCTTCTTCCGGCGGCGTCGACAGGAAGACGAGTGCGGGACGCAGCCGCTTGCCTCCGGCGGCGAGCGCCTCGTTGCCGACCGCCGCGACGAGCCCCGGATGCGTCGCCACCGTCCGCGCGAGCCGCTCCTCGAGCGCATCGAGGTAGTCGTCGAGACCTGGAACCGCCCGGATGCCGGCGAGGGTCGAGCTCACTCCGCTTCTCCCACGTGGAGCGCGACGATACCGCCGGCGAACCGCCGGAACTCCACGCTGCCGAAGCCGCATTCGGCGAGCAAGTCGGCGAGCGCTTCGGGGCCGGGAAAGCGCCGGACGCTGGCGGGGAGGTACGTGTACGCCTCGCCGCCGGGCAGGACGCGGCCGAGCAGCGGGACGACTCGGTCGAACCAGAGCCGGTAGAACGGCGCGAGCAGGCCGCGCGGAGTCGTGATCTCGAGGATCCCGAGCCGGCCGCCCGGTCGCAGGACGCGCCGCAGCTCGCGCAGCCCCGCCTCGAGGTCTACGACGTTGCGGATCCCGAACCCGACGACGGCGGCGTCGAAGCTCGCGTCCTCGAACGGCAGCGCGAGCACGTCTCCCTGCAGCCACTCGAGCTCGGGCGCCTTGCGCCGCGCGCGCTCGAGCATCTTTTCGGAGAAGTCGAGGCCGACGACGTCGCCCGCTCCCACGGCGCGCGCTGCGACGGCGAGGTCTCCCGTGCCGCAACAGGCGTCGAGGACGCAGTCGCCCGGCCGCACGGCCTCGCGCACCGTCGCCTTCCGCCAGCGCTGGTCGAGTCCCGCGGTCATGAGGCGGTTCATCGCGTCGTAGACGGGCGCGATCCGGTCGAACATCCGCTGGATACCCTCCGCCGGCAGGCGACCTGTTTCCACGGTTACGTCACCCATCCGTAAGGGTTGGTCGCCATGTACATGGAGGAATGCGAGTTTGCGCGGCAGGTTGGCGTGGCGTCGCCACCTGGCGTGGCGTGGCGTCGCCACATGGTCACTCCTGTCCCCAGCGCGGCGCGAGCTGCTGCTCGAGGCCAAGCTGGTCGAGCGCCCGCGCCACGACGAAATCCACCAGATCCGCCACCGTTTCGGCGCCGTGGTAGAAGCCCGGCGCGAGGAAGAGGATCGTCGCGCCCGCCTCGCGCAACGTGAGCATGTTGCGGAGGTGGATCACCGAGAGCGGGGTCTCGCGCGGCATCAGCACCAGCCGGCGCTCCTCCTTGATCGCTACCGAGCAGGCGCGATGGATGAGGTTCTGCATCGCGCCCGAGGCGATCGTCCCGAGCGTCCCCATCGAGCACGGGCAGATCACGTAGGCGTCGACTTTCGCCGAGCCGGACGCGTACGGCGCGCTCCAGTCGTTCGGGTCGTGGAGCGTCGCGCCGGGTGCGTGCTCGAGGAGCCGGGCGAGCGTCTCGTCGCGGGAGAGTTTCGCGTTGCCGTAGAGCTCGGTGGCGAGGACTTCGACGCCGGCCGAGGAGGCGCAGACGCCGATCTCGCAATCGGCCGCGCTCAGGGCCTCGAGCAGCCGCGCCGCGTACGGAGCGCCCGAAGCGCCCGTGATCCCGAGGAATACGTGCATTCCCGGGAATTGTCGCTGCTAGTGGCTAGTGCTTGCCCTTGGAGGCTTCGAGGAAGGTCGCGAGCTGTGTCAGGCGCTGCAGACCGAGTGATTTGAACTTCGGCATCGGCGAGCCCGGGTTGACGCAAGACGGGCACTCCAGGTGGTTGACCTGGAATCCGATGCCGAGGTTGCGCGAGCCGATATTCGTCAGATCCGGCGCGCCGAGGTTCGAGCCACCGGCGCCGTCGTAGGTGTGGCAGGCCGTACAGCCCGCCGTCGCGAAGAGATGGACGCCGGGCAGTGCATTCGAAGGCAGGGCTTCGTCCTTGATCCAGCGCGGGATGTTCTGCTTGACCTCGGAGGCGAGCGCCTCCTGCGCGGTCGCGCCCTTCCACGTCAGCACCGCCATCGAGATGATGGTCAGCACGGCGGCGACCATCGCCACCGGCCGCTGCGAGATCCGTCGCGTCCGCCGCCGGTCGAGGAACGGCAGCATGATCAGCAGGACGAGCGCGATCGTCGGGACGCCGACCGTGCCGAGGAACACCGACTCCGGCCACTTGAAGATCCGGAGGAGATAGAAGAGGAAGTAGAAGTACCAGTCAGGGCGCGGCACGAAGCTCGTCGTGCCGGGATCGGCCGGCGGATCGACTTCCGGCCCGAGGATGCCCTTGTAGGTCGGGTCGTGGTGCGGGGCCCACGCCGTCCACTTCCAGAGCACGGCGAGCCCGATGATCGTGGCCACGACGACGAGGCTCATGATCGTGTCGTGGAACATCGCGTACGGGTAGAAGGGCTTCCCGCGCGCCTTGACGTCTGCCTTGTAACGCGCGAATCCGGCGCGAGCCTCGTCGACGCGAGACGGCTTCTCCTTCGGGATCGCGGCCATCTAGTCGCGTCCTCCCGGCTCAGGCTGCACTGCGTTCGCGCCGGCCGGCCGCGGCACGGGCCGCGTCAGACCGGGCCGCCGCGCCGGCTCCTCGTCCTCGACCGGCTCCATCCCCGCCGCGGTCTTCGACCACGGCGGCGAGGTGACGCCGAGGCGGATCACGAGGTAGAGGTGCAGGCCGATCAGCGCGAAGATCGCGCCCGGGATTACGAGCATGTGCAGGGAATAGAAACGCGTCAGCGTCGCGCCGCTGACCTCCTGGCCGCCGCGTAAGAACTGGGCTAGCCATGGGCCGAGGAACGGCGCCGTCCCGTTGAGGTTGATCCCGACGACGCTCGCCCAGTACGCCGTCTGGTCCCACGGCAAGAGGTAGCCGGTGAACCCCTCCATCATCCCCATCACGAGGATGAGGACGCCGATGATCCAGTTCAGCTCGCGCGGGTACTTGTAGGCGCCGAAGAGGAAGACGCGCCCCATGTGCAGGAACATGAGGATGATGAAGACGCTGGCGCCCCACTTGTGCATGCCGCGGACGAGCCAGCCCATCGTCACGTGGTCGGTGATGTTGACGATCGACTCCCACGCGACCGGCTGGCCGGTGTGCGGGTCGGTCGCCGCCGACGGCGTGTAGTACATCGCGAGGATCACGCCGGTGATCGCCTGCACGAGGAACGCTGTCAGCGCGGCCGAGCCGAGCGTCTGCATCCAGTTGATGTCGCTCGGGACGTTCCGGAAGAGGAAATAGCGGATGCCGCCGACGAGGCCCGACCGCTCCTCGAGCCAGTCGACCGGATACATGATCGCCGCCTCCAGCTGCTCGCGGCGGAGCTCGGCCTTTGTCGGTGGTCGGCGGAGAGCCATCAGTGATGCGGCGGCTGGAGGGGATAGAACCACTGCTCGGGGCCGTCCACGTGCTCGCCCGGACCGGCCTCCTTGTACTTGTAGATCTGCGCGGTGGCGCCGGTGCCGACCACATGCGAGACCGAGTACGTGCTGAGGAGGATCAGGCGGCCGTTGTCGACCTCGAACTCGTAGCGATCGAGCGCGCGCACGGGCGGGCCGGCGATGCGGTTTCCCTCGGGGTCGTACTGGCCGCCATGGCAGGGGCAGCCGTAGCCGGCCGGGACGACGGATTCCATCGTCACCGGCCCGTTCGCGGTGTGCTCCTTGATCGACGCCTGGCCGGTGTACTTCTTGCCGGTCGGCCCGTTCGCCTGCACCGGGCAGCCGAGGTGGACGCAGTGGTTGGAGATGATCGTGAAGCTCGGCACCTGCTTCTTCGTCTTGGGGTCCGCGACGGTGCCGTTGTTGCGGAGGAAGGCCGTCCGCCGTGAGACCTCGCCCTCGGAAGGGTCGGTCACGAACGTGGCGATGTACCACGATCCGACCGGGAATATCGAGAGAGGCCCGAGATCGACCTTGTGCTGCTCCTGGCCGAGGAAGGGCGGCAGGAGCGCGAAGCCCGCGACCGGGACGGTGATCAGGCCGCCGATTACGCCGCCGAGGCCGAGCGTCGCGCCCTCGAGGAAGCGGCTGCGCGTCACGCCTGCCGGCTCGACGTGCACGAGCGCGACTCCTTGCTGGTCGGCCGGCGGCGCGGTCATTCCCTCGCCCGCCTCCTTCATCTCGCGCCGCTCCGGCTCGATCACGAGCGGCTCGCCGCGCAGCTCGGCCGTCGCGTCGCGCGCCCAGAGGAACGCGAAGACGATCGCGATCGCGCCGCCGATCGACGAGATGAACAGCGGGTCGATCACGAGTCCCACGAGGATGACGACGATGCCGATCGCAAAGCCGATCGGCCAGAGCGTCGGCGGCGGCAGATGCGGCTCCTCGTGGAGCGACTCGTGCTCAGTATCGGGACTCGGCTGGTGCGGCTCCACCACCGCGAAGTCTTATCGGAAACGGGGTGTCTGCGAAGGGGGAACCGGCGCGCTCGTCACAACCCGTACTCGGTCCAGCGGCGCGTGACGCGCTCCTTGACCTCCTGGCTCATCTCGATCTCCTCGGGCCACGGGCGCGCGCCTTCCTCCGGCCACTTCGCCGTCGCGTCGATGCCGAGCTTGCCGCCGAAGAACTGGCGCTCGGGCGCGTGGTCGAGATGGTCGAGCGGGCCTTCCGACAGGATCACGTCGCGCTTCGGGTCGACGTTCGCGCCGGCGTAGAAGAGCACCTGCTCGTAGTCGTGCACGTCGACGTGCGCGTCGACGACGACGACGCACTTCGTGAGGCTGAGCATCCCGAGCCCCCAGAGCGCGTGCATCACCTTCGCCGCGTGGCCGGGAAAGGCTTTCTTGATCGAGACGATGCAGCAGTTGTGGAAGGCGCCCGCGATCGGCAGGTCGTAGTCGACGACCTCCGGCAACGTCGTGCGGATCGCCGGCAGGAAGATCCGCTCGGTCGCCTTGCCGAGCCACGCGTCCTCCTGCGGCGGCTTGCCGACGACGATCGACGGATAGATCGCGTCCTTCCGCATCGTCAGCGCCGTGACGTGGAAGACGGGGAACGGCTCCGCGGCCGTGTAGTAGCCGGTGTGATCGCCGAACGGGCCTTCCTCGCCGACCTCGTCCTTCTCGATGTAGCCCTCGAGGACGATCTCGGCGCGCGCGGGAACCTCGACGCCGACGGTCACGCCCTTGACGAGCTCGACCGGCTCGCCGCGCAGGAAGCCCGCCATCATGAGTTCGTCGACGTGCTTGGGCAGCGGCGCGCTCGCCGAGTAGGCGGTGATCGGGTCGAGGCCGAGCGCGACGGCGACCTCGATCCGGCCGTCGGTCGCGAGGTAGTCGGCGCGGCCGTCCTTGTGGATCTGCCAGTGCATGAAGGTCGTGTTCCGGTCGATCACCTGCATCCGGTACATGCCGACGTTGCGGCCGCCGCTCTGCGGGTCGTGCGTGATCACGGCGGGGAGGGTGATGAACGGCGCCGGGTCGCCGGGCCAGCAGCGCTGGATCGGAAGGATGCTCAGGTCGACCTCGTCGCCGCGCAGGACGATCTCCTGGCAGACGCCCTTGCCCACCGTTTTGGGGCGGGAGTCGGCGACCGACTTGAGCTTCTGCAGCCCGCGGACTTTTTGGATGAGACCTTCCGGCGGCTGCATCTCGAGCACGTCGGCGACCTTGGCGGCAATGTCGTCGAGGCGATCGACGCCAAAGGCGAGGCACATCCGCCGCTCGGTGCCGAACTGGTTGATCAGGAGCGGATGATCGGAGCCCTTCGGATGCTCGAAGAGAAGCGCCGGCCCGCCCGAGCGGACGGTGCGGTCGACGATCTCCGTGATCTCGAGATCGGGATCGACCTCGGTGGAGACGCGAACGAGCTCGCCCTCGCGCTCGAGCAGCGCGATCCAGTCGCGGAGATCCTTGAGCGGCACGCGCCGAGTCTACGGCCGTCTCAGCGGCCGAGGGTGAACGGCCCGGCGGTGATCGTGATTCGCTTCCAGGTCGTGCCGCCGTCGTGCGTCCGCCACAGCCCACCGAACCCGTCGACGTCGGGGAGCGCGAAGCCGAGTCGATTCGAGAGGAAGTCCGGTGCCACGGCGGATCCGAGCCTCGAGGGATCCTTCAGGCGCCGCCAGTGACGCCCGGCGTCGTTGGTTTCCAACAGCGTCCTGCCGTCGCTGAGACGCCAGCTGCGAACACTGACGAGGTCGGCGGCCCACCAAGCGGCCTTTCCGGGCACACGGTGGCTGTGCCAGCTCGCGCCGTCGTTCGTGCTCGTCGCGATCACGGTGCGGGCCGTCGGCTCCGTGGCCGACTGGACGGTGAGCGAGACGGCCAGGCCGCGCGATCCCTCGACCGCGGGCAGACCGAGGCCTCCTCCGTCGTGCATCGACAGTCCCTTGGGTAGGGGAACGGCCGCCAAGTGGTGCCAGTGCGCACCGCCGTCAGTGCTCTCGCAGAGGAACGGCGTGCGGCTGTTGCAGTACTGCGCAGCCCAGCCGACGCGAGGCGCTGTGAATCCGATCGTCTTGTCGCAGCCGAACGGCAGTGCGCCGGGAGTCGAGCGCGGCTGGCTGCCACCGACCCAGGTGCGCGACACGAGGCGCCAGCTCGAGCCGCCGTCGCTCGTCCGATACACCCACACGCCCTCCGATCCCGCGGCGGCGTCGATGCTGATGCACCAGCCGTGGCGCAGATCGACGAAGCCGAGCTGGCACTCGCTCGAGACACGTGAGAGCCGCTTCCACGTACGGCCTCCGTCCAGCGTGCGGTAGACCGGCTCCGCTCGCCTGCCAGTGCGGAGCGCACCGGCCTCGACCCAGGCCACTTTCGTCCCGTGGAAGGCGCTCGACGCGACGAGATTCACGGGAGGCGTAACTGCCTGCCAGTGGCGGCCGCTATCCGTCGTCCGCACCACCCACGTTTTCGCGTGGAGGTTGCTCTCGACGATCGCCCACCACGTCGTCGCCGATTGAGGCGCGAAGCGCTGCAGGAGGCCGCGGTCGGCGGCGAGCGAGATCCGGCGACCGGAGTGCCGAGCCGCGGCGATCGGACTCGGCATATGCGCTCCCGCGGTCCTCCCGCCGCTACCCGAGCCGCCGGCGATCGAGTACCCAGCGAGTACGGCTCCGGCGATCAGACCGGCGGCGGCCATCCACCTCCGCCGCTGCCGCGCCCGCGCCTCGCGAATCAGGAGCTCGAGCTCGTCCTGCGGCGGAGGAGCGATGACGCTCATCGCACCCGCATTCCGTCGAGGATGGCCAGCAGCTGCTGCCGCGTCGTGGCCGGAGAGTCACGGCCGATCCAGATGAAGGCGTAGAAGTGGCGGCCGTGCAGGCGGAAGAGGAGCTCGTCCCAGCGCTGACCGGCGAAGAGCTTCATCTTTCCGAGCTGTCCGGGCCGAAGGTGCGCGGGGCGCGGCGCCCAGTGCTCACCGCTCAACGGCGGCGCCTCTTCGACGATCTGCGTGAGAACGCCCGTCTGCGGCGGCGAGTACTCCGTGTGCACGGTCAGGGCATCGAACCTCTCCGGGAAGGACGAGATGACGAAGCGCTGCACCGGCCACGAGACCGGGTCGAGCAGGCGGTGGGTCACGTACCACCCGCTCGGCAGATGGATACGGATGCCGTCGCTACGCACGACGCGCGCCGGAGGAGGACCTGGAGGTCGCAGCGCGAGCGTGAGCCCGGTCGCGAGCCCGGCGAGAGCGATCGCCGCGGCGACGGTGAGAACTCGACGCCGGCGCGTGCGCTCCTTTGCCTCCGCGATGAGCGGATCGAGACCGAGGGGCAGCGCTGGAACGCCAGCCGACATCGTGCTAGTATTATTAGCACGATGCTTCGTGTCAAGATCGATCGCGACGAGCCGACCGAGCTGTTCGAGCAGGTCGCCGCCGAGATCCGGCGCGCCATTGCCGACGGCGAGGCCAAGCCCGGCGAGAGGCTCCCGCCCGCTCGCGACCTCGCCGCCGTCCTCGAGGTCAACACGAATACCGTCCTCCGCTCGCTTCGCCTCCTTCGCGACGAGGGGCTGCTCGAGTTCCGGCGCGGCCGCGGCATCCACGTCGCCGGCACGCCCGAGAAGAGCGCCGTGATCGCCCGCGCGCGCGAGCTCGTCCGCTTCGCGCGGACGCAGGGCTACCGCACCGACGAGCTCGTCAAGATCATCGAGAGCGTCTCTTAGGCTTCGGCGCCAGCTCCTGTTCGACGTCGTCGACGAGCTCCTCGTAGACGTCGACGATCCGCCCAAAGAACCGGGCTGCGATCAGGAGGTACTTCGTGCGATGCGGCAGCGTCTGCGCCGAGACGGTCATCTCGTGCACTCGCTCGCGCAGATCGTCGAGGTCATGGCGGAGCGCCGCGAAGCTTTCGCGCGTCGCCTCCTCCCCGACGATGTCCGCGGCGAGTAGACGGTCCGCCGCCGCGATCTTGAGAGGCGTGAAGCGGAGCGGCGTGCGTCCCCACTCCTGGAGTGCCTCGATGCCCTTGTCCGTCAGCGTGTAGACGGTGCGCTCGCGCGTCTTGCCGGGCTCTTTGCGCGCCTCGAGGTAGCCGAGCTTGGCGAGTCGCTTCGGCTCGGCGTAGTACTGGCTCTCGCCGGCCCAGTCGAGCATCCGGCCCTTGCGCTCCATCTCGCGGAGGTCGTGCGCGCTGGCGCCGCCGCGGCCGACGAGGCCGAGGATCTCGTAGGAGAAGAAGGTGAGATCGTCTCTTGACAAAGCTACGTTCCGTAGTTATATGTAAGCTACGTTTCATAGCTTACACGTCCGGGAGGTTCCTGATGTACGACGCAATCATCGTCGGCGCGCGCGCCGCGGGCTCGCCTACCGCCATGCTCCTCGCCCGCAAGGGCTACCGCGTTCTCCTTGTCGATCGCGCGAGCTTCCCGAGCGACACGCTCTCGACGCACTACATCCACCAGCCGGGCGTGGCACGGCTGCGTCGCTGGGGACTGCTCGAGCGGCTCGTCGAGACCGGCTGCCCGCCAGTCAACCGGATGGCCTTCGACGTGGGGCCGTTCGCGCTCGGCGGCTCGCCGCCGCCAAGCGACGGCGTCGCCGAGGGCTACTGCCCGCGCCGCACGGTGCTCGACTCCCTGCTGATAGAGGCTGCTGCCGAGGCCGGCGCCGAGATCCGCACCGGCTCTCCTGTCGACGAGCTCCTCTTCGAGAACGGCGCCGCGGTCGGCATCCGCTGCGCGGGCAAGGAGGAACGCGCCAAGATCGTGATCGGCGCCGACGGCCGCAACTCCTTCGTCGCCCGCGCCGTGCAGGCGCCCGAGTACGAGGCGCGCCCGAGTCGCACGTGCTGCTACTACAGCTATTGGGCAGGCGTGCCGTCCGGCGGGGCCGAGCTCTTCCCGCGCGACGGCCGGATGCTGATCAGCGGCCCCACGAACGACGGGCTCCAGATCGTCGTCGCCTTCTTCCCGCGCGACGAGTTCCACACCGTCCGGGCGAACGTCGAGAAGAGCTTCCTCGACGCGGTCGCGCTCGCACCGTCGCTCGCGGAGCGGCTCGCCACGGCCGAGCGCGTCGACCGCTACTACGGAACCGGCGAGCTGCCGTTCTGGTACCGGCAGCCGTTCGGGCCGGGCTGGGCGCTCGTCGGCGACGCCGGCTGCCACAAGGATCCGATCACGGCGCAAGGGATCAGCGACGCCTTCCGCGACGCAGAATCGCTCGCCGAGGCGCTCGACGCCGGCTTCACCGGAAGCCGTCCGCTCGACGAGGCGCTCGCCGAGTACGAGCGCGTCCGCAACGAGGAGACGCGCGCCCTCTACGAGCTCACGTACGAGCTCGCCTCGCTCGCGCCGCCCCCGCCCGAGCAGCAGGCGCTCTTCGGCGCCTTGCGGGAGAACGAGGAGGACAGCGGCCGGTTCTTCGGCGTGATCGCGGGGACGGTCAGGCCGGAGGAGTTCTTCGCGCCGGCCAACCTCGGCCGGATCATGGGAGCGCCGGTGCCCGCTTAGCCGCGGCGGCGGCGCTGCTTCGCGGCCCAGTGCGAGAGCTCGCCGATCGCGATCACCGTGAGGAAGATGCCGCCGACAGCGAGCATCGCGAGGATGACCTTGCTCCCCTCCTGGGCCGCCGTCTCGTTCTGAACCACAGCCCCGAGCGATTGGAAGAGCGCGGCAAGCACGGCGAGAATCTATCCGATCAGGACCGCCGCTCGAAGTGGGCAACGAGCGCCTCGTTGACCGCCTCATCCCCCGCCGCCGCGCGCGCAGCCGTGTCGAGCGGCATCGGATCGGAGTGGAGCCGGAGCGCGGCACGAGCGTCGTCCAGCGCCCCCTGCCCGAGCAACGCGGCCGTCGCCGCCCAGAGCTGCCCGTCACCGTCACCGTCCTCCGCCCTCAGCTGGCTGCAAAGCGAGATGAGCTCGGAGAGGTCGGCCACGGCGTCCACGTCCTGCCCGTCGGCGATCCGGACGAGACCGTGGGCGTAGAGGTAGTCCCCGAGCAGCAGTGCCGTGTCCTCGTCGGGCGGCGCGAAGAGACGCGGCCGGCCGTAGTGGACGAGATAGCCCTCGTAGATCGTCTCCAGCCCAAGCGCGTGGCGCTGCTCGCCGAGCTGGGAGAAGACCGGCCGGCGCACGGGCTCGGC
Organism: Gaiellaceae bacterium; assembly: GCA_050697455.1. Classification (GTDB taxonomy): domain Bacteria; phylum Actinomycetota; class Thermoleophilia; order Gaiellales; family Gaiellaceae; genus Palsa-739. The sequence goes on along the minus strand of JBOGZU010000001.1, from coordinate 263,082 downwards.
GCTGACGCAGTCGGCCCAGAGGCTGCTCTCCGCCGCCGCGCCGGCGACGATCTCCCCCCAGAGATCAGCCACGAAAACTCGTCACGACGGCGACCGTCCGCTCGATCTCGTCCTCGCCGTGCACGATCGAAGGGAACCACGCCTCGAACTGCGACGGCGGCAGGTACACGCCCTGCTCGAGCAGGTGGCGGAAGAGCGCGGCGTAGCGCTCGGTGTCGCAAGCCTGCGCGTCTTCGAAGTTGCGGACCGGAGCGTCGGTCATGAACAGCGTCAGGAGCGCACCGACGCGCTGCACGCGGCCGAGCGGGGCGAGCCCTTCCTCCAGCAGCGCAGCCCTGCGCTCGAGCTCGTCGTAGATACCCGGGTCACGGAGCCTGCGCAGGACGGAGAGGCCTGCGGCCGTCGCGAGCGGATTCCCCGCCAGCGTCCCCGCCTGGTAGACGGGACCTGCCGGCGCGAGCAGATCCATGACCTCCGCGCGGCCGCCGAAGGCCGCGAGCGGCAGGCCGCCGCCGACGATCTTCCCGAGCACGGTCAAGTCGGGCAGAACCCCGAAGCGCTCCTGCGCGCCACCGCGCGCGACGCGGAAGCCGCTGATCACCTCGTCGAAGATCAGCAGCGCGCCCGAGTAGTCGCAGAGGCGGCGCAGCGTCTCGAGATAGCTCGGCTCCGGCGGGACGACGCCCATGTTCGCCGCGACCGGCTCGACGATCACCGCCGCGAGCCCTTCGCTGTGCTCGACGAACGCCTCGGCAGCGGCGTCGGTGTCGTTGTAGGGAACGACGATCGTGTCAGCCGCCGCGCCGGTCGGAACTCCGGGCGACGCCGGAATCCCAAGGGTTGCGAGCCCTGAGCCCGCGCTTGCGAGCAGGGCGTCGGCGTGGCCGTGATAGCCACCGGAGGTCTTGAGGATCCGGTCGCGCTTCGTGAACGCACGCGCGAGCCGCAGCGCGCTCATCGCCGCCTCGGTGCCGGAGGAGACGAGCCGCACCTTCTCGACCGACGGCACCGCGTCGACGATCTCCGCGGCAAGCTCGACTTCCGCCTCGGTCGCCGCGCCGTAACTCGTGCCGCGCAACGCCGCCTCCCGCACGGCCTCGACCGTCTCCTGATCGGCGTGCCCGAAGATGAGCGGCCCCCAGGACATGACCCAGTCGAGATAGCGAGCGCCGTCCGCGGTCTCGATCCACGCGCCCTCGCCGCGACGGACGAAGAGCGGCTCGTCCAGCCCGACGGCACGCATCGCGCGGACCGGCGAGTTGACGCCGCCGGGGATCAGCTCGAGGGCGCGGCGGTAAAGAGCGGAACGCTGCGTCAGAGCCACGCGGGAAGGTCGCGCGTCCAGTAGCTGACGATCAGGTCGGCGCCCGCGCGCTTGATCGCCGTCAGAGACTCGAGAGCCGCCGTTCGCTCGTCGAGCCAGCCGGCCTGCGCCGCTGCCTTCACCATCGCGTACTCGCCCGAGACGTTGTACGCGGCGAGCGGCACCCGGAAAGCCTCGCGCGCCGCGCGAATCACGTCGAGGTACGGCAGCGCCGGCTTGATCATGATCGCGTCCGCTCCCTCCGCGATGTCCAGCTCGCACTCGCGCAGCGCCTCGCGGACGTTGGCGGGATCCATCTGATAGCCGCGCCGGTCGCCGAACGCGGGTGTGCTGTCGGCCGCCTCGCGGAACGGGCCGTAGAACGCGGAGGCGTACTTCGCGGAGTAGGCGAGGATCGGCGTCGACTCGCAGCCGTGGTCGTCGAGGGTCTCCCGGATCGCGGCGACGCGGCCGTCCATCATGTCGCTCGGCGCGACGATGTCGGCGCCCGCTTCCGCGTGGCTGAGCGCCGTACGCGCGAGCAGCTCGACGCTGCGGTCGTTGTGGATCTCGCCGTCGACGACGACGCCGCAATGGCCATGCGACGTGTACTCGCAGAGACACACGTCGGTGAGCAGGACGAGCTCCGGGAAGCGCGGCCGCAGCTCCCGCAACGCGAGCTGGACGATCCCGTCGTCCTCCCACGCCCCGGTCGCCTCCTCGTCCTTCTCCGCCGGTACGCCGAACAGCATCACCGCGCGGACGCCGGCAGAGGCCAGCCCGTCCACCTCCCGCACGAGGCCGTCGATGTCGTAGCGCGCCATCCCCGGCAGCGCCTCGTTCGCGAGCGGTTCGGGCGCGACGAAGAACGGCATGACGAACTCGTCGAGCTGGAGCCGCGTCTCGCGCACGAGCCCGCGCAGCGAAGCGGTACGCCGGAACCTCCGCAGCCGGGTGACCGGGAACGAGCTCATCCGGCGGAAGGGTACGCCGCGGCGCGACTAGCTGGCGGGAGCGGGCGGCGCGTCGGGCGGAGGCCGGCCCTCGAGCTCGACCCCGATGTCTGCGAGCGGCCGCCCGTCCACCCATTCCTCGAGCTCGAGCCGCTCGCCGAAGAACTCCCACGCGGCACGTCCCGCGGCGAGCAGCGGCAGCGCCATGAGGATCCCCGGGAAGCCGTAGATCTCACCGCCCGCGAGCAGGCCGAAGATGACGAGCAGCGGATGGAGCCGCAGCGAGCGTCCCATCACGTTCGGGACGATCACGTGTCCTTCCGCCTGCTGGATCCCGAGGAACAGGATCGCGACCCAGAGCGCCGAGAGCGGGTGCTGGACGAGCGCGTAGAGCACCGGCGGGATCGCTCCGAGCCACGGCCCGATGTACGGGATCAGCTCGGTGATGCCGGCCCAGGCGCCGAACGCAGCGGCGTATCTCCCGCCGTGCGGCATCAGCCCGACCAACCCGAGGATCCAGAGGCCGAGCCCGACGCTGACGCCGATGATCAGCGAGAGGAGGAGCTGGCCGCGGACGTAGCTCGCGACGGCCTGCTCCATCCGCACGATCAAGCCGCCGCGCCCGTGCGGCGGGAAGCGTCGGTCGAGGACGTCCGTCAATCGTTGCATGTCGAGCAGCATGTAAATCGAGACGACGACCACGAGGAAGACGTCGAAGAGGAGCGTCACGACGGCGACGCCGGCGCCCTCCGCCCAATTAAGCGCCTTCGACGTGTACTTCTGGACGTCCTTCAGACCGACCTGCTTGAGGAACTTGTCCCCCTGCTTCTGGACGTGGATGCCGCTCAGGTGGTCGCGGTCGAGCCACCCCTGGAAGCGGGCGAGATCCTGCTCGGCGCCGGTCTGCCGGGGGTGTCCGGAATCGACCGTAAAGTAGGCGTCCACCCGGTGAGCCGCGCTTCGCGTCTGCTGCACGACCACCGTGGCGAGAGCGACGATGGCCAGAGCGACGACCGCAGCGAAGGCGAGATAGACGAGCGCAACCGCCGGTCCCCGAGGAATCCAAGCCCGCCCCAGACCGCGCACGATCGGGTTCAGGAGCAGGGCGATGAGCAGCGCCACGAGGAAGAGGAAAAGCACGTGACGCACGGCTCCCGCCACCGTCCACAGGAGCAGCAACACGAGCGGCAGCGCGACGAGCTGCACCCAGCGAGGCACCTGTATGCGTACCGCGGCGGCGCGAGGCATGCGAGCGATGGTCCCCGCGGCGTCGGACGGACTGACGGTGCGCTGGCTCTGGAGCTATGGGAGGAGCCGCCGCAAGCGTTCGATAGGCTGCGGCCCGACATGCCGTCCTCGCGCCCCAACGGGAGGCGGCGGGTCGAACGCCGGCAGGCGCGCTCGGCACGTCGGGCTCGCCGGTTCGCCCTCCTCGTCCTGCTCGCCGCCGTCTTCGTCGTCGCCCTCGCGCTCACCGCCTTCGGCGGCAACACGGTGCGGACGGCGTTTCCTCTCTCGAAGGCGTCGCTCGCGGCGGCTCCGGTGCGCCCCTCGCCCGAGATCGTCGCGCTACGCGGCGGCGTGCGGCTGCAGCTGCCGATCGCGCAGGCGCGCGTCACCGCGATCGGCTACAGCGCCGCGAGCGGCGCCCTCGCGCTCTCGCCGCTCGGGCACCAGGTGAACGAGGGACTGCTGTCGCGTCTCGCGCACGGGATCTTCGGCGGCGGTGGAGGCAGCCCGCACTGGTACCAGCTCGGCGGCGGCGGAACGTCCGCGCTCGACGTCGGCGCAGCGGCGGGAACGGAGGTCTACGCGCCGGCGAACGGGATCGTCGCGGCGATCCGGCCCTTCGTGGTCGAAGGGAAACAGTACGGCTCGGAGATCGACATCGAGCCGCAGAATTCGCCGTCCCTCGTCGTTGCGGTCTCGCAGCTCGTGAGCGATCCGAGCCTCAGCGTCGGCAGCGCGGTCGTGAGCGGCGCGACGAGGCTCGGCACCGTCGTCGACCTCGCCTCGGTCGAGCAGCAGGCGCTGGCGCACTACACGAACGACGGCGGCAACCACGTCACCGTCCTGGTCCGCTCGGCTCCGGTCGTCGTGACCGGCTAGAAGGAACCGCCCGGCGTTGAAGATCCTGTTTCTCGCGGACGTCTTCGGCGTCCCCGGCCGCCGGGCCGTGGAGGAGCAGCTCCCCGCGCTGCGCGAGCGATACGACGCCGACCTCGCCATCGTCAATGGCGAGAACATCGCCGACGGCGCCGGGATCACGCCGAAGCTCGCCGACAAGCTCCTCGCCGCGGGCGCCGACGTCGTGACGCTCGGCAACCACACCTACCGGCGCGGCGGCATCGCCTCCTACCTCGCGACGAGCGAGCGCGTCATCCGTCCGGCCAACCAGGGCTCGCAGACGCCGGGTCAAGGGATGGCGGTCGTGGAGGCGCGCAACGGCGTCAAGGTCGCGGTGCTCAACCTCCTCGGCCAGCTCTTCCTCGACACGCCGGTCTCGCCGTGGGAGATGGTGGACGCGCTCGTCGACGAGGCGCGCGCCGAAGCGCCGGTCGTGATCGTCGACTTCCACGCCGAGGCGACGAGCGAGAAGATCGCGATCGCCACCTGGCTCGACGGCCGCGTCACCGCGGTGATCGGCACCCACACACACGTCCAGACGAACGATGCGCGCATCCTTCCCGGCGGCACGGCGGCGATCACGGACGCGGGGATGACCGGCCCCCACGATTCGGTGATCGGCGTCCGCTCCGAGCTCGCGATCGCCCGGATGCGCGAACGGCTACCCGTCCGTTTCGAGCCCGCCGAGGGTGGCGCCCGGCTGGAGGGCGTCGTCGTGGCGTGCACGGACGCGGGACGCGCGGAGGCGATCGAGCCAATCCGGGTCTCCGCCTGACGGCTGGGCAACGAGCTTCCGCAGCGGGCTCGCGGGCGCGAGCAGGGTGAGCGCGGCGAAGGGGAAGACCCACGGGATGTAGGTGTAGAGCCAGTACGTCTGGACGGCCTCGAAGCCGGCGAGCAGCACCGCCGTGAAGGCGACGAGCTGCAGCGGCGACTTGCGGCGCGGCACGACGGCGACAACGAACGCGCCGATCACGAGCAGCCCCTGCAGGACGCGCTGGGCGAGGTGCAGGTCGGGCAGGCCGCGCGCGTGGTACTGCACCCAGTCCCAGAGCGACCACGGCGCCTGGCGGCCGACCTGGTAGCCGAATGTCCGGTGCCAGAAGACGACGATCTCGTGCAGCGGACGCGGGTCGAGCAGGAGGATCGAGAAGACGGCAAGCGTCCCGGCGACGAACCCGGCGGCGAAGCGCCGGCTCACCTTCCCGGTCGGATACGTCAGCCAGAGTGGCGCGACGACGAGCGAGGCGAACTTCGTCCACCCGGACGCCGCCACGAGCGCGCCTCTGAAGGTGGGTCTGGATATCAGCCAGAAGGCCCAGACGAGCAGGCACGGCATGATCGCGTCGTTCGTGTTCGAGTTCGAGACGTACTGCGTAAAGGGATAGGCAGCCCAGGCAAAGGCGAGCACGGCGCCCAGTCGTCTCCCGCCGAAGCGCAGCCCGACGAGCCACAGGCCGAGAATCGTCAGGAGATCGAAGGCGATCGCGGTGAAGTGCGCTGCGGGCAGGCTGTCCCACTTCCCGCTCCAGCCGAGGATGAGGAAGCCGGGGATGTACGCCTCGTAGGCGCTCGGGCCGTACGTGTCCCCTTGCGGATTGGCGCTCTCGCAGCGGCCGTTCGTCTGGACGCGCTCGCGGATCTCGCCCGATGAGTCCGCCGGCCCGCACGGCTTCAGGTACTTGCCGTTCGGCAGCTGCTCGACGGGGAAGTTCCCCCACGGCGCCTGTCCGTTCACGATCCGCTGCGCGCCGATCACGCCCGAGTAGCCGACGTCGATGATGTTCGAGCGCTCGATGTTGAGGCCGACGCGGAAGCCGGCGAGGAAGATCGTCGCGCCGATCAGCACCCAGACCGGCCAGCGCGGCGCGCCCGGCGTGCCACGGTTCTTCGTTCCGATCCAGATCCCGCGCAGCACGACCCAGATGAGGCACGGATAGAAGAGCGGCACCGACGTGAAGACGTCGCCGTGGTTGAAGAACCAGAGCGACGCGGTCGGCGAGAGGAGGAAGAGCAGGTCGAGATTGCGCAGCGACAGCGGCCGCTTCAGGTCGGCGAGGCCGAGGAAGAAGACGAGGCAGAAGGCCATCCAGATCCAGGGGTTGTTGATCGCCGTGCCGCCGAAGGCGCCGGGCGAGCCGCGCGCCATCCCCCACGCCACCTGCGGTCCCGTCCAGGCCGAGGTCACCTGGCCGGTCGCGTCGAGGACGGTCGCCTCGACGATCTCGCCGGCGGCCCCCCACCAGATCTTCACCGTCCAGGACTGGGTCGACGTCGCGTACGTCTCGTCGTCGCTGCGGCCCTTGACGGGATAGCGCGTCAGCCACGCGGCGACCTTCGGGTCGCGCTCGACGATGCGCAGCGCGGCGGCTTTCTTCAGATGCGGCCCGACGGTTTTCGGCGGGGGGACGAGCGGCGTCTGCACGAGACGGCCATTCCCGTTGAAGACGGGCGCGGTCGGCGCCTTCCCGGCGGCGAGCGCGGCGGCTGGCGCGGCGACGAGCAGCGCGAGCAGGGCGACGGCGAGGAGGAGGCGGCGCCTCACGTTCGGAACGCTAGTGGGCGCGTCTGCGGAACGACCAGAGCTTGTTGCCGACGAAGTTGAGCGGCATCACGAGCACGATCGCGATCGCGTTCGCCCAGAACTTCCCGACGCCGCCGGCCTTCACGAGCAGCGCGAGGATCGCGAGATTCGCGCCGAGCGCGGCAAGCGAGACGAGGAAGAAGCGCATCCCCTGGACGCCGATGTGACCGCGGTGCTCGCGGAACGTCCAGATCCGGTTGAACGTGTAGTTGCTCGTCACGGCGACGAGGAACGAGCAGGTCGCCGCGGCGAGGAAGTGGAGGCCCGCCGAGAGCAGCGTGTGGTAGACGGCGAGGTTGATCGCGTAGCCGACCGCGCCGACGACGGCGAACTTGCCGAGCTGCTGCCAGTTGCGAACCGAGCGGAACGACGAGATGAGCCGGGCGCGAGGCCGCGGCAGCGTGCCGGCCGGTTCCATCAGTCACTCACTCCGCCGCGAGGGTAGCGCGCAGGGAACGGGTGCGCTCGCGATAGAAGTCGACGTCCTCGAGGAGCAGAAAAGCCGAGCCGACGGCGACCTCGTCCTCGCGCACGTCGGCGGTCTCGAGGACGAGGAAGCGCTCCACCTCGTCGCCGCAGAGCACGACAAGTCCGAGCGGCCGCTCGCTGTCCTGGTCAAGCAGGACGTCGACTGCATGGCCGAGCCGGATCCCGTGCAGCTGGACGGGGAGCTGCAAGAGCTCCGAGGCGGATCTCGACCCCATCCGCCGCTAGGTGCCCGCCACGAGCGGAACGAATCTGCAGGGAACGCCGCGCAGGACGGCCGGGCCCTCGGGCGTCGAGACGACGACCTCGAGCCACTGCTCGCCCGCGCCGCCGACCGGGACGACGAGGCGACCCCGTGGCTCGAGCTGCTCGTAGAGCGCGGGCGGAGGCTCGAGCGCCGCCGCCGCGACCGCGATCGCCGTGAACGGCGCGAGCTCCGGCAGGCCGCGCGAGCCGTCACCGACGTGGAGCTCGACGCGGTCGGCGTAGCCCGCCGCGGCGAGGTTCGCACGGGCGGCGTCGGCGAGCTCCGGGATCCGCTCGATCGTGTGCACCTCTCCGGCGAGCTCGGCGAGGACGGCAGCCTGGTACCCGGAGCCGGTGCCGACGTCGAGCACGCGCTCGTGGCCGTGCAGCGCGAGCTGCTCGCAGATGAGCGCGACCATGTACGGCTGCGAGATCGTCTGCCCACCGCCGATCGGGAGGGCCGCGTCGAAGTACGCCTGTGGACGCAGCTCCTCGGGCACGAAGAGCTCGCGCGGCACCCGCGCCATCGCAGCCAGGACGCGCTCGTCCGCGATCCCGCGCCGGCGGAGCTGCTGCTCCACCATCCGCTCCTGGGCCTCAGCCGACATGCGCGACTCCGAAATGATCGAGGACCGCCGGGATGACCTCGGTGATCCGCGCCGGCGCCGCATCGACTCCGATCGTGAGCAGCGGGACGAAGGAGTCTCCCGCGACGAGCGAGCCGTGACTGCCGCCGCCGGCGTGGTGCTGCCCGCCGAGATCGGCGAGCTCCCAGCCCTCGGCTGCGGAGACGAGCAACTCGCCCGCGTTGGGGTTCGCGAGCGCCGACCGCGCGCGCCACGCCGCGTCCGGATGCTCGAGCTGATCCACCGGCAGGTCCTCTCCGTCGCGGCGTGCGATCGCCTCGTCGCCGTCGAGGCGAAGCGTGACGTCGACGGCCGCGTTCCCGTCGAGCCGTGCGGCGAGCTCCGCGGCGTCGACGTGCGCGTTCGGCATGCGATAGACCTGGCCGGCGCGGTTCGACGCCGTGACGACGACCTGGCCCGCGAGGTCGGCGAACGCCGACTCGAGGTGGGCGACATGCTCGACGGCGGTCTGGCCGTGATCGGCGAGGAGGATCACGTCGTACCGCGCGAGGAACTCGTCGGGGCCACCCGCCGCGTCGAGCAGCGCGCCGATCGCCTCGTCGGTCTGCTGGAGTGCCACTTCCGCGACGTCGGCGGGGCCGTGCGCGTGCGAGGCGAAGTCCCAGCCGGAGAGGTAATACGCGAGGAAGTCGAAGCCGTCGCGGGTCACGAGCCAGCGCCCGACGGCGGCGGCGTAGGCGTCGACTGAGCCGCCACGACGGTTGCGGACGGCGAACGGTGCGCCCGTCCGGTCCGACTCGTAAAGCCCGTAGTAGAAGAACCGGCTCGGGCCGTGCACGGCGCGATTCACCGCCGGCAGGGTCGGCAGATAGCGGTGACGGCCGCGGTAGCAGGTGATGTTCACGGCGGCTGCGACGAAGCCCGCATCCTCGAGCGACTCGTAGACAGTCACGGCGTCGCGCGCGAGATCGCGCTCGTTCATGTTGACGATCGTGTCGAGCAGCGACTGCGAGAGTCCCGCTTTCCGCAACGCCGTAAAGGACGAGCCGTACTCCACGATCCGCCCCTCCTGTCTGCTCCACCACGACATCGAAGGGATGTGGTGGACGTCGGGGCCGGCGCCGGTCGCGATCGAGCTGATGCAGACGGGCGTGAGCGAGGGGAAGACGGAGGTCGCGCGGCGGTAGTCGCCGTGGGCGCCGAGGAAGGCGAGCGCCGGGGCGTGGCCGCCCTCGACGGCGCGCTCGAACGCATCCGGCGTCATCCCGTCGATGACGATCAGCACCAGCTTCTTGGGCACTGCGTGCGCCTAGTCGCGGGCGAGCGTCCGCAGGCCCGCGTACCGCTCGGGTTGCGTCCGGCGCAGGCGCGCAGCGAGAGCGGGAAGCGCAAGCGCCTCGAGGTAGCCGGCGACCGGGATGAAGGCGATGCCGGCCAAAACAAGCGCGGCGCCGGCCACGAGGATCGCAATCCCGCCGCGCGTTCCGCCGCGGCGTAGAGCCCCCGAGACGATCTGCGTGGTCCCTAGGAACGCCAGCAACGCTCCGACGGACGCCACGGGAACGTCGATGCGTCCGCCCGACGCAAAGAGGTCGACGAATCCGCCAACGACACCGCCAGTGAGAACGGCGATTAGGAGGCGCATGCCGAATCTGAGACCACCGCCGCCGCAAAACGCACCCCAAGCCGCGCCGAGACCCACCGAGACGCCGATCCAGTACCAGGAACCCATGCGAGAACCGTAACCGCGCAGCCTCGTCGTCCGTTTTCCACGTACAGACCGAGTTGAGGACATTCTTCAGGAGGTTCCGGTGGCTTCAGACCGCCCCGTGCTCGTTTTCTTCACGTCTCGCACGTCCGGCCCCGCGCGCCGGATGGAGAGCCTGCTCGCGCACATTGCGAGGCGGGAGCGCAGCCGACTGGCGATCAGCAAGGTGGACGTCGACGAGCGGCCCGAGCTCGCCGAGCGGTTCAAGGTGGAACAGGTCCCCGCACTCGCGCTCGTCGTGGGGAAGAAGGTCGTCTCCCGGCTCGACGGCCGCGCCACCGCGCCGACGATCGAGGCGATGCTCGAGAAGCACCTCGAGCCGGCTGCGGCCTAGCTCTTCTCGAGCCGCCCGATCACCGCGAGGCCGAAGTCGGCGGCGCGCTTGCCGTCGATGACCCGGTGGTCGAACGTCACCGAGACGTTCCCCGTCTGCCGCGCGACGAGCTCGCCGTCGCGGACGACAGCGCGCTCGGCGATCCGGTGGATGCCGAGGATCGCGACCTCGGGATGATTGATCAGCGGCGTGACGAAGAGGCCGGCCGCCTTGCCGGCGCTCGTGACGGTGAACGTCCCGCCGCGCAGCTCCTCCGGCTTGAGCGTTCCCGCCTGAGCGCTCTCGGCGAGCCGCCGCACTTCGGCGTCGAGCTCGTTGAGCGAGAGCTTGCCGGCGCCGTGGACGACCGGCACGACGAGACCCTGCTCGGCCTGGATCGCGACGCCGAGGTCGTAGCGATCGAGCAGTACGAGCTCACCGGCCTCGACGCGCGCGTTCAGCTCCGGGAACTCCTGCAGCGACTCCGCGACCGCACGGAGGACGAGCGGCACGAGTCGCTTCAGATCGACGGAGGAGAAGTCGCACTCCTCGACCCACGTCACGGCAGGGATCTCGTGGGCTCGCGTCAGGTGCTCGAACATCTGGCGGCGCACACCGCGCAGCTGGACGTGCTCGCCTTCGCTCGCCGGCGACGCTCCGCCGCCAGCCGCCGCGCGCACGTCCTCCTCGGTGATCCGCCCCTGCGGCCCGCTGCCCGTCACCGCTGCAAGATCGACGCCGAGCTCGGCCGCGACCTTGCGGATCAGCGGCGTCGCGCGCACTTTCTCCCCTTGTAACACAGTGTTACTTGCCGTTTTTTGGTCGGGAGCCGGTTCCGCGCGCGGCTGCTCGACATCCGTGGGCTCGGCGATCGTGCCGTCGCCTCCGATCACGACAAGGACGGTGCCGACCGGGACGACGGCGCCTTCCTCCACGAGGATCCGCGAGACGAGCCCGGCCGCCGGCGACGGGATCTCGACCGTGGTCTTGTCTGTCGCGATCTCGACGAGCGGCGCGTCCTCGGCGATCTCCTGGCCCTCCTCGACGAGCCAGCGGGCGATCTCGCCCTCGGTCAGGCCCTCGCCGAGATCCGGCAGCTTGAACTCGTAGCTCACGCCCGCAGTATCGCGTGGACGCCTTTGACCTCGTTGACGACCTGCGTCACGTGCAGGTCGACCGAAACGCTCGCGAGCGCGTGCGCCTCCGGGCGCGAGACCCCGAGCTCGCGCTCCATCAGGTCGAGCATCGTCTCGGTCGCCAGCTCGGCCGCGACGTCGAGATCCTCGTCGAAGCCGAACGCGATCCAGGAGTCCGCGGTTCGCGCGATCGGCGAGCGCAGGTCGCGGTCGTCGAGCTCGAGTGTGAGCGTGGCGCGTTCGAGCGGACACTCGATCGCGGTGCCCGAGACCTCGCCGTCGCCTTGCGCGCCGTGACCGTCGCCCGCCATCAGAAGCGCGCCGTCAACGGGAATCGGCAGGAAGAGCGTCGTGCCGGCGACGAGCTCCTTGCAGTCGATGTTCCCGCCCCAGCGGCGTGGCGGCGTGGTGCGGTGCTCGCCGGGCTCGGGCGGCGGCATGCCGATCACGCCGAGGAACGGAGCCGAGCGAACCGCGTGCCGGCCGAGCCGCCAGGTGTCGCCGTCGAGCGACCATGTGAACGCCTCGCCGTCCGGCGGCGCCCACGTCCGCCCCCAGTCGCGCGGCACGACCTCGTCGATACGCACGGCGAGCGTCTGCCCGGCGCGGGCTCCGCGCACCTCGATCGGGCCGTAGAGCGCGTGGCCGGCGCCTTCCGGCCGCTCCTCCGGCTCGGCATCGCGATCCCAGGTCCAGAAGGCGGCGTACGACGGGAACGACACCGACTCGCCGGGCTCGATGGAGACGACCGGCTCGTAGTCGCGGGAGAACCAGCCGCGAGCGTTCAGAACTCGAGCAGCCTTCGCGCGGCGGCCGTGACCCGCTCGGCCGACGGCATGTAGCGGTCCTCGATCTTCCAGTACGGATACGGGACGTCGAAGCCGGTCACGCGCAGCACCGGCCCGTGCAGGTCGAGGATCGCCTTCTCCGCGAGGATCGCCGCGATCTCGGCGCCGAAGCCGGCCGTGCGCGGCGCCTCCTGCACGACGACGACGCGGCCCGTCTTCGCCGCCGACGCGAGCAGCGCGTCCTCGTCGAGCGGGCGGAGCGAGCGGAGATCGAGCACCTCCACCGACGCCTCGCCTTCGAGCGCGTCGGCCGCCTTCTCACAGACCGGCACCATCGCGCCGTAAGCCACGCAAGTCACGTCCGTCCCCTCGCGCGCGAGGCGCGCCTTGCCGAGTGGGACGACGTGCTCGCCCTCCGGCACATCCTCCTTCGCGGCGCGATAGATCAGCTTCGGCTCGAGGATGACGACGGGATCCGGATCGCGGATCGCCGCGGCGAGCAGCCCCTTCGCGTCGGCCGGCGTCGAGGGGATCGCGACCTTCACGCCGGGCGTGTGGACGTAGTACGCCTCGGGCGAGTCGTCGTGCAGCTCGGGCGCGCGCACGCCGCCGCCGTACGGCATCCGCACGACGAGCGGGAACTCCATCTTCCCGCCGGTGCGCCAGCGGTAGCGGCCGACATGCGTAATCAGCTGGTCGAGGCAGGGATAGGAGAAGGCGTCGTACTGCATCTCGCAGACCGGCTTCCAGCCCGCCATGCAGAGGCCGACCGCGCTGCCGAGGATTCCCGCCTCCGCGAGCGGGGTGTCGACGCAACGGTTCTCGCCGAAGCGGTCGCGCAGCCCGGCGGTCGCGCGGAAGACGCCGCCCGCACGGCCGACGTCCTCGCCGATCACCATCACCGACTCGTCGCGCTCGAGCTCGACGTGGAAGGCGTCGTTGATCGCCTCCACCATGAAGAGCTCAGGCATCGAAGCCCTCCCGCAGGTTCGGCGGCGGCAGGACGTAAGCGTTGTCGAAGACGAGCTCGGGGTCGGGCTCCGGCTCCGCCTCGGCCGCGGCGATGCCCACGCGCATCAGCTCGAGCGCCTCGTTCTTGATCTCCTCCGCCGTCGCGTCGTCGATAACGCCGAGCCGGCGCAGGTAGCGCTCGTACCGGCCGACACACTCGTTCTTGCGCTCCTCCTCGACGCGGTCCATGTCGATGTAGGCGCGCGGATCGTCGGCGGTCGCGTGCGGCGCGGCGCGATACGTGACGGCCTCGATGAGTGTCGGCCCACCGCCCGAGCGAGCGCGCTCGACCGCCTCGCGCGTCACCTCGTAGACCGCGAGCACGTCGCCGCCGTCCACCCGCACGCCGGGCATCCCATAGCCGGCCGCCTTCGCCGCGAGCGTCTCGGCGCGGGTCTGGGCCGAGAGCGGCGTCGAGATCGCCCACTGGTTGTTGTTGCAGAAGAGGATCGCCGGCGCCTGCATCACGCCCGCGAAATTGGCGCCCTCGTGGAAGGAGCCTTCGCTCGTGGCGCCGTCCCCGAAATAGGCGATCGAGACGGTCGAGTTTCCCTTCAGCTTCTCGCCCCAGGCCAGCCCGACGGCGTGGGGAACATGCGTGGCGATCGGGACGCAGATCGACGCGACGCGGTACTCGGCGGGATTCCACCAGCCGGCGGGATGGCCGCGCCACCAATGGAGGACGGTGCTCGCCGGGATCCCGCGCAGCAGCCCGATCGCCGACTCGCGGTAGCTCGGGAAGATCCAGTCCTCGTCGGCGAGCGCGTGGACGGAGCCGGCCTGCATCGCCTCGTGGTTCCAGAAGATCGCGTAGGTGCCGATGCGGCCCTGGCGGTGGAAGACAACCGAGCGCTCGTCGTAGGTGCGGAGGAGGATCAGCGAGCGATAGATCGCGAGGAGCTCGTCCGCGCCGAGGCCGTCGACCTCGCGCTCGGAGTCGAGCACGCGACGGAGCTCGAACTCTTCTGACGCCACCTTCGCCACGGCCAGGAGGTTACTCAGACGAGGACGGAGACGGCCTCGCGCTCTGCCTCGAAGACGGCTTCCGTCACGTCGCCGAGATCCTCCCCGTCGACGTGCAAAGGCATTGGCCGGTCGCACGCGATCTGGATTCGATCGAGGTCGTGGCCGTAGATGTAGGGACCCCCACGGGTGCGGCCGGTGACGATGCGAAGGGCCGTACCGACGAGCGTCCGGCGGCGGAGCCGGACCGGCGCGACGAGATCGAGGCCGAGCTCGAAGCGCGCGTCGGGCGCGATGGGCAGCGGCACGCGCGTCGCGTACGTATAGGGGTGACCGTTCGCGACGAAGGCGAGCGCCGCTCTGCCGTGACCGGCGATCTCGAGCTGCGGCTCCAGGTGGCCGCGCTGCGCCGCGAGCGCCCTGACGATCGCGAAGGCGAATGCGAGGTCGCCCGGCCGCTTGCCGTCGGCGCTCCGGCCGAGCGCGTCGACACGCCGCACCGCCTCGGCGTCGAGGCCGACTCCCGCGCTGAAGGCAAAACGGCGGCCGTTGGCGCGTCCGAGCGAGATACGGCGCGTCCGTCCGGCGGCGAGCGCTTCCGCGAGCTGCCGTGCGGCCACGACCGGATCGCGGGGGATGCCGAGCGCTCGGGGCAGGACGCTCGCCCCGCCGCCGGGCAGGAATCCCATGGGGACGTCCTGCTCGAGCCCGTTCAGCGCCTCGTTGAAGCCGCCGTCGCCCGAGAAGACGATCACCGCCCCGACGCCGCCGCGGCAGGCGTCCGTGACGAGCTCGGTCGCGTGGCCGGGCCGCTCCGTCAGAACCACCTCGAGCTCGCCGGCGCGCGCGAGCTCCTCCTGTACCGCGGCGAGCCGCTCCTCGCTGACGCGAGTCGCGAACGGATTGACGACGAGCACGGTCCTGGGCACAGAACCCAGGACCGTACCGCCGATTCCCCCTACCGAACGCGGATCGCCACGAGCCGCCGCGACGACTCTCCCGCCAGCAGCGGCTGCCCCGGCACCCGCGCGCGGACGAAGAGCGTCAGAAGCGTCCCGTGCGGGAGCGCCCCGCGCGGGCGCACCGTCAAGGTCGCCGAGCCGTTGTGTCCCGTCTTCGCCTCGGGAGCTCCGGTCACGCGGGCGAACGGCACGCCGACCACCTTCACGAGCGCTCCCGAGACGGGCAACCCCTTCGAGTCGACGACGCGCACGGTGATTCGCAGCGGCTTATGTCCGGTGATCTCCTTCGGATTGAAATGAACCTGCGGGATGACGAGCCGGTTGGGGAGCGGCGCCTCGAGCACACGGTTCTGCGGTGAGAGCTTCGCGCGAACGTGTCTCCCCGGCGTGACCCTGATCGAGACGAGCCGACGCGTGGAAGCGCCCCCGAGCAACGGCTGACCGGAGATGCGGGCCCGGATGAACAGCGCCAGCAGCCCCTTCCGCATCGGGAGCCCGGCGAGTGGCTTGAGCGTGAGGCTGACCCAGCCGCCCGCGCCGGTCGCGCGCTCCTTGAGCGGAGCGATGCGGCCCGCGGGGACGCCGCGGACGTAGACGAGCGCGCCCTTGACGAAGTCCCCGTTGGTGTCGGACACCTGGACGCGCAGCTGGACCGGCTTGCGGCTCGAGATCGCGCCGGGCGAGAACCCGATGCGATCGACGACGAGCCGGTAGTTCCCGACCGCGGAGGCGCTGATCCCGCCGCCACCACCGCCGCCTCCGCCTCCGCCACCGCCGCCACCGCGGCCCGGCTTGGTGGACGGCAACAGGAAGTCGAAGGCAGGCGTGTTGTCGAGCTGGGTCATCCAGCTCTGCGTCGACGGAACCGGTGAGGCATTCTCGAACGAGAATGCCGTGCCGTCGTAGAACCGCGAGCCGACGGCCGCAGCGCCTTGCTTCGGCCGGCCGGATGCGTCTGTCCCACCTGTCAGCGGGTGAAGGACGGACTTCGGCACGACGAGCGTGATCGTGCCGTTCTTCTGGTTCACCGAACCCTGGATCGGCGTGTTGCCCGGATAGATCTCGCATTTGTCGCCGCCCTCGCCGCCGCAAGTGCCCGAGTCGGTCGTGAAGTCGTCATAGCCGTAGCTGAAGCCGCCGGTCGAGCTCCAGTTCGCGACCGCTGCGGCGTCTTGCCAGCCGTTCGTGAAGCGCCAGATCCACACAAGCGAGCCGCCGCCGGCGGCGTTCGAAAGCGCGGCGGAGGACAGATCCGCGAGGTGGAGCGTCACGGTGAAGCCTCCGGTCTTTGCGTCGGGCCCGATCTCGGCGCCTGTGAAGTCCCCCGCCGGGACGTTCGCCGGGGACGGCGTCGCCCCGATTTCGGAATAGGGAGCGAGCGCGTCCCCGGTTTGATCCGCCGTCGAACTCCGCAGGGGATCGCGGCCGGCCACCGAGACGGTCCCGCCGCCGTTGGACGGACCGGCGATCTGCGTCGCGACCATCGGCGTCGCGACGTAGCCGGCGGCGTCGTCCGGTTTCTTGTTCGTCCGGTTGAAGACGACGGAGAGCCGACCGTCGACGCGATTCTCGGTGATCGCGAAGAAGTCGGCGAGCGAACGGTCGCCGCCGCTGACGGTGCAGCCGAGCCCGTTGAGGCAGATCGAGTCGTAGTGGAACGGATGCGTCGTGACCTTGACCTGCGCCGCTGTCGGGCTCGAGGCGAAGACGTTGAGCGACTGGCTCGCGTACACGTCCCACTCCGCCTTGAACGCGCTCGTGTTCGGATCGCCGTCGGTCGTCGTGCCGTAGAAGGCAACCGTCGCGCGTCCGGTCGCGCCGCCGGCCGCCACCCACGGGAAGACGGTCGTGCGCACCGAATCGCGGTCCATCTGCAACGGCTTGGTCCAGCCGGGATCGACGGTCGGCTCGCCGTCGCTCGTCGCGCTCACGTCGGAGATCGACTGGTTGCAGCCGGTGACGTCGGCGGCGGGAAGCCCCGCGAGCCACGTGTGGTAGTCGGTCGTGTCAGCCCACGCGACGTAGACGTTGCCGGCCTTGTCGACGTCGGCGGTCGCGAAGCCGGCCGTCGCCCCGCCGGACCCCGTCGCGACCTTGCAGTCCGTCCACGTCGAGCCGTTGTCTTGTGAGATGGCGAGGTTGACGTCTCCACCCTTCGTCCAGGGCATCACAACCGTGTGGATGGACGGGATGTAGTGCATCGGCCCCGGGAAATCGGGGTTGGGAGCCGCGATCGACGCGACCGGGGAGTACGTCTGACCGCCGTCCGTCGACTTGAGCACGACCGTGTTCCGCGGCTCCTGCTGGTTGTAGGAGAGGAGCACGGTGGAGGCGTCCGTGAACGTCTGCCACTGCCGGTCGGCGGCGCCGCCCTCCGTCGTGACTCCGCCGGCGATGTCGAAGCCTCCCGGCTCGAGGGTGTGGCCGTTGTCGGCCGAAGTCGCGGTCGTGAAGCCTGAAAGCGCGCCGAGTCCCGCGTATGCGTACTGGTAGTTCCCGGCGGAGTTCTTCGCCTCGCCGGTCGAGACGACGCAGTCGCCGCCGCCGCCCACCGCCTGCTGCCCGCGCGGCGGCGTGCCGAGCAGGTGGAACTGGTCGCCGCCGTCGGTGGAGACCTGCGCGTAGTCGGCCGCGTTCGAGAAGCCGGTCGGGCCGCACGTGTACAGATTGCCCGCGAGGTCGGAGACGATCAGCGGCTCCGCCTCGTCGCGCTGCGGATCCGCGGGGACCGCAGCCGAGAACGCGAGCCCCTGCGGACCGGCGGAGGGGAGCGAGCCGGTGCCGGACACGGCGACTGTCTTCATCGTCAGGGTGCCGGTGTAGCTCTGCGGCACCGCGTTGACGAAGCCGCAGGCCATGGCGTCGTAGTCGCCTGCGCCGAGGTTCGTAGCGGAGACGGTCTCGGTCGTCGAGCTGCCGTCGCTGCTCCCCACCTCGCCGCCGCCGTTGTTCTCGTCGAGAACCGTGAGGATCTCGTCGTTCGTGTTCTCGTTGCCGCTCGCCGGCGTCCAGCTGATCGAGAACGTGAAGGTCGTCTGGATGCCGGTGTAGCCGGCCGCCGGGGTCTGGACGGTGATCGTGTGGTCGTCGACCTGCGGCGTTCCCGCGAGGGTGGAGCAGTCGCTCGTCGCGTTCGAGCCGGCCGGGATCGTCCCCGACCAGGTGACGGTTGACGTCGATCCCGCGGCCGGCACAACCGCCGTTTGCGACGCCGGCGAAGATGCCTGGGTCGCCGATGCTCCCCCGAGTACCACCGCGACCGCAACAGACGCCGTCGCCAAGACGAACCGCCATCCTCGCCGCATCACAAAGTCCCCCCGTTTCGGCATTCAACCCACTGACGTGGTGGGATTGCCCTGGAAACGGGAGCATAAAACGCTGTTTACGAATTACGTACGGCTGGCGTAGCCACGCATGCCGTCGAGCAGCAGCGCCGTGAAGCGGTCGGCGAGCTCGTCCGTCTCTGAGCCCGGACGGAGCCAGGTGTAGGCCCAGTTCGCAGCCGAGAGAGCGAGCAGTGCGGCGGTCGCGTCGTCGAGGTCGGTGCGCAGCTCGCCGAGCTCGCGGCCCTCGCGAAAGAGCGCGCGGAACCGCTCCTCGTAGCGGCGGCGCTCGGCGACGAACTCCTGCCGCCGCTCGCCCTCGAGGTAGCGCCACTCCCGCACGAAAACGGTCGCGACGTCGAGTTGCTCGGCGACGACCTGGAGGTGCGCGCGCAGCGCGGCGCGGATCCGCTCGAGCACCGGCCCCTCGTCTGGCACGGAGTCGAGCGCGGCGTGGAAGGCCTCGGATCCCTCCCGGGCGACCTCCCACAGCAGGTCGGCCTTCGACTCGATGTGCGCGTAGACCGATCCCTTCTGCACCCCGAGCGCCTCGGCGAGGTCGCCGATCGAGGTGCCGTGGTAGCCCTTCTCCGCGAAGAGGCGGGCGGCGGCGCGGGTTAGCTCACTTTTGCGCGCGGACATCTACAATGGGAAAACTAACGATCGTTCGGAAGGTGGTGCTGCGTGGCAGCGGTGGAGATTCCCCCCGATAAACGACATTCCGAGCAGGCATTTCTCGAGTACGTCCAAGCGGGCGGCCAGGTCGAGACGACCGACTGGATGCCCGACGACTACCGGGCGAAGCTCATCAAGTTCATCGAGATGCACGGCAACTCCGAGCTCATGGGCGTCCTGCCCGAGCGCGAGTGGATCCTCCGTGCCCCGACCCTCCAGCGCAAGCTCGCGCTGACCGCGAAGGTGCAGGACGAGGTCGGCCACTCGCAGCTCATCTATCGCGTCGTCGAGGACCTCGGCAAGCCGCGTGCGCAGTGCCTCGCCGATCTCGTCGACGGGAAGGCGAAGTTCCACAACGTCTTCCATTACCCGACCTACACCTGGGGCGACGTCGGCGTCATCGCGTGGCTCGTCGACGCGGCGGCGATCATCAGCCAGAAGGCGCTCCTCAAGTGCTCGTACGCGCCGTACGCGCGGATCATGAAGAAGATCTGCTGGGAGGAGTCGTTCCACATCCTCCACGGCCGCGACGTGATCCTCGCGATGGTGACGGGCACTCCCGAGCAGTTCGGGCTCGTGCAGGAGGCGCTCGACCGCTGGTGGGGGCCGCTGATGCAGTTCCACGGCAACCCGATCCCGAAGGAAGAGGACCCGATGTACCTGTGGCGGATCAAGTCGCAGGGAAACGAGGAGGCGCGGCAGCAGTTCCTCGACGGCTACGTTCCGCAGATCCTCGAGCTCGGCCTCGAGCTCCATGACCCGAAGCTGCGCAAGCGCGACGACGGCGTCTGGGAGTACAGCGAGCCCGACTGGGACGAGCTCAAGCATGTCGTCACCGGCCACGGCCCGAAGACGGAGGAGCGGCTCGCCTTCCGCCGCCGCTTCCTCGAGCAGGAGCAGTGGGTGCGGGACGCGGTTCTCGCGGCGTGACCGATCCGCGCGTCTTCGAGGTCTTCCGGCGCGAGCGGAAGGGACAGCCGTTCGAGCACGCCGGCTCGGTCGTCGCGCCCGACGCGGACTTCGCGGAAGCGTGGGCGCGCGAGCAGTACGGGCGCCGCGGCGAGTCGGCCGCTCTCTGGCTCGTCCCGCGCGACGCGATCCGCGACGTCGAGGACTGGGCCGACGAGTTCGACCTCAAGTACCGCCGCGTCGACGGCTACTCGATCAAGGCACGACTGAAGGAGGCGCGTGAACGCGCAGGAACTGCTGGGGATCGCTGACGACGAGCTCGTCCTCGGCTGGCGCGAGTCCGAGTGGACCGGAATCGCGCCGCTGCTCGAGGAGGACGTCGCCTTCTCCTCGATCTCCCAGAACGAGATCGGCCACGCGCGCGCGCTGTACCAGCTGATCGTCGGTGAGGACGGAGACGCGGACGCGCTCGCGTTCGACCGGCCGCTCGAGGAGTACCGCTGCGCGCCGCTCGTCGAGCTCCACCTGCTCGACTGGGCGCGCACGATCGCGCGCCGCTGGCTCTACGAGGTCGCCGACGAGATCCGGGTCACGGCGCTGAAGGACGACGCCGATCCGGCCGTCGCGGGACTAGCCGCGAAGATCGACCGCGAGGAGACGTACCACCGCATGCATGCGGCGATGTGGCACCAGCGGCTCCGCGACGAGCCACGCTTCCAGGCCGCCGTCGAGGAGTTGTGGCCGTACGCAGTCGGGATGCTCCCCGAGGAGCTTCGTCCGGAACTCTCTGTCCGAACGGGACTAGACCTTCCAAGGAACAGTCTGTTACAAGCGAAGGGGCGCGGCGTCCACACCGACGAGCTCGCGCCGTTGTGGGAGGAGATGACGATGGTGCGGCGCTCGGCGCCGGCCGGAGCGCAGTGGTAGCGGAGGCTCAGATCTGGGAGGCGCTCGAGGAGATCCCCGACCCGGAGATCCCGGTCATCTCGCTCGTCGAGCTCGGCGTAATCCGCTCGGTCGATGTCCAGGACGGACACGTCCAGATCGAGTTCACGCCGACCTTCCTCGGCTGTCCGGCCCTCGAGTTCATGAAGCGCGCGATCGAGGAGAAGGTTCCCGGAGCCGAGGTCAAGGTCATCCAGGACGACTCGTGGTCGACGGACAAGATCACGCCGGCCGGCCGCGAGAAGCTCCGCGCCGCCGGCTTCGCGCCGCCGGCGCCGAGACTCGTCCAGCTCCAGTCGCAGGTGCACAAGTGTCCGTACTGCGGCTCGACGGAGACGAAGCTCGAGAACATCTTCGGCCCGACCCCGTGCCGGTCGCTGCGCTACTGCGACAACTGCCGCCAGCCGTTCGAGCAGTTCAAGACGATCTAGCTAGCCGCACACCTTTACGCAGCTCGTTGACCGTTGTAACCTCGCCCGGTCAAACACCGCGTCAGGGAGATGAAATGAGTCCACTTCGCTGGCGGAAGATGACCTGGGTTCTCAACGTCTGGAACGTCATCTTCCTGATCTGGGTCATCGCGGGAATCGCGAGCAGGACTTCGAAGAATTGTCCTCCCGGCCCGAACCATCAACTGTGCATCAGCGCCTCTGACGTGGGCACCGGCATCGGGGTCGGGCTCATCATCATTCTCTGGTTCATCGGCTTCCTCGTGCTTTCACTCGTCTGGTTGATGACCCGTCGGAGCACAAGGCTCTGCCCTCACTGTGGTGAGGACGTGAAGAAGGGCCGGACGACGTGCAAGAAATGCGGCTACGACTTCACGACCGGAACAAACCCGAGTCTCGCTCCGAGCCCGCCCCAGTGACGACGGCGTAATACGCGCCCGGTAGGCTCGGAACATGTCCGTCGAGATCTTCTACTGCCCGACCTGAAGCGGCTACGAGCCGCGGGCCGCGAGTATCGCGGCCATGTTGAAGGAGCGCGGGGTCGAGGCGAAGTCGACGCCCGGCGGTAAGGGACAGTTCGACGTCCTCCGCGACGGCGAGCTCGTCTTCTCGAAGCACGAAGCGCACCGCTTCCCCGGCGAGGCCGAGATCGCCTCGCTCGTAGGCGCCTAGCTAGTTACGTCCCGCGGAACTCGGGCGCGCGCTTCTCCGTGAAGCTCGCAACGCCCTCGCGGAAGTCCTCGGTCTGGGACGCCTCGGTCTGCAACTCCGCTTCGAGCTCGAGCTGCGCCTCGAGCGTGTTCGTCCCGGCCTCGTCGAACAACCGCTTCGTCCATGCGATCGCCCGCGTCGGCCCCGCCGCTAACTCGGCCGCGCGCTCGGCAACCCGTGCCTCGAACCCGTCCGCCTCGACGACCTCGGAGACGAGCCCCCAGGCGTGCGCCTCCGCCGCGGTCAGCCGCCGGTTGGACGTCATCCACTCGAAGGCGCGCGGCGTCCCGAGCAGGCGCTGGATGAAGTACGTGCCGCCGGAATCCGGGATCAACCCGATCCCGACGAAGCCGGGCACGAAGAACGCAGCGTCCGACGCGATCCGAATGTCGCACGCGCACGCGAGCGACAAACCCGCGCCCGCGCAGACGCCGTTCACCGCTGCAATGACGGGCTTCTCGAGCGCGCGGATCGCGTTGACGTTGACGTGGTACGTGGCCCGCAGGAGCGAGCCGACGTCGCCGCCTTCCCCGAACTCGGTCAAGTCCTGGCCGGCGGAGAAGCCGCGTCCCGCGCCGGTGAGCACGACGGCGCGGATCTCCGGCGACGCCGCCGCCGTCAACGCCTCTTGCAGTCCGTCGTGCACCGCGCGCGTGAACGCGTTCAGCTTGTCGGGCCGGTTCAGCGTGATCGTCTGGACCGCGCCGTCGCGGCTGAACTCGACCTCGGCCACGGCTAGTCGAGCTCGAGGAACTCGACCGTCGGCTGCGGCAGGCCGCGCTTGTACGCGTCCTTGCCCGTCGCCGTGAACTCGTCGCTCCGCACCGCCGTGTCGAAGCTGTCCTTGTCGGCGAACTCCCACTCGGCGAAGTACGCGTGCGGCGCCTCGCCCATCGGCGAGCCCGTCACCTTGCCGTGCCGGAAGACGCCGTTCGGCACGCAGCGGCAGAACTCAGCATGTGCTGCGTACTCGTGGGCATCGGGCTCTTGCTCGTAGAAAACGACCACGCGATACATTCGCGTCCCTTTCTTTCGAAGACTGGAGGAGCCTAAGCCATGGCAGGAGACATCGTTCACTACGAGATTTCGGCTACGGACGTGGAGCGCGCGAAGACCTTCTGGAGCGGCGTCTTCGGGTGGGAGTTCGGCCCCTCGATGTCGGAGGACTTCGACTACCGGGTGACGCGGATCAACGAAGCAAGCGGCGCCGCGCTGACCGGCGGAGAACCCGGGCATCCAAACGTCTACCTCGACGTCGCGGACATCGAGGCCTCGATGGCCAAGGTCCAGGAGCTCGGCGGCGAGGCCGGCGACAAGCAGCCGGTGCCGGGCCACGGCTGGTTCTCCGCCTGCAAGGACAGCGAGGGGAACGCGTTCAGCCTCTGGCAGAGCGAGGCGAGCGCAGCGTAATCCTGATGTCGGGTAGCGCAGCGGCAGCGACGCTGGCGGTTGCCGCCGGCCTAGCGGGATCGGTTCAGGTCGCGCTCATGTCGCGACTCGGCGAGCGGGTCGGCGTCCTCGAGGCGCTCGGCTTCTCGGCCGCCCTGACCGGCGTCCTCGCTGTCGTCATCCTGCTCGTCGCCCGTCAGAGCCTCGCCGGGTTCAGCCGGGCGGTCCACCAGCCGTGGTGGATGCTGCTCGGCGGCGTCGCGGGCCTGCTGATCGTCTTCACGGTCACCTTCGCAGGCCCGCGGATCGGCGTCGCCGCGACGGTGGGGATCCTCATAGCCGGCCAGCTCGTGATGGGCGCGGCGATCGACCGCTGGGGACTGTTCGGCTCGGAGCGGATCGCGCTGCATTGGCCGCGGCTGCTCGGCATCGCGCTGCTCGCGGTCGGCGCCGCGCTTTCGCTCAGGAAGTAGCGACGCCTTCGATCAGGTCGGCGGCGAGGACGGTGCCGGGCCGCTGTTGCAGACGCTCGCCGGCGGCCGTAGATCGTGCGCGCAGCATTTCGTCCGTGAGGACGCAGTCGAGCGCCGCGGCGAGCTCGCCGTCCTCGAAGTCGTACGTCGCGAGCCGGATCCCGTAGCCGGTCTCGTGCACACGCTGCGCGTTGTCGTGCTGATCCCAGAAGACCGGCAGGACGACCATCGGCTTGCCGAACCACATGCATTCGGTCGTCGTGTTGTTGCCGCCGTGCGTGATCACGGCATCGACGTGCGGCAGGATCGACGTCTGCGGCAGGAACTCTTCTCCAACCATGTTCTCCGCGAGCTCGAACTCCGCGTGCTGCGGCCCCTTGCTGACGACGTACTGGTGCGGCGTATCCGCGAGCTCCTCGACGAGCCGTCTCATCAGCGGGACGTCCGCTGAGCCGAGTGAACCGAGGCTGAGGTAGACGAGCGCGCGCCCGTGCGGCTCCGGCGGTGACCAGGGCGCGTCGGTCGCGCGCACGCTCGTCTGGAGGTTCCGCCAGTTCCCACCGAGCGAACTGCTGCGGGAATAGTCGAGCTCGGCCGGATAGAGCGTCAGGTTGAGCCAGCGCGATTCGTGGATGAACTCGAGCGCGGGCAATGACGGCGCGCCCCGCTCCACGCAGAACTCGGAGAACGACCTCTGCAGCTCGCCCACCTGGCGCGCGTACTCCTCTCGGAACGCGTCCCACTCCGACGGGTCACCGAGCGGCAGCCCCGAGAACGTGGGCGGCAGCGCGGGATCCTTCACCTCGAGCGGGTTGCAGGAGACGATCCGCACCCACGGCCGGCCGCTCGAGAGGATCGCGGGGAAACCGACGACGTTGTCCTCGACCACGACGTCCGGCGCGACATCGGCGAGGACCTCCACGAGCCGGTCGTCGACGTACCGCGCTCCGTCGACCAGCGCCTGCCAAGTCGGCGCGATGAACTCCGCGAGCTGTTCGAACGTACTCTTGCGGAACACCGGCGCCGTGTCGCGGATGAAGTCCTTCCAGAACTGGCCCGGCTCCTCGGGCTCGGCCGGCGGCGGCGCGAGGCGCATCGTCCGCTCCTCGAATCCCTGCGCCTCGAGCGTCCCCGAGAACGACTCCTCGACGATGAAGACGACGCGGTGCCCGCGCCGGCGCAGGACGTCGCCGATGCCGACGCAGTTGTTCGTCGGCCCGAACGCGCCCTCGGGGAAGAAGACGATCGTTCGGTTCAGAGCCCGAACGGATTGAAGGGCTTCGCGCTTGTGGAGAGGAGCACGCCCTTCGTCTCGAGGTAGAGCTCGAGCGTGTCGATCGAGAGCTCGCGGCCGAAGCCCGACTGCTTGTAGCCGCCGAACGGGATGCCGGGGAAGGCGGTGAACGGCATGTTGATCCCGACCATCCCCGCCTTGATCGCCCGCGCGACGCGATGCCCGCGCGCCGGGTCGCCCGTCCAGACCGTCGCGAACAGGCCGTAGCGGACGTCGTTCGCGATCCGGATCGCGTCCTTCTCGTCCTCGAACGGGATCGCGGTGACGACCGGCCCGAAGATCTCCTCCTGCGCGACGGTCATCGCGTTGTCGACTCCGGCGAGCACGGTCGGGAGGTAGAAGGCACCCGCGCCGTCGCCCGCTTCGCCGCCCGCCACGACTTCGGCGCCTTCCTCGCGTCCCTTCTCGACGAAGCCGTGCACGCGGTCGCGGTGCGCGGTGGAGATGAGCGACCCGACCTGGGTCTCCGCGTCGAGCGGGTCGCCGACCTTGAGCTGCTTCGCGGCGTCGGCGAAGCGCGCGACGAAGTCGTCGTAGATCGACGCCTCGACGAGCACGCGCGAGCGTGCCTCGCAGCTCTGCCCGGCCGCGTAGTAGATCGACCAGACCGAGCTCGGGATCGCGTCGTCGAGATCCGCGTCCGCGAAGACCAGGTTCGGGCTCTTGCCGCCGAGCTCGAGCGTCAGCCGCTTGATGCCGTCGGCGGCGAGCTTCATGATCTCGCTCCCGGTCTTCGTCGAGCCGGTGAACGCGACCTTGTCGACGCCGGGATGCTGGACGAGGTACGAGCCGGTCGTCGGGCCGTCCGCGGGGACGATGTTGATCGCGCCGGCCGGGAAGCCGACCTCGCTCGCGAGCTCGGCGATGCGAATGACGCTGAGCGGCGTCTGCGGATCCGGCTTGAGAACGACCGAGCAGCCCGCGGCGAGCGCAGGCGAGAGCTTCCAGACGGACATCAGCAGCGGGTAGTTCCACGGCACGATCTGCGCGCAGACGCCGACCGGCTCCTTGAGCGTGTAGCTGAGCAGGGAGCCGCCGAACGGGTTCGAGCGGCCGGCGATCGAACCGACGACGGAGGCGAAGAAGCGGAAGTTCTCGACCGCTCCGGCGACCTCGGCCTTGACCGAGGAGATCGCCTTGCCGACGTTGCGCGACTCGAGCTCGGCGAGCTCCTTCCGGTTCGCGACGATCGCGTCGGCGAGCGCGTGGAGGAGACGGGCGCGCTCGTTCGGCGGCGTCTTGCCCCACGGGCCGTCGAGCGCCTCGCGGGCGGCCGCCACGGCGCGGTCGACGTCCGCCTCGCCGGCCATCGCGGCGCGGGCGAGCGGCTCTCCCGTTGCGGGCTCGTTCAGGTCGCGGAACTCGCCGGAGGCAGGCTCGACGACCTCGCCTCCGATAAAGAGCCCGTACTCCTGTCCCGCGGTCACGGCCACGTCGCGGAACTTAGCGGTTGGCTCATGGGGTTTGCCGCGCCGACGGGTGCGGTAGATTTCGGATCCGAAAGGCCAATCGAGAGGAGGCGAGATGTCGAGCTCCATCCGCGTCGAAGCTGCACGGATTCCCGATCGCGACCGGCTGCTCGAAGCGCTCCGCGACGAGGGACTCGAGGCCGAGCCCGAGGACGAGGTCAGCATCGTCGTCCCCATCGGCGAAGGTGGCTCGACCGTCTTCCACCACGTCGAAGGCGTGATCTTCAGCGTGGGCGCGCCGTTCGTGCCGATCGAGCACGAGGGCGTGATCTACATCCGCCCGCCGGTCGGCTAGCCGAACTGCCAGAACTGCTCGTCGAGCCCGAGGCGGTCGAGGATCGCCTGGTTCTGCTCACGGCTGTGGGGGACCCAGTCGGGCGCGACCCGGTCGTCCCACCACGCGTGCGCGAGCGCGCTGAGCTTCGCGACGCTCGTCGTCGCGCCCGCCGGCCGCCCGCCGAGCCAGCGCTGCAAGTGCTCTTCCGACCGGAAGAGGTTCATCGTCGTTCAGGTGAACACGATGTCGTCCCACCAGTGCCGAGCGGGCACGAGGACGTGGAAGAGCAGGCTCTCGTCGTCCGGCTTCTCGTCCCGCAGCTCGACGGTCAGCGGCTCGCCGCAGTCGGGGCAGGACGTCTCGATGCGACCGTCGACGTGCAGCGCGGCGCAGATCCCGAAGGCGTCCCAGGCGCAGTTCCCGTACCACCAGCGCCCGGACGCCCGGACGCGATACGCCGTCGGCACCGCCGAGAACGGGTTGAGCATCCGGATCTCGTCGGTCGCGGGGTTGAGGACGAGGACGTGCTCCTCGTGCAGCCTCCGCCAGCCCGCGACGACCTCCTCGCGGCTGCCGAGCTCGTCCGCGCGCGGCGCGCGGCCGTGGTCGACCATGAATGCGTACGTGCGCCGGCGGAGGTCGAGATCCGCGTCGGTCATCGCTCGAACAGCGCCGCCTGGCCCTGGCCGACGCCCACGCACAGGGTCGCGAGGCCGTACCTCCCGCCGCGGCGGCGGAGCTCGTGGAGGAGCGAGACGACCAGGCGCGCGCCGCTCATGCCGAGTGGGTGGCCGAGCGCGATCGCGCCGCCGTTCACGTTCACCTTGGCCGGATCGAGGCCGAGCTCGCGGATAACCGCAAGGCTCTGCGACGCGAATGCCTCGTTCAGCTCGACGAGGTCGAGATGGTCGATCGCGATGCCCTTCCGCTCGAGAACCTTGCGCACGGCCGGAATCGGGCCGACGCCCATCACGCGCGGGTCGACGCCGGCGACCGCGCTGCCGGCGAAGGCTCCGAGCGGCTCGACGCCGAGCTCCTTCGCCTTCTCCTCCGACGCGATCACGAGCGCCGCGGCGCCGTCGTTGATCCCCGACGCGTTGCCGGCCGTCACCGTCCCGCCCTCGCGAAAAGCAGGCTTCAGCGCGGCGAGCTTCTCGGCCGACGTGTCGGGACGGGGATGCTCGTCGCGCGTCACGTCGCCGACCGGGACGAGCTCGTCGGCGAAGCGTCCCGCCTCGTCGGCGGCCGCCCAGCGGCGCTGCGACTCGAGCGCGAACGCGTCCTGATCCTCCCGCGACACGTCCCAGCGCTCGGCGACGTTCTCGCCGGTCTCGCCCATCGACTCCGGCGGGAACAGCTCGGCGAGCTTCGGGTTCGTGAAACGCCAGCCGAGGGTCGTGTCGTACAGGGGCCGGTCGGCCCGCTGGAACGGCTTCTCCGCCTTCGGCGTCACGAACGGCGCGCGCGTCATCGACTCCTCGCCGCCCGCGACGAACAGGTCGCCGTCGCCCGCGATCACCGCGTGGCAGGCGCCGACGACGGCCGCGAGGCCGGACGCGCAAAGCCGGTTGACGGTGACGCCGGCGACAGAGTCGGGAAGTCCCGCGAGCAGCGCAGCCAGCCGCGCGACGTTGCGGTTGTCCTCGCCCGCCTGGTTCGCAGCGCCGAGCCAGACGTCTTCGATTTCCTCGGGCGGAACAGCCGCGCGCGCGACCGCCTCGCGGATCACGAGCGCTGCGAGATCGTCTGGACGAACGTCTGCGAGCGCGCCGCCATAGCGGCCGATCGGCGTGCGAACGGCGGAGAGAATGACGGCCCGGCTCACGGGCTCGAAGTCTAGGCCGCAGCAGAAGCGCGACCGAGGAGCCGTTCGACGGCGACAAGGCCTTCGTCGCCGATGTCGATGCTGTTCTCGTTCACGTAGAGCGCGATGTGCGCGGCGCAGACCTCGTCCGACATCTCCTGGGAGTTCGCGCGGACGTAATCGCGGCTGGCCTCCGGATGCGCGAAGGCGTACTCGACCGAGGCGCGGATCGCCGCCTCAGCCGCGTCGGCGACGCCGGGCTCGAGGTCGCCGCGCGCGAAGATCCCCGCAAGCGGGACCGGCAGGCGTGTGTCGGCCTCCCACCACTCCCCGAGATCCGCGACGGCGACGAGCCCGTGGTCGCGATAGGTGAAGCGGCTCTCGTGGATGATCAGCCCCGCGTCGACCTCGCCCGCGACGACGGCGGCGAGGATCTCGTCGTAACGCAGCTCGACCACGTCCCCGAGCGCGGGCGCCGCGAGCCGCAGGAGAAGGAACGCCGTCGTCTCGCGGCCCGGCACGGCGATCCGGCGGCCGGCCGCCTCCGCAAGCGAGAGCGGCGAGCGCGCGACGACGAGCGGGCCGACGCCTCGCCCGAGCGCGGCGCCGCTCCGCAGCAGCCGATAGCGCTCCCCGGCCGCGGCGGCGGCGCCAAAGCTCAGCTTCGTCAGCTCGAGCTCGCCCGCCGCCGAGCGGCGGTTCAGCTCCTCGATGTCGCAGAGGACAGGCTCGACCTCGAACGGCGCATCGACGAGCCCGTGCGCGAGCGCGTGGAAGGCGAACGCGTCGTTCGGGCAAGGAGTGAAGCCGAAGCGGAGAGTCACGACCGGCCGAAGAACCAAGCCTCGAGCGGCTTGAGGAGCTCGTCCCGTGTGAACGGCTTCAAGTGCTCGCCGTGACCGTCGCGCTCCGAGACGGTGAGGTCGTCCTCGAGCGCCTCGTTCGCCTCCTGCAGCGCGTCGCCGAGCTCGTAGCCCTCGAAGACGTAGTCGTCGGGACGGGGGCGCTTCGCGTTGCGCCGGTCGGGATTGACCGCACGACCGACCGCCCAGACGCCGCCGTCCTTCCGCTCGATCCAGATCACGACGGTCTCGGGCTCGCCGTTCGAGTCGACTCCGTGGAGCACCCGCTCCGCGAACCGCCCTCGGTCCGTCGACGCCTGCACGTCCTGGACTATGACAACTCGGTGCCGACTCCCGCGGCACGCGCCCGCTCGACGACGGCGGCCGCCGCTGCGATGTCCCAGGCGGCGAGGCCGTTCGACTTGAAGACGACGATGTCCTCGTCCGACTGGCGCCCCGCGACTTCCCCCGCGACGACCTCCTGCAGCTCGTGAACCTCGAGCCAGTCGAGGACGCCGGACTCGACCGGCTCGCTCAGGTCCGCGGACTCGAGCTTCGCGTTCTCGAGCGAGTCGCAGCAGACGAACGCGGCCCGCTCGAGGACGACGTTGTCGAGCTCGCGGCGGCGACCGTCGTTGGCTCCCACCGCGCAGACGAGCGCGCCCGGCTGCAGCCATTCGCCGCGCAGGACGGGATCCTTCGAGGTCGTGACGGTGACGACGACGTCGCACTGCCCCGCGTCCCGGTGGCTCTCGCCCGGCTCGGCCTTGTGCTTCTTGCAGAAGGCACGCAGCCTCTTCTCGTTGCGGCAGTAGACGACGACCTGCTCGAGCTCCGGCAGCGCGGCGCGGATGGACGCGAGCTGCGATTCCGCCTGCCAGCCACAGCCGATCAGCCCGAGGCTGCGCGCACCGCTCTTCGCGAGATGCTTCGCCGCAACCCCGCTCGCAGCACCCGTCCGCAGCTGGCCGAGCTTGTCCGCCTCGATCACCGCCACGAGCTCAGGGGAGTCGGTGCGAAAGAGGAGAACGACGAAGCGCGCGCCTTCCCGGAAGCCTGCGTAGACCTTCGCGCCCGCGTAGCCGAGCTCGAGATCGGCAGCGGACATGACCGCGAGCGCTCCCTCCTCCAGCCCGAGCCGGTAGCGCGGCCGGTTCTCGACCGCGCCCGCGGCCAGCCGCCGGAAGCACGCCTCGATCGCCTCGACCGCGTCCGCCGGCGAGAGCAGTTCGGCCACGTCCTGTTCGGTCAGGTAGAGGGGCACGAACGGATTGTCACGCGTGTGTCGTGGCTTCGCCGCAATTCCCTCGCAAGCATCGAAATCGCACCTTCGGCGCGAGTAGCTTCGACGGCACCTGCGGTCGAAGGGAGAGACGATGCTCGCACGGAAGACGCTCTGGACGCTGGCCCTGCTTGCGCTCGCGGCAGCGGTGCTCGTACCCGCGGCGGCGACGGCCGGCGGGATCCAGCTCTACGCGAAAGGGGTGCGGATCTGCAAGCCCCCCGCCAAGCTCGCCACGGCCCACCGCGCCACCTGCGATGCGATGCGCCGTGTGCTCGTCCGCGCCGGAACGGCGGGCGCGCGCCCGCTCGAGCATCTCGTCGGCACCGCGGCGACGGTTGGCCCCAACGGCGGCCTGACACCGTCCGACCTGACGAGCGTCTACGGGCTGAGCGGCACCGGCAGTGGCCAGACGGTCGCGATCGTCGATGCCTACAACGACCCGAACATCAACGCAGACCTCCAGACCTTCGACGCCAAATACGGGCTCGCCGCCTGCAGCGTCGCGAGCGGCTGCCTGAAGGTCGTCGGCCAGACCGGCGGCCCGGCCTTGCCGTCCAACGACACGACGGGCTGGTCGGGCGAGGAGTCACTCGACGTCGAGGCCGTCCATGCGGTCTGCTCAGCCTGCAAGATCGTCCTCGTCGAGGCGAACAGCCCGTCGAATGCGAACCTCGGCACCGCCGAGAACGCCGCCGCGAACACGATTCACGCGACCGAGATCAGCAACTCGTTCGGTGAGCCGGAGACGGGTACCGACGCGAGCTTCGCGAGCGCCTTCAACCATCCCGGCATCGCGATCACGGCGTCGTCGGGCGACGACGGCTACTACGACTACGACTTCCTCGGGGCGAACGGCGTGATCGGCGTCCCGAGCATCCCCGCCGCCTACCCGACGGTGGTGGCCGTCGGCGGCACGTCGCTCTTCCTCTCGCAGTCCAGTACTCCGGCGCGCTCATACGAGACGGTCTGGAACGACAACGGCCCGCGGGCTGCCTACGAGCAAGCGCTCGGCGGTCCGCTCGGAGCCTCCGGCGGCGGCTGCAGCACGCTGTTCGCCGCCCAAGGCTGGCAGGCCGGCATGAGCGGTTACGCGAACGCCGCGTGCGGCGGCAACCGCCTCGTCGCAGACATCTCGATCGTCGCCGACCCGCTGACCGGTTTCGACGTCTACGACTCGTACACCGGCTGCAATGGCTGCACGGCCGGCTGGCAGACGATCGGAGGCACGTCACTCGCCGCTCCGCTCCTGGCCGCGGTCTATGCGCTGGCCGGCGGGGCGCACTCGCTCCCGTATCCGGCGGTCGAGCTCTACAGCCACGCGGCCGGCACGCGCTATGACGTGACCATCGGCGGCAACGGCTTCTGCGACGGCGAGGGCGCCCCGCAGTGCGGCGACCATAACCACGCGACCGTCAACGGCAACGACATCGGGGTCGTCGATTGCGATTACACGGGTGCCGGCGTCTTGTCGACAGGGAACGGCGCGTGCGACGCGGCGGCAGGCTTCGACGGCGCGACCGGCGTCGGCACGCCGAAAGGCCTGACTCTCTTCGCCAAGCCGAGCCTGATCGTTTCCTCGCTCAGCGGCCCGGTGACGGCCACGCACGGCACGAGCGGAGGGCCGTGGTCGATCACGGCGACAGACCCGGCACCCGGCGGCAGGGTCACGTGCACCTGGAGCTGGGGAGACGGGACGTCCAACTCCACCGGCTGCGGCACGCCCCTCAGCCACACGTATGCCTCGACGGGCACGAAGACGATCACCGTGACGAGCCAAGACGGGTACGGGCTCACCTGCACGCCGAAGACGAAGAAGGTCACTGTGGGCTAACGGCTCGCGGCATCCGGCTCGGTGAGATACAACAGAACGAGTCGACGCTGGAGAACCGTGAGGCTTGCGCGCGCTTCCATCCCGGTGCTACTGCTCATCGCCGTCGTCTCGACGGCCTCTGCGAGCGCGGCGCACGCCACGAGCCCGGTGCGCGTGAGCCGGTGCTCAGCCCCTGAGGGCAACGTCGAGCCCATCCAGGCCGTCCAGGGGCGCTACGTCTACGAAGCCTGGATCGGCTGCGGCGGCTTCACGATCGGATTCGCCCGCTCGACCGACGGCGGCCGGAAGTTCGCACGGGCGCAGCAGATCCCCTCGCCCGATCCTTCCGGCGGGGAATGGGATCCGGCAGTCGCAGTTGCGCCCGACGGGACGGTCTACGTCTCGTACATGGCGCACGTGTCAACCAACGCCTGCGCGAACCCGGTACCGGCCGTGGCAGTTTCGGTCGATCACGGCGAGACCTTTTCGCGAGTCTCGGCACTCACTCTCCCGAAGGATCAGAACTGCAACTGGGGCGATCGTGACTTCATCGCGGTCGGCCCGGACGGGACGGTCTACGTCACCTGGGACTACGGCCCGCCGGGCGACAAGGTGAAGACGAGAAGTGGCCAAGGCGGGAGCGATTACTACACGGCGGGGGAATTCAACGCCGTGGTGCAGAAGTCGTCGGACGGCGGCAGGACGTGGACGCAGCCGGTCTCGATCAATCCCGACTTCCCGCTCGGCGGCGTCTTCAGCGCACCGATCGTCGCTGAGCCGGACGGCGCGCTCGACGTCCTCTACTGGCAGCACCCGACGAACCCGAGCACGCTCGCCCTGTCGCCCGGGCACGAGTACTTCACGCGCTCGGTCGACGGTGGAGCGACCTGGTCCACGCCGGTCGCCGTCGACCCCGGAGCCGGGACGATCTCACTGCCCGTCTGGTGGATCGACGGCTCGCTCGCCGTCGATCACGCCGGGAATCTCTACGCGGCATGGGACACGCAACACGGTCGCCGCGACACGGCCTGGCTCGCGTGGTCGAGCGACGGAGGCCGGCATTGGTCCAAGCGGCTGCGGGTCACCTCTTCCAAGCGTGTGGGCACGAACAAGAACGAGAACCTCGTCGAGGTCGCCGCGGCCGGTCGGCGCCAGGTGTACGTCGGCTGGCAGACGACCGCCGGTGGTTGGTACGCGACCTACGTCCGGCGGCTGCTCATCGGTCACGGCTGGACGAGCCGGGCGGTGAGAATCTCTGACGGCGTCGGTGATTCACAAGCCTGGCCGGGCGACACGATCGGCATCTCGATCGAGCCGAGCGGCGCGGCCGTCCTGAGCTGGGGCGAGGCGAACGGGCAAGTCCCTCGAGGGCTGCCCGCGATCTACGCCGCCTCTGTGAAGCTGCCCCGATAGCCGGCGATTGACGTGGCCGCTGGCCTCACGTCCTGCAGCGTCAGCTGGCGCTGAGCAGCGAAGAGTGCGCCCGGCAGGATTCGAACCTGCGACCCCCGGCTCCGCAAGCCGATGCTCTATCCCCTGAGCTACGGGCGCTTGGGATGAAGCAGTGTAGCCAGGCGGTGCGCCAGCCCCGGGCCTGCCGGACGGCCTGGCAGGTTCGCGGCTGAGACGCATTCGAGGTGCGCGTGGCGGCGGCGGCTCGTGTCCCCCTCCGGCGAGACGAGGACGTGATCGCTCATCGCGTGGAGCTGGTAGCCGCAGAGCGGGCAGCGATAGGTCGCCGGCTTCCGACTGCGGACGGGCCGAATGGAATACCACTCAGCCGGTTCGAGCCGCGAGCGCGAGCGGCGCGTCATCCGGCACCTCCGTCCGCACGTAGGCGAGCGCGACGACCGTGCCGTCCTCCCGCCGCGCCGCGCTCGTCACCCGGCCTACCTCGCGATCGCCGTGCAGGAGCGGCGCGTCGCCCTCGGGCAGCTCCGCGAGCTCGACGACGCGCAGGCCGCGGTTCGGGTGGCCGCGGTAGTGGAGCCGCGCGATCGGCTCCTGGCCCGGGTAGCAACCCTTGGAGAAGGAGACGTGCGTCGCATCGAGTCCGGCCTCTGCCGGGAGGATCCGCTCGTCAATCTCGCGGCCCCAGCGCGGCACGCCTTCTGCAATCCGTCGCAGCTCGAGCTCCTCCTCGCCGAGCGACGGGGCCAGCCCCGCGTCTAGCACCTCGCGCGCGCCCGGCCAATCCGTGGCGAATCCGTTCGAGCCGCCGAAGACGAGCGCGGCCTCATGCTCCTCCGGCTCGATCTCGCACTTCGCCCGAAAGCGCAGGCGCGCGAGCTCGCCGCGTACCGCTTCTCCGAGTCCCGGCTCGGTCAGCAGGAGGAAGTCCTCCTCGCCGCGGCGCAGGACGACAAGCGGCGCGATCACGCGCGCCTTCGCGGTCAAGAGCAGCGCCGGGCAGGCCTCCCCGACCGCGAGCGCCTCGACATCGTTCGAGACCATCCGCTGCAGATAGTCGGCCGCGTCCGGCCCCGCGACGCGTACGAATTCACGCTCTCTCGCAGCCACGTCCACCTGTCTAGTGTGCATACCGATGCCGCTCTTCCGCTCGAAAGCCGAGGACAAGGTGCGCGCCGCGGGGTACGACCCGGTGCGGCTGCCGCCGGGCCAGTACCTGACGGAGAAGTGGCCGGTGCTCCACGCCGGCGACGTCCCCGCCGTCGACGTCGCGACATGGCAGCTGCGGATCTTCGGGCTCGTCGATGAGGAGATCTCGCTCGACTACGAGCAACTGCGCGCGCTGCCGGCAACGGAGCTCACGACCGACATCCACTGTGTGACCCGCTGGAGCCGCTTCGACGCGAGCTTCCGCGGCGTCCATTGGCGCGAGCTCGCGGCGCTCTGCAAGCCGCAGTCGGCCGCGCACTTCGTCGTTGCGCACGCCGAGGCCGGCTTCACCGCGAACCTTCCGCTCGCCGCGCTCGAGGAGGAGAACGCGATGGTCTGCTACGAGGCCGACGGCGAACCGCTGAGCGAGGAGCACGGCGGGCCGGTGCGCCTTGTCGTCCCGTCCCGCTATTTCTGGAAGAGCGCCAAGTGGCTGAACGGCCTGGAGCTCGTAGCCGCCGACCGGCCCGGCTTCTGGGAGCGCTACGGCTACCACAACGACGCCGATCCCTGGCAGGAGGAGCGCTACGGCTTCTAGCTAGCAGTCGCTCGCTAAAGCCCGCAGCGGCTTTCGCCGATACGGACAACAGAACCACCTCCCCTACGCGAAACGGCGCCCCGAAGGGCGCCGTTTGCGTTCCTACCGAGAGCTGAGAGCTCCCTACATCATCCCCATGTCGGGCATGCCGGCGCCGGCGCCCACGGGGTTCTTCTCCGGGACCTCGGCGACGATCGCCTCGGTGGTGAGGATGTTCTTCGCGATCGACGCCGCGTTCTGCAGCGCCGAGCGGGTGACCATCGTCGGGTCGCCGATCCCGCTCTTGAGCAGGTCCTCGACCTCGCCGGTCTCGACGTTCAGGCCGAAGCCCTTCGCCGCCGTCCGCACCTGCTGGACGACGACCGAGCCCTCGAGGCCCGCGTTGTAGGCGAGCTGCCGGAGCGGCTCCTCGAGCGAGCGGAGGATGATGTTCGCACCCGTCCGCTCGTCGCCCTCGAGCTTGCCGAGGAGATCGTCGCGGAGCGCGTCCGCCGCGTTGATGAGCGCGACGCCACCGCCCGGAACCTGGCCCTCCTCGAGAGCCGCGCGGGCAGCCTGCAGCGCGTCTTCGACGCGGTGCTTCTTCTCCTTCATCTCCGTCTCGGTCGACGCGCCGACCTTGACCACCGCGACGCCGCCGGACAGCTTCGCGAGCCGCTCCTGGAGCTTCTCGCGGTCGAAGTCCGAGTCGGTGTTCTCGATCTCGGCCTTCAGCTGCTTGATCCGGCCCTTGATCGCGTCGGTCTCGCCGGCTCCGTCGATGATCGTCGTCGTGTCCTTGTCGATGACGACGCGGCGGGCGTGGCCGAGCTGGGTGAGCTTCGTGTTCTCGAGCTTGAGGCCCATCTCCTCGGTGATCACCTCGCCGCCGCTGAGGATCGCGATGTCCTCGAGCATGCGCTTGCGGCGATCGCCGAAGCCCGGCGCCTTGACGGCGACGGCCTGGAAGGTGCCGCGGAGCTTGTTGACGACGATCGTGGCGAGCGACTCGCCCTCGACGTCCTCCGCGACGATCAGCAACGGCTTGCCGGACTGGATGACCTGCTCGAGCACCGGCAGGAGATCCTTGACCGCACCGATTTTCTGGTTGGCGACGAGGATGTAGGGATCCTCGAGCACCGCTTCCATCCGCTCGGGGTCGGTGATCATGT
Organism: Gaiellaceae bacterium; assembly: GCA_050697455.1. Lineage (GTDB taxonomy): Bacteria > Actinomycetota > Thermoleophilia > Gaiellales > Gaiellaceae > Palsa-739. The sequence goes on along the minus strand of JBOGZU010000001.1, from coordinate 225,892 downwards.
AGGGCGAGAGGTAGCCCTTGTCGAACTGCATGCCCTCGGTGAACTCGAGCTCGAGGCCCAGAGTCTGGCCCTCCTCGACGTTCACGACGCCGTCCTTGCCGACCTTCTCGATCGCGTCGGCGATGACGTCGCCGATCTCCCGCTCGCGCGAGGAGACGGTGGCGATCCGGGCGATGTCCTCGCGGCCGGAGACGTCCTTGGACTGTGTCTTGAGGTTCTCGACCACCGCGTCGACGGCCTGCTCGACGCCGCGCTTGAGCCCCATCGGGTTCGCACCGGCGGCGACGTTCTTCAGGCCCTCGCGAACGATCGCCTGTGCAAGGACGGTCGCCGTCGTCGTGCCGTCGCCTGCGACGTCGTTCGTCGATGTGGCGACCTCGCGGACGAGCTGTGCGCCCTGGTTCTCGAAGACGTCCTCGACCTCGATCTCGCGTGCGATCGTGACGCCGTCATTCGTGATGGTGGGCGCGCCGAACTTCTTGTCGAGCACGACGTAGCGCCCCTTCGGGCCAAGGGTGACCTTGACCGCGTCACAGAGGATGTTCACGCCACGCTCGAGCGAGCGCCGCGCATCCTCGTTGAACTTCAGCTCTTTGTGAGCCATGTGTTTGTCTGACCTCCGTTGATTCTTAGGTCGTCGTCTTAGGCCTTGGCGCCGGCGGGCTCGCGGGTCCCAACGACCTTCGCGAGGACATCCGACTCGCGGAGGATCAAGTACTCCTCCGTGCCGACCTTGATCTCGGTCCCGCCGTACTTGGAGAAGACGATCTCGTCGCCCTCCTCCAGGTCCAGCGCGACGAACTTGCCGTTGTCGTCCCGGCTGCCCGGGCCAACTGCGAGGACGCGGCCGCGCTGCGGCTTCTCCTTCGCCGTATCCGGAAGCACGATGCCGCTGAACGTCTGCTCCTCTTCATCGAGGACCTCGACGATCAGGCGGTCACCAAGCGGCTTCAGGTTCATTCAAGCCTCCTGTATTGCGTTCACTGTCTCGTTCGGCACTCTGAGGCTCAGAGTGCCGGGTCATTGTACGGTCGGCACTCTGGCCCTGCAAGTGCCAGGTGTTAGAACCCTAGCGATGGAACGCGAGTTCTCGGCGGGAGGTGTGCTCGTGCGGTCGATCCGCGGCCGTCCCCACGTCGCCGCAATCTGTCCGCAAGGCACGAAAAACGTCTGGGCGCTGCCGAAGGGGAGAATCGATCCGGGCGAGTCGGCGGCCGAGACGGCGGTACGCGAAGTACGGGAGGAAACGGGCGTCACAGGACATCTCGTCGAGAAGCTCGGCGACATCCGCTACGTCTACATGTGGGAAGGAGAGAGGATCTTCAAGGTGGTGAGCTTCTTTCTCCTGCGAGCGGGGCGCGGCCGGCTCGGCGCGATCGACGAGGCGATGCGCATCGAGGTCGCCGAGACGCGCTGGCTGCCGCTCGCCGACGCGCCGCGCCTGCTCAGCTACGGCGGCGAGCGGGAGATGGCGGCGAAGGCGCTCGAGAGGCTCGGCGGATGATCAACGTCGGCGACTACGTCGAGGCGGCGCGGGAGAAGGTCGACCCGAAGGTCTGGTGCTACTTCGAGGGCGGCGCCGGCGACGAGGCGACCCTGCGGGCGAACGTCGCCGCCTGGGAGCGCTGGCAGCTCCGGCCGCGGATGCTCGTCGACGTCAGCGAGCTGAGCATGGCGACGACTCTCCTCGGCACGGAGGTCTCCTCCCCGCTCGGGATCGCGCCGTTTGCGATGCAGCGGCTGCTCGATCCGGCCGGCGAGGTGGCGACGGCACGGGCGGCCGCCGCAGCCGGAGCGCTCTTCACCGTCTCGACCTTGACGACGAGCACGCACGCCGAGATCGCCGCCGCCGGCCCAGGCCCGCGCTGGTTCCAGCTCTACATCCTGAAGGACCGCCAGCGGACGCTCGACCACATCCAGGAGGCGCGCGAGGCGGGCTACTCGGCGGTCGTGCTCACCGTCGACGTCCCCTACCTCGGCCGCCGCGAGCGCGACCTGCGGCTCGGCTTCGAGAACCCGCCGCCCGGTCTGGACCTCCCGTACGGGAACCTCTTCGAGATGACGCCGGCGCTGACGTGGCGCGACCTCGAGTGGATCCGTTCGGAGCTGCCGCTGCCGCTCGTTCTCAAGGGGATCCTCACGCGCGAAGACGCGGAGCTCGCGGTGAAGCACGGCGCCGACGCGATCTGGGTCTCGAACCACGGCGGCCGCCAGCTCGACAGCGCCGCGGCCGGGATCGAGGCGCTGCCGGAGGTGGTGGAGGCGATCGCGGGCCGCGCCGAGGTCTACGTCGACGGTGGCATTCGCCGCGGCGTCGACGTCCTCAAGGCGCTCGCCCTCGGCGCGCGGGCCGCCTTCGCGGGACGCGCCTTCGCGTGCGCGCTCGCGGTCGACGGCGAGGCGGGAGTCGCCCACGCGTTGTCGCTCCTCTCGGACGAGATCGCGCTCGGACTGGGACTGCTCGGCTGCACCTCGCCCGAGCAGGTGACGCGGGCGCACGTCCAGCCGGCTCCGGCGTGAGTTGGCAGACTGCGGACTCGATGTACGCCCTCAACTTCTACTCGCCGCTCGTCGCCGACCAGCTGCGGAGCGGTCGCAAGTCCGCCACGATCCGGCTCGGGGACAAGTCCGGCAAGTACCGCAAGGGCATGGTCGTACGCGTTCTCTGCGGCGTCCGCTTCAGCCCGCGCGAGCACGTCTTCGACGCGGTGATCGACAAAGTCGAGGTGAAGCAGCTCGGCGAGCTCTCGCCGCGGGAGATCGAGCACGACAACCCCGAGATCCGCCGCTCGGACGAGCTGGCGACGTTCCTCGGGCAGCTCTACAACCGCGAGGTCGGCCCGGACGATCTCGTCACGGTGATCCGCTTCTCGCAGATCATGAGCGGCCCGGTCGTGCCGGCCTTCGAGGGCGACCTCTTCTAGTTCCGAGCGAAGAGCTGCGCTCTTCGCTCGGGTGGTGGCGGAACTACGGCGCGGAAGAGCGCGATCTTCCGCGCCTTCGTGCTGAGATCTCGTCGCCCGCCGCGGCGGGCGCCTTCGGCGCGCGCCGGGGAGCGGGAGAGCCTGCGGACGGGCTCAGGTGAGATGGAAGGGCTCGCCCACCCGGCCCGACCACTCGCTACCGGCAGCTCCTTCCGACCAAGAGGTATTTCGGAATCCCGAGCGAGCACCTTGGACGTACGGCGTCTCCCGTGTATCCGATGACTTTCCAACGGGAGGTCGCCTCCTTGTGCAGGATCCAGTCCGGACCGTTGAAGGCGTAGCGGACGCAAGGCATACGCAGGGCATTCAGCAAGCCCACGCCGACGGACGCGTAACGACCATCTTCCGAAATTCGGATCGTGAGATAGACGCAGCCGACTGGGTCGCGCCTAAGAAGGCAGCTGCGCGGTGATCGCCTCGCGCTCTCTTAACGTTGGCGCATGCGTGTGGTTCGCCGACCTGCGGCCCACAGCCGATCGGTGCCCGATGCTGGTCGAGCACGACCCGTGAGAGTTGCGGACGCGCCGGGCGTGGACAACTTCCATCACTACGACCGGGCCACTGCAGACCCGGATAACGATCCGACCCTGGTGAGCCGGTTTGGAGACCGCGCCGCACGAGCCAAGACCGAGCAGGAGAGACAGAGACACAGCGAGCCTGGCCACGTCCTGCCTTTCTAGCGGTTCTGCGAGCCGCCTGCCATTCGGGGGACATTCCCGAGCACTGGCGCAGGCGAAGAGGGCTCTCTCGCTTGACGCCTAGTTCGCCTCGGCGGTGGCCGCGCACGCCGAGTGGGTTAGCGGTTCCAGGGGAGCTCGTCCCGGGAGCGGGAGCGGCCGCCTTCCCACTTCGGGAAGGGCGCGTACGCCACGTCCGGAGAGTCCGTCTCCTCCTCGACGCCGGCTTCGTGCTGCAGTGCCATCTCGTCGCGCGCGTAGACGATCGAGCCGCCGCGAAGCCCGAGGGTCACGACCACGCACGGCCCGTCGCCGGCGCCGACGAACGAATGGGTCGTGCCGGGCGGGCAATGGAAGTAGTCCCACTGCCGCAGCGTCCGCTCCTCCCCCTCGACGAGCAGCAGGCACTCACCCTCGATCACGAGAAAGCCCTCCTGCCCCCTCTCGCGGTGGTAGAGCGTGCTCGGCTTGCCGGGCTCGAGGACGTGGACGCGCACACCGACCTGCGACTCCTCGGGAACGAGGAAGCTGCGGGGGCCGAACTTCTCGTTCACCCACCACTCGTTGTCGGCGACGTTGCGGACGTACCACTCAGCCACGGCGGATCCTCGAGCCGAAGAGCTCGTTCGGCCGGACGGGCTTGCCGCACTCCTCGCAATCGACGACTGCGAGCGAGGAGAACGGCGCGCCGCACGCCTTGCAGCGGCGGATGATCTCGCCGCCGCACTGCGGGCAGGAGTCGGGCATCTCCGCTTCGAACTGCTCGAACCACCGGTGCGCCGCGCCGCAACCAAGACAGAACGCAACCCAATCGCCGAGGACCTTCCGACGCTCCTGCCGCAGCCAATCCGCCGCTTTCGCCACGTCCTGACCTTAGCCGTGGTCGTCCTGGCGGGGATCGCGATCTACATCGTCGCGCGCGACCTGATCCGCGGCTACTGGCGCAGCCACATGCGCCAGTACCTTGCGTTCTATGCCCGGCACTGCGCCGCCTGAACAGCCCTTCCCGAAGATCGAATTGCACGTCCACCTCGAGGGGACGGTGCGGCCGGACACGCTTCGCGCTATCGCGAAGCGCAACGACTATCCGCTCCCGGACGACCTCGACTCGCTCTACCGCTTCCGCGACTTCGCCCACTTCATCGAGGTCTGGATCCTCACGACGAACGCGCTCCGCACCGAGACCGACTTCCGCCAGATGGTCGTCGACTACGCCGAGGAGGCGACGAGCCACGGCTGCGTCTACCTCGAGGGAATCTTCAGCCCGGCCGAGCGCGTGCGGCGCGGGGTCGGCTGGGAGGAGATCTACGAGGGCGTCTGCGTCGGCGCGGCCGAGGCGCGCGAGAGACACGGCGTCGAGATCCGGCTGACGCCCGACATCCCGCGCGGCTTCACCCAGGAGGAGGCGCGCGCGACCGTCGAGTGGGCGGGCCGCTACCGCGACCGTGGCGTCGTCGGCGTCGGCTTGGGCGGGCTCGAGGCGGAATTCCCGCCGGAGCCGTACGAGGACGTGTTCCGACTCGCGCACTCGCTCGGGCTCGGCTCGGTTCCCCATGCAGGGGAAGCCGCCGGCGCCGAGTCGGTTCGCGGCGCGCTCGAGGAGCTGCAGGCCGACCGGATCCGCCATGGGATCCGCGCCGTCGAGGATCCGGGGCTTGTCGCCGAGCTCGCCGGCCGCGGCACCGTCCTCGACGTCTGCCCGCTCTCGAACCTCCGCACCGGCGTCGTCCGCTCGCTCGAGGAGCACCCTCTGCCGCAGCTCGTCGCCGCCGGCGTCCAGTGCTCGATCTCGACGGACGATCCCGCGATGTTCGACACCGACCTGACACGCGACTACGAAGCGGCCGCCTCGCTCGGCCTTTCTCCTCGCGCCGCGTACGAGGCAGGCGTCGCAGGCGCTCTCTGCGACGACGCCACCCGCGAGAGGTTGCGGCAGGTTGGCGGCCAGCACGCGTGGGATCGTTAGATTTCTCCTCGATGGCGATCGCAAGAGAAGCCGAGCCGGTCGGCTCACTCCACGAAGTGCGCGAGGCAGGTCTCGACCGCGAGGACCTGCTCGGCGTCTACCGCAACATGCTCGTCACGCGCGGCGTCGAGGAGCGGGGCCACATCCTCTACCGCCAGGGGAAGATCCCCGGCTCGTTCTACACCGGGCGCGGCAACGAGGCGGCCTCGGTCGGCGTCGCGACGGCGATGCGCACCGAGGACGTCGGTACGCCGCTCCACCGTGACATGGGCGTCCACATCGCGCGCGGCGTCGAGCCGTGGCGGATCTTCGCCCAGTACATGGGACGCCAGGACGGCCCGACGCACGGCCGCGACGGCAACGTCCACATGGCCGACTCCCAGCTCGGGCTGATCGCCATGGTCAGCCACCTGCCCGCGATGCTCCCCGTCGCTGTCGGCTGCGCGCTCGCCTTCCGCATTCGCGAGGAGCCGCGGGTCGCGGTCGGCTGGTTCGGCGAGGGCGCCTCGGCGCGCGGCGACACGCACGAGTCGATGACGCTCGCCGGCACTCGCAAGCTCCCCATGGTCTTTGTCTGCGACAACAACCAGTGGGCCTACTCCACGCCGACGCACTTCGAGTACGCGACCGAGCACGTCGCCGACCGCGCTCAGGCGTACGGCTTCGAAGGAGTCGTCGTCGACGGCACCGACGTCCTCGCCGTCTACCGCGAGGCGAAGCGCGCCATCGACAAGGCGCGTGGCGGCGGGGGCCCGACGCTGATCGAGTGCCTGACCCTGCGGATGGAGGGCCACGCCGTTCACGACGACGCCTTCTACGTCCCGAAGCCGATGTTCGAGCGCTGGGCCGAGTCCGATCCGATCGAGAGCTTCCGCACCTGGCTGCGCGACAACGCCGAGCTCACAGACTCCGAAGAGGACGAGATCGCGGCCGGCGTCAAGAAGCTCCTCGCGCAGTCGCTCGAGCGCGCCGAGGAGTCGCCGCAGCCGGATCCCGCCACGCTGACCGAGGGCGTCTACGCGACTCCCGAAGACCTCGACACGCCCCACCACAAGTAATGGCCGAACTCACCTATTTGCAGGCAATTTCCGACGGCCTTCGCACGGAGATGAGGCGCGACAAGCGCGTCTTCCTGATCGGCGAGGATGTCGGCGTCTACGGCGGCGCCTTCAAGGTCTCGCTCGGCTTCCAGGAGGAGTTCGGGCCGTGGCGCGTCATCGACGCGCCCCTTGCCGAGACCGCGATCGTCGGCGGGTGCACGGGCGCCGCGATCATGGGGCTCCGCCCGGTCGCGGAGATGCAGTTCGCCGACTTCATCTCCTGCGCGTGGGACCAGCTCGTCACGGTCGCAGCGAAGCAGCGCTGGCGCGCGGGCACGCCGGTGCCGATCGTCGTGCGGCTCCCGTCGGGCGGCGGCTTCTCGGGCGGCCCGTTCCACTCGCAGAACCCGGAGTCGTCGTTCGCCCACATCCCCGGCCTCAAGTGCGTCTGCCCCGCCACGCCAGAGGACGCGAAGGGCCTGCTGATCAGCGCGATCGAGGATCCGAACCCTGTCCTCTACTTCGAGCACAAGCACCTCTACCGGCGCATCAAGGGCGAGGTGCCGGAGGAGCGCTACACGACGCCGCTCGGCAAGGCGCGCATCCACCACGAAGGCTCCGACATCTCGGTGATCACGTGGGGCGCGATGGTCTACACCGCCGAGGAGGCCGCGCAGCAGCTCGACGCCGACGGCGTCTCGGTCGAGATCGTCGACTTGCGCACCGTCATGCCCTGGGACAAGGCCGCCGTGCTCGAGTCGGCGCGCAAGACATCGAAGGTGCTCGTCCTCCACGAGGACACGCGCACCGGCGGCTTCGGCGCGGAGATCGCGGCGACGATCGCGGAGGAGGCGTTCGAGGACCTCGACGCGCCGGTGAAGCGGATCGCCGCTCCCGACACGCCCGTCCCGTTCTCGCCGCCGCTCGAGAAGGCATTCATCCCGCAGGTCGACGACGTCGTCGCCGGGTTGCGCGAGCTGGCTGAGTATTAGGAGGAGTCGCATGGCCACGGAGACCGCTGTCGATGTCGTAATGCCGCAGATGGGCGTGTCCGTCTCGGAGGGGACGATCACCCGCTGGCTCAAACAAGAGGGTGAGCAGATCGAGGCCGACGAGCCGCTGCTCGAGATCTCCACCGACAAGGTCGACACCGAGGTTCCGAGCCCGGCTTCCGGGACGCTGACCCAGATCCTCGTCCAGGAGGGCGAGACGGTCGATGTCGGCACGAAGCTCGGCCAGATCGGCGGCTCCGCTTCGGACGCTCCCGCGGCCACTCCCGCAGCTGAGCCCGACGCTCCCGCTCCCACGGCTGAGGAGGCCGCGCCTGAGCCCGAGGCTGCTGCCGAGCCGGAGCCGGCTCCCGAACCAGCCGCGCCCGCTCCTGCTGCGCCCGCACCCGCCGCCTCCGGCAACGGCAAGGCGTTCGTCTCGCCGGTCGTGGCGCGGATCGCCTCCGAGCACGGCGTCGACCCGGGCCAGGTGTCGGGCACCGGCAAGGGCGGCCGCGTGACGAAGAAGGACATCCTCGCTTTCGTCGAGTCCGGTGGCGCGCAGCAGGCGCCGGCTCAACCCGCCTCGCCGGCGCAGCCGAGCGAGGCAGCGGCACCCCCGGCGAAGCCCGCCGCGGCTCCGGTCGCGGCCGGCGAGACGCTGCCCGGCGAGACCGTCGAGCCGATCACCGCCATGCGTCGCGGCATCGCCGAGCACATGCGCCGCTCCCTCGACACCGGCGCGCACGTCACGAGCGCGATCGAGGTCGATTTCTCCCGCATCGTCGCCGCCCGCGAGAAGCTGAAGAAGGAGTACCAGTCGGCCTACGGCGTCAATCCGACCTACCTCGCGTTCGTCGCGAAAGCCTCCGTCGAGACGTTGCGCAACTACCCGTATGTGAACGCCGAGATGCGTGGCGACTCGATCGTCACGCGCACGTTCGTCAATCTCGGCATCGCCGTAGAGCTCGCAGAGGGAAAGGGGCTGATCGTCCCCGTCATCCGCAACGCCGAGGGCCTGAACCTGCTCGGCCTCGCGCGCGGCATTTCCGAGATCGCGAACAAGGCGCGCAACAAGCAGCTCGTCCCGGACGACGTCCAGGGCGGCACGTTCACGATCACGAACCCGGGCGGCTACGGGACGTTCCACGGCACGCCGGTGATCAGCCAGCCGCAGTCGGCGATCCTCGGCACGTACGCGCTCGTCAAGCGAGCCTGGGTCGTCCAGGACGAGCTCGGCAAGGACGTGATCGCGATCCGGCCGCTCATGAACATCACGCTGACCTACGACCACCGGCTCGTCGACGGCGCCTATGCCGGCCGCTTCCTCCGCGACCTGCGTGAGCGGCTCGAGGGCTGGGAGGGCGACGGCGAGTAGCTAGCCCGCCGCCGCGGCGAGCACGCCCGCGAGCGGCGCCGGAATCGCCTCCGGCGCGAGTGCCCCGACGAGCAACGGCGGATAACGGAGGTAGCGCCCGCCGTTCTGCAGCCAGCGCCGCAGCTGCGCGTCAACCGGCTGGCCGCGCCACGCGGGCTGATTCTGGAAGCTGCGGAAGGTCTCGAGCTCGCCCTGGCTTGCGACGACCTCCTCGACCCCGGCGGGGCCGAGCGCGCGGATCAGCTCGTCCTCGAGATCCTTGACACAGATGTAGGTCGCATCGCCGAGCACCCGCCTGAACCAGCGCTCCTCGCCGGCGTCGCACAGTCCGGCGACACGCTCGCCGACGTACTCTGCGACGGCGCGCCGGATCGCCTGCGCGCCGCCGATCGGGACGATCTCGACGCCGCGCAAGTCCAGGCGGAGCCGGCCTGCGACCGCCTCGAGCGCGAGGCGGTCGGTGATTCCTTCGACGAGAACAACGGCCACGTCCCGGAAGCTAACCTGCGCATGTGGCGGCCGGGGGCTATCTTCTCCAGCTCGGCGAGACGCCGTATCTCGAGGCGTGGAATCTGCAGCGCTCGCTCGCGGCCGCGGTCTCGCAGGGCGCGATCCCGGACACGATCCTCCTCCTCGAGCACGCGCCTGTCGTCACGCTCGGCCGGCGAACGGACGAGGCGGCGGAGCTGCACGTCCCCGAAGACGCCGCGGTGGAGATCGTCGAGACCAACCGCGGCGGCAAGTCGACATACCACGGCCCGGGCCAGCTCGTCTGCTACCCGATCCTCGATCTGAAGCGGCACGGCCGCGACGTCAAGAAGTACGTGCGCGACCTCGAGGAGGCGCTGATCCAGACGCTCGCGCCGCTCGGCGTCGAGGGGACGCGGCTCGAGGGACTGACCGGCGTCTGGCTGCAGCGGCCGCCGCGCAAGGTCGCCTCGATCGGTGTGCACGTCTCCCGCTGGGTGACGACGCACGGCTACGCGCTCAACGTCGACCTCGATCCCGCCCCGTTCACCGACTGGATCACCGCGTGCGGGCTCGGGGACACGATGTTCACGACGATCGCGCGCGAGCTCGACCGCGACGTGACGGTGGACGAGGTGCGGCCCCACGCGATCGCGGCGCTCGAGGAGGTCTTCGGGCTGGAGCTCGAGGAGCTTCCCGCGGAGGACGGCGCCGGCCTATGGCCGCAGCCCGTCCACGCGCAGCTTGCGAGCTAGAAGAGCCAGTCCTCGTTGAACTCGGCCTCCTCGCGCGCCGGGAAGCGCGCGTAGGCGACCTTCGGATCGTTCGTCTCGACCGGGCTTGCCGCGTCGTACTTCTGTGCGAGCTCGCTGAGCGGATAGCCGCCCCAGTCCGGCCCCTCCTGGTTCTGGCGCGCACCGATCGCGAGGATCGCGCACGGCCCGGAGCCGGCTCCGATTCTCGTGTGCGCGACGTTCGGCGGGCAGTGGACGTAGTCCCACTGCTTGAGCTGACGCTCCTCCCCGTCGATGATCAGCACGGCCTCGCCCGAGAGGACGAGGAAGCCTTCCTGGTCGGCCTCCCAGTGGTACATGGCCATCGGCGTCCCCGGCTCGAGGACGAAGAGGTTGACGCCGACCGCCGCCTCGTCGTCCACCACCTGGGTGACATAGCCGCGGCCCTCGCGGCCCCACCACTCCATGTCGCGGATGTTGCGGACGAACCAGCTCGCCATGCCCGGAGTCTATGGATGCCGGGCGCGCAGCCCGTCCAGCACGACGTCGAGGTGGCGCTGCCATTGACCCTCGGGCGCGTTCGTCAGCGCGCCACGCACGAGGAGCCGCACATCCTCGGGCTTCACGTCGCGTCGCACCGCGCCGGCGCGTTGCGCGCGCGAGATGACCCGCGCGACGAGCTTCTCGAGCTCGGCGGCGCCAGGCTTGTCTCCGCAGTGGACGAAACAGCGATGCAGGCCGGGCGCACTCATGTTGAACTCGGCCATCCGGCGAACGAAGAGGAAGAACCCATCACCGGGATCGTCGGCCGCGAGCGCCTCGGCCGCGAGCGCGCGCATCTCCTCCACCCGCCGCTCGATCACCGCGAACATGAGGTCGTCCTTCGTCGGGAAGCGGCGGAAAACGGTTCCGTGCCCGACGCCGGCCCGTCGCGCGATCTCGTCGATGCTCGCCTCGGGCCCCTCGGCGGCGAAGACCTCCGTCGCCGCGTCGAGAACGCGCTCGAGATTGCGCCGCGCGTCAGAACGGAGCTCGACCATCACGCCGCGACGGCGGCCTCGACGTCGCCGGCCTCTGCCTGGATCCGCGCGACGTGGTGCTTGCGGAGCAGCGCAAGGATGACGACGAGGCCGCCGGCGACGAAGCACGCCGCACCGACGAAGCCGTACTGGCCGCCCTGCACGATTGCGGACGCCGAGAAGCTGCCGTGCTCCCGGCTGGCCGCGATCGTCGTGAGGATCGCGAGCCCGAGCGCGCCACCCACCTGCTGCGACGTGTTGAAGAGGCCGGACGCGAGCCCCTGGTCCTCGTCCTCGAGGCCGGTCGTCGCCATCAGCGTGAGGGGCATGAAGATCGCGCCCATCCCGAGCGCGCCGATGATCATCCCCGGCAGGACGTCAGCCGCATACGCGCCGTGCAGCGGCATGCGGGAAAACAGGAGCATCCCCACTATCGAGAGCAGCATTCCGACGATCGCGACCGGCCGGACGCCGATCCGCGGCGCGAGGTTCGAGGCGACGCCGGCCGAGAGCATGATCCCGCCGGTGAACGGCAAGAAGGACAGCCCGGCCTTGAGCGGCCCGAAGCCGAGCACCTCCTGGATGTAGAGCGTGTTGAAGTAGAACATCGCGAACATCCCCGAGAAGGCGAGGAACATCGCCAGATTGGCGGTCAGGAGCGAGCGGACGCGGAAGATAGAGAGACGCACGAGCGGCTCCGCGGAACGCAGCTCGATCAGGACGAAGGCGACGAGCAGCACGGCAGCCACGAGGAACGAGCCGATCGTCGTCGTCGACCCCCAGCCGTGGCTCTGGCCCGTGACGAGCCCGTAGACGAGGATCATCAACCCGCCGGTCACGGTCACGGCGCCGCCGAGGTCGTAGCCCAGGTGGGCGTGCTCGTCCTTCGACTCCGGCACGATCCGCAGCGCCGCGAGGAAGGCGAGGATGCCGACCGGCACGTTGACGAAGAAGATCCAGCGCCACGAGAAAGACTGCGTCAGCCAGCCGCCGAGCACGAGCCCGAAGGCCGAGCCGCCGATTGCGATCGCCGCCCAGACACCGAGCGCGCGGGCGCGCTCCTTCCCTTCCGCGAAGGTGGTGGAGATGATCGACAGCGCCGCCGGAGAGATCAGCGCGGCGCCGAGCCCCTGCAGGGCGCGGAAGCCGATGAGCATCCCGGAAGTGCTCGCAAGCCCGTTCAGCAGCGAGGCGGTCGTGAAGATCACGAGGCCGATCAGGAAGAGCCGCTTCCGTCCGAGTAGGTCGCCGGCGCGCCCGCCGAGCAAGAGGAATCCCGCGAAGACCAGCGTGTACGCGTTGATGATCCACTGCAGGTTCGCGTTCGAGAACCCGAGGGCGAGCTTGATGTGCGGGAGGGCGACGTTCACGATCGTCGCGTCGAGGACGACCATGAACTGCGCGAGGCAGATGATGACGAGAACGACCCAGGGATTCGTGGAATGGCGGGACATCAAAACTCCTTGGCGTAAGCGGACTCAGCAGTCCGTTTCACAGTAGCAGCGGCAAGAACCCCTGCGCTACATAGACTGAAACGCGGTCATGGACTCATCGCTTCCCGTCGCCGAACGGCCTCGCCGGCCCGAGTGGATGAAGGTGCGCGCGCCGTCCAAGGACGGCTCGTACTTCGACGTGCAGAAGCTCGTGCACGGGCTCTCCCTCCACACGATCTGCGAAGAAGCCCGCTGCCCGAACATCTCCGAATGCTGGGGACGAGGCACCGCGACCTTCCAGATCCTCGGCGACACATGCACCCGCGCCTGCCGCTACTGCTACGTCCACTCCGGCAGGCCCGAGTCGCCGCCCGACCCGCTCGAGCCGCTGCGGCTGGCGCAGGCCGCCGCACAGATGCACCTGAAGCACGTCGTCGTCACGTCCGTCGACCGCGACGACGTCCCCGATCGCGGCGCCGGCCACTACGCCGCGACGATCCGCGCCCTGAAGGCGAAGCTGCCGGAGTGCTCGGTCGAGGTGCTGACGCCCGACTTCCTCGGCGTGGAGGAGGAGGCGCTGCAGACGGTGCTCGGGGCGCGGCCGGAGGTCTTCAACCACAACATCGAGACGGTTCGCCGCCTGCACGCGCGGATGCGCGGCGCGAAAGCCGACTACGACAGGGCGCTCTGGCTGTTGCGCCGGGCGAAGGAGCTCGCGGACTATCCCGTCCTCACGAAGTCGGGGATCATCGTCGGGCTCGGCGAGACGAACGACGAGGTCGTGGAGACGCTGCGCGACCTGCGCGCGAACGGCGTCGACGTCGTGACGATCGGCCAGTACCTGCAGCCGAGCGCGAAGCACGCGCCGATCGACCGCTGGGTGCATCCCGACGAGTTCCGCTGGTTCCGGGAGCAGGGAGAGGAGCTGGGCTTCGGCTCGGTCTTCTCCGGCCCGCTCGTGCGCTCGAGCTACCGCGCCGACGAGCAGAAGCACGCCGCATCCACCGGACGCGGCGCGGTCTCCTACTAGAAGCAGAGGGCCCGCCGAAGCGGGCCCCTCGTGCACCGAACGAGTGACGCGGACTAGCGCGCCAGCGTCTTGATCAGCTTCGCGACGTCCGGCGTTCCGAGCCCGGTCGGCATGTCGTAGCCGGGGCCGGCCTGCTCGCCAGGTCCGAAGAAGCCGTTCTCGCCGACCGTCACGTCGTGGAAGTCGACGGACGGAGCCGCGAAGAGCGCGGGGTCGAGGAAGCCGAGCGCGTGGCCGGCCGCCTGATCCGCATCGGCGGTGATGCCCGCCCACTGCGGCGCGCCTTCGCTCGTCCCACCCGTGAAGTAGAAGCCGGGCGAGACGCCGGGGAAGCTGATGTAGGTCATCACCCCGGTGTAGACCGACGCGTTGTAGCCGACGTCGGAAGTGCTGCGACCCGAGAAGAAGAGGCTCGGAGCGCCTCCGGTAGCGCCGAAAACGCCCGACGTGCAACCGAACGGGCAAAGCGCAGGATCGGTGTCGTTCCAGACCGTCTCGCTCTGGTACGACCCAGTGTCGGAGATGAACAGGTTCGTGCCGCCGACGCTCGTGACGAGCGGGTCGGAGGCGGGATACGACGCGTTCACGAACGACAGCTGGTTGTTCGCGCCGAAGTCGCCCGAGGAGACGAAGACGCTCATCTTCTCTGCCTGCGCCGCCTGGAAGATGGCGTGCGACTGGCTGATCTGGCCGCTGTTGCCGTTCGCGACGCCCTCGGGGAATCCGTAGCTCAGCGACATGACGTTGCCGAGGTGGTTGCTCACCGCATACTGCGCCGCGTTGTTCAGCACGTTGCCGTCGTTGTTCGCACCGATCACGAGGTCGATCGTGGCGAGCGGCGCGATGGCATGGGACCACTCGACGTCGAGGCTCGTCTCGAACGCCCAGTTCGCCTCTGCGTGGCTCTGCAGGGGATTGAAGGTCGGGCTACCACCCGGATAGAGGATGTTCAGCGTCGGAGCCGGGAGCCCGAACTCCGAGTCGAACGTCGCGAGATCCTGGCGGATCGTCGGGCTGCCGTACGCATCGACGATGACGATCGTCTGACCGGCGCCCGTCGCCGACTTGGGGACATCGTACGCGGTCCGGATCTCACTCGGCGTGTAGCACGAGAGCCCGTCCGACGCGATGCACTGCGACGGCGTGGGGAACTTCGCGGAGCTCGAGGGAGCCGCGAACCCGAATACATAGGACGGATTGACGTTGTACGGAACGCCGCCACCACTCGTCGTGTTGCCGGCGGACGCGCCTGCCGTGAGCACGGCCGCGGCGACAACGCCGAGGCCGAGCAGCAGGCCGAGCTTGCGATGCCTCATCTCAGATTGCCTCTCTCTTCTCGTTCGTGGGACGCTGCGAAAACCACGGCCAGACTATCGCGATCGATCCGGCAAGAGAGAGGGCCGCCCGAAGGCGGCCCTCTCAGCGCTTCTATCCCGTGTGCCTAGCCGTGGTGCCGGCTGGTCACCACTGTTTCTCCCAAGGAGAACGGGATGTTGACCGACTCGTCTTTGTTGTGCGAACCGCGGTTGTTCTGCATGAGAACGAGGAAGCCCTCCTGCGGGTTCGCGGTCCACGCCGCCGAGTCGACGGTCGTCGGATCGAGCGTCGAGCTGCCCGGATCCACGACGTCCTCGAAGTTGTTCGAGAACACCGGGTTGAACAGGTCGAACGGATCCGCACCCGGCGACAGCGTGTTCGTCTCGCTGTCATACGACCCGATCGCGTCCGAGCCGCCGTTGCGGTCGAAGCTGAAGACCGAGTAGCTGATCGGCGCGTTGTTGTCGCCGATGCACGGATACGGGTCCGGCGTGTCGCCGTCGTCAGCGGCGTCGGGATCGCCCAGGCAGAGCTGATCCCAGTTCACCGGCAGCTCCATCGTGGTGCCGTTGAAGTACGCGCCGGTGAGGTTGTCGATGGTGCAGTCCCCTTTAACGAGGTTGCCGTTGGCGTCGAACGGACACACAGCCGTGACTGCAGTCACAGGAGCGTTCGCGTTCAGTGCCTGGAAGTTGGCCGAGAGCACGTCGTAGTCCGGCGCGCCGTCGCCATTCACGTCGACGTAGACGTCGAACTCGTCCTCTGCCGGGTTCGTCCACGGCTTGCTCACCTTGAGGGCGAAGTACGCGAACTCGTCGCCCGGGAAGGACTGCACGCCCGCCGAGAGCAGGTCGGCCGAGCCGAGATCGTCGGTCGACACCGGGCTCGTCGCACCGAGGCTGAACCAGTCGGCGTAGCCGGTGGTGCCACCCGTCCTGTTGGCGACGAGTGCGTTGGCGGTGCCGTTCTTTTTCAGCTGCGTCGTGTTGATCCTCGCCTTGGCAGCAGAGGCAGCGGTCGGGACGGCGTAGTACGGGACAGTCAGGCCGATGCCCGAGTTGCTCTCGCCGCTCGGGGTCAGCGTGATCAGGCCGCCCAGGTCGTCGAACTGATTGCCGCAATCACTGAAGAACGGGCAGTTCCAGTCGAACCACTGATCGAACGGATCGACGGCCGAGCTGAGCGGCACGCTCAGCGTCACTCCGACGCTCGCCGTCCCACGAGCCGGAACGGTCACCGAGCTGATCGTCGACCCAGTCAGGTCGCTGAACGCGATCGAGTGGTCGTTGCCTGTGGAGTAGCCGCCATCGTCGGCGAGGTCGAACGTCGACGCCGACGAGCCGAAGTTGCGGAGCCGGATGAACTCGGTGTGGCTGTAATCCGTCTTCATGGCCGGCGCCGTGAAGTTCAGCGACGACATGCCATTCGGGAAGCCGCTCGCCACAACCTGCGTGTGGGTCGCGTTGTAGGCGTCAGCCTCACCGGCGCCCGCACCGCGCAGCGACCAACCGGATCCATCAGCCGTGCCATCCGTCGAGCCGACGTTGATCGGGTTCGCCGTGTTGAGGATCGCGTCCTTGTAGAACTGGACCTGCCTCCACGTCGGGTGAGCTTCCTTCACGAGCGCAGCCTCGCCCGCGACATGCGGAGTCGCCATCGACGTACCGGAGTCGATGAGGGCCTGGTTGCCCGTCCCCATCCCGGCTGAGTCGACGCTCACGCCCGGAGCAGTGATCTCGGGCTTGAGGTACGTCCCCGCGCTCGGCCCGAAGGACGAGAAGCTCGCGAGGTCGAGGTAGGTCGGGTTGGCGAGCGGATCGGTGTTCTCCAGGTCGACCGTCCCGCCGCTCGCCGAGAGGAGCGTCGCGCCGTCCGTGGACGGAACGCCGAGGAACGGGATCGTGACGGTGAACGCGGTGCCGTCGTCCGGGTTGCTCGTGATCTTGCCCTCGAAGGGTGGGTAGTCCGACGAGCTGTTGACCATGATCACGCCGGCCGCACCGGCCTCCTGGCCATAGACCGCCTTCGCGACCCGGGCGCAGACGCCGCGCGTGACGACGATGATCGTGCCCTCGGGCAGGGGGTTGCCACCGTTGGCACCCTCGTCCTCGGCGACCGAGCAGCCGAGGCTGATCGAGCCGTTGTCTTTAGTTTGTGAGTCGACACCGTTGACGAAGACTTCTTCACCGCTCGGCGGTACGTCCGTCAGGGTGTGGTTCCCGGTCATCGACGAGAAGTCGAAGCCGTTCGCGTCGATCGCCGTCAGCGTTCCGGCGTCTCCGGTGGTGCCGCCGTTCGTGGTCAGCGTCAGCGAAGCCGCCGGGAAGCTCGGGTTCGAGTCGTTGGCGGCCACCGCGATGCCGTTCGTGCCGGCGGCAGGGGAGCTCGTGATGTACGGAGCGTTGCCGGAGTTGCCGGACGCGGAGACGACGATGACGCCTTCCTTCGCCGTGTTCGACGCGGCAACGGAGTCAGCGTCGCTGGCGGAGCCGAAGTCGGCGCCGAGCGACATGTTGATCACGTCCATGCCGTTGTTCACGGCCCAGTCCATCGCCGCGATCAGGACGTCGTCGCCGACGACGCCGCTGCAGCCGAAGACGCGGATCGCGTACAGGCTTGCGTTCGGCGCCATGCCGGGGCCGACGGTCCAGTTGTTGTCGCTGATCGTGCTGGCGTTGTAGGCGTTCGGCTGCGTGTAGTCGTATGTGTTGCCATCAGCGTCGACGCCGAAGCCGGCGAGCGTGCCCGCCGTGTGGGTGCCGTGGCTGTTGCAGTCGAGCGGGTTGTTGTCCGGCTGAGGAGTCAGCGGGTCCGCACTCCTGCAATCGATGCCGTTGGCGTTGTACGGGGTTCCGGCGGCGGCGTCGTAGCAGTTACCAACGAGGTCGGTGCCGCCCTTGACCTTCGGGGCGCCCGAGCCGAAGTACTGACCCAGGTTGCCGCCGAATTCTCCGCAGTTGACCTCCGACGGATCCAGGGTGCTGTGCGCCAGAGCGCAGTTCCATGCGTTGACCGTTCCGGGGCCACCGAAGTCGGCGTGCGTGTAGTCGAGGCCGGTGTCGATGTCACCGATCTTCATGCCGGTGCCGGTGAAGCCGTCGACGCCGTCCCACGTCTCAGGGCCGTTGATCAGCGGCACGCTGTTGACGTTGGCGGGCTTGAAGGTGTGCATCGCGTAGATGGCCTTCACGCCTTGGAGGCTGGCCAGCTTGTACGCGTCGCGGGCGGGGATTCGCACGCCCATGCCGTTGTAGACGGTCTGGAACTTGGCTGTCACGACGCCGCCGATGTTGTGAACGGCCGTCGCGACCGGACTCTGCGCCGCCTTGATCTGTCCGATCAAGTTGCTCCGCCGAGTCATGCTCAGCGGACCGTTACCGGTCGCCTTGGAGCTCGCGTCGACCACGGCAACAGGCTTGGCGGGAAGCTCGAGGATGTAGCCCATCATCTTGTTGCTCGCACCGAGCGGCGCATTTGTCACGTGCATGCCTTTGAGGCTTGCCGGCAGCGCCAAGCGACCACGGACTCCGCCCACGGTTCCGCCCGAAGCTGCGCCTGCCAGCCCGGCGGTCACCGCTAGAGCGGCCGCAACCACGAGCACAAGCGGCAGCCAAATCCTTCTGTTCAACTTCCCCTCCCTCGTCGCAAAACAAGTCCGGCCCGAACGGCGCCACAGCGCCGCTGCGGAGCTTTATCCCTCGTACTCCGGCGTTTGTCAAGCGGGAAACGGCGTTTTCAGCCGTGCGGACGAGCCATGGCGCGGTAGTCGAGCACCTCGTCGAGGACGGACTCCTCGATTCCCTTCTCCCGAGCGACGTCGCGCAGCGAGCGACCGGATGACGCAGCCTCCTTCACGATCTCGGCTGCGCGGTCGTAACCGATGTACGGATTGAGCGCGGTGGCGGCCGAAAGCGTCAGCTCCGCGTAGCGCTCGCAGTTCTCCCGGTTGGCCTCGATGCCGTCCACGCATTTCTCCGCGAACAGCCGGCAGGCGCTCGCCAGGAGCTTCACCGAGTCGAGGATGTTGCGCGCAATGAGCGGCACGAAGACGTTGAGCTCGAAATGGCCCTGCATGCCGCCGATCGTGATCGCTGCGTCGTTCCCGATCACTTGCGCGGCGACCTGCGTGACGACTTCGGGCATGACCGGATTGACCTTGCCCGGCATGATCGAGCTGCCCTTCTGCAGTTCCGGCAGCGCGATCTCGGCGAGCCCGGCACGCGGGCCGGAGCCGAGGAAGCGGACGTCGTTGGCGATCTTCGTCAGCGAGACGGCCACGGTCTTGAGCGCGCCCGAGACCTCGACGATGCCGTCACGCGCGGCCTGCGCCTCGAACGGGTCGGCCGGAGCCGAAATCCGAAGGCCGGTTTCCTTGGCGAGCAGCTCGCGCACGCGCGCGGCGAAGTCCGGATGCGTGTTGAGGCCAGTGCCGGTCGCAGTGCCGCCGAGCGGGATCTGGCCGAGCCGCGGCAGCGCATCCTGCACGCGCGCGATCCCTTGCCTCACCTGCGCCGCGTAACCCGCGAACTCCTGGCCGAGCGTGACGGGCACCGCGTCCATCCAGTGCGTGCGGCCAGACTTGACGACGTCGTCGAACTCCTTCGCCTTCGCCTCGAGCGAGGCGGCGAGCTGATCCAGCGCCGGCAGCAGGTCGTTCGTGATCTCATCGAGCGCCGCGAGGTGGACGGCGGAGGGAAAAACGTCATTCGACGACTGGCCCATGTTGACGTCGTCGTTCGGGTGGACGTCCTCGCCGGCGAGCGTGGCGAGAACCTCGTTCGCGTTCGTGTTCGAGGAGGTGCCCGAGCCGGTCTGGAAGACGTCGATCGGGAACTGGTCGTCGAGCTCGCCGGCGACGATCCGCGAGGCCGCGGCAGAGATCCGTTCCGCCTTGTCTGCGTCGAGCAGGCCGAGCTCGGCATTGGCGCGGGCGGCGGCGCCCTTGATGCGGCCGAGCCAGCGCGCCACGGGCGCGGGGATCGGCTCGCCCGAGACGGGGAAGTTGGCGATCGCCTTCGCGGTCTCGCCGCCCCAGAACTCCTGCCGCTCGTCCGTGCTGGCCACGAGACGAGTCTAGGGGAGCGACCCAGGCTGTCGGCGCGCTACGCGACCGAGGTCAGGCGCCGGCCGGCGTGCTGGCGCCCGCGCGGGCGGCGGCGCTCGGTCTCGGTCAGCTCGAGCACTGGCGCCCAGCCGAGATAACCGCAGTGCGGGCACTCGGGCGCCTCGAAGTGCTTGAAGACGTCCCGGCGCGCGATGCGGGAGGTGCCACAGCGGAGGCATTCCACGACAAGGGAGGTCATGCCCCGTCCATCGGCCGTGGCCGGCCGGGTCCTAACCCCCTCGATCGGGTGAGGCCATGCGCTCGGCGGCGGCGAGCAGGTCGTCCCACGTGCAGAGCTTGACGCGCGGGCGACCGCCTTTCTCACCGGCGGCGCGCTCGACCTCGTCGATTGACGTCCAGCCGGCGTACTCGACGAGGCGCACGCCGCGCTGAGCCAGCAGCGCGTCGACCGCCGCAGCCGACGCGTCCGGCTTGGGCTCGAGCCGGCCGCCCGCCACGTCTTCGAGCAGCAGCGCCACGGTCTCGGCCGCGTCCTTCTTGTTCGTGCCGATGATCCCGGTCGGGCCGCGCTTGATCCAGCCGGCGCAGTAGACACCCGGGCCTACCCGGCCGCCCTCGTTGGGAATGGTGCCGCTGCGCTCGTCGAAAGGCACGCCGGGCAGCTCGACGCCGCGGTAGCCGACGCTGCGGAAGACGAGGCCACACGCGAGCGTCTCCGTTTCCTCGGTGGGCACGGCGCGCTCGTTCTCGTCGAGCTCGTTGCGGACGAGCTCGATTCCCTCGACGAGCTCGTCGCCGAGGATCGCGACCGGGGAGTGGAAGAACTTGAAGACGACGCGGCGCGGCTTACCGGCCGGCTCGCGTGTGGCGAGCTGCCGCAGCACCGCGAGGTTCCGCTCGGAGTTCGTGTCCTTGGCCTCCGCGCCCTCGAGGTCGGCCGCGTCGACGAAGACGTCGGCGCCGGCGAGCTCTCCCATCTCCTGCAGCTCCGGCGTCGTGAAGGACGCCTGCGCGGGGCCGCGCCGCCCGACGACGACGATCTCCTTGAGCGAGGAGCTCGCGATCGCCTCGATCGAGGCGTCACTGGCGTCTGTCGGCGCCAGCTCCTCGCGAGTCAGCGCCAGCATCCGCGCGAGATCGAGCGCGACGTTCCCGTTCCCGATCACGACCGCCCGCTCGACGTCGAGATCGAACTCGATCTCCTGGAAGTCGGGGTGGCCGTTGTACCAGGCGACGAACTCCGTGGCGGGCCAGGAGCCGGGCAGATCCTCGCCCGGTATCCCGAGCCTTCGGTCGGTCTGGGCGCCGACCGCGTAGATCACCGCGTCGTAGAGGCGGACGAGGTCGTCGTGCGTGAGGTCGCGGCCGATCTCGACGTTGCCGAGGAAGCGGAAGCCGGGGAGATCCGCGATCTTCTCGAAGGCGCGGGAGACCGTCTTGAGCTTGGGATGGTCGGGAGCGACGCCGAGCCGGACGAGACCCCACGGCGTCGGCAGCCGTTCGAGCATGTCCACTTCGGCGGGCGGATCCGCGGCGAGCAGCGCACCGGCCGCGTAGAAGCCGGCCGGCCCCGATCCCACGACGGCTACGCGCATCGCGCCGACTCTAGCCAGGTAGCGATGCCGCCGAGGCGGCGCGATGCTCCTGCCACACCAACCCGGTCTGCGAGCCTGCCAGACCGGCGATGACGAACGCGTTGAGCACGTGGATGGCGCGGAACCAGCTCGGCCCGGTGTTCGCGAAGACGGACTGAAGCGCGACGAGAATCGGTAGCGCGAGCATCAGGTAGATCCGCGGCGCGCCGACCTTTGCGACCAGCGCGGCCACGAAGACGAGCACGCCGACGATGAGGAGCACATTGCCGAGCGTGCGGTGCGGATCGAAGTAGCTCGCGAACCGGCTGTCGTTGACCAAGCCATGATCGGTCTCGCGCTGTGTCTTGAAGACGCCGAGCCCGGCGAGGAAGAACTGCACCGCGACGCCGACGATGAAGACCGTCAGCAGCCAACGGAAGACGTCGGCCCTCTTCATGCGGGCGACTCTACTAGTGAGAGCAGCCGGAGCCGCAACCCGCGGCATCCTCGGGCGTTTCGCCCTCGGCGACCTGGAAGGAGTGGCCGCAGCCGCACGATGCAGTCGCGTTCGGGTTCTCGATCTTGAACCCGGACTCCTGGATCGTCTCGAGGTAGTCGACCTGCGCGCCCGTGAGGTACGGCGCGCTGAAGGGATCGACGACGACCGGCACGCCCTCGCACTCGAACTCGTGGTCGCCCTCCTGGGCGCCGCGGTCGAAGCCGAGGCCGTACTGGAAGCCGGAGCAGCCGCCGCCCTCGATCGCCACGCGGAGGACGGAGACGTCCGCTTCGCCGGACATCAGGTCGCGGATCTTCGCGGCCGCGGCGGGCGTGAGCGAGACGATGCTGTCGGTGCGCTCCTGAATCTCCATCGGCCTTCATCGTACCAACGCGATCCACGGTTGCGGAGTCACGCGCCCGGTCCGAACCCCGACTTTGTAACAGCCGATGCCAGCACGGCTACAGCGATTCGGTACCCATAAGTGCGGGCTGCACGGCGTTGTTATTGTCGGCCATTGGGTGAGCGCGCATGCTGAATAGCTGGCTGCCATTCCTGATCTACGGGATCCTCGCGCTCGCCATCCCGGGCTCGATGCTGGTCATGTCCTTCAAGTTCGCGCAGCGCCCGGCACGAAGGACGCGCGCGCGCACGGTGCCGTTCGAGTCGGGTGTCTCGCGCGGGACGATGAAGCCGCAGCGCTTCAACGTGAGCTTCTACCTCACGGCGATGCTCTTCATCGTCTTCGACATCGAGATCGTCTTTCTCTATCCGCTCGCGGTGCAGCTGCACGCGCTCGGGTGGTTCGGCTTCTCGGAGCTCGCCTTCTTCGTCTTGATCCTGCTCGTCGCCTACGTCTTCATCTGGCGCAAAGGCGCCTTGGAGTGGTGAGCCGACGTGGCTGACGAGAATCCGACGCGCCTGCGCGACTACGGCCTCCAGTCGGAGCGACTGCTCTGGCCGACGAAGGGGCCGTCCCGCTTCGAGGAAGAGCTGGGCGTCGACGAGCTCGAGCGCGCGCTCGGGCTGACGACGCTCGAGAAGGCGGTGCGCTGGGCGCAGACGAAGTCGATGTGGCCCGACACGTTCGGCTTGGCCTGCTGCGCGATCGAGATGATGTCGATCGTCTCCTCCCGCTACGACCTCGCGCGCTTCGGGATGGAGGCCTTCCGCTCGTCGCCGCGCCAGGCCGACCTGCTCATCGTCTCGGGCCGCGTCGCGCACAAGATGGCCGAGCCGCTCCGCCAGATCTACGACCAGATGCTCGAGCCGAAATGGGTGATCGCGATGGGCGTCTGCGCGAGCTCCGGCGGGATGTTCAACAACTACACGATCCTGCAGGGCGTCGACCGCATCGTCCCCGTCGACATCTACATCCCCTTCTGCCCGCCGCGGCCGGAGGCGCTGATGGAGGGGATCATCCGCCTGCACGAGGCGCACCTCGCCGGCGTGCCGCCCGCGTACGAGCGCAACGGGGTGGCCACGTGACGGACTGGCGCGACCTGCCGGGCTACGTCTCGCACGAGGACGGGCCGGACATGCCGACGGTGACGATCGAGCGGGAGCGGATCCGCGAGGCGTGCGAGCACGCGCGCGAGCAGCTCGGCTTCGACATGTGCGTCGACGTCGTCGCCACCGACTACCTCGGCTGGGGCGGCAAGGGCGTCTCCGGCTACATCGGCACCGCGAGCGGGCGCGACCTGATGAAGCCGATGACGCAGGGCTTCCAGGTGCTGCCGGAGCCCAAGCCGAAGCGCTTCTCGATCAGCTACCACCTGCTTGCGGTGCGCGCCGGCGCGCCGCGCGTGCGGCTGCAGTGCTGGGCGGACGACGGCGAGACCTTGCCGAGCGTCGTCTCGGTCTGGCCGACGTGCGACTGGCACGAGCGCGAGCAGTACGACTTGATGGGGATCGTCTTCGACGACCATCCGAACCTCGAGCGGCTGCTGATGCCCGAGGACTGGGAAGGGCACCCGCTCCGCAAGGACTACCCGCTCGGCGGCGAGCCCGTCCGCTTCTCCGACGCTGAATGAGCACGACAGTCGAGAAAACCGCGATCTACGAGGGCACGCGGATCCCGTCGCGCGTCCCGACGATCCTCGACGTCCGGCCGGACCTGCGCGACAGCGAGGACGTCCTCCAGGTCAACTTCGGCCCGAACCACCCGTCCACGCACGGCGTCCTCCGCCTGATCGTCGACCTGTACGGCGAGGAAGTCGTCGGCGTCGAAGCGGTGATCGGCTACCTCCACACCGGCTTCGAGAAGACGATGGAGTCGAAGACGTACTGGAAGTGCGTCACGTACCCGGAGCGGATCGACTACGTCGGCTACCAGAACAACGAGCTCGTCTTCGTGCTCGCGGTGGAGAAGCTGCTCGAGCTCGAGACGCCGGCGAAGGCGACCTGGATGCGGATGCTCCTCTGCGAGCTGAACCGGATCCACTCGCATCTCGTCTACCTCGGCACCTCGGCGCTCGAGCTGGGGGCGATTTCGATGTTTTGGTACTGCTTCCGCGAGCGGGAGACGATCCTCGACCTGTCCGAGCTCGTCACCGGCCAGCGGATGCACACCCGCTACTTCCAGGTCGGCGGACTGGCGGAGGACATCCCGCAGGGCTTCTTCGGAGAGTGCCGCAAGTTCGTGGACTGGATGCCGCGCGCGCTGCAGGACTACCGCGACATCCTCGACCGCAACCAGATCTGGCTCGAGCGGACGGTCGGGATCGGCCAGCTCTCCGCCGAGGACGCGATCGCGCTCGGCCAGACCGGCCCGAACCTCCGCGCCTCGGGCGTCGACTGGGACCTGCGCCGCGACCAGCCGTATCTCCACTACGAGCAGGTCGACTTCCGCGTGCCGGTCTACCCGAACGGCGACGTCTACGACCGCTACCGCGTCCGGATGGACGAGATGGCGGAGTCGACCAACATCGTCCGCCAGTGCCTCGACAAGCTCGAGCGGCTGGAGGGGACGCCGTGGATCGCCGACGACCGCAAGGTCGTGCTGCCGCCGCGCGAGGAGCTGCACACCTCGATGGAGTCCTTGATCCACCATTTCAAGATCGTCACCGAGGGCTTCCGCGTCCCCGCCGGCGAGATCTACACCGCGATCGAGTCGCCGCGCGGCGAGTCGGGCTGCTATCTCGTCTCGGACGGCGGCCCGAAGCCGTGGCGCGTCCATTTCCGGGCGCCGTCGTTCGCCGCGCTCGAGGCGACGGCGACCTGCCTCCACCACGCGCTCGTCGCCGACCTGATCGCGGTCGTCGGCTCCCTCGACGCCGTCATGGGGGAC
Source organism: Gaiellaceae bacterium (assembly GCA_050697455.1). GTDB lineage: Bacteria > Actinomycetota > Thermoleophilia > Gaiellales > Gaiellaceae > Palsa-739. Next base: position 200,430 of record JBOGZU010000001.1, on the reverse strand, counting down.
ACCGACCGGTGACCGAGCTGTACGACACGTCCTTCTATGACGCTGTCCAGAAGGTGCGGAAGCTCTATCCGCCGGGCTCGCGCTCGGCGACGCTGCCTGCGCTGCGGCTCGCGCAGGAGAAGCACGGCTGGCTGTCCCGCCAGGCTCTCGAGGAGGCGGCCGAGGCGCTCGAGGTCACGCCGGCGTTCTGCTACTCGGTCGCGAGCTTCTACGACATGCTCCATCTCGAGCCCGTCGGCGCGCACACCGTCGACGTCTGCACGAACCTCCCCTGCGCGCTCTGCGGCGCGCAGAAGGTGCTCGAGGCGTTCGAGTCGGCGCTCGGGATCAAGGCCGGGGAGACGACCGAGGACGGCGAGGTCACGCTGCGGGCGGTCGAGTGCCTCGGCGGTTGCGGCTACGCGACCGTCGTCGCCGTCGACGACCGCTACCGCCACAACGTCAAACCGGAGAACGCGGCGGAGATCGTCGAGGGGCTCGATGCCTGAGCAGAAAGTGCTGCTGGCCGGCACCGACGAGCACGACCTGACGCAGCTCTCCGAGTACCAGGCGATCGGCGGCTACGGCGCGGGGCTCGAGCGGGCGCGCGCGATGACGCCGGACGAGTTGATCGACGAGCTGCAGCGGGCGACCCTGCGCGGCCGCGGCGGCGCCGGCTTCCCGATGGGGCGGAAGGCCTCCCTCATCGACCGCAAGAGCGCGAAGCCGAAGTACCTCGTCGTCAACGCCGACGAGTCGGAGCCCGGCGCTTTCAAGGACCGGCAGGTGATGGCGACCGTGCCGCACCGGCTGATCGAGGGCTGCCTGATCGCCGCGCACGCGATCGAGTCGCAGAACGTCTTCATCTACATCCGCGGCGAGTACCTCGCGGAGTACGAGATCCTCCAGGCCGCCGTGGACGAGGCGCGCAAGGCGGGACTCTTCGGCGGCGTCGAGATCGTCGTCCACCGCGGCGCGGGCGCCTATATCTGCGGCGAGGAGACCGCGCTCCTCGAGTCACTCGAGGGGAAGCGCGGCCAGCCGCGGCCGCGCCCGCCGTTCCCGCCGATCCAAGGCCTCTACATGGCGCCGACGCAGATCAACAACGTCTGCACGATCGCCACCGTCCCCGCGATCCTCGAGATGGGCGCCGACGAGTTCGCGAAGACCGGCGTGCCGAGCTCACCGGGCACCGCGATCTTCTCGATCTCCGGCAACGTCGTGCGCCCGGGCAACTACGAGCTGCCGCTGGGAACGCCGATGCGCGAGCTGATCTACGACTGTGCGGGCGGGATCGCGGACGGCCGCGAGCTGAAGGCCGTGATCCCGGGCGGCTCCTCCGTGCCGGCGCTGACTCCCGACCAGATCGACGTGCCGCTCGACTACGACTCGCTCGGCGCGATCGGGACGTTCTTCGGCGCCGCCTCGCTGATCGTGGTGGACGACCGCTGCTGCATGGTGCAGCTCGCCCTCCGCTCGACGAAGTTCTACGCGCACGAGTCGTGCGGCAAGTGCACGCCGTGCCGGGTCGGGACGCGCTGGATGGTGCAGATCCTCGAGTCGATCGAGAACGGCACCGCGTCGCGCGCCGACCTCGACCTGCTCGACTCGGTCGGCGACAACATCCTCGGCAAGGTCCTCTGCGCGCTCGGCGAGTTCGCGGTCTATCCCGTCGCGAGCTATCTCCACAAGTGGCGCGACGAGTTCGTCGCCCATGTCGATGGAGGCGGGTGCCCGTTCCACGGCTCCTCCTCGCTCGAGGGAATCCTCGCGCCATCGGACCAGCACGCGCACACGGCTGCGGGCCAGGAAGCGCTCGTATGAGCACGCCCGAGCTGGTGCGCGTCACGATCGACGAGCGGGATGTCCACGTCCCGAAGGGGATGGGCATCGTCGAGACGGCGCTCGCCGCGGGCGTCGAGATCCCCGTCTTCTGTTACGAGCCCCGCCTCGGCGCGCCGATCGGCGCCTGCCGGATGTGCCTCGTCGAGGTCGAGGGGATGCCGAAGCTCCAGACCGGCTGCACCCTCACGGCTCAGGACGGGATGGTCGTCAAGACGGCGCGCACCTCGGAGAAGGCGGCGGCCGGCCAGAACGGCACGCTCGAGTTCATCCTCGTCAACCACCCGCTCGACTGCCCGGTCTGCGACAAGGGCGGCGAGTGCCCGCTGCAGGATCTGACCTTCCGCTACGGCCCCGGCAACACGCGGATGAGCTACGAGAAGCTCACGTTCGAGAAGCCGATCCCGATCTCGCCGACGATCGCGCTCGACCGCGAGCGCTGCATCCTCTGCTACCGCTGCACGCGCTTCAGCTCGGATGTGAGCGAGGACGGCCAGCTCGTCGCCGCCGATCGCGGCGCGCTGTCCGTGATCACGACCTTCGAGGATCTCCCGTACACCGGCGCGTTCACCGGCAACGTGACGGAGCTCTGCCCGGTCGGCGCGCTGCTCCCGACCCAGTACCGCTTCGAGGCACGGCCGTGGGAGATCGTCGATGTCCCAACCGTCTGCGGGCTCTGCCCCGTCGGCTGCAACATCAACGCCACCGTCCGCGAGGCGAAGGTCAAGCGGATCCTCTCCCGCAACCACCCCGAGATCGACGAGGGCTGGATCTGCGACAAGGGCCGCTTCGCCTACACGCACCTGCACGCCGAGGACCGGCTGACGCAGCCGCTGCAGCGCATCCGGCTGCACGGGCTCGAGCAGGTCTCGTGGGAGGCCGCGCTCGACGAGGCAGAGCGGCTGCTGCGCAGCGCGCGCGGACGCATCGTCACCGCGCTCTCCGGCTCCGAGACAGTCGAGCAGGCGTACGCGCTCGGGAAGCTGCTGCGCGCCGGGCTCGACTCGCACGAGGCGATGCTGCCGGAGGAGGTCTCCGGCGCTCTCGACGGCTACCGGCTGCCGTTGGCCGCGATCCGCGACGCGGACGCCGTCGTCGTCCTCGGCGACGTGCCCGTCGTCGAGCGCGCGCCCGTCGTCGACCTCTGGGTCAAGTCGGCCCGCCGCAACGGCGCCCGGATCCTCGACTCCGTGGACAACGTCGGCGACGCCGAGCGCGTCGTGTTGATCTGGTCCGGCCCAGGCGGACGCGGCGGCGCCACAGTTGCGAAGCTTGCCGAGAAGCTCGGTCTTGCCGGCCGCGACGGTTGCGGCGCCTTCTACCTCCCCGAGACTCCGAACGGCCGCGGCGTCGCCGACGCGTGGGCCGCCTGCTGCGACGAGGAGGGCGAGGAGGCGGAGGGAATCGGGCTGCTCGTCGTCTCCGGCGACGAGGCGGCCAGGAGCGAGAACGTTCGCGCGCTCGCGGAGCAGGCCGACGCGACGATCGTCGTCTCGATGTTCGGCGGGCTCAGCGCCGGCTGGGCCGATCTCGTCCTGCCCGGCACGAGCTATCTCGAGCGCGACGGCACGTTCGTCAACCTCGAGGGACGCCTGCAGCGCCTGCGCCGCACGGTGACGCCGCCCTGCCCCGACGAGCTCGAGTGGATCGCGGATCTCGCCGCGCGCTTCAAGGTCGACGTCGCGCCGTACACGGCCGCCGTCTTCGCGGAAGTGTCGGAGAAGGTCTACGGCGGCCTGGCGTTCGGCGAGGTCGGCGAGCGCGCTCCGCTGCGCGGCTATCCCGAAGCCGGCGCGCGCGTCGAGGCGAAGGCACTGCCGGAGCGTGAGCCGAAGCTCGGCCAGAACGAGATTCGCCTCGTCGCGTACAAGCCGCTCTTCTCCGGCGCCGCCGTCGAGCGTGTCGCCGAGCTCCAGTTCCAGCGGCCGCAGCCCGAGCTCGAGCTCTCCCCCGACGACGCCGGCTGGCGCAACATCGAGACGGGCGACTACGTCACCGTCGGCTCGAACGGCAGCGCGATCACGCTGCCGGCGCGCGTCAACCGCCGCCTGCGCAAGGGAATCGCGCGCGTCGCCATCGAGCACGCCGAAGGCCTCGCCGGCGTGGTCGAGCTCAGCCGCGTCACCGAGGAGGTGAGCGCGTGATGCCGTCCGAACCGTGGTGGATCGCGATCATCGAGGCGATCGTCATCGTCAACATCCTGCTCGGCCTCTTCGCCTACCTGACGCTGATCGAGCGGAAGCTGATGGGCCGGATGCAGCTCCGCTACGGCCCGAACCGCGCCGGCCCGTTCGGTCTTCTCCAGCCGATCGCCGACCTGGTCAAACTCGTCCGCAAGGAGGCGTTCTCGCCGGCGTCCGCGATCGAGCTGCCGTACATCCTCGCGCCGGTCGTCTCCGCCTTCACCGCGATAGCCGCCTTCGCCTTCATCCCGTGGGGGCCGGGCTGGACGGTGCACGGCTGGCGGATCAACGGCGAGGTCGCGAACGTCTCGATCGGCCTGATCGCGATCTTCGCGCTCGGCTCGATCGGGATCTACGGCTTCATCGTCGGCGGCTGGGCGTCGGAGTCGAAGTTCTCCATCCTCGGCTCGATGCGCACCTGCGCGCAGCTCGTCTCGTACGAGGTGTCGCTCGCGCTCAGCGTGCTCGGCGTGATCATCCTCGGCCGCTCGCTCAACCTGCCGGAGATCGTCGCGCGCCAGGGCCATTTTCTCCCCTACGCGGCGCCCGAGTTCATCGGGCTCCTCGTCTTCTTCTTCGGCGGGATCGCGGAAACGAGTCGCGCCCCGTTCGACCTGCCGGAGGCCGAGCAGGAGCTGGTCGCCGGCTACCACACCGAGTACTCGGGGATGCGCTGGGGCCTGTTCCAGATGGCCGAGTACATCAACATGATCACGCTCTCCGGCCTGATGACGACGCTGTTCTTCTCGGGCTGGCACGGGCCGTGGGACATCGGGCCGATCTGGTTCCTGCTCAAGACGATGGCCGTCCTCTTCGTCTTCATCTGGCTGCGGACGACGCTGCCGCGGCTGCGCTACGACCAGCTGATGCGCTTCGGCTGGAAGATCCTGCTACCGATCGCGACGATCAACGCGGTCGTGACGGCGGCTCTCGTCGTGGGGTTCGGCGGATGAGTCCGCAGCCTGTGAGCACGCTGAAGGGCTTCGGCGTCACCTTCAAGCAGATCTTCAAGAAGCCGATCACGGAGCAGTACCCGGAGTACAAGCGGCCGGTCTATCCGCGCTTCCGCGGGCGGCACCGCCTCTGGCGCCACGAGAACGGGCTGGAGAAGTGCGTCGGCTGCTCGCTCTGCGCGGCCGCCTGCCCGGCCGACTGCATCCGCGTCGTCGCCGCCGAGAACACGCCGGACAACCGCGTCTCGCCCGGCGAGCGCTTCGCGCGGATCTACGAGATCAACCTCAGCCGCTGCATCTTCTGCGGCTACTGCGAGCTCGCGTGCCCGTTCGACGCGATCACGCTCGGCAACGAGTACGAGATCTCCGAGCACAACCGCGACGACCAGATCTACACGAAGGACATGCTCCTCGCCCCGCCGGTGAAGGAGATCCCGGTCGCCGACCGCGACCTGTACGACACGCCGATCCCCTTCTACAAGTCCGACTCGTGAGCGCCGCTCGCCTTCGGCTCGCTCTCACGGGGGAAACCATGTTTCCCCCGTGGACCCCCTTCTTCCGGCCGAGCCTGGACGGGTGTCTGCTTGCGCTCCGGCAAGAGCGCGGTCTTGCCTCCGCGCTTGTGAGCGCCGTCGACCCTGAACGGAAAGGTCAAAGGTCTTGAGCGGACTCGTCGTCGCGTCCTCCGCCGGGAATGTCGTCGTCTGGATCGTCTGGCTCGCTGCCGGCTTCTCCTGCCTCGCCTCGGGCGTCGCCGTCATCTCCTTCAAGAATCCGTTCTACTCGGCGCTCGCGCTGATCGGGAATCTCGCCTCGCTCGCGGTCATGTATCTGCTGCTGAGCGCGGAGTTCGTCGCCGCCGCGCAGGTGCTTGTCTACGCGGGAGCGGTCGTCGTGATGTTCCTGTTCGTGATCGCGTACGTCGGGCCGCGGAACGAGGATCCGTGGAGCGGCGGGCCGAGCTGGCAGACGCTCGGCGCTGTGCTGGCGGCGGGCGCGCTGCTCGTGGAGATCGTCGTCGCGATCGCGCTCGACGCCGGCCACTCGCTCGGCCACGACGGCAAGGTCGGCCCCGTGTTCGGGACGCCGTCCTACATCGGCCGGCTCTTTCTCATCGACCACCTGCTCGCCTTCGAGATCACGTCGATCGTCCTGCTCATCGCGGCGGTCGGCGGCGTGATCCTCGGCGCGCACACCCGGCGACTCGACCCGGAGACGACCGCCTGATGCTCGGCCCCGACACCGCCTGGTACCTCGTCGTCGCCGCGTTCCTGTTCGGGATCGGCGCGCTCGGCGTCCTCATCCGGCGGAACCCGCTGATCGTCCTGCTCTCGCTCGAGCTGATGCTCAACGGCGGCAACCTCGCGCTGATCGCGTTCGCGCGCCACTTCCACAACGGCGCCGGGCAGATCTTCGGCCTCGCCGTGATGGCGGTCGCCGCGTCGGAGGTCTGCGTCGGGCTCGGCCTCGTCGTCGCGCTCAACCGGAAGCGGCTCGCCATGGACGTCGACCGCCTCTCGGAGCTGCGCGGATGACCGGCGGCTCCTGGCTCTGCCTGCTCGCGCCGCTCGGTGGGACGATCGCGATCCTGCTCGGCGGGAACCGGCTGCCGCGGGTCGCGACAGGCTGGATCGCGACGACGAGCTGCTTCGTCGCGTTCGGGGGCGCTGTCTGGGCCTTCCTCGGCGTCCATTCGAGCCACACGAGCCAGACGCACACGCTGTTGCCGCCCGTCCCCGCCCGCGGCGAGATCACAACCGCCTGGACGTGGCTCGCGAGCGGGCACTTCAGCGTCGGCCTCCAGCTCCTCGTCGATCCGCTGAGCACGGTGATGATGCTGATCGTCAGCGGCGTCAGCGGGCTGATCGTCCTCTACTCGATCGGCTACATGGACGGCGACAACGAGGAGCGCCGCTACTTCGCCTACATGTCGTTCTTCGTCTTCTCGATGCTGCTGCTCGTCGAGGGCGGGAACCTGCTCCTGCTCCTCGCTGGCTGGGGGCTCGTCGGTCTCTCGTCGTATCTGCTGATCGGCTTCTGGCACGAGCGGCCGAGCGCGGTGGCCGCGGCGAAGAAAGCCTTCGTGATGAACGCGTTCGGCGACGCAACGATGGCGCTCGCGTTCTTCGTTCTCATCGCGCACACGAGCTCACTCTCCTTCGCAAGCGCGTTCGGCGTCCACCTCTCGTCGACCGCGACAAACCTCGTCGCGCTTGGCCTGCTCGGCGGCGCCGTTGCGAAGTCGGCGCAGATCCCGCTCCAGACGTGGCTGCCCGACGCGATGGAAGGACCGACGCCGGTCAGCGCCCTGATCCACGCCGCGACAATGGTCACCGCGGGCGTCTACCTGATCGCGCGTACGCATCCCATCTTCGAGCAGGCGCGCACGGTCGAGCTGATCGCCGCCGGCACCGGTGCGCTGACGCTGATCGTCGCGGGGCTGATCGCGCTCGTCCAAACCGACATCAAGCGCGTCATCGCCTACTCGACGATGTCGCAGATCGGCTACATGTTCCTCGGCGCCGGGGTAGGCGCGTACGCGAACGGGATGTTCCACCTGCTCACGCACGCCTTCTTCAAGGCGCTGCTGTTCATGACCGCCGGCCTCGCGATCCATGCGCTGAGCGGGGAGCAGGACCTCCGCAAGATGCGCGGGCTCGGGAAGCTGATGCCGTTCACGAAGTGGTGCTTCCTCGCGGGCGCGCTCGCGCTCGTCGGAATCCCGCCGTTCAGCGGCTTCTTCTCCAAGGACTCGATCGTCGCCTCGGCCGCCGCGCTCGGCACCTGGTACGGCTGGATCTTCTGGATCTGCGGAGTGGCCGGCGCCTTCCTCACAGGCCTCTACACGTTCCGGCTCTGGTTCCTCGTCTTCCCCGGCGAGCCGAGCCCGTTCGTGCAAGAGCACCACCACAAGCACGGTCGCTGGGGCGAAGGCCCGCTGACGATGCTCGTGCCGGTCGGCGTCCTCGCCGTGCTCGCGACGGTCGGCGGCTGGCTGCAGTGGTCGCCGCAGTGGCATCCGTTCACCGACTGGCTCTCGCCTGCTGCACAGACGCTCGCGGCCGCGGCCCCGACGAGCACGCAGGAGTACGTCACCTCCGCCGCGACGGTGCTCGCCGGCCTGGGCGGGATCGCGCTCGCGTGGGCGATCTATTCCGAGGAGCGCGTCAAGATCCCGTACGCGCCGTTCTTCGTGCGGTTGCTCGAGAACAAGTTCTACTTCGACGCGATCTACGACCGGCTCTTCTACGCGCCCGCGGTCGCGGTCGCCGGCAGCCTGCGGAGCGAGTTCGAGGAGCCCATCGTGCTCCAGACCGGGCCTGACATCGGCGAGACGACCCTCGAGGCCGGCGGCCTCGTGCGCCGCATCCAGACCGGCTTCCTCCGCACCTATGTCCTGTTCCTTGCCTTCGGCGCGGCCGCCGTCGTCCTCGCCTTCCTGATCGCTAAATGAGCAGCACAGCCCTCACCTCGATCCTGATCTGGCTGCCGATCGGCGGCGCGATCCTCGTCTGGCTGCTGCCGCTGTCGCGCTACGCGACGGGGAGCCTCGCGATGCTCTTCTCCCTCGCCGAGGTCGGCTTCTGGATCGAGCAGGCGACGCGCTTCGACTTCTCCCGCTCGGGCTTGCAGATGGAGGAGCGGGCGCGCTGGTTCGGCGACCTCGGCGTCTCGTACCACGTCGGCGTCTACGGCTTCTCGGTCTGGCTCGTCGGCCTGACCGTGGTCGCGATGGCGGCGTGCACGGGCTACGGCTTCTGGGTCGGGCGCGAGCGGCCGCGCGGCTACTTCGCTCTGATGCTGCTGCTCACCGGCGCAACGGTCGGCGTCTTCATGGCGCAGGATCTCGTCGTCTTCTACGCCTTCTTCGAGGCGATGCTCATCCCGCTCTACGTCTTGATGGGCGTCTGGGGCGGCGCGCGCCGGATGGAGGCGACGATCAAGTTCGTCCTCTACACGATGGCCGGCTCGCTGCTGATGCTCGCGGCGATCATCGCGTACGGGTTGCAGGCGGGCACGTTCGACCTCGTCGACGGGCCAACGAGCGGCAGCCGCTGGCTGTTCCTCGGCTTCATGGTCGCGTTCGTGATCAAGGCGCCGCTCTGGCCGTTCCACGGCTGGCTGCCCGACGCGTACCGAGAGGCGCCGCCCGAGGTGACGGCCGTGCTCTCGGGCGTGATCGCGAAGGCGGGCCTGTACGGGATGCTGAGGATCGCGATCCCGCAGTTCCCTGAGCCGACGTCCTTCTACCGGACGGCGATCCTGGCGCTCGCGGCGGCGGCGCTCGTCTACGGCTCGCTGCTCGCCTTCCGCGCGCCGGACTTCCGCGGTGTCGTCGCGTACTCGTCGCTCGCGCAGTCGGGGCTGATCGCGCTCGGCTTGTTCGCGGGGACGAGCCTCGGCTTCGACGGCGCCGTCCTGCAGATGGTCGCGCACGGGCTCATCTCCACCTCGCTCTTCCTCATCGCCGGCGTCGTCGAGCGGCGCACGACGACGGGCGAGTTCCGGCTGCTCGGCGGGATGGCGCGCGGGAGACCCGCGCTCGCGACGCTGCTGATGACGGTCGGGATCATCTCGCTCGCGGTACCCGGCTCGGCGTCGTTCGCCGGCGAGTTCCTGATCCTGGCCGGCGTCTTCCAGCGCGCCTGGTGGTGGGCGGCGATCGGCGCCGGCGCGATCGTGCTCGCGGCGATGTACATGCTGCGGCTGATCTCCGCGGTGCTGCACGACGCGCGCGGCTCGACGGTGGCGGACGAGGCTCTCGACGTGCGGCCCGGCGAGCTCGCGCTGATCGTGCCTCTCGTCGCCGGGCTGCTCTTCCTCTCGGCCTGGCCGGCCGGGATCAGCCACCACTCGTTCTTCGGGCCGAATCCGGCTGCGACGGTGAAAGGCCAGTTCAAATGAGCCTCCACACGCCGCACATCGACTGGTTCGCGCTGGCGACGATCCTCGCGCTGCTGGCGGCGTCGGGTGTCTCGCTGCTCGGCGCGGTACTCGTGCCGGCACCGCTGCGGAGAACCTTCGGTGCGAGCGTCGCCGGGCTCGGCTTCCTCGGCGGCATCGTCGCCTCGGTCTGGCTCTACGTCGACTCGCGCCACGGCCACACGGTCGTCTCCGGCGCCTTCTACCGCGACCGCTGGACCGCGCTCGCGCAGGTGATCCTCTGCGGGCTCGGCCTGGCCACCACTCTCCTCTCGGTCGAGCACCTGCCAGGCTGGGGACGCGACGCCGACCGCGAGCGCCGCGACGACCACATCGCGGAGTACTTCGCGCTCCTGCTCGCGTCCGCAGCCGGCATGGCCTTCTTCGTCGGCGCGGCGAACCTGATGACCGTCTTCCTCTCGCTCGAGTGGTTCTCGATCGCGCTCTACGTGATGTGCGCGATCGACTACGACTACGCCGGCTCGCTCGAGGCCGGGCTGAAGTACCTCGTCGTCGGCTCGTTCGGCTCCGCCACGCTCTTGTTCGGCTCGGCGCTCATCTACGGGACGACGGGGACGATCTCGTTCCACGGCATCGCCGCCGCAATCGGCGGCCACGGGCTCAGCCACGACTCGCTGCTCGTCACGGGCATCGCGCTCGTCGTCGGCGGCCTGGGCTTCAAGATGTCGGCCGCGCCGTTCCACATGTGGACGCCCGACGTCTACGAGGGCGCGCCGACACCGGTGACCGCCTGGATGTCGTCGGCGACGAAGGTCGCCGCACTGCTGCTTGCGCTGCGCCTGGTGCGGACCGCGCTACCGCAGGACGCGCACCTCTGGACGGTCGCGTTCGCCGCCATCGCCGTCGCCTCTCTCGTGATCGGGAACCTCGCGGCGCTCGTGCAGACGAACGTGAAGCGGATCCTCGCCTACTCCTCGGTCTCGCACGCCGGCTTCATGCTGATCGCGCTCAGCGCCGGCACCGCTCTCGGCGGCCGCGCGCTCATGTACTACCTCGTCCCCTACTCGGCGATGGCGTTCGGCTCGTTCGCCGTAGTCGCCGCGCGGGAGCGGGAGCTCGGGGTGCCGGTGACGCTGGAGAACCTCTCCGGCTTCGGCTGGGAGCGCCCGTTCCTCGGCGTCGCCATGTGGTTCTTCATGTTCGGCTTCGCGGGACTGCCGCTCGGCGGTGGCTTCGTCGGGAAGTTCTACGTGCTCGCCGCCGCGTACCGGCACGGCTGGGTGTGGCTCGTGATCGTCGGGGTGATCGCGACGCTCGTCAGCCTCTACTACTACCTCGGGATCGTGCGGGCGATGTACATGCGCGGCCCGGAGCTCGCGATCGCCGGCGGCTCACCGCCACCCGAACGGTTGCTCCACCTCGCGGTCGGAGCGGCGCTCGCCGTCTCGGTCGGCTCGCTCTTCGCCGTCCAGCCGCTGATCGAGCTGGCACGGCACGCAGCAAGTGCGCTCCCCTTCTGATCGGCCCGGGTTCCCTCTTTTAAAGAGTCTGCAAAGAGTCGGGGTATTTAACCCGAGCCTGACCTTCAGTCCGTTACCACTGCTTCGTAGTAATCCATCGGACTACGAAGGAGTTACACATGACACTAACGAGACTGGGAACGACGCTCGCGATCGCCGTGAGCGCGATGGTCATCGGCGCCCTCATCGGGCAGCCGGGCAGCGGCCGTGCGGATACGAGCACCGCCCCGACCAACACCTCGCCGCCGAGCATCTCGGGCTCGCCGCAGGAGGGACAGACGCTGACGGCCGAGCCCGGAACGTGGAGCGGGAGCCCGACCTCCTTTGCCTACGCCTGGAACCGGTGCGACGCGAGCGGTGCCTCCTGCACGGCCATCGTCGGCGCGACGGCGACGACGTACATCCCGACCGCCGTCGATGTCGGCCACACGCTCACCGTGACCGTGACCGCCAAGAACGCGGGCGGCTCCGGTGACGCGACTTCCGCCCCGACGGCCGTCATCTCGAGCGCGGCCGCGCCTACGAACACGGCGGCTCCGGCCGTCTCGGGCACGGTCGCGATCGGCTCGACGCTGACGGTGAGCAACGGAACCTGGAGCGGGAGCCCGACCGGCTACACCTACAGCTGGAGCCGCTGCAACTCGAGCGGCGCGAGCTGCTCGAAGATCGCCGGCGCGACGCACAACGCATACGCCCTCACGAGCGCGGACTCCGGTACGACGCTGCGGGCCTCGGTCGTCGCGACCAACAACGCCGGCTCGACGCAGGCGACGTCCGCGCCGACGGCTGTCGTCCCCGCGCCGAACGGCTGCCCGTCGGGCACCGGCACGATCCAGATCGCCGACCTGCTCCCGCCGGCGCGGCTGACGCTCGCGCACGCTTCGGTCACGCCGAACCCGGTGCGGATCGGGACGCAGACGATCAGCCTGACCATCAAGGTGACCGCCTGCAACGGCCGGCTGGTGCAAGGTGCGACGGTCGACGCCGTCCCCGTGCCGTGGAACCAGTTCGCGGGCGCGCAGGGCACGACCGGCTCCACCGGAACCGTGACGCTCACGGAGACGGCTGAGAGGTTCCCGGCGCGGAGCCCGCGTCAGGAGCTGCTCGCCGTGCTCGTCCATGCGACGAAGCCGGGCGGCTCGGACATCGGCGGCGTCTCCACCCGGCGCACGTTCGCCTTCCAGGTCGCCGCTCGCTAGAGCGGGCGAACGGGAAGCTCAGGCGGCGCGCTCGAGCGCTTCCGCAGCCTCGACGGGGCGGCGGCGGCGCTCGGGCCGCGTCCGCGTCACCTTGACCGGCTCCAGCACCCAAGCGACGACGGGCGCCGAGTAGGAGAGCAACGCGAGCAGAAGCGCCCACGTTGCGAGCTGGGGCGTGCCGGCGCCGGCGACCCCGTTCGAACGCGCTGCGCAGGCGAGGACGAGCAGCGCGAGCGCGAGGCCGCTCGTCACCGCCCGCAGCAGCGTGGGCCGTCCCTCGAGCGTGTCGCTGGCCGCGACGAACGCGGCGGCTGCAGCAGCGGGAATTGCAAAGAGACCGAGCCAGAGCGCGAGTCCTGCGAGGCCGACAGTCCCGGCCGCGAGAGCGGCCGTGGCGAGCGTCAGGGGCAGGACGCGCGAACCCATCCCTCCGTAGGTTCACGGCGGCATCGGACGGTCCTCCTCAGTAGGCTCGTGGCATGGAACTCACCTGGCTCGGACACTCAACTTTTCGTCTCGACGCGGACGGCAAGCGCGTTTACATCGACCCCTTCCTCAACGGCAATCCGAAGTGCCCCGAGAGCGAAGTGACCCCGGAGAAGGTCGACGTCATCGCGATCACGCACGCGCACGGCGACCATCTCGGCGACACCGTCGAGCTCGCGCAACAGCACGGCTGCACGGTCGTCGCGGCGGTCGAGCTCGCCGACTGGCTCCAGATCAAGCACAAGCTCGAGAACGTCCTCGACCCGAACAAGGGCGGCACGGTCGAGGCGCAGGGCATCAAGTTCACGCTCACGAACGCCCACCACTCCTCGTCCAACAACGACCTGGAGTACATGGGCGAGCCGTGCGGGATCGTCGTGCGCGCCGAGGGCAAGAGCGTCTACTTCGCCGGCGACACGTGCGTCTTCGGCGACATGGCGCTGATCGCGCGGCTGTACGGGCCGCTCGACCTCGCCGTCCTCCCGATCGGCGACCACTACACGATGGGGCCGGAGGAGGCCGCGCTCGCGCTCGAGCTGCTCGGCGTGAAGCGGTGCGTGCCGTGTCACTACGGCACCTTCCCGCCGCTCGTCGGCCGGCCCGAGACACTCCAGGAGCTCGCGCCCGACGTGAAGGTCGAGGCGATCGAGCCGGGAGAGTCCGTCACGGTATGAGGGAGCGCTGGTGGGGAGCGAGCGGACGGCGGGTGCCGGAGCTCGCGGTCGAGGGAGATCTCGCCGTGCCGGTCGAGGAGGCTCTCGTCGTCGACTCGCCGCACGACCCCGAGGCGATCCATGCGGCGTTCGAGGCGGGCACGCCGGTCGTCGTGCGCGCCGGCTCGGCCGACGAGGTGCGAGCTGCGCTCGCGCGGCCGGAGGTGGCAGTCGTCCTCGTCCCCGCAGAGCGGCGCGACCTGCTCGACCTCGACCTGACGGAGCTGACGTATGGCGGCTAGGCCGATCGTCGCGACGTATTCGATCGCGGCCTGCGACCTCGAAGCGCGACAGTGGGGCGTCGCCGTGCAGTCCAAGTTCCTCGCCGTCGGCTCGGTCGTGCCGTGGGCGGAGCCCGAAGTCGGCGCCATCGCCACGCAGGCGTACGCGAACCCGAGCTACGGCCCGAACGGTCTCGCGCTGCTCCGCGAGGGTCTCTCCGCCGAGCAGGTCGTCGAGCGGCTGACGGCGGAGGACGAGGGACGCGTCGAGCGCCAGCTGGGCATCGTCGACGCCAAGGGACGCAGCGCGAGCTTCACGGGGCCCGAGTGCAACGACTGGGCCGGCGGCCGCACCGGCGCGGGCTACGCGGCGCAGGGGAACATCCTCGTCGGTGCCGAGACCGTGGACGCGCTCGCCGTGACCTTTGAGGCGAACGCGAACCTGCCGCTCGTGCAGCGGCTGATCGAGTGCCTCGCGGCGGCGCAGGCTGCGGGCGGCGATCGGCGCGGCCAGCAATCCGCCTCCGTTCTCGTCGTCGAGCGCAACGGCGGCTACGCCGGACTGTCCGACACCCTCGTCGACCTGCGGGTGGACGATCACGAGCATCCCATCCAGGAGTTGCGCCGCATCTACGGCCTCCACCAGCGCCTGTTCGAGGTCAGCCCGCGCGAGGAGTGGCTGCCGCTCGAGGGTGAGCTCCGTGCCGAGGTCGAGGAACGCCTGGCGCGGCTCGGCTACGACTCGCTCGACGCCTGGGCCGGTGTCGAGAATCTCGAGGAGCGGCTGGACGGCGACGACGCGATCGACCCGGTCGTCCTCGCCGCGCTGCGCGAAAAGTCGTGAGGACGCTCCGGCTCGACGACGTCGAGGGCCTCCCCGTCCTCGGCACGCTCATGTGGAAGCCGGTGCGCCGGCCGCTCGGCCTCACCGCGTTCGGCATCAACGCCTACACGGCGGGCGAGGCCGGCGACGAGGTCGTCGAGGACCACACCGAGCAGAGCCACGAGGAGGCGTACGTCGTCATCCGCGGCCACGCGACCTTCACCGTCGACGGCGAGGAGATCGACGCGCCCTGGGGGACGATCGTCTTCCTCGACGACCCGAAGCAGCGGCGGCACGCGATCGCGAAGGAGGCGGGGACGACGGTGCTGGCGATCGGCGGCGAGCCGGGCGCGCACGAGATCTCGTCGTGGGAGTACATCTTCCCGTCGCTGCCGGCGCGGAATGCCGGGGACTGGGAGACCGCGCGGACGATCCTCGCGGAGGCGCTCGCCGAGCGCGACATTCCCGCGATTCGCTACCACCTGGCCTGCGTCGAGGCGCGGGCGGGGAACGCAGACCGCGCGCTCGAGGAGCTGCAGGTCGCCTGCGAGGCGCGGCCCGACTACGCGAAGAACGCCGCGACCGAGGAGGATTTCGCCTCGCTCAGGGACGATCCGCGCTTCCCGGTAGCCGAATCCCAGTAGCCCGCAGCGCCGGGACGGGATCGGACTCCGGGCGCGCGACGAGCAGCACCGCGCCGTAGCCGTCCTCGCGACGCAGCGCATCGGACAGCAGCTGCAGGCCGAGGGCGAGGGCGAGCGCCTTGTGCCACTGCTCGCCGCCGAACGGCACGAGCTGCTCGGGAGTCGCGAGGCCTGCGATGACGTCCCCGTGCGTGACCGCGCCCATCGAGACGTCCACGACAACCGGCTCGCCGTCGGAGCTCGGGATGCCGATCGCCAGCGGATTTGTCCCGGCCACGTGCGGTCCGCCGGGCGGGCCGAGCCGCGGCGGCGAGGTCGCCGTCAGCAGTGCGACGAGCCTCCGCTCGGCGAGGCGACGTACGTAGTAGCCGAGCATCCCGGTCGGGAACGTCCGCTCACACACCACGAGCCGCGTCTGCTCGGGCGGCCGTTCGAGCTGCTCCCGGACGACGCGCGCGAGAACGAGGTAGCCGACGGCGCCGCCGCTGTGCCAGCGCTGAAACCCCGCCGTGTCCTCGACAAGCGCGGGCTCGGCGGTCGGGTCGTAGCCCTCGAGCGATTCGAGGAATGGGATGCGCGAATAACCGTGGCCGAGCTTGCCGCGCTTCTCCGCGGCGTCGAAGTGATCCCAGAGCGCCGCGGCGTCCGCCTCTCCGAAGCCCAGCGCGCGCAGGCGAGCGAGCCCTTCCTCAGGCTGCATGCCGCATCTTGAACTCGAGCACCGGCCAGCCTTGCTCAGCGGCGACGCGGCGTAGCGCGCGATCGGGATTGACCACGACCGGGTGGCCAACCGCTTCGAGAAACGGCACGTCGGTGTGGCTGTCGGAGTACGCCGTGCACTCCGCGAGATCGAGTCCCTCGCGCTCGGCGACGGCGCGAACACACTCCGCCTTCGCGTCGGCATGAAGCGCACGCTCAGCTCGGCCTGTGTAGCGGCCGTCCCTCACCTCGCAAACGGTGCCGAGCGCGCCGTCGAAGCCCAGATCCTCGGCGATCACGTCGACGATCTCCTGCAGCGTCGCCGAGACGATGTAGACCTTCTCGCCACGCTCGTGATGCTGCTCGACGAGGCGGAGCGGCTCCGCGTAGACGAGCGGCCGCAGCACCGGCTCGAGCGCGCTCGCGCAGAGCTCGCGCAGCTCCTCGGGCGTGTAGCCGGCGAGGATGCGGAGTCCGTCCTCCGCCGCTCGTCGCACCGCCTCGTGGCTCGCGCCGCGCGCGACGAAGAGGAGCTGCCAGCCGGCCGCACGCAGCATCTGCCAGCGGGAGATGAGCCCCCGCTCGCGGAACGTGCCGGCCAGGGCGAGCGCAGAGGAGCGCCGCAGCAGCGTCCGGTCGAGGTCGAAGAAAGCAGCGCCGGCCACCGGCTCAGGGCTGCAGGCCGGCCGCTGCCAGCGCCTCCTCGCGCTTCGTGTAGTCCTGCATCCGGACGATCTTGCCGTCCCGGACATCGACAACCTGGAAGAGCTTTGGAGCCCAGTACCCGCTTGCGCCGAGGCGGTGGATTCGCTTGCCGCGCAGCCGGATCAGCGCGCGCGGCCCCAGGTCGATCGTCTCGGCGGGCCTCAGCCGATTCGCAGGCCCGGCGCGCCAGAGCAGCGTCCGCACGATCTGGTCGCCGTCGCGGCACGGGTTCCAGCGTGCCTTCGCCGCCGGCTCCCAACGCGCATCGTCGGCGATGAGCTTGCGCACGCTCTTGTGGTCGGCACGGCGAGCGAGCGCGTACACCGACTCAATGACGTCGCAGGCCTTGGTCATTGGACGAGCGGCAGCGCTTTGACGATGCCGCCGGAGGGCTCGCGGCGGAGCGCCTCGATCTCCTGCGTGATCGCGACGATCGCCCGCGCCGAGACGGCTTCCGGCTGCGCGGAGACGACCGGCACGCCGGCGTCGCCCTGCTCGCGCAGCGCCGGGTCGAGCGGCACCGTCCCCAGCAACGGCACGCCGAGCTCGCCCGCGAGATCTTCACCGCCGCCGCTCCCGAAGACGTCGCCGGACATGTTCTCGACGACGCCGAGGAGTCGCATGTTCGTCTTCTGCGCCATCGACGCGGCGCGGGCCGCGACATCCTGCGCAAGCTTCTGCGGCGTGGTCACCACGACGACCTCGGCGCGCGGCAGCAGCTGGCCGAGCGAGATCGAGATGTCGCCCGTGCCCGGCGGCATATCGACGACGAGCGTGTCGATCTCGCCCCAGTGGACGTCCGTGAGGAACTGCTCGAGCGCGCGGTGCAGCATCGGGCCGCGCCACATGACGGGCTCGCTGCTGGTCTCGAGGAAGAAGCCGATCGACATCAGCTTCAGCTCGCCCTTGACGGGCGGCACGATCATCTGGTCGACCGCGACCGGCTTCTGGCGGATGCCGAGGATGTGCGGGATGGAGTGCCCGTAGATGTCCGCGTCGAGCACGCCGACCTGGTGGCCGCGCTCCGCCAGCGCGACCGCGAGATTCGCCGCGAGCGACGACTTGCCGACGCCGCCCTTGCCGCTCGCGATGGCGAGGACGCGGCAGTCGGCCGGGATCCGGATCACGCCGTCACGCTCCGGCGCGCCGCCGCGCAGCTTCTGCGTCAGCGCCTGCCGTTCCTCGGGCGTCATCACGTCGAAGGAGAGCTCGACGCCCGTCACGCCCGGAACGCCGGCGAGCGCCCGCTCGACCTGCTCCTCGAACGAGTCGCGGAGCGGGCAGCCGGCCACGGTGAGGACGATCGTGAATGCGACGACACCGTCGTGGATCTCGACGTCGCGCACCATGTCGAGCTCGGTGACCGGCCGGCGCAGCTCGGGATCGATCACCTGCTCGAGTGCTTCGAGGACGGCGTCGCGAGAAGGATCCATGCCTCGAATTTAGCGGGAGGAGCGAGGGGCGAGGCGTCGAAGCGCGCGCGGATGGCTTCTGATTCCACCGGCTGGCCCGTTCTCGAGGATCGCGGCGCCCCGCTCGGCCGGGTGCGCCGCGCTGCGCAACCCAAGCCGCAGCGCCGTTCTCGCTCGCCCTGGCTGCTCGCGGGGCTCGCCTTCATCTGCGGCGCGCTCGTCAGCGCCGCCGTGTTCACAATCGGCTGGCGGCACCAGGCGCAGCGGAACACGGCCGCCGAGAGCGCTCTCGCCGGCGCGACGGCCCGCAATCACCGGCTGACGGCGACCCTCGCCGCCGCGCGCGCCGCCGACAAGCGGGATCGCCGTCTCGCCGCGCAGGCAAGGGCTTCCGCGCGGACGCTCGCGCACGCCGGTGCGGCGGTTGCCGCCCAGGCAGACGCCACGAACGGCGCCGCGGGCTCTGTTTCCAGCGACGCGGGAACGATGTCGGCGTCGGTCGCGAAGGTCGCGAACGAGCTGAAGACGCTCACGACGTACCTGACGACCACGCCGCCCTCGCAGCTCGACGCCGGCTACATCCAGAGCCAGGCCTCCTATCTCCAGCACCAGGTGAATGCGCTGCAGGCGCAGGGTGGAAGCCTCGGCGGCGCGGTGACGAGCTTCACCGCCGCGACCCGGAAGCTCGGCACGCTCGCGGCCGCGCTGTCGGCCCGCAACTGACCGAAGAAACGCGCACGTAATCCTTAGGTCAAGTCGCCAAAACCGGGCTAGCCTGTCGCGGCGTATCTGCCGATAGTGAATCTGGCTTGAGAACCGTCTTCTCCCTGCTCCTCGTCGCCGGCGCGCTGCTGATCGGGGTGACGCCCGCGCAGGTCGGCGCGGCGCGCGGGCCGCAGCCGATGGGCTTCATCCCGCACCGCGGCAGCCCGGCAGCGCTGCGTGCGAACTCGACCCCTCGGTTGAGCACGCCAAGGTGTCACGGGTCTTCGTGTACGAGCTACGAAGATGCGATCAACCAGTACTTCGCAGACGTCGCGCACGACAACGGCACCACGAACAACGTCTACTCGGTTGCCACCCAGTACTCCGGCATCCAGTATCAGGAGACGTTCGGCGGCTCGTACGTCGATACCACTGCCTATCCGTCGAACGGCTGCAACGACGGCTACGACACCGTCTGCCTGAGCGACTCTCAGCTCCGGAGCGCGATCGAGCGGGACATCAGCGCCAATCATTGGCCGGACGGCGGCACGACGAATCTCTTCTTCATCTTCACGCCAAGCAACGTGGGCATCTGCACGACGACGAGCGAGTGCAGCACGAACATGTTCTGCGCCTATCACGACTACATCTCGTCCCCGGGCATCGCCTACGCGGTGCAGCCGTACAACGCAACGATCCCCACCGGAGGCTGCGACTCCGGAGAATCGCCGAACGGGAACGACGCCGACGCAACACTCAACACCGTCAGCCACGAGCAGAACGAGGCGATTACCGACGCCGACACGCAGAACGGCTGGTACACGTCGGACGACAACGAGAACGGCGACCTCTGCGCCTGGACCTTCGGCGCCACGTCCGGCCTCCCGGGCGCGGAGTACAACCAGACCATCAACGGCCGCCACTACTGGCTGCAGCAGGAGTACAGCAATGAGGCTGATACCGCGCCGCTGCACCGGACCGGTTGCGTCCAGAACCGTGGCGGGCTTGCGAGCGCAAACTCGACGGATCCCAAGACGAATCTGCCCTTCAGCGGGCCGCTGATCGACCACGGCGGATCGGTCATGACGACGAACACGGTCTACGCGATCTACTGGGTCCCGACCGCCGGGGCCACCCCGTCGAACACCGCCCCGCCGGTCGTCTCCGGCGTCGCGGCGGTCGGCAAGACGCTCTCCACCTCCAACGGCACGTGGATCGGCTCGCCGACGAGCTACGCCCACCAATGGCAGAGCTGCTCGTCGATCGGAACGAGCTGCGCGGACATCGCCGGGGCAACGGGCACGGCGTACACGCTGACGGCGGGCGACGCCGACCATGAGATCCGCTCGGAGGTGAGCGCGACGAACGGAGGCGGCTCGTCGGGCTACGCCGCCTCGACGCCGACCGAGGTCGTCGTCCCGGTGCCGGCCATCACCACTGCGCCCGCCGTTTCCGGCCGCGCGGCGGTCGGAAAGACTCTCTCCACGACGCAAGGCACCTGGAACACGCCGGTGGCGTACGCCTACCGGTGGCTGCGCTGCTCGGCGACCGGCACGAGCTGCTCCTCGATCCGGCACGCGACGTCGTCGACCTACACCGTCGTCGCCGCCGACCGGGGACACGAGCTCGAGGCGCGCGTCACAGCGACGAACGCGGCCGCGACGCGGGCGGCCCTCTCCAACGCGACGGCTACGGTCGTCGGCATCCCAGCGTCGAGCCGGCTACCCGCAATCTTCGGCAAGACGAAGGTCGGCAAGCGCCTGTCGGTCAACACGGGGCACTGGAGCAATTCTCCGTCGCGCTTCCGTTATCAGTGGCTGCGCTGCGGGCGCGGCGGCGGCTCCTGCGTGCGCATCAAGGGCGCGACCAGGCCGACGTACCGGCTCAGGAGGCACGACGCGCGCCACCGCCTCCGCGTCCGGGTCACCGCCGTGAACGCCGCCGGGAACTCGCGCACGACGTCGGCGGCCACGCGCGTCGTGAAGCGCTAGCGAGGCCGAGGCGGACGGGCGCGCCGGCGGCAGCTTCCCGCCGGCGCGCCCGTCCCCTGTCTCTCAGTTCACGACGCTGACGTCGTCGGCCCGGACGTACGCGATCCGGTGGTTGAAGAAGATCTCGTAGAGCTGCGTCGGGTTCGTCTCGACGAAATACGAGCTCGGATCGTCGAACGTGGACGCCATGTAATGGTCCGACGAGACGAGATCCTTGGCCACGTAGGTCTGGCCGGCCGGAATCGAGTAGAGCGGCGTCGACTCGCCGGGTGGATACGCCGTGCCGTAAACCGGGATCGAGGAGAGACCTGCCTTCGGAGTCACGAGCGTACCGGCGCCCGGGATCGTGGCATGCGCTGTCCCCTGCGGGTCGTAGAGCCAGGCTTCCTGGCCGCCGAACCAGATCCCCAGCCAGTCGCCGCTGCGCCCGGCGATGGCGTACTCCGTGCCGGTCGAGGCCTTGTCGCCCCAGTCCCACGCGAGCGTCGTCCCGACGCCGTTCGGCTCGACGCCGGCAGCCGTCAGGTAGGAATCGGAGACGAGCGGGCTACTCGCATCCGGCGCTGTGTGGAGGTAGACGAAGCTCGCCGGCTGGGTCGGACACGTCGCAGTGCCGTCGCCGCATCCGGTCACGACGGGCTTGTTCGTCTTCCAGCTCGGATCGATCGTGACGATCTCATCGGCGCCGGGATCGCCTTGCGGGACGATCGGCGCGCCGACGAGCCGCATGAAGTGCGACCAGTTGAAGAACGGGCCCGGATCCCAGTGCATCCCCGCCTGGTAGGCGCCGGTCGGACCGGGAACCTGGTCGTGCCCGATGATGTGCGCGCGGTCGAGCGGAATCCCGAACCGGTGCGATTCGTACTTCGTCAGCCGGGCGAGCGAGTGGTAGAGCTTGTTCGTGAACCACTGCGCACCCTGAGTCGCAAAGCCCTCGTTCTCGACTCCGATCGAGTGCGTGTTCACGTACCAGTTGCCGGCGTGCCACGCGACGTCCTTCGTCGGGATCATCTGCGTGACGAGCCCGTCGGACGACCGGATCACGTAGTGCGCGCTCGCGTACGCATGCGAGTCCTGGAACTCGGCGAGCGTGTTGGCATAACTCTCCTCCGTGTCGTGCACGACGAGGTAGCGGATCGCGAGCCCGTCGGCCGGACGGTTCGCGAGGTCGTAGTTCCCGTAGTCGTACGGGCTCGAGCTGTTCTGCGCGTACGCCGCAGGGAGGAACTGGCACGCGAGCCCGTTCGGGCACTCGAAGCCCGTCCTGCGAGCGTTGCGGAGGTGCTGGACGCGCGCCGAGCGGTTCTCCTGCTGTCCGCTCTGCTTGCCGGACGCCGTCGGCGCGAGCTGCCGGCTCGTCGTGCCCGACGCCGAAGCAACGAGCACGACGGCGCCGAGACACGCGGCAACAAGCGCGGCTGGGAGGACGAAACCACGGTGTTCTCTCATAGGGACCCCTTCCGGACGGAGACGACAGGGTTATCCCGCAGGAGCCGTAGTTTTACGATTTACAACTAGGCATGCGCCGGTTCGGCGGAGAGCGCCCGCGCAAGCCGATCGCAGATCTCGGCCGAGCCCGCTGCGACGACGCGCGAACGCTGCCCGAGGTCGAGCGGCGCCGCGCCGAACGGCTCCTCGACGTCGAACAGGTCGACGGCGAGCCCGAGCTCGCGACAGAGGAGCTGGCCCGCCGCGATGTCGACCGAGCGCGCGGGCTTGAGGGAGACGACCGCGTCGACCCGGCCCGCCGCGAGGTGGCAGAGCGAGAGCGCGAGCGAGCCCATGATGCGCAGCCGGTGCGCGAGATCTGCGACCTTCGGCGCCTCGCGCGCGACGAGGGAGGTGAGCGTCGCCTCGAAGGAGAGGATCTCGACCTCGTCCTTCGGGCGCACACCGCCGAGCGCCGCGTCACTGAGCCAAGCTCCTTCGCCGCGGCGCGCGAGCCACTCCTCGCCCGTGCCGAAATCGTGGACGAAGCCGAAGTGGACGTCGTCCATCGTCCTGCCGTCGGCGACCGCGATCGAGAGCGAGAAGAACGGGATGCCGCGCTTCGCGTTGAGCGAGCCGTCGATCGGGTCGATCACGACCACGGTGTCCGAGCCGTCCAGCAGCCCCACTTCCTCGGAGACGATCGAGGCGCCCGTGGCGCGGAAACGCTCGACGATCGCGTCCTCCGCCGCCTGGTCGATCGCCGTCGTCTCGTCGCCGCCCTCGCCCGCGCCGACGACCGGCTCGCGCTCGGCGCGCGTCGGCAGCTGCTCGAGCACCGCCTCGACGTCGGCGACCGCGGCCCGGCAGAGCTCGAGCCAGTCAGTCAAGCGGCAACATCAACAGGCCGGAGGTGAGCTTCGGATAGAAGAACGTGCTCTTCTGCGGCATCACGTCGCCGCGCCGCGCGACCTCCCAGATGTTCTCGATCCGGGTCGGCCGCAGCAGGAACGCCGCCGCCGCCTCGCCGCGATCGACCGCGGCCACGGCCTCCTCGCGGTGCGGCGTGTACGTGACGCCGGCGGGCGCGAGATCCGCGACGACCTCGGGATCGAGCCCGTCTCCATGCAGCAGCTCGTAGCGGCCGTCGCGATAGAGGACGGGCCCCGGCAGGTCGTCGCCCGGCGGCTCGATCGGCTCTCCCGCGGCGCCGTCGATCGACTCGGCGAGCCGGTGCGTGGGGAAGATCGTCAGCCCCTCCTGGCCCGTCGGGACGATGACGGCGAGGAGCCAGGACTCGCCCGACGCGAGGGTGGTCTCGTAGCGATGGTGACCGTCCGCGATCAAGAGCTGCGCGTCGCGGAGCTCCTCCGTGAGCGCCTCCCCGAGCTCCGCGTCGAGCCGCCAAAGGCTGTCGCCGCCGCTCTGCAGATCGGGCTCGCCGAGTCCGTCGACGTCGATCGTCCCGTCCCAGAGGAAGAAGAGCGGCTCGAGCTGGGTGCGGGTCGCGCGGAGCAAGCGCAGCCGGCCCTCCTTCGGCCCGGCGTGCGTAAGCTCGTGCGGCAGGACGACCTTGTTCTCGTACGGCTCAACGTGGAGCGCCGCGACGAATCCCTCGCGGCGCCGGCGCACACCGTCGGGGCCCTCGTAGTCCTGCGCGAGCCACCAGTACGCCGGTTCCTCGTCCTGGACGAGCACTCCCCGCGCGCGCCAGTCGGCGAGTTGCGCGGCGGCTTCCTCCTCGTCGTCGGGGAGAGTCAGCTGGACGATGTTGTGTGGGTTGCGTCCCCGGAGCTCTTCTCGTTGCTCTGCTCCGATGACGTCGTACGGCGGGGCGACGAGCGAGTCGAGCGACCCTGCGACAGCCTCGTCGTAGCGGAGCGCGCGGAACGGCCGTATTGCTGCCACGGCACTGACCGTACCAATCTCACCGACTCCTTCCCGCTGCGCCGGCTCGTCGAGGCGACAACGGGCGCGCCGACCCGCCAGGCCTCGCCCGCCAGCCGCGCGAGCCACGTTGCGAGGTCGAGGAGCAGGAAGCCCACGGCGACGGCGACCTGGCCGGCGAGACGGCCGAGCCGCCGGAGCCGGTCGCGCGTCTCATGCGTGCGAGCCGGCCTGCTGCGAGTGCGGACGGCGGTGGCGCGGCTGGAGCTTCCTCCCGCGACAACGAGAACGCGCTCCGCCGGGATGACCTCGACGACGGAGGCCGCCGGCACGCAGCGCAGGCGATGCCTCTTCGAGCGCACCTCCAGCATCGAAGGCTCGAACGGATTCCCGTCCGTGAGGACGCGCTCCACCGTCCCGCGCGCGCCGCCTGCCAGCGAAAAGCCGACACAGTTGGCTAGCCAGTAGCGCGTGACGGGGCTAGAGGCGGCAAACCGCCTGCTCTGGCCCATGACGACCGCCATCCACGATTCGGTCCCCGCCCCGGCCTCATGCGAAACTCCTCTGCATGACGACGATCGCCGAGCTCGAGGAGAACCGCACCATTGACGGCGTCTACGCGGTCGCGCGAAAGGAGCGGCTGCGCACCCGGAACGGGGCGACGTACCTCGCGCTCGAGCTCGTCGACCCGAGTGGGCGGATTCCCGCGCGAGTGTGGAACGACGTCGACCTGCTCGACGGCCGCTTCGAGGCGGGGGATGCGGTGCGCGTGCTGGGGCGCGTCGAGAAGTTCCGGAACGCGCTCCAGGTCGAGGTGCGGACGCTCGAGCCGGCGGAGGGCATCGATCCGGCGCAGCTCGCGGTCGGCCTGCGTCGCGATGCCGACGAGCTCGAGGGCTTCCTCGAGTTCCTCGTGGCGGAGATCCACGACGAGCAGCTGCGCGCGGTCGCGGTGCGCGCCCTTGCCGAGGCGCCGCTGCGGTCGTATCCGGCCACGCCTGACGGCCACCACTCCTATGCGGGAGGCCTCCTCGAGCACACGGTCGGGGTGGCGACGCTCTGCCGCGAGCTCTGCCAGATCCATCCGCGCCTGCGCCCGGACCTTCTCATCGTCGCGGCACTCGTCCACGACGTGGGCCGGACGCGCGAGCTCGGCCCGCCGCCCGTCTTCGCGCCAAGCGAGCAGGGGAAGCTGCTCGGTCACGTCCACCTTGGTCTGCGCCTGCTCGAGGAGCTCGACGCGCCGGACGAGCTCCTCCACGCCGTCGCCTGCCACCACGACGCGCGCGCCGCGCGCACCGCCGAGGCGGCCGTCCTCTACCACGCGAACCAGCTCGACGCCGTCGCCGCCACGAGGCCAATCCCGGCTTGATCGGCGTCGCGCTCGCGCTCGCCGCGAGCCTTTCCTGGGGACTCGCCGACTTCGGCGGCGGGATGGGCACGCGCCGCGTGCAGATCGTCTGGGTGCTCGTCGTCTCGCAGCTCGCGGGGCTCCTGCTCGTCGGGACGATGGCGCTCGCGACGCAGCCGCACGTGCCGAGCGGCCGCGAGCTCGCCTGGGGAGCGTTCGCCGGCGTAACGGGCGCCATCGGCCTCGGCGCCTTCTACCGGGCTCTCGCGATCGGGACGATGGGAATCGTCGGCCCGGTCTCCGCCACGGGAGCGATCGTGCCGGTCGCCTACGGGCTCGCCCGCGGCGAGCATCCCTCGATCTTGCAAGGAGTCGGGATCATCGTCGCGATCGGCGGGGTCGTGGCCGCGGCGACCGAGCCGCTGCCCGAAGGAACCGGCCGGAAGCTCGCAACCGGCGCCGGCCTCTCCCTCCTCGCCGCGCTCGGCTTCGGCTCGTCGCTGCTCGGCCTGAACCGGGTCTCGCAGGCCGGAGTGATCTGGGGGACGCTGACGCTGCGGCTCACGGTGATCCCGATCGTCCTCATCGCCGCGCTGCTCGTCCGCCCTTCGACCGCGCGGCTGCGACCCTTGCTCCCGATTCTCGTCGCGACCGGCCTCTTCGACACCGGCGCCAACCTTCTCTACGGCGCGTCGGCGAGACACGGCCTCATCAGCGTCGTCTCGGTGCTCGGCTCGCTCTACCCGATCGTGCTCGTCGTGCTCGGGCGCTTCGTGCTCAAGGAACGGATCGCCCCCGTACAGCTCGCCGGCGTCGGCGTCGCCCTCGCCGGAGTCGCGCTCATATCGGCAGGCTAGAGATCTTCTCCTCGATCACGGCGCGCAGCTCGCGCACCTCCTCGAGGCAGAGCCCGACGGGGTCGGCGAGGTTCCAGTCGAGGTACTCCTTGCCGGGCAGGACGGGACACGCGTCACCGCAGCCCATCGTCACCACGAGATCGGCCCACTCGACGTCGTCGCGCGTCAGCGCGCGCGGGACGCGGCCGGAGACGTCGATCCCAACCTCCTCCAGCGCCTCGACCACCGCCTCGTGCAGCTCGGCCGCGGGTTGGGAGCCGGCCGAGCGCGCCTCGCCGCCGCGCCGCTCGTAGAGCGCCTGTGCGATCTGGGAGCGTCCGGCGTTCTGGACGCAGACAAAGAGAGCTCGCGTCACGCGCCCAACGTCCCCCGCAATTGCTCGATCGCCTCGGGGACGAGCCGGTAGAACGCCCACGTCCCCCGGCGCGACGACTCGACGAGGCCGGCCTCCCGCAGCACGCGGAGATGGTGGGAGACGGTCGGCTGCGAGAGCTCGAGCGCGGCGTTCAGATCGCAGACGCAGACCTCGTCGGCCGCGGCGAGCCGGTTGACGATCGCCACGCGAGCGGGATCGGCGAGCGCCTTGAACCTCGCCGCGAGCGCGCTCGCGTCAGCGGCAGCGAGCGGCGGAGTCGAGGGGCCGCAGCAGAGCGGCGAAAGGACGGGAAGCGTTTGCATCGATCCCAATCAATGTATCATCATCGACGGTCATCGATGAAAGGAGGAGCGATGAGCGCGAAGTGCGAGTGCTGCAAGTGCTGCTGCGGCGACGACTGCTGCTGAGGCACCGCGATGCCGGCGGGGCGTACGACCCGCCGGCGCCAAAGCCGGCTCAGACGTTGAAGCGGATGTTGAGTACGTCGCCGTCCTCGACGACGTACGTCTTGCTCTCCAGCCGCTGCTTGCCCGCGCGCGCCGCCTCGGCATGACCTCCGGCTGCGACGAGATCGTCCCAGCGCACGACCTCGCAGCGGATGAAGCCGCGCGCGATGTCGGAGTGGATCGTCGCCGCGGCGTCGAGCGCGCTCTCGCCGCGCGTGAGCGTCCAGGCGCGCGTCTCCTTCTCTCCGGCGGTGAAGAACGTGATCAGGTCGAGCGTCTCGGCGAGCCGTCGCACGACCTCGCCGAGCGCGGACTCGCCACCGCCGCGGTACTCGGCGGCCTCTTCCGGCGACAGCTCCGAAAGCTCCGACTCGAGCTCCAGATCGATCCCGTCTCCACCGTTGATGAGCTCGAGGAGCGGCTTCGTCGTGAGCGGATCGAGCTCCGGCGGCAGGTCGCCTTCCCACTCCGCGAGCGCCTTGCCCGCGTCGAGGTGCGCGAGGAGCCGCTCGAGGTCGGCCGCCTCCGCCTTCAACCGCGTATCTCCCGATTTCGCCTGCTTCGCGACACGTTCCAGCCGGCGCTCGACGTGGTCGCGATCGACGACGAGCAGCTCGAGCTTCAGCGTCTCGAGGTCGTCAGCCGCCACCCGCGTGCCGGAGAAGCCGTCGAGGACGACGAGCAGCGCGTCGACCTGGCGCAGATTGCCGAGCAGCTGCGGGCCGGTTCCCGGCACGTCGACGACGCGAACCGCCGCGGGCGTCACCTTCCGCGCGCCCACCACGCGCGCGAGAGCGTCGAGCCGCTCGTCCGGGATCTGCGCCATCCCGACGTGCTCCTTGCCGGAGCCCGTCGCCTCGGCGTGCGTCAAGGCCCGGAAGAGCGTCGTCTTCCCGGAGCTCGGCAGTCCGACGATCCCCACCTCCAGCGCCACGCGCGGAGGCTAGCGGCGCTCAGGGAGTCGGCTGCTCCTCGACCTGCTTCTGGAGGGAGACGAGCGCGCGGTGCTGGAGCGATTTCACGGCGCCCTCCGTCTTGTCGAGGATCGCCGCCACCTCCGCATTGGGGAGGCTGAAGACGAACTTCAGCGTCAGCACTTGCTGCTGCTCGGGCGAGAGCTTCTCGATCAGCTTGAGCATCGACTCGCGTCCGATCGTTCGCATCGCCTCGAGCTCGGCCGACGGCTCGGCTTCGCTCGGCGGCGGCTCGGGCACTTCCTCCTCCGGCTGCCAGCGCCGGCGCGAGCGGAAGTGGTCCATGGCGAGGTTGTGCGCGATCCGGAACAACCACGCCGAGAACGGGGCCGACTGCCACTTGAAGCTGCCGAGCTTCTCGAGCATCTTCAGAAACGTCTGCGTCGTCAGATCCTCTGCGTCGTGGCGGTTGCCGACGCTGACGTGCAGGTAGCTGTAGATCCGGTCGAAGTGGATCAGGTACAGCTCCTCAAGAGCGTCCCGGTCGCCCTGCTGGCCGCGCGCGACAAGCTCACGGACGTGCTCGTTCGACTCGCGGACGGGCGGCTCGGTCGACGTGTTCATCCCAAGGCCTGTACCCCGGGAACCCGCCTGAGCTAACGCGGTCTACGTCAGGGAGAGGAAAAGCCGACGCGGCCGCCACGCACCACGCGCTTGTAATACGCGACCTGCGACACGGTGACGTGGAGCGGCCCATCCTCGGTGTCGAGGACTACGACCGGGCTGCTGCCACTGCCGCCGGCGAGGGCTGCCTCGAGCCGGTCCGCCGAGCCGGAATCGACGAAGCCGCCGACGATTTGGCCGCCCGCGAAGCCGAGCTCGATCCTGATCCGCTCGTCAGCCACTTGCGACGACCTCCGAGAGAACGCCGTGCACAGAGTCGGGATGGACGAAGGCGACCTCGAGCCCGAACATGCCGCGCCGCGGCTCCGCGTCGATCAGTTCCGCGCCCGAGCCGGCGAGATCGGCGAGCGCGGCGCGAATGTCCGCCACCTCGTAGGCGACGTGATGCATGCCCGGGCCTCGCTTCGCGAGAAAGCGACCGACGGGGGTGTCCTCGCCGAGCGCGCCGAGCAGCTCGACGCGGCTCTCTCCGACCCGGATCGACGCGGCCTCGACGCCCTGCTCCTCGACCCGGACGCGGTGCTCCAGCGTCGCGCCGAACAGCGTTGTGTACGTCTCCAGAGCGCCGTCGAGGTCGTCGACCGCCACTCCGACGTGGTGGATCGAGCGAGTCTCCACGCGAGCGATCGTATGTGAAAGGATCGCCGCGATGCGCGCGACCGTCCCGGCTTTTCTCCTTGCAGCGATGCTGCTCGCCGGTTGTGGTAGCGGCGGCGGATCCTCGTCCGCCTCGTCGAACGGTGAGGCGTCGAAGCCGGCGACTCAGGTGCTCGCCGACGCGAGGAAAGCCGCCACGAGCGCGAGCTCCCTCCATGTGTCCGGCAGCATCAACTCGAGCGGGACCGCGATCACCCTCGATCTCTCGCTCGCAAAGAACAAGGGCGCGACCGGGTCGATGACCACGGGCGGGCTCGAGTTCAGCCTGATCCGGATCGGCAACACCGTCTACATCAAAGGCAGCGAGGCCTTCCTCAAGCACTTCGCCGGCGCGGCCGCCGGGCTGATCAAGGGCAAGTGGCTGAAGGCGTCGGCGACATCGGGACAGCTCGCCTCGCTGACTCCGCTCACGAGCCCCGGCGCCCTGTTCGGCGCGATCGGCAACAACCACGGCAAGCTCGCGAGCGACGGCACGACGACGTACAAGGGCCAGCAGGTCGTCGAGATTCGCGACACCTCCGACAACAGCAAGCTCTACGTCGCCGCGACGGGAACCGCCTATCCAGTGGCGATCGTCGGCGGGAAGAAGGGCCAGAGCGGCGCGATCACCTTCGACGACTGGAACAAGTCCGTCTCGCTCAGCGCCCCGAAGGACGCGATCGACATCTCCTCGCTGACCGGCTAGCCGTTACGGCCTGGGGAGGCCGGGCTCGCTCGCGACGACGCGCGGGACGCCGACGGTCTCGGATGCGCGCGACTCCGGCTCGACATCCTTGAACAGCTCGAGCACCTCGGCGCGACCGAGCGTCTCTTTCTCGAGCAGCGCGCTCGCGATCCGGTCGAGTGGCGGGCGGTGCTTCGTCAGCAGCCGCACAGACTCCTCGTACGCGCCGTCGGTGAGGTGCGCCTGCTCCTCGTCGCGGAGCCGCTTCGTCGCCTCCGACAGCGCGTAGTTGTCGGCGCGCATCGTGCGGGAGGTAACCGACTCGGACATGCCCCAGTCGAACACCATGTGCCGGGCGATCTCCGTCACCTTCTCGAGGTCGTTCGCGGCGCCGTTCGTGACCCGGCCGAAGACGACCTCCTCGGCGGCGCGGCCGGCGAGCGCGACGACCATCCAGTCCTGCAGCTCCTCCTTCGTATGGAGGTAGCGATCCTCCTCGGGCAGGTGGAACGTGTAGCCGAGCGCCGTGCCGCGGGCGACGATCGTCACCTTCTGCAGCCCCGAGATGCCCCCCATCAGATAAGCCATCAGCGCATGGCCGCCTTCGTGGAAGGCGAGGATCCGGCGCTCCTTCTCCGTCAGCACCTTCTTCTGCTGCAGGCCCGCCACGACCCGCTCGATCGCCCAGTCGAAGTCCTCCTGCTTCAGCCAGAGATCGCTGCGCCGGCCTGCGGCGATCGCCGCCTCGTTGCAGATGTTCGCGAGCTCGGCTCCGGTCAGCCCGGACGTCTGGCGCGCCACCGTGGGGAGCTTCGCGTCGGGCGCGAGCGGCTTGCCGCGCGTGTGGACGCGCAGGATCGCCTCGCGGCCGGCGAGATCGGGCGGCGACACGAGCAGCTGCCGGTCGAAGCGGCCGGGGCGCAGAAGTGCGGGATCGAGATCCTCGATCCGGTTCGAAGCGCCCATCACCACGACCTGCTCGGCGCCCTCGAAGCCGTCGAGCTCGACGAGAAGCTGGTTGAGGGTCTGATCCTGCTCGCGGTTGAAGCCGTGCCCCGTGCGCTGCGCGCCGACCGCGTCGAGCTCGTCGATGAAGACGATCGACGGCGCATGCTTGCGCGCTTCGTCGAAGAGCTTGCGGATCCGCGATGCCCCGAGACCGGCGAACATCTCGACGAACGACGAGGCGCTCGCTGCGTAGAAGTTCGCGCCCGACTCGTGGGCGACCGCCTTGGCGAGGAGCGTCTTGCCGGTGCCCGGCGGCCCGTAGAGCAGCAACCCCTTCGGCGTCTTCGCGCCGAGCCGCTCGAAGCGCTTCGGGTCGCGGAGGAAGTCGACGACCTCCATCAGCTCCGAGCGCACCTCGTCGACGCCGGCCACGTCGTCCCAGGTCGTCTGCGACCTCGCGCCCTTCGCGAGGTTGAGCGGCTTGATGCGCGGCATCATCCCGGCCATCCGCCAGAGCAACCACGCGGTCAGGACGAGGATGAGCAGGAACGCGAGCGGCAGCCAGGTCGTGGCGACGTTCAGGACGTCATGCAGCCACTGACCCACAAGGGTGTGGTGCGGAGTGAGCACCAGGATCTTGGGGAGATGCGCCTTTTGCGCATGGTGGGGAGAAGCTGCCGCTGCCAGCCGCATTGCACGCATCATCGGCATCCTCGCACTCCCGCGTTAGTCAGCGGAGGGCGCGTAGCGCAGGCTCGAGCCGCTGCCGGGTCGTGAGGACGCCTTCGAAGAGGTCGCCATGGCGGCGGATCCGCTCGAGCACGACGTCCATCGTGAAGCTCGTCGGGTCGAGCGACTCGGCCACCTCCTCCCAACGTAGCGGTGTCGAAACGGGTGCGCCCGGCCGCGGCCGGACCGAGTAGACCGAGGCGATCGTCTTTCCCTCGCCGTTCTGGTTCGCGTCGATGAGCACACCGCGCCGCTTTGCCTTCGACCACTCGGTCGTCGCAAGGCCGCGATGCGTTCGGGCGATGGCACCGGCGACGATCTCGCAGAACTCGCGCGTCTGGGCGTACGTCGAGCGGCGCTCGATCGGCACTAGGACATGCATGCCCTCGGCGCTCGATGTCTTGGGAAAGGACGCGAGGCCGAGCGCGTCGAGCGCCTCCTTGACGGCGAGCGCGACCTGCACGACTTCCTTGAAGCCGACGTCGGGCGACGGGTCGAGATCGAAGAGGGCGAAGTCGGGACGGTCCGGCTTGTCGACGCGCGAGTACCACGCGTTCATGTCGATGCAGCCCATGTTCGCCATCCACAGCAGCGCCCGCTTCTCGTTGACGAGCGGCGCCTCGATCCAGCGCTTCTTCGGTGGCCGCTCTCGCGTCGAGACCTGCACGCGGAAGCGCGGGATCCACTCCGGCATGTGCTTCGGAGCGTCCTTCTGGAAGAACGCCTTGCCGTAGGCGCCGTCGGGATAGCGGCGCATCGTGAACGGGCGGCCTTTGAGATGCGGGACGAGGGCCGGCGCGACGGCGCGGTAGTAGTCGAGCAGGTCGCCCTTCGTGATCGGCCCGTTCGGGTCGTCCTCGGGCCAGAAGAGCTTGTCGAGGTTGGAGAGCTTCACGCCGTCCTCTTCTGCCTCCACCGGCGCCTCCCGACGCACGGCGCGAGCCGGCTTGTCGTCGCGCAGCCCCTGAAACGACGGCGCGCGCAGGTGGCCGTCGTGCGTCCACTCGAGGAACTCGACCTCGCAGACGAGCTCGGGCTTCACCCAGGCGACGTCGCCCTTGCGCACCTTCGCCATCTTCGGCGCGGCCGGGAAGGGCGTCGAATCGCGGCGGAGCGGCTCGAGCTTTGCGAGCAGCTCACCGATCGCGCGCTCGCTGAAGCCGGTGCCGCAGTTCCCGACCCAGGCGAGCTCCTTGCCGCGCTGGACGCCGAGGACGAGCGAGCCGAAGGTGCCGGCCCGCCGGCCCTGGCCCTTCGTCCAGCCGCAGATCACGAACTCCTGCCGGCCGTGCGTCTTGATCTTCAACCAGTCGCGGCCCCGGCTGCCGGCCTGATAGCGGGACTTGGCCTTCTTGGCCATGACGCCCTCGAGCCGCTGCTCGCGCGCCGCCTCGAGCAGGGCCTCGCCGTCGTGGAAGGCGCCCGAGACCTGGATGGTGCGCGACGGGACGACGAGCTCTTCGAGCCGCTCGCGGCGCTCGGTCAGAGGCAGGTCGAGCAGCGGCTCGCCGTCGATCTCGAGGACGTCGAAGATCTCGTACACGAATGGCGTCTCCGGCTTCCCTTGCTGCATCGCGGAGAAGCTCGGCCGGCCGCTCTCGTCGAGCGCGCAGACCTCGCCGTCGACGATCGCGTCCGGCGTGCGCAGCGCCTTCGGCAGCTCTTTCGCGATCGTCGCGAAGCGCCGGCTGAGGTCGTTGCCGCGCCGCGAGCGGAGGGTCGCCTCGCCGCCGCGCACGTACGCGAGCGCGCGGTAGCCGTCCCACTTCGGCTCGAACAGCCAGCCTTCCCCGGCCGGCAGCTCCTGGACGAGCGACGCAAGCATCGGCGCGTACGTGCGGCGCGGCCCGGCTGCCGTCGCTCCCTCCTCACGCTTGCGGAGGATCAGCCAGTTCTTCTCGTCGCCGGAGAGGTACGCGGGGATCAGCGCCCACGTCCCGTCCAGCCGCTTGCCGCGCAGCCGGACGGTCAGCCCGCCGTCCTTCTTCTCCTCGAGGAGCTCGTACGTGCCGTGGTCCCAGATCTCGACCGTGCCGGCGCCGTAGTTCCCCTGCGGGATCTGACCCTCGAAGCTCGCGTACTCGAGCGGATGGTCCTCGACATGGACCGCGAGATGCTGCTCGCCCGGCTCGAGCGGCACCCCTTTCGGCACCGCCCACGAGGCGAGCACGCCGTCGCGCTCGAGCCGGAAGTCGTAGTGGAGTCGCCGCGCGTCATGCCGCTGCACGACGAAGATCGGAGCCCTGCCGCGGCGCTTCCCGCCGAACGGCTCCGGCGTCTTCTTTCGGTCGCGCTTGCGCTCGTACTCGGAGAGTTTCCTGCTCACAAGTCGTATTCCTACCGTTCACACGACACACACATAGTCGGGGATAAGCCTGTGGACGGTGTGGACATCGCCCCCGCGGACAACATCCAAACCTAAGCGAATCTACCGCAAGCTGTCGCTCAAGCCCAAACGCCGAGGCGCCGGAAGCGCGCCCGCCGACGGCGGCGCAGCTCCTCGCCGGGGATGCCGTCGAGCTCGGCGAGGGTGTCGCGCAGCGCCTCTCCGAGCAGCCGCGCGCTCATGTCGTGGTCGATCTGGGCGCCGCCCTTCGGCTCGGGAACGATGTCGTCGATCACGCCGAGCTCGAGGCAGTGGATCGCGTCGGGCCGGAACGCGGCGGCGGCCTTCTTCGCCTGGCCGGCGTCGCGCCAGAGGATCGAGGCGCAGCCTTCCGGCGAGATGACGGAGTAGATCGCGTTCTCCTGCATGAGGACGCGATCGGCCAGCGCGATGGCGATCGCTCCGCCCGAGCCTCCCTCCCCGATCACGCACGCGACGGTCGGCACCGTCAGCCGCGCCATCGTCGCCTGGGACGCCGCGATCGCGGCGCCCTGCCCATGCTGCTCGGCGACGACGCCGGGGTACGCGCCGGGCGTGTCGACGAGGGTCACGATCGGGAAGCCGTGCCGGTTGGCTAGCTCCATCGCACGCATCGCCTTGCGGTAGCCCTCGGGGTTCGGCATCCCGAAGCGCCGCTGCTGCCGCTCGTGGATGTCGCGCCCCTTCTGCTGGCCGACGAGAACGATCGTGCGTCCGGCGAGCTTCCCGAGGCCGGCGATCATCGCGCCGTCGTCACCGAGCGCGCGGTCGCCGTGCAGCTCGAACCAATCGTCGAGGAGCCGCTCAACGTAGTCGAGCGTGTACGGCCGCTCGGCATGACGCGCGAGCTCGACCTTGCGCCAGATCTCCTCGTCCGTCGCCTCATCGCCGATCCGGTCGATCTGTCGCTGCAGGCGCTCGAGCTCGCCCGAGAGCTTCGCCCCGCCGAGCAGGGAGAGGTGCTTCAGCCGGCCGAGCCGCTCACGCAGCCGTAGCTCGTGTTCACTCGGGGGCATCGAACAGCCTCAGCAGACGGGAGAGGGTCGGCCGCAGCTCCGGCCGCGGCACGATGGCGTCGATCTGCCCGTAGCGGGCGTTCTGCTCCGCGCGGCCGAAGTCGTCGGGCAGCTTCTCGCGCGTGATCTCCTGCACGACGCGCGGGCCGGCGAACGACATCAACGCGTTCGGCTCCGCGAGGAGGACATCGCCGAGGGTCGCGAAGCTCGCGAGGACGCCACCGGTCGTCGGATGCGTCATGACCGAGAGAAGCGCCTGACCGGAGTCGCGGAGATCCTCGACCGCAGCGATTGTCTTCGGCAGCTGCATCAGCGCGAGGATTCCCTCCTGCATGCGCGCGCCGCCCGAGCTCGTGACGCTGACCAGCGGCATCCCCGCCTCGGCGGCGGCGTCGCAGGCGCGTGAGAACTTCTCCCCGACGACGCTGCCCATCGAGCCGCCCATGAAGGAGAAGTCCATGACGGCCAGCTCGCAGCGGCGCCCCTCGATCGCCGCGCGCCCGATCACCATCGCGTCGGCGAGCCCGGTCTTCATCTCCGCCTCCGCGAGCCGCTCGGGGTACGGGCGGAGGTCGAAGAAGTGGAGCGGATCCTCGGAGTGGAGCTCGGTCGCCTCCTCGACGAACGTGCCCGGGTCGGCGAGCGACGCGATGCGCGGCCGCGCGCGCATCGGGAAGTGGTGGCCGCACTGCGTGCAGACCCAGAGGTTCTGCTCGAGCTCGTCGTCGCGGTAGTGCGAGTGACAGCTCGGGCAGGTGTTCGGGTGGCTGGGCGGGGGCGCCGGCTGGTCGCCGGTCTCCACCGAGACATCAATCTTCGCCACGTCGCCAGCTTAGACCGCCCGTCGCGAGCGGCGGTTGCGTGGCTAGAGACCCAGCGCCGCGGTGAGCCGGTGCAACTTCTCGACGTTCGCGGGATCCGGCGCGAGGCCGGTCAGGCCCGCGCCTGCGAGCTTGCCGCTGTCGCGGACGCGCGTCAGGAACTGCTCGAGCTCGCCGAGCGTCGGGCCGTCGGGCTCCGGCATGAACATCGCGAGCTCGTCCGCGTCGAGAACGTCGAGGTCGAGTGCGACGTAGACGGCGTCCGCCTGAGCGAGGAGCGGGTCTGGGTCGTCTCCGATGCCGTTCGCCGCGATGAACTCGGCCTCCGGCGGGTCGAGGTTCCGCGCGCCCCAGAGGACGACGTCGGCGGCGTCGACCCGGCCGTCGTCGAGGATCATCCGCAGCGGCATCCCCCATTCGTTTCCGGATGGGGACGTCGCCGGCGTGTTGAGGTCGCCGTGCGCGTCGAGCCAGAGGACGCCGAGCCGGTCGTGGCGTGCAGCGAGCCCTTCGACGGCGCCGATGTGGGAGCAGCAGCAGCCGCCGAGAACGAGCGGCCGGACGGGCAGGTCGGAGGCGACCGCGAGCGTCTGCATCGCGAGCGTGTCCTCCTCGACGACCGCGACCTCGGGGTAGTCGAGCGGTAGCGCGGCCGACTCGATCATCGCCTCGCCGCCGTCTCCCCACGCGCGGGGAACGCGCACGAGACCCGCGGCGAACGTGCGCCCGCAGGAGTGGCACTCGTAGCAATCGTCGACCGCCACCGCGGTGAGCGTGCGGCAGCTCGGGCAGCGGGCGCGGAGGAGGCTCATCCGTTCGCCTTCTCGAATGCGACGCCGCAGGTCTCGACGTTCATGCCGACGCGCTCGTAGAGGTGCGTCGCTCCGGTCTCGTTCTGCGTGTCGACGTCCAGCGTGACGCGAGTGGTGCCACGCCGCCAAAACTCGGCGAAGGTGCGGTAGAGCAGGACTTTTGCCAGACCCTTCCCGCGCCACGCAGGCCGGACGCCGATCGCGCCCACGTAGCCGCCGCCGGCGAGCTGTACGTCGTTCCGCGTAACGGCCGCGAGCTCGTTCCCGTCGCGGATCACGAACCACACGGGCCCGTGCTCGTCGTGGTGCTGGTCCCTCCGGATCTCAGACCACTCCTCGAACGGCGTCGGGTGCCACTGCCAGTGCTCCGCGAATGACTCGTTCAACGCGTCGTAGAAGGCGCGCTGCTCGCCTTCCCGCAACTCGTCGACCGTCAGGCCCTCCGGCAGCTCCGGAACGGTCGGCTCCTCCGTCAGCGTGATCGCCATCTCGTAGAAGCGGCGCACCTCGCGATAACCGCGCGCCTCGAACAGCGCGCGTGCCTCGACGTTCGGCTCGGCCGCGCCGGTGAGGATCTTCTTCACCTCGTCTTGGCTCCGCGCGAAGGCTTCCCCACGCTCGAGGATCTCGGTCCCGAGGCCGCGTCCTCTCTCCCCGACGATGCCGCGGATGTCAGCGGCGTCACCGTGCACGCCGTACGTCGCGCTCGCAACGACGCGGCCGTCGTCTTCCCAGACCCACGCTTCCTTGCTCCACTTCTGGAACATGAGGATGTCGTCGCCGGTCAGGCGACCGGGGCGGCCCGGGTAGAAGCGCTCCTCTTCGGCGGCGAGCAGCTCGGCGACGACTGGCGCGTCGGCATCGGTGAAGGCGCGGACGTTCATCGACCGCGAGCCTATCTATGCGTGAGAGCTAGTCCTCGAAGCGCTTGAAGACGACGCAGGCGTTGTGGCCGCCGAACCCGAAGCTGTTGGAGACGGCGATCTTGACGTCTGCGTCGCGAGCCTCGTTCGGCACGTAGTCGAGGTCGCAGGCCGGATCCGCGACCTCGTAGTTGATCGTCGGCGGCAGCTTGCCGTCGCGGATCGAGAGGATCGTGAACGTCGCCTCGACCGCTCCGGCGGCGCCGAGGCAGTGGCCCGTCGCGCCTTTCGTCCCGGAGACCGGCGTCTTGTAGGCGTTCTCCTCGCCGAGCGCAAGCTTGAGCATCTGCGTTTCGGACGAGTCGCCGACGGGCGTCGAGGTCGCGTGGGCGTTGATGTAGTCGATCTCGCCGGCGGTGACATCCGCGTCGTCGAGCGCCATCTTGAAGGCGTTGACCGGGCCTGTCGGGTCGGGCTCGGTGATGTGCTTCGCGTCGGAGGAGAGCCCGTAGCCCGCCACCTCCGCGTAGACCTTCGCGCCGCGCGCCTTGGCATGCTCCAGCTCCTCGAGGACGAGCACCGCGCCCGCCTCGCCCATCACGAAGCCGTCGCGCTCGGCGTCAAACGGCCGCGAGCCGCGCTTCGGATCGTCGTTGCGCAGCGACAGCGCGCGCATCGCAGCAAAGCCGGCGATGCCGACCTCGTTCACCGCAGCCTCCGTGCCGCCGCAGACCATCACGTCGGCCCGGCCGAGCCGGATCGAGTCGAGCCCGTCGCCGATCGCCATGTTCGAGGCGGCGCACGCCGTGCATTGCGCGCTCAGCGGCCCGCGCGTGCCGAGCTCGATCGAGACCCAGCCGGCGCCGAGGTTCGGGATGATCGACGGGATCGCAAAGGGATTGACGCGGTCGGGCCCGCGCGTGACGAGGGTGTCGTAGCAGTCCTGGAACGAGCGCAGCCCGCCGATGCCGGTCGCGATCGAGGCGCCGGTCCGGTCGGCCTCCTTCGCGATCTCGATCCCGGAATCGGCCTCTGCCTGCCTCGCCGCGGCGAGGACGAGGTGGGCGAAGCGGTCCATCCGCCGCGCGTCCTTGCGGTCGATCCACTCGGTCGGGTCGAACTCCTTCACCTCGCAGGCGAAGTGCACCTTGTAGTCGGAGTGGTCGAAATGCGTGATCGGGCCGGCCCCCGACTCGCCGGCGAGCAGGCTCGACCAGCTCGACTCCACGTCGAGCCCGAGCGGCGTCACCGCGCCCATGCCGGTGACGACGACGCGCCTGCGTCCGTTATGGGAGCCGTTCTGGCTGGTCAATTACATTCCGAGTCCGCCGTCGACGAGAAGCACGTCACCTGTGATGAACGCTGCCTCGTCGGAGCAGAGAAAGCGTACCGCCCCTGCCACGTCGGTCGGCTCTCCGAGCCGTCCGAGCGGGGTATTCGTGAGCATCGCGGCGGTCGCCTCTTCGGGGAGGACGTCGGTGAGCTGTGTCTTGACGTAGCCGGGCGCGACGACGTTGGCGCGGACGTTGCGGCTGCCGAGCTCGCGGGCGAGCGATTTCGTGAAGCCGATGATCCCCGCCTTCGACGCCGCGTAATTCGTCTGCCCCCAGTTGCCGTGGACGCCGACGATGGAGGAGACGTTGACGATCGAGCCGCCGCGCTTCTTCATCATCGGCCGGCAGACGGCGCGGCAGGTGTAGAAGACCGAGGAGAGGTTCGTCTCGATCACCGTGCGCCAGTCGTCGTCCGACATCCGGGCGAGGAGACCGTCGCGCGTGAGGCCGGCGTTGTTGACGAGGATGTCGAGGTCGCCGGCCTCCTCGACGAGGCGCGCCGCCTCCTCCGCGCTCGAGACGTCGGCCTGGATCGCCCGGCCGCCGATCGCCTTCGCAAGCTCCTCCGCCTCGCCGGCGCCGGTGCGGTAGCCGACGACGACCTCGGCGCCGCCGCGCGCGAGCTCCTCGGCGATCGCCCGGCCGATCCCTTTCGACGCGCCGGTGACCAGGGCTCGCCTGCCCTCGAGCGAGGCGAAGGACACTAGGTCTGGGCGAGCAGCTCGGGAAGCCGCTCGAGCGCGTCGAGGTCGTTGATCGAGATCGCCTGAGCCGTGCGATCGATGCGCTTGACGAGGCCCGAGAGAACGTTGCCCGGGCCGACCTCGACGAAGGTGCGGACGCCCTCGCGCATCAGCTCCGTCGCCGACTGCGTGAAACGAACGGGCGCCGTGAGCTGGTCGACGAGGAGCGGGCCGATCCGCTGCGCCGACTCGACGCGGGCGGTGACGGTGGACATGAACGGCGCGACCGGCTCCTGGAACTTGACCTTCTCGATCGCGGGCCGCAGCCGGTCGGCCGCGCGCGCGACGAGCGGGGAGTGGAACGCCCCCGAGACCTTGAGCTTCACCGCGCGGCGCGCTCCCTCGCTCTGCGCCTGCTCGATGCACGCGTCGACGGCGTCGTTCTCGCCGGACACGACGATCTGGCCCGGGCAGTTGTAGTTCGCGGGCCAGACTCCGAGGATGCGGCGGCAGAGCGCCTCGACGACCTCGTCCGCGAGGCCGAGGATCGCCGCCATCGAGCCCGGGTGCCGCGCCGCAGCCTCGGCCATCGCGAGCCCGCGCTCGCGCACGAGCGCGATCGCCTCCTCCGGCGTCATCGCGTCTGCTGCGGCAAGCGCCGCGAACTC
The DNA here is from genome assembly GCA_050697455.1 of Gaiellaceae bacterium. Classification (GTDB taxonomy): domain Bacteria; phylum Actinomycetota; class Thermoleophilia; order Gaiellales; family Gaiellaceae; genus Palsa-739. The sequence goes on along the minus strand of JBOGZU010000001.1, from coordinate 159,968 downwards.
GCCGACGGAGTGGCCGATCACGAAGTCCGCCTTCACGCCTCGCTCGCGCAGCGCTGCGAGCATCGCGAGCGACGTCGCGACAAGCGCCGGCTGCTGCACCGCCGTGTCGAACAGCTCTTCCGGCTTGCCGTGGAAGCAGAGCCGTTCGAGGTCGAGGCCGCTCGCGGCGCTGCCGCGCTCGTAGACGGCCCTCGCCGCCGGAAAGGCCTCGGCGATGTCGCGGCCCATCCCTACCTCGAAGGAACCCTGGCCGGGGAAGCAGAAGGCGATCTTGCTCATCCGGCGGCCGCCTCCGGCTCGGGCCGCAGAGTCCAGCGCATCAAAGCGCTACCCCAGGTCAATCCGGCGCCCATTCCCGTCATGAGTACGAGCTTTCCCGGCTGAAGCCTTCCGGCGGCCTGCGCATCCGCCAAGGCAAGCGGGATCGAGCCGGACGAAGTGTTGCCGTAACGGTCGACGTTGATCACCACACGGTCGGACGGAATCCCGAGCTTCTTGGTTGCGTGATCGATGATCCGGACGTTCGCCTGGTGCGGCACGTAGACGTCAACGTCGTCGATCGTCGAGCCGTTGCGCTCGAGCACCGCCTCTGCCGACTGGACGAGGATGCGTGTCGCGAATTTGAACACCTCGCGGCCGTTCATCTTCACCTTCTTGTCCGGCTCCTCGAACAACCGCGAGCCGCTGCCGGGAAGCCAGAGATGCTCGCCGCCCGATCCGTCGGCGCCAAGCTCGAAGGCGAGAAAGCCCGGCGTGTCCGTCTGCTCCAGCACGACGGCGCCGGCGCCGTCGCCGAAGAGGACGAGCGTCGAGCGGTCGGTCCAGTCGAGGATGCGAGAGAGGACATCGCCGCCGACGACGAGCGCGCGCTGCGCGAGCCCGCCGGCGAGCATCCCGTAGGCCTGCGCGACCGCGTACATGAAGCCGGTGCAACCGGCGGAGAGGTCGTAGGCGGCCGCGTCCACAGCTCCGAGCTTGTCGGCGAGGATCACGCCGGTCGAGGGGAAGCTCATGTCCGGCGTTACCGTCGCGACGATCAGGAGGTCGATGTCCTTGCCGGTGAGGCCCGCCTGCGCGAGTGCCGTCTCGCACGCCGGCAGCGCGAGGTCGGAGAGAGCCTCCGACTCCGCGGCGATCCGGCGCTCGCGGATACCGGTGCGTTCCATGATCCACTCGTCGGACGTGTCGACGAGCGTCTCGAGATCGGCATTGGTGAGCCGGCGCTCGGGTGCATGAGCGCCGAGGCCGGTGATCGAGACGTGCACGTCGTTGCGGCCGTTGCCGATCACTGCGCTGCCTCGTCGCTGCCGATGAAGACGGTCAGCATCGCCTCGACGGCGAGCTCGCCGTCGACGCTCGCGCGGCCCTGTCCCTTTGCGATCGGGCCACGCACGCGCAGGAACTCGCACTCGAGGTCGAGGACGTCACCCGGCTCCACGACGCGCTTGAAGCGGCAGTCGTCGATGCCGGCGAAGAACGGGATCTTGCCGCGGTTCTCCTCCGCAGCGAGCACAGCGACCGCGCCACACTGCGCGATCGCCTCGATCGTCAGCACGCCCGGCATGACCGGGCGTTCCGGGAAGTGGCCGGGGAACCACCAGCCGTCCGCCGGCACGGTCAAGCGGCCAACCACCCGCCGGCCGGGCTCGAGCTCGAGCACCTCGTCGACGAGCAGGAACGGAGGCCGGTGCGGAATGATCGACTCGATCGTCTCCCGCCCGAACGGGGCGACGAGGTTGGTCACGCGACGTCGCGCTTCTCGAGCCGCTCGCGCAGCCGATGACGGCCGCGATGCGCGTGGCACTTCGCCGTTCCCACCGGCATCCCCGCGGCCGACGCGATCTCCTCGAACGTGTAGTCGAGCGCATCCTTGAGGACGATCACCTGCGCCTGCTCGGGTGAGATGCCGGCGAGCGAGTCGCAGAGCTCGCGCCGAAGCTCCGAGAGACGGACGCCGCGGGCCGGATCGTGCTCGACGTCTGCGCCGAGCTCGTCGGGCAGCGGGTCGTGCGTCCGCGAGCGCTGCCGCTCGGCGGCGTCGCGGCACGTGTTGACGACGAGCCGGTGCAGCCAGGTCGAGAATTGAGACTCGCCGCGGAACTGTCGCAACCGCACGCAAAGCTTGGCGAGCGACTCCTGCGCGGCGTCGCGCGCGTCCTCCGGATCGCGCAGCAGATGCCGGGCGAGGCGTTCGACGCGTGGCGCGTGGCGCGCGCACAGGGCCTCGAGCGCGGCGGCGTCGCCGCTCTTCGCGCGCGTCACGAGGATCGGGTCGCTGAGGCTCTCGTAGTCGAGCCGGCTCTCGGCGCGCAGGGGCTGACGGATCGCCTTCACGTGCCGAAGTAGTCTAAGGCGCCGTGTCGTCGGACCTGGCCCCCGAAGTGCTGGTGGCGTTGCTGCAGGGACGCCTGGGCCGGCCGTATCGCTTCGTCGTCGAATGCGAGTCGACGCAACGCCTGCTCGACGGCGGCGAGCCCGAAGGAGCGACCGTTGCCACCGACCACCAGACGGCCGGCCGCGGGCGCCTCGGCCGCGTTTGGGAGGACGCCCCCGGCCGCGGGCTTCTCTTCTCCGTGCTCCTCCGTCCCACCCCGCCGCTCGCCGTCTGGCCGGAGCTGTCGGTAGTCGCCGGCGAGGCGGTCGCGGCGGCGCTGCCGCTCGACGCGGCGGTCAGCCACCCGAACGACGTCATGGTCGGCGAACGCAAGCTCGCGGGGATCCTCCCCGAGGCAAGCGACGGACACGTCCGGCTCGGGATCGGCGTCAACGTCAACCAGACAGCGGAGGACCTGCCCGCGGCGGCGGTGAAGCCGCCGACCTCACTGCGGCTCGAAACAGGCAAGGAGTGGGAGCGGGCGCCGCTCCTCGCGGCGATTCTGCTCGAGCTGGAGACCCGCTACGACGCGTGGCAGCAGCGCCACGCCGCCGGTTAGCTAGAGGACGGCCTCGCCGTCGGGCACGGCCTCGGCCCGCTGCTCGCGGAACTTCCGCGCCGCTTCGATCGCCGCGCCGAGGTTGAGGCCCTTGTCCTTCGCCTGCTTGATGAGCATCACGGTCTCGAGCGCGTCGATGTCGTAGATGCGCTGCTTCTTGCCCTTGGTGGGGATCTGGGCCTTGTTCGTCCAGTAGTCGAGCTGCATCTTCGAGATGCCCGCGATCTGGCAGACCTGGCCGAGGTACAGCTCGACCTTGCCGAGATGTTCGGCCAGGTTGATTGGTTCGAGTAGATCTACCTGCTGGCTGATCGCCATATGCACCCTCGCCGCAGTCGTAACGGACCCGCTGCGGGAGTTATAAGCCTCTCAGCCGGTATTTGGAAGGGGTTACGGCTCGGCGGGGGCGTCGGCCGGGGCTTCGGCGAGGACGTCGCCGTCGCCATTCGGTTCCTCCGACTCGACGACCGGAGCGAGCGCCGAGACGGTCTCGTCGTCGCCGCGGAGGCGCATCACGATCACGCCCTGTGTCGAGCGGCCGAGGCGCTTGACGTCCTCGACGGGGATCTTGATCACGGTGCCGGCGGTGGAGATGAGCATCACCTGGTAGCCGTCGCGGACGACGCGCGAGCCGACGAGATAACCGCGCGCTTCGGTGAGCTGCACGGTCTTCACGCCCATTCCGCCGCGGCCCTTGACCGGATACTCGGAGACGCGCGTCCGCTTGCCGAAGCCGTTTTCGGTCACGACGAGGAGGTCGGCGTCGTCCTCGGCGATGTTGATCGAGATGACCTCGTCGCCGGCGCGAAGCTTCATCCCGGCGACGCCGGAGGTGTCGCGCCCCATCGGCCTCGCGTCGGTCTCGTGGAACCGGATCGCCTGGCCTTTCTTCGAGACCATGAGGATGTCGTCTTTCCCCGTCGAGTGGCGGACGCCGACGAGCTCATCACCGTCGCGCATCTTGATCGCGATGATCCCGTCGGCCTTGAGAGGCGTGTTGTACTGCGCGAGCTCTGTCTTCTTGACGACGCCCTTCTTCGTCGCGAAGACGAGGAACTTCGCCTCCGCGAAGTTGCGCGTCTGGATCACGGCGCGCACCGACTCGTCCTGCCGGAGCGGCAGCAGGTTGACGATCGCGCGGCCCTTCGACTGGCGGGAGCCGAGCGGCAGCTCGTGCACCTTGAGCCGGTAGACCTTGCCGACGTTCGTGAAGAAGAGGATGTAGTCGTGCGTCGAGGCGACGAAGAGGTGCTCGATGTAGTCGTCCTCCTTCAGCTCCATCCCCATCACGCCGATGCCGCCGCGCCGCTGCTCGCGGTAGGCGGTGACCGGGAGCCGCTTGATGTAGCCGGAGCGCGTGATCGCGATGACCATGTCCTCCTCCGCGATCAGATCCTCGAGCTCGAGCTCCTCCTCGGCGGCGACGATCTCGGTGCGGCGATCGTCGTTGCGGCCGTAGATCTGCTTGATCTCGAGCAGCTCCTCGCGGATGACGGCGTCGATCTTGGCCGGCTCGCCGAGGATGTCCCGCAGCTCGGCGATGCGCTCGGCGAGGTCGGCGTACTCCTTCTCGACGTTCTGGCGCTCGAGCGCGGTGAGCGCACGGAGCCGGAGGTCGAGGATCGCCTGCGCCTGGATCTCCGTGAACTCGAACTTCTCCATCAGGCCCGTGCGCGCGGCGTCGGCGTCGTCGGCGGCCCGGATCAGGGCGATGATCGAGTCGAGGTGGTCGAGCGCCTTGAGGTAGCCCTGGAGGACGTGGGCGCGCGCTTCCTTCTTGCGCAGCTCGTCCTTCGAGCGGCGGGTGACGACCTCGCGCTGGAAGTCGAGGTAATGCGTCACGAGCTCGAGGAGCGACAGCGTGCGCGGGACGCCGTCGACAAGGGCGACCGCGTTGTAGCCGAACGTCGACTGGAGCGGGGTGTGCTTGAAGAGCTTGTTCAGCGCCACCTGCGGCACGGCGTCGCGCTTCAACTCGACCTGGATGCGCATCCCCGTTCGGTCGGAGTGGTCGGCGAGATCGGAGATCTCGGTCAGCGTCTTGTCCTGGACGAGGTCGGCGATCTTCCGGATCACGCCTGTGTCGCCGCCCTTCTTGACGCCATACGGCAGCTCGGTGATCACGATCGCCGACTTGCCGCCGCGCAGCTCCTCGATGTGGGCGCGCGCGCGCATGACGACGCGGCCGCGGCCCGTGCGGTACGCGTCGCGGATGCCGCTGCGGCCGACGATGATCGCACCGGTCGGGAAGTCGGGGCCTTTGACGTGCTTCATCAGGCCTTCGACGGAGATGTCCGGCTCGTCGATCATCGCGAGGACGGCGTCGATCGTCTCGCCGATCTGGTGCGGCGGCATGTTCGTCGCCATGCCGACGGCGATGCCGGAGGAGCCGTTCACGAGCAGGTTGGGGAAGCGCGAGGGGACGACGGACGGCTGCCGACGCGACTCGTCGTAGTTCGGCTCGAAGTCGACGGTGTTCGCGTCGATGTCGCGCAGCAGCTCGGTGGCGAGCTTCGACAGGCGCGCCTCGGTGTAGCGCGGCGCCGCGGCCGGGTCGTCGTCGATCGAGCCGAAGTTGCCCTGCCCGTCCACGAGCGGGTAGCGCAGCGAGAACGGCTGCGCCATGCGCACGAGCGTGTCGTAGATCGCCTGGTCGCCGTGCGGGTGGTACTTGCCCATCACATCGCCGACGGTCGCGGCCGATTTCTTGTACGGCCGGTTCGGCTGCAGCCCCGCCTCGTGCATCCCGTAGAGGACGCGCCGGTGCACCGGCTTCAGGCCGTCGCGCACGTCGGGCAGAGCGCGCGAGACGATGACCGACATCGCGTAGTCGAGGAAGCTCGAGCGCATCTCCTGCTCGAGCTCGCGCGGCTCGACGCGGCCGCGATCTATGGCACCCGTGTCGAGCTCAGACATCGAGGAACTTCACGTCTTTTGCGTTCTCCTCGATGAAGAGGCGGCGCGGCTCCACCTGGTCGCCCATCAGCATCGAGAAGAGCTGGTCGGCGGCATGGGCATCCTCGACGTCCACGCGGATCATCAGCCGGCGCGCCGGGTCCATCGTCGTCTCCCAGAGCTGGTCGGCGTTCATCTCGCCGAGGCCCTTGAAGCGCGAGAGCTGGATGCCTGCCTCCTTCGCAAGCTCGAGCGCCTGCGCGTGAAGCTCGGAGAGCGTGTGGGCCTCGGCCTTCTGCCGGCCGAGGGCGAGCGTGAACGGCGGCGGGCCGACGACCTCGACGAGCTTCGCGTAGGCGCGGCGGAGGCTGGCGTAGATCGGGGAGGCGAGCAGCTCGGCCGAGAGCGCGATCGTCTGCGCGGCCGACGTCTCCTCTTCGACCACCTTCACGCTGATGCCGTCCTCGTCGCGCTCGAGCACCGAGAGCGCGTAGCCGTTGGACGGGTGCGTCGCGAGCCCGTTCTCGACCGCCGCCGGCGTGAGCGCGTCGAGCTCGAGCAGACGATGCGAGATGACGAGGTCAGCCGCGTGGTGGCCGAAGTCGGCGCGGAGGCGCGCCGACCAGCCCTCGAACTCCGCGAGCGCGGCGCTGAACCGCTTCCAGCGCGCCTCGGTCAGCTTGACGTCTTTCCCCTCCCGATCGCTGACCTCGAGATCGCCGAAGCGCTCGCGCACGAGGAGATCCTCGAGCTGCGAGTCCTTCTCGAAGTAGTACTCCTGGTTGCCGAGCTTGACCTTGTAGAGGGGCGGCACCGCGATGTAGATGTGGCCCAGCTCGAACAGCTCGCGCATGTGGCGATAGAGGAACGTGAGCACGAGCGTGCGGATGTGAGAGCCGTCGACGTCGGCATCGGTCATGACGATGATCCGGTGGTAGCGGAGGCCCTCGAGGTCGAACTCGTCACCGATCCCGGTGCCGATCGCGGTGATCATCGCCTGGATCTCGTTGTTCGAGAGGACCTTGTTGATCCGGTTCTTCTCGCTGTTGATGATCTTCCCCCGCAACGGCAGAACGGCCTGGTACGTACGGTCGCGGCCGGTCTTCGCGGAGCCGCCGGCGGAGTCACCCTCGACGATGTAGAGCTCGGCCGACTCTGGATCCTTGACCGAGCAGTCGGCGAGCTTGCCCGGCAGCGACGAGCTGCCGAGCGCAGACTTCCGCGTCAGCTCGCGCGCCTTGCGCGCGGCCAGGCGGGCGCGCATCGCGGTGATCGCCTTCGTGATGATCTGCTTCGCGTCCTGCGGGTTCTCCTCGAGGAAGCGCGCGAGGTTCGCGTTCACGGTCGTCTGGACGAGGCCCTCGACGCCCGGGTTGCCGAGCTTGGTCTTTGTCTGCCCCTCGAACTGCGGGTTGCGGAGCTTGACCGAGACGACCGCGGCGAGCCCTTCGCGCACGTCCTCGCCGTCGAGCGTCTCGTCCTTCTTCAGCAGCTTCATGTCCTGCGCCTTCGTGTTGAGCGTGCGTGTGAGCGCGCTGCGGAAGCCGGACAGGTGCGAGCCGCCCTCGACCGTGTTGATGTTGTTGGCGAAGGTGAAGACCGACTCCTGGTAGGAGCCGTTCCACTGCATCGCGACCTCGACCGCGCCTTGCTCGGTCTCGCCCTCGAAGTAGACGACATGACGGTGGATCGCGTCCTTTGCCTCGTTGATGTACGAGACGAAGTCGCGGATGCCGCCCTCGTAGTGGAACTCGACGGTCTTGCCCTCGGCGCGCTCGTCGACGAGCTTGATGTGAAGGCCCTTGGTGAGGAAGGCCGTCTCACGCAGCCGCTGCGTCACGGTCGCGGCCTCGGCCTCGAGCTCCTCGAACACCTCGGAGTCGGGCAGGAAGCTGATCGTCGTCCCGGTCGGCTCGTCCTTCTCCATCTTCCCGACGACCTCCATGTCGCCGAGAGGCACCCCGCGCTCGAATTCCTGGCGGTAGGCGTTGCCGTCGCGGCGCACCTCGGCGACGAGGCGCTCGGAGAGCGCGTTGACGACCGAGACGCCGACGCCGTGCAGTCCGCCGGAGACCTTGTAGCCGTCGCCGCCGAACTTGCCGCCGGCGTGAAGCTTGGTGAGGACGACGGTCAGCGCGGGCAGCCCCTGCTCTTTCATCACGTCGACGGGGACGCCCGAGCCCCAGTCCTGGACGGTGATCGAGTTGTCGGGATGGAGGGTCACCTCGATCCGGTCGTTGCGTCCCTGGAGCGCCTCGTCGACCGAGTTGTCGACCACCTCGTAGATGAGGTGATGGAGGCCGCGGAGGCCCGTCGAGCCGATGTACATCCCGGGCCTGAGCCGGACCGGCTCGAGGCCTTCGAGGACGGTGATGTCCTTTGCGGTGTAGTCTGTTTCGGTCATGAAAAAAGCCCTGCAAATCGGGCATTTGCGGGCAGAAGTAAGTGTATCAGATCGAGCGGTCGTGCGGGGGTCGTGCGAGCGCCGCTTTTATCGCTTTCGACACCGATTTGCGCAGGTCCGGATCAGTGATCTCCGCGGCCATCTCGTCCGCCTCGCGGGACTGCTCTTCAGTCGCCTCCCGGCGGGCCGGCGTTGTCTCTTGGGGCGCCTCGTCGGGGAGCGGCCCGGGGACGAAGCGGAGCCGCGGCTTCCCCGGCAGCCGGGACGCGATCTCGGGCGCTCGCTGGCTCAACTCGAAGCCCCAGATCGCGTCGCGCACATGGACGACGAGCGTCCCGTCCGCCTGCGTTCGCGCCGGCCACGCGTTGCGAGAGATCTCGGGACCGACCGCTGCGGCCCACGCGTCGGTCGCAGCGCCGGCCGCCCCGCTCTCGATCCCGAGCCGTTGCAGCTCCTCCCTGATTCCGTCGCCGACGGGCTCCATCAAGCCACCGCACCCGGGGTCACTTCGAGCAGCTGATCGGGCGAGGTGGGCAGCATCGCCGCGTCGGTCGCGGTGATGAGCGCCTGGCCGGCCATGCGGACGCGCTCGGCGAGGATCAACCGCCTGCCCGGGTCGAGCTCCGAGAGAACGTCGTCGAGAAGCAAGAGCGGCGGGACGCCGCTGCGTGCGGTGATCGCCTCAGCCTCCGCGAGCAGCAGCGCCAGGAGCGCGAGCCGCTGCTCTCCCTGCGAGCCGAAGCTGCGCAGGTCGCGATCGGCGCCGAGGAGCACGACGTCGTCCAGGTGGGGGCCGAGCGAGGTAGTGCCTCGCTCGACATCGCGATCGAGAGCGGCGGCCAGCGCGTCAGCCGTCGGCGGCTCGCCCTCGTAGCGGATTGCCGCGCCCCGCAAGCCGAGCTCATCCGCCCGCTCTGCAAAGGCCGGCGCCAGCAGCTCGATGATCTCCACGCGTCCCCGCACGAGCTCGGCGCCGAGCGTCGTGACCCGCTCGCTCCACGGCTCGATTGCCTCGCGGCTCGAATGCCCCCCCGCAACCCGGCGGAGCGCCGCATTGCGCTGCGCGATCGCCGCGCCGTACTCGGCCGGCAGCGAGGCGCGCGCAGGCAGGAGACGGCCGAGAGCACGGTCGAAGTAAGCGCGGCGCGCCGCCGGCGCGCCCTTGACGACGCCGAGCCGGTCCGGTGTGAAGACGAGCGTCGAGACAGTCGTGCGCAGCTGCTCGGCGGCACGAAGCGGCGCGCCGTTGAGGCGGGCGCGCTTCCCCTCTCCGGGACGGATGGTCACCTCGAGCTCGAGCTCGGCGTCGCCGCGGCGTCCACGGACAGCCGCCCGCGCTCCGTCGGCCCCGAAACGCACGAGCTGCGCATCGGTGCGCGTCCGCGGCGAGAAGCCCTGCGTCGCGACGTGGATCGCCTCGAGCAGATTCGTCTTGCCGACGCCGTTCGGCCCGACTGCAAGGACGAGGCCCGACTGCACTGTCAGTTCGAGCCGTTCGTACGACCGGAAAGACCGGAGCGAGACGTCCTTCGCGATCAGGTTGTGCCCGTCGGGCCGGCTTTCAGCCGGGCAGGCGGATCGGCATCACGAGATACGTGAAGTCGTCCTCGCCCTCGAGCACCGCCGGCCGGAGCGGGCTGATCAGCTTGAACTTCACATCGTCGCCGGCGATCGACTCGAGTCCTTCCCGCAGGAACTCGGCGTTGAAGCCGATCTCGAGCGCCTCGCCGCTGAACGGGACCGGCAGCGACTCGCGCGACTCGCCCACCTCGTGCGTGCGGGCGACGACCGTCACCTCGCCGTCGGCGAAGCGGAGCTGAAGCGGCGTCGCGCGCTGGATCATCACCGCAGCGCGTCGCACGACCTCGAGCAGCTCGACGCGCGAGATCGTCAGCTCGTGCTCGAACGACTCCGGCAGCAACTGCCGGTAGTTGGGGAACTGACCGTCGATGCGGCGCGTCGTCAGCCAGACGTCGCCGACCGAAAAGAGCACCTGGTTCTCCTGCACCCCGACCGCGATCTCGTCTGCGTCGCCGGCGATGCGCGCGAGCTCCTGCAGCGCACGGCTGGGGACGATCGCCTCGAGATCTGTCGCAGCACCGCCGAGCGACGTCTCTTTCACCGCCAGCCGGTAGGAGTCTGTTGCGGCCATGACGAGCTTGTCGCCGGCGAACTGGACGAGGACGCCGGTGAGGACGGGACGCGCCTCGTCGCGTGAGGCCGCCCGCGCAACGCGCGTGATCGTCTCGAGCAGCGGTCCCCGGTCGACAGAGAAGGTCGGCGTCTCAGCGAGATCCGGCAGGCGCGGAAAGTCTTCGGCGTTGAACGTCTGCAGCGTGTAGCTCGCGCTGCCCGACGTGAGGTGGACGACCGACTCGGCCGCCTTGTGCTCGAGCGTCACCTCGTCGGCGGGCAGCAGGCGCGCGATCTCCACGAGAGTCCGCCCCGGCAAGACGACTGCGCCTTCTCCTTCGATCTTCGCCGGCACGACGGCGCGCACCGAGAGCTCCATGTCCGTCGCAGCGACGCGCAGCTGGTCACCGCTCGCCTCGAGCAGGATCCCCGACAGGATCTGGATCGCCGTTCGCGTCGACAGCGCCCGCCCGACCAGCGACAGGCCGTGCACGAGCTCGTCCTTCGAGCAGGTGATCCTCAGGTCGGCGCCGACTGTGATTTCACTCTCGATCATCTAATAGTCCTCAATAGAAGTAATAGGGAGTGTGGACGGCGGGGAAGATGGGCGCAATAGCGGTTGGTTACGAGGATTTGCGTGTGGAGGCTCATTGTGGACGATCGCGCCGGTCCCACAGGGGCCAAGCGTCAGCGAACCTGTTTCACACGTGCGGTTAGCTCTTGCACAAGGTTGTACACAGACCTGTCCTCTTTGATCAGGCGCGAGATCTTCGAGGTCGCGTGGATGACCGTCGTGTGGTCGCGGCCGCCGAACTCCTTGCCGATCTTCGGCAGTGACGAGTCGGTCAGCTCGCGCGAGAGGTACATCGCCACCTGGCGGGGATAGACGATGCTCTGGGAGCGCTTCTCGCCGCAGAGCTCCTCGAGCGAGAGACTGAAGCGCTCCGCCACGAGATCCTGGATCCGCTTGATCGAGACCTCCGCAGCCTCGCCTTGCGGGAAGACGTCGCGCAGCACGTCCTGGGCGAGCTCGACCGTCATCGGCCGGCCGGTGAGCGAGGAGAAGGCGACGACGCGCGTGAGCGCACCTTCGAGCTCCCGGATGTTCGACGAGACGCGGCCGGCGATGAAGGTGAGCACCTGCTCGTCCTGGACGTGGATCCCGTCGACCTTCACCTTGCGGCGCAGGATCGCGATGCGCGTCTCGAGGTCGGGCGGCTGGATGTCGGTGATCAATCCCCATTCGAAGCGGCTGCGCAGCCGCTCCTCGAGCGTCGAGATGTCGCGCGGCGGGCGATCGGACGAGAGGACGATCTGCGAGCCGGCCTCGTAGAGGGAGTTGAAGGTGTGGAAGAACTCCTCCTGGAAGCGCTCCTTCCCCTCGAAGAACTGGACGTCGTCGATGAGCAGCACGTCGTAGGTGCGGTAGCGCTGCTTGAAGCCCTCGATGCGCGATTTGTCGCGGAGCGAGTTGATGAAGTCGTTGACGAAGGCCTCGCTCGTCACGTAGCGGACGGAGAGCGCCGAGGTATGCTCGCTCACGTACTGCGCGACCGCCTGCAGGAGATGCGTCTTCCCGAGGCCGGTGCTGCCGTAGATGAAGAGCGGGTTGTAGGCCTGCGCCGGCGCTTCTGCGACTGCGAGCGCGGCGGCGTGCGCGAAGCGGTTCGAGGAGCCGATCACGAAGGAGTCGAAGGTGTACTTGGCCGCCTTGAAGCCGCCGCTTTCGGGGCGCCCCGGCAGGCGTTGGACCATGGGAACGACGCCGTCCTGCCGCCCGCCACTCTCCACTTCCGCGCCGATCGTGTCGGCCACGCGAAGCTCGAGCGGGCGGTCGTCGCCGACGATGTCGCGCACCGCGGCGGCGAGCAGACCGCGGAAATGACCCTCGATCCAGTCGCGCGACAGCTCGTTCGGAACGGTGAGGACGAGGGTGGCACCCTCGAGCTCGAGACTGTGCACATCGCCGAACCACTTGCCGTAGGTGCGGTCGTTCAGGGCCTCTCGAAGCCGCCCGGAGATTTCGCTCCAAAGGTTCTCCGCAGACAGCTCGATTTGGTGCTCCACCGCTTAGCCGATCCCTCCTCCGTCCTGCCCGAGCGGCCAGCATAACAGCGTCCCTCCGGGGAGCAAAACCGACCGATTTGCAGGCTGTTTGCGAGCTGTCAAGATTCCTCCACAGCTGTGGACAGTGGTGGGGGAAACTCTCTCCTGCCGCTTGCCTCCGCGCTCCCCGCTTGTGGACAAGACGGTGGACGGGTGGTGGCTATACTGCGGCCCACGCCCCGCCACCGGCGGGGATTTTTCTGGCAAAGACGAGCCTTTTCGCCTCCTGTGAAGCGCACCTACCAGCCGAACGTCCGTCGCCGCAAGCGCAAGCATGGCTTCCGCGCGCGCATGGCGACGAAGGCCGGCCGCGCGATCCTGAAGCGCCGCCGCGGCAAGGGTCGCGCCCGCCTCTCCGCCTGAGCGGACCGCTACTAAGCTGCGTTTCGTGAAGCGCGCCAACCGCCTGTCCCGCTCCCGGGACTTCGACGCGGTGCATCGCCGCGGCCGCTCGGTTTCGTCGCGCTGGCTCGTTCTCTACTGGCTGCCGCAGGACGAGCCGGCCGACCCACGCGTCGGCTTCGCGGTGCCGCGGGCCGCGGGCGGCGCGGTCGAGCGGAACCGGATCAAGCGGCAGCTGCGCGAGGTCTGGGACGCACGTCTCGACAGCGTGGCGCCGGGACACGACTACGTGCTGATCGTGCGCCCGGGCCTGCCCGAGGCGGCGGAGCAGAACGGCTATGCCTGGCTCGGCGAGCAGGTCGACGAGCTGCTCGAGCAGACCGGCGCGGTGGCGGCATGAACGTCGTGCTGTGCGCTCCGCGGCTCGCCGGGATCGGCCTCGTCTGGGCCTGGCGGCTGACGCTCGGCGCCCTCTTCCCAACGACCTGCAAATACCACCCCTCCTGCTCCGAGTACGCGGTGCAGGCATTGCGCAGGCACGGGCTGGTGAAGGGGAGCGCGCTGGCCGGCTGGCGCCTTTTGCGCTGCAACCCGTGGAGCCACGGGGGGCACGACCCGGTCCGATGAGCTCGATGATCGTCTACGCAATCCCCGTCATCAGCCAGCTCGAGGGCGTGATGCGTCACATCCTCAATTTCTTCCACACGAACCTCGGGCTGACGTGGGCGTGGTCGATCGTGGCGACGACGGTCCTCACCCGGATCATCCTCGTGCCGCTGACGATCCGGCAGATCCACTCGATGCAGTCGCTGCAGCTGCACGCGCCGGAGATGAAGCGCCTCCAGCAGAAGTACAAGCACGACAAGCAGAAGCAGAACGAGGAACTGATGAAGTTCTACAAGGAGAAGAAGATCAACCCGGCCGCCTCGTGCCTGCCGATGCTCTTGCAGGTCCCGGTCTTCATCGCCCTCTACTACACGCTCAAGCACTTCACGTTCACGGGAGGCACGCTCACCTTCCTGCACTTCATTCCGTCGATCAAGGACGCGACGACGGCGCATTGGGGCGGTTACGTGCTCCTCGTCGTCTACGTCGGGAGCCAGATGGCGTCGGGCCTGTTCATGGCGCCGACGGCGCAGAAGTCGCAGCGCCTGATCTTCATGATCATGCCGCTCTTCTTCGTGTTCGTGATCGCGCACTTCCCGGCCGGCCTCGTTCTCTACTGGGTGACGACGAACCTCTGGACGGTCGGGCAGGGACTGATCACGCGGCGGCTCGTGCGGCGGACCCCGGCGCCCACGCCCGAGCGGCGCACCTCGCGGACGGCGCCGAAGGACGACGAAGGCACGAGTGGCAACGGCGCCAAACAGGAGCCGTCGTCCCCGAAGGCAGGGCCGCCGGTGAATGCGCCCGCGCCGCCGCGGCAGGTGCGGCGCAAGAAGAAGAAGAGCTCGGGGCGGAGATGAGCGAGGCGACGCAACTCACGGTTGAAGCCACGGGCGAGACGGTCGGCGAGGCGAAGTGGGCGGCGCTGCGTGAGCTCGAGCAGCGCTATCCGGCGCTCGACAAGGCGGCGGTGAAGTTCGAGGTCGTCTCCGAAGGAGAGCGCGGCCTGCTCGGTGTCGGCTACCAGCCGGCTCGGGTCGTCGCGCATTTGCCGGAGGAGGCTGCAGAGTCGGCGCGCGGCGCCGAGGACCTGGGCGGCCAGGCGGGAGAGGCGCGCGGGCTCGTGGCGCGGATCGTGGCCGAGCTCGGCGTCGAGGCGCGAATCGAGGCGGAAGAGGACGACGAGGCGATCGTCGTCACCTGCTCCGGCCCCGACGTTGGTCTCCTGATCGGCCGTCACGGCCAGACGATCGACGCGATCCAGTACCTCATGAACGTCATTGCCTATCGCGCCTACGGCGACGAGAAGAAGGACGTCGTCGTCGACGCGGCCGGTTACCGAGCGCGGCGCCAGGCGACGCTCGAGACGCTCGCCGACCGGCTCGCCGAGCGCGTGCGCGACACGGGCGAGCCGGAGGAGCTCGAGCCGATGACCGCCGTCGAGCGGAAGGTCGTCCACCTCCACCTCAAGGACGCGGCCGGCGTGGCGACTGCCTCGGAGGGGACGGAGCCGAATCGCTACGTCGTCGTCCTCCCCGAGAACTGACGACGACGCCTGACCTCGACGCCTGGCTGGAGGCCGTTCTCGCCACGCCGGGCCTGACGGCGATCCGCGACCGGCAGCGAGCGCGGGAGATGTTGCTCGCGGACGCGCTGCGCGCGGTGTCGCTGATCGAGCGGTTCGAAGGGCCGCTCGTGGACGTCGGCTCGGGCGGCGGCTCGCCCGGGATCCCGCTCGCCGTCGCGCTGCCGGAACGCGAGCTGACGCTGCTCGAGGCGGAGCAACGCAAATGCGACTTCCTCCGCCAGTGGGCGCCGCCGAACGCAGCGGTCGTCTGGGGACGCGCCGAGGAGCAACCGCTCGCGAGCTTCGGCGTCGCGCTTGCGAAGGCGCTCGCGCAGCCGCCGGTCGCGGCCGAATGGTGCCTCCCGCTCGTCCGGAGGGGCGGCGCGGCGATCCTGTGGACCGGCCCGACGGCCGACTTCGGCGCGCTCAGTCGTGTCGCCTTCCAGCTCGGCGGCGGGCCGCCGGAGCAGCACGACGGTCTCGTCGTGATCCCAAAAATCGCTCCGACGCCGCCGGGCTTTCCGCGCCGGGCCGGCGTCGCCAAGAAGCGTCCGCTGGCCTAGCGACAATGGGTGCGGCAATGAGCCGTATCTACGCGATCGCGAATCAGAAGGGCGGCGTCGGCAAGACGACGACCGCCGTCAATCTCGCCGCCTGTCTCGCGGAGGCGGGCGAGCGGGCGCTCGTCATCGACCTCGACCCGCAGGCGAACGCGACCTCGGGGCTCGGGATGCGTGCGAACGGCAGCTCGAGCTACGACCTGCTCGACGGCGCGCCGCTCGGCGAGCTCGTCCGGCAGACGGCGTTCACGAATCTCGATCTCGTCCCGGCGAAGCCGGACCTCGCCGGCGCGGTCGTGGAGCTCGCGCGCCGCGACGACGGCGAGCACTACCTCGAGCAGGCGCTTGCGTCGGGCAGCGAGAAGTACGACTTCGTCTTCCTCGACTGCCCGCCGTCGCTCGGCCCACTCACGGTCAATGCGCTCGCCGCGTCGAACCGCGTCCTCGTGCCGGTACAGGCCGAGTACTACGCGCTCGAGGGCCTGACCCAGCTCATGCACTCGATCGAGCTGATCCGCCGCCGCCTCAACCCGAATCTCGAGATCGGCGGAGTCCTGCTGACGATGGTGGACGGCCGTACGCGGCTCGCCGCCCAGGTCGAGGAGGAGGTGCGGCGGCACTTCGGGCCGCTCGTCTTCCGCACGTCCGTGCCGCGCTCGGTTCGCCTCGCCGAGGCGCCGAGTCACGGCCTGCCCGCGATTGCCTACGACCGTCGCTCCGCCGGAGCAGACGCCTACTGGAAGGTGGCGATGGAGCTTGTCGAGCGCGCCTGAATCTGCTCCGCGTCGTGGCTTGGGCCGCGGCCTCGAGGTCCTGATCGGCGGCCATCCCGTCCCGAGCGAGCTGCTCGAGATCCCGGTCGACGCGATTCACCCGAACCCGAAGCAGCCGCGCCGGCGGTTCGAGCCGGAGGCAGCCTCCGGGCTCGCGGACTCGGTGCGCAGGCAGGGCGTCATCCAGCCGCTGCTCGTGCGGCCACGCGGGGTCGGCGGCTACGAGATCGTCGCGGGGGAACGCCGCTGGCGCGCGGCGCGCGAGGCCGGCCGCCAGACGGTGCCGGCGGTCGTGCGCACCGTCGACGACCGCGAGACGCTTCTGCTCGGTCTCGTCGAGAACGTCGCGCGCGAGGCGCTGACCCCGATCGAGGAGGCGCGTGCCTACGCGGTGCTGATCGACGAGTTCGAGCTCTCGCTCGGCGAGGTGGCCGAGCGGGTCGGCCGGTCGAAACCGTCCGTCTCCAACCGGATCCGCCTCCTCGAGCTTCCGGACGACGTGCTCGGGATGGTCGAGCGCGGGCAGCTGAGCGAAGGTCACGCGCGCGCCGTGCTCGCGGTGCCCGATCACGAGGGACGCCGCCGGCTCGCGCGGGAGATCGTCCGGCGCGGCCTTTCCGTGCGGGCCGCCGAGCAGCGCGCGAAGTGGGCCGGCGCTCGCCAGCGCCCGCGCACGCGCTCCGTCCCCGTCGATCCGGTGCTCGCCGGACGTGTGGCGACCGCGCTCGAGACCCTGACGGGCTACCACGCTCGCGTGGCGAACGGGCGCATCGAGCTTCCCTTTACCGACGAGCACGACCTCGCCGAGATTGCCGAGGCGCTCGAGACCGCGGCCGAGCGGGCCCGGGACTAGCCCGAGCCCGCTTCAGCCGTCGGAGGGGAACTAGCTCGCGGGTGCCGCCGCCGGCGCGGCCTGCACCGCGTCACCGGCCGGCGAGTCGCCCTTCATGTGCGGCCGCAGCAGGATCATGTAGAGCACGCCAACTGCCGCGACGACGAGCGCCGAGACGATGACGATGTAGTTGTTGTACCAAGTCGCCCCCGACGTTCTCGGCCAGGAGAGGTTCACGATCGCGCCGACGCCATAGGCGAGCGCGATGATGTTCACCGGCAGCCCCCACTCGCCGAGCGTGAACGCGCCCGCCGGTTTCCAGCCGCGCATGCGCGCCCTGAGCGCGGCGAGGACGACGAGCTGGAAGCCGATGTAGATCCCGATCACCGCGAAGTCGATGATCTTCGTCAGCGCGTCCGCCGAGCCCTCCGTCGCAAGGATGATCGCCGACGGCACGACGAAGGCAACCGCGACCGACCACGGCGACATGTGGAAGCGCGGCGAGACACGTCCGAGCAGCGAGCTGCCCGGCAGCACGCCGTCGCGACCCTGCGAGAAGAGGAGCCGCGCCGCCGCGGCCTGGATCGCGAGCGTGCAGCTGATGAAGGCGAGCACGATCACGAGCAGGGCGAGCTTGTGCACGAAGTGCCCGAACGACGCCGTGAAGACGGTGTTGACCGGGTCGGCATCCTTGCCGCTCGTCACGGCGGAGATGCTCGGGACGGAGAGAGTCAGCGCGAGCACGAGCAGCGCCGAGACAGCGCCGCCGACGCCGAGCGTCATGAGCATCGCGCGCGGGATCCGGCGCGACGGGTTCTTGACCTCCTCCGCAACGTCGCCGCAAGCCTCGAAGCCGTAGAAGATCCAGACCGCCATCAGACCGGCCGCGAGGAAGGCGCCGAGATAGCCGCCGCTCCCCGTTGCCGCGCCCTGGTGATGGAGAAGGACGCTCCACGCCTCGCGGTGCTTGAAGATCAGCAGGTAGAGGCCGATCACGACGGCGCCGATGATCTCGGCGATCAGGCCGATCATCGCGGCCTTCGCCAGCAGGCGGGCGCCGAAGAGGTTGATCACGGAGGCGATGGCGATGAGGACGATCGCCGTCCCGATCACGAACCACTTCGTCGAGCTCGTTCCGAACAGGTCGGCCACGTAGGGGCCGGCGCCGTAGGCCACCGCCGACACCGTGACGAGCAGGGCCCACGTGTACATCCAGCCCGTGAACCAGCCGTAGCCTCGCCCGTTCAGTCGTCTCGCCCACTGGTAGATGCCGCCGGCGATGGGATATTGCGAGACGGTCTCGCCGAAGACGAGAACGACCATCAGCTGGCCGGCGATCACGACCGGCACCGCCCAGAACATCGCGCCGCCGCCCGTCCCGAGCGAGTACGCGTAGAGCGTGTAGATGCCGACGACCGGCGAGAGGTAGGTGAAGCCGAGCGCGAAGTTCGGCCAGATGCCCATCACCCGGCTGAGTTGCTGCCGGTAACCAAGCTGCTCGAGGTACTGGACGTCGGCGTCTGTCGCGACGTCGTTCCCGGGCTGTGCGTCCATCGATCCCTCCTTTGGAAGCCGAGCCGCGATCGTGCGCATGCGCACACGCGGCGGTCAAGGAGATTCGGCGAAAGAGCAGCGGCTCCTGCGAATTCGCGCGGCTACAATCCGCGCCCGCAGGTCCCACTCGTGGGGCGATTAGCTCAGCTGGTTAGAGCGCCGCTCTGATAAGGCGGAGGTCCCTGGTTCGAATCCAGGATCGCCCATCTCGTTGTGGCCGAGGTGTTCCTCGACCGCCCGGAGGAAGCGCTCGTCCTCCGCGAGCTCGATCACGTCGCGCTTCGTCGCCTCGTCGAGGTCGTCGTCGCGCTCGACCTCGCGCAGGAACGTCGAGGTGCGGCCGCTTCGTGAGAGCGCAGCCATTCGCAGGAGGATCCGGCGCGTTGCCGGATCCTGTGCGATCGCCTCGAGGTCGTCCAGCCACAGCGGTTGCACAACAGCCCAACGGCTCCCTCGCCGAGAGGGATACGGCCACGTTTTCGGCTCGCTGCCCTGAGCTATATTCGAGACGAGGCGGTCGATGCAGGAGATGAACATCTACGGGGTCAGCTTCGATCTCGTCGGCAAGCAGCCGATCGTCCTTCTCAAGACCGCGGACGGGAACAAGTTCCTCCCGATCTGGATCGGTCACAACGAGGCGGCCGCGATCCTCATGAAGCTGCAGAGTCAGGACTCGCCGCGGCCGATGACCCATGACCTGCTCAGCGACATGGTCGACCAGCTCGGCGCGTCGATCTCCCGCATCACCGTCACCGAGCTGCGCGAGAACACCTTCTTCGCCCAGATCACGATCGTCCAGGACGGACAGGAGATCGAGGTCGACTCGCGCCCCTCCGACGCGATCGCGCTCGCGATCCGCGCCGAGGCGCCCATCTTCGCTGCCGACGACGTGATCGCCGAGTCGGCGATCGAGTTCGAGGGCGAGGAGGTCGACGAGGAGCAGCTCGAGGCGGAGGTGCTCAAGTTCCGCAGCTTCCTCGAGGACGTCACGCCCGACCAGTTCGTCGTCGGCGAGAACGGCGAAGAGGAGTAAGGGGCCGGCTAGGTCAGGACCGCGGCGGCGAGGGCGGCGCCGTTGAACAGCGCGTGCACGACCATTCCCGGCAGGACGCTCTCGGTGCGGTCGCGCAGCCAGGCGAGCGCGACGCCGAACGGGACGAGCACGAGCAGCGCCTCGACCAACCCGTGTGCGAGCCCGAACGTGACGCCGACGAGCAGGATCGACGGGGTGCGGCCGAGGAAGCGGAGCAGCGACTGGCCGGCGCCGCGAAAGGTCAGCTCCTCGACGAACGGCGCGACGATCGCGAACAGGACGACGTTCGCGGCGAAGGCGCCGGCGTGGGCGGGCTCCCAGTGGACGTTCGTGATCCCCTGCTCCTTGCCGGGGCTCTGCGGCAGCGGCAGAACGCTGACGATCCCCTCCCAGACCCAGATCGCCACGACGACACCGAGTGCGAGGCCGGCAGCTCGTCTCCAGCTGCGCGGCGCGCGGAGGTCGAGGAGGTCGAAGCGGTCGATGCAGATGAGCAGAACGATCCCGAGCCAGATCGCGTACTCGATCGTCCCGCCGGCGAACGTCGAGTACGAGTAGATGCTCACGTGTCCCGTGCCGTGCCGCCCCGTGCCGCCGGTGAACCGGGCGGCGTAGTTCGCCGCGGCGATCAGCGCGACGAAGAAAGCCCAGAACGCGAGGCGCCGGTAGCTCCGGCGTGGTTCCGCAGCTTCCACGACGGCGAAGCCTATGCTGCGGCCCGTGCGTCACTTCACGCCGGAGGAAGCGAACGCCGAGCTCGAGCAGGTGCGGCCACTCGTCGAGCAGCTCGTCGCGGGCCGCGCCGAGCACGTGGCTGCGCTCGAGCGGCAGGAGCAGCTCGAGGGAAAGATCCGCGGCAACGGCGGCGGCATTCCTCCGGCCGATCTTGCCGAGGCGACCGCCGAGGTCGACGCCATCGCGCGGCGGCTCGCGAAGGTCGTCGACGCGATCAACGAGCACGGCGCCGAGGTCAAGGATCTCGACACAGGCCTGATCGACTTCCCGGCCCTGCGCGACGGCGAGACTGTTCTCCTCTGCTGGCAGCTCGGCGAGGACGAGATCGGCTTCTGGCACCGGGTAGATGACGGCTTCGCCGGCCGCCGGCCGTTGCCGCTCGACTAGGAACGGGTGCGAGCGCGGCGAATCCCGCGCAGATGCCCTTCTGGCACCGGATCATCGTGGCTGCGGTCGTCTTCGGCCTCGTCTCGCTGCTCGCGCGCGCCGTCGACTGGTGGCTCTCGCGCCGCCCGCTGCCGCCGCAGTCCGAGACGCGCTACCGCGTCCTGCGGCGCAGCATCACCGTCGCGATCCTCGTGATCGGGCTCTTCTCGGCGCTGCTCGTGATCCCGCAGGTGCGCGTGATCGCGGGCGGGCTGCTCGCCTCCTCCGCCGTGCTCGGCGTGATCATCGGCTTCGCCTCGCAGCAGACGCTCGGCAACTTCGTCGCCGGGATCCTCATCGCGATCACTCAGCCGGTGCGGATCGGCGACCGCGTCAGCTACGCCGGTCAAGAAGGAGCGGTCGAGGAGATCGGCCTCACGTACACGTTCATTCGCATGCTCGATCGGCGCCGGCTCGTCGTCCCGAACAGCAAGCTCGCCTCCGACACGATCGTCAACGCGTCGATTCGGAGCCGCGAGACGTTCGCCGAGATTACGGTGCCTCTCCCGCTGACAACCGACCTCGAAGCGGCTGTCGAGGCGTTGCGGCAGGACGTCGCCGGCGAGCGGGACTCCGACGTCTATCTCGACTCCCTCGACGGGAACGCCACGCTGATCGTCCGCGCGGCGGCCGCGGACGAGCTCGCCGCCGAGCGGCTCGAGCACGAGTTGCGTTTGCGCGCCCACCGCCGGCTCCGCGAGCTCGGCGTCTGGGCGGCGTGACCCCGGCCGGGCGGCGGAAGCCCAAAGGGCGGGGACGCCTGCGGCGCGTTCTCGTCCTTCTCCTCGGCGTGATCGTGCTCGGGATCGCGGCGGTCGCGGCTCTCGGCGCGACGGTCTACTACAGCGCGAGCTGCAACCTGAGCGCGCTCAAGCCCGTGCAGCAGGCGAACAACTCGCTCGTCTACGGGGCGAACGGCAGCCTGATCGGCGTCCTTCCCGCGGTCGAGAATCGCACCGCCGTCGGGCGCGGACAGATCAGCCGGTGGATGCCGAAGGCGACCGTCGCGATCGAGGACCGGCGCTTCTACCAGCACGGCGGCGTCGATCCGGTCGGGATCGCTCGCGCAATCGTCGCCGACGCATTCGCCGGCCGGATCGTGCAGGGCGGCTCGACGATCACCCAGGAGCTCGTCCGCAACCTCTACCTCTCCCAGCAGCAGACCGTGCGGCGCAAGGTGGTCGAGGCCTGTCTTGCGATCAAGCTCGCGCGCGTGTGGTCGAAGGACAGGATCCTCACCGCCTATCTCAACGACGTCTACTACGGCGCTCACGCATACGGGATCGAGGCGGCCGCCGAGACGTACTTCTCGGTGCCCGCCCGGCGGCTGACGCTCGAGCAGGCGGCGCTTCTCGCCGGGCTGCCGCAGGCCCCGTCGCTCTACGACCCGCTCCACAATCCGCAAGCCGCGCTCGGCCGCCGCGACGCGGTGCTGCGCGCGCTGCAGCGGAGCGGCGACCTGACGCCGAAGGCGGCGGCTGCGGCGCTGCGCGACAACAACCTCCACCTCCATCCGAGCGCGGCGTACACCGGCAGCAACGAGCCGTACTTCGTCGGCTATGTCGAGGACGCGTTGCAGCGGCAGTACGGGGCTGCGACTGTCCGCGCCGGCGGGTTGAAGATCTTCACGACGATCGAGCCGCGCCTGCAGCAGGCGGCCGTCGCGGCTCTGTCGCACGTCGTCTACGAGCGGAGCGACCCCGCCGGCGCGATCGTCTCCCTCGATCCGGCCACGGGCGCCGTGCGCGCGATGGCCGCCGTCACGCCCGCGGCGCCGGGGAACACGTTCAACCTCGTCACGAATGGGGAGCGCCAGGCGGGCTCGACGTTCAAGTCGGTCGCGCTTGCAGCCGCCGTCGGGCAGGGGATGAACCCGTGGGCGACGCGCTACGTCTCGGCGCCGTTCTCCTACCCGCCGCTCCACTGGAACGTCACGACGTACGACCACGCGTACGCAGGCCCCGAGACGGTCGCCGCCGCGACGCTCCACTCCGACAACACCGTCTTCGCGCGTCTTGCGCTCGACGTCGGAGCGGACGCACTCGTCTCGACCGCCCACGCGATGGGAGTGACGACGCCGCTGCAGGCGACGCCTTCGCTCGCGCTCGGCTCCGAAGCGGTGACGCCGCTCGACATGGCCTCGGTCTACGCGACGCTTGCCGCCGGCGGCGTTCATGCGGCGCCGTACGCCGTGCGCAGCGTCGTCTTCCCGGGCGGCAAGGTCGACACGGCGTGGGGCTCGCCGCAGCTGACGCGCGCCATCCCGGATTGGGTCGCGGCGACCGTCACCCGCGTTCTCGAGGAGAACATGCTCCATGGCACGGCGACCGGCGCGCACGTCGCCGGCCGGGCCGACGCCGGCAAGACGGGGACGACCGACAACTACGCCGACGCGTGGTTCTGCGGCTATACGCCCTCGCTCGAGGCGACCGTCTGGATCGGCTATCCGCGCGGCGAGGTCCCGATGCTGGACGTGCACGGCGCCGCGGTCTCCGGCCCGACGCTGCCGGCGACTGCGTGGCACCTGTTCATGGAGACGGCTTTGGCCGGGGCGCCCGCTGGTGGATTCCCGGCTGCGGCGACGCCCGCGCAGTTCCGGCGCTGGACGGGGCGGTACGCGTACGCGACTACGTCGTCGTCGCAGCCGTAGTCGTCGGCGCAGTCGTCGTCGGGGTGGTGGTCGTGGTCGGGGTGGTCGTTGTGGTCGGCGTTGTGGTCGGGGGCGTGGTCGTGATCGTCGTCTGAGCGGTCGCCGTGTGACCCGTTGTCGTGTGACCCGTTGTCGTGTGGGCGCGAGTGCTGGCTCCCGAGGTCGTCGTCGGGACCGAGGTGCTCGTCAGGCTGCTCGTCGTCGGTAGCGACGTCGAGTGGTGGTGCCGGGCTCCGCCGATGCTGGAGACGACGCCGGTCGGCGTCGCCGCCGCCGGCCGGGTCACGGCCCACGCGAGGATGCCGCCGAGGCCGGCGAGCAGGAGGAGCGCAACCGCGATTGCGAGCGCGCCGCGCCGTGAGGCGCGCGACGGCTCCATCGGAGCCGCGGCTGGCAGTACGCGGGTCTCCTGGGTATCCGCAGCCATCGCGGCAACAGCGAGCGGCTCGACTCCCAGAGCCGCGAGCACGGCAGCGCCGTCGGCAGGCCGTGCGGCTGGATCCTTCTGCAGCGCGGCGTCCGTGAGCGCCGCAAGTTCCGGCGGTGCGTTCGGATTGATCGTCCCGGCCGCGGGCGCGGGCTCGTTGCGGTGCATGTCGAGGAGAGCGAGCGCATCGTCCGCGATGAACGGGAGCGCCCCCGTCAGCATCCGGAACAGGATCACGCCGAGCGAGTAGACGTCGCTCGCCGGGGTTGCGGGCTCTCCGGCGGCCTGCTCGGGCGAGATGTACGCGGCCGTGCCCAGCACCGTGCCCGCTTCGGTCAGGGTGCCCGGCCCGCCTGCCGCGCGCGCAAGCCCGAAGTCGGCGAGCTTCGGCCGACCCTCGTCGTCGAAGAGGACGTTCGCGGGTTTGATGTCCCGGTGGACAAAGCCTCGCTCGTGCAGGTGGGCGAGCCCGGCCGCCATGCCGCGCGCGACGCGAATCGCCTCCGTGGGATCGAGCGCGCCGCCCGCCAGCCGGTCCTCGAGATTTCCGCCGTGCAGCCACTCGAGCGCCATGAACGGGCCGGCTGCATCCTCGCCGTAGTCGTAGACCCGCATGACGTTCTCGTGGCTCAGCGACGCGACCGACCGCGCCTCGCGGCGGAAGCGCTCGAGGTCGGCCGTCGGCCCGAGGATCTTCAGGGCGACCGTGCGGTCGAGCGTGTCGTCGTGGGCGCGCCAGACCTCGGACATCGGTCCGCGGCCCGCCAGTTCTTCCAGCCGGTAGCGTCCGGCGACCTCGTCTCCAGGAGTCACGACTACGGTATGCACCCACCGTGGCTTCGCTACTCACGTTCGAGGAGGCGCAGGAGCGGGTTCTGGCTTCTGCTCGGCAATTGGCTGCGGAATCCGTCCCGACCGCGCAAGCCGCCGGCCGCGTCCTGGCGGAAGACGTGCGCTCGGCCGTCGACCTGCCGCCGTTCGCGAGCTCCGCGATGGACGGCTACGCCGTGCGGACCGCCGATCTGCCGGGGACGCTGCACATCGTCGGCGAGTCGGCCGCCGGCCGGCCGTTCGGCGGGGCGCTCGGCGCCGGCGAGGCCGTGGCGATCTCGACCGGAGCGGTCGTCCCCGCAGGAGCGGACGCCGTCATCCCCATCGAGTATGTTGGCAAATCGGACAACAACATAGAAGTCGGACAGGAGCTCGCGCCGGGCGCGAGCGTGCGTCGGCGCGGCGGCGACGCGTCAGCGGGTGACGTGGTGGTGGCCGCGGGGACGCGGCTCGAGCCGGCGGTGCTCGCTGCCGCTGCGGCTGCGGGTGTGGCCTCGCTCGCCTGCGCGCGCCGTCCCCGCGTGACCATCCTCGCGACCGGCAGCGAGCTCGTCGAGCCGGGCGACGAGCTGCGCCCGGGGCAGATCTACGAGGGCAACACCGTGATGCTCGCGGCGGCGCTCGCCGTCTGCGGCGCCGACGTCACGATCGAGCCGACGGTCGCCGACGACGAGCCTGCGCTGCGAGAGGCTCTCGAGCGCGGCCTCTCGGGCGACGTCCTCGTCACGTCCGGCGGGGTCTCCGTCGGCGAGCACGATCTCGTCCGCGCGGTCGAGCGCGAACTCGGTGTCGAAGAGATCTTCTGGCGCGTGGCGATCAAGCCGGGTAAGCCGGTCGCGTTCGGGATGCGTGCCGCGACGCTCGTCATCGGCCTCCCCGGCAATCCCGTCTCCGCTCTCGTCGGCACCGAGCTCTTCGTCAAGCCGGCGCTGCGCGCGCTGCAGGGGAACACAGAACCGCTGCCGCGTTTCGAGCCGGGCCGTGTCGCGGTCGACCTGCGCCGGAACGCTGAGCGCGACGAGTTCCTCCGCGCCCGCTCGCGAGTCGACGCTGACGCCGTCGTGCTCGAGCCGGTGCTCGGCCAGGAGTCGCACATGATCGCGCGTGCGAGCGCAGCCGACGCTCTCGTCCACGTTCCACGTGGAAACGGCGCGCTCGCAGCCGGCACGCCCGTTTC
This sequence comes from Gaiellaceae bacterium, assembly GCA_050697455.1. Lineage (GTDB taxonomy): Bacteria > Actinomycetota > Thermoleophilia > Gaiellales > Gaiellaceae > Palsa-739. The sequence goes on along the minus strand of JBOGZU010000001.1, from coordinate 133,984 downwards.
GTGGCTGCGGCTTGGCGCGCCGTAGTCCTACTCGCCGGCACGCTTTGCCTCGGCGTCGGCCGCCCGCTGCCGCTGCGCGAGGAAGAGCGTGCGAATCAGCTCGCGGATCGGGCCGCGGCGCGAGCGCTCGCGCGGGCCGGGGTACGGCGCATAGCGGTTCGCAGCGAGCGCGAACAGCTGTCCCGCTGCCGCGAGCCACGCGAGCGCGATCACGAGCAGGGTCGCAGGCGCATAGCCGGAGGCGAACAGCTTGGCGAGATACCAGGGCGCATCCCAGCCGAGCGCGTAGTGCGTTGCGAAGGTCCAGACGAGATAGCCCGGACCGATGAAGCCCGCGACCAGAGCCGCCGCGCGCACGAGCGGCGGGCGGAACTGCACCTGCGGTAGCCAGAGCCAGAAGTGCAGGCACGGCAGGAGAAAGAGGAGCGCGAACGGATTCGTCGCCGCTACGAGCAGGCCGACGACGGCGAGCGCGAGTAGCGCAGCCGCATGCCCCGCGAGCTGCTCTTCCCGGCGGATCGGCCGACGCGGCAGCAGCCGTTCTCGCGCCACGAGCCAGCCGATCGCCGCGAGCAGCGCGAGCACGATCAGCGTTCCCGCCGGCCAGGTGACGCCGTTGAGCGAAGGCGGCCGCCTGCCGCCGCCTCCCCAAAAGCCGAACCACGCGAAGACGAGAAAGAGCGCGCCGACCCACACCCAGAACGCGAGTCGGCTGCGGTAGCTGCGCAGGGCGGGGGAAACCCGGATCCGTCGGCGCCGGCAGCGCGCGAAGAGGTCGACGGCGGCCGCGATGAACGGCAGGAGCATCGCCACGAGGACGATCTCGATCGCCCAGCCGCGGATCAGACGGTCGCCGAGGAAGACGTAGCTCGACGGGCCTTGCGCGAGCGTGACTCCTTGCTCCATTGCGTCGACGGTGTCCTGCGTCGCCAGCCCGATCGCGCCCAGATGCGCCAGATCAAGCTGTTTTTGGCCCGTGGAGGTCTCGAGTGCCGGCCGCGCGCCGGCAGTGGTGAGGGTCACGGCGGGAATGTCGCGGCTCACGAACGGCGCCTGCTCGTAGATGTTGAAGGGGAAGCCGAGGCCGACCAGCTGCTGCAGCCCGCCCGGGCGCGCCGGATCGCCGCCGCCCCCGTGTGCCAGGGCGGAGCGCAGCGTCTCGAGCAGCCCGGGCGCCGGCGAGCGAGGCGTATCGCCCGCGAATTCGAGCCGCGGTCGCCCGGTTCCTCCGATCGAGTCCAAGTTGATCACTGCGATGACGCTTGCCCGCGTCTGTGCCTCGGCAGCGAAGTGCGCTGCGCCGAGCGCGCCGTCTTCCGCACCGTCCGTCGAGACGAAAACGAGGGAGTACGGCAGCGAACCGCGCTGCCCGACAGCCGTCGGGGCATACGAGCGCGCGAGCTCGATGAGTGCCGCGGTGCCCGACGCGTTGTCGTCGAGTCCTCCGCCGCTGCCGCTGTCGTCGCGATGAGCCATGACGACGATCTCCTTCTGCGAGAGGCCGGCCTTTTCCGCGACGAGGTCGAAGAGCGTCGTGCGGCGTCCTCCGACGGTGGCCGTGAACGAGTCGGGATGAACCTGGAAGCCATACGGCGAGAGCTGCCGGATGAACCAGCTCGCAGCGCCTGCCGCGCCGGTCGTTCCCGGCACACGGTCGGGATAGCGGAGGGCGAGGTCGCCGGCGAGCGACGCGGCGGCGGCGCGGTCGAACGCGGGCGGCAGCCCCGGCAGCTGCAGCGACGGCGGCCGCGAGACGCTGAAAGCAAGCAGAAGGAGCGGCAGACCAACGAGTAGCCAGGTGCCGCGATAGAGGCGTCCGTTGACGGGACGCTCGAGCGATCCCGGCCGCGGCCGTCTGCGCTCGGGTGCGGGCGAGGCGGCCGTCATACGCGGCTCAGTCTATGGAGGCTCCGTTTCCCCGTGGAAACGAGCGCGGGTTAGGACAGGGCCAGGGGAGGGAAGGCCTCATGGTTGAGCAGTGACTTCGGCGGCGACTGGTAGAAATTGCCAGGTTTAAAACCTCGAATCTGCGGAAATAGGGGTGGATGGCGGGCGGATGAGCGAAGCAACGTTGGCGGAGATGACGGGCGAGGAGCTCGAGGGGATCCGAACGGTTCGGCTCCGCATCCCTGCGCGTCCCGAGTACATCGCGCTCTCCCGTCTCGCCCTCAGCGGCTTGGCGGATATCGCGGCGCTCACCGACGAGGATCTCGCCGATCTCAAGCTCGCCCTCACCGAAGCGGTCTCGAACTCCGTCCGGCACGCCTACGCCGACGGCAGCGGCTTCGTCTCGATCGCCTACGAGTTGAGCGCCAAGACGCTCGGGATCGAGGTCGTCGACGATGGCGCCGGCTTCGACCCGGACCGGCCGCCGCCGCTCGAGGGAGACGAGCTGAGCGAAGGCGGCCTCGGGATCGCGATCATCCGGACGATCGCCGACGAGTTCGAGATCCAATCGCGCCCCGGCGAGCGTGGCTCGCGGCTTCGCTTCGCGAAGCGCCTGCAGCGCTCCGGCTAAGTCCGTTGTCGAATACGACAACGGAACGTCGCAAGCTTCTCGTCGTCGCGAACCGTGCGCCGGTCACCTACGAGGACGGGGTGGCGAAACGGGGTGGCGGCGGGCTGGTCACGGCGCTCGCGGGGCTTCTCGCCCATCACGACGTGACGTGGGTGGCGAGCGCGATGTGTGAGGATGATCGCGCGGTCGCTGCCGAGCGGGGTGGCGGCTCGTTCGAAGAGACGACGCCGGACGGGGACAGGTACCGGCTCCGCTTGGTTGCGCACGATTCTCCTGCATACGACCGCTTTTACAACGTCGTGGCGAACCCGACGCTGTGGTTCGTCCAGCATTACCTGTGGGGGCTCGGCTCGGGGCCGGAGCTCGGGCCGGAGCTGCACGAGGCGTGGGACGCCGGCTACGTGCCCGTGAACGAGGGGTTCGCCGCCGCAACGCTGGAGGAGCTCGAGCGCGAGCCGGACGCCGCGGTGCTCTTCCACGACTACCACCTCTACCTTGCGCCGCGACTCGTCCGGCAGGCGCGGCCGGACGTGGTCAGCTCGCACTTCATCCACATCCCGTGGCCCGAGCCGGACTACTGGCATGCGCTTCCGGAGGAGCTGCGGATCGCCGTCCACGAGGGACTGCTCGCAAACGACGTCGTCGGCTTCCACACCGAGCGCTGGCGGCATGCCTTCCTCGCCTGCGCCGAGCGCTTGCTCGGAGCGACGGTCGATTTCGCGGCGGGGACGGTGGAGTACGCCGGCCGAGTTACGCGCACCGTCGCGCATCCGATCGGAGTCGATCCCGCCGAGTTCGAGCGGCTGGGAGACGATCCGGCGGTGCTCGAGCTGGAAGCCGCGCTCGTCGCGCGGCGGCCCGAGCAGCTCGTCCTCCGCGTCGACCGCATGGATCCGTCGAAGAACGTCGTGCGTGGCTTCCACGCGTTCGCGCTCTTGCTCGAGCAGCACCCGGAGCTGCACGGCAAGGTCGTCTTCGTCGCCTTGCTCGCGCCTTCGCGGCAGGACATCCCCGAGTACGCGGAGTACGCCGTGGCGGTCGAGCGCGCGGCGACCGAGGTGAACGAGCGCTTCGGCCGAGCGGATTGGACGCCGGTCGAGCTCGACGTCGCCGACGACTTCCCGCGCTCGCTCGCGGGGTACAGGCAATTCGACGTCCTGTTCGTCAACCCGGTCTTCGACGGGCTCAACCTCGTCGCGAAGGAGGCGTTTCTCCTCAACGAGCGGGGCGGTGTGCTCGTCCTCTCCGAGAACGCGGGCGCGCACGAGGAGCTCGGCGAGTGGGCGGTGAGCGTCAATCCGTCCGACGTGTCCGGGCAGGCGGAAGCGCTGTACGAAGCGCTGACGCTTGAGGCCGCCGAACGGCGCCGCCGCGCCGAGTCGATCAGGGCTCACGTGCGCGAGCACGACATCCGCGAGTGGATCTCGCTACAGCTCACCGATCTCGACGCCGTACCATCCTCCCCATGAACGAGCTCTCACATGTGGACGAGACCGGCGCGGTTCGCATGGTCGACGTCGGCGGCAAGGAGATCTCGCGGCGGCGGGCGGTCGCGCGCGCCGAGGTGCGGATGGCCGCCGAGACCGCGCGGATCCTGCGTGAGCTGCCGAAGGGCGACGCGCTCGCGGCAGCCCAGCTCGCCGGGATCATGGCCGCGAAGCGCACGAGCGATCTCATCCCGCTCTGTCACCCGCTGCCGCTCTCGCACGTCGACGTCGCACTCACGGTCGGTGACGACTCGGTCGAGATCGTCGCGTCGGCCGAGACGACGGCGCAGACGGGCGTCGAGATGGAGGCGCTCACCGCCGCGGCGGTCGCGGCGCTGACGGTCTATGACATGGCGAAGGCGGTCGACAAGGAGATGCGCATCGTCGAGGTCGCGCTCGTGGAGAAGACCAAGGAGAGCGTCAGCTGAAGGCGGCGGTGCTCACCGTCTCGGACGGCGTCGTGGCCGGGACGCGGGAGGACAGAAGCGGCGACGCGCTCGAGGAGCTCCTCCGCGGCGACGGGTACGAGGTCGAGCGGCGTGTCGTGGCGGACGAGCGAGAGGAGATCGCCGCGGCGATCCGTCGGCTCGCGGCGAACGCGCGGCTCGTTCTCACGACTGGCGGAACAGGTTTGGCGCCACGCGACGTGACTCCTGAGGCGACGAGGGACGTGCTCGATCGCGAGGCGCCGGGGATCGCCCAGGCGTTGCGCGCCGACTCGATCGCGAAGACGCCGCACGGGCTCCTCTCGCGTGGGGCTGCCGGCGTCGTCGGCTCGACGCTCGTGGTCAATCTTCCCGGTTCGCCGGGCGGCTGCCGGGACGGATTCGCGGTGCTCCAGCCCGCCCTCGCGCACGCGCTCGAGCTCCTCGCCGACGCGCCGACTGCGCACGAGCAGACGTGACCGCGGGACTGGCTCCGCTGCCGGCGCGCTTCGCGCGGCTCGTCAAGATCGAGCACACCGTCTTTGCGCTCCCGTTCGCCTACGTCGGCGCCTTCCTCGCCGTAAACGGCACGCCGAGCGGCCATGACTTGCTTTGGATCACGCTCGCGATGGTCGGCGCGCGCTCGCTGGCGATGGCGCTCAACCGGCTGATCGACGCCCGGATCGACGCGCGTAACCCGCGCACCGCGGGCCGCGAGCTTCCGAGCGGCCAGCTCTCGCTCGTTCAGGTGGCGCTCTTCTCCGCGGTCGCGCTCGCCCTCTTCCTCGTCGCGGTCTGGCAGCTCGACCCGCTCGTCCGCTGGCTGTGGCCGATCCCGATCGCCGGCTTCGTCGTCTACCCGTACCTGAAGCGGTTCACGTGGCTCTGCCATCTCTGGCTCGGCGCGGTCGACGGGCTCGCGCCGGTCGGCGCCTGGGTCGCGATCACAGGAAAGCTGCCGTGGCAGGCGTGGGCGCTCGGCGCGGCCGTGGCTCTCTGGATCGCCGGCTTCGACTTCTTCTATGCGCTGTTCGACGAGGAGGTGGATCGCCGCGAGGGGCTGCACTCCGTGGTGACGCGGTTCGGCGTGGGCGGCGCTTTCGCCGGCGCGCGGCTGTCGCATGCGGCGACCGTCGCCTGCCTCGTGGCCGCGGGTCTCGGCCTATCGGTCGGCGCGCTCTACTGGCTCGGCGTCGCGGCGGTCGCGGGGCTCCTCGCGTACGAGCACTCGCTCGTCCGGCCGAGCGACGTCCGCCGCCTCGACACGGCGTTCTTCACGATGAACGGCGTGATCTCGGTCGTCTTCGCGGTCTTCGTGATCCTCGACGCCGCGACATGAGAAGAGCAGGGGCGCCGGCGCATCGGCGCCCCTGCATCTTTGCCCTCTGGCCCGTCCTAGCCCGTCGGCCAGTGCGGCGGATGGCACCAGCGACCCGAACGGATGAATCCCGCACCAGTCGTGCCCGAGCCGAGCGAGCCCGAGAAACCCGTGCTCGGATCGAACATGCCGCCCAGCGACGCGACGAGCCGCCCCCACGGGCCCTTCACGAAGCCACGCGCCAACCCGGATGCGCTCCCACGCGAGAGCGCTGCGTTGAGCGTGCCGTGCGCGCGCGTGCTCGTGCCCTTGATCCGGAAGATGCCGTACACGTGACCGACGCCGCTCGCGGTGTCGACGAGACTCCACGCGCGGATCGTGAGCGCTCCTGCCAGCCGCGGATCGGAGCTCGTCGACGTTCCGGTGTACGTCGCTCGCGTCGCCTCGAACGTGTCCCCGCCGTTGACCGAGCACGTCGCCAGGTACCTCTGCGAAACGGTCGTCGCGTCGAACGTGGCGGTCGCGGACTGTACTGCGATGGCCCCTCGGTGCGCGGCGGCGATGCTTGCTGCGGCGAGCGCGGCGCAAATGGCGGCACCCACAACCCACAATCGCCTTCTTGGCATGTCGTCCCCCCTGATCGAACGGTGGTTGTCCTGTCTCTAAGTTGGACGCCCAGCCGAGCGATGTGGCCGTAAAAGCGCTGTAAATCGCCGTAAAAGCATTGTTAACGCGCGAGAGGCCTATCCTGAGCGCGTGCTCACGGCCCGGAAGCTCGGCAAGCGCTACGGCGAGAAGCGCGTCCTCCGCGGTGTCGATCTCGAGCTCCCGCTTGGCGGCTTCCTCGTCGTCACCGGGCCGAACGGCTCCGGCAAGACGACACTGCTACGGATCTGCGCCGGCCTTGCCGCGCCGAGCGAGGGGACGGTCGAACGCGCGGTCGCGCGTGCTCAGCTCGGCTATCTCGGGCACGAGCCGCTCGTCTATCGCGAACTGACTGCGCTCGAGAACCTCGACCTCTATGGCCGCCTCTACGGCGTGCCGGAACGGCGTGAGCGAATCGGGATGCTGCTCGAGCGGTTCGGCCTCTGGGAGTCGCGCCACAACCGCGTCGCGTCGTACTCCCGCGGCATGACGCAGCGGCTCGCGCTCTGCCGCGTCCTGCTCCACGATCCCGCGCTGCTCGTTCTCGACGAGCCGTACACCGCGCTCGACGAAGCGGGAGCGGAGCTGCTCGACGTCCAGCTCGCCGAGCTGCGGGATGAGCGCACCTTCCTCCTCTCCACCCACGATCCGGCTCGCGTCGAGCCGCTGGCGAGCGGCCGGCTCGCGCTCGCATGACGTACCTCCGCGACGTCAGCGCGCTCGCGCGCAAGGATCTGCTTCTCGAGTTGCGGGCGCGCGACACGCTGCCGGCGATGCTCCTCTTCGTCGCAGCGGTCTTCGTCGTCTTCCACTTCGCGCTTCCCGGGACTCCCTCGCGGCTCGAGACGACCGGGCTGCTCTGGGTGGCGATCCTCTTCACCGCGCTGCTCGGGCTGGGCCGTGCCTTTGTGCCCGAGCGAGAGCAGGGGACGATGGACGGTCTCGTCCTCGCTCCGTGCGACCGCAGCGCGATCTGGCTCGCGAAGTCGCTCGCGACGCTCGCCTTCCTCGCCGCGGCCGAGGTCGTCGCTCTGCCGCTCTATGCGCTCTTCTTCCACCGGATCGGTGGCTCGGTCGTGCTCGCCGTCGTGCTGGCCGACATCGGCATCTGCGCCGTGGGGACGTTTCTCGGCGCGATGGCGGTCGTGACACGTGCGCGCGACCTGCTGCTGCCGCTGCTTTTCCTGCCGCTCGCGCTGCCGATCCTCGTCGGCGCCGTCGGCGCGAGCGTCGGCCACTCTCCCGGGAAGTTCCTCGGCTTCCTCGCGCTGTACGACGCGCTGTTCGCAGTCGTGTGCTGGGCCTCGTTCGAGTATGTCGTCGCCGAGTGAGCACGGCTGGTGCGACAATCCAGAAGACGGTGGGTCTCTCTCGTATCCCCTTGACCGTGCTCGCGGCAGCGTCGCTCGTCCTGGTCACGACGGCGCTCATCTTCGTTTTCTATGTCGCGCCGACCGATGCGAACCAGGGCTTCTCGCAGCGGATTTTCTACTTCCACGTCTCGATCGCCTTCACCGCCTACGTGTGCTTCATCGCCGGCGCATGGCAGGCCTTCCGGCATCTTTCGAAGCGTGACCCGCGCTCGGACCTGCAGAGCTACGTCTGTGTCCACCAGGGGCTGATCTTCGGGGCCATGGTGCTGATCACCGGCTCGATCTGGGCCAGGATCTCGTGGGGACGCTGGTGGATCTGGAGCGAGGACGAGCTCGTCCTGTTCCTCGTCCTCTACCTCTTCTACTGCGCCTACTTCATGTTGCGTTTCTCCGTCGACCCTGGCCCGCAGCGGGCGAACCTCAGCGCCGTCTACGCGCTCTTCGGCGTCATCCTCATCCCTGTCAGCTTCGCCGCGATCCGTCTCTCCAAGGAAGTCCTCCATCCCCGGGTCTTTACGCGCCACGGCGCGAACTTCGGGGGCTGGATCCTCGTGACGTACTGCATCGCGCAAGCCGCGCTGCTCGTGCTCGCGTACACGCTCTACCGCGTCGAGCTCGCGGGCAAGCGGCTCGACTCCCGTCTGCGCGAGCTGCGGGAGGCGCTCGCGTGACGAACGCCGAGAAGTACGTGACCGCCGCCTACTGCGTCGTCTTCGCCGTAGTCCTCGCCTACGTCCTGATCATCTCGCTGAAGCTCCGTCGGCTCGAGCGCGAGGTGGACGAGCTCGCCGGTCGCGCTCCGGCGGCGCCGGACGAGGACGCGGACCGAGAGCCGGCTCCCGTTGGCTGAGTTCCTTTTCTGGCCGGCGCTGTTCTTCTATGGCGAGGCCGCCGTCGGCTACCTCGGCGACGTACGCCGGCCGGGTCGTGCCGGGCGCGCGGCGACCTGGGGCGTCCGGCTCGGCTGGCTCGCGCAGACTGCGCTTCTCGTTGCGCAGGCCACGCGCGACGACGGCTTCCCGTGGGGGACGTGGGCCTCGTCGCTCGACCTTTTCGTCTGGCTGGTCGTTTCCGCGTACCTGATCTGGGGCTGCCGCAAGCCGTACCGGCTGCTCGGTCTCGCCGTGATGCCGCTCGCCGTCGCGCTGCTCGTCGCGGCGCGGGCCGGCGGAGGAACGGGGGTCGGTAGCGCGAGCCACTACTCGAACCTCTTCCTCGTCCTCCACGTCGGTCTCGTGCTCGCCGCGTTCGCGGGCTTGACGCTGGCGGCCGCGCTGTCGGGGCTGTACGTCTGGCAGGAACGGTGGCTGAAGACGAGGCCGGCGACGATCCTGCGCCGCCAGGTGCCGGCGCTCGCGACGCTCGATGCGCTCGCGTTGCGAACGGTCGCCTGGTCGGTGCCGCTTTTGACGCTTGGGATCGCGGTCGGCCTCGGGCGCCTGGTCTCGCGCGGCGACCACTTCGACGCGTTGATCGCGGCGACGGTCGCGACCTGGATCGTCTGGTCCGCGTACCTCGGCCTGCGGCTCCTCGCCGGCTGGGCAGGCCGCCGCGCGGCGTATCTGGCGCTCGTCGGCTTCGTCCTCGTCGTCGTCGTCCGTCTCGCCCTCCCCGCGACCCATTTCGCATGATCCGCCTCGTCCTCGTCGGCACCTCGCACCACCACGCGCCCGTCGAGCTGCGAGAGCGGGTCGCACTCGAGAAGGAGGATGCGCGGGCTCTCGCCGCGCGGCTCGCGGCGGGCGGTTGCGAGGTGGCCTGCCTCTCGACGTGCAACCGCACGGAGCTCTATCTCGCCGCCGAGGACGGCGAGGCCGCGGAGCGGGACGCGGTCGCGGCGCTCGCAGCTCTCGAGCCCGAGGTCGAGCCGGCGCTCTACCGGTTGCACGACCGCGCAGCCGCGCTCCATCTCTTCCGCGTCGCCGGCGGGCTCGACTCGCTCGTCCCCGGCGAGGGTGAGATCCTCGGCCAGGTGCGGCTCGCGCACGAGCTGGGCACGACCGGGCCGTTCCTCGATCGCGTCTTCCGGCAGGCGCTCCATGCGGGGCGGAAGGTGCGGACACAGACGGCGATCGGGCAGAGCCCGGCCTCGGTCTCCTCCGCCGCCGCAGCGCTCGCCGACCAGGTCTTCGGCAGCCTCGACGGTCGCTCGATCCTGCTCCTCGGCGCCGGCAAGGTGAGCGAGCAGGCGGCGCGGAACCTCCGCAGCAGGGGCGCCGAGATCGCGCTCGTCGCGAACAGCAAGACCGCGCGCGAGGAAATCGAGGCGCGGCTCGCGTCGGTCGACGTCGTGATCGCCTCGACGAACGCACCTGGTTTTGTCCTGGGCGCCGACGCCGTCGCCGGTGCGCTGCAGAGCCGCCGCAACCGGCAGCTGCTGCTCGTCGACCTCGCTGTGCCGCGCGATCTCGATCCGGCGATTCGGGAGCTTGACGGCTGCTACCTCTACGACATCGACGACCTCGAGGACATCGTGGCCGAGACGCTGTCGGGCCGGCGGCGCGAGGCGGAGCGGGCCGAGTCACTCGTCGCAGCGGAGGCGGAGAAGTTCCACGAGTGGCACGCGTCCCTCGACGTCGTCCCGGCGATCGCGTCCCTGCGCGCGAAGGCGGAGGAGATCCGGACCGCGGAGCTGCGGAAGGCCGACTCGCTGCTCGGGCGACTCGACGAGAGTCAGCGCAAGGCGGTGGAGGCGGTCACGTCCCAGATCGTCAACAAGCTCCTGCATCTGCCGACGGTGCGCATGAAACAGGCGGCCGCGGCAGCCGACGGGGTTCTCTATGCTGAGGCTGTGCGGCACCTCTTCGGTCTCGGCGAGGACGAGCGCTGAAGGTCAGGCCCGTCAGCGGGCGTCCTCTGCCGCTTCAGGTGCCCACGGCGTTCATCCGGGTGCGGCCGCGGGTTGCGGGCTGCGCGGCCCCTGTGCGGAGGACGATCGTCTGTGCTCGTCCGCGTCGGCAGTCGCGGCAGTAGGCTCGCGCTCATCCAGGCCGAGCGCGCCCTCGCGGCGCTGCGCGCGCCCGGAATCGAGCTGGCGCTCGTGCCGATCACAACGGCGGGCGACCGCGATCGCACGCGTCCGTTCGGCGAGATCGGCTCGCGCGGCGTTTTCGTCAAGGAGCTCGAGGAGGCGCTGCTCGAGCGGCGGGTCGACGTTGCCGTCCACTCCGCGAAGGACTTGACCGCGGCGGATCCGGAGGGCTTGACGATCGGTGCGTTTCTCAGTCGCGACGACCCGCGCGATGCGCTCTGCGGCGCCGGGGGCCTGCGGCCGGGGATGCGGATCGGTACGGCCTCGGTGCGGCGAAAGGCGGAGCTGCTCGCGCTCGATCCTTCGCTGTCGATCGAGCCGCTGCGCGGAAATGTCGACACGCGGCTGCGGAAGCGCGGCGAGCGCGGGCTGGACGCGATCGTCCTCGCGGCGTGCGGGCTCGACCGGCTCGGACTGGCCGCGGAGATCGGCTACCGCTTCCCCGTCGCGGAGCTGTTGCCGGAGGCGGGGCAGGGTGCGTTGGCCTTGCAGGTGCGGGCCGGCGAGGAGCATCTCGTTGCGGCGACGGACGACGGGGAGACGCGACGGCAGGTCGAGGCGGAGCGAACGGTGGTGGCGGTGGTGGGCGGCGGGTGCCTCGCGCCGATGGCGGCGCATCACGACGGCGAGACGCTCGTCGGCCTGGTCGCGGCGGAGGACGGCTCGTGGCTCGAGAAGCGCGCCGGCTCGGACCCGCAGGCGCTGGGCGAGGAGCTCGCGGCGATCGCTTCTGCGCGAGGCAGCTGAGAAATGACCCTTATGCCAGGAAGTCGCGCGAGCCGAGGCACACATTTCCGCCTACCGTCGGATCCCCCGTGGTGGGTGGGGGTTTGGGATGGTGAATAGAAGGGTCTTGCGCGTTGCCGTCACGCGCGCCGTCGGGCAGGCGGACGATCTCGCGGCGAGAATCGAGGCGCTCGGGTGCGAGCCGGTTCTCTGGCCGCTGATCGCCGTCGAGCCAATCGGAAGCGAGCCCATCGACGCGACTGCGTACGACTGGATCGTCTCGACGAGCCCGAACGGCGCCGCCGAGCTCGCGCGCAGACTCGCCGCTCCGCCGCGTCGGGTCGCAGCGATTGGCCCGGGCACCGCCGCTGCGCTCCGCGCCCACGGCCTCGAGCCCGACCTCGTCCCGCGCGAGTCCACCCAAGAGGGCCTGCTCGCGGAGCTTCCGAGCGAGCCGGGGCGCATCCTCCTCGCCGCTGCCGAAGGCGCCCGCCGGCTCCTCATCGATGAGCTCGGAGCCGACTTCCTGCCGCTCTACCGCACCGTCGAGATCACGCCCGAGGAGACGCTCGACTTCGATCTCGTCCTCCTCGCCTCGTCGTCCGCCGCCCGGGCGCTCGCCCGGACCGACGCGCGCACGACGCCCGTGGTCGTGATCGGCCCCCAGACAGCAGCCACCGCACGCGAGCTCGGCCTCGATCTCGCCGGCGAAGCGGACCGCCACGATCTCGACGGCCTCGTCGCCTCCCTCGAGCGCGTCCTCGCGGAAACGGCCAGCTAGCGTGGCGCGGCCGCTGATCACGTTCCTCACGGACTTCGGCCTCGCGGACGACTTCGTCGGCACCTGCCACGGCGTCGTCGCGACCATCGCGCCGGACGCGCAGGTCATCGACATCACGCATGGCATCCGGCCTGGCCGCGTTCTCCAGGGAGCGTTGACGCTCGCGAACACGCTTCCGTACATGCCCGCAGGGATCCACCTCGCGGTCGTCGATCCGGGAGTCGGAAGCGGCCGGCGCGCTCTCGCCATCCGTGACGCCGAGGACCGCTTCCACGTCGGCCCTGACAACGGGCTCCTCCTGCCCGCGGTCGACCGCTTCGGCGGAGTCGCCGCGGCGCACGAGCTCGCCACCCCCGCGTACTCGCTGCAGCCGGTCTCGCGCACCTTCCACGGCCGCGACCTCTTCGCGCCGGCCGCCGCCCACCTCGCGAACGGCGTCGAGCTTGCCGCGCTCGGGCCGGCCGTCGACCCGGACGAGTTCGTACGGCTCGAGGTCCCCGCGGCTGAGATCGGCAACAACCGGATTCGCGCCACGGCGCTCGGCATCGATCGCTTCGGCAACGTCGCACTCAACGTCCGCCGCGCCGAGCTTGCTGCGACCGATCTCGGAGCGGGGACGCGCGTCGAGCTCACGTGCCGCGGCGACCGCTTCTACGCCGTCGCCGCCCGGACGTTCGCCGACGCGCCACGCGGTCAGCTCATCCTCTACGACGACAGCTACGGCAGCCTCGCGCTCGCCGTCGCGAACGGCAGCGCCGCCCAGCTGCTCCGGGTCGAGGAAGGGACGGAGATTCTGCTCGAGGTCGACGCACCGTGATCGACGCCGCCCGCTTCGCCCGCTTCGCCACCGATGTCGTCGTGCGCCGCCCCGCGCTGTGGCGTCTACTTCGCGCGCCGCTTTCGCGCATGTTCGACGGGCTGGCGCCGACCTGGGAGACGCGCATCGGCCCCCATCACCTCCGGGCGCTCGAGGGTGCGCTTGCGGATCTTCCGCCGCCGGCACGGATCCTCGACGTCGGCACCGGCACCGGGGTCGTCGCCCAAGCCCTCGCGGAGCAGTTCCCCGCCGCGGAGATTCTCGGGATCGACATGAGCTCCGGGATGATCGGCGAGGCGCGGCGGAAGCTCCCGGCCACGCTCGCCGGCCGCGTCCGCTTCGAGGCCGGCGACGCCGCGGCGCTCGAATGCGACGACGCAGCGTTCGACCTCGTCACGCTCATGAACATGATCCCGTTCTTCGACGAGCTCGCCCGCGTCACCGCGCCGGCAGGGATTCTCGTCGTCTCGTTCTCGAGGGGAGCCAAGACGCCGATCTACGTCCCACCCGAGCGGTTACGGCGCGAGCTAGGCGCCCGCGGCTTCGCGGAATTTGCGGAGTTTTCGGCGGAGCCTGCGACGGCGATTCGAGCGAAGCGGCAGTAGGCTCCAGCCAACGGTCGTCCGCGACACGGTCACACCGGTCCGAACGATCAGAGGCCCCCGCAGGCGTCACCGCCGGCGGGGGCCTCGTCGTTTCTGCGGAGCGCTAGCCCAGGTGTCCGCCGAACCAGCTGACGTTCTGCTGGAGGTACGGCACGAGGAAGTAGAGGACGAACGCTGCAGTCACGATCCACATGACCGGGTGGATTCGCTTCCATTCACGCCGCGCCGCGCAGATCACCGTGTAGGTGATGAACCCGAAGCCGATCCCGTTCGTGATCGAGTAGGTGAACGGCATGATGATGATCGTCAGCGTGGCCGCGAGACCGATCGCGAGATCGTGGAAGTCGATCCCGGCCAGCTTCGACGCGCTGCCGCCCTCTGCCTCGCCTTCCATCTCGGTGAGCGTCGAGATCATCAGCCAGCCGACGACGATCAGCGCAGCCGCCGTCGCCTGCGTCGGAACCATGCCGATCAGCGGCGAGATGAACATGAACGGGAAGAACAGAAGGCCTGCCACGACGGCGACCCAGCCCGTGCGGCCGCCGGCCGCGACGCCCGAGCCCGACTCGATGTACGTCGTCGCCGAGGATGCGGAGGCCGCGCCGCCTGCCACTGCGGCCAGCCCGTCGACGACCAGAGCCCTCTTGAACTGCGGGATGTTGCCCTCTTGGTCGACGTAGCCGGCCTGCTTCCCGACGCCGATCGCGGTGCCCGAGAAGTCGAAGAAGTCGCTCAGGAACAGCGAGAACACCCAGACGAGCGACGCGATCACGCCGAGCTGCGTGCTCGAGAAGGAGTGCAGGCTGATCTTGCCGAGCAGGTGGAAGTTCGGCCCCGCGTAGAGGTGATGCCATCCCGGCCAGGTCGCCACCGACTCACCGAAGACGCGGTGGTGCGCTACGGACGCGTTGATGATCGTCGCCACGATGGTCGTGCCGATGATCCCGACGATCAGGTCGCCGCGGAACCGGATCGCGCGCATCGCGAAGGTGAAGACGATGCCGAAGATCGCGACGAAGATCGGCCACGTCGTGAAGCTGCCGAGCTGAACCGGCGTGCCATTGGCCGGGATCGACGCGACGATCCCCGAGTTGAAGAGCCCGATGAAGGCGATGAAGAGACCGATCCCGATCGCGATCGCCTTCTTCAGCTCGAGCGGGATCGCCTTGAAGATCAGCTCGCGAAGACCGCTCACCGCGAGCACGACCATCGCGACGCCCTCGAGCACGACGAGCCCCATCGCCTCGGGGTAACTCGCCTTGCCGCTGGAAACGAGGCCAAAGGCGACGACTGCGTTCAGGCCGAGGCCCGGCGCGATCGCGTAGGCGTAGTTCGTCGCCAACCCCATCACCATCGACATGACGCCGGCGACGAGGCAGGTGCTCGTCAGAACCGCCGAGAAGGCGAGCGCAGGCCCGAACTTCGGTGTGGCGCTGGTCAGGATGATCGGGTTGAGGAAAATGATGTACGACATCACGACGAAGGTCGTGACGCCGGCCATCGTGTCCCGCCCGAGAGTCGTGCCTCGCGCGGCGAAGCCGAAGTAGCGCTCCAGGAGTCCCTGTCCCCCAGACGTCGCGGAAACCGTGCTCATATGTTGCGTCCCTCCCCTGGACTATGTGAACGACCCGTGATGGAGAAGCTAAACGCTGCTCCTGACGGATCAAGAGCCCGGCCGGCGAAACCGCGCTCTTTGCGAGAAATCGAAAGTGGCGAGGGCCGGACTCGAACCGGCGACACCCCGGTTTTCAGCCGAGTGCTCTACCAGCTGAGCTACCTCGCCGCCGTGAGCGGCGGTCAGTGTAGCCGGGGAGAGTTAGCCTCTCCGCCGTGAGCATCGAGACGAAATCCCGCGAGGTCGCCGTGATCGGCGCGCCGATGGATCTCGGCGCCGGCCGGCGCGGCGTCGACATGGGCCCTTCCGCGATCCGCTACGCAGGCCTCGAGCAGCGTCTCGTCGAGAAGCTCGGGCTGACGGTCAGTGACGCCGGCAATGTGACTTCCCCGGTGGCGGAGTCGACGGACCACGGCGACGAGACGGCACGGTTCCTCGAGCAGATCCTCGACCTCTGCGACCGCGTGGCGAAGCTCGTTCGCGAAGCCGCGGAGCGCGGCGCGATGCCGCTCGTGCTCGGCGGCGACCACTCGGTCGCGCTCGGCTCGCTCGTCGGGATGGCGCAGGCGCGCGGCCCCGGTGGCGTCGTCTGGGTCGACGCGCACGGCGATCTCAATACGCCGGCGACTTCTCCGACCGGGAACGTGCACGGGATGGTCCTCGCGGCTGCGCTCGGTCTCGGCGGCGAGTCGTTCGGCCGGGACGATTGGCCGCTGCCGGCACTCGAGCCGGGGAAGCTTGCGCTCGTCGGCGTCCGCTCGCTCGACGACGGAGAGCGCGAGCTGCTGCACAAGCTCGACGCGAAGGTGTTCACGATGAGCGAGATCGACCGGATCGGCGTCGAGCCGTGCATGCGCGAAGCGCTCACGCACGCCTCCGGCGCGGCGTTCCTCCACGTCTCGCTCGACATGGACGCCCTCGACCCGGACGTCGCTCCGGGAGTCGGGACTCCCGTTCGCGGCGGCTTCTCCTATCGCGAGGCGCACCTCGCGATGGAGACGGTGGCGGAGTTCGGCTTGGCCGACTCGATGGACGTGGTCGAGGTCAACCCGATTCTCGACCGCGAGAACGCGACGGGCCAGCTTGCCGTCGAGCTCGTCGCTTCAGCGCTCGGCGCCCGGATCCTCTGATTCCTCGCCGGAGCCGGACGGCTCGTAGTACGTCCGGCCCTGCAGCTCCTCCGGCAGGTAACTCGTCTCGAAGCCGGCCGGATCCGAGTGGGGATAGACGTAGCCCTGGCCGTGCCCGAGCTTGCGGCCGTACCACGAGGCGTTCCGCAGCGCCTTCGGCGGCCGGATCGCGCCGTGCTCCTGCACGTCCGCGGCCGCGCGGTTCAGCGCCATGTAGCTCGCGTTCGACTTCGGCGCCCGCGCGAGGTAGATCGCCGCCTGGGCGAGGTTGAGCCGCGCCTCCGGCAAACCGACGTGCTCGACCGCCTGCGCGGCCGCGACCGCGACGAGGAGCGCGCGCGGGTCGGCGTTCCCGATGTCCTCGGACGCGAGGACGATCATCCGCCGCGCGACGAAACGGGCGTCCTCGCCGGCCTCGAGCATCGCCGCGAGGTAATAGACGGCGGCGTCCGGGTCGCTCCCGCGCATCGACTTGATGAAGGCGGAGGTGAAGTCGTAGTGCTGGTCGCCGGCCTTGTCGTAGACGAGCGGCGGCTTGCGCGCAGCGTCCTCGACGTTCTCGGCGGAGATCGCGCCGGCCGCGGTCTCGTGCGCCAGCTCCACGATGTTCAACGCCGTCCGCGCGTCGCCGCCGGAGCGCTGCGCGATCAGCTCCACGACCTCGTCGGGCGCCTCGCCGCCGACCTCCGCGAGGCCGCGGCGCACGACGACGGTCATCTCCTCCGGCGCGAGCGTCTCGAGCTCGTAGACCTGCGTGCGGGAGATGAGCGCGGAGTTCACCTCGTAGTACGGGTTCTCGGTCGTCGCGCCGATCAGCGTCAGCAGCCCCGACTCGACGCCGGGCAGCAGCGCGTCCTGCTGTGACTTGTTGAAGCGGTGGATCTCGTCGAGGAAGAGGATCGTGCGGCGCCCGCTCGTCCCGAGCCGCTCCTGCGCCCGCGCGAGCACTTCGCGCACGTCCTTCACCGTCGCCGACACGGCCGAGAGCTCCTCGAACGCCGCTCCCGTCGAGGCCGCGACGATCCGGGCGAGCGTCGTCTTGCCGCTGCCCGGCGGCCCGTAGAAGATCGAGGAGCGGACGCGGTCCTCCTCGATTGCGCGCCGTAACGCCGATCCGTCTCCGAGGACGTGCTGCTGGCCGACGAACTCGTCGAGCGTGCCCGGGCGCAGCCGTTGCGCGAGCGGCGCGAACTCGCCGCTGCGCTGCTCGGCCGCATCCGAGAAGAGGTCGGACATGCAAGAAGTATGCTCCGCTGCGTGTCCGCGACCGATCTGCGTTCCGAGGTCACGGACCTCCTCCAGCGACTGATCCGCGTCGACACGACGAACCCGCCGGGCAACGAGACGGCCGCCGCGGAGCTGCTGCGCGACTACCTCGCCGCGAACGGCGTCGAGTCGGAGTTGATCGCCAAGGTGCCCGAGCGGGCCAATCTCGTCGCGCGGCTTCCGGGCGGCGACGGGCCGTCGCTCCTGCTGCTCTGCCACACCGACGTCGTCCTCGCGGACCCGGCCGAATGGTCCGTGCCGCCTTTCTCCGGCGAGCTCAAGCCGAATGAGGACGGCAAGGACGAGGTCTGGGGCCGCGGCGCGCTCGACATGAAGAGCCAGGTCGCGGCGAACGCGGTCGCGATCGCCTCGCTCGCGCGCGAGGGCTTCAAGCCGAGCGGCGACCTGATCTTCGCGGCGACCGCCGACGAGGAGGTCGGGGCGGGTTACGGGCTCGAGTGGCTCTGCGGCGAGCATCCCGACGTCGTTCGCTGCGACTACGCGATCAACGAGGGCGGCGGCGAACGGATGGAGCTGCCCGACGGGACGCCGGTCTACGAGGCGACGGTGGCCGAGAAGATGACCGCGCCGTTCCTCCTGCGCGTCCACGGCCGTTCGGGGCACGCGTCGATGCCGCGAATCGCCGACAACGCCCTCGTCAACGCGACGAAGCTGATCGATCGGATCGCCGGCTTTCGGCCCGAGCCGCAGATGGGGCCGGAGGTGGAGGGATTCCTTCGTGCGGTGCTCGGCGACGTTCCCTCTGCACAGCAGGCGACCGAGCACGTCGCGGAGATCTCGCCGATTGCCGCCGCGCTCGTCGAGGCACTGCTCGCTCCGACCTTCTCCCCGACGATGATCTCCGCCTCGCGGAAGCGCAACGTCATCCCGGCGGTCTGCGAGATCGAGGTGGACTGCCGCCTGCTGCCGGGCCAGCACCCGGAGCACGTCGAGCCGATGATCCGCGCGGTGCTCGGCAGCGACGTCAGCTACGACCTCGAGTGGATCGAGGCCCGCGGCGGCACGCGTTCCGCGCTCGACACGCCGCTCTGGAGCGCGCTCGAGGAATTCGTCACCGACGCTGTGCCGGGCGCCAAGGTCGCGCCCCTCTCGTGCGCCGGCTTCACCGACAGCCACTGGCTGCGCGACGCGTTCGGCACCGTCGCGTACGGCTTCTTCCCGGCGAGCGGCGAGATGCCGGCGGAGGTCTCGGCGACGCTCGTCCACTCCGCCGACGAGCGGATCCCGGTCGCCGATCTCGAGCTCGGCGTCCGGTGGTTGCGCCACGCTGCGCAGCGCGTTCTCGCCTGATTCGCGTCTACCCTTCGCTCTCGATGGCTGAGGAGAAGACCCGCCTCGGCGGGATGGCGCTCGCGAACGGCGTGCTCGTGCACGGGCCGCACGCATGGGCGTGCGCGATCCGCGGCAAGGACGGCCGGATCGAAGTCGCGTCGGCGCGGAAGCGGCTGCAGGCATCTCGCGTGCAGAACCCACTGCTGCGTGGGCCGGCGCGTCTTCTGGAGGCGCTCGCGCTGCTGCCGCAGGTGAAGGCAAAGCTGCCTGCCGCGAAGCTGCCGATGGAGAGCCCGCTCGTCGCCGGCTCCATGCTCGGCGCGGCCGTGCTCGTTCGCGGCCTGCGCGAGTCGCCGCTGCGTCCGCTCGCGCGCGAGCTCCTCTCCGGGCTCGCCAGCTTCGCGCCGGCGCTGCTCGCGCTCCGTTCCGGCGATCTCGCGGCGTACCACGGCGCCGAGCACATCTCGATCGGGACGTACGAGCACGGCAAGCGGGCGACGCGCGAGCACGAGCGCTGCGGCGGGCATCTCGTCGGGCCGCTCGTCGCAACGTCGGCCCTCGGCAACGCGCTCGCGGCGCTCGCCCCCGAGCGCGTCCGCAAGCAGACGCAGGCGGTTGCGCAGGTCGGCGCCATCGCGGCCGCGACCGAGCTGTTCGGCTGGATGACGCGCAACCCCTCGCATCCGCTCGCCCGTGCGCTGGCGAAACCCGGACACGAGCTCCAGCACCGGTTCTCCACCGCCGAGCCGACGAAGGATCAGCTCCATGTGGCCGAGGCCGCCCTCGCCGCCTGTCTTGCGCTCGAGCGCAAGAGCTGAGCGCGGTCGCGCTCGCGCTCGGAGCCGTCGGCTAGTGATGCCGGGCCCGGAACGTCCGGGCCTTTTCACGGTTCCCGCAGACCTCCATCGAGCACCACGCGCGCGAGCGGTTGCGGGACTTGTCGTAGAAAGCGACGCGGCAGTGGTTGTCGCGGCAGGCTTTCAGTCGCGACCACTCAGAAGTCGTGGCGAGCGCCGCGACGGCAGCGACGATGTTGCCGAGCGCTGCGCCGGCACCGTCTCCCTCGGACGCGAGGACCGGCAGGCCGTTCTCGAAACGGACGCCCAGCCGCGTCTTGCGGCCGACTTCCTCGAGGGTCGAGGACGCGGTGGCGGTGTCGGCCTCACAGCCGTTGTTGGCGAGGAGGAGCTGCCGGATCGCTTCGCGGACGGCGAGCGCGTCGGCGTGCTCCGCGGCGCTCGGCTCGACGAGATCGTCGACGAGCCCCTCCTCCGAGAGCCATTCCGCGAGCTCGTCGGCGGTCGCGATCTTGTCGACCCCGGTCTCGAGATCGAACGTGTTGACGAAGTCGCGGACGAGGTCGAGGCGGGCGTGGAAACTCGTAACCATTGTCCTTGCCTTAGGGGTTATGTAACTGGTAATCTCCGAACACTGGTTAGAGAGTACCACGCCGAAGGAGGAGAAGGCCAGCATGCATCCCCAGCTCACCCACCAGTACGCGCTCGATCACATGGCCTCGCTGCGGAAGGACGCCGCGCGGTACCGCCGGACGCGGGCGGTGTCGGCGCAGACGCCCCAGGTAGTGCGGGCAGCGATCCAGCTCCGGCTCAGCGCCTGCCGTGACGAGCTCGAGCGCCTCGCAGCCCTGAGCGAGCGGCGGCTCCGCGAAGGCGACTGGATCGTCGCCGACCTGAACGGAATCCCGGTCGCGGCCGTGTCGCTCGAGGACGGGACGACCGTCTACGACCCGTTCAAGCCGACGGCGCAGGCGGTCTCACTGCTGAAGCTGCGCCGCAAGCAGGTGCTCGCCGCCGCCTATTAGCCGCCCTCGAGGCGACGGCGGAGGAACGAGCGCTCGGCCTCGCTGGGGGCGAGGTCGAGCGCGCGGCGGTAAGCATCTGCGGCCTCCTTCTCCTGGCCCAGCCGCCGGAGGAGGTCGGCGCGGGCGGAGTGCCAGAGGTGGTAGCGGTCGAGCCCCGGCACCTCGTCCATGAGCTCGAGTCCGCGCTCCGGTCCACTCGCCATCGCCACGGCGACCGCCCGGTTCAGCGCCACCACGGGGGATGGTGCGAGCTCGAGGAGCCGTTCGTAGAGCAGCGCGATTTGCTCCCAGTCCGTCTCGACGTCGAAG
The DNA here is from genome assembly GCA_050697455.1 of Gaiellaceae bacterium. GTDB lineage: Bacteria > Actinomycetota > Thermoleophilia > Gaiellales > Gaiellaceae > Palsa-739. Next base: position 112,823 of record JBOGZU010000001.1, on the reverse strand, counting down.
TGGAGCGACGCAATCGCCGCCTGCAGCTGGTAGACGCCGGCCGATCGCAGCGACAGCGCACGCTCGAGCGCGCGCCTGCCCCGCTCGACCTCCTCTTCGTCCCACAGCTCCCGGTTCTGCTCGTAGAGCAGGACGAGCTCGCCGCCGGGCGAGACCCGAGCGTCGCGTCGTGCGTCCTGGAGGAGTAGGAGCGCGTGCAAGCCGTGGGTCTCGGCCTCGTCGGGCATCAGCGTTGCGAGCACCGCCGCCAGACGGATCGCCTCGCCACACATCTCGCGCCGGACCGGCGGTCCGTAGCCGGCGTTGAAGACGAGGTAGATCGTCGCGAAAACCGTGCGTAGCCGCTCGGGCAGGAGGTGCTCCGCCGGCACACGCAGCGGGATGCCTGCATCGCGGATCTTCCGTTTCGCCCGAACGAGTCTCTGCGCGAGTGTCCGTTCCGGAGTCAGGAAGCCGCGTGCTATCTCCGGAGTCGTCAGGCCGCCGACGAGGCTCAGCGTCAACGCCACCTGCGCCTCCGGCGCGAGCGCCGGGTGGCAGCAGGCGAAGATCAGCTCGAGTCGCTCGTCGGGAATGACCGCCTCCTCGTCGTCGGGAAGTTGCTCGGCGCGGGCGAGCAGCTCCGTCTTGCGCGCGAGCGTCTGCTCGCGCCGGATCCGGTCGATCGCACGGTTTCGCGCCGTCGCGACGATCCACGCGCCCGGGTTCCTCGGTACGCCGTCGCGCGGCCAGCGCTCGGCCGCTCGGAGGAAGGCATCCTGCACCGCGTCCTCGGCGAGGTCGAGGTCACCGAGGACGCGGCCGAGGATCGCGATCGAGCGAGCGCGCTCGTCGCGGTAGGCCCCTTCCAGACCGAGAGAGCCGAGCTCCTCTACGAGGCCACCTCTGCCTCGCGCATCACGACAGGGCGCACTTCGATGTGGCCGTAGCGCGCCGAAGGGATCTTCGCCGCCCACTCGAGGGCCTCGTCGAGGGTCTCGACGTCGATGAGGTAGTAGCCGCCGAGCACCTCCTTCGTCTCGGCGAACGGGCCGTCCGTGGTGAGCGTCTTGCCGTCCTCGACATGAACGACGGTCGCGGTTCCCGCCGGCTGCAGCTGGTTCGCCCCGACGAGCGCACCGCTCGCGGCGACCTCTGCGCTGAAGCGGCCGTACTCGGCGTAGATCCCCTCGCGGTCGGCCTCGGACATCGTGCCCCACTGCGACTCGTCGTCGTTGATCAGGAGCAGGTACTGCATGGTCGCCTCCTTGGGAGTGGTTGACGACTGTACGACGAACGGGCTAGCCGGAATTCGACATCCGTGTCAGCAGAGTCAGCGCGCCCGCCTTGTCCAGGAACTCGTTGAGGTTGGCGCACTTGGGGCTCTGGACGCAGGATGGGCAGCCGCGCTCGCAGGGGCAGCCCTCCAAGAGCGTGATGGTGTCCCCGACCCAGCCCTCGAACTGCTCGAAGCCGCGCTCGGCGATCCCGACTCCGCCGGCGTGGCCGTCGTAGACGAAGACCGTCGGCGCGCCGGTGTCGAGGTGGAGGTTCGTCGAGAGCCCGCCGATGTCCCAGCGGTCGCACATCGCCCAGAGCGGCAGTAGCGCGATCAGCGAGTGCTCGGCCGCGTGGAGGGAGGAGAGGAGGAGCGGCATCGCATCGAGCCCTTCGAGCTGGTGCGGCCGCGGCACGAGCCAAACGGCCTCCGTGTCGAACGCTGTCGGCGGTAGCTCGAGCGGGAAGGTGCCCAGCGTCGAGCCATCCGCGACCGCCTTCTTCTGGTAGCCCACGACTTGCTCGGTGACGGAGACCCGGCCGAAGGAGAGCTCGAGGCCGAGCCGGCGCTCGACGCGCAGCGGCTCCTCGATCGCGGTGGTCGTCTCCTTCTTCGCCTGCGTGTACCAGTCGCCGTCGAACGGCTCGACGATCGCGCGCATCGCCTCGAGGTCGAGCTCGCGGACGAGGTACTGGCGGCCGAGGTGGAGGTAGACCGCGCCCTCGTGGACGGTGGAGTAGGCGCGCTCGCGTTCCGCGAGCCCGAGCACGTCGCCGCTCGAGGCGTCGACGACGACGAACGCGTCGGGCGAGGTCGAGCGAAGCGGGATGCGCGCCGCCGGCGACTCCTTGCCCGCCCATACCCAGCCGCGCGGCGTGTGCCGCAGATCCGGCACGTGCGGCGCGCGCTCGAGCGCCTCCTGGCCGAGCGTTGCGGCGTCGTCGGCGTCGATGGGCGCCTCGAATGCGGCCGCCGCAACGTGGCCATCGAGAACGCGTGGGTTGGCGTTGTCGAGGATCGCGGCCTCGACGCGCCGCTCGAGCAGCGCGGGCGGCTCGCGCATGAAGTACTGGTCGAGCGCGTCCTCGGAGGCGATGAGGATCGCGAGCCCATGCTTGCGGCGGCCGGCGCGTCCCCACTGCTGGCGAAGGCTGGCGACGGTGCCGGGGAAGCCGACGGAGATCGCCGCGTCGAGATCGCCGATGTCGATCCCCAGCTCGAGCGCATCGGTGGAGGTGACGCCGAGGAGGTCTCCCTCCACGAGCCGCCGCTCGATCTCGCGCCGCTGCTGCGGCGTGTAGCCCGCGCGATACGGCGCGAGGCGCCGAGCGGTCGCCGGGTCGAGCCGGTCGGCGGCGAAGCGGTGGATCAGCTCCGCCGACTTGCGGCTCTTCGCGAAGCAGATCGTCCGGAGGCCACGGCCGGCGAGAGCGGCCAGCAGCCGCGACGCCTCGCCGAGCGCGCTCGCGCGCAGCCCGAGCTCGGCGTCGAGAAGCGGCGGGTTCCAGAGGGCGATCGTCCGCTCGGCGCGCGGGGCGGCATCGTCCTCGACGACCGTGGCCTCTTCTCCCGTCAGCGCGAGCGCGAGTTCGCCGGCGTTCGCGATCGTCGCCGAGGCGAGCAAAAATTGCGGCTCGGCTCCGTAGATCCCGGCGAGCCGCCGCAGCCGTCGCAGGACATTGGCGACGTGCGAGCCGAAGACGCCGCGGTAGACGTGCGCCTCGTCGACGACGACGAAGCGGAGGTTGTGGAGGAAGTCGCCCCAGAGGTCGTGTCGCGGCAGGACGCCGATGTGGAGCATGTCCGGGTTGGTGAGGACGAGGTTCGCCCAGCCGCGGATCTGTCGCCGCTGCTCGGTCGGCGTGTCCCCGTCGTAGATCGCGGTGCGGAGACCCGTGACGCCGAGCGCCGCGAGTGAGCGCGCTTGGTCCTGCGCGAGCGCCTTGGTCGGATAGAGGTAGAGCGCGCGCGCGTGACGGTCCGCGGCGAGCGCGTCGAGGACGGGCAGGTTGAAGGCGAGCGTCTTGCCGGAAGCGGTTCCGGTCGTGACGATGACGTTGCCGCCGCGGCCCGCGGCCGTGTACGCCTCTGCCTGGTGCGCGTAGAGCTCGCCGATGCCGCGCCGCCCGAGCGCATCCCGCACCGCCGGGTGAAGGCCGTCCGGGATCGTCGCCGTTCGCGCGTCCCGCGCCTGCTCCGTCCCGAGATGCGCCAGCTCGTCTCCAAGGAGCAGGTCGTCCCAAAGCGCGGCCGCGGTCACTCCGCCATTCAAGCGGTCTGGACGGTTAGATTTGTGTCACCGGGGTGCCTTTTCCGAGGCTGAGATCACACCCGTCGAACCTGATCCGGGTCATGCCGGCGAAGGGAGTGTGTTGGTTCCACGCTGCATCACGATCGCGGGCTCCGATTCCGGCGGCGGCGCCGGGATTCAGGCCGACCTGAAGGCGTTCGCCGCGGCCGGCGTGCACGGCACGAGCGCGATCGTCGCGCTGACCGCACAGAGCACCGTCGGAGTGGATGCCGTCTTCGAGGTGCCGCCGACGTTCGTCCGCGCCCAGCTCGACGCGGTTTGGGACGACATCGGCGCCGACGCCGCGAAGACCGGGATGCTCTTCTCCCGCGCGATCATCGACGCCGTCGCGGACTGGCTGGAAGAGCATCCACTGCCGCTCGTCGTCGATCCGGTGCTCGTCGCGAGCTCGGGCGCGCGCCTGCTCGAGGAGGACGCGGTCGGGGTGCTCGTCGGCCGGCTCTTCCCGCTCGCGACCGTCGTGACGCCGAACCTCCTGGAGGCGCGCGCTCTCGTCGCAAGTGACAACTTGTCATTAAGTCAATTGGCGGAGGCGCTCGTGGGTCGCGGCGCCCGCGCGGCGCTCGTGACGGGCGGCCACGCCGAGGAGCCGGTCGACCATTTCTTCGACGGCGTCGAGCATCATGAGATTCCGGTCGAGCGCCACGAGGTCGCCGCCACACACGGTGCCGGCTGCACCCACTCCGCGACCCTCACCGCGCTGCTCGCGCGCGGGATGCCGCTACTCGAGGCGGCGCAAGGAGCGGCGGCCGCCGCGTCGCGTGCAGTTGCGCAGGGACTCGTGGAGGTAGGCGCCGGTGACGGCCCCGTCGACGTGCTAGGCATCCGGTCATGAGCATCTCCACCGGCGCGACCCTGAAAGAGCTGCGCGAGCGCAAGCCGCTCGTCCACCAGATCACGAACTACGTCGTCATGAACGAGACGGCGAACGCGACTCTCGCCGTCGGAGCGCTGCCCGTCATGGCGCATGCGCCGCAGGAGGTCGAGGAGATGGTCGGCCTCGCGGCGGCACTCGTCATCAATATCGGCACGCTCTCGGACCACTGGATCGAGGCGATGCTGCTGGCCGGACGCGCGGCAAGCGAGCGCGGGATCCCGGTCGTGCTCGATCCGGTCGGCGCCGGCGCGACGACGTACCGGACCGAGACCGCGAAGCGGATCCTCGACGAGGTGAAAGTCACCGTCCTGCGCGGCAACCAGGGCGAGGTGGCAACGCTCGTCGGCGCAGAGGCGGAGGTGCGCGGCGTCGAGTCGATGTCGACGGGTCTCGAGCCGGCCGCGCTTGCGCGGAGTGCGGCGAAGCACCTCGGGGTCGTCGCCTCAGTGACGGGGCCGATCGACAACGTCTCCGACGGAGAACGCGGCATCGCGATCGCGAACGGACACGCGCTGCTCGCCACCGTCACGGGCACCGGCTGCATCTCCTCCACCATCACCGGCTGCTTCCTCGCCGCGAAGCCGGGCGACCCACTCGCGGCGGCGGCCGAGGCACTCGTTGCGCTCGGGGTCGCCGGCGAGGACGCAGCGGCCGGAGCCGAGGGGCCGGGGACCTTTCACGCGAGGCTCTACGACGCCCTCGCCGCGCTCGATCCGAACACGATCGACGGGCGGGCGAAGATCACCGAGTCGTGACGACGCTCTGGGACGTCGGCGAGCTCGGGTTGCTCGCGGAGCTCGAACGCCTCGGGCTCGCGAGCGGGATCGAGCACGACGCCACGGTCGTCGAGGGCCTCGTCGTGACGCAAGACGTGCTCGTCGAAGGCGTCCACTTCCGCTTCGACCTCCTCGACTGGCCGGAGCTCGGTGCGCGGGCTGCCGCGGTCAACATCAGCGACCTCGCCGCCTCGGGAGCCGATCCTCTCGCGCTGCTCGTCTCGCTCGGTGTGCCCGCGGAGACGAACCTCAACGACGTGCTTGCGCTCTACGAGGGGCTTAACTCGCTCGGCGTGCCGGTGCGTGGCGGGGACACGACTCGGGCCGACTGCGTCGTGCTCGGGGTCACGGCACTCGGCCGCTCGAAGCGTGTCCCGGGTCGCGCCGGAGCGCAGCCGGGCGATCTCGTCGTCGTGACCGGGGCGCTCGGCGCGGCGGGGGCGGCCTTCCGGGCCGGCAGTCTCCCGCCTCCGCCCGTCCGCGTGGACGAGGGGAAACGCCTCGCGCAGGTCGCCACCGCGATGCTCGACATCTCGGATGGCCTCGCGCCCGACGCCGAGCACGTCGCGCGCCGCTCGGGCGTGCGGATCGCGATCGCGCTGGAAGACGTTCCGCTTGCGCCCGGCGCCGAGCTGGACGACGTCGGCTTCGGCGAGGACTACGAGCTGCTCGCGACGACGCCGGATCCGCTCGAGTTCACAGTGGTCGGGCGGGTGGAGGAAGGCGACGGCGTCTCGCTCACGCTGCGGGGCGAGCCCTACTCACTCGCCGGCTGGGAGCACTTCCGCTAGAGGCCGGCTGGAAATTCGGCGCGGCCCAATTTCACAGCAGGTCTCGGAGCCACTTCTCGAAGTGCGCGAGCGGACGAATTCCGACGACCGAGCCCAGCGCCTCGCCACCGGAGAAGAGGACGACCGTCGGGATCGAGAGCACGTCGTAGCGCGTCGAGATCCCCGGCTCCTCGTCCACGTTGACGCACGCCACGTCGATCGGCAGCTCCGCGAGGATCGGCTCGAGCGCCTTGCACGGGCGGCACCACGGCGCCCAGAAGTCGACGAGCAACGGCCCGCCCGCGATCGCCTCGTCGAACGTCGCCTCGTCGAGCTCCGTCACAGCCGTCCCATCAACGCGGCCAACCGTAGCCCCGGCACCCGCGCCACTGCCTCGAGGAAGATCCCGCGGCTCATCTTCGAGCGACCCAGCGTGCGGTCGCGGAAGATGATCGGCACCTCCACCACGCGGAAACCCGCGCGGCGCGCGCGATAGGTCAGCTCGATCTGGAAGGCGTAGCCCTTCGAGCTGATCGCGTCGATGTCCACCGTCTCGAGCACCTCGCGACGGAAGCACTTGAAGCCGCCGGTCGCATCGTGCACGGGCATCAGGAGCAGGCGCGTGTAGATCGAGGCGCCGCGCGACACGAGCCTGCGCAGGAGTCCCCAGTCCTCGGTGCCGCCGCCGGCTACGTAGCGCGAGCCGAGTGCAAGATCGGCGCCTTCCTCGCACGCCGCGACCAGCCGCGGCACGTCCGCTGGGTCGTGGGAGAAGTCGCAGTCCATTTCGAGGATGTACGGCGCCTCGCCGCGCAAGACCTCGCGGAAGCCTGCGATGTAGGCTGGCCCGAGCCCTTCCTTGCGCGGTCGGTGGAGGACGGAGACCCAGTCGCGCTCGGCGGCGAGCCGGTCGGCGATCTCCCCGGTCCCGTCCGGCGAGTTGTCGTCGATCACGAGCACGCGCAGGTCGAGCGGCTCGAGCGCGGAGATCATCCGCTCGAGGTTCTCGCGCTCGTTGTACGTCGGCAGGCAGATCACGGCGGTCGGCATGGGCCTGCCTATGATCGCTGGAGTGCCCGAGCTGCCGCGGAATCCCGAGATCGCCGACCAGTTCGACCTTCTCGCCGACCTCCTCGAGCTCCAAGGAGAAGAGTCGTTCCGGGTCATCGCCTACCGGCGCGCGGCGAGCCGGATGCGCGAGACGTCGGCCTCGGTCGCGCAGCTCGCGCTCGACGGCAAGGCGAAGCAGCTGCAGGGGATCGGCAAGACGATCGAGGAGAAGATCGTCCAGATCGTCGAGCACGGCGAGATCGAGACGCTGACGAAGAAGAAGGCCGGCGTGCCGCCCGAAGTCGTCCTCTTCATGCGGCTGCCGGGACTCGGACCGAAGACCGCGGCGCGGATCTGGCGAGAGCTCGGCGTCGAGACGCTCGACGAGCTGAAGGCCGCGGCCGAGACGGAGCGGCTGCGGACGCTCGCCGGGCTCGGCGCGAAGAGCGAGGAGAAGATCCTCGCCGCTTTGGCTTTTCAGGTTCAGCAAGTGGAGGCGGGTGACCGACGGCTCCTCGGTGACGGGCTCGCGCCGGTGCAGGCGGTCGTCGCGGCTTTGCAGGAGCTGCCGGCCGCAATCGCCGTCTCCGAAGCCGGTTCCGTGCGCCGGCGGAAGGAGACCTTCCGCGACCTGGACGTGATCGCCTGCGCGACCGATCCGGCGGAGCTGACCGGGCATTTCACGCAGCTGAAGTGGGTCGTCGACATCGCGGCGCACGGGGACACGAAGGCGACGGTCGTTTCGCGCGACGGCCTCCGCTTCGACCTCCGCGTCGTCCCGCCGGAGTCCTTCGGCAACCTTCTCCAGCACTTCACTGGCTCGAAGGAGCACAACGTCGCGATGCGGGAAGACGCGGTACGGCGCGGCCTGTCGATCTCCGAGTACGGGGTCACGACCGTCGAGACCGGCGAGGTCTTCCGCAGCGTCGACGAGGACGCCGTCTACGAGTTCCTCGGCTACCAGCCGATCCCGCCGGAGCTGCGGGAGAACGCAGGCGAGCTCGAGCTGGCGCGGCGGGGCGAGCTGCCGAAGCCCGTCGAGGTGAAGGACGTCCGCGGCGATCTCCACACGCACTCGCACTGGTCGGCGGATGGCAAGAACACGCTCGAGGAGATGCTCGAGGGGGCCGTCGCGCGCGGCTACGAGTACTACGCGGTCACCGACCACTCGCACTACCTGCGCGAGGGGCGGCTGCAGGCGCAGCTCGAGGAGATCGAGGCGATGCGAAAGAAGTTCCCTCAGCTGACGATCCTCGCCGGCGTCGAGGCGAACATCCGATCGAGCGGCGAGGTGGACGTGGCGGAGGAGGATCTGAAGCTCCTCGACTGGGTCGTCGCTTCCGTGCACAACGCGCCCGACTCGCGGCCGACCGAGCGCGTGCTCGAGGCGATGGCCAATCCGTACGTCGACTGCATCGGCCATCTCACCGGCCGGCGGATCAATAGGCGGCCGCCGCGCGACGTCGACGTCGAGCGCGTGATCGAGGTAGCGCTCGCGACCGGCACGCTCCTCGAGATGAACGGCCAACCCGACCGCCTCGACCTGCGCGACGTCCACGCGCGGGCAGCCAAGGAGGCCGGCCTCAAGCTCGTGCTCAACTCCGACGCGCACCAGATCCGCGCGCAGTCGTACGTCGAGCTCGCGGTCGCGCAGGCGCGGCGAGGCTGGCTGACGAAGGCCGACGTCGCCAACACGCGCACGTGGAAGCAGCTCGACAAGCTGCGGAAGAAGCGCTGAGCCAACAACAGGGAGGGCACGATGATCGTTACGACGATGAACGACATTCCCGGCCACGAGGTCGACGAGGTGTTCGGCGAGGTGATGGGGCTGACTGTGCGCTCGCGCAACATCGGCTCTCAGATCGGCGCAGGGCTCAAGTCGATTGTCGGCGGCGAGTTGAAGGGGATGACGAAGGCGCTCACCGCCAGTCGCGAGCAGGTGATGGAGCGGATGGTCGAGGAGGCCGAGGCCAAGGGCGCGAACGCGATCATCGCGATGCGGTTCGACACGTCCGAGCTAGGCACCGGCTGGACGGAGATCTGCGCCTACGGCACGGCGGTGAAAGCGCACAAGGCGTGACACGCGCGGTCGTCTTCGATCTGTTTGAGACGCTCGTCGACTACGACGAGCAGAAGTCGCTCGACTTTTCAAAGGCGGCTGCCGATCTGCTCGGCCGTGATCGGGAGCAGTTCCACACGCTCTGGCGCGAGGGTCGTCCCGCTCGCGACTCCGGGCCGCTGAGGGGTTACCTCGCGGCGATCGGGATCGAGGGCGAGGACGCCGATCGGCTGGTCGAGCTCCGGCACGCGAACTCGCTCGAATTGCTCGAGGAGCCGCGTGCGGGCGTCGTCGAGACGATCGCGGCGCTGCGGTCGCGCGACATCGGCTGCGGGCTGATCACCGTCTGCAGCGAGGACGTCGTCGATGTCTGGGAGCAGACGCCGTTTGCGGGCCTGTTCGACTCTGTCGTTTTCTCCTGCTCGTGCGGCTACCGCAAGCCTGATCCCAGGCTCTACCAACAGGCATGCGCGGAGCTCGGCGTCGCGCCGGAAGAAGCTCTCTACGTCGGTGATGGCACGAACGACGAGCTGGCCGGAGCCGAGCGGGTCGGGATGAGGGCCGTACAAATCGGCTCGTCGCAGCCGTGGGAGGGCCGGCGCATCTCGACAATCCCCCAGGTGCTCGAGCTTCTCTAGAGCTGGCGAAGCAGCTCGAGGCACTGTCCAAAACGGACAGCGCTCGTTGGGGCATGGTCGAAGGAGTCAGAGACTCCGGAGTAGCGCGAGGAACTCGTCCGTCGAGCCGACTACGAGGTCGGCGGCGTCGAGCAGCGCCTGCGGTGCCTCGGCCGACGCGACCGCCACCCGCAGCGCGACCTCGAGCCCGTCGAGTGCCGCGAAGGAATCGATGTCCGTCGTGTCGTCGCCGGCGGCGAGCGCGCGCTGCAGACCGCGCTCCACGAGCAGCCGCCGCACTGCCGTCCCCTTGTGCGAGTCGACTGGCGGGAGCACTTCGAGGATCTTCCGCCCATAGCGGGCGACGAGCCCTTGCTCACGCGCCGTCTCGGCGATTGCGTCGAGCTCGCGGATTGCCTCCGCCTCGTCGTCCCGGTCGCGGAAGTGGAACGCGACAGCGAGTCCCTTCATCTCGACCGCGTGGTCCGGCCAGGGCGCGTCGGCGGCGAAGGCGGCCAGCGTCTTCCGCCAGCGCTCCGCCTGCGGCTCGAGCTCGAGGCCGTGCGAGCCGACGTAGACCACGCCGTCGACGCCGATCCGTGCGCGCACGTCGTCGCTCGCGCGCCCGCTCACGACCGCGACGATCGCGTAGCGCCCGACGAGCCGCGACAGCTCGCGACTCGTTTCCCCCGAAATCGCGGCGTCCTCCGGTCGCGCCACGATCGGCGCGAGAACGCCGTCGAAATCGAGGAACAGACCGGTTTCGGCCGGCGCGGCGGCCAGTTGCTCGAGGAGCTGGTCGGCGCTCACGCCCACGGCGACACGCTAATGCCTCGAACCGCGTTGCATACTTAGCGCGTGGCCGAACTCGACGAAATCTGGTTCCCGCTGGTCGATGAGCCGATCGGCCAGATCGTGGAACGCATCCTGCGGGATGACCCCGTGCTCGCGGCGCGCGTCGAGACGCCGCACCGCGTTCTTGCCTTCAAGACGTTCGCCTACATCCGGACGGGCATCCTGCTCGGCCAGCTCCTCTTCGACCACGACATCCCCGACTGGGACGGATCGGAGAGCTGGGTCGACGCACTGCTCCGTGAGCCTCGGCACCGGGCGGCGATCGACCAGGAGGTTCGCGCGGTGGCGGAGGAGATCGCCGCCGATCCCGAGTACGCCGACGACGAGCCGCTCGCGCCGGACGACGACGCGCGCGACCGCTTCCGCGCTTTCGCGCGCGATCTCTTCAGCCGCAGCTAGACGCCGCGGCCGTTGCTGTCGCTGTAGACGAAGCCGCCGCCGCCGCCGAACAGCTTGCGCTTCAGCCAGCGCCGGAGCGGCGGGCCTGTGAGCGGGTTGAAGAGAAGCCCGAGCGTGAGGCCGGCGATCAGGAGGAGGCCGTTCCGCGCCTTGCGACCGGCTCCCGACTCGTCGTCGTGCGCCGTCTGGACGCGCCCTGCCGCGCTGCGCAGCTGGTCGACGACGTTCTTCAACTCGTCGTGAAGGCCCTCGTCGCTCACGAGCTTCGTCGCCACGTCGGCGACGTCGTCCTTGGCGAGCAACTGGTCGTATAGGGCGCGCGCCGAGGCGTACGCGCTCCGCACGTTCCGGCGCAGCTCCTCGTCCCGGAGGGCGCGCTCGAGGTACGGCCGCACGTTCGCGGAGGCGTCCGCGACCCGGTCCTTCGTGTTGGTCATCTCTGCGATTCCTTTCATCGAGGGTGAGGCAAGTTTCGCGGGCCGATCGGCTGGACTACCCTCACCGTCGAGTGACGAACATCAAGCGCACCCTCGGCGCGGTGGTCGGGACGATCGCAGCGCTTTTGCACCTCTGGTATCGGGGTGTGCTCGCGGCCCCGGAGGTCAAACGGCGAAAGGCCGCCCGGCGCGCCTGAGCAGGGACTCCGCGAGGCGACGCGACGCCTCGTCGATCAGCTCGCCCTCGAAGCGGGACGCGCCCTGCTCGGCCGCGAGGATCCGCTCCGCCCGCTCGATCTCCGCCGGCGACGGAGTGAAGACGAGATGCACCGCCTCGATCTGGCTCGGATGGATCACCCACTTGCCGTCGTAGCCGTGCTCGAGCGCGCGCCGCGTCGAGAGCACGAGCCCGAGGTCGTCCCCGAGCCTTGCGTGCGGGCCGTCGATCGCCTGCAAACCCGCAGAGCGCGTGGCTGCCACGACGCGGTCGAGCATGAAGTCGGTTGTCCCGGCGCCGATCGTCAGCACGGGGATGCCGAGCGCGGAAGCGAGGTCGCCGGGTCCGAGGAGGAGCGCCTCGATGCGAGGCGTCGCTGCAGCGATCTGCTCGGCGTCGGCGAAGGCCTGCGGCGTCTCGATCAGCACCTCGAGCCCGATTCCGGCGGGGAGCAGCTCGGCCGCTGCGGCCACGTCCTCCGCGGACTCGACCTTTGGGAGTACCACGACGTCGGGCCGTGCCTCCGCAGCCGCGCGCAGGTCGTCCTCCCACCACTCCGTCTGGCGCCCATTGACCCGGATCGCCGTGGTCGGCGCGAGCGGCCCACGCCGCACGGCGGCGACGGCGAGCTCGCGCGCCGCCGCCTTCTGGGTGGGAGCGACAGCGTCCTCGAGGTCGACGATCGCCTCGTCGGCGCCGAGTGACGCCGCCTTCGCGAGCATCCGCTCGCTCGAGGCGGGAACGCTGAGGCAGGAGCGGCGCGCGCGCGGCGTCACACGTCGGACGCTAACGAGAAGAACGCATACCGGCGGTCATCGAAGGTCGTCTCGCCGTGCGCGTCGAAGCCGAGTTTCTCCAGCACACGCATCGCGACTGCATTGTCGGGCGCGGTCAGCGCGGTGACCCGCGCGAATCCTGCCGTGAACGCCGCTCGCAGGATGGCGACCGAGGCTTCCGTTCCGTAGCCGCGCAGCTGTGCGTCCTTCGCGACGACGCAGCCGAGGTCGATCTCGCGCTGGCCCTCGATCTCCTCCCACTGCACGCCGGCGAGTGCGACCGCGCGGCCGCTCTCGCGTTCGACCGCAGCCCAGAGGCTCATGCCGCCGTCCTGCTCGAAGCGCGCGACCTTCTCTGCGATCCAGTCGGGAGACTCGCCGAGGGCCTCGGCGTCTTCGAGCTCGAGCGGACGGATGATCAGCCGCTCCGTCTCGATCGGAAGCTCGATCTTCATGCGGTCTTTTCCCAGACGGAGATGTGCTTCGGGCTCTCGGCCGTGAACGGCGAGCGATCCCAGTCGGCCCAGCGCTCGCGCAGCTCCAGGCTCGCGAGACGCGCCATCAGGTCGAGCTCGGGCGGAGAGACGGCGCGGAACTCCCCGGAGCTCAGCTTCCAGAGGTCGCCGCACGGCGAGAAGTGGTGGGAGACGAGCCGTTGCGTCTCGGCGTCGTACTCGTCGACACCGACGTGCGTCTCGCTCAGGTCGAACACCGTCCACGCCTGCGCGGGCCGGACGCCGACCTCGATCACGAAGCAGCCGCCGGGAGCGAGATGGGCGGCTGCGTTCGCGAACGCGGCGACCTGCCCCTCCTGTGTCGTGACGTTGTTGATCCCGTTGAAGACGAGGTAGACGAGGGAGAACTCTCCCTCGACCCGCGTCGTGGTGTAGTCGCCGATCTCGACCGCGATCGCGTCGGTCTTCGTCCGCAGCTGCTCGGCCATCGGCGCCGAGTAGTCGATGCCGGCGACTCGGATGCCGCGGGCGGCGAGCGGAACCGCGATTCGGCCGGTGCCGATCGCGAGCTCCAGCGCGCCGCCCGCAGCCAGCGGCTCGAGGAAGTCGACCGTCGCAGCGACAGTCGCCGGCTCGAAGTACGAGCCGGTCGACTCGTCGTAGCGAACGCCTGCGTCCTTTTCGAACCAGCCCATCAGCCGGACCGCTTCAGCTTCCCGTGCTTCTTCGCGTACCGCTCGCCGATGCGGAAGATCACGAGGCCGACCGGCGTCGCGAAGGCGGCGATGATCAGCAGCGGCCAGACGTCGGCCCACGTGATCCCGGCCCCGCTGACGATCGCCGCCCGGTCGCCGCGCAGCGCGTAGGTCGCCGGCGAGATCTTCGCGACCCACTGCATCCATTCCGGCATCACCTTGATCGAGTAGTAGACGCCCGAGACGACGAGCATCAGTCCCTGGCAGACGAAGCCGAGCTGCGCGCCCTTCTCCGGCGAGATCAGCGGCAGGACCGAGGTCATGATCCCGACGCCGATGAAGGAGAGGGACGCGAGCGCGAGCAGCGCCAGGGCTGCGCCGAAGTTTGCGCTGGGCATGTGGATGCCGATGAACGCCGCGACGGCGAAGAAGAGGATCGTCGCCCGGATCAGCCCGTAGAGCACCGCGAACGCGCCCTGTCCGAACAGGTGGGCGAGACGCGACAGCGGCGCCATGAACGTGTACTCGATCGTCCCCTCCCACCGCTCCCAGGCGACGATCTCCGTCATGAACTCGAAGATGATCCCGAGGAAGGCCCAGATCGTCGCGCCGACGAGGAGCTTGGTCGCGAACGTGTTCTCCTGGGCCGCCGGCAGGCCGGCCGAGCGCGCGATGAACACGATCGTGAGCGTGTTCGCGATCGTCCAGACCATGAACGCGACGTCCCAGAGGATGTAGCGCTTGGTGAGGTAGACGTTCCGCTCGACGATCCCGAACAGGCCGACGAGCTGGTTCCTCATCTCGACCGCGTAGCCGCTGCTCATGCGAACACCTCCCTGTCCTCGTCGTCGTCGTTCTCCGCCTCGTACTCGCGTCCGGTTGCGGCGAAGAACGCCTGCTCGAGCGTCTCGACGCCGAAGCGCCGTTTCACGTCCTCGACCGGCTCGAGGAAGAGCAGCCGGCCGCGGTCGAGCAGCCCGATCCGGTCGGCGAGCGTCTCCGCCTCGGCCATGTCGTGCGTGCACAGGAGGATCGTCGCGTCGTGCTCGGCGCGCACCTTGCGGATGAAGTCCTGTACCTCGAGCTTCGAGCGCGGGTCGAGACCCGTCGTCGGCTCGTCGAGCAGCAGCAGGACAGGCGAGGTCAGGAGCGCCCGGGCGAGGGCGACCTTCTGCTGCATGCCGCGGGAAAGATTCTCCATCGCCTCGCCGCGCCGGTCCGACGGGAAGCCGACCTTCTCCAAGATCTCGGGGACGCCGGTGCGGGTCTGCCTCGGCGTCATCCCGTAGAAGCGCGCCGCGTACGAGAGGTTCTCGGCGGCGGACATCTTCTTGAAGAAACTCGCCTCGACCGAGACGCGGTTGACGAGCCGGCGGATCGTCGACGCCTCGGCGAACGCGTCGTGGCCGAAGATCCGTGCCTCGCCGCCATCGTTGATCAGCAGCGTCGAGAGCAGGCGGACCAGCGTCGACTTCCCCGAGCCGTTCTGGCCGAGGATGGCGACGCACTCGCCACGGGCGATCGTGAAGGTGACGTCGTCGAGCGCCGGCCATGGACGCCTGCGGGCGAAGCGACCCGCCTTGCGGTCCTTCCGGCGGAACGTCTTGCGGAGGTCGCGCACCTCGACGGCGGGCGTCTCGCGCTCAACGCAGGAAACGATTTCGGATGTGGTTCGTGCAAGGGTGGACATGCTGCTCCTTCGGAATCGAAGTACGGAACGGAGGGACGGAAACCGCCACTACGGGCGGTGCGCGGACCTAGAGGTCGCGCGGGCCGGTGAGGCGAGTGCTTCCGCCCCACGGCTTCCGTTCCATCACGTTCGCGAGCAACATAGTTCCGCCAGGCTAGGCGCTCATCCGCGCTTCGTCAAGTCGTCGGACTCTGCACATCTCGACGCGGCTCGTCGCCGAGCGGAGAACGAGGCTCGCTCCGGCTGCATCCGGGCCGGTAGGCCTAGCTGCCGGTCGTATAGCCGAGCTGCTTCAGCTTCGCGAGCGCCGCTTGGATCTCCGCGCCGCCCTGCGTCGGGCCGTGCGATTGGAGATAGCCGAGCGCTTGCTGGACGGTCTTGTAGTTGGACAGCGTCGGAACCACCGCCCGGGTCTCGGCGGCGTTGTCGCGCTCTCCCTTGACGAGCGCCGTGTTTGCGGCATCCGCATTCGCAGGAGGCTTCAGCTTCGCGAGCTCGTCACCGAACCGGGCGCCCGCGTCCGCGAACTTGCGCACAGCATCCTGCAGTTGCGCGACGGTCTTCGAGGTCGCGGCGGCTTGCGCGATCGCGCTCTGGTCGGCTTTGGCCTGCTGCGCGATCTTCGCCAGCTGGCTCTGGTACGCAGCTTTCGAGAGCCGCTCGCCGCTGCCGCCACCGCAGCCGGCCGCGCCGAGTGCGAGCGCGCAGAGCGCAATGACCGTAAGTCCCTTCATCGCCGCGCGCCAAGGTACAGACTCTTGACCGAATGGCTGAGACGTACCTCTTCGTCGACTGCAGGTGGGAGCTCGGGGACGGCGACGCCGGCCGCGCGCAGTACCTCGCCGGGCACATTCCGGGCGCGTCTTTCCTCGACGTCGACGCGGAGCTGTCGGATCTCTCGGTGCCGGACGCCGGCCGGCATCCGCTGCCGCCGGCCGAGAAGTTCGCCGCCGCCGCGGGGCGGGTCGGGATCGGCGCGGGCGTGTTCGTCGTCGCCTACGGGGCGATGGGCGGCGCCGAGCGCCTCTGGTGGCTGCTCCGCCACTTCGGTCACGACGACTGCGCGGTCTTGCCCGGCGGGATCGAGGCGTGGGGCGGCGAGCTGCGCGCCGGGGAAGAGCAGATCGCGCCGGTCGAGTTCGTGCCGCGCGAGCGGGAGGGCGACACGGTCGGCGCCGAGGAGATCGTGCGGCGCCTCGCCGACCCGTCTCTGACGATCGTGGACGCGCGGACGGCGAGTCGCTGGCGCGGCGAGCCGAACGAGATCGACGACCCGTCCGGCCGGATCCCGGGCGCGATCAACCGGCCCTGGAACGAGCCTGTCTCCGACCTCCCGCCGGGCGAGCTCGTCGCCTACTGCGGCTCCGGCGTCACGTCGTGCGTCACCCTCCACCGCGCCTGGCTGGCCGGCCGCGATGGCCGCCTGTACCCGGGCTCGTGGAGCGAGTGGTCGAAGCGCGGCTTGCCGCTCGAGCGCGGCTGACCCAGCGAGCTAGCGTCGCGCGGCGCCCGCCGCGGTCAGCGCGAACTTCGTCAGCGACCGCGGCATCCGTTGCGCCGACGTGATCGTGGCGCGGAGGGAGTTCGCGAATTCCTCGATATCCGCGTCCGTCAGGACGAGCGGCGGCAGGATCCGGATCACGGCCATGTTGTGGCCGGCGACCTGGGTGAGGATGTGATGCTTGGTGAAGAGCGGCACGAGGACGAGCTGCGCGAAGAGGCCGCGCTGCGCTCGCTCGATCAGCCGGTACGCCACCTTGCCGCCGCCGGAGGGCTCGCCGAACTCGATCGCCCACGCGAGCCCCAGCCCGCGCACGTCCTTGACGACCTCGAACTCGTCGACGAGCGGCCGCGTCAACTCGAGGAGCCGCTCCCCGAGTCGCGCGCTCTCCGCCACGAGCCGCTGTTCACGAAGCTCGTGCAGCGTCGCCAGCCCGGCGGCCATCGCGAGCTCGTTCGGCGCGAAGGTCGAGCCGTGCGACATCGCATTCGGCATCGAGTCGAACGTCGCCTCGTGCACCGCGCTCGTCAGCAGCAGAGCGCCGGACGCGACGTAGCCGCCGGAAAGCGTCTTCGCGAGCGTGACCATGTCCGGCTCGAGCCCCCAATGCTGGTGCGCGAACATCCGGCCCGTCCGCCCGAGCCCGGTCATCACCTCGTCGAGGCAGAAGAGCGTCCCGTAGCGGCGGCACAGCTCCTGGGCGCCGGCGAGGTAGCCGTCGGGCGGCAGGTTGATCCCCTTCCCCTGCACCGGCTCGACGATGAAGAGCGCGACGTCTTCGGTGCGCAGCTGCTGCTCTAGCGCGTCGAGGTCGCCGAAGGGGACGTGATCGAAGCCGGGAAGGAGCGGCCGGAAGCGGTCGGTGAACTCCGCGTTCGCGTTCGCCGACAGCGAGCCGAGCGTCAATCCGTGGAAGCCGTGCGCGGCGGAGAGAACCCGCTCGCGCTTTGTCGCCGCGCGGCCGAGCTTCAGCGCCGCCTCGACCGACTCCGAGCCGGAGCTCGTGAAGAGGCAGCGCTCGATCCGCCCGCCGGCCTCGGCGATCAGCGCTTCGGCGAGCAGGCCCGGAAGGAGCGTCGTGCCCATGGCGAGCATCCCCGGCGTCTCGAGCTCGAGCGCCTCGACGAGCGCGGCGCGGATGCGCGGGTTGTTGCGGCCGACGCCGTACATCCCGAAGCCGCCGAGCAGGTCGAGGTAGCGCGTTCCGCCCTCGTCGTAGAGGTACGCGCCTTCGGCGCGCGCCCACGTGCGGTCGAAGCCGATCGTCCGCAGCACCCGCACGAACTGCGGATTGATCGTGCGCGCCCAAAGATCGAGATCCTCGCCGCGGCGGGAATCGAGCAGCTCAGCCAGGCTGAAGTCGCTCACGCGCCGGACTGTAGCTCGGTCTAGTTTGGCTCCTCAGGCTCGTCCTTCTGCCGCCTCGAGCCTGGTGGCCTTTGCCGCGCGCCGCTCGGTGGCCACTGCGAGCCAGATCGAGCCTTCGAAGAGCAGCCACATCGGCAAGAGCTCGAGAGCGGTCGTCACCGGGTCGGGGCCGGGAAGAGTGAGCGCGGCGACAGCGACGATGAAGTAGCCGATTCGCCGGTTGCGACGCAATGTCCTCGAGGTGAGCGCGCCGAGCTGGACGAGACCGACGATGACGACGGGTAGCTCGAAGACGAAGACGATTCCGAGCAGGACGGTGGAGACGAACGAGAGGTAGTCCTTGGCCCGGATCAGGATGTGGAACTGGCTCTGGTCGTAGTTGGTCAGCCAATGGATCGCCCGCGGCAGGAGGACTTCGTAGCCGAAGGCCAGGCCGAGCGCGGCGAGGAGCCCGGCAAAGGCTGCGAGGGCCAGTGCTCGCCGCTCGGTGCTGAGGTCGAAGGCCGGCGCGAGGAAGGCCCACGTCTGCCAGAGGATGACGGGCAGCGCCAGCAGGAAGCCGGCGTAGACCGAGACCGTCACGGAGACCGTGAACGGCTCGGCGACACCGAAGGTGACGAGGTGTCGGTGATCCAAGGGCAGCGGTCGCTCCATCCAGCTGAGGATTTGCCCGTGGAAGGCGAAGGCGACTGCGGTTCCGAGGGCGAGCGCGCCGACCACCACGATGAGCCGATTGCGCAGCTCGTCGAGATGGTCGACGACGCTCGTTTCCTCGCGATGCCCGAGGCGGCGGGGCAGGCGGAGCATGTCGCTATGCCGCCTCGCGGTCGTTCTCGTGGACCGCGGCCACCACGGAGGCGGGGCGATCGTCGGAGGCCGACAACGGCAGTGACTCAGGCTTGGGCTCGGGGTCCTCGTTGCCGAGGCTCGAGACGGAATCCTTGAACTCGCGCATGCCGTGGCCGAGCGAGCGGCCGATCTCGGGGACTCGCTTCGCCCCGAAGAGAAGGAGCGCGATCAGGAGCAGGAGCACGAGGTGTGTTGGGCTGGTCAGTCCGACCATGTCTTGTTCCTCCTTGTTTGTCGGGGTTGGATCGTTACGGGGGTGCCGAGCGGGATCAGGTTCGCGAGGCGGGAGATGACGCGGTTGGCGACGCGGATGCAGCCATGGCTGACGCTGCGACCGAGCAGCCGTGGCTCGTTCGTGCCGTGGAGGCCGATCTCGCCGTCGCCGCCCGCGAAGTTCGTCAGGACGTTCGAGTAAGCCGAGAGGCCGAAGGCGTAGGGCCCGAACGGCCCGCCCGGATCGCCGGTTCGGAGCGCGTAGGCGATGAAGTAGGTGCCGCGCGGGGTCGGCGTCAACGACTTACCGACCGCGATCGGCGAAGCCAGCAGCTGGTCGCGGCCCTGATACAGGCGGAGCTGGTGGCGGCTGGGATCGACGACGAGGCGGTAGTCCGTGCTTCGCAGATAGACACTGCGCACACGGATCCAGGCTGTCGCGTGGTCGGGCCGGGTCGGAAGTGAGACGTGAAGCCAGGCTCCGTCGCGGCGAAGGACGCGAAAGACCGGAGCGGTGCCGTAGCTGTCGGGCAGAGGGCCTAGCCGCAGGTAGGCCTGTTGCCCAGGCCTGCGGTAGAGAGGAACGATCTTCTCGCGCCCTTCAGCGACGAGCGTCGACCCGGGCGCGGGCCTGGTCGTCTTGGCGAGCGCAGCCCGGGAGGCGGCGACTCGCACGCTGGCCGGCATGCCGCTCGCGCCGCCCTGCGAGCCCAGCACGGTCGAGGCTGCGGCTCCTCCGAGCAGTCCGGCCGTGATTCCGCCGGCCACGGCGGCCGCCAGTCCTACGGCGAGGACGATGAGCCTGGTCGTGTGTGTGATCCGCTTCATGTGGAGATCCGGGCGGACGACAGAAAGTCGTCCGCCCGGTGGGTTCCTCAGACCTGGTCAGGCTTCCGTGTCGTGAGACCGGTCGTCGTGCCAGGCAGCGGGCCGCTGTAGGTGTAGAAGCGGCCGGGTGCGTGGGTCTGCTTGCCGAAGCCGATCCCGAGCTTCTCGATCGCCGCGACGATCTGCGGGATCGTCTTCACGGTGTAGCTCGTGAAGGCGAGGTTGTCGGGCAGCTTGCCTTGCAGGGCCCGGGCCAACGTGCGGTGCTCGGCTTCGACCGCTCCGATCTCGACGGTGTAACGGGCCCCGTCGGAGTTCCCGGCGGCGGCGAACGTCGTGGTGCCGATCAGGTAGGCGTTGACGAAGACCGACTCGAGGTACTCGATGATCGGCGGCGCCTTCTTGGCCGAGAAGGCCGCGTCGGGGATCCAGAACTTCTTCGTCAGCGGCTTGAAGCCGAGGCTGCGCAGGGCGAGGTAGTGATCCTGCTCTGCGGCGTTTGCCGCCTTCAGCACCTGGGCTGTGGACATCGGGAAGGCGTGGCCGTCCTTCTTGATCAGGTGGCTGAGGTAGGTGACAGCCATTGCCTCGGCGGTGATGGCGGCCGTGCCGACCTCTTTGACGGCGCTGGCGTTGGCGGCGGCAGCGAGGCCGGGTACGCCGGCGACGGCTGCTACCCCGGCGGCACCGGCGGCGGTGGCCAGTAGCGCCCTGCGTGTGACCGGCGGGAGACGATGCGCCTCGAAGACGTTGTCGAGGGTCTGCACGTCGTCGGCGGTCAGGTGTGCCTGCTTGCTCATTGTTTTGTGACTCCTTTCGTCAGTCGAATTCGTTCCGGCTTCTGACCGCTTAGCCGGTCATGACGGGATTGCCCTTCGGCATCCCGTTCGTGTGCTGCGCCCCTTTGACTTCCGATAGATGCGGGAACGGGAAGGGGACTGTCTGGTCGGGCGCGTTGTTGTCGAGCGCGACCACCGTCGCGGGGGTCGTGCCCTTGTAGGTGTAGAACGCGCCGGGCTTGGAGCCTTGCTTGCCGAAGCCGATGCCGGCCGACTCGATCTCGCTCACCGCGCCCGACATGGTCTTGACCTTGTAGATCTCGTAGGCGAGGTTGTCCGGCAGCTTGCCCTGGAGCTGGCGGGCCAGCGTCCGGTGCTCTGCCTCAACCCCGGCGATCTCCGCGGTGTAGCGGGCGAGCTTGGCGTTCTTCGCCTTGGCGAAGACCGTCGTCCCGATCAGGTACGCGTTGACGAAGATCGTCTCCAGCGCCTCGATCGTCGGTGCGACGTTCTTGGCCTGGAAGGCGGCATCCGGGATCCAGAACTTCGTCGTCTGCGGCTTGAAGCCCGCGCCGCTCAGGAACGCGTAGTGATCCTGCTCGGAGCGGTTCGCCGCCTTGAGCGGCAGCTCGGCAGCGCCGAGCTTCGAGCCGAGGCGGCCGATCATCTCGGTGAGGTACGTGACGGCGAGCGCCTCGGCGGTCACCGCGGTCGTGCCGACGCTCTGGGCCGTGTCGGCCCCGCTGCTGGCCAGCACCTGTCCGATTGGCGTCGCTGCCGCCGCGACTCCGACGCCGAGCGCCGCGCGCTTGAGGAGCCACGCCCGCGAACGCGGACTGGTCGGCGTGTCGTTCAGGACGTTCTCGAGGACCTGCACGTCCTCGGCGGACGCATAGGCATCGTTCTCGTCAGACATCTGATCTTCCCCCCTTGTCGATTACCGGCGAGGCGGGGCGCCTCGTCACGGGTCATTCGCACGACCCGTCCGTCCGGTTCGGACCCCTAGGCGCGTCAGGCAGCTACCCGGGGTAGCCGGCAGCGGTCAGGCCTGCGCCGAGACGACGACCGGCTGGCTCGTCGGATGTGACGAACCGCCGGCCGGCTCGAGCGTGATCCCCACGCGAGCGCCGGCACCGAGAGGCTTCCCGAGGCGCAGGACCACCGTCCGGCCGGATGCCGTAGTCGTGAACAGCCCGGCCGGCAGCGCAGCGTTGCCGCGGATCACCCACGCCTCATACGTCTTGCCGGCGGTCGGCCGTGGCAAGCCGGAAACGACGAGCTCGGCAGCACCGTTGGGCGCGACCACGACCGAGCCCGTCGCGCCGCTGAGAGGGAGCGCCTGCAGCGACGAGCGGTTCGACAGTTGCGAGTGGAGCGAGATGTTCCAGGCCCCCAGGCCGACCGCGGCGCAGGCGGCAACCGTCGCAGCAGCGACGACGGGATAGGCCCAGCGTGGCCGCAAGGGCACGACCTTCGCCCGCTCGGCGCGGGCCGTCCCGAGAATTCGGTTCCGGAGCTCGGGCGGCGCCGGCTCGAAGTCGGCGGCGAAGCCCAGGCTGGCGGTCGTCTCGGCGAAGGCGGCGACATCCTCGCGGCAGCTCGGGCAGTGTGCGAGATGCTCCTCGTACGCGCGCGTCTCCTCAGGCCCGAGCGCGTGGAGCACATAGCCCGCCGCGTACTCGTGGATCAGCTCGTCTCCCACGACTCCTCCTTCGTCCCTCCGAGTAGCTCGCCGAGGTTCCGCAACCCCGCGAACATCTGACTTTTGATCGTGCCGATCGGCCGACCGAGCCGCTCGGCGAGCTCCGACTGTGTGAAGCCTCCGTAGTAGGCGAGCTCGAGCGTCTCGCGCTGCTGGTCGGGCAGCAGCGCCAAGGCGTCCTGCACCCTCTCTCGCTCGAATCGCAGCCAGACGACGCTCTCTGCCGAGTCGTCGCGGCGCGGGTCGACGAAGTCCTCGAGCGGCGCGGCGCGCCGAAGCTCCTCGCGCCTGACGACGTCGACCGCGCGCCGGTGGACGAGCATCATGATCCAGGCTGCGGCCCGCGAGCGCTCGGGCACGAAACGAGCCGCACCACGCCAAACGGCGAGGAACGCCTCCTGGACGACGTCCTCGGCGAGGGCCCGATCCCGGACGACACGAAGCCCCAATCCATAGGCCGCGTCGCCGAAGCGATCGAACAACTCGCCGAGCGCCCCATCGTCGGAGCGCGCGACCAGAGCGACGAGGGCCTCATCCGACAAGTGGGCGAGGTCGCGCGGCGTCCGGCCGCTAGGCCGTGCGCGCGGCAGCAAGGAAACGCGCCTCTCCTTTGTCTGATGAGAGTTGCTTCGCATGATCGAAGAGTGCTGACGGGTCATGATTGCGCTCGAGATTCGCACGTGTGGGCGATTCGGTTCGCCACGCATGCCCCACGCGCGCCGGCGCTCTTCGAGCGTAAGTCGCGGTCGAACGACCATCACTGGACCCCTCAGCAAGAACTTCCTGCTAATAAGCAGGTTCCGCCCCCGTAGCTCAGTGGATAGAGCAGCGGTTTCCTAAACCGCGTGCGCATGTTCGATTCATGCCGGGGGCATCGGCATGGTGCGGGAGAATGTCGGCCATATGCAGGATGTTCTGTCTCCTGTGGCGCGCCGTTTGATCCGGCTGATTGCTGAGCGTTCTCCGCTCGCGTTGTAGCATCGTCGGTGGTTTGGGCTCGGATATCTTCGGCGCCGCACGGGGTTCGGGCTCGATCAGCACCGCTGTGGCAAGCGGCTCGGGGTCGGTCAGCACCGTCGTCGTACCCACGCTCGAGGTTCTCCTCACGTGGCTATGCATCGCGTTGGTTCTTCTGGGTTGCGGCTACCTCGTGCGCCGCGCTTTGGTCCGTCGACGTGGCAGCGAAGGCCAAGGCGTGGCGATGTACGACGTCTGGATCGGGCTGGTCGCCCTGGTCGTCTACGCCCAAGTGTGGAACCTGTTCCTGGCTCTCGATCTCGCCGCATGGATCGCCCCGATCGTCGTCGGGGTTATCGGTCTCGCGCTGATCGGCCGCAGCCTCGCTCGACGCGGCTGGAGACTGCGTCGCCCGTCGATCGGCATCGTCGTCGTCGCCGCCACCGCTCTAGCGACAGTGTGGGCCGCGAACCGTGCGCTCTCCGTGGACGGACTCTTCGACGACGGCTACTACCACCTCGGCATGCTTCGGTACGCGGCGACGTATCCGACGATTCCCGGCCTCGCCAACCTCACCGAGCAGCTGGGCGCGAATGCGCCGAGTCTGCTATTCGGAGCTCTCCTTTCCCACGGGCCGTGGTCGGGCGGCGCTGTTCACCTTGTGAGCGGCTTCCTGGCGGCACTCGTGTTCGTCGACGTGGGCCTTCGCTTCGTCCCTAACGTCGGGCAACGGGTCCCGCCGTACACCAGGCGCGTCGCGCTGCTCCTCTTTCTCGCCACGGTCGCCGTGATCGAGGTTCCGCCGACGTATCCGCTGAGCACCCTGAGCCTCGACTTCGCCCCATTTGTCTTCGCCGCCGTCGGGCTCTTGTACCTGGCGGAGTCCATCGAGGATTCGCCGGCGCTCGCGCCCGCGGTGACTGCGATTGCGATGCTCGTGTTTGCGGCCGTGACGCGGCCGCTCTTTTGGCTCACGGCGCTGGTTTCGGCTGGAGCGCTCGTCCTTGCCGCACGTCCTCTTTGGACGGTGGGAGTGACCCGGGCCCTGAGGGCGACACTGCCCGTCGCGGTCCTTCCGGCCGGCTTGGCAATCGGCTGGGCCGCGCGGCAGGCGGTCCTCTCGGGGTACCCGTTCTTTCCGCTGACCTTTGGAGGACTGCCGGTGGACTGGCGCGTTCCGGCGGGAGTGGTCAACAGCGCCAACCAATGGGTCGCCTCGTGGGCCAGGCACCCCGGGCTCCCGCCTGCTCAAGTCCTGGGCTCCTGGCACTGGCTCAACTGGTGGACCCAGTTCGAGTCGTATGACCTCCGCCTGTTGATCCCACTCGCCGCCGCCATCGTCAGTCTGGCTCCGCTGCTGTCACGCGATGGCGTGCGTCAGCATCTCAAGCGGGAGTCAACCGCCGCGATGCTGGCGTTGGTCGTTCCCTGTGCTGCCACTGTGGTCGCCTGGTTCTTTCTCGCGCCAGATCCACGGTTTGTCCTCGCTCCTCTGTGGGTCTTGCCTGTTGCCCTGGGCGCGTGGACGATGCCCGCCGCCGCGGTCAAGGACTTCTCCAAGCTGTCGTTGACGCTTACAGCCGTCGTGACTATTGCGCTGTTCCTCGCTCTCGAGCTCGGCCATCGCGACTTGGTATGGGCAGCGCTTGGAGTGCCCGTAGCGCTCGTTCTGGGCCGCCATCGCTACGTCGAGCGCGCTGCCGGCCGGCTCGCCCGGGTCGCGGCCGTCTCCGTCCTACTTGCGAGCATCGGCTTCTTGACCACGAACAGCCTCTACGTGCCGGTGGTGGCGAATCAGAGCGGGACATTCGGGGCGCCGCCCGATCCGGTGCCGACGCTCGTCCGCTACCGAACGCCCTCCGGGCTCGTCCTCTACCACCCGAAAGTTGGACAACAGTGCTGGTCGCTTCTCTTCTGCGCCTCATTCAGGAACGTGGAGGTCAGGCTCCGCGGACGGCACTTCAAAGACGGACTCCAGTGGGCACCACCGTGATGAGACAGTCAGGGGCAGCGGCTTCCCGAGTTCCCGCAGTGTCGTACGCGGCCGCCGGGGGGAACTACGCGGCCTGCTGCGCGGCGACGACGGTCGCGAGCTCGGCGCGTGTGCGCGCGAGCTTTTCGTCGAGCGGGGCGAGGAGCGGCCGGCGGACGCCGGCCGTCTCCATGCGAAGCCGCTTGCGCGAGTAGGCATCGATCCGCGCGAGCAGATCTGCGACCCGCTCCTGATAGCTCTGCCGCTCGGCCGTCACGCTGCCTCCTCGAGGACGACGTGCTCCGGCTCCTCCTCCGCCGCAGGTTGCCGCGGCGGCGCGAGCAGGAGGCCGACGAGAACCGCCGCGAAGAGGAGCACGCCGGTCATCGTCCAGATCGCCGTCCGGAAGCCGTGGTCGAGGGCGAGCCCGCTCACGGCGCTCACCGCGTGACCGCCGGCGAAGGAGCTCGACGACGAGGCGGCGATCGCGCTCATCGCCGCGAGGCCGATTGCACCACCGATCTGCCGGCTCGTGTTCACGAGGCCGGACGCGACCCCCGCATCCGAGCGCTCGACGCCCGTGAGGCTCGCGATCGTGACCGGCACGAACGAGAGTCCCATTCCCGCACCGCCGAGCACGAAGGCTGGGAAGAGGTTCCAGAAATAGTGGCCGTGGACCGGCAGGCCGGTCAGGAGCGCCACCGAGACCGTTGACGTCAGGAGGCCGGCAACGAGCGTCGGCCGTATGCCGATCCGCCCGACGATCCACTGCGCGAGGTTCGACGTGACGACGACCGTCCCGGCGAAGGCGACGAACGCGACCCCGGTCTGGACCGCGGAGTAGTGGAGCACGTTCTGGAGGTAGAGCGTGAGGATGAAGAACTCCGAGAACGCGACGGTGCCGATCAGCGCCATCGCCCCGTTCGCGACCGCGAGCGTCCGCGAGCGGAAGATGCGAAGCGGCAGCAACGGCCACGGCGAGCGCATCTCGATGCCGACGAATGCGACAAGTAGCCCGGCTGCTGCCGCGAGGAGCCCGAGCGTGATCGGCGCGCCCCAGCCGTCGCTCGCCGCGCGCGTGAGCGCGTAGACGAGGAGCATCAGCCCGCCCGTGCTGGAGATGGCGCCGGCGACGTCGAAGTGGCGATGGGCGAGCTCGGCGCGGCTCTCGCGCAGGAGGAACGGCGTCAGCGCGATTGCCGCGACTCCGACCGGCACGTTGATGAAGAAGATCCACGACCAGCTCAGATACGAGGTGAGCAGCCCGCCGAGCAAGACGCCGACTGCTGCGCCGCTCCCGGACGCTGCGCCATAGATGCCGAGCGCGAGGTTCCGGTCGCGACCCTCGGCGAAGCGCGTCATGAGCAGCGAGAGCGCGGCAGGCGCGAGCAACGCGCCGCCGAGACCCTGTGCTCCGCGGAAGGCGATCAGCGACCCCGCGGACCAGGCGAAGCCGGAGAGCAGCGAGCTGACCGAGAAGAGGGCGAGACCCGCGACGAAGAGACGCCGCCGTCCGAGAATGTCGGCCAGGCGGCCGCCGAGCAAAAGGGCGCCGCCGAAGAGGATGGCGTAGGCGGAGATCACCCACTGCAGGCTGTTCTCCGAGAAGCCCAGGTTGGTCTTGATCGACGGCAGCGCCACGTTGACGATCGCGACGTCGAGGATGACCATGAACTGGGCGGTGACGATGAGCGCGAGGGCGCTCCACTTGCGGTCTTTCGGGATCGGTACGGCGATTGAAAGCACTACGATTGCTCCCCCTAACAGTTGAGTAGCTCAATCATATACCACAACAACGCTTGTCTGCGCTACTCTTATTCCGCATGAACGTCACCAAGCTCGAAACCCTTCCCGAGAACCGCAGCTCGTCGCGATATCCGGCCGAGCTGGTCGGGTCCACCTCGTTTCTCCTGAAGAAGCTCGGCTTCAAGGCCAAGGAGCGCGCCTTCGCCGCGTTCGAGGAAATCGGGCTTAACCCGTACCACTACGCCGTTCTCACTGCGCTCGCGGAGGATTCGCACGAGACGCAGGGGTCGCTCGCCGACGCTCTCGGCTACGACCGCGGCCAGATGGTCGGGATGCTCGACGAGCTCGCCGAGCAGGGATTCGTCGAGCGCCACCGGGATCCCGACGACCGGCGTCGCCAGGTCGTCTCGATCACGGCGGACGGGAGAAAGGCGCTCACACGTCTTCGTTCCCTCTCGGCGAAGCTCGAGGACGAGCTGTTCGCGCCGCTGAGCGACGACGAGCGGGCGCGGCTACACGAGCTGTTGTTACAGCTCGCGCGCCACCACCTGCCCGCCTGCGGTCAGTAGCTCAGGCTTCCACCGGATCGCCGCTCGGATCGGGGACGATCCGGATGTACGGCTTCGGTTCCTCCCACTCGCCGAAGATCTCCTTCGCCTCGTCGTTCGAGACCGAGCCGGAGATGATCACGTCTTCACCGCGCTGCCAGTTGACCGGCGTCGAGACCTTGTGCTGCGCCGTCAGTTGCAGCGAGTCGATCACGCGCAGCACCTCGTCGAAGTTGCGGCCCGTCGACATCGGATAGACGAGGATCAGCTTGACCTTCTTGTCCGGCCCGACCACGAAGACGTTGCGGACGGTCTGGTTGTCGGCCGGCGTGCGCGCCTTGGCATCTCCCTCGACCGCCGCCGGCAGCATCCCGTAGAGCTTCGAGACCTGGAAGTCGGCGTCGCCGATGATCGGGTAGTTCGGAGCCGTTCCCTGCGTCTCCTCGATGTCGCGCGCCCAGCCCTCGTGGTCGCCCGTCGAGTCGACGGAAAGCCCGATGATCTTGACGTTGCGCCGGTCGAACTCCGGCTTGATCTGCGCCATGTAGCCGAGCTCGGTCGTGCAGACCGGCGTGAAGTCTTTGGGGTGCGAGAAGAGCACCGCCCAGGAGTCGCCGATCCAGTCGTGGAAGCCGATCGGCCCTTCCGTCGTCTGCGCCTCGAAGTCGGGCGCCGTGTCGCCTAGCTTGAGTCCCATTCCGATCCTCCCTTTTGGACGACCCTAGTCGGCCGCGCGAGGGCTACGCAAAAGGGGTATGCGAATCGGGGAGATGGCCGCTACTCTGCCGCCCCTCATGCGCCGCCTTCGGGAAAAACGTGTCGTCGCGACAGCCATGGTGGTCGCCGCCGGCGCGCTCGCGTTGGCGTCCGCGGCGACGGCCGGCCATTGGAAGCTCGAGCTCACGAAGGCGGGCCAGGCGGCTGCGAGGGCCGCTGTCCTTCACCAGTCCGATCTCGGCTCCAACTGGAAGGGGAGCGGCGCCAAGCCGAACCTCGCCCTGCCGCGCTGCGCGACCAGCCGCAAGGGTCAGGCTCCTCCAATCGCGGTCGGTGCGGCCAAGATCGAATGGTCGGATGGAAACCATGTGACCTTCACGAGCCAAGCGGTCGTCTTGGCCAGCGCGAAGATGGTGCGCCTGGACTGGAAACGCACGGTGGTGGCACCGCGGATCCTCGCCTGCACGAGAAAGGCGGTCACGCGCAGCTTGCCGAAGGGCGAGAAGCTCGTCTCCCTCGGCTGGCAGCGCTTCCCGCACATCACGAAGTACACGCGTGAAGTGCGCGCGATTCTCTCGGTGTCGCGTGCAGCCGCGGTCGTCGACTTCCTGGCCATCGGCAGCGGCCGGGATGAGCTCACGCTGACCTTCGTCGAGCCCGGCCTCGGCGATGGGCTCACCTCGGTCGAGGCCCAGCTGGCGCGGAAGCTCGTCGCTCGCGCGGCCTCCTCCTAACGCGCTCCTTACCGCTGCGTAAAAGCTCGGTAAGACGGGAGCCGCCGCCCTTTCTTTTGGGGGTCTCGGCGTTGCAATCTTCCGGGCATGGACGCGGGGCGGCGGACGATGCTCTTCCGGGAGGTCAACGACCGGATCTACGAGCTTCTCAACTCGGCGGAGCCGGACTTGCCGGGCGAGTTCCTGTGCGAGTGCGGCAAGGACTGCGGCAGGCGCGTCGAGCTCGTCCCCGCGGCGTTCGCTTCGCTCAAACACGATGGCCGGGCGGTGCGCTCGGCCGACTGTGGCCGCGGCTTCTTCCGCCTGCCGTGGCGCGAGACCGGGTCCGGCGTTGCGGTTCTGAGCTAAGCGACGACCGCAGCGGCCGGCTGGGGATCCAGTCGCAGGCCGTTATGCGGGTCGAAGTAGTGGAAGCGGGAGGGGTCGACCGCAAGGCGGAGTGGCATGCCGGGCCGGGCGGCGGTCGCCGGGTCGACACGGGCGGTGAAGAGTGAGCCCTCGACGGTCGTGAGCGCCTCGTCGTCCCCGGCGGCCTCGCGCACCTCGCTCACGTCGACGGGTGGCGCCGCGACTGCGAAAAGGACATGCGTATCGGCGCCGAGCTCCTCGACGACCTCGACCTGGACATCGAGCTGCGGCAGCGACGGGTCCGCGAACGCGGCGTCCTCGAAGCTCTCCGGCCGCAGGCCCGCGACGACGCGACCCGCCGGGAGCGAGATGTCCGCAGGCAGCGGGATCGCATGGCCACCGAAACGCACCTCGCCGTCTGCCACCTGCGCCTCGACGAGGTTCATCGCCGGCGAGCCGATGAAGGCCGCGACGAAGAGATTCTCCGGCTTCGCGTAGAGCGCCTGTGGCGTGTCGACCTGCTGGATCCGCCCGTCCCGCATCACCGCGACCCGCTCGCCGAGCGTCATCGCCTCGATCTGGTCGTGCGTGACATAGATCGTCGTCGTGGCCAGCCGGGAGTGGAGCGCCCCGAGCTGCGCGCGCATGCTGACCCGCAGCTTTGCGTCGAGATTCGAGAGTGGCTCGTCCATGAGAAAGGCGGCGGGCTCGCGCACGATCGCCCGGCCCATCGCGACGCGCTGCCGCTGCCCGCCCGAGAGCGCGGCGGGGCGGCGGTCGAGCAGCTTCTCGAGCCCGAGCAGCTCGGCGACCGTCGCGACGCGGGCCTCGATCTCGCGCTTCGCGGTCTTCCGCACCTTGAGCCCGTAGCCGAGGTTCGCGCGCACCGTCATGTGTGGATAGAGCGCGTAGCTCTGGAAGACCATCGCGATGTCCCGGTCGCGGGGCGGCAGGCCGGTGACGTCGCGGCCGCCGATCGAGACCATCCCGCCGGTCGTCTCCTCCAGGCCGGCGATCATCCGCAGGAGCGTCGACTTCCCACAGCCCGACGGGCCGACGAGTACGAGAAACTCGCCGCTCCCGACGATCAGCGAGACGTCGTCTACGGCGACGACCCCGCCCGGGAAGACCTTGCTGACGTTTTCGAGGACGATCTCAGCCATCCGAAGGATCAGGGAGTCTATACCGCATGCAGTTTCGAAAATCAATGGCATTGACCACTTCGGTCGCTGGCTCTATAGTCCTGGCTCACATATGGAAGCCGTCGGCACCCAGCCCAAGATGACGAAGCAGAGTGCTGCGCGGCAGCAGGTGCTCGAGCTGGTTCGGCAGCTCGGCATCGGAACGGCGATTCCCTCCGAACGCCAGCTGAGCGTGGATCTCGGCGTCTCGCGGCTGACGGTGCGCGCTGCGCTCGACGACCTCGCGCGCGAGGGCTACCTCGTGCGGCGGCGCGGCAGCGGCACCTACGTGCAGCAGCCCAAGATCTCCCAGCAGCTGACCATGACCTCGTTCAGCGAGGACATGCGACGGCGCGGGATGGAGGCCGGTAGCCGGACTCTCTCGCTGACCCGGCACCTTGCCGGCGCCCGGCTCGGTCGCTTCCTGAATGTCTCTCCCGGCGACGAGATCGTCGTTGTCAAGCGACTTCGGCTCGCGGACGGGGTCTCGATGGCGATCGAGACGCTGCACATCCCTTCGAGCGTCGTTCCCGGCGTCAAGCCAGCGGACCTCGAGGGCTCGTTCTACGAGCTGCTGCGCTCGCGCTACGGCGTCGAGATCGCCGCCGCCACCCAGACGATCGAGCCGACGGTGACGAACGAGGAGGAGTCGGCGGCGCTCGGCGTGCCGCTTCACTCGCCGGCCTTCCTCTTCGAGCGCACGAGCCGCGACGCGGACGACCGGACACTCGAGTTCGTCCACTCGATTTATCGCGGCGATCGCTACCGGATCGTCTCCGAGCTCACCCCTTCGTAGCGCCGCGATCACCACCCTTGACAAGAGTGGTCTTGTGTGGGACAGTCCCGCCGTGGCCAACTGGTATAGACCAATCGGCGCACCGACGGGCGTTATACGTCCCCCGGCCACGGGCGTCTCATGCGCTCCGCCTACGCGTCGACGGCTCGAGGGAGATTTGGCATGAGATACCGGATTCTCGCGGTGGTCACCGCCGCGCTCGCACTCGGAGTCGTCGCCGCGACGGCTTCGGGCAGCACGTACCGGACAAACTCGCACACGCTCACAGTTTGGCTTCAGGTCGACGCGCAGAACGGCTGGCCGAGCGTCGTGGCCGCCGCGAACACCGCGTTCACGAGCAGTCATCCGG
Organism: Gaiellaceae bacterium; assembly: GCA_050697455.1. GTDB lineage: Bacteria > Actinomycetota > Thermoleophilia > Gaiellales > Gaiellaceae > Palsa-739. The sequence continues at coordinate 80,993 of JBOGZU010000001.1, read as the reverse complement.
GCTGGACGGTCAATGTGCAGTACCAGACCTGGGGCAACCATCTGCAGAACTTCGACGCCACGATCGCCGGCAACGACACGCCTGACGTCATCGAGATGGGCAATACCGAGATGACGAAGTACATGGCGGCCGGCGCCTTCGCGAATCTGTCCAGCGACAAGGCCTCGTTCGCCAACTCCGGCAAGTGGCTCGCCGGGCTGACGAAGTCGTCGATGTTCAACGGCAAGCTCTACGGCGTCCCGTATTACGCGGGCTCACGCCTCGTCACGTACCGCTCCGACCTGTTCAAGAAGGCCAAGATCCAGAAGGCGCCGAAGAGTCTCGCGTCCTTCGAGGGCGACCTGGCGAAGGTCAAGGCCAAGGAGTCGAGGATCAAGGGCTTCACGCCGTTCTACATGGCGGGCACCGATTGGTACAGCGCACTGAGCTTCGTCTACGACTACGGCGGGTCGATCGCGAAGCAGAGCCACGGCAAGTGGTTCGGGATGCTGAAGTCGAAGCAGTCGATGGCCGGCCTCACCGCCTACAAGAAGTTCTTCAAGGCGGCCTCGCCGAAGTCGGCGGCCACGCTGAACGAGGCCACTCCGGCTCCGTACACGGTCTTCTCCCAGAACCGAACCTCGGCCATCTTCGGCCCGGGATGGTTCAGCTGCTGCACCGGGAAGAAGTTCACCAAGGTCACGGCCCAGTTCGTGATGCCGAGCCACATCGCCGGCAAGTCGATGCCGGGCTTCCTCGGCGGCTCCGACCTCGCGGTGCCGGCCGAGAGCGCCCAGCAGGCCGAGGGACGCGCGTGGATCGCGGACTTCACGAGCACGACGAACGAGAGGGCGCTTCAGGCGGTCGGCAACATTCCGAACGCCACGAACCTCCTCAACAACAGCGTCAACGACAAGGCGGCATCGGCGAGCTGGTTCGTCCCGACGGCGAAGCATTGGGTCGACGTCGAGAACGGGAATATCCTGCGCACGATGCTGGGGCAGATCCTCACGGGGAAGCTGACGGTGAAGCAGGCCGCGGCGACGGCCAGCGCGAACATCGCGTACACCCTCAACCAGCCCTAGAGCTCTGAGCGGGCCGGCCCCCAGCTTGGGAGCCGCTGCCGAGGCCGTCTCGACGAGGCCTCGGCAGCTCCCGCTCACGTGGAGGCGAGCCCGCCGCGGCTCGGTTCCCTATCTCCTCGTACTGCCGGTCGTCGCTGTCCTCGGGGCCGTCCTCGCCTATCCGATCTACAGCCTCGTGCGGATCTCGCTCGAGCGCTACGGGCTCTTCGAGCTGGTCGCTCATCACGGCGTCTACATCGGGCTCCACAACTTCGGCGTCGTCCTCCACGACTCGATCTTCTGGCACACGCTGCTCCGCACGGTCGTCTTCGCCGCCGCGTGCGTCAGCCTCACGATCGTCGGGGGGACGCTCTTTGCCCTGCTCCTCGTCCGCGTCAGCGGCTGGGTGCGAATCCTGATCACCTCCGGCCTCGTGCTCGTCTGGGCGATGCCGCCGGTCGTCGCCGTGCAGGTCTGGACCTGGATGACGAACCTCCAGAACGGCGTCCTCAACTACGTCCTCACGGAGCTCCACGTCGGCGACTACTTCCAGCACAACTGGTTCGAGACACCGTTCTCCCAGCTCGCGATGGCCGCGACGCTGGTGATCTGGGGAGCGCTCCCCTTCGTCGCGATCACGATCTACGCGGCGCTCTCGCAGGTGCCGCACGAGCTCGTCGAGGCGGCTCGGATCGACGGCGCCCGTTCCTGGCAGGTGTTCAGGGACGTGACGCTGCCGGTGATCCAGCCGGTCATCCTCATCCTCACGACCCTCTCGATCCTTTGGGACTTCGGGGTCTTCACGCAGGTCTACCTGCTGATCACGCAGGCCGCGATCGTGCCGGCGAACTACCTGATGTCGATCTACATCTTCGAGAAGGGCTACGTCATCTCGGACTACGGGATCGGCGCTGCGATCTCGATCCTCATGCTCGCGACTGTCGTCGTGATGAGCGTCTTCTACGTCCGGAAGATGCTCCGGATCGGTGAGGTCACGTGAACGTGCGGCTGAGAGGGAAGCTCGGCTGGAACGTCCTCGGGCTCATCGTGTTCGGGGTCATGGTCTTCCCGGTTTTCTGGATGATCTCGACGGCGTTCAAGCCGACCGACGAGATCACCAGCTACACGCCGACCTGGCTGCCGCTTCACCCCACGCTGGCGCATTTCCGCAGCGCACTAGCGCTCCCGAACTTCTGGGCGGACGTCAAGAACACGGTGTTCGTCGTGCTTGTCAGCGTCGCGGCCGCGATGGTGCTCGCCTTCCTGGCCGCCGTGGCGCTTGCGAAATACCGCTTCACAGGGCGGAAGCTCTTCATCATCCTGATGATCGGCGTGCAGATGCTGCCCGGCGTCGGGCTGATCATCCCGCTCTATGTGCTGCTGGCTCGCTTCCACCTGACCGGGACCCTGACCGGCGTGATCGTCGTCTACGTCAGCGCCGTTCTGCCGTTCTCGGTCTGGACGCTCCGCGGTTTCCTGATCGGGATTCCGCAGGAGCTCGAGGAGGCGGCGATGGTCGACGGCTCGACGCGGCTCGGCGCGTTCGTCCGCATCCTCCTGCCGCTCGTCGCGCCGGGTCTCGTCGCGACGTCGGTCTTCGCTTTCATCACGAGCTGGAACGAGTTCATCTTCGCCAACGTCCTCCTCCACAACCAAGGTCACCAGACGATCACCATCTGGCTCTCCTTGATCTTCGGCTCGCAGAGGGCGACCGACTGGGGAGCGCTGATGGCCGCGTCCACCCTGATCGCGATCCCCGTGGTCATCTTCTTCCTCATCGTCCAGCGCCGGATCGCGTTCGGGCTCACCGCGGGAGCGGTCAAGGCGTGATGTGGTCATGACCACTAGGGCCGGCGTCTCCTACTTCGGCGTGCGGATTCCACGCCATGTCCGCCGCGACATGGCCGACCTCGCGGTGCGCGGCTACACCGGTGTGCTCCACACCTTCTCCGAGAACGACTTCGCCTACTACCGCGAGACGATGGCGGAGATCGTCGCCGCGTCGCATGCCGAGGGCCTTCATGTCCAGGCGAGCCCGTGGGGGCTCGGGCGCACGTTCGGCGGCGAGGCCGAGAGCCGCTGGGTCGCCTTCCATTCGGAGGAATGCCAGGTGCTCGACGACGGGCGGCGGGTTGCAGCCGCGTGCCTCAACTCGGCGGCGTATCGCGACTTCTGCAAGGAGTGGGCGGACTGGGTGCTCGAATGCGGCGTCGACTCGGTGTTCTGGGACGAGCCCGCGTGGGTCGTGCCGGTCCACGTCGGCGTCGACGACCCGGAGCGCTGGACGTGTCGCTGCGAGCACTGCGCCGAGCGCTTTGGCGGCCCGGTCCCGGCTGAGCGCACCGCCGAGGTGCAGGCGTTCCGCGAGGCGTCGGTCGTCGACTTCCTGCGGGAGGTCGTCGCGCACGTCGCCGAGCGCGGCGGCGTGAACACGGTCTGCCTCCTTCCTGCCGTCGAAGGCGCGTTCGGCCTCTCGGACTGGGACGAGGTCGCTGCGATGCCGGGCCTGACCACGCTCGCGACCGATCCGTACTGGAAGCACTGGAACGAGCCCGCAGGCCCGTTCGTCCGCCGCTTCGCGCGGCTGTTGCGCGAGACCGCGGAGCGGCACGGCGTCGGCGCGCAGCTGTGGGTGCCGAGCTTCGGGCTCGGCGGCGGCGACGTGCTGGAGCTCGAAGCGGCGATCGCCGGGTCGCGCGAGGAGGGCGTGGACGATCTTTGGACGTGGGGCTACGAGGCGTGTGGGCAGATGTCCCACCTGGCCACGCCAGCGGCGCCGTTCGTCTGGGAAGCGGTGAGCGCGGCGCTCACCGGCCGGCCGCAGACCGCATCGACCGAGCTGGCCCGGCCCGAGCTCGCCGACCTCGACCTCCGCTCGACGCGCGAGCTCGTCCGCCTTCTCAACGAGGAGGACGCGACGGTTCCCGGCGCGGTGGCGGAGGCCGGCGACGAGCTCGCAGCCGCGATCGACGCGATCGCCGAGCGCATGCGCCGGGGCGGCCGGCTGATCTATGCCGGCGCGGGCACCTCCGGCGCGCTTGCCGCACTCGACGCTGCCGAGTGTGGCCCGACCTTTGGCTCGCCTCCGGGCGAGGTCCTTGCCGTCGTCGCCGCTGGCGAGGCGGATGAGGACGACCGCGCGGCGGCGACGGGAGCGCTCCTCGGGCTGGCCCTCCGTGCCGAGGACTGCGTCGTCGCCGTCAGCGCGTCCGGCTCGACGCCGTTCGCGCTCGCCGCGCTCGAGACGGCACGCGATGCGGGCGCGCTCACGATCGCCGTCACGTGCGCACGCGGCAGCGCGGCCGGCGCGGTCGCCGCGCGCGAAGTAGCGACCGTCGTCGGCCCGGAGATGATCGCCGGCTCGACGCGTCTCAAGGCCGGGACGGCGCAGAAGCTGCTCCTCAACACGATCTCGACGGTGACGATGATCCGCCTCGGCCGCACGTACGGCGGGCTGATGGTCGCCGTCGCGCCCGACAACGACAAGCTGCGCGAGCGGGCCCGTCGCAACGTGGTCCTGGCGAGTGGCGCGCCCGAAGGCGACGTCGAGGAGGCGCTCGCGGCGGCCGCCGGCGACGCCCGCGTGGCGCTCGTCTCCCTGCTCGCCGGCGTCGACGCCGACTCCGCACGGGCGCGGCTCGAAGCGGCCGATGGCTCGGTACGGAAAGCGGCGGAGACCTCATGAGACTCGGGGTCGAAGCTGCACTCGTCCGGGGCGAGCTCGTGCCCGGAGACGTCGAGATCGAGGACGCGCGGATCGTCGCCGTCGGGCTCGCGCCCGGCAAGCGCGGCCGTGTCGCCATCCCGGGCTTCGTCGACCTCCAGGTGAACGGCTATGCCGGCGTCGATTTCCTTTCTGCCTCGGACGAGGACTACAGCCGCGCGGGCGAGGCTCTCCTCCTTGCCGGTGTGACGGCGTACCAGCCGACGTTCATCACCTCGTCGGAGACCGTGACGCTCGAAGCGCTGCGGACGATGCCGACCTCGTCGCCCGGGCCGCGCGTGCTCGGCGCGCATCTCGAGGGGCCGTTCCTCTCGCCCGAGCGACCGGGAACGCATCCGCTCGGGCACCTGCGCGCGCCCGACGTCGAGCTCCTCGACAGGCTGCTCGACGCGGGTCCCGTGACCCAGATGACGCTCGCGCCCGAGCTGCCCGGAGCGGACGCCCTCATCGAGCGGTTGCGGGAGCGAGGCGTAGCGGTCTCTGCCGGGCACACGAACGCGACCGCCGTTGAGGCGAATCACGCGTTCGACCTCGGCGTCGGCGCGATCACCCACGTCTTCAACGCGATGCGGCCTTTCCGCTCGCGCGACCCCGGCATCGCGGGCGCCGCGCTGACGCGGCCGAGCGTCGTGATCACGATGGTCGTGGACGGGCACCATCTCGCCGACGAGACGGTGCGGCTCGTCTGGGCGTGCGCCGCCGGAAGGGTCGCCCTCGTCACCGACGCGATCGCCGCCGCGGGCACGGCCACCGGTAACGGCACCTTCCAGCTCGGCGACGTTGCGGTGGAGGTGGGCGTCGGCGCCGCACCGATGCGGGAAGACGGGACGCTCGCCGGAACGGTGCTGACGATGATCGACGCCGTCCGCAACCTCCACGCCCTCGGCGTTCCCTTCGAGCAGGCCGTCGGCGCCGCGACCGAGGTCCCGGCGCGATTCCTCGCGCGCGGCGATGTCGGATTCCTCGAGCCGGGAGCCCTCGCCGACGTCGTCGTCCTCGACGACCGGCTGGAGATCCTCTCCGTCCTCTGTTCCGGGCGTAGCGATGTCGTGGCTCGAGACTGAGCTACGGGAACAGCCGGACGCCCTGGCCCGGCTGCTCGAGCGCCAGCGTGACGCGGCGCGTGAGGCGGCGAAGCTCTTCCGCGGGCGCGACATCCGCTACGTCCTGATCGCCTCGCGCGGCAGCTCTTCGAACGTCGCGCGCTACGCGCAGTACCTCCTCGGCCGCGCGCATCGCGTTCCCGTGATGTTCGCGACTCCGTCGCTCTACACGATCTACGGCCAGCCGCCACGGCTCGACGGTGGGCTCGTGATCGGGATCTCGCAGTCCGGCGCCTCGCCCGACGTCGTCTCCGTTCTCGCAGAAGCGCGCGAGCAGGGACGCCCGACACTGGCGCTCACAAACGCGAGCGACTCGCCGCTTGCGCGAGTCGCCGAGGCGGTGCTGCCGCTCGAGGCGGGCGAGGAGCACGCGGTCGCGGCGACGAAGACGTACACCAACTCGGTCGGCGCCGTTGCTCTCCTCTTCGCCGAGATCGGCAGGGACGCGGCTGCTCGCGACGAGCTCGCGCGGATGCCGGAGGCGCTCGCCGCGCAGATCGAGCTGTCGCTCGGTGATGGAGTCGCGCTCGACGAGTACCGGGACGTGGTCGGCCTCACGGTCGTCGCGCGCGGTGTCAACTACGGTACCGGCTTCGAGATCGCGCTCAAGATCCGCGAGCTCTCGGGCCTGATCACCGAGGCGTACTCCCCTGCCGATCTGATGCACGGGCCGATCGCGGCGATCCAGCCCGGCTGGCCCGTCGTCGTCGTCGCGCCCAGCGGGCCGGCGCGGCCGAGCGTGGAGGAGATCGTGCCGCCGTTGCGCACGCGCGGTGCGCGCCTGATCGCGGTCTCGGACGTTCGCGCCGTCCTCCGGCGCGCCCAGACGCGGCTCGCGCTGGCGCCCGGCGTACCCGAGTGGCTGAGCCCGCTCACCGCCGTCGTGCCCGGGCAGGTGACCGCGCTCCGGCTGACGCTGCTCCGCGAGCTCGACCTCGACCGGCCGCGCGGGCTGAGGAAAGTAACCCTGACGAGATAGAAACGAAGCGGTCGCGCCCCTGGAGTGCGACCGCTTCGTTTTCCTCGGCGGTGGTGCCGTCAGTCCCGGCGCCCCGCCTGTCCCCCGAGTTGGAGAGGGATTAGCTGGAAATTCCCTTGTCGATTACGTGCCTCGCGCTGTAGGTCTGCAGGGTCGACGCGAGGTCCGCGGCGGCGATCCGCTTCGGCGCGCGCACCGTGACCATGCCCTTGTCGTTGTCCGTGACGGTCGAGACGCCGTTCGCGAGCGTGATCCTCGTCTTGGAGCCGACGGGGAAGGTCAGCGTCTGAGTCTTCAGCGCCTTGCCGTGGTAGTTGGCATGGCTGACGACGATCGTGATCGAGCCGTTCGTGCTCGTCGACGAGTCGTAGGCCGTGTAGCCGGACAGTGTCCCCTTCAGGACGTAGACGACTTTCGGAGCCGACTTGCCGTGCGAGCCGGGACCGGTAACGGGCGGCTTGCCCTTGGCGAACGCGACGCCCGGGAGCAGTAGAGCCGCGAATACGAATGGGAGTGCCCTCTTCATCTGTTTTTCCCAAATCCTTTCGTCACTCGACGTATGTGCTTACCGTCCGACTCTGCCGGGAAGTTGTCAGCGCCCCGGCAGCGGCGTGTAAGACGTCGGTAAATCGGGATCGACCGAAATCGCTCCCGATCAATCCCTCGATTTCGTCCGGCCCGCGGCGGGTAGGCGCCGACGATTCACATGCTTCTCTTGACGTCGCCTCATAGGGTGCCCGCGTGAATCGGCTTCGCGTGCTGCGTGGCGGCAAGGACGGGGATCGGACCGAGGACGTTCGCTCGTTGTTCGTCGTCTCGCTGCCTCGCTCGCTCTCGAGCCTTCTCTATGTCGCGGCTGCGCAGGCGGTCGGGCTCGCCGAGCCGGCCTGGACGAGCGACGGGGAGATCCTCAACCGCGACCGCGTGCCCCGGCGCCTGCAGAGCCGCGCGCCGGCTGACGAACGGTTCACGCTGCTCGGCTCCTCGCCGGATTCCTTCACGAGCATGACGAGCTACCTCGACACGACCGCCCTCCGGCACGGACACGCCTACAAGGACGTCGTGCAGCCGTTCGTGATCGGCGGCTGGGACGGGCTGAGCGATTTCAAGGTGCTGAAGGTGCGGCGGAACGTCGCGGAGGTCGCGTTCGCGATGCTCAAGCGCCAGTGGTGGTATCCGGCGCGGGCGGCGAGCGTCTTCGAGGTGCGGCCGTGGTCGCTCGTCGAGGGGCTCGTCCGGGCCGAGGCGGTGCTTGAGGCGCTGCCCGGCGAATCGGTCGAGTACGCCGACGCGATCATCGATCCCGACCCGCTCCACGCGGCTCTGCGGCGCCTCTACCCGGCCGCGTCGTTCCATGAGCCGCACTACATCGACCGCCGCTTCATCCGCACGCGCCGCCGCCTCGAGGCCGACCGCCGCGACTCGCTCCTCTATCGCCGCATCGAGTGGATCGTCACGGCCGTCCGCGAGCGGCTCCACTACGACGATCCGCGCGAAGAGATCGCCGAAGCGCTGCCCTAGGAGGCTTCGCGCCGGCGCAGGAAGAGCAGCGCGAGGAAGCCGGCGGCGAGCGTCGGCACGACGATGAGACCGCGATAGAGGAGCACGGCGGCGACGACGTGCGCGTGTCGGCCGCCGAAGCCGACGAGGGTCCCGATCATCCCCAGCTCGACGAAGCCGGCCCCAGCCGGCGTCAACGGCAGGGAGCTGAGCAGACGGCCGACCGCCCACGCGAGGAACGTCTCGGTCGGCGGGAGCTGGTGGAAGGAGATCCCGAGCGCACGCAGCGAGAGCTCGAAGGCGAGGTACGCGCTCAGCTGATTCGCGAGCGTCGCGGCTGTCAGCGCCGGCCAGCGGCGGCGGAGAAGCGCGACGCGTTCGTCACGGAACCGCACGATTGCCTCCTCGTTCCAGCTGGGCGGCTCACGGCGCACCAGCCGCGCGACCGCTCCCGCGATGCGCCGGACCGTGCGACCGAGCCACAGCGCGGCGCGTCGGCTCCGCAGCGCCGCGACCGCGCCTCCCGCTCCGACGAGCGCGACTGCGCCGCTCGCGCCGGCGATTGCCGCACTGCTCTCCGAGAGCCGGCCGCTGCCGAAGACGAGCACGGCGCCGACGAGCGGGTAGATGAGGATCGCGAGCTGGCTCCAGATCCCGGTGAGCGCGACCGCGAACCCGGCCTCGCCGCCGGAGACGCGTTGGCGGCGTAGGAGCCCGAACGAGATCGCCATCCCCACCGGCGCGCCGCCCGGCAGCACCGACGTGAGCGCGGTCGAGGCCTGGGGAAACGCGAGCGCGCCGAACCAGGAGAGCTGCGGCAGGACGACCTTCCACGGCAGCGCCGAGCTCAGGATGTCGATGAGAGCCGCTGCGGCGAGCGCGACGGCCCACGCCGCCGAGACCGTCTGGAGCTGGCGCCCGACCGAGCCGTAGTTCGCGATCCGCGGCAGGACGACGAAGAAGACGGCCGCGGCGAGCGCGACGCCCAGCGCACCCCTGATGAGGACGCGCCTCCGTCGCATGCCGGGAGTGTAGGCGGGGCACCCGTCGTTCCAGCCCCCGGCGCTTCCGCTCGAAACGGCCCGAGCAGCCGCGTTGCTAGCCTCACCCGGCGATGCGGGCTCTCGTCACCGGCGGCGCCGGCTTCATCGGCGCCCACGTCGCCCGACACCTGCTCGCTGCCGGTCACGAAGTCGTCGTCCTCGACGATCTGAGCGGCGGCTACGAGGAGAACGTCCCCGCCGGCGCGACCTTCGTGACCGGCTCGTCGGGCGATCCCGAGCTGGTGGAGAAGCTGTTCCGCGAGCACGGCTTCTCCCACGTCTTCCACCTCGCCGCCTACGCCGCGGAGGGTCTCTCGCACTTCATCCGCCGCTTCAACTACTCGAACAACGTCCTCGGCTCGGTCAACGTGATCAACGCGGCCATCCGGGCGGAGACGGTCGAGCGCTTCGTGTTCGCGAGCTCGATCGCCGTCTACGGCCCGGCCCAGGCGCCGATGTCGGAGGACGTCGTGCCGGAGCCCGAGGATCCGTACGGGATTGCGAAGTACGCCGTCGAGCTCGACCTCGCCGCCGCGCAGCGGATGTTCGGCCTCGACTACACGATCTTCAGGCCCCACAACGTCTACGGCGAGCTGCAAAACCTCGCCGACCCCTACCGGAACGTGATCGGGATCTTCATGAACCAGGCGATGGCGGGGAAGCCGATGACGGTGTTCGGGGACGGCCTGCAGACGCGCGCCTTCACGCACATCGACGACGTCGCGCCGGTGATCGCGCGCTCGATCGACGTGCCGGCGGCGGCCAACGAGGTCTTCAACGTCGGCGCCGAGACGCCCCATACGGTCCTCGATCTCGCGCAGGCGGTCGCGCGCGCCTTCGGGACGGCCGAGCCCGAGATCGCGTTCCTCCCGGCGCGGCAAGAGGTCGTCCACGCCTTCTCCGACCACGCGAAGCTCCATCGCGTCTTCGGCGAGGCGACGACGGTGCCGCTCGAGGAGGGACTGCGCCGCATGGGCGAGTGGGCGCGCGAGGCCGGCGTCCGCGAGCCGGTCCGCTTCGAGAACGTCGAGGTGCTGCGCAACCTCCCGCCCTCCTGGGCCGCCGGTCTGACGCAGACGGCGTAAGTGCCTGAGCCCGACGTCTCCATCTCGCTCGTCAACACCAATTCGCGCGAGCTCCTGCTCGCCTGCCTCGAGTCCTTGCACGAAGTCGAGGCCGAGATCGTCGTCCTCGACAACGCGTCGGAGGACGGCTCGGCGGCGGCGGTGCGCGAGCGCTTCCCCGACGTGCGGCTGATCGAGCAGCGGCACCGGGCCGGCTTCGGCGCCAACCACAACGCGGTGATCCGCGCGACCACCGGCCGCTACGTCTTCGTCCTCAACGAGGACACGACGAGCGACGACTGGGGCTTCGAGCGGATGGTCGCCCACCTCGACGCCAACCCGCGCGTCGCGGCGCTCGGGCCGCGTCTCGTCTATCCCGACGGCCGCCCGCAGTCGTCGGCGTGGCGCTTCCCGACCCCGTGGACGGCGGCGCTCGGGCTCCTCACCCTCGGCCGCGCGGGGATCCTTCAGTCCGGCGGGAGCCGGACCCGTGACGTGGACTGGGCCATGGCCGCGGCGCTCCTCGTCCGGCGCGAGGCGCTCGACGAAGTGGGCCTCTTCGACGACGGCTTCTTCATCTACTCCGAGGAGACCGACCTCTGCCGCCGCCTGCGCAACGCCGGCTGGCGGACGCAGTTCTTCCCCGAGCTGACCGTCGTCCACCACGAGTCGCAGTTCAGCGCGGGAATCCCGGAGCGGCGGATCAACGAGATGTGGCGCGGCCGCCACCGCTACTGGGAGAAGCACCACTCGGCGCTCGGCGCGCGCCTCGCCGCGATCCTCACGGGCGCGCAGTACGCGCTGCGGGCGTTTCTCCGCGTCCGCGACCGCGACTTCGCGGCCCGGATGCGGCTGCACGCGCGCGACGCGATCCGGGTCACAGGCCCCGGCCTCCGGGAGCTCGCGGAGGACTGGAACCGCGAGCACGCCGTCTCCTAGCGCGTTGCCTGTTCATGCGGCACAATCCATTCCTCCACGACGACGCGACGGGGGCCACGTGACCACAGTCAGGCGAAGCAGGACGAGCAGGGCCGAAGCACTCCGGGCGTCTCGCGCGCACCGTCCCGCGCATCTCGCCTCCGGCACCTGGCGCAGCAGGGTTCGGCATCGGCCGGATCCGGGCGGCGGGACCGGCGGAAGTCGGCGCACCGACGCAGCACCGCGGATCCTCCTCGTCGACGACGAGACCTCGATCCGGACGATCTGCCGCGTCAACCTCGAGAGCGACGGCCTGGCGGTCGTCGAGGCGACCGACGGGCGCGAGGCCCTCGCCCGCATCGGCGAGCAGACGCCCGACCTCGTCCTCCTCGACGTGATGATGCCGAGCATCGACGGCTGGGAGGTCGCCAAGCGGCTCGCCTCCTCGCCGGAGACGCGCGACATCCCCGTTGTCTTCCTCTCCGCGCGCGCCGCCCGCGAAGACCGCCAGCGCGCTCAGGAGCTCGGCGCTGTCGGCTACATCGTCAAGCCGTTCGACCCGCTGCGGCTCGGCGGCGTGGTGAGCAACGTGCTCGACCGCATCCGGCGGGGCGAGCGCGACGAGCTCAACCGGGAGATCGCGGAGGAGCGGTGAAATGAGCGAGGAGGGGCCGGCCGGTACCGCCGCCCAGGCGGCCGCGCTCTCGTCGGGTAGCGAAGCGCTCGACACCGCACTACGGCTTCAGCATGCCGCTGATGCCCTGATCACGGCCAGGACGCCGGAGGAGGTCCTCGACGCCGTCCTCGGCGAGGGCGCCCGCGCCGCCGAGGCGTGCGGTGGGCTGATCGCGACCCTCAGCGGCGACGGCGAATGGCTCGACGTGATCGCCTCACGCGGCTACCGCGACGAGTTCATCGAGCCGTTCCGCCGCTTCCCGGTCGCCGGCGACTTCCCGCTCTCCGAGGCGGTCCGCACCGGCGAAGGCGTCTTCCTCAGCTCTGAGGCCGAGCGCGACGAGCGCTACCCGGAGCTCGTCGGCCGCTCGCAGCCCGGCCATGCGCTCGCCTGCTTGCCGCTGATCTCCCACGCGGGCCCGATCGGCGGGCTCGTCTACTCCTTCGACAGCGACCAGGAGTTCACGACCCAGCGCCGCGCGCTGAAGATCGCGCTCGCCCGCCAGGCGGCGCTCGCGCTCGAGCGCGCGCGCGTCGCGGAGGCGGAGCGGAGCCTGCGCGACCGGATCTCGTTCGTGGACGAGGCGACCGCCCTGCTCACGTCCTCGCTCGACCTCGACGAGACCCTCTCGCGGCTCACGTCGCTCGCCGTGCCGGGGCTTGCCGACTGGTGCTCCATCTCTGTCCTCGCGGAGGAGACCGGCGTGATCGAGCCGGTCGTCGTCGCCCACCAGGACCCGGACCGCAAGCGGTGGGCCGAGGAGATGCAGACCCGCACGCGTCCCGTCCGGATCGACGACGAGTTCGACCTCACCGCCCAGGTCGTCCGCACCGGCGAGCCCGTGTTCCTGCGGGAGGTGCCGCAGGAGTTGCTCGACGAGGCGGTGGCCCGGGACCCCGAGGCGGCGCGCGCGCTCGAGGTGATCTCGGTCCGCAGCGCGATCACGCTGCCGCTGCGCGCGGGGGAACGCCGCCTCGGCGCCTTGACCCTCGTCGCAGAGGAACGCGCCTTCACCGACGCGGACTTCGAGCTCGCGCAGCAGCTGAGCGCTCGCGCGGCGATCGCGCTCGAGAACGCGCGGCTCTACCGCGAGTCGGAGCGGCGGGCCGACGCCGCGCTCGCGCTCGCCTACGTCGGCGACGGCGTCGTCCTCCTGGACGAGCTCGGCCGCGTCCGCTTCTGGAATGCGGCCGCCACCGCGATCACCGGCTTCCGCGCGGAGGACGCCGTGGGGCGCAACGCGTCCGAAGTGCTGCCGGCGTGGGACGAGCTCACCGCCCACGCCGAGCTCGGGGATGCCGCGGCGGCGCCGGCCCGGGTGCGCCCCGTGACAGTGCCCGTCGCGACGCCGGGAGGCGACCGCTGGATCTCGGTCGTGGGCGTGGCCTTCGACGAGGGCGTCGTCTACGCGCTCCGCGACGTCACCGACGAGCGCGCCCTCGAGCGCGCGCGCAGCGACTTCGTCGCCACCGCTTCGCACGAGCTGCGCACGCCGCTCGCCGCGGTGTACGGCGCCGCGCGCACCCTGCGCCGCACGGACATCGAGCTGCCGGCGTTCCAGCGCGACCGCTTTCTCGAGATCATCGAGACCGAGACGGAGCGCCTCACCGCGATCGTCTCCCAGATCCTCCTCGCCGGCCAGCTCGAAGAGGGCCGCGTCGACCTCGCGACCGGCGCGACCGATCTCCGCACGCTCGCTGAGAGCGTCCTCACCTCGACTCGCATCAGGACGCCGGAGGAGGTCGAGCTCACGCTCGATCAAGACGGCGACGCGGTGATCGCCCTCGCCGACGAGGACAAGCTCCGCCAGGTGCTCGTCAACCTCCTCGACAACGCGGTGAAGTACTCGCCCGACGGCGGCGAGGTGACGGTCGAGCTGAGCAGCGCGCCCGGCCTCGTGACGTTGACGGTGCGCGACGGCGGCCTCGGCATTCCGGCCGGAGAGCACGAGCGGATCTTCGAGAAGTTCTATCGCCTCGATCCGGCGCTGACCCGCGGCGTCGGCGGCAGCGGGCTAGGGCTGTACATCTCGCGCGAGCTCGTCTCGCGGATGGGCGGGCGCCTGTCCGTCCGCTCCCGCCCCGGCGAGGGCGCCGCGTTTACGGTCGAGCTCCCGGCCGCTTAACGCCTTCTCACCTCACGCGGCACACTTAGTAGCGAGATGCTCGTTCTCGTTACCGACGACGATCGCGCCGTGCGGGAGGCGCTGGAGCGCGCGCTCCAGCTGCACGGCTACGAGGTTGCGCTCGCATCCGACGGCGACACTGCCCTGGCGGCCGTCGAGTCTCGGACTCCCGACGCGCTCGTCCTCGACGTGATGATGCCGGGCCTCGACGGGCTCGACGTGACGCGCCGCCTGCGCCGGCAGGGGAACCGCATCCCGATCCTCCTGCTCACCGCGCGCGATGCGGTCGGCGACCGCGTGGAAGGCCTCGACGCCGGCGCCGACGACTATCTCCCGAAGCCGTACGACCTAGAGGAGCTGCTCGCGCGGGTGCGGGCGCTCCTGCGCCGCTCGAAGCCGGAGGCGCCGGGCGACGTGCTCCGCTTCGCCGACCTGACGCTCGACCTCGGCTCGATGGACGCCCGCCGTGCGGGCCGCCGCTTCGAGCTGACGACGACCGAGGCTCACCTGCTCGAGCTGTTCATGCGCAACCCGCGCCAGGTGCTGCCGCGCTCGCTGATCTACGAACGCGTCTGGGGCTACGACTTCAGCCACTCCTCGAACGCGCTCGACGTCTACGTCGGCTACCTGCGGCGCAAGACGGAGGCGGACGAGGAGGAGCGGCTCATCCACACCGTGCGCGGCACCGGCTACGTGCTCCGCGAGCCGTGAGCCTTCGCGCTCGCCTGGCGCTCGTCGCGGCCGGTGTTGTCGCCGTCGTTGTGGCGATCGCCGCAGCGACGACGTACTTCGTGATGCGGCACGAGCTGTACGCCCAGGTGGACGCCTCGCTCAAAAAGGACGCGTACTTGGTCAACCCCAACAACCTGGAGGCTCCCGCGGGATTCGCGGGCAATCTCGTCGAGATCTTCAGCACGCGCGGCATTCCGGTGGCCAACACGATCCCGCACGGTGGCCGCCTCTCGTTCGATTCCTCGATGCGCGCGGTCGCGGACGGGCAACGTCACGAGCTCTTTCAGGACGCGACAGTCACGCGCGGCGGCACGACGTCCCACCTGCGCGAGTTTGTCCAGCCGATCGTCAATCGGTTCACCAATCAGATTGTCGGCGTCGTCGTCGTGGTCCGCGAGCTCAACGAAACGACCCGTGCGCTCAATCGGTTGCGCTTGATCCTGCTCCTCGTCGTGCTCGGCGGCATAGGCGTAGCCGCCGCGGCCGGGGCGCTCGTGTCGCGGGCAACGCTCGCGCCGGTTCGCCGTCTGACGGCCGCCGCCGAGCGGATCGCGGAGACCGGCGAGCCGAGCGAGCGCGTGCCTGAAGGAGGTAGCGGCGAGCTCGCGCGGCTCGGCGCCTCCTTCAACACGATGCTCGGCGCACTCGAGGAGTCCCTCGAGACGCAGCGCCGCTTCGTCGCCGACGCGTCGCACGAGCTCCGCACTCCGTTGACGAGCCTGCAGACGAACATCGACGTCCTGCGCGGCGACATCGCCCTCGAGCCCGAGCAGCGGCGCCGGCTGTTGGACGATCTCCATCGCGAGTCGCAGGAGATGCGCTCGCTCATCGGCAGCCTGCTCGAGCTCGCGCGGGCGGGCGGCGCGCAGCCCGAGAAGGCGCCGTTCCAGCTCGACGAGCTCGTCGAGGACGCGCTCGAGCGGGCTCAGGCTCGCTTCCCCGGCGTGACGTGGCAGGCGTACCGGGTCGAGCCGACCGTCGTCGACGGATACCGCGACCCGATGGAGCGGGCCGTGTGGAACATCCTTGAGAACGCGGGCAAGTGGAGCGGCGACGGCGGTGCGGTCGAGATCTCGCTCACGAGCGGCGAGCTCCGTGTCCGCGACCACGGGCCGGGCTTCGCGGAGGAAGACCGCCCGCTCGTCTTCGACCGCTTCTACCGCTCGGCCGCCGCGAGGGCGATGCCCGGCGCCGGGCTCGGCCTCGCCATCGTGCGTGAGGTGGCGGAGTCGCACGGCGGCACCGTCTCGGCGGAGAACGCCCCCGGCGGCGGTGCGCTCGTCCGCCTCGAGCTCGACGGCGCGGCTCGTCCCGGCGTCGTCGCAACGAACGCGTAGCGGCCTCTTACCGCTTTTTCATCCGGCGGTGGTTCGATAGCCCTGCATCGAATCCCTCCCGGCTCGTGCGTCATGCGGGCCGTGGCCAGCCCGGTCCGGCGTCTTCCCGGATCCCCTGCGGTGAAGGCGCCGGGCTGTGCAGGCTGGGGCTGTGCAGGCTGGGGCTGTGCAGGCTGGGGCTGTGCGGCTAGTGGGTTCGCGGGAGTGAGAGCCCGACTAGGGCGTGATCTTGCTGTGGGCCTTCCGGCCCGCGGCGGCGCTCTTGTCGGCGGCACGCTGCCCGCTTCGGAACGGCTTCGCGAGCCAACGGCCGAGCGCGCCGGGTGCCTTGCCGACGGCGCGTGCGGCACCGCCGAAGCTGCGATCGACGGCGGTCTGCGGCTTGCGCGAGAGCCTCGGCAGCAGGAGCGCAAGTAGGAAGAGGACGACGCAGATCGCGGCAACTCCGAGAATCAGAATTGGGGGGCTCCTCTCGGCAAGTCAGGCTCCTAACGCCGGCCGCCGCGATTCGGGTGCGTGACAGGGCGCCTCGCGCTTGGCTCAGACGCGCCGCAGCAGGAGCAGCGAGTGCTCCTGCACCGGCACGAGCGCGCGCGCGCCGAGCCGCCCGTCCGGCGACCCGCCGGTCGCAAGCTCCACTTCCCAGTGCCCGCCGAACCGGCGCGTCGGCAGCGTGAAGACAACCGGCTCCGAGTGCGCGTTGAAGAGGAGCAAAAACGAGTCGCCGGTGATCGGCTCCCCGTGCGCGGTCCGTCTCCGCAGCTCGGCGCCGTTGAGGAAAACCCCCAGCGTTCGCGTCTCGGCGGCCGTCCAGTCGCGCTGTGTCATTCGCCGCCCGTCCGTTCGGAACCACCAGACGTCGGGCAGGCCGCTCTCGCCCGCTTTTCCGCTCAGGAAGAGGCTCCGCCGGAAGACGGGGTGCTCGCGCCGCAGCGCGATCAGCCGCCGAGCGAACTCGCGTAATCCGTCGTCCGCGCTCTCCCAGTCGAGCCAGGAGACCTCGTTGTCCTGGCACCACGCGTTGTTGTTGCCGCCCTGTGTGCGCCCGAGCTCGTCGCCGCCGAGCAACATCGGAACGCCCTGCGAGAGGAGCAGCGTGGCGAGGAAGTTCCGCTGCTGGCGCGCGCGCCGCCCGAGCACCGCCGGGTCGTCCGTCTCGCCCTCGGCGCCGAGGTTCCAGGAGCGGTTGTCGTCGGTGCCGTCCTTGTTCTCCTCGCCGTTCGCCTCGTTGTGCTTCTCGTTGTACGAGACGAGATCACGGAGCGTGAAGCCGTCGTGGGCCGTGACGAAGTTGATCGACGCGAACGGATCGCGGCCGTTCTCCTGGTACAGGTCGGCCGAGCCCGTGAACCGCTGCGCGAACTCGCCGACGCTGCCCTCGCCGCGCCAGAAGTCGCGCATCGCGTCGCGGTACTTCCCGTTCCATTCCGCCCAGAGGACGGGGAAGTTGCCGACCTGGTAGCCGCCCGGACCGACGTCCCACGGCTCGGCGATCAGCTTGACCTGGGAGAGGACGGGATCCTGGTGGATCGTGTCGAAGAAGGCCGAGAGCCGATCGACGTCGTAGAGCTCGCGCGCGAGCGCCGAGGCGAGGTCGAAGCGGAAGCCGTCGACGTGGCACTCGAGGACGAAGTAGCGCAGCGAGTCCATGATCAGCCGCAGCACCGTCGGCTGGACGGGATTGAGAGAGTTGCCCGTCCCCGTGAAGTCCATGTAGAAGCGCGGCTCGTCGGGCATCAGCCGGTAGTAGCCCTGGTTGTCGACACCGCGGAACGAGAGCATCGGGCCGAGGTGGTTGCCCTCCGCCGTGTGGTTGTAGACGACGTCGAGGATCACCTCGATTCCCGCCTTGTGCAGGGCTTTCACCATCCCCTTGAACTCGAGCACCTGCTCGCCGCAGGTGCCGGTCGCCGCGTAGAGCGCGTGCGGCGCGAGGTAGCCGATCGAGGAGTAGCCCCAGTAGTTCGTGAGCCCGCGATCGTGGAGGAACCCCTCGTCGGCGATGTGGTGGATCGGCAAGAGCTCGACCGCGGTGACGCCGAGCTCGCGGAGATACGCGAGGACGGGCTCGGCGGCGAGGCCCGCGTATGTGCCGCGCAGGTCGTCGCGCACAGCGGGGAAACGGCGGGTGAATCCCTTCACGTGCGTCTCGTAGATGACGGTGTCGTGCCAGAGCGTCGCCGGCGGCGCGTCGTCCTCCCAGTCGAAGAACGGATCGACGACGACGCACTTCGGGATCGCGTCGGCGTCGTCCTCGTCGTCCAGCTCGAGATCGGCGTCCTCGCCGCCGCCCGGCACGTACGGCAGGACGTTCGCGCGCTCCCACTGCACCTCTCCTTCGATCGCCTTCGCGTACGGGTCGATGAGGAGCTTGTACGGGTTGAAGCGGTGCCCGTTCGCCGGCTCGTACGGGCCGTGGACGCGGTAGCCGTAGCGCTGACCGGGTTCGACGCCCGGCACGTAGCCGTGCCAGACGTGCGCGGCGATCTCGCTCAGGTCGAGGCGCGTCTCCCGCTCGGCGTCGAAGAGGCAGAGCTCGACGGCCGTGGCGTGCTCGGAGAACAGCGCGAAGTTCGTCCCGTCGCCGTCCCACGTCGCCCCGAGCGGGAACGGCCGGCCCGGCCAGATGTCCATCGGCTCAGCGACCGACCGCGTAGCCCTGCCTGCCGCGCGGGTTCGCGCCGGCCTTAAGCGTCCCGTCCGGCTCTCGGGCGACCGAGCAGACGCGGCCGAGCGTCCACGGGCCGGAGACTTCCACTTCGTGACCGCGGCCGCGCAGGCCGAGCATCGTCTCCTCGCCGGCGCGGTCCTCGACGGCGACGTGGCGGACGAGCGTCTCGCGCGGGTAGAACGAGCTCGGGAACGCCTCGGTGTGGTGGCCGGGCGCGTCGATCGCCTCCTGCAGGTCCAGGTCGAAGTGCACGTGCGCGAGGAACGCATTGAGCGTCCACTGGTCCTGCTGGTCGCCGCCGGGCGTGCCGATCGCGAGATGCGGCGCGCCGTCGCGGCCGACGAGCGTCGGCGAGAGCGTCGTGCGGGGGCGCTTCCCCGGCGCGAGCGAATTGGGGAGACCCTCCTCGAGCCAGAACATCTGGGCGCGCGTGCCGATGCAGAAGCCGAGCTCGGGGATGACCGGCGCGCCCCAGAGCCAGCCGCCGCTCGGCGTCGCGGAGACCATGTTCCCCCAGCGGTCGACGGCGTCGAGATGGACGGTGTCGCCCCGCGTCGGCTCGCCAACACCAGGCGCCGCGGCGACCGCGGCGACCGGCCCGGGCAGGCGCGGGTCGTCTCCGCCGGGCCTGAGCTCCGCGGACGCCTCCTCACCGACGAGCGAGCGGCGCTCGGCCGCGTACTCGCGTGAGAGGAGCAGGTCGAGCGGCACGTCGAAGAAGTTCGGGTCGCCGTACCACGCCTCGCGATCGGCGAAGGCGAGCTTCGCGCACTCGGTCAGGATGTGGACGTACTCGGCGCTCGCGTAGCCCAGCGATGCGAGATCGAAGCCCTCGAGCAGCCGAAGTTGCTGGAGGAAGACCGGCGCCTGGCTCCACGGTCCCGCCTTGAACACGTCGAGCCCTGCGTAGTCGACCGAGAGCGGCTCCTCGGTGGTCGGCCGCCAGTCGCGGAGGTCCTCCTCTGAGAGCAGGCCGCTGTGCCGCTGGCCTGAGCTGTCCATCCACTCGCGTTCCTGGAAGGCGACGATCGCCTCGGCGACGAAGCCGCTGTACCACTCCTCGAACGGATCGGCGGACTCGGCGAGCCGGCGATACGTGGCGGCGAGCTGCGGATTTCGCGCCATCGTCCCCGGCTCCGCCACCGGCAGGTAGAGCTCGGCGGAGGTCGTCCAATCGTCGCGGAAGAGGCTCTCGACGTTGCGAATCGCGCCGGCGATGGACGGCAGGACGGGATAGCCGTTCTCGGCGTAGTGGATCGCGTAGCCGACGATCTCGGCGAAGGGCATCGTCCCGTAGTCGCGCAGCATCGCCAGCCAGCCGCCGAATGAGCCCGGCACGACGGCCGCGAGCGGTCCGGTGCCGGGGATCAGCTCGAGGCCGAGCTCGTCGCGGTACTTCTCGATCGTGGCGGCGCGCGGCGCCGGACCCTGCGCGCAGAGGACGAGCGGCTCCTCGCGTCCCGCCGGCCAAAGCAGCGCCGGCAGGTCGCCGCCGGGCCCGTTCAGGTGCGGCTCGACCACCTGGAGGACGAAGCCGGCTGCGACCGCGGCGTCGAAGGCGTTGCCGCCGCGCTCGAGCACTGCCATCCCCGCCGCCGAGGCGAGCCAGTGCGTCGAGGCGACCATCCCGAACGTGCCGCGGAGCTCGGGGCGTGTGGCGAAGCTCATCGGCCTGGACGCTATACGCTCGGCGGCCTCATGCCGCCGCGTCTCAGCGCGCTTGCTCTCGATCCGAAGCTGCTCGTCATCGGGCTGGGCGGCGGCGTCCTCTCCGGGCTCCTCGGCGTCGGCGGCGGCGTGATCATGGTCCCGCTGCTCGTGCTCTGGGCGCGCTACGGGCAGCGCGACGCGCACGCGATGTCGCTCGGCGCGATCATCCCGATCAGCATCGCCGGGATCGCGACCTACGGGGTCGCCGGCGAGGTTCGCTACTGGCCGGCGCTCGGGCTCGCGGCCGGCGCGGTCGTCGGCGCGCGTCTCGGCGCCGGGATGCTGGCGCGGATCGACGAGCGGCTGCTCAAGGTCGTCTTCGGCCTCTTTCTCGTGGGCGTCGCCGTCCTCATGGGAGCGCGCGCGTGAGCGGTCCAGGCCTCTACGTCGCGCTCGTCGCCTTTGGCGCTCTCGCCGGAGTCGCCTCGGGGCTGCTCGGCGTCGGCGGCGGGACGCTCATCGTGCCGTTCCTGACCTTCGCCGTCGGCTTCTCCCAGCACGTCGCCGAGGCGACCTCGCTGCTCGTGATCCTGCCGACCGCCATCGCGGGGAGTCTCACCCTGCGCCGGCGCGGCGTCGGCGACCTGGAGCTGGCGCTCCGCTTCGGGCTCGTCGGCGCGCTCGGGGCGTTCCTCGGAGCGGAGCTCGCGCTCGCGCTACCGGCGTCCACGCTGAAGGTCGTCTTCGCCGTCTTTGTCGGCCTCGTCGGGATCCGTCTCACCTGGGACGGGATCCGACGCGAAAATCCCCGCTGACCCGCGACGCTACTCGGGGACGAGCCAAACGGCGCCGAGCGGCGGCAGGGTCAGCTGCGCGGAGAAGGGCTGGTCGTTCCACGCCACGGCCTCCGCCTCGACGCCGCCGAGGTTGCCGACGCCGCCGCCGCCGTAGAACGCGGAGTCGGTGTTCAGCGCCTCCCGCCAGCGGCAGCAGACAGGCATCCCGACGCGGTAGTCGTAGCGCGGCACCGGCGAGAGGTTGAGGACGCAGACGAGCGGCGGCTCGTCTCCCTCGCCGATCCGTGCGAAGGCGAGGACGTTGTTCGCGCCGTCGTTGGCCTCGAGCCAGCGGAAGCCGGCCGGCTCGAAGTCGCGCTGCCAGAGCGCCGGCGTGCCGCGATAGACGCGGTTGAGGTCGCGGACGAGCGTCTGGATCCCGTCGTGTTCGGCGTACTCGAGCAGGTTCCAGTGGAGCGAGCCCTCGGCGTTCCACTCCTCCCACTCGCCGAGCTCGCCGCCCATGAACAGGAGCTTCTTGCCGGGGTGCGCCCACATGTACGCGTAGAGCGCGCGCAGGTTGGCGAACTTCTGCCAGCGGTCGCCGGGCATCTTGTCGAGCAGCGACTTCTTGCCGTGCACGACCTCGTCGTGGGAGAGCGGCAGGACGAAGTTCTCGCTGAACGCATACATGAGCGAGAACGTCAGCGTGTGGTGGTGGAAGCGCCGGTGGACCGGATCCTTCTGGAAGTACGAGAGCGTGTCGTGCATCCAGCCGAGGTTCCACTTGAAGCCGAAGCCGAGCCCGCCCGCGTAGGTCGGTCGCGAGACGCCGGGCCACGCCGTCGACTCCTCCGCCGCCGAGACGATCCCCGGCTCGCGACCGTAGAGCGCCTCGTTCATCTCCTTGAGGAACGCGACCGAGTCGAGATCCTCGTTGCCGCCGAACATGTTCGGCACCCATTGGCCGGCCTTGCGCGAGTAGTCGAGGTAGAGCATCGAGGCGACGGCGTCGACGCGGATCCCGTCGGCGTGGTGCTCGCGCACCCAGTAGAGCGTGTTCGCGAGGAGGAAGTTCCGCACCTCGGTGCGGCCGAGGTTGAAGACGAGCGTCCCCCAGTCGGGATGCGCGCCGCGGCGCGGGTCGGCGTGCTCGTAGAGAGCGGTGCCGTCGAAGCTCGCCAGTGCCCAGTCGTCGCGCGGGAAGTGCGCCGGCACCCAGTCGAGGATCACGCCGATGCCGCGCTCGTGCAGCCGGTCGACGAGGTAGCGGAAGTCGTCGGGCGTCCCGAAGCGGGAGGTCGGCGCGTAGTAGCCGGTCACCTGGTAGCCCCACGAGCCGGAGAAGGGATGCTCCATCACAGGCAGCAGCTCGACGTGCGTGAACCCGAGGTCGGCCACGTAGTCGCCGAGCTCGTCGGCGAGCTCGCGGTAGGTCAGCGGCCGGTCGCCCTCGGCCGGGTTGCGGCGCCACGAGCCGAGGTGCACCTCGTAGACGGACATCGGCTCGCGAAGCGGGTCAGAGGCGCGCCGGCGCTCGAGCCACTCGGCGTCGCGCCAGACGTGCTTCGGCTCCCAGACGACCGACGCGTTGGCGGGCGGCACCTCGGTGTGGAACGCGACCGGGTCGCTCTTGAGCCGCAGCCGGCCTTCCTGCGTTTGGATCTCGAACTTGTACTTCGTTCGTTCCCCTACACCTGGAACGAACAGTTCCCAGATCCCCGCAGGCCCGAGCGAGCGCATCGGATGCAGGCGCCCGTCCCACGAGTTGAAGTCGCCGACGACCGCGACCGAGCGCGCGTTCGGCGCCCACACGGCGAAGGCGGTGCCGACGACGCCGTCGATCTCGCGGATGTGCGCGCCGAGCCGCTCGTAGAGGAGCTCGTGGCGACCCTCCATCGCGAGGTGGAGGTCGAGCTCGCCGAGCGTGGGGAGGAACGAGTACGGGTCGCGAACGGTGAACGTATTGCCGTCCGAGTACTCGACCTCGAGCTCGTACTCGAGCGGCAGAGAGGCCTTCGGCAGCAACGCCTCCCAGAGCCCCGCCGGATCGAGGAGCTCCGCCTCGACCGGACGTGTCTTTCCTTGTAACAGACTGTTACTTGGGAGGATTCGCACGGCCTGCGCCTCCGGGCGCCAGGCGCGCACGACGACGCCTTCCTCCGCCTCGTGAGCGCCGAGGACGCCGTGTGGATTGCTTCCGAGCTCGACGCTCAAAGAGCCTCTGCCGCCGCTTCCATGAGCCGTTCGATTCCCGCCACGGGGATTCGCACCCAATCCGGGCGATTGTCGAGCTCGTAGCGGAGCTCGTAGACCGCTTTCTCCAGCTCGAACACCGCCAGCAGGCGCTCGATTGCCGCGTTGCCGGCCGGGAGGAGGCTCGGGTCGACGGTGTCGAGATAGGTGTCGAGGAAGCGCCAGCGGGCGCGCTCCTCCCAGTCGTCGGGCACGTCCGCGTCGCGCAGCAGCTCGGCGGCGGTCGCGGCGTAGGCGAAGGAGCGGAGCATCCCGGCGACGTCGCGCAGCGGCGAGCGCTTGCGGCGCCGCTCGGCGAGCGTCCGGGCCGGCTCGCCTTCGAAGTCGAGGATCACCCAGTCGTTGCCGCTTACCAGGGTCTGGCCGAGGTGGTAGTCGCCGTGCGCCCGGATCACGCGGCCGGTCGAGCCGGCGTGCGTGAGGAGCCGCAGCTGCTCGCGTACCTCCTCGCCGCGGCCGGCGATCGGGGCGAGCCGCTCGTCGTCGTCCGGCAGCGAGAGGAAGACGCGCGCGATCTCCTCGTCCACCGTCGCGGTAAGCAGCCCGAGCGACTCGACGCTCGGATCCTCGGGCGCGAACGCCGGGTCGTTGAGGTCGGAGCCGAGCGCCGTGTGGAGCTGTGCAGTCACCTCGCCGAGGCGGCCGAGCCGGTCGAGGAAGCGTTCCGGCGCGTCGGCGATCTCGTCGAGCGCGAGCTCCCAGCCGTCGACGCCGTTTGCCACGAACTCCTGCAGCAGCCCGAGCGTCGCCGTGAGCGGGCCACCGGAGTACTCGTACCAGCCGCCGAGCGTCGGCACGTTGCGGAAGCCGCGCTCGCCGAGGAAGCGGAGCAGCTCGAGCTCCGGGTTGATGCCGGGCTCGAGGCGGCGGAAGACCTTGAGGATCAGCGTCTCGTCGAAGACGACCGAGCTGTTGGACTGCTCGGAGGAGATCAGCCGTGCGGCGCCGAGCTCGCGACCGAGCGCGGTGAAGTCGGCCGCCGGGCGGAATTCCGCGACGCCCTGCTCCCCTTGCAGTGTCGCGCTCGAACGCATCGCGCTGACGAGCTCGCGCGCGAGCGACGCATCCTCGGCGAGACCGTCGATCTCTCCCTCGTCCTCGCGGCCCGAGAAGAGGATTTGGTAGATGTCGTGGGCGCCCGTGTCGTACGTGAGCTCGACGAGCGCGAGCGTCAGCTGCGGCTCGGCCTGGCGGATCACGACGGTGTCGAGCACGTCCGAGTGGATGACCGTGCGCGACTTCGCGCCGTACCACCGCTGGCGCGTCACGTACTGGATGAGGGCGTTTCCGTCCACGGTCACGGCGTCTGTTCCGCCTGTCGGAGCTGGAACCAGAAGAAGCCGCGCGGGGCGAGAGTGAGGAGGTACGGCAGCTCCCCGATCGCGGGGAACGCCGTCTGGCCCAGCATCTCCACAGGCACCATACCGGCGTAGCTCGCGAGGTCGAGCTGTACCGCCTGGGCCGAGCGGGCGAGGTTGTGGACGCAGAGGAGGATGTCCTCTTCCCACGCCCGGATGTGGGCGAAGACGCGCGCGTTGTCGCCGCGCAGCGGCTTGTAGTCGCCGAGCCCGAAGACCGGATGCTCCTTCCGCAGCGCGATGAACCGCTGCAGCCAGCGGAGCAGCGAGTTGGGCGTGCGCAGCTGCGCCTCGACGTTGATCGCCTGGAAGCCGTAGACCGGATCCATGAGTGGCTGGAGGTAGAGCTGCGCCCAATCGGCCTTCGAGAAGCCCGCGTTGCGGTCGCCCGACCAGTGCATCGGCGTGCGCACGCCGTCGCGGTCGCCGAGGTAGACGTTGTCCCCCATCCCGATCTCGTCCCCGTAGTAGAGGACGGGTGAACCCGGCAGCGAGAAGAGGATCGCGTGCAGGAGCTGCATCTCGTCGTGGCCGGCGTCGAGAAGCGGCGCGAGGCGGCGGCGGATGCCGAGGTTGAGCTTCATCCGCGGGTCCTTGGCGTACTCCTCGTACATGTAGTCCCGCTCTTCGTCGGTGACCATCTCGAGGGTCAGCTCGTCGTGGTTGCGGAGGAATAGCCCCCACTGGCAGTTGTCCGGAATCGCCGGGGTGCGGTCGAGGATCTCGTAGATCGGCGTCGCGTCTTCGCGCCGCAGGGCCATGAACATGCGCGGCATGACCGGGAAGTGGAAGGCCATGTGGCACTCGTCGCCGTCGCCGAAGTACTGGACGACGTCCTCCGGCCACTGGTTCGCCTCGGCGAGGAGGACGCGGTCCGGGTAGCGGGCGTCGACCTCGGCGCGGGCGCGCTTCAGGTACTCGTGCGTCTCGGGGAGGTTCTCCCCGTTCGTCCCATCGCGCTCGAAGAGATAGGGCACCGCGTCGAGCCGGAAGCCGTCGATGCCGAGGTCGAGCCAGAAGCGCAGGACCTCGAGCATCGCCTCCTGCACCTCGGGGTTGTCGAAGTTGAGGTCGGGCTGGTGATGGAAGAAGCGATGCCAGTAGTACTGGCCGCGCAGCGGATCGAGCGTCCAGTTCGACGGCTCGGTGTCGATGAAGATGATCCGCGCGTCGGGGTAGCTCTCCTCCGTGTCCGACCAGACGTACCAGTCGCCCTTCGGCCCGGTCGGGTCGGCGCGCGACTCCTGGAACCAGGGATGGTCGGCCGACGTGTGGTTCATGACGAGGTCGGCGATGACGCGCATGCCGCGCTGGTGCGCCTGCTGGACGAACTCGCGGAAGTCCTCGACCGTCCCGTAGTCGGGGTGGATGCCGAAGAAGTTCGCGATGTCGTAGCCGCCGTCGCGGAGCGGCGACTCGTACATCGGCAGCAGCCAGAGACAGTCGACGCCGAGCCACTCGAGGTAGTCGAGCTTGTCGATCAGGCCGCGGAAGTCGCCCGAGCCGTCGTCGTTGCCGTCGTAGAAGCCACGGATGTGGATCTCGTAGAAGACGGCCCGCTTGAACCAGAGCGGATCTCGCTCGAACCAGACCTCTGCCCCCGCGCTCATGTCCCGATCCTCAACACGTGGCTTTGACCCGGCGGGAGCTTCACGTAGTTGCGCCCGATCTTCCACTTCCACGTCTCGTCGGTGAGCAGCTCGCGCACCGGATACGCCGGCGCGAGGCCGGTCGAGACCGGGACGACGCAGACGCCCTCTTGCTCCGCGCCCGGGTCGAGGTTGACGACCGTCACGATCTCGTTGTCGCCTCGCTTCTTGTGGAAGGCGAAGAGCTGCTCGTTCTCCGTCTCGAGGATCGTGAGCGGGTCGAGCCACTGCAGCGCATGGTTCTCCCGCCGCAGCGCGTTGAGCTTCGCCGCGAGCGGCAGCAGTTCGCCGTCGAGCGTCCGCTCCTTCGCCTCGTACTTCTCCGAGTTCAAGTACTCCTCCGAGCCCGGCCGCACCGGCACGTTCTCGCAGCGCTCGAAGCCGGAGTAGATGCCGTAGGACGGCGCGAGTGTCGCGGCGAGGACGAGCCGCGCCTCGAAGGCCGGCGGGCCGCCGGTTTGCAGGTACTCGTGGAGGATGTCCGGCGTGTTGGCGAAGCAGTTCGGCCGGTAGTAGTCGCGCCACTCGAGCAGCTGCTCGAGGAAGTCGAGCAGCTCCCAGCGGGTGTTCTTCCATGTGAAGTACGTGTAGCTCTGCGCGAAGCCGGCTTTCGCGAGCGTCGTCACAGGCCCCGGCCGCGTGAATGCCTCCGCGAGGAAGATCGTCTCCGGGTGCTCGCGCCGCACCTCGCGGATCAGCCATTCCCAGAACGCGACCGGCTTCGTGTGCGGATTGTCGACGCGGAAGACCGTGACGCCCTCGCCCACCCAGTGCAGGACGACGTTGAGCAGCGCCTGCCAGAGGCCCTGCCAGTCCTCGCAGCCGAAGTCGACGTTGTAGATGTCCTGGTAGCGCTTCGGCGGATTCTCGGCGAACTTCAGCGTCCCGTCGGGGCGGTGGAAGAACCACTCGGGGTGCTCCTTCAGCCAGGGGTGATCGGGCGAGCACTGGATGGCGAAGTCGATCGCGATCTCGATGCCGTGGTCCTTGGCCTCCGCGACGAGACGGCGGAACTCCTTCGCCGTGCCGAGGTCGGGATGGATGGCGTCGTGGCCGCCCTCCTTGGAGCCGATCGCCCACGGGCTGCCGACGTCACCCTTCTCCGCCCGCTCGGCGTTGTTGCGGCCCTTGCGGCTCGTCTGGCCGATCGGGTGGATCGGCGGCAGGTAGAGGACGTCGTAGCCGACCTCGGCGAAGCGCGGCAGTCGCGCGCGGACGCCCTCGAAGCCGCCCCACGAGCGCGGGAACAGCTCGTACCACGAGCCGAAGCGGGCGAGGACGCGATCGACGTCGACGTCGTAGGCCGGCGACGCCCCTTTCTCCGCGCGTTCACCCCCCGCCGCGGCGAGTGCCTCCTCGACCGTCAGCGTGTCGCGGCCGAGCAGGACGGCGCCCTCGGACAGCTCGCCGGCGAGATCCGCCTGGCCCGCAGCGACCTTGCGGCGCAGCTCGTCCTGGAACGACGCGACGCGGTCGACCCAGGCCTCGACCCGGAAGCACCAGAGCCCGGGCAGCTCGACGGCGAACGAGCCCGTCCAGACGTCGTTGCCGACGGGTTCGAGCGGCGCTTCGGCCCAGCGCGTCGAGCCGGGCCGCCGGTAGCGAATCGCGGCGCCGAGCGTCTCGTGGCCGTCGCGGAAGATCCGCGCCGTCACGTCGACGCGCTCGCCGACGGTGCGCTTGACAGCCCAGCGCCCGCAGTCGACCTGCGGAGCGACCGCCTGGATCTGGATCCGGGCGGGACGTGTCTTCGGAACAGTCACGCGGCAAGTCTCACCGATGCGGGAGGATCGAAGCGTGGACGTAAAGCGCTCGACAGGAATCCAGCTCCATCCCACGTCCCTGCCGTCGGGGAAGCTCGATCGCGACGCGTATCGGTTCGTGGACTGGCTCGCCGCCGCGGGACAGTCGTGGTGGCAGGTGCTGCCGCTCGGGCCGCCGGACGAGTTCGGATCGCCGTACCGCTCGCCGTCGGCCTTCGCTGCGTCGGCGGAGCTACTCGCATACCCGAACGCGCGTGTCACGTCTCGGGAAATCAAGGCCTTCGTCGCGCGCCACTCGTTCTGGATCGGTGACTGGGAGAGCTTCGCGGGCGAGGGGGCGATCGCCGACCAGGTTCGCTTCGAGCGGGAGTGGAGCGCGCTGCGTGCATACGCCGCCGAGCGCGGCGTCCGGCTGATCGGCGATCTGCCGATCTACGTCTCCGATGCGGGCGCGGACGTCGCCGGCCGGCCCGAGCTGTTCCAGCACGGCGAGGTAGCCGGCGCGCCGCCCGATGCGCTGAGCGCGACCGGTCAGCTCTGGGGGAATCCGCTCTACAACTGGCCGACCCACCGGGCGAGCGGCTATCTCTGGTGGCGCGAGCGCTTCCGGCGCACCTTCGAGCTCGTCGACCTCTGCCGCGTCGACCACTTTCGCGGCTTCGTCTCCTACTGGGCGATCCCGGCTCGAAACACGACGGCGAAAGCGGGGCGCTGGCGCCGCGGGCCGGGCGCGGAGCTGTTCCGCGCGGTGGAGCGCGAGCTCGGCGAGCTGCCGCTGATCGCCGAGGACCTCGGCCGGATCACCCCGCCCGTGTACCGGCTACGCGACGAGCTCGGCCTACCCGGGATGGTCGTCCTCATCTGGGGGTTTCGCAGCAGGCGCAGCAGCCCGCACCGGCTGGAGAATCACCAGGCCAACGCTGTCGCCTACACGAGCATCCACGACACGGACACGGCGGCTGGCTGGTTCCGGCAGCTAAAGCCGCGCCAGCGCGAGGCGACCGGGCTCGATCCCGCCGAGCCGAACTGGGGACTGATCGACCTGGCGTACTCGTCCCCGGCCCGCCTGGCGATCGTGCCGGCCCAGGACGTCCTCGGCCTCGGCAGCGAGTCGCGCATGAACCGCCCCGGCCACGCCCGCGGCAACTGGCAGTGGCGGCTCGAGCCGGGCCAGCTGACGAAGCCGCTCGCGCAGCGACTGCGCGGCCTCGTCGAGCAGCACCGGCGCTAGCGCGCCGTTGTCCGCCAGAGCGGGCGGAGGATCGGGTCGCTGACGCGCTCCACATAGGAGACGACCCATGAGACGAAGCGGGGGAGGAGGCGCACGACGACTCCGGCGGCGATCAGCCCGATCACGAGCCCCGCCAGGACGTCGCTCGGGTAATGGGCGCCGATGAACAGCCGGCCGACGCCGATGATCGCCGCGATCACGACGAAGATCACGCCGGCAGGGAGGTCGAAGGAGAGCACTGCGAAGGCGATCGCGAACGAGACGGTCGTGTGGTCGCTGGGGAAGGAGGCGTCGGTGGTGTTCGACCACGGGTGGCTGATGTGGTGCGTCAGGTACGGGCGCGGTCGCGCCCACGCGTGGTGGATGACGAAGGCGATGGCGTACGCAAGCGCGGCTGCGGCGAAGCCGCTTCCGCAGGCGAGCTTCCACTTCCGGTCGCCGTCCGGCCGGCTGAAGAACCAGAGCGCAGCGGTGATCACGACCATCACCGGGATGCTCACCTTCTCGATGTCGTAGAAGAGCGTCCCGAGCCAGTGGTGGTGGAGCGAAACGTCGTAGATCGCCTTGTAGATCCGCCAGTCCATGCCCGCCCTTTCCTAGCTCACCGGATGTGAGGCGTCGGTGAACTCGCGGAATTCCGCCGTCAGCAGATAGGCGGTCTGCTCGCCGATGTCGACGGCCCGGTCGCCGATCCGCTCGATCGTTCGCGCCACCACGACCATGCGCAGGCCCCACTCGCGCATCTCCGGCGCGGCCATCATGTCCACGAGCCGCTCGACGAATCGTCTGTTGGCACGGTCGATCAGCTCGTCGAGGTCGACGAGACTCTCCGCGCCGGCGATGTCGCGGCGGCTGAACGAGTCCATCGCCACGCGCAGCATCTCCTCCGCCCGCTCACCCATCTCGGTCAGGACCTCCGCGAGATCTGGATCGGGGTCGACGTCCGCGACGAGGCGCGAGAGCTTGGCGATCGTGACGCACCCGTCCGCGCTTCGCTCGAGCAGAAGGTTGATGTGGAGCATCGCGAGGAGCAACCGGAGATCGCGCGCGACCGGGGTCTGCAGCGCGAGGAGCGCCTGGATCTGGTGCTCGATGGCGAGGAAGTACCGGTCGATCTCGTCGTCGAAGGCGATGACCTCGTCCGCGAGCTCGGAGTCGCGCTCCCCGAGCGCGCGGATCGCGCCGTGCACGGCGCTCAGGACGCGCTGCCCCATCTCCTGGAGCTGGGCCTCCGCCTGTTCGAGCGCCGCGTCGATCGCCATGCGACCAGCGTACTAGCTCGCTTCGCGCGGGAACCAGCCGTCGTAACCACTCCGTCTCCACCTCGCAACAGCCGCGTAGCCCACGTGCCTCGGCCGCCGTCCTACGGTGGCAGCGAAACCACGAGGAGGAGGATTCGATGCGGAGACACGGCATGTTCATGGGCTTGACGCTCGCAATCGTCGCGACTGTCGCAGTTGCGGCTCTCACGGTCGGCGCTGCGTCGGCGAGGACCGCCAAGTCGATCGTCACCGGTGCCGGGAGCACGTTCGTCGCGCCGCTCGTCCAGAGCTGGATCGGCCCGGTCTCGTCGATCGGGATCTCGCTGCAGTACAGCGCTGTCGGCTCGGGCGGCGGCGTCTCGGCCATCACGAACCACCAGGTGCAGTTCGGCGCGAGCGACGCGCCGCTCTCACAGTTCTCGCCGACCTGCAACACGTGCGTCCAGATCCCCTGGGCCCTGGCGGGCACCGCGGTCATGTACCGGCTGGACGGAGCCAAGAACCACCTTCACCTCACCGGTCAGGTGCTGGCGCAGATCTATCTCGGCCAGATCAAGAGCTGGAACGCCAAGAGCATCCGGAAGCTGAATCCCGGCGTCAGCCTGCCGAACAAGTCGATCACCGTCGTCCACCGCTCGGACTCGTCGGGAACCTCGTACAACCTCACCGACTACCTGTCGCACGTCAGCTCCGCCTGGAAGAACGGTCCGGGAACCGGCACCAACGTCGCGTGGCCGATCGGCGTCGGCGGCAAGGGCAGCTCCAGCGTCGCGAGCCTCGTGCGTCAGACGAACGGCGCGATCGGGTATGCCGACGCCGAGTACGCGCACAGAGCGCATCTCGCGATGTTCTCGCTGAAGAACAAGGCGGGGAAGTTCGAGTTCCCGACGCTGAAGTCGATCGAGGCGGCGTCGTTGCTCGACACGAAGCCGGCCAAGAACGGCTCGCTCTCGATCGTCGATCCGCCCGCCGGATCGAAGTACGCCAACGCCTATCCCATCTCCACGTACACGTACGTCGACGTCCAGAGGAGCACGCCGAACGCGGCGCCCATCAAGAAGCTCTTGAGCTGGGCGATCACGAAGGGACAGAGCTACGGGCCGAAGATCTTCTTCGTCCCGCTCCCCGCCCCGGTCGTCACCTTCGACAAGGGTCAGATCAAGAAGATCAAGTGAGTAGGAGAGAATCGCCCCGCTTGTGAACACTCCCGACCTGACCAGCCACACGAGCCGCCGCCCCTTCCCGGGGCGGCGGGCGCGTTTCGGCGACGTGCTGCTGCAGGGCACGGCCGCGCTCGCCGCGCTCGGCGCGGCGGTTCTCCTCGGGCTCATCGTCTACAAGATCGTCGAGGGTGCGCGGCTCTCGATCTCGGCGTTCGGGCTCGGGTTCATCACCCATGTCGGCTGGGATCCCGTCCACAAGGAGTTCGGCGCCGGCGTCTTCCTCGTCGGGACCGTGGTCACGTCGGTCGGGGCGCTGCTGCTCGCGACGCCTCTCGCGCTCGGGATCGCGCTCTTCCTGAGCGAGCTCGCCCCCGGCTGGATCCGCGGGCCGGTCACCGCGCTCGTCGAGACCCTCGCCGCGATTCCCAGCGTGGTGATCGGGCTCTGGGGGCTGCTCGTGCTCGTGCCGGCCCTCCAGAACCACGTCGATCCGGCACTTCACTCCGCGCTCGGCTTCATCCCGCTCTTCGGGCCGCCGGGCTCGGTGGGGACGAACGCCTTCGCGGCGATCGTCGTGCTGACGATCATGATCCTCCCGATCGTCTCGAGCATCGCTCGCGAGCTCTTTCTCGGCGTGCCGCCGGAGCTCAAGGAGGGGGCGCTCGCTCTCGGGCTGACGCGCTGGGAGATGGTGCGCGGCGTCGTGTTGCCGTACGCCCGCAGCGGCGTCGCGGCGGCGATGATCCTCGGCTTCGGGCGAGCGATCGGCGAGGCGATCGCGGTCACCCAGGTGATCGGCGGCTTCACCGGCACCCACCTCACCGCGAACCTCTTCTTCGCAGGCGGTTGGGACACGCTGGGGAGCAAGATCGCCGAGAACTACCAGGGAGCGTCGGGTGGCGAGCAGCCGTCGCTCGTGTACCTCGCCTTGATCCTCCTCGTCTTCTCGCTCGTCGTGAATCTGCTCGCGCAGCTGATCGTTCGGCGCGGCGCGCGCCGGCAGGGGCTCGCCGTCTGATGGGCGCCGCCGAGTACAGCCCGCTCCTGCGACCGCGCGACCGGCTTCGCCGCCGCCGTCTCGTCAACCGGGGCATGGAGGTCGCGGCGTGGCTCGCCGGCGCGGCCGGGGTCGCGATCCTCGGCGTGATGGTCTGGTCGGTCGCCGCGCGCGGCGCGAGCCAGTTCAACTGGGACCTGTTCACGAAGTCGTCGCAGCCCTTCTCCACGAGCCCGCATCAGGGGCTCGCGAACGCCTTCGCGGGGACGCTTGTGATCGTCGGGATCGCGACTGCGATGGCGTTGCCGGTCGGGATCCTCGTCGCGATCTACGTCAACGAATACGCGTCGCCGGCGATCAAGAACGCCATCTCCTTCGTCCTCGATCTGCTCGCGGGAGTCCCGGCGATCGTCGTCGGCTTCTTCGTTTTCGGCTTGCTCGTCGTCAGCCACGGCCAGAGCGGCCTCGCCGGCGCGTTCGCGCTCGCGATCCTCATGCTCCCCTTCGTCGCGCGGACGACGATCGAGGTGCTCAAGCTCGTGCCGAACTCGTTGCGGGAAGCGGCGCTGGGCCTCGGTGTCGCTCGCTGGCGGACGACCGTGGGGATCGTCCTGCCGCAGACGCTCGGTGGGATCCTCACCGGGACCGTCCTCGCCGTCGCCCGCATCGCTGGGGAGACGGCGCCGCTCCTCTTCTGCTCCTCGATCGTCGGCACGAACGTCGCGTGGAACCCCGTCCATGCGCTGCAGACCGTTCCGGTGGCGATCTTCGAGCTGACCGAGTCGTACCAGCCGGCCGACCACGCGCGTGCCTGGTCGGGCGCCCTCGTCCTGATCCTGTTCATCCTCGTCACGAGCATCACCGCACGCTGGCTCGCGGCGCGTACCCGGCGGAAGATCAGCCGCCAGGGGAGATGATAGGGATGCTGAGCGTCGAGTCGAGTAGCATCGAGCCCGCTGTGCGCGTCGAGACGAAGCGTGAGCCGCTGCCTCCGCGCGAGCGCCTCGACGCCGTGTTCGAGATCGAGGATCTCACGGCCACCTACGGCTCGAAGCCGGCGCTCAAGGGTGTCTCGATCGACGTCTACAAGAACCTCGTCACCGCGGTGATCGGGCCCTCCGGCTGCGGCAAGAGCACCTTCATCCGCTGCCTCAACCGGATGAACGATCTCGTGCCGAGCTTCCGGCAGACGGGGACGATCCGCTACCACGGCCAGGACATCGCGGCCCGCGACGTCGACCCGGTCGCGGTGCGCCGCACGATCGGGATGGTCTTCCAGCGGCCGAATCCGTTCCCGAAGTCGATCTACGACAACGTCGCGTGGGGCCTGCGCGTCTTGGGGCTGAAGGACGATCTCGACAACCGCGTCGAGCGGGCTCTCACACAGGCGGCGCTCTGGGACGAGGTCAAGGATCGCCTCAAGGCGAGCGCCCTGTCTCTGTCGGGTGGCCAGCAGCAGCGTCTCTGCATCGCGCGGGCGATCGCCGTCGAGCCGGACGTCGTGCTCATGGACGAGCCTGCCTCGGCGCTCGACCCGATCGCGACGCAGGCCATCGAGCAGCTGCTCGCCGAGTTGAAGAGCGAGTACTCGTTCGTGATCGTCACGCACAACATGCAGCAGGCCGCCCGCGCCGCCGACATGACCGCGTTCTTCTCCATCTCGCGGGGCGAGGAAGGCGGCCGCTGGGGCGAGCTCATCGAGTACGACGCAACAGAGAAGATCTTCACGGCCCCCTCCGACTCGCGCACGGAGGACTACGTCACGGGGCGCTTCGGGTAGCTCGCGCGGGTAGCTCGCGAGTCCTGCGGACTCGCTCGCTGTTAATCGAACTGCTCCAACGGGAGAGCGGGGTCTCCCGTTGGCTTCGTGCTGAGGGCTTGTTTTTGGGCTGACGCGGGGGCACGGGCCGCTCGTCTGTGGTCGGCGGCTTGGGTGTGGCCGCTTCGTCCATGGTGCGGCGCTTAGCCGTAGGCCGGGCTGGGCTCGCGCTTTCCGGCCTGCGGAGCTCCCTTTGTCTATTCGCGTACGAAACGCACGCGAATAGACAATCCCTGGCCGGGCTTGCTCGTTGCGGTGACCTCGCCGCCCGCCGAGGTGACGACGTGCTTGACGATCGCGAGGCCGAGGCCCGTGCCTCGGCTCGTCCGCGCCTGGTCGCCGCGGTAGAAGCGCTCGAAGAGGCGCGGCAGGTCGGCGGTGGGCACGCCCTTGCCGTCGTCCGACACCGACAGGAGCCCTTGCGCCAGCTCGACCGTGCACGTGCTGCCGGGGCCGGCGTAGCGGATCGAGTTCGCAACGAGGTTCTCGACGACGACTCGGAGCATCCGAGGTCGCAGCGGCAACTCGACGTCCTCGGCGCGAACCATCAGCGCAACCCCGGCGTGGTCGGCCCGGTCGGCGAGCGAGTCGACGACCTCGGCGACGACCGGCTTCGCGGGCGTGCTTCCGAGCGAGACGACCTCGCGGCCCGTCTCGAGTTCGCCGAGGAAGAGGACGTCGTCGATCAGCTCCCGCGCCTGCTCGACTTCCTGTTGCGCCTGCGCCATGAGCGCGGTGACGTCGGAGCCCGGCAGCGCGGCGCTCTCGAGTAGGGCGAGCAGGCGCGCGAGCGGCGTCCGGAGCTCGTGCGAGACCGCCGCGGTGAAGCCGGCCCGCAGCTCCTGGTACGCGGAGAGCTCGGGCGGCGCGTCGAGGAAGAGGACGAGGATCTCCGGCTGCGCAGCGAGCGTCTCCTCGCTCAGCCGGGCGCCCGGCACGAGATCCGGCAGCCGCTCGGCCGCAGCAGCGCCGGCCGCGACCACCCGCCGCTCGCTGTCGAGGACCACGACCGCCTCGCCGCAGCTCTCCGCCACGCGGCGCGCTGTCTCGACCTTCTCGTCGTTCACCACTTCTTCACCATGCGGCTACCCTTCCCCAACCGAGGCCCGCCCGATAATGAGGCAAGCATGCCGAAGGTTCTGATCGTCGAGGACGACGAGGTCATCGCGGCGGCAATGGCGCGGCATCTGAGCGCCGCCGGTTTCGATCCGATCTCGGTCGGCAGCGGCACGCAGGGGCTCGCGCGGCTCCGCTACGAGAAGCCGGACGTCTGCGTCATCGACCTCATGCTCCCCGGCATCGACGGCTGGAAGCTGATCGAGACCGCGCGGGACGAGGGGATCGGCACGCCGATCGTCGTCGTCTCGGCTCGCGGCACGGAGCACGACCGCGTCCACACCCTCGAGATCGGCGCCGACGACTACCTCGTCAAGCCGTTCTCGATGAAGGAGCTCGTGGCGCGCGTGCGGGCGGCCGCCAGGCGCTCGATCCGGCGCGAGGAGGCGCCGCGCGGCGAGCCGATCGAGATCGAGGAGCTCAGGATCGATCCGCTCGAAGTGCAGGCGTACGTCGACGGCACCAGCGCCGAGCTGACGCCGACCGAGTTCCGGCTCCTCTACCAGCTCGCCCTCGACCGCGGCCGCGTCGTGACGCGGGACGAGCTGCTGCAGAAGCTGTGGGGCCGCCGCGAGTCGCGCCGCGACCGCACAGTCGACGTCTTCGTCCGGCGGCTGCGGGAGAAGATCGACCACCGCTCGTCCCGTCACACCTTCATCCAGACGCGCTACGGCGTCGGCTACCGGCTCGAGCCGGTAGCCAAGGAAGCAGCGGGCGCTTCCGTCTAGTACGGCTGCGGCTCGAGGCCCGTCTCGACCTGGCGCCGGCCGTTGCTCTCGTAGACGACGTCGACCGTTTCGTGCTTGCGGTAGCTCCCGGCGATTCCGAGCCACATCGAGGCCCAGCGCCAGAATCCGAGCTTCCCTTCGTGCGCGAGCGGACGCGGGAAAACGAGCGACCTGCCCTCCACCTCGAAGTCGCGGCCGCGCTCTTGGCGGACGCCGCTGATGTAGACCTCGAACGCTGGAGGGACGTGGTCGGGCAGTTCGATCCGCGTACGCTCGGGCACGTTCATAGAATGCATCGCGGGTGCGCTGGAAGCTGCCGTCCCTCGTTTTTGCTCTCGTTGTCGTACTTGCGACGGCGGGCGTTGCCACAGCTGCGAACGGCGGCTTCACGCCGGTCACGCCGGCATCGCCGAACGCGAGCCACACCCAGACCGCGTACTACGTCATCCTCGGCTTAACCTCGGCGATCTTTGTTCTCGTCGAAGGGCTGCTCGTGCTCTTCGTGGTCAAGTACCGCGGGCGCGGTCGCGCGCGCACGGTCGAAGGCGCCCAGGTGCACGGGCACACGCGCCTCGAGCTGACCTGGACGGTGCTTCCGGTGGTGATGCTCGGCGCGATCGCGACGGTCGTCTTCCTGGAACTGCCCAAGATCACGCCCGCGCCGGCCGCCGCCGACCCGATCCACATCACGGTCGAGGGCCACCAGTTCTACTGGCAGTTCGACTATCCGAACAGAGCCCGCTCGATCGGGACGCTGTACGTCCCGACCGGCGCCGTCGTCGATCTCAAGGTCGTCTCGCCCGACGTGATCCACAGCTGGTGGATTCCCGCGCTCGCCGGCAAGATCCAGGCGATCCCGGGCCATCCGAACCACATCTGGTTCAGCGCCGACAAGCCGGGGAGCTACAGAGGCCAGTGCGCCGAGCTCTGCGGCGTCTACCACGCCTCGATGACCGCGACGGTCGTAGCGGAGTCGCGCTCGCAGTACGACGCGTACATCAACAACACCGCCGCGACGACGCTCGGCAGGCAGGAGTTCGCCGGCGTCTGCGCGACCTGTCACGGCAACCTCGGCCAGGGCGGCTATGGCCCGAACATCGCCAACAACTCGATCATCATCCAGCCGACCGCGCTCGAAGGGATCGTCCGGAACGGCTTCACCGGCTCGCTGGGCGCGATGCCTCCGGTCGCCGACACCTGGAACGGCGCCCAGATCAACGCCCTCGTCAAGTACCTGAAGAAGCACATCTACAAGGCGGCTCCCCTTGGCGGCTAGGTCGGAAGCCATGTATCCGGTCGGGTGGAAGAACGGCCGCGTCGCGAGCTGGCTCGTCACGGTCGACCACAAGCGGATCGGGATCCTGTACATCGCGACCGCGCTCTTCTGGTTCGTCCTGGCGGGGATCCTCGCGGTGCTCATGCGCTCGCAGCTCGCGACGCCGGGCGAGCACTTCCTGACGAAGAACTCGTACAACGAGGTCATGACGATGCACGGGACGACGATGATCTTCCTCGTCATCGTCCCGATCCTCGCCGGCTTCGGGAACTACCTCGTGCCGCTGATGATCGGCGCTCGCGACATGGCTTTTCCGCGGCTCAACGCGCTGTCGCTGTGGCTGTACGTGCTCGGCGGGATCGTCCTCTGGCTGAGCTGGTTCGCGAAGGGCGGCGCCCCGCACGCCGGCTGGTGGTCGTACCCGCCGCTCTCCGAAGCCGCGCCGTGGGCGAGCCCGGGCCACGGCCAGGACTACTGGATCCTCGCGATCCACATCCTGTCGCTCTCCTCGCTGCTGGGCGCGATCAACTTCCTCGTCACGATCCACAACATGCGCGCGCCGGGGATGACCTGGATGCGCGTGCCGCTCTTCATCTGGTCGATGGAGACGTACGCGATCCTTCTGCTCGTCGCGCTGCCGGCGCTCTCGGCGAGCGTGACGTTGCTCCTGCTCGACCGCACCGTCGGCACCCACTTCTTCCTACCGTCGCGCGGGGGGAGCGACGTGCTCTATCAGCACATGTTCTGGTTCTTCGGGCACCCCGAGGTCTACATCATGGTGCTGCCCGTCTTCGGGATGATCTCGGAGATCCTGCCGGTCTTCTCCCGCAAACCGATCTTCGGCTACAAGGCCGTCGCGTTGTCGACGATCTGCATCGCCTTCTTCTCGCTGCTCGTCTGGGCGCACCACATGTTCACGACGGGGCTCGGAACGGGCCTTGACAGCTTCTTCATGATCTCGTCGATGGTCATCGCCGTCCCGACTGGGGTCAAGATCTTCAACTGGCTGGCGACGACGTGGCGAGGAAACCTGATCTTCGACTCGCCGATGTTGTTCTCGCTTGCCTTCATCGCGTTGTTCACGATGGGCGGGTTGTCGGGGATCTTCCTGGCCGCGTTCCCCGTCGACTGGCAGTTGAACGACTCGTATTACGTCGTCGCGCACTTCCACTACGTGCTGTTCGGCGGCTCCGCGTTCGGCCTGTTCGGGGGGCTCTATTACTGGTGGCCGAAGATGTTCGGCCGTATGCTCGATGAGCGTCTCGCCAAGACGCACTTCTGGCTCATGTTCGTCGGCTTCAACCTGACGTTCCTGCCGCAGCACATGCTCGGGCTGCTGGGGATGCCGCGCCGGATCTACACCTACCACCACGGCGGGCTCTGGGAGCTCTACAACCTCATCTCCTCGATCGGCTCCGGCGTGATGGCGCTCTCGATCCTCGTCTTCATCGTCAACGTCTGGATCGCGCAGGGCCTGCGGAAGGGCGTCCGCGTCGGGAACGACCCCTGGCTCGCGGACACGCTCGAGTGGTACACGACCTCGCCGCCGCCGGCGCACAACTTCGACACCGTCCCGTACGTGACGAGCCCGCGGCCACTGCGCGATCTGCGCCGAAGGCTCGCGGAGGAGCCGCTATGACCGGGACCCAGACCCAGACCCAGACCCAGACCCAGACCCAGACCCAGACCCAGACCGCAAGTACCAGTCTGTTCCTAAGCCGGACACGTCCTGGACCGTGGCTGCGCCTTTCGGCCCTGGCCGCAGCGGGCGGGACGCTGCTCGCGGTGATCTCCGGCGCGGAGAACCTCGGCACCGCGCACCGGTTGCTCGCGGCGCTCGTCGTGCCACCGCTCGCGGCGCTCGTCGTCTCCGCCTGGTACGCGCACCGGCGGCTCGTGCCGGCCGCGCTCGCCGCTGCCGCGCTGTTCGCGGCCGCCGCTGCCGTTCCCGGCTCGCATGCTCACGCGGGCCTCGCGGCGTTCGCGCTCGCGGCGCTCGTCGTCGTCGTGGCGGAGAGCTTCCGCGGCGAGCCGGTGCCGTGGGGCTCATGGCGCGACTACGTCGCGCTGACGAAGCCGCGGATCATGTCGCTCCTGCTGATCACGGGCTTCTGCGGGATGGTCGCCGGCGCGCGCGGCTGGCCGGGCACCGGCACGGCGCTCGCGGCCATGTTCGGGCTCGCGCTCGCCTGCGGCGGCGCCTCGGCCCTCAACCATGTCCTCGACCGCGACATCGACCCGCTGATGGGAAAGCGGACGAGCGCGCGCCCTGTCGCATCCGGCCGCGTCTCGGCGAGCCGGGCGCTCGAGTTCGGCCTGGCGCTCTCGGCGTTCTCCTTCGTCCTGCTCGCGAGTGCGGTCAACGTCCTGACCGCGATCCTCGCGCTCGTCGGCAACCTCTTCTACGTCCTCGTCTACACGCGCTGGCTGAAGCGCTCGACGTCGCAGAACATCGTGATCGGCGGCGCCGCGGGAGCCGTGCCGCCGCTCGTCGGCTGGGCGGCCGCGACCGGTCACGTCGGCTTCGCTGCACTGCTGCTCTTCGTCATCGTCTTCATCTGGACGCCGCCGCACTTCTGGGCGCTCGCGCTGCTGATCAAGGAGAACTACG
Source organism: Gaiellaceae bacterium (assembly GCA_050697455.1). GTDB lineage: Bacteria > Actinomycetota > Thermoleophilia > Gaiellales > Gaiellaceae > Palsa-739. The sequence goes on along the minus strand of JBOGZU010000001.1, from coordinate 40,423 downwards.
CCGCGGCGAAGGTGCCGATGCTGCCGGTGGTGCGCGGCGACCGCGAGACGGCGCGCCAGATCGTCCTGTACTCGCTCGCGCTCGTCGCGGTGACGCTGCTGCCGTGGGGCTGGGGCGGCGCGGGCCCGTTCTACGTCGTCTGCGCGCTCGCGCTCGGCGCCGTCTTCGTCGGGATGGCGGAGAAGCTGCGGCGCGACACGACGCCACGGCGCGCCATGCTCCTCTTCCACTACTCGCTCCTGTACCTCGCGCTGCTCTTCGCGGCGCTCGCCGTCGACGCGGTGATCGGCTGATGGATCCCGAGCTCGCACGCAAGAACGTCCGGCTCGGCGTGGCGCTCTTCGTCGTGTTCGTGCTGCTCTTCGCCGGCTGCATCGGCATCGCCTTCCTCTACCTCCATTTCCAGTAGCGACGGCATCTGGCTGGCGCGGCCGGAAGAGCCGGCGCCTGGCACGCCGGTCGCGGTCAAGGACCTCCTCGACACCGCCGGGCTGACGACGACCTACGGGTCGGCCCTGTTCGCCGATCACGTCCCGGCCGAGAGTGCCGCGGCCGTGCTGCGGATCGAGGCAGCAGGCTACGCGGTCGCCGGGAAGACGAACCTCCACGAGTTCGCGTACGGGATCTCGTCCCAGAACCCGCACTACGGGACAGTGCCGAATCCCGCGGCGCCCGGCCGGCTCGCGGGCGGCTCGAGCGGCGGCTCGGCGGCGGCGATCGCAGCGGGTGACGTCGAGCTCGCGCTCGGCACCGACTCCGCCGGCTCGATCCGGATCCCCGCCGCCTGGTGCGGCGTCGCCGGGCTCAAGCCGACCTACGGTCTCGTCCCGATCGACGGGTGCTTTCCCCTCGCGCCGAGCTGGGACGTCGTCGGTCCGATGGCCGCGTCGGTCGAAGCTTGCGAGGAGCTGCTGCGCGCGCTCGCTCCTGGCTACGAGCCCGCCGCGCTCGAAGCGCTCGAGGAGCTCTCGGTCGGAGTCGCGTGGCTCGACGATGTGGATCCGCTCGTGCGGGCGCGGGTCGCGGCTGCCGCGGAGCTCTTCCCGCGCCGGGTCGAGCTGCCGCTCCCGCTTGCTCCCCGGAATCGCGCCGACTTCATGCGGGAGGCGGCGGACGTCCACCGCGCCCTCTTCCCGGGCAACGAGGAGCTCTACGGAGAGAACGTCCGCGGCAAGATCGAGCGCTCCCTCGCGGTGACGGACGCCGACGCCGCCGCGGCGGTGCGCGAGAGCGACGAGTACCGCGAACGGTTTGCCGCAGCCGTCGAGGGCGTCGATCTGATCGTCACGCCGGCGGTTCCGTGCGTGGCGCCGCCAGCCGATATCGACGAGCTCGAGCTGCGTCTGCCGGCCACGTTGTTCACCTATCCGTTCAGCCTGCTGGGCTGGCCGGCGCTCGCGCTGCCGTGCGGAACCGCCGAGGACGGGCTGCCCGCGTCCGTCCAACTTGCGGCGCGTCCGGGCGACGATGCGCGCCTTCTCGCGGCCGGCCGACTGCTGGCATCCCTCCTTCGAGGGACAGCGGCGCCTTAGTCGCTGCCGAAATTGAGGAGGACGATGCGTATCGTCCGTCTCCTCATCCTCGCGTGCGCCTTCGCGGCGCTCGGCGCCGTCGGCTTTGCCGACGCGTCGACGCAGGCGATCCCGGCGCCGACCGGGCTGCACGGCTTCCTCCTCATGGCGAGCGAGCGGTCGACGACGGTCTTCCACCGCACGCCGTCCTTCGCCTGGAAGCCGGTGCGGGGAGCCGATCACTACGAGCTGCAGCTCTCGACGAGCTCGACCTTCCGTGAGAACGGGATCCTCTACGACGACACGACCGTCCTGACCCCGGTCGCTGCGCCGACCCTGACTCTTCCCTGGATCACCGGCTCGCCGCATTCGCTCTATGCCCGCGTGCGCGCGATCTTCGCCGGCGGCAAGGCCTCACCGTGGGGCAAGCCGTTCGGCTTCGACGTCGTCCCGCCCGCCGCGCCCACACAGCTCTCGAGTTATCCCGGTCTCCTTCGCTGGACTCCGGTGGAGGGAGCGGATCGCTATCAGGTCTGGCTCGTCGACGCGGGGAAGATCGAGACCGTGAACACGAACGTCCTCGACGAGCGCGAGTTCTACGCCTTCCACCCGACCCAGCCGTGGATCGGCACCGTCCGCTGGCGGGTGCGCGCGCTGCGGTTCAACGTCCTCGGCCGGCTCAACTCTCTTCCCGTTGCGCCGTACGGCCCGTGGAGCCCGATCTACCGCTCGACGAATTCGACCCCCGCCGACGCTCCGATCCGGCTCACCGGGACGGTCTCGGACGTGTTCTCCAACGGCGGCCGAACGTCGGCGGCCCATCAGTTGATGCCCGCGTTCCTCTGGACGGGGGACGAGACGCTCGACGGCACTCCCGCCCCGTTCGTCCGCGTCGAGGTCTTCACGGACAGCTCCTGTCTCAACAGAGTCTTCACGAGCTCGACGATCGCCTCGCCTGCGTACGCGCCACGTCTGAGCGGTCCGCTCGAAATGCCGACGAACACGGCGGACGAGTCGCTGGCGACCACCCACTTCCTCCTGGACGGCACCGAGAAGGCCGACGTTGCGTATGACGGCGAGACGCTCACGCCGACCGAGCAGGAGCCGGACGCGACGCCGACGACCTCGATCGGTAAGAACTCCGGCACCCTCACGTTCGACGGGACGACCGGTGCCCCGCTCGACCTCTGGGACGTCGACTGGCCGTCGAGCGGCTATTACTGGACGGTGATGCCGGTCTATCCGGTCGTGCTCGACGACGGCTCGATCGTCTACGTCGACATGGAGCTGTCGCAGGACGTCTGCGCATCCGGACGTGTGGCGCGGTTCGGCATCTCGAGCCAGCCGTCGCTGACCTCGAAGCAGCAGCCGTTCGCGACCGGGCTCTCCTCGACGGGGAAGCTCGTGTCGGCCGCCCAGACGCCGAGGTTCTACGGCGAGCCGCTCGTTGCGTGGACACCGGCCTTTGACGCGATGGCCTACGAGGTGCAGTGGGCGCACCACGCGTATCCGTTCGCGGCGCGAGGCACTCGCCTGACCTACGCGACGTCTAGCGTTCTCCCCTTGCGGCCGGGGACGTGGTACTACCGCGTGCGCGGCTTCGACTTCAACCTGCCGACCGGCGCGCAGGCGATGGCTTGGTCGACGCCGACGAAGATCGTGGTCACGGCTCCCAAGTTCCGTGTCACCTCGGTGCGGCACCGCAGCCGCCGCCACTTCAAAGTCGTCAGGTAGCCGCGCACCGGACGAGCCGGAATCGGACTGCTCGTCCGAACCGGCGCTGTCCTTGCAAGTAACAGTCTGTTACAAGCCGGATGCGCGATCGCGAAGGCGTGGTGCCGGAGGCTTGAGAAGTCGGAGGAAGATCGCTTCCGGCGGCCTGACTCGAAAGGCCACGTCCAATGCGACCGTGGAGACGCTTGCCGGCGCGTGTGCATGCAGTCGCCGCGCAGCGTGGACGAGTACACGCACCTGCTCGTAACTTGGCCTGGGAAGCCCGACTGCGGCCGCGGCTTCGCCGACCGAGCGGTTCATTTCCGCAATCGGGACGCTGCGCCGAGACTGGCGCTCGATCTCGTCGAGGAGGCGGAGAGGCAGGCGAGGCGCGAACGAGAGCACGCGCTCAGGATCGTTTGTCGAGCGTCCCGAGAGACCCGCGACTCCGTCTCGAAACCGTGACAGGCGAGCAAGTAACAGACTGTTACTTGGAAAGACATGTCCGCGCTAGGAGGCGGCAGCGAGCACGGCGGCTTCGTAGACCGGATCCCGCGTGAAGCGCTCGAGCTCGTCCGAGAGGACGTCGCTCGGAGCAGGCGGATCGCCCGGCGGTAGCGGCACGGCCTCGCCGTCAAGCGCGACTGCCTCGAGCGTCTCCGCCTCCTCGTGCTCGAGCTCGATCTCCGGCCGCGCTAGGCGCGAGCGGAGCCAGCCGCACAAAAGCCACGCTTGCGCCGCCGTTCCGGTCACCCGCACGGTTCCCACGTCGCCGATCGCCGGCCAGAGCGTCGCGAGATGCGATCGCCAGCGAGACGTCCGGGCCCACGCGATGTCCGACGCCGCGCAGCGCGGGAAGAGCTCCACCAGCCGCATGTAGGGATGCGGCGCGTCGTCCCACTCCGTCGAGTCGACGATCAGCCTGTCCGTGGCGCCGACGAGCTGCTCGAGCTCGGTCGACCGCCACGGTGGCTCGCCGCGCCAGCGCAAGAAGACCGGTAGGTCGGGGATCAGCAGCTGCTCGACGATGCTCGCCGGCGCCTTCGCCCGCTCGCCGCGCAGCGTCAGCTCGATCACCTCCGTGACGATGGTGCGGTCGGTGCCCGGCACCTGCCACCGCTCGACCGCGGCTCGGGCGTCCAACCGGCTCTGGCCGGCGTTCGGCTCGGGGAAGAGGAGGATCGTGCGGGACGGATGCCGCTCCGCCATCCCGGCGAGCGCGGCTCGCGCCTCCTCCCGCCAGCCGTGCGGCACCCAGGCGAGGTGCGTCATCACCGAGGTGCGCATCGACGGTTCCTCGGTCGCTGCCTCGTTCCGCAACTCGGCGAGCGCCGCGTCGACGTCCGCCAGACGGACCCCTTCCTCGGCCCAGCTCAGTGCCGTCGCCACGAGCGTCCGTCCCGGTGGAGAAGGTCGTCCGCGCTCGGCGGCCCCCACGAGCCCGCGGGATAGTTCGGGAAGGCGGGCTTGTCTCGCTCCCAGCCGGCGACGATCGCGTCGACGAGCATCCACTGCTCCTCGACCTCGTCGGCCCGCGTGAACAGCGTCGAATCGCCGAGCATCGTGTCGAGGATCAGGCGCTCGTACGCCTCCGGCATGCCGGTGCGGAACGTGCCGCCGTAGAGGAAGTCCATGTGGACGGTGCGGATCTGCATCCCCTGTCCCGGCACCTTCGCGCCGATCGCGAGCGAGACGCCCTCGTCCGGCTGCACGTGCACGAGCAGCACGTTCGGGCGCAATCCCTCGGACGCCGTCTCCTCGAACGGCGGATGCGGCGCGCGCTTGAACTGGATGGCGATCGTCGTCTCGCGCCGCGCGAGCCGCTTGCCCATCCGCACGTAGAACGGCGTGTCGGCCCAGCGCCAGTTGTCGACGTAGAGCTTCGCCGCGACATAGGTCTCGGTCATCGAGTCGGCGGCGACGCCCTCCTCCTCGCGGTAGGCGGCGACCTCCTCGCCCTCGACGAAGCCGCGCCCGTACTGGCCGCGCACGACCGACCTCGGCCCGGGCGTGTGGAGAGCGCGCAGCACCTTGACCTTCTCGTTGTGCACGTTGTCGGAGGTGAAGTCGATCGGCGGCTCCATCGCCGTAAGGGCGAGGAGCTGCAGGAGGTGGTTCTGGAAGATGTCCCGGATCGCGCCCGCCTGCTCGTAGTAGCCGGCGCGGCTCTCGATCCCGATCGACTCCGCCACCGTGATCTGGACGTGGTCGACGAACTGGCGGTTCCAGATCGGCTCGAAGATGCCGTTCGAGAACCGCAGCGCCAGCATGTTCTGGACGGTCTCCTTGCCGAGGTAGTGATCAATTCGGAAGATCTCGTCCTCGCGGAAGTACTCGCGGAGTTTTGCCGTCAGCTCCTTCGCCGACTCGAGGTCGTGTCCGAACGGCTTCTCGACGACGACGCGCGTCCAGCCGCGATCGTCCTTCCGCTTGCCGAGCGCGTCGACGATGGTCGGGAAAGCGGGGGGCGGGACGGCGAGGTAGTAGACGCGGTTGCCGCCGAGCTGTTCCTCCTCGTCGAGCTTGTCGACGAGATCGTGCAGCTTGTCCTCGCCGCCGGCGTCGGCGAAGTCGGTGGTCACCCAGTGGAGCTTCGCGGCAAGCTCGTCCCAGACGTCCTGGCGGAACGGGTCGCGCGCGTGCTGCTGCACCGCGCCCTGCATGTCCTTGCGGAACACGTCGTCGCTGCCGTCGGTGCGCGCGACGCCGACGATCGCGAAGCGCTCGGGCAGGAGGCGGCGGACGGCGAGCGCGTACAGCGCCGGCATGATCTTTTTGTGCGTCAGGTCGCCGGAGGCGCCGAAGACCACGAGCGCGCACGGGTCGGGCGTCCGCCGCAGCGCTAACCCGTCCGCGAGCGGGTTCTCCTGCGCGGTCACTGCTCCGGGCTCTTCTCCAGGTGCCCGCCGAAGGCGTGACGCATCGCCGAGAGGACGCGGTTGCCCCAGTCGGCCTCGCCGCGCGACGCGAAGCGGTCGAAGAGCGAGGCTGCGAGGACGGGCGCCGGGACTCCTTCCTCGATCGCGGCCTGCACTGTCCAGCGGCCTTCGCCGGAGTCGCTCACGTGGCCCGCGTAGTCGTCGAGGTCCGGCGACTCGTGCAGCGCCTGGGCGGTCAGGTCGAGCAGCCAGGAGGAGATGACCGAGCCGCGCCGCCAGAGCTCGCTGATCGCCGGAAGGTCGAGCTCGTACTTGTAGAGATCGGGGTCGCGAAGCGGCGTCGTCTCGGCGTCCGTCTCCTGCGCCTGGAGGCCGATGTTCGCGTGCTTGAGGACGTTGAGACCCTCGGCGTAGGCCTGCATCAGGCCGTACTCGATGCCGTTGTGGACCATCTTCACGAAGTGGCCCGCGCCGGGCGGCCCGCAGTGGAGCCAGCCCTGTTCCTCCGGCGCCGGCTTGCCCTTCCGGCCGGGCGTGCGGGCGGCCCCGTCGGCTCCGGGCGCGAGCGTCTCGAAGACCGGGACGAGCCGCTCGACGGCCTCGTCGTCGCCGCCGACCATCAGGCAGTAGCCGCGCTCGCGTCCCCAGACCCCGCCGCTCACGCCGACGTCGACGTAGTGGATCTTCTTGTCACGCAGCTCGCCCTGGCGGCGCAGGTCGTCGACGTAATAGGAGTTGCCGCCGTCGACGATCGTGTCTCCCTTGGAGAGGTGCGGCGCGAGCTCGCTCACGACGGAGTCGACGATTCCCGCCGGCACCATCAGCCAGACCGAGCGCGGCGCCTCGAGCTGCTGGGCGAGTTCCTCGAGTGACTTCGCCGTGGAGTCGACGTTGGGGTCGAACGTCTTGAGGTCGTGGCCTGCAGCGCGCAGACGCTCGGTCATGTTCGCGCCCATCCGGCCCAGCCCGACCATCCCCAGCTGCATCAGATCTCCTCTGCCGTGATCCGCGCGACGCGGCGGCCGCGCGCCTTGAGCGACTCGAAGTCTCCCTCGGCCTGCGCCTTGATGAAGCGCCGGAAGCCGAACGGCTTGCCGGGAATCGGCAGCTCGTCGCCGGGGTCGTCGACGACCTGGAGGAAGAGGCCGGTGTTCGGGCCGCCCTTGTGGAGCTGGCCCGTGGAGTGGAGGTAGCGCGGGCCGTAGCCGTGTGTGACGACGAGGCCGCTGTCGCGGCGCAGCCGGTCGACCAGCGGCGTCAGGTCGGTCGCCGGGTCGACGAACGCCTGCACGCACACGTAGTCGCCCTCCTTCGCCTGCGCGAGCAGCTCCTCGATCGATCCCTCCGGCTCGAGCGCCGGCTCCTTACCGGTCGCGAGCACCTCGTTCGTCTTGTCCTTCGCGGCCTGCACGTCGGGCTGGTCGAACGGATTGATCTCGAGATAGGTGGCGGCGACGGCGACCGCGAACTCCCAGCGGAAGAACTCGGCGCCGAGCGCGAGGGGATCCGGCAGCTCAGGCGCCGCGGCTTGGCGATCGCCGCCGTCGGGCGACTCGCCAGGAGCGGGGACGAGTCCCTTCCCCTGCTTGCCGGTCGACTCCGCGATCAGCTGCTCGGCCCAGAGGCCGAACTCGCCCGGAGTTTCCGCGATGCAGATCTTGTCGCGCCCCTCCCGCCAGCCCTCGCCGAAGCCGCGCCCCAGCTCGTAGCCGGGATTCGCATTGCCCGAGCGGCACGCCTCGCGCATCTCGAGCGCGCGCTCGAGCAGCTGCTTCGCGTCGACGCCCATCAGCACCGCGGGCACGATCCCGAATGGCGAGAGCGCGGAGTAGCGGCCGCCGATCGACGGCTCACCGGAGAAGACCGCGCCGAACCCCCGTTCGCGCGCGAGACGCTCGAGGTCGGAGCCCGGGTCGGTGATCGCGGCGAAGAGCCCCGCCTGCTTGCCGGCGGTCTTCTCCCAGAAGTACTCGGTGTGCGAGCGCGTCTCGAGCGTCGTGCCGGATTTCGAGGCGGCGACGAAGCACGTTCGCGCGAGATCGAGCTGCTCCTCGAGGCGGCGGATCGCCTGCGGATGCGTTGTGTCGAGGACGTGGAACGAGTCGACGCCGAACGTCTGGCGCAGCACCTCCGGCGCGAGCGACGAGCCGCCCATCCCGAACAGGACGACGTCGTCGACCGAGTCACGAAGCGAGTCGGCGAACCGCTGGATGACGTCGAGCTGCTCCTGCATCCGCAGCGGCTCGTCGAGCCAGCCGAGCCACTGCGCTTCGTCGCGGCCGGTCCAGATCGCGGGGTCGCGTCCCCAGATCCCCTCGATGAGCGCGGCGTCGTCCACCGGCTACGCCGCGACGACCTCGCGCTTCGCGCGCACGCCGTCGAGGAGCTCGGCAAAGGAGTCGGCGAACTTCTGCACGCCCTCCTCCTCGAGCTTGAGGACGACGTCGTCGTAGTCGATCCCGGCCGCAGCGAGCTGCTCGAGGAGCTTGTGCGCTTCCTTGACGCCCTTCGTCACCGTGTCGCCGTCGACCTCGCCGTGATCCTGGAATGCCTCGATCGTCTCCTCGGGCATCGTGTCCACCGTCTCGGGGCCGATCAGCTCCTCGACGTAGAGGACGTCGCGGTAGTCGGGATTCTTCGTCGACGTGGAGGCCCAGAGACAGCGCTGCGGCAACGCGCCCTTGCCCGCGAGGAACTCCCAGCGCGGGCCTGAGAACGCCGCCTGGTAGTGCTCGTACGCGAGCTTCGCGTTGGCGATCGCGAGCTTGCCGCGCAGGGCGAGCGCGTCCTTCGTGCCGATCTCGTCGAGCCGCTTGTCGGTCTCGGTGTCGACGCGGGAGACGAAGAAGCTCGCCACCGAGCGCACGCCCGCCGGCTTCCCGCCCGACGCGACGAGCCGCTCGAGCCCGCGCAGGTACGCCTCGACGACTTCGCGGTAGCGCTGCAGGGAGAAGATCAGCGTCACGTTGATGCTGCGGCCGGCGGCGATGCAGTCCTCGATCGCCGCGAGCCCGGGCTTCGTCGCCGGGATCTTCACGTAGAGGTTCGGCTTGTCGATCCACTCGTGGAAGCGGATCGCCTCGGCGTACGTCGCCTCGGTGTCGTAGGCGAGCGTCGGGTCGACCTCGAGCGAGACGTAGCCGTCCTGGCCGTTCTTCTCGTGCACCGTCGCGAGCAGCTCCAGCGCCTCCTCGACGTCGCGCACCGCGAGCCGGAGGAAGATCTCCTTCGCGTCGGTCTCCTCCTCGAGCAGCTCCTTCAGCTGCTCGTCGTAGGCGTTCCCCTGCGAGATCGCCTTCTGGAAGATCGTCGGGTTCGAGGTCACGCCGACGACGGCGTCCTCTTTCATCATCCGCTTCAGCTCGCCCTGCTCCAGCAGGTCGCGCGAGAGGTAGTCGATCCAGACCGACTGCCCGCGCGCGCTGAGCTTGTCGAGTCTCGACTCAGGCATTGAGCATCCCTTTCTCCATCTCCTTCACCTTCTCCAGTCTGGCGACGTAGCGCTCTCCGCCGTCGAACTGGGCGGCGAGGAAGGCGCGCACGAGGTCGCACGCGAGGCTCGGCCCGATCACCTCGGAGCCGAGACAGAGGACGTTCATGTCGTCGTGCTCGACGCCCTGGTGGGCGGAGTAGACGTCGTGGCAGATCGCGGCGCGGATCCCGGCGATCTTGCAGGCGGCGACCGAGGCGCCGACGCCGGAGCCGCAGACGAGCACGCCCCGCTCCGCGCGTCCGTCCGTGATCGCGGCGCCGAGCTCGGCGGCCTTGTCGGGATAGTCGATGCGGATCGCGTCGGTGTCGGTGCCGAGGTCGGTGACCATGTGGCCGTCGAGCTGGAGCGTCTGCAGGATCCTGTCCCGCAGGTGGACGCCGCGATGGTCGAACGCAACCGCGACGTTCACGAGGAGACGCGCGTCCGCAGCGCGAGCGCCCGCTCGACGACGGCGTCGGCGGTGAAGCCGAGGTTCTCGAGCACCGTCGGGCCCGGCGCCGAAGCGCCGAAGCGCTCGAGCGAGAGCGAGTCGCCTTCGTCGCCGACCCACTTCGCCCAACCCTGCGCGACGCCGGCCTCGACCGAGAGGCGCGCCTTCGCCTCGGGCGGCAGCACCTCGTCGCGGTATTCCTGCGGCTGCGCCTCGAACAGCTCCCAGCACGGCATCGAGACGACGCGTGCGCTCGTCCCCTGCTCGGCGAGCCGCTTCGCTCCCTCGAGCGCGATGTGCACCTCGGAGCCGGTCGCGAGGACGATCACGTCGGGGGAGCCGTTCGCGTCGTCGCTCTCCCAGAGGACGTAGGCGCCGCGCGTGACGCCGTCGGCGGTCGTCTCCTCGAGCGTCGGCACTTTTTGCCGGGTCAGCGCGAACCCCACCGGGCCGTCGTCCCGCTCGAGGCAGATCCGCCAGGCGCCGGCCGTCTCCTTCGCGTCGGCGGGGCGGACGAACCAGAAGTTCGGGATGGCGCGCAGCGCGGCGTAGTGCTCGACGGGTTGGTGCGTCGGGCCGTCCTCGCCGAGGCCGATCGAGTCGTGCGTCCAGACCCAGGCGACCGGCAGCGAGGAGAGCGCCGAGATACGCACGGCCGGCCGCATGTAGTCGGAGAAGACGAGGAAGGTGGAGCCATATGGCCGGACGATCCCGCCGTGCAGCGCGAGGCCGTTGACGATCGAGCCCATCGCGTTCTCGCGGATCCCGAACGGGACGTTGCGGCCGGCGTGGCTGGCGGAGAAGAGCCCGCCGCCCTTGAACTCCGTCTTCGTCGATTCGACGAGGTCTGCGGCGCCGCCGACCATCGTCGGCGTGAAGCGCTTGAACGCCTCCATCACCTTCGCGCCTGCGTCGCGCGTCGCGACCTCCTCGCCCGGCTCGAAGGTCGGCAGCGCCTCGAGCCAGCCGGGATGCGGCTTGCCGCTCTGCGTCTGCTCCCAGTCCGCCTTGAGTTCCGGGTACTTCGTGGCCCAGGCCTCGAAGCGGCTCTGCCAGTCCTTCTCCTGCTCGATGCCGCGCTCGGTGACGTTCATGTGCTCGGCGACGTCCTGCGGGATGACGAACGTCTTGTCGGGATCCCAGCCGAGCGCCTCTTTCGTCGCGCGCACCTCGTCGGCGCCGAGCGGACTGCCGTGCGCCTTCGCGGTGTCGACTGCGTCGGGCGCGCCGAAGGCGATGTGCGAGCGGATCACGATCAGCGACGGCCGCTCCTCCTCCGCCTGTGCGTTCGCGATCGCCTCGCGCAGGCCGTCGAGGTCGTTCGCGTCGTGGAGGTGCTGCACGTGCCAGCCCTGCGCCTCGAGGCGCGCGCCCTTGTCCTCGGCGGCGAACGAGATCGACGTCGTGCCGTCGATCGTGATGTGGTTGTCGTCGTAGAAGTAGGTGAGCTTGCCGAGGCCGTACTGGCCGGCGAGCGACGCCGCCTCGTTCGAGACGCCTTCCATCATGTCGCCGTCGGAGCAGATGACGAAGACGTTGTGGTCGACGATTTCGTCGTATGGACGGTTGTAGCGCTCGGCGAGGAAGCGCTCGGCGAGCCCGAAGCCGACCGCGTTCGCGAACCCCTGGCCGAGTGGCCCGGTCGTCGCCTCGATGCCCGGCGTGTGGTGTACCTCCGGATGGCCCGGCGTGATCGATCCCCACTGCCGGAACCGCTTCAGCTCCTCGAGCGAGAGGTTGTAGCCAGCGAGGTGGAGCGTCGTGTATTGGAGGATGCAGGCGTGGCCGGCCGAGAGGATGAAGCGGTCGCGGTTCGGCCAGTGCGGGTCGGACGGGTTGTGCCGCAGCACCTCGCGATAGAGGAGGTAGGAGAGCGGCGCCAGCGCCATCGCGGTGCCGGGATGGCCCGCGTTCGCCTGCTGGACGGCGTCCATCGACAGCGTCCGGATGGTGTCGATGGAGCGCTGCTCGAGCTCGGTGTTCGCCATCGCGCTAACGATAAGCGTCAGCGGAGAAGCGCCGCGCCGGCCTCGAGCCACGCGCGGGCGCGATCGACGTTCGGGCCGCTCGGCGCGAGGCGCACCGTGTCGAGCTGGAGCTCGGTCATCGTGAGGAGCGCGCGGCGCGGGTCGGGCTCCGTCAGCGCCTCCTCGATCCGCTCCGCGAGCCGGTCCGGCTTGATCGCCAGCGGCTCGACGCGCATGGCGAGCCGCTTCGTCGACGGCTGGTGAACGCGGTTGAGCGCGTAGACGATCTGCAGAACGCGCTGCGCCGCCTCGACGATCCACTCCATCCGGGCGAGCGCCGTGTCCTCTCGCACGGTCGTCAGCAGCCCGCGCGGCGTCCAGCCGCCCCAGCGCTCGGCCGCCTGCTCGCAGCGTTCCGCGACGAGCTCGTCGGGATAGTCGGCGAGCCGCTCCTGCGCGCTCGCGAGCCAGTCTCCGCCGCGCAGCGCGACGCCGTTCGCGATCGCCTCCGCCGACGGCGTCGTTGCGAAGCGCTCCTCGGCCAGCTCCGGGAACCACCAGATCGTCTCGATCGACTGGCCGTCGAGATAGCCGTGGACGCGGCGCGTCGGCGTCGCCGGGTCGCCCCACGTCTCCGTGTCCGTGAGTCCCGCCTCCTCCGCGAGCGCGAACGCTTCCTCGAGTGAGAGGTGTTGCTCGGTGAGCACGAGCATCTCGATGTCCGAGAGCTCGTCCGCGACGCCGCGCGAGACGCTGCCGGTCAACACGACCTCGACGACCTCCGGCGCGAAGGCACCCGCGAGACGTTGCGCGAGCGCTCGCAGCTCACGGCCTTTCGCCGTCACCATTCGGGGCAACGCGAGATCACTTGACCGGCACGAACCCAGTGAACGGGTCTGGACAGAGCAGATCCCGGATCGCCGCCACCGTCGGCCGCTTGCATTCCTCCGGAAATCCTGTCCCCGGGCCGTCGATGATCGACCATCGCCCCCCAGCCTCGATCAGGATTACGGCAGCGGCGTTGTCGACGGGTTTGCCGCTCGAGTCAAGTGGTTCGAAGACAGCCCGTGCGAAATGGGGATCCGATGCGGCTACGCGTACCTGTATGCGCAGCGCCGAAATGGTTCCACCCCCGTTTCCTCCGATCGTCGCGCCCATGAACTTCGATCGAAGGAGTGAGACGACGGCTGCCCGGGTCGAAAGTGACGCTGGTCGAACCGCGCCCGAACTGCCGCATCCGGAAACACTGACCGTCGCGGCGATCACACAGACAAGCGCCGCCGAAACGCGGAATATTCGCCGCGCGCGTACGCGCTTCGTCCCGCTCCTCGCGGTCGCCACGGGCCGAATCTACAGTGCCCAAGCCATGGCAGTCGTAATCGCATCCAACCTCCGCAAGGAGCTCGCTGGGAACGTCCTCTTCGACGGCGTCTCGTTCTCCGTCGAACGGCGCGACCGCGTCGCGCTCTCCGGGCCGAACGGGGCCGGTAAGACGACGCTGCTCCGGATCCTCGCCGGCGAGACCGAGAAGCATGGCGGCGAGCTCGCGTTCGAGAAGGGGACCCGCGTCGCTCTGCACGACCAGCGGCCCCCGCTCGAGCAGGAGCTGACGCTTCGCGAGTACGTCCTGGCCGGCGCGCGCGATCTTGTCGCGCTCGAGGACGAGTTGCGGGAGCTCGAGCAGGCGATGGCGGGAGGGGACCACGCGCAAGCGACGCTCAACCGCTACTCCGCCGCCCAGGCGCGGCTCGAGCACGCGGGCGGCTACGGCTGGCGCGATCACGCGGCTTCCGTCGTGCGCGGGCTGGGCTTCAAAGAGGAGGATCTCGACCGGCCGCTGCGGACGTTCTCCGGCGGCGAGCTGACGCGCGCTTCGCTCGCCCGCGCGCTCGGCGGCGACCCGGATCTGCTCCTCCTCGACGAGCCGACGAACCATCTCGACGTCGCGAACCTCGAGTGGCTGGAGCGCGAGCTCGCGTCGCTCGACGCCGCGGTGATCCTCGTCGCGCACGATCGCTGGTTCCTCGAGGCGGTGACGACGGCGACGATGGAGATCGAGGCCGGCCGCGGCACGTTCTTCCCCGGGCCGTGGCACGCGTGGCGGCGCGAGAAGGCGGCGCGGATGGTGCACGCGCAGAAGGAGGTCGCGCGCGCGGAGGCCGACATCGCGCGCCTCGAGCGCTTCGTCGAGCGGTTCCGCGCCAAGAAGGACAAGGCGAAGCAGGCGCAGGCGAAGCTGACCCAGATCGGGCGGCTCCAGCAGCAGAGGGCCGGACACGCGGATCAGGTCGCGCTGCTCTCGCGTCGCACGCGCGGGCTCGGGTTCGAGTTCCTGAAGCCGGCGCGCAGCGGACGCACCGTCATCGAAGCGGAGAACCTCGACGTCACCATCCCAAGTAACACCGTGTTACTAAGTCAGATCTCGTTCGCAATCGAGCGCGGGGAGCACGTTGCGCTCGTCGGCCCGAATGGCTCCGGCAAGACGACGCTGCTCGAGAAGCTCGTGCGCGGCGAAGGTGCGCATCTCGGCTACGGCGTCCAGGTCGGTTACTTCTCGCAGCAGGAGATGGAGCTCGACTCGCGTGGCTCCGTCCTCCAGTGCGTGCAGTCGATGACCGGCCTGCAGCGTCCCGACGCGCAGAATCTCCTCGGCCGCTTCCTCTTCTCGGGCTGGGACGCGCATGAGAAAGCGGTTTCCGTGCTCTCCGGCGGCGAACGGCGGCGGCTCGCGCTCGCGGTCACTGTCGCGAGCGGCGCAAACTTCCTCGTCCTAGACGAGCCGACGAACCACCTTGATCTGGAGAGTCGCGAGGCGCTCGAGGCGGCGCTCGACGCGTTCCCCGGCACGGTGCTGCTCGTCTCCCACGACCGCGCCCTGCTCGACGCGATCGCCGAGCGGACGCTTGCGATCGAGGACGGCGATCTGCAGGCCTACGACGGCGGCTGGGCAGAGCTACTGCGCCGGCGTACGGAGCGCGCCGAGCAAAAAGCCGCAAGTGACAAGTTGTCACAGGCGAAGATTTCGAAGGCGAAACGGGAACCGAAGCCGAAGACGCCTGCCGCGAAGAAGGGGCGTCCCTCCGAGCTCGAGCGGCTCGAGGCCGAGATCGCGGGGCGAGAGGCCGAGGTCGCCGAGCTCGAGAAGAAGCTCGCCGAGGATTGGACCGACGTCGACGTCCTAGCCGCCCACAAGCGCAGCCGCGACGCGCTCACGGCGCTGCTCGCGCGCTGGGAGGAGCTCTTCGAGCAGGCTCAGGCGTAGCCGCTAGGCCCAGAAACGCTTGAACGCGGAGTCGAGCGGGACCGCGGTGACGTCCTGCCACAGGCCGTCGCGGATTCGGATCACGAGCGCCTGCTCGACGTCGAGATCGATCCCGTTCCGGCTGCCGGTCGCGCGGTAGATCGCGACCGCCCATTCGTCGTCGGCGAAGACGGTGTGGAGGCGGCTGGCGTAGGTGCCACCGGTCTCGAGCCCCGTGCGGCGGAGAAACTCGATCACCTCGCGCCGGCCGTGGTACTCGCCGGACATGACCGTGTCACCGGGAACACGCCAGACGATCTCGCGGTCGAACGCGGCGGCGATCGCTTTCGGGTCGTGACCGAAGGCCGCGAAGACGCGCCGGGTCAGCGCGGCGTTCGGATGCTCGTCGCTCACCTCTCTCCGGAGAGCGTCGCGACGACCGCTTCCGCGATCACCTTCAGCGGCCGGGCCGAGGCCTGGCTCGCCTTCCTCAGCCGCGCGAACGCCTCCTGCTCGCTCAGCTGCTCCTTCTCCATCAGGAGCCCCTTCGCCTGTTCGATCACCTTGCGCGCGGCGAGCGCGTCGGCGAGCGACTCCGCCTCGGCTCTCAGCGCCTGCAGCTCCTCGTGGCGAGCGCGCGCGGCGGCGATCGCGGGGAGAAGATCCTGCTCGCGGAACGGCTTTACGAGGTAGCCGAACACGCCGGCCTCGACCGCGCGGGACACGAGCTCCTGCTGGTTGTAGGCGGTGAGCATCACGATCGGGATGGGCCGCTCCTCGAGGATCCGTCGCGCCGCCTCGATCCCGTCGAGCTTCGGCATCTTCACGTCGAGGATCGCGAGCTCGGGCTCCGCGGAGCGGGCGAGCTCGACCGCCTCCTCGCCGTCCTTCGCCTCGGCGCAGACCTCGAAGCCGGCCCGCTCGAGCAGCCGGCGCAGGTCGAGCCGGATGATCGTCTCGTCCTCGGCGATCAGGATCCGCACGGCGGGACCTTACGCGCCGTCCGCCGCGTATAGGCGACGTGCTGGAGGACTTCGAGCGGGACGGGTTCGTCGTCGTGCCGGACGCTCTCTCGCCGGCGGAGGTACGCCGGCTGGAGGCCGCGGTCGATCGCGTGTGGGAGCGCGAGTCCGGCGGGTCTTCGCCGCTGCACCTGCTCGCGTTCGCCGGCCTCGACGACGTCTTTCTCGACCTCGTCGACCACTCGGCGTGCCTGCCGCTCGTGGCCGAGGTGCTGGGGTGGAATATCTACGTCTACCACTGCCATCTCGACATTCATCCGCCGGAGTCGGCGGCCGAGCCGAGTTGGCGCTGGCACCAGGACGGCGGCCGGCAGAACGTCGAGCTCGAGTCACCGCGCCCGCGTCTCTCCGTCAAGGTCGCGTGGTTCCTCACCGACGTCCCCACCGCGGAGCACGGCGCGCTACGCGTCGTTCCGGGCAGTCATCTGCGGGACTCGCTGTCACGCGAGTGCGAGCCGCCGGATGCGGTGCCGGTCCTCGTCAGCGCCGGCAGCGCGGTGATCTTCGACCGAAGGCTGTGGCACGCACGCGGCGACAACCGTTCCGGCCGGGCTCGCAAGGCGCTCTTCTACGGGTACACGCACCGCTGGATCCGGCCGCGCGACGATCTCGGAGTCGAGCCGGGACGCGTCACCGGTCTCACGCCGCTTCGCCGCCAGCTCGTCGGCCTCGGGAACGGGAACGGGAACGGCAGCGACAGCTACTGGTTCCCGGCCGAGGAGGACGTGCCGCTGCGGGCGTTGCGGAGCCGGATGCCGCTGTAGTCGAGGGTCGTCTCGACGATCGTGTCCCAGAGCGGGTAGAGGGACGGGGAGATGCGCAGCTCGATGCCGGCCGCCGCGTGGCGGGCGAGCAGGTCGCCCAGCTCGACGCGCTCGATCGCGTCCACAGAAGTCGAAGCGATGTAGAAGCGGCCGTCCTCGACGACGTCGAACGGCTCGGGCGGCATGCGATACGCGTACAGCGGCGCGGCGCGTATGCGTTCGAGCCAGCTGGTCTCGATCATCGCGACGCGCCGTTCCGGGTCGCCGTCGAGCCACCGCTCCACGTCGTCGTCCGTCGTCGAGTCGACCGCCCAGAAGCACGCGCGCGGGCAGTCGCGCGGGAACCAGTAGAGCCAGCTGTGGCGCTCGTCGATCGCCCACACCTTGCCGTCGCGGGGGAGGAAGCGACAGAGCGCCGGGTCCTCGCTGAAGTGCCAGAGCTCGTTCATGGCAGCGCCCGCAGGAGCTGCGCGGGCTCGGGCCAGAAGAGGAGTTGTGCGGCCTCGTCGCGCGAGCACCAGCGGTACTCGTCGTGCTCCTCGTTGAGCTGCGGTTCCCAGCCCGGCTCCACGTCGAGGAGGAACGCGTGGACGAGGACGCGCACGCCGGCCCCTTCCTCCCAGACCTCGCGCACGTACGCGAACTCGCCGATCGGCTCGAGCCGATCGGCCGCGAGGCCCGTCTCCTCCCACAGCTCGCGCAGCGCCGCGGCGTGCCACTCCTCACCGGGCTCGACGCCGCCGGCGATCGTGTGCCAGTAGCCGCCGTGGTCGGGCGCGCGGTGGGCGCAGAGGAACTCGTCTCCGCGGCGCACGTGGAGCAGCACCTCCGACCACTCCTTCACGCCGGGAACACCACCTCGGCGCGCGCGCCCGCGAGCGCGAAGCTGCCGTGCAGCTCGTCGGCGACGAGGGCGCGGACGATGGAGAGGCCGGTGCCGTCCGCCGCGCCGTCCGTGCCGTCGCCCTCGTCAGCGATCGCGAGGACGACGTCGTCGTTGCGGCGCGCGAGCTCGATTCGGACCGCGCCGGCGCCGTGCTCGAGGGCGTTCTGGAGCAGCTCGGAGAAGACGAGCGCGAGCGCGGTCGCCCGGCTCCCTGCGAGCGAGACCGGCTCGAGCCGCGCCTCGACGTCGCGGCCGCCGCCGATCCCCTGCACGAGCATCGCGCGCAGCCGGTCGATCAGCTCCGCCAGCTCGACGTCCTCCTCCCGCTGCTCGGTCAGCGCCTCGTGGACGGCGGCGATCGCGAGGATCCGGTTGACGGAGTGCTCGAGCGCCTCGCGCGGGTCGACTCCCTCGGCGCTCGCCTGCAGGCGGAGGAGCGAGGCGACGGTCTGGAGGTTGTTCTTGACGCGGTGGTGGATCTCCTGGGCGAGGACACCGCGCATCACCGCCCGCCCATGCTCGAGCGCGACGGCGGCGTGATGGGCGATCGCCTCGAGCAGCGCGCGCTCCTCGTCGGTGAAGGGGACGTCCTTGTCCGCGACGAGCTCGCCGATCTCGCGGCGCTTCCAGCGGAGCGGCGTGCGGACGGCGTGCCGGCCGGGGCGTCCCTCCGGCCACGCGATCCGGCCGTCCTCGAGGACGAGCGCGGCGCCCGTCGCCTGCACGGCGTCCATCGTCGTCTTGACGATCGCCTCGAGTGACTCCTCGAGATAGAGCGACTCGGACACGGCTTCGGAGATGCGCGCAAGCGCCTCGAGCTCGGCCACGCGGCGCTGCGCGTCGGCGTAGAGCTTGGCGTGGACGATCGACTGCGCGACCTGGCTCGCGATCGCCTCGAGCAGCTCGATCTCGTCCTGCCGGAACTCGCGCGGCGCGCGGGTGCGGACGTTGAGCGCGCCCGCGAGTTGCTCGCGCGCGAGGATCGGGACGGCGAGGATCGACTCGAACTCCGACTCCTCCAGGTTCGGGAACTCCTTCCAGCGCGGATCGAGATGCGCCTCGGCGGCGATCGCCACGGGGCGGCGGTCTGCGGCGGCGGTGCCCGTGATCCCCTCGCCGGGCCGCAGGCGCGGGCGGCGCGTCATCTCGTCGAGCGGCGTGCCGCGCGTCGCGCGCAGGACGAGCTCGCCGGCGGCCTCGTCGTAGAGGTAGACGAAGCACGCGTCGGCCTCGAGCGCGGCGGCGACCTTGTCGGCGACGAGGTGGAGGACCTCCTCGAGGTCGAGCGTCGAGTTGACGGCGGCGCTCGTCTCGGTCAGGAGGCGAAGATGGCGCTCGCTGGAGTCCACGGCCTTATCGTAGGAGCGTCGTGGCGCTGACCCACGTTCTGCTCTTCTTCCACCTGCTAGGCGCGTTCTGCCTCTTCGCGGGCGCGGCGGTAGTTGGCGTCCTCCAGCTCGCCGCGATCCGCCGGGAGCGACCGAGCGAGATCCATGGCCTGCTGCGCCTCGCGCCGTTCGGCGCGGCGCTCGTCGGGACGGGCGCGCTGCTCACGCTCGGCTTCGGCATCGGTCTCGCCGAGCACGAGGGGATCGGATTCTCGGCGGCATGGATCCAGGCGGCGCTAGGGCTGTGGGTCGCGGCAATGGTGCTCGGCGGCTACGGCGGGAGAACGGCGCGGCAAGCGCGACATCTCGCGGAGAAGCTCGCGACGGAGGGCGACGCGCCGAGCCCGGAGTTGCGCGCACTCATCGCCGCGCGCGGCCCGCTCTGGGCGAGCTACGCGAGCGGGTTGCTCCTCCTCGCGATCGTTGTCCTGATGGTCTGGCAGCCCGGTAGCCCCGCCGACTCGGCGGTCATCCCGGTGAGCGTGCAGCAGCAGATCGCAAGTGACTACCTACCCTGGCTTTTGCGTATGTCCCAGCTCGTTTGACCCCGCAGAAGCGACAGGAGGCGCTCGACCTGGCGTGGGCTAGCCGGGTTGCACGAAGAACATCGCGGCTATGCCGAGGCCGAAGACGACGAGCGCGAGAAGCGAGTCCGGCCCCAATCTGAAGCGGCAGTGCAAGGGTCGCCCGATCACGCCGAAGCCGTAGACCGCAGTGAGCGCGACGCCGAGGGCGGCGAGCAGGGCGTTGAGGTGGCCCGCCTGGGGCAGGACTGGCTCCCCGGCCACGAGGTCGGCGACGAGGAAGAGGCAGACCTGGAAGGCGTTGCCGCCGAAGATGTCGCCGATCGCGAGCGCATTGTCTCCGAGCTTGATCGCAGCGACGCCCGACGAGATCTCCGGCAGCGCCGAAGCCGCCGCGAGCACGGTCGCGCCGAAGATCACGCCGTTGACGCCGATCCGGTTCGCGAGCTCGTTGCCGCTTTCCTCGAGGAAGACACCGGCGATGAGCGTCACTGCGCACGCCGCGCCGAAGAGCAGCGCCACGTACCGCGTCGACGCGCCGGCGAAGGGGTGAGGCTGCTCGGGATGGGCCTCGCGGTGGTGACGCCGTCCGGGCTGCGCGCCTGGCATCTCGACTTTCCAGCGTGGGTCCTTGCGCGACCGGTTGATCACGTAGAGGCCGACGACCCAGACCACGACGATCGCGAGGGAGGCGGGGCTGACGCGGCCGGCGATCGCGACCGTGGGCTTCAACAGGGCGCCCATCATCACGCCGGCGACGACGATGATTACGAGCAACCCCTCGAGCACCGGCGTCAGCGCCCCGACGAGATAGGTGAGCGGCCGCGAGGGCCCGGTGACGAAGTCGCAGATCAGCAGCACCATCGTCTGGATCGCGATGCCGCCGATCAGGTTGCCGGCCGCGAGCTTGAGGTTCCCCTGCAGCGCGGCCGAGATCGTGATCGCGAGCTCCGGCAGCGAGCCGGCGATCGACAGCAGGATCAGTCCGCCGAGCTCGTCGCCGAGGCCGAGCCGAGCGTCGAGCGAGTCCGTCGTCTTCGAGAGCGCGACGCCGGCCATCCACGTCGCGGCTGCTCCCGCGAGGAAGATCAGGAGGAGAATCGGCGAGCCGAGCCCGGCCACGCCTCAAAGGATCGTGACCGCGGCGGACGGAGGAGTTCCGCCGCGGTCCCTGCGCGCTGGATGCGCTAGCGGCCTACAGAACGGCCAGGTACTTCTTCATCTCCCAGTCGGTGAGCTGGACGCGGTACTCGTCCCACTCCTGGCGCTTCAGCTCGACGTAGCGGTCGAAGATGTGCGGGCCGAGCGCCCGCTTCATCAGCTCCGACTGCGAGAGCTCGTCGATCGCCTCGCCGAGCGTCTCGGGCAGGGAGACGATGCCGCGCTCGCGCCGCTGCTCCGGCGTGAGGTGGTAGAGGTTCGTCTCCATCGGATCCGGCAGCTCGTAGCCCTTCTCGATCCCCTCGAGCCCCGCGTGGAGAAGCGTCGCGAAGGTGAGGTACGGGTTGCAGGCCGGATCGGGACAGCGGATCTCAGCGCGGGTCGCCTGCTCGGAGCCCGGCTTGTAGAGCGGGATCCGGATCAGCGCGGAACGGTTCCGCTGCGACCACGCGACGTAGACCGGCGCCTCGAAGCCCGGCACGAGCCGCTTGTACGAGTTGACCCACTGCGCGAAGACCGCCGAGAGCTCGCGCGCGTGGCGGAGCTGGCCGGCGATGAACGCCTTCGCCGTGTCGGAGAGGTGCCACTTGTCGTCCCCGTCGAAGAACGTGTTGTGGCCGTCGGTGAAGAGCGACATGTGGGTGTGCATCCCCGAGCCGTTCTCGCCGAAGAGCGGCTTCGGCATGAAGGTCGCGTGGAAGCCGTGCTGCTTCGCGACCTCTTTGACGACGAGCCGGTACGTGAGCATGTAGTCGGCCATGTCGAGCGCGGGCGCGTAGCGGATGTCGATCTCGTGCTGCGACGGCCCGACCTCGTGGTGGTGGTACTCGACCGGGATGCCCATCGACTCGAGCGCGCGGATCGTGTCGCGGCGGATGCCGGTCGCGGCGTCGAGCGTCGTCTGTGCGAAGTAGCCGCCCTCGTCGAGCGTCTCCGTCCCGTGCTCGTCCTTGAAGAGGAAGTACTCCGCCTCCGGGCCGACGTTGAACGTGTCGAAGCCCATCGCCTCCATGCGCTCGAGGGCGCGGCGAAGCGCGTAGCGCGGGTCGCCGGCGTACGCGTTGCCGTCGGGCGTGACGATGTCGCAGATCATCCGTCCGGTCAGGCCGTCGGGAAGGATCTGGAACGTCTCGGGATCGGGGATCGCGACCATGTCCGACTCCTCGATCGCGTTGAAGCCCGTGATCGACGAGCCGTCGAAGCCCATCCCGTCGTCGAGCGCGCCTTCGAGCTCGCTGCGGGTGATCGAGAAGCTCTTCAGATGCCCCTCGAGATCGGTGAACCAGAGGAGCACGTCCTCGATGGCGCGGGACTCGACCTCGGCGAGCACCTCCTTGCGCGTTGCGGGATCTGACGTCGCCCGGTCCTTGCTCTCCACGTAACCCATCCTTCCTCCTCCCGAAATTGACTAACCCAGAAAAAGTCAACCCAGAAATGCAAAAAGCCCCGGCCCGCCACGTCTGTTGTGGCTGCCGAGGCTTCGTCGCCTCAAACTCTGGGGGCCAGTCTACAGGGCGTTCGGACGGAGGAGTAAGCGTCCTGTAAGAGGCGGGATTCCGGTGTTCGAACGCGAAGGAAGACGCGCTACGTTCCGAAAGGACGCGCTTCCGCATGCACCGTCGCAGTCTCCTCGCAGCCGCTCTTCTCGCCGCCGCCGTCGTGCTGGCGCCGGTGACGCATGCCGCCCGCGCACCGAAGAAGATCTACGTCGCGCCGCGCGGTTCCGGGGCCCTCTTCCTCGTCAGCGGCCATGGCTGGGGCCACGGCGTCGGGATGGGACAGTGGGGAGCCGAGGGCTACGCGCTGCAGGGCTACTCGTATGACGAGATCCTCGCCGCGTATTACCCGGGCACTGCGCTGTCGACGTCGACAGTGAAGAAGATCCGTGTCCTCCTCGCCGACGGGAAGAGGAAGCTGACGGTCTCCTCCGACCAGCCGATCGCGGTGGTCGACGGGAACCGGAAGAAGCACACCCTCCCCGCAGGCGCGACGACGTTCACGACGAAGCTCCCGTATGCCGGTCCGCTGACGCTCGCGCCCGCGAAGGGATCGACTCTCACGCTCGGCCGCGCCTACCGCGGCAAGTTCCTCGTCGACGTCGTGAACCGGAGGCTGCGGGTGATCGACATGCTCCCGCTCGAGCAGTACCTCTACGGCGTCGTGCCGTCGGAGATGTCGTCCACCTGGCAGCCCGACGCGCTCGAGGCGCAGGCCGTCGCGTCGCGCTCGTTCGCCCTCGCGAGCCGCCGGAAGGGCGGTCCGTTCGACGTCTACTCCGACACCCGCAGCCAGGCGTACCTCGGCGTCGCGGCGGAGTCGCCCGAGGCGACCGCGGCGGTGGACGCGACGAAAGGCCAGGTCCTCATGTACGGCACCAAGGTTGCGACGACGGTCTTCTCCTCGAGCACGGGTGGCTGGACGCAGTCGTCGGCCGACGCGTGGGGAGGCAGCCGGCCCTATCTGATCTCGGTCAAGGATCCCTACGACGGCATCTCGCCCTGGCACAACTGGGGGCCGGTGCCCGTGACCGGCAAGACCTTGGCGAAGGCGCTCGGCATTGCGGGGAAGCCGGTCGACGCGGTCATCACCCGGAATTCGTCGAAGCGGGTCTCCGAGCTCGACTTGACCTCGCTCGTCAGCGGCGGCGAGGACCAGACAGCGGTCAGCGGTAGCTCGACGGCGACCAGGCTCGACCTCCGCTCGACGTGGTTCAGCGTCGGCGTCCTCTCGCTCCAGCCGCCGGTGCCGAACCCGGCCGTCACCGCGGGCACCACCGTCACGCTCACCGGCGTCGTCCGCGGCGCGAAGAACGTCGTCCTGCAGGAGCGGAGCCCGGGCGGGGCGTGGACGCAGCTTCAAACGGTGACGCCCGAGCCGGGGACGGGTCAGATCAGCATCGACGTCACGCCGGCCGCGACGACCGACTACCGCCTCGCCACCGCCGCGGACGCCGCGGCGTACGTCCGTATCCGCGTGAATTAAGGCTACTTTGGGTCAGTGAGGTGGAAGCTGGCGTTGGCGTGCGCCGGGGCGGCGGCTCTGGTCGGAGCGGCTCCTGCCGCCGCCTTCACGCCCTCGAACTCCTACTACGCGAAGCAGTGGTACCTCGCGCAGGACAGCGCCTTCGCCGCCTGGCCGGCGCCGCCCCCGCTCGCGCCCGTGAAGGTTGCAGTCATCGACTCGGGCGTCGACTGCAACCTGCCGGACTTCCAGGGCCGCATCGCCGCTTCGCAGAGCTTCGTCGGCGGCAACCCTTGTGACGACAGCGAAGGGCACGGGACGATCGTCGCCGGCGAGATCGCGGGTGACCTCGACTCGAACGGCGTCGTCGGCATCGCCTACTCGGCGCAGCTTCTCGTCGCGAAAGTCGTCGTCTCGGACGGGACGATCCCGCTGGGCGCCGAGTCGCGCGCGATTCGCTGGGCCGCGAACCAGGGAGCGAGGGTCATCAACCTCAGCTTCGGCGCCGTTCGCGATCCCAAGAGCCCGAGCGTCGACACGTACTCGCGGGTCGAGGCGAACGCGGTCGCGTATGCGCAGGCGAAGGGAGCGCTCGTCGTCGCGGCGGGAGGAAACGCCGACGAGGCGCCGTCGTCGCCGTGGAACTACGCGAGCTGGCCGGCCGCCCTGCCACACGTGATCGGGGTCGCCGCGCTGGCGCGCTCGGGCGCGGTGCCGGAGTTCTCCGACCGCGACCCCACGTTCATCGACATCTCGGCGCCCGGCGTCGACATCTTCTCCACGTTCCCGGCCCCGCTGACCGCGCAGCAGCAGGGCTGCCAGGCGCAGGGCTACACCGACTGCGCGGCGCCCGGCTACACGCATCCCGAGGGAACGTCCTTTGCGGCGCCGCAGGTGAGCGCGGCGGCGGCGGTTCTCTTCGCCGTCGATCCGGCGCTCACCGACAGCCAGGTCGGAACGATCCTCGAGCACAGCGCCGGCGACGTGAATGCCTCGAACGGCTGCTCCGGCTGCGCCGCCGGGCGCGACCGCTACACCGGCTGGGGCCGGCTGGACCTCGCCAACGCCGTGAACGCCATCAATGGCGCGGTTCCGGCGCGGGACAAGTCCGAGCCGAACGACTCGCGCGCCGAGGCCCCGACCCTCAAGTGGAGGAGCCCAAGCCTCAAGGCGACCCTCGACTACTGGGACGATCCGGTCGACGTCTACCGCATCCGGCTGCAGAAGGGCGCCGTGCTCGCCGCAGGAGTCCGGGCGAAGTGGCGGAAGGCGCGGGTTCACCTGTTTCTGCTGAACCACAGCGGCGCCATCCGCTCCGGGCGCGACGTCAAGCCCGCCGCGACTCAGCATCTCCGCTTCCGCGCTCCTCGCTCGGGCTGGTACTACCTCAAGCTCCGCGACAGCCGCCGCGGCGGCGGCAGCTACACGCTGCGGCTGCGGAAGACCTCGCCCTAGCGCCTACTGGTTCTCGAGCAGCTCGTCTTCAGCGACCGCGCGGAGCACGCGGGCCGGATTGCCGACGACGAGCATCCGCGCTTCGACGTTCTTCGTCACGACCGCGCCCGCGCCGACGAACGCCTCCTCGCCGATCTCGATGCCGGGGAGCAGGACAGCGCCGCCGCCGATCCTGGCGCCGCGCCGAATCGTCGGTCCCTTCCTCAACGCGTGGCGGCGCTCGGTGCGGCCCATGAAGTTGTCGTTCGTCGTCACGACGCACGGCGCGATGAAGACCTGCTCCTCGAGCGTCGAGTAGGCGGTGATGTAGGCGTCCGCCTGGATCTTCGTCTGCGCCCCGATCGTCGTGTCGTTCTCGACGAGCGAGCCGCGCCCGATCACGACGTCGTCGCCAACGGTCACGCGCTCGCGCACGCACGACTGGTCGCCGAGGATCACGCGCTCCCCGACCTGCGAGCCCGCGAAGACTACCGCGCCGGCGGAGACGATCGTGCCGGCGCCGATCTCCGTGGGCGGCAGCTCCTCCCGCTTCGTGGTCGAGCGCGGCGAGAGCGCCGGCTGCTTGCCGACGACCGCGTACTCGAGCACCTTGACGCCGTCGCCGAGCACCGTCCCGGGGTAGACGATCGCAGTCGGGTGGACCTCGGGCTCAACCACGCAAGCTCTCCGTGAGCAGCTCGAGCGCGCGCACGACCTCGAGGCCGGCGCGCATCTCCTGTCCGTCCCAGCCCTCCTGCACGAGCCGGATGAAGTGCTGGCACTCGAGCTTGAGCGGCTCCGCGTTCGAGATCTTCGGGCTGAACGTGTCGCCGGTGCGCGTCCGCCACTCGCCGTACGAGTCGGACGACTGCTCGGGCGCCTTGTCGTAGACCGTCACCTTGTGGTCGAGCTCCATGTCGTCGAAGACCGCCATCTTGTCGCGCCCGACCACCGTCAGACGTCGCATCTTGTGCGGGTCGAGCCAGGAGAGGTGCATGTGCGCGATCTTCCCCGACCCGAAGCGGAGGTAGCAGAAGACGACGTCCTCGACGCCGTCGGTGAGGAAGGCGTGCCCGTGCGCCGAGGCCTCGACGATCTCCTCCTGGATCAGCCAGAGGATCACCGAGAGGTCGTGGACGCCGAGCGACCAGAGCGCGTTCTCGTCCTTGCGGATCACGCCGAGGTTCTGGCGGTTGCCGTAGACGACGAGCACCTCGCCGAGCTCGCCCGAGTCGACGAGCTCCTTCAGCTTCTGCACGGCCGGGTGGTAGAGGAGGAGATGGCCCGGCATGAGCACGACGCCGCGCGACTCGGCGAGCGCCACGAGCTCCTCCATCTCGGCGACGCGCATCGCCGGCGGCTTCTCGACGAAGACGTGCTTGCCCGCCTCGAGCGCTGCCTTCGCGAGCGGGTGGTGCGTCGGGACGGGCGTCGCGATCACGACCGCTTCGACCTCGTCGTCGGCGAGCACGTCCGCGAAGTCGCCGGTCACGCGCGCGTGGGGATAGCGCTCCGCGAACTCCTGCCGCCGTTCCTCGCTCGCGTCGCAGAGCCAGCGCAGGTCGGCGAGATCGTCGAAGTTGCGGGCGAGGTTCCGGCCCCAATAGCCGAGCCCGGCCTGTCCGATCCGCAGGCGCTGCGTCATAGCTTGTAGACGTGCTCGGCCGCGGTGCCCTTGGCGCCCGTCGCATTGCGGAGGTCGACGATGAGCTGCGCGTCGTCCACCAGCTGTTCGTAGTCGACGGCGGCGTGGTCGGTGACGATGACGACGCAGTCGAAGCTGCGGGGCTCGTACGCGACGGACGCGAGCTCGTCTCCGTTGATGCGGATGCTCGCGACGTGCGGGTCGTGGTAGGCGACGTCCGCTCCCGCGTTCCCGAGCAAGGAGATGATCTTCAGCGCCGGCGACTCGCGCACGTCGCCGATGTCGGGCTTGTACGAGACGCCGAGGACGAGGATCCGCGAGCCCTTCATCGCCTTCTGCGCGCCGTGGTTCAGCGCCTGCGAGACGAGTGAGCGGCAGAAGTACGGCATCTCCTCGTTGACCTTGCCGGCGAGCTCGATGAACTCCGTGTAGAAGCCGAATTCGCGCGCCTTCCACGTCAGATAGAAGGGATCGACGGGGATGCAGTGGCCGCCGAGGCCGGGGCCGGGGCTGAAGCGCATGAAGCCGAACGGCTTCGTGGCGGCCGCGTCGACGACCTCCCAGATGTCGATCCCCATCCGGTCGCAGAGGATCGCGAGCTCGTTGACGAGCGCGATGTTGACCGAGCGGAAGATGTTCTCGAGCAGCTTCGTCAACTCGGCCGCCTCCGGGCTGGACAGCTCGTGGACGGTGTCGATCGCCTTGGCGTAGACGGCTGCGGCGCGCTTCGTGCACTCCGGCGTGATGCCGCCGAGCACCTTCGGCGTCGTCTTCGTCGTCCAGTCCTCGCGGCCCGGGTCGACGCGCTCGGGGGAAAAGGCGAGGAAGAAGCCCTCGCCGCTCTTCAGCCCGCTTCCCTCCTCGAGGATCGGCTGCAGGACCTCGCGCGTCGTGCCGGGCCACGTCGTCGACTCGAGCACGACGACCTGTCCCTCGCGCAGCACTCCGGCGAGCCGCATGACTGCGCCGGTCACGATCGTCAGGTCCGGCTCGCGCTGGCGGGAGAGCGGCGTCGGCAGGGCGATGAGGATCGCGTCGGCCGCCGGCAGTTCGTCGTAGCTCGTCGTCGCGTGGATGAGGTCGCGCTCGACGAGCGGCGCGAGGCGCTCGCTCGGCACGTCCGCGATGTGCGACTCGCCGCGGTTCAGCGCGGCGACGACGTCCTCGACTATGTCGATGACGAGGACGCGCTGCCCGGCCTCCGCGAACGCCGCGGCGAGCGGCACGCCGACGTAGCCCGCGCCGATGACGGCGACGTCGTAGGAAGTGCCCTCAGACATGCGCGGCAAGGCTAGCGACGACCCGTTCCGCGGCGTGCCCGTCGCCGTAGAGCGCCGGCCGCTCGTCCGGCATCCGCGCGGCCGCTACCGCAGCGGCGAGCCTGTCGGGGTCGTCGTCCACGAGGACGTTGGCGCCGAGCTCGACCGTGTCCTTCCACTCGGTCGAGGGCCGGGCCGTGACACACGGGACGCCGTACCAGTACGCCTCCTTCTGGAGGCCGCCGGAGTCGGTGACGAGCACCCGCGCCTGCGAGACGAGCGCCGCCATGTCGAGGTAGCCGAGCGGTGAGAGCACCTCCACGTTCGCCGGCACGTCGCCGAGCGCCGCGCGCGTGCGCGGGTGCGCCGGGAAGATGACGCGCTCGCCGAGCCGGCCGAGACCCTCGACGATCCGCCTGAGCCGCTCCGGCCGGACGTTCGCCTCGCGGTGGATCGTCGCGGCGACGTAGCCGCCCGGCTCGAGCTCATGTCGCTTGAGAACGGTCGAGCGTTCTCGCGCGATCGGCGCGAGCCGGAAGCAGGCGTCCGCCATCACGTCGCCGACGACCTCGATCCGCCCGCCGACGCCCTCGCCGCGCAGCGTCTCGCGCGAGCGCTCGTCCGGGCAGAGGAGAAGCGCGGCAGCCGCGTCGACGGCGATGCGGTTGTGCTCCTCCGGCATCGAGAGGTCGCCGCTGCGGAGACCCGCCTCGACATGCGCGACGGGAATGCCCGCACCGCCCGCCGCCTCCGTGCCCGCGCGCGTCGAGTTCGTGTCGCCGAAGACGAGCGTCCAGTGGGGCTTCTCCCGCTCGAGCGCCGCCCCGATCTTCGGCCGCATCGCTTCGGCGTCGGCGGTGTGGAGGTCGAGCCGGTAGCGCGGCTCCGGCAGGCCGAGCTCGTCGTAGAAGACGTCGGAGAGCTCGGGATCCCAGTGCTGGCCGGTATGGAGGCCGATCTCCTCGATCCCCGCCGCGGCTAGCGCGGCCGAGAGTGGACCGGACTTGATGAACTGCGGCCGGTTACCGACGACGGTCAGGACCTTCACGGGAGCGAGGCTACAATGCCGCCGCTTCGGGGCCGTTAGCTCAGCTGGTAGAGCAGGGGACTCTTAATCCCAAGGTCGCAGGTTCGATCCCTGCACGGCCCATCCGAAAAGGTGCTGCAAACCCGGCTTCTCTGCCGCCATTGCAGGCGACGCGGAAGGCGCGGTGATAACGAAAGTGATAACACGAGAGTCTTCGCTGACGACTCCGACCGGCGTCCGGGCGAGCCGACCAGCCTCCGAGGACGACTCGATGGTAAGGAGGGGGTCGACGGTTCGAGTCCGTCAGAGGGCTTCTGCAAAGACGCAGCACGTCGGCGGGTTTGGCGCTCAGAACGACTTGCAGCTTCAGCCACGTGCGGTGGGTATGGAGCCGTTTATGGAGCTTTCGCGTCGAGAACGCCCGGGACGCTCTCACCACGCCCATCGCCGGGGGTCGAGCTATCGTCGTTTGCGTCATTGAAAATAGTCGGGCCAGCGGCGCTTGAGACGCCCTGGCCCTTGGCACCGGAAAGGAGCTCCGATGCAACTAGAGCGTATTCCTGCCGCGTCCTTTCAGGCCACGAAGCCGAAAGGAGAAACCGGCATGAGTGTCACGATCCCCGAAGAGATGGCCGACGCTCTGGCCTACTGGGCACACGACGCCCTGTTCAGCCTCGGCGGGTCAGATGAGACCGTGACGTGTGTCGAGATCAAGCCGATGTCGGACGGCTCCGGCCACTGGGCCGTCTTCGGATACACCTACGATCGCGACCGCGCTGAGCACAGCTACCGAACGGTCGTGGACGTCGCCGGGGAGCTTGTCTCTGCCGGAGAGGCCGGTGGTTGAGCCGTCGGTTTAGCGGCACGACAGCCCTCCGCGGGAGCCGCATCCAGCCCGGGCTCGCCAGCCTCGTCCTCGGAAGTCGCGGGAAACAAGCTCAGCTGCGATTTCGGTGATGCACGGTCGGAGCGAGGCCTCCAATGCTCGGGCTTCCTCCGGAATCGCCCGCGCTCGTTCATGACGCGCTTCCTGGTCGAGACCGGGACGCTCGATCTCGAAAAGTTCCTCCTTGCAGTCGATGCGACGTACGGAAGCCGGATCGTGCCGCGCGACCCTGAGGAGATCCTCCTGAGATAACCAGCCGACTTCTGAGAGGAACGGGCCGACTCGATTCAGGTTGAGCCGCCGGCACGGCTCGCGCGACGTGAACAAGCAAGCAGAGCGCTGTGACGGAGCTCGAGTCGGTCCCTGACGAACGCCAACCGCGCGGCTCAGCTCTGGCCAAGCAGCTCGCGGTACAGAGATCGGGTCTCCCGCTCGGGCTCCAGACCAAAGCGCTCGTCGAGGTCGCGTCGGAGACGCTCGTACCGCTCGGTGACTGCCTCACGAAGCCCGAGCGCGGCCTCCGCCTCCATCGCGATCTGAACAGGGCGCTCGTTCGATCCGTCAAGCGCCGCCGCTTCCTCGGCAAGCCTCAACGCTCCCGCCGCATCGCCGGACGTGAGGTGAAGGCGAGCGACACGTCCAAGGAAGTCCGCGCGGACCGCTGTGAGCCGGCGCTGCTCGCTCTCTGCCCAGAGCGCACCGGTTCCTGCAAGCGGCTCTCCGCGGAACAGCTCAAGCGCTTGTTCGAGTACTACTCGTTGCGCGTCTCCCTCATTGGCTGCAACTTCGTTCTGCAGCGTGTCGAGTTCGTCAAGGTCAACGGTGACGTGCGTGCGGTCAAGGCTGTACGTCTCGCGCTCGCGACGGAACCCGGGGCCGAGCAGCTTCCGTGCTTCGCTCGCTGCCTGATAGAAGCGGGCGGCGCTGCGGCGCGGATCCTCGCCCGGCCACAGGGCTTCCAACAACTCGTCGCGGCCTACCGGACGCTGCTGCACCGCGAGGTAACCGATGAGTTCAGTAGTTGCCTGTCGCCGTGGGTGTTTCTTCTTGCAGCCGGTGAGCTCGAGCGGCCCGAGGAGCAGCACGCCGGGGCGTTCGTCGCGAGCATCGCTCGCCGCCTCTACCGGCCTCGGAGGCTCGCGCAGTTCGTGCTGCAGCGCGTCGGTTCTCACGGGCGTCGGCTCAGATTCGCCGCGGGCAGGGAGTCGGAGAACGGGCAGTGCGAGCGGTGCAGCGTGTGCGCGCCAGTCGCGGGATCGTGCGAGTGGCGCTCGTTCTCGCAGAGTGAATGCGCGGCGCAGCCGCAACTCAGTGCGGCTCGGCGTCCTCAGGAGCCCGAACTGGATCACCTTTGTGAGGAGGACGAGATCGAGCAGCACGGCGACGGCCCAGGCGGCGAGGTCGAGGACGCCGCTGATCGTGCCGCCGGGCAACGGCTGCGAGAGCGAGCGCGGCAGCGGCGGTAGTGACGGGCGCAGGTCCCACGCGAGCGCGAGCAGAAGCAGCAGCACTGTCACCGCGAGGACAGCGCCGACCCGGCGCGCGAATCGCGCTCGTGCGGTCATGCGATCACCGCGAGGAGCGCACCCGCAGCGAGGAACGGCGCGAGTGGCAGCGATGCCTTCCACGCGCCCCGGCCGCGATGGATGATGAGCACAGCACCAGCGAGTGCGGCGAGTGCGAGGCCGAGCGTGAGTGCGCGAACGGCGTCGCCGTCGAGGCCAAGTACGAGCAGGAGCGCGAGCTTGACGTCGCCCATGCCGAGCGCTCCGGGCCAACGCAGGCTGACGATCAAGAGGAGCACGACGGTGGCGACGCCGGCGAGCAGCGAGAGCGGCGCGTCGGCGGCGAGGGTGAGCGCGGCACATACGGCGGCGGCCGGGACGACAATCCGGTTCGGGATCCGCCGCTGCGCGAGATCGAAGAACGCGGCAGAAAGGAGTGCGGCGCCGAGCACGATCAGGCGCGAGACGGCGAGCGGATCTGTACCTGCGAGGACGCCGACGGCGCCAAAGCTCGCGCCGCCGGCAGTCGCGACGATGAGTCCGCGCGTGGTCACGGTGCGCGTGGGGCGGCGTTGGCTTGGGCGGAGACGGTGAGGTCGGAGAGTCCGACGAGGCGCAAGAGGATGGTTGGGAAGCGTCGCGTCACCTGCACGTGAACGTCGGCCGTGGTCGCGTCGGCGTGAGCTTGGATGCCAGGCTGGCCGCTGAGGGTCGCGAGCGCGGCTGTTTGCGCTTGTTGGGGGTCGAGGGCGAGTTGGCCTTGGTGGATTGCTTGCTGGTCGAGTTGTTGTGCGCCGGCGAGGGCGGCGTTGTCGGCGAGCGACGTGAGGTCGCGGCGGACGATGAAGGCGTGGCCGATGTCGACGGCCGCGCCGAGCACCATCAGCAGCGCAAGCGTCAGCAGCAGGCCGGTGATCAGAACCGAGCCATGCTCGTTGCGCAACCGTTTGGCCGCGCGGCTCATGGTGAGCTGCCTCCGACGAGGCTTCGGTAGGTGTCGACGGGCGCGGCGGCGCTGCCGTGGACGGCGATGGTGCCGAGCCGGCCGATGAACGGGACCGAGGCGAGCCCGATTTGTGCGCTCGTCTCTGCGTGCAGGACGGCGCCGCGAGCGAAGGTTCCGGCGAGCTGCAGCTGCAGCGGAACGCCGGTCTGCATCTGTGCGCGGGCGATCGCGTCGTTGGCTGCTTGCTGGGCGTCGGTGGCGGTTGGTGCTTCGACGGCGGCGCGGACGGCGTCGCGTGCCGCCTGGGCAGCGGCGAGGCGTCCGTTCTCGATGCGGGCGAAGGCAACGACGATGAACATGATCGGAAGCAGCACCCCGGCAAGAAGCAGGAGCGCCGAGACGAGCCCGAGCTCGCCCTCTTCGCGGCGCAGCTTTCGCAGCAGGTTCACGGTGCTGCCGCCTGTTCGTCGGGCGCGTATTGCTCGAGCGGCAGGCTCGCGCTCGCGGCGACCGCGGGCAGCACGAGAGGCACGTTGAAGAGGTGCGGAGCCTGCCCGTTGACGGTGACGGTGACCTCGTTGCCGTTGACGTTCGCGTTCGCGTGCATCGCCGCACCCGCTCCGCCCGCGGCGGCGAGGACTGCGTCGGCGCGGTCGATGCCGGCTTGCGGCCCGGCCGCGGCGGCCGCGCGGGCGCCGTCTTGCGCTGCTGCTTGTGCGACGGAGCGGGCGTGCGCGTAGGCGATCGCCTCGGCCGCGAACGCGACCACCAACAGGACGAGCCCGAGCGCGAGCAGACCCTCAATCAGGGCCTGCCCGCGCTCCTCTCCAAGTCGGCGGGGGAGTCGCAAACCGACCGCCTTATCCGCCGCTGATGAAGTTGGCGATGCTCTGAGCGGCGTTCTCGAGCGCGGGCCGAAGCACAGCAACGACGGCCGCAGCGGCGACGGCGAGGCCGACCGCGAGCACGACCCAGTTGACCAGGCTGTCGCCCCGTTCCTCGTGGCGGATGCGCTCTGACCAACCCAGAAACCGGAACCAGAATGCGTCGAGCATGTTGATCCGTCCTCCTCTCAGACGGTGTGGGCCAGGAACCGAAGAAAGCCGTATGCGAGCAGCAGCACCAGCACCGCCAATAGCGGCGCGAGCGGAGCGTGCATCGCCAGATAAGCGCGGTCGGCGGCGCGCTCGAGGTAGCGCGCCTGCTCGGCCCGCGCCTCGCGCGCCTGCTGGCGCAGAAAGTCGAGGTAGGGGCTCTCCTTGACCGCGAGCAGCTCGCAGAAGCGGGTGAAGGTTGGCTCGCCCGCCTCGCGCGCAACGCGCGCGAGCGCCTCGCGCTCGGAGACGCCGCGCTCCTTGCGCGCCAGCGTCAACGCCCGCTCAAGCTCGCCCCCCAGCGGGCCGGCGCAGTCGCGGCCGGCCAGCTCGAGCGCCTGCCGCAGCGACTGCCCAGCGCCAAGCGAGAGCGAGAGCACCGCGATCGCCTCCGGCAGATCGAGGAAGATCGCCTCCCGCCGCTGCTTCACCTGCTGGCGCAGCACCAGATCGGGGACGAAGAAGCCGGCGATCGCAAGCACCGCCACGAACGCAAGACTCGGAAGTCGCGCTGTCGCGGCCGCGTAGGGCGCCAGTACGACGAACGGTGCCGCGAACGCGAGCAGTGCCTTCTCCGCGAGGAAGCGGCGCAGCGTCTTCTCGCCGCCCGCGCGACGCAGGTCACGCTCGTAGCTCGCGCGCATCCCAACCAGCCAGGCGGGAAGCTGCAGCGACGCTCCGCCGGTCCCGAACTCGCCGAGGCGGCCTTCAACGCGTGCGAGCCGGACCGCAAGCGGCTCCCTCCGCCCCGCCAACACGTGCGCCACCAGCATCAGCCCGCCGACCACGAGCGAGACGCTCGAGAGAAGCAGCGTCGTGTTCATCGCGACGTCCTCGTGCGACGCGGCTCCGGGACGCGCCCGAGCCGGCGCATGAGCAGATAGCAGCCGAAGATCAGCCCGCCGCCGACCGTCGCGACCGCGGTCCCAGCCGCTGTCCGGTACGCGTTCAGGTAGCCGGGCGCCGCGGCGCCGAGCAGCAGCAAGAGCACGATCGGGCTCAGCGCCAGAATCGCGGCCTCGACTTGCAGCGAGGAGGCGCGGGTGCGCGCCTTCTCGCGCGCCTCGAACCGTTCCGCCAACATCTCCGAGAGCTCGCGCAGCAGCGGCGCCAGCCGCCCCGCCGGCAACTCCAACAGCCCCGCCCGCAGAAGGAGCGCAACCGTGTCCGAGGTGCGCTCCCCCGCGCGGGCGAGCCCGTCCAGCGCCGCTTCCAAGCCGGCCGCGCGCAGGCGCGCCTGGAACGAGGTGAACTCGGCCCGCAGCGGCTGCGGCCCTGCCTCGCCGAGCAGTGCGACCGCGGCCGGGAAAGCGATGCCGGCCTCGAGCGAGTCCGCGAGCTGCGCCAGTGCGGCCGGCCACGCTCGTTCACGCTCGTACCGCCTGCGCTCCGCTGCGCGTCGAGCCCAGGCAAGCGGTGCGTACGCACCGGCAGCAGCCGCCGCCAAGGCGAGCACGGGAACACCGACGAGCGACCACACAACCGCCGCGGCGATCAGCGCCAGCAGAGCGGACAGACCTACGAGCGGCGCAGGCGCCAGCGGCAACGACTCCCGCCGCGCGAACAATCGCTTCGACAACGCGGCGATCTCGAACGACTGCGGCTCGCGCGCAAGCCCGACCACGAGCAAGCCGACACCGGCTGCAAAGCAGACAGCGAGCAACGCCCCGATCACTGACCGCCTCCGCTCACCAGGAACGCGCGCGACTCGCTCACCGCATACGACGTCGACGTCTCGGTCGTTCGCGCCGGAAGCGCTCCGCTCTCTGCGATCGGACCTGCTGCGCTGTAGGTGATGTGCCAGACGACGAGCGCCTCGATCGTGTAGCCGTCCTGGCCGCAGCTTGCGAGCACGTACGGGTCGTGACCCTGATCGCCCGGGAGACAGCGCGTGTCGTACACATGCGTGATCGCGTCACCTGGCGCGACGCCCGCCTGATACGGAACGCCCGGACCAGCATCCACGGACGCGCCGTCGCCGAAGCGCCACTCGACGGACGGGTCCGCATTCACGTTCACCGTCTCGCCCGCGAGCAAGATCGACAACGACTGTCGCTGCGGCGCCGGGTCAAGCCAGAACCACGACTGCGCGCCAGTCAGACCCTCGGTCGTCGGGCTCGTCTTGATCTCGCCGGGCGCAAGCTCAACGCGACGCGTCAGCGACTGCGCAACCACGGACGGCGACAGCCGACCCGCCGGATTGGCCGCAGGCCCGACCAGCGTGAAGCACGGCGAGACACTGTCCGGAACGTACGGGCATGCGTGCCCCGCCCCATCCGTGTACCAAAAGCTCCCCGGACCGAACGGATGCTGGTCGCGCAGAATCGGCGAACGCGTCGAGAGCGGCGGGAACGGTGGCGGCAGGTTAGACGGAGCGCCGCCGTGCGTCTTGACCGTCACGACTACGGCGTGCGTGCTTCCAGGCGTGGCGCCTCGATCATGCGTCTCTCCTGCCCGAGCCGCGGAAGCGTGAATGTGTGCAGCGACGCGGGCGCGGCTTGGGCCGTACTGCTGCGAGTTGATTCCGATTCTTAGCGGCCCGTCAGCCAGTGCAGGGCCGCTGGACATCAGCCAGAGAAAGAGCGCGACGATCCACAAAGTGAGCGCTTTCGTTCTCATTGCACCGCGGCGACCTGCCACACGACAAACCGATCCGAGCCGCCAAGACGATGCAAGACGAAGCGCGACTTCTCCGAAAGCCTTACAGCTCTCCCTAGCGGCTTACCGTCGCTTCCGTAGGGTCGAACACGCTGGGGATCGACAACGACCGCGGTCGCACGAGTGAACGACGGATCGAGTGTGACCGAGGCGATCCTGAAGCCGTCAGAAACGACCTTGACGTGAATACCGCGCCGACGACGACCCGCAGCAGCCGAACGGAGTGCGGCGAGAGCAGGTCCGCGCGTCGAACTCGTGGCAGAAGCCGGGACCGCGTTCCGCCAGAGCACAAGCTTCGCAAGCTGGTGATTCGCATCCAGTGTCGCCCGAACAGCAGCGGTGAGACGCCCCTGTGGATCGGCGCGCACGGTGGACGTGGTCGCGGCCGTCGTAGCGGAAGCATGGTGGCCTCCGCCGCAGCCGGCTACGACGACAGCCACCGCAAAGCAACCGATTAGTGCGGTCGTCCTCATGGTGCGAACCCAGCGTGTTCGAGTTGGGCGAGGAAGCGTGGCCCAGTGCCGACCCAGTGCAGGTCGGCGCCGCTGCCTTCGAAGAGGGGGTTGACGGTGAGGCGGGTTCCTTCGACGCCTTGGACTTCGACGATCTCGTCGACTTGCCGGGGGAGGAAGCGTTGCTCGCCGTCTTGGTAGGTGGTGGGGCGGGCGCAGTGGATGACGATGTCGATCTCGCGCAGCCAGTCGAGTGCTTGTTCGGTGGTGATGTGTGCGCCGGCGGTGAGGGCGAAGCGGGCGAGGTTGCGCAGGCCGTGGTCGGCTGTTTCGCCGTGGACGCTGGTCATGCCGGCGTGGCCGGTGGCGAGGGCCCAGAGCATCGCCATCGTTTCGGGGCCGCGGCATTCGCCGACGATGATCCGGCTGGGGTTGAGGCGGAGGGCGCTGGCGACGAGCTGGTCGAGGGTGACGCCGGGCAGTCCGTCGGCGCTGTCGGGGCGGGCTTCGTAGGCGACGCAGTTGTGCAGCAGGTCGGGGAGTTTCAGTTCGGCGCCGGATTCGCAGACGACGATGCGTTCGGAGCCGGGGATGGCGCCGCCGAGCGCGTTCAGGAGCGTGGTTTTTCCGGAGGAGACGGGGCCGGCGACGACGATGTTCTTGCGGGCACGGACGCAGGCGGCGAGAAAGTCGGCGGCCGGCTGGCTGAGCGTTCCGAGTTCGACGAGTTCGGCGATCGTGTTCGCTTTCAGGCGGAAACGGCGGATGGTGAAGATGACGTGCCCGTTGGAGCTGACCGGCGGGATCGCCGCGGTCAGGCGGGAGCCGTCGGGGAGGCGGGCTTCGATCAGCGGGGTGATACGGTCGAGGCGTTTGCCTTCGACGCGCTCGAGCAGCCGCTCGAGGATGCGCAGCGCGGCGCGGTCGTCGGGGAGGGCGATGTCGGTGACGCGCTCGATCCGCTCGCCGATGTCTTTGAAGATCCGGCGCGGCCCGTTGACCATCCACTCCTGGGCGCTTTCGTCCGCCAGCATTCGCTCGGCGATCCGGCCGAGGCCGAGCAGGTCGTCGCGCAGCTCGCGGCGGATCTGCTCCAGCTGCGCCGGTGAGCCGTCCCCATTGCTGGCGAGCGCGTCCGCCTGGTAGGTGGTGAGCGCTTCCTCGATCAACGCTTCCGCCTGTTCGCGCCCGTCGGGTGATGCGAGGTTGACCTGCTTGGCGGTGAGCGCGCCTTCGACGTGGGCGCGGACGCGGTCGGCGGCGGCTAGCTCCGCCACGGCAGCGCCACCTCCTCGTCGCCCTCGGTCTTCGATGCCGCCGTAACGGAAGGTGTTGGGATCGGCAGTCGTGTCTTGCGCTCGCGCGGCACCGGCTGGCTTGGAAGCAAGAGCTCGTCGAGGAGGCCACGCAGCGCGCGTGCGTAGCGGCCGCGCTTGCGCGCGAGTGCGAGCGGTGTGCCGCTGCGGCGTGCACGCGCTGCGGCGCGCGCGTCGTGGGGAAGCCAGGCGTCGACGCTCAGCCGTAGTTGTGCGAGTTCCGGGTTGAGTGCTGCTTCGAGGTCGGCCTTGCTGCCGGCGCCGGGCGCCCCGAGGCCGCTGACGGCGACCCGCAGCCGCTCGCGCGCGATGCCGAGCTCGTCGAGGAGGAGCGTGAGCTGAGCGCGGCCGGCGCGGAGTTGCTGTTCGCGGGCGCCGATCACGAGCACAACGGCGTCGGCGGCGATCACGGCTTCCCGCTGGGCGCGCACAACCTTGGGCAGCTCGCCCGGCAGTGCGAGCAGCGCGCCGACGTCGGCGATGACGAGCGGGTAGGCGGACGCTGCTGCTTCGAGCGCGGCCCGGATCGCGCCGGGCTCGGCGAGCTCGTCGATGTGGGCGTGCGTGTCCGCAGGTGCAACCAGCGCAGGCGGCCAGCCGCGCCCACCATCGGTGACCCAGTGCGCGAGCAGGTCCTCGAGTGCACCGTCGGCGGCGTGGGCACGGACGAGCCCGAGCAATGAGCCCTCGTTCGGGTCGGCGCCGAGACGCAGCGCCAGCGCGCCGTCGACGAGGTCGAGCTCGACGAGCAACGTCGGCCAGCGCTGATCGGCCAGTGCCGCCATCGAGGCTGCGCACTCGCTCGCGCCCGGAGACCCGCCGGCGGGCACGACCGCGAGCACGCTCCCCACATCCGCGCTTTTCTGTTTCTCGGGACGCGAACGGGACGGCTGCATCGTCGCCGGCGCGAGGGCCGGCCTGTCGCTGCAGGCTGCTGCGAGATCGGCGGCGGTGAGTGGAGGTCGCAACGCAGAGTCGACGCCGAGAGCGGCGAGCGTGTCGGCGTTGTGGTCGTCGAGGGCGAGGCCGATCAAGCGCACGCCGTGGGAGCGAAGCCGAGAACAGGCGGACGGGTCGAGGCCGGGCAGCTCGGGTGAGAGGAGCGCGGCGTCGGCGTGGCGGCGCTCGGCGAGCGCGAGCAGCTCGGCCGCGTCGGCGGCGCTGCCGACAACGGCGAGCGTCTGCTCGGCGCCGAAGAGCTGTTCTTCGACCTGCCGTTCGGTCAGCGGGGTCAGCCCAAGAAGGAGGCGTGGCCTGCCATCGTCGTCGCTCATGGTGCGCTCGCGCTGGGGATCGGTGCGCTCGCGCCGGCGCCTGCCTCGCGCAGCAGGTCGAGCTTGCCGGCCTCGTTGGCGAGCGCGAGCGCGCTCGCAAGCGACGGGTTCGGCAGGGCGACGGTGACGGCGATCGTCTGGGTGCTGGCGTTGAAGCCGGAGGCGCCGCCGACGTCGAGCACTCGCAGGTTGCGCGCGACCGCGCGCGTCTGCGCCTGCCCGCTCGCGCTCGTGTAGGTGGCAAGAACGGTGACTCGGTCGCCGGGGGCGAGCTGGCCGCCGAGTGCGTGCTGGACCGGGACCGCCAGCGTCATCGAGTCGGCGCCGCCACGCGCGCTCGAAAGCGCGGCCGCCGGGATCGGAGCACCAGGGGCGACCGGTTCTTTCAGAGCCCGCCCGATCAGCAGGCTCTGCTCGCTCGCCGGCAGCAAGGTCGCGAGCAGCTGGCCGCTGCCGGCGAGTCCGCTTTGGGCGAGATCGGAGGGGCGCAGCACCCTGCCCGCAGGGAGGGCATGCGCGGCGACCAGCACCTGGGTGCGGCGGGTCGTGCGGCTGTAGACCGACCAGTAGCCGATCAGCGCCAACAGGATCAGGAAGAGCGCGGCGAGCGGCAGTGGTTGGAGGAGGCGGTGCTGGCGGGGGCGGCGCGGCTGGTTGCCGTTGCCCTCGGGGCGGGTGCGGATGCGGGGGCGCTCGCGTTGGACGGCGGCGAGCGCGGGTTGTCCCTCTGCTCGGTCGGCGGGGTCGTCCTTGCGCCTGCTGAAACGGCTGTTCATGGCGTACCTCGTACCGCTCGCTACTGACCCGCGACCGACACGGCGCTGACACGCAGCTGACCCGCAGCCGACACGGGACACTGTTTTCAAGTCGTATAGCCGCTTCGGCGGGCTTCCTAACCACAAGTCAACGGCGACCCTCCATGGACCGGAGCGAGCCGTTGCCCGC
Organism: Gaiellaceae bacterium; assembly: GCA_050697455.1. GTDB lineage: Bacteria > Actinomycetota > Thermoleophilia > Gaiellales > Gaiellaceae > Palsa-739. Next base: position 42 of record JBOGZU010000001.1, on the reverse strand, counting down.
CGTCGCTGCCGCCCCGCCGACGGTGGGCGTGTCGGTGGCGTG